>CAVOTI010000005.1:0-1099711 GCA_963699105.1 uncultured Acidimicrobiales bacterium | reverse complement strand
CCGAGGTCGAAGGTCGGGGTTTCTCGGGGCTTCTTCTCGGGACCTGCTCAGCCTTGCCCTATGCAACATTGTGAAGGGTGGCGCCGCGGACCCAGCGCACGCGATGCGCCTTTGCGGTCGAGTCTTCGATCGAGGAGGCGGTGCATGGGGCTGCATAGGGCATGCCCTGTGTAGGTGCCCTAATCAGTCTCTTGGTGATGCTCTGGTGAATGAGATGCCTATTTCGGATGGGATGGGGCCCGCGGTCCTATTAGAAGAATCGTCTGTGTCGATCCGTGTGATGCCATTGCCGGACTGGATGGCGTCCGGCCTGAGGGCATGAGGGACTGGCAGACTCAGCCTGTGGCTTTCGCTAACTTGCCCCCAGCCGCTTGCTGGCTACACCAGGGTCTCCGCTCCGGCTTCGAGGTCTCGTACTTCACCCCTGATCCGCACGGGCTCCGGATCGAAGGAACCACGACTGGATTTCAAGACGGTGCCGCCTGGGTCGTGAATTACGACATCGAGTTGGATCAACTCTGGAAGACTCGCCGCGCCCGGATCACGTCAAAGACTGCACTGGGATCGATCGAACAGTATGCCGAGTCCGATGGTAAGGGCCACTGGCTGATTGACGGCGACAAGGCCGCCCACCTCGACGGGTGCCTCGATATCGACCTCGAGGCTTCTGCGATGACGAATGCCCTGCCAGTGCACCTTCTCGGCCTCGCCGCGGGCGAGAATGCGGCCGCGCCAGCCGCATACGTCCGTCTGACGAAGCGAAAGATAGAACGTCTCGACCAGTTCTACGCGCGGCTGAACGATCAAGACGATCGCCCGAACTTTGACTATCGAGCACCAGCGTTCGATTTCCGATGCCAGCTCATCTACGACCGGGCCGGTCTCATTCTTGAGTACCCGGGGATTGGGATCCGCAAAGGTTGACTTTGGCCCGTACCTTGCGGTTTCGGAGCGCCGGGATAAACCGGCATGGAGAAGGAGATGAGAACGCTCTACGTCGAAGGGGTAGCGACCCACGATGGCCCCGAGTCATGCGTTGACGTCTGCAAGGACGGCGGCGAAGCGTTGACAGGGGTACGTGCAGGCTGGGCAATTGAGCCGCGAAATCAAGGAGTCCGGGGTGCCGACGCTGTCGAAACAAGCGGAAGGCCACATCTCTAGCAGCGCTATTGCGAGTTGGTGGAGGGCCCCGCGCGGTCGAAGAACCTGTGCATGCACGGAGTCTCCATGCGCGAGAACCGGGAGATCCCACGCCCGCCTGGCCGGTTGATCGCCGGCTGGGCCGCACAGGCAAGGCCAAGGCCGTAATCCTGTGATGCACGAGCGTGGGAAGTCTGACGACCCCGTAGTACCTGCGAAGCTGCCGAACAAGACCGGGAGACCGGAGGCGGAGGTGGTGGAGGAAAGGGGGTTGGCCGAGGGGAACACGGACGACCTACCACGTCCCGGACGCAGTGCCGGAGAAGGCGTGTCAAGCGGGTCGGACCGTGTGCGTGAAGTAGCACGAAGGGACAAAGATGCGCGGTTCAGCGCACTGCTGCACCACGTCGACTTGAACCGCCTGTGGGCGGCCTATACGGCGATCAACCCGAAGGCCGCACCGGGGGTGGACGAGGTGACGTGGGACGACTACGGGCAGGACCTGAGGGCGAACCTCGAGAACCTGCTCGAACGGGTCCACAGCGGTGCCTACCGGGCCAGTCCATCTCGCCGGGCGTACATCTCGAAGGCAGACGGGCGGCTCCGGCCGCTCGGTATCGCCACGCTGGAGGACAAGATCCTCCAGCGAGCCGTCGTCGAGGTGCTGGGCGCCATCTACGAGGAGGACTTTCTCGGCTTCTCTTATGGGTTCCGGCCGGGGCGCAGCCCGCACGATGCGCTCGATGCGCTCACGGTAGGGATCCAGCAGAAGAAGGTGAACTGGGTACTCGACGCCGATGTCAAAGATTTCTTCACCAGTCTCGATCACGACTGGCTGGCACGGTTCGTCGAGCACCGCATAGCGGACAAGAGGATTCTGCGGCTGATCCAGAAATGGGTCAACGCAGGGGTGATCGAGGACGGGGAGTGGTCGGCGAGCGAGACCGGAGCGCCCCAGGGCGCGTCGGCCTCACCGTTGCTCGCCAACATCTACCTCCATTACGTCCTCGACCGGTGGGCCCGGCAGTGGAGACGTCAGCACGCACATGGTGACGTGATCATCGTGCGCTTCGCTGATGATTTCGTGGCCGGGTTCGAGCACAGGGCTGACGCCGAGCAGTTCCTCAAAGACCTCCGAGAGCGGTTCTCGAAGTTCGCTCTGGAGCTGCATCCTGACAAGACCAGGCTCATCGAGTTCGGGCGCAACGCCGCCCGAGATCGTAAAGCCCGGGGCGACGGGAAACCGGAGACCTTCGATTTCTTGGGCTTCACGCACATGTGCGGAAAGAACAAGATCGGACGGTTCTGGGTCAGGCGCAAGACCATCTCGAAGCGGATGCGGGCCAAGCTTGCCGAGGTCAAAGACCAGCTCAAGCGGCGCCGACATCTCCCCATCCCCGAGCAGGGGCAGTGGCTCGGTTCAGTGGTGCGAGGTCACCTCGCCTACTACGCCGTGCCCGGCAACATCGACGCCGTGGTGGCCTTCCGACAAGAAGTGACCCGGTACTGGTTCGAGGCGCTCCGGCGTCGGAGCCAGCGCACCCGGATCACTTGGAACCGGATGCGCCTCTACGAGAAGCGATGGCTCCCACCCGCCCGCACCATGCATCCCTTCCCGAGCGTGCGCTTCAACGTTCGCACCCAAGGCAGGAGCCCAGTGCGTTAGCAGCGCACGCTGGGATCTGTGCGGGGGGCCGCCCGAAAGGGCGGTCCCTACCGCAATCGTCCTCGGTTGGCGTATCGCTGCTTAGAGCCGCACCGGGCATGCCCTACGCAGATGTCCTAGTCAACGCGTGGCCGGGTTGACGTCGCGCCTTGGACGTCAAAGTGGGGCGGTAAGGGCGGTGAGGTCTCGCTTTCCGCAGACGCACCAGCGCGTGAGCCACGTCGACGTCCGTTCACGGTTGCGCGAATCGAGCGGCGGCGTCGCCGTTCAACTTGTCGGCCGGAACGCGTCGTCTGCATGCGAGGAGGGCGAGCACCTGGGCCCGTCCAATCACGAGATGGCCCGCTCCGTGTGCCCAGTCGAGGTCAATCGCTTGTAGCTCCACGCCGTCAAGGTCAACACCGAGGTAGAGTTCGCCGCTCCCCACAAGCAAACTCAGGCGGATACCTCTTTGTTCTGGGGCGCTTCTCTTCCACAACTCCATCCTCGCTTCCAAGGTATGGAGTCTCCGGGGATTCCAGGCCGGTTCAATCAGCGCAATGCGGGTCTCGTCGTTGGGCGGCCTTCGGGCGATGAGCCCGACGGTCCTCCCGCTTGGGGGAGGGTAGGCGCTGGATCTCTGATCGCAGGAGGCGCAGTTCAACTATCGTCCATTGTCATGGACGTTTCCGACAGGCTGACGAGACGCATCGATGTGGCACGTCCGCCGGAGGCTCTGTACAGCATGATCAGCGACGTGACCCGCATGGGCGAGTGGAGTCCGGTGTGCAGGGCGTGCAAGTGGGAGGGTGGTTCCAGCCCCTCGGTGGGCGCGGTCTTCGTCGGGCACAACGTGACGGGCGAGCGGAGCTGGGAAATGCGGTGCAAGGTCTTCGTCGCCGACCGCGGCCGGGAATTCGCCTTCGCCACCATCGGGACGCCGGGCGGTGACGACACAAACGAGGACGGCATGACCCGGTGGGGCTACACGTTCACCGGTATCGAGGGTGGCACCGAGGTGGAGGAATCGTGGGAGTTCACGCCCTCCGGCCTCCAGACCGTCAACGCCATGCCCGCGAAGCAGCAGGACACGATCATCCAGTCGGTCATGCCGAACACCTTGTCGGGGATGGAGGAGACCCTGGCGAACCTCAAGCGGGCGGCGGAAGCGGGCTGATTACCCAGAGCTCTTGACCCCCCTGGTCAGGCGCCATTGTCGTTGTCCAGCCATAGCACGGCGTCTATCGGCACGGTTACGGATTCGGTAGTAGCTAACGCGAGTATCGGGCCGTAGATATCTCGTAGCTACAACTGGGCCGTGACCTGGGACGACGCAAGAGCTGCGGGCCGATCCTTCGTCTGACTCGATGCCCGTCTATCGCATCAAGCCATATTTGGTCACCGTGACACGGGGCACCGAACCGGGTGGGCTGACTCGCTTCAGGTTCTAGTCGAGACGCCTTCCCGGCCTCGCCGATCGATAAGGATAGCGAGTCGGCACTCCGCTTCTCTTGCGGATCTTTCGGCCCCCGACCAGAGCCACAGATAATGCCCCGCTCCCCGGCGGCAATGGACTGCGCTGATGGCGGCGTTGGCGGTCGCTAAACAGGGCCCAGGACGGTGTCGAAGATCGGCCAGCCGATCTCGGTCCTCCAGGCCTGTTCGTCACCGCTGTCGTGGCGGCCGACCACGTAGTACTCGCGTACGGGGCCCTCGATGGCGAGCGCGTGCTCACTCACGTAGGTCGCCAGCGCGCCGTAGGAGCGGTCCACGTCGGCGTGTGACCCGATGTGCGTGATCACCGCCAGCTCTACGGGTGGAGCCGTGAACGGCCCAACCCGGCCGACGGGTCGGACCTCGGCGTCCGCGGGGAGAAAGATGGTCGCCTCGCCTCGCTCTTCTGAGAACAGCTCGTTGGTGTAGATCCCTCCGGGAGGGCCGCCCGAGGCGATTCTCTGCGCTGAGAGGGTGGCGCGGATCTCCCCGACCGCTCCCTGATACCAGGCGGCAAGATCACCGACCTCGACTATGGCAGTGATCGCCGCCGCCGGGGTGGCCGGTATTTGGCGGTGCTCGATCGCATCCGGCGGCAAGGGGTGTTCGAGAAGGTCGCGCAGGGAGGCCACGGCACGCTGCGTGTCGGCCAGGCCCTGCTCCAACCGGGTCAGATGAGCGGCGATGAGTTGGCTTCGGGTCGTCTGATCAGGAGCCCGCAGGACCGAGCCGATGTCTTCGAGCGGCATGTCAAGATCCCGGAACCGGCGGATCACCTGGGCGGTCGGGATCTGGTTGCTCGTGTACCGCCGGTAGCCGGTGACCGGGTCGACGTCAGACGGCTCGAGGAGGCCCACCCGGTGGTAGTGGCGCAGGGTCTTCACGCTGAGGAAGGTTGCACGAGAGAAGTCGCCGATGGTCAACGAGCCGGACATTCCCACATTCTCGACCCTCCCCTAGTGGGAGAGTCAACCCGGCGACGACCCCTTGACTCTCCCGCGGCGGCATCGCCCAGCGTGGACTGATCGGCCGCGGGGCCGATCAGAGCAAGGGAGAAGCCAGTCATGCCCACCGCCACCGAACTGAGCGCCGTCGTCGCCGAGCACATCGCCGCCATCAACGCCCACGACCTCGACCGGATCGTCGGCACCTTCGCCCCCGACGCCTACGTCAACGACAACCGGCGCGAGATCTGGGGCTCCGAGGCCATCAGGGCCTTCATGGCCAAAGAATTCGTCGGAGACCACGTCACGATGGAGGTTGGCGAGGTCCTCGATCACTACGGCGACATGATCGTCCGTGCCCGCTACGAGGGCACCTACGACAAATCCAACCTCCCCGACGAACTCATTCTGACCAGCTACTTCGGAGTGTGTGACGACAAGATCACCAGCCTTACGATCATTTTCAACCAGCCCAGCCCGTACTAGCCGGCTGCGCGGCTGTAGCTCCGGGCGTGCGTCGGGTCGACAACCCGAAGGTCGGTTCCGGCCGGTGCTGTGGTGTCAGTCTGGGAGTTTCTCAGCAGGGGAGGTCCACAGTCCGACGAACGGTGCTCGCCCGGCCACTTCATTGCTCCAGCTGGCGGCATCCTCGGCGAGTCGGCGGCGAAAGTCCGGGCGCCGGAAGGCTGGCCCGCAAGGCAGGAGCCGATGGTTCACTCGCCTGCGTGTTCTTCCGGGTTCGGTTCCCCGTGACCGGTCATGATGAGACGCCTCAGACTCCCGTTGACGTAAAAGCCCCAAGCGCTCGAGCAGGCTTCGAAGCACTCGAACTCCGGCACGAGACCGCGGTGGGTGAATCGCACCTCGGTTTCGTCACCCTGCGGTGTGATCTCGAATGTGACATCGGTGCCTACCCACTCATCCGGCTCTTGGGTGAAGTTGAGGGACGCTTCTTCGACATGCCAAACAACTCGCCGGTTCGGGACGAATTCGCTGATCTTTTGTTTCGTGTAATGAACGTCCTGATAGCGATAGGTGAACTCGGCACCGAGCGCGTCCGTGTCCCCTTCGATGTTGCCGGACCACCATCCTCGGACGTCGTTGATCGCGGCGAAGATCTCCTCCGGGGTCCGGTCGACGGTGAAAGTGGCGGTGAAGTCGCTGCTGGTCATGGTCTATGTCTCCTTGTTGAATGGTGCTGTTGTCATGGGTGGAAGCCCGTCACATCGAGGGCGGTGGTGTCGAACCGCCGCCGGACCTCCAGCGTTTAACGACGCGTCCGACGGGAGCAGGTCCGTCACGGCTCCTGTGCGGCCAACCCTTCACGTCCAGGGCAATGCTGACCCTGTCTCAAGCAGGGTCTTTAGGCTGGAAAGGACGGCAGGCCACCCGTTCGAGACTGCTTGGAGCACGTCGCTCCCAGGCTCGAAGCCGTCGTGGACGATCGTGAGCTTGACCACGCCCTGCTCGTCGTCGTCGATGTCGAAGGCGACACTGGAGCGGGGCTCAGCGCGCCAGGCGTCAGCGGTGGTTTCGTCCATGCCGACCTCGGCGGCCCACTCGGGCGTGAATGTGTGCCAGGTGTAGCCCAGCCGGCGGCCGGGTTCGGACTCGAGGATCACCTGTTCGGGGTCACTCACGACGAGCCCGACTTCGTCGTGAGCCAAGTCGTAGGTGGAGCCCTTCTTCCAATCCGATCGGAAGGTCTTCGCACCAGCCCTGTGATGCCGCCAGTAGCGCTTCGTGTCGGTTGGGTCGGTGAGGCCCTGCCAGACCCGCTCGGGCGTGGCGTGGATGTAGGTCGTGTAGGTGAAGCGGGTCATCTCGTCGTCCTCCTTGGTCGATGTGCAACCAATGGTAGTAGGTACTGGCGGGATATGCAACAACGAGTTGCACATTAGGGAGAGGCGCCCCGTACTGGCCAAACTGCAAGAATTGATTGCACATTAGGTTCTGATCTGCTACCATCGGTTGCATATTGAGATTGGGGTCGGCCGACACAGTCGGTTGGGACCTCAACCATTCGGGTGGGAGAGGGCAAAGAACTCATGACAGGCCTAAATGATTGAGCGAGAGATTCTGATCGAGGCACCGGCGGATGTCGTGTGGCGTACCATCACAGAACCCGATCAGATGAGGCAGTGGTTCGCCGACCGGGTGGACCTCGTGGTCGAACCGGGTGCTCATGGATATTTGGGTTTCGGGGACCAGGGTGGCCCGGTCGTTGTGGAGACCGTTGACCCCCCTGCGCGCTTCTCGTTCCGTTGGAACCATCCCCGCGAAGAGGAGCCGGTGGTCGGGAATTCCATGCTCGTCGAGTTCACGCTGTCGCCCGAGGGCGACGAGCGGACCCGTCTTCGAGTGACCGAGAGTGGCCATGAGGTCCGCGACTGGCCCGAAGCGGAGAAACAGCGTTACGCCGACGAGCACCAAGAGGGGTGGGGTGAGTTCCTGGACCGCCTGGCCGGCGTGCTCGCGGGGCGTCGATCTGGATGACGACGCAGGCCGACGACGAACTGTGGTCGGCCATCGGCGACCCGTCACGTCGCCGGGTGCTCGACCTGTTGGTCAGCAACGGCGAGGCGAGTGCCTGGTCGTTGGCCGAACATGTGCCGTTCTCGCGCCAAGCGGTCTCCAAGCATCTGGTCGTGCTGGAGGCGGCGGGACTGGTCAGCCGTCGCAAGCAGGGTCGAGAGGTCCTCTACCAGGTAGAGGTCAACCGTCTCGACCAGGCCACCCGGGCCATGGCGGATCTCGCCGCTCAATGGGACAGGCGACTCACTTCGATAAAACGGCTGGCCGAAGCAGCGCACGCAGAAGCGAAGAAGACGCGGAAACGACCGTAGGAGCAGACAGACATGCAGGAGAAATCGACAAACCTCGGCGGGCCCGGGTCTGGCGCCGCCAAGGCGCTGAACCTGCCCGCTGTCGTCGACCGAGACGCATTCCAGGCTGAACTTGACAATTTACGGGTGCGGGAGAAGGCACACACCCGTGAAGGCGACGCTATCGCCGCGGCCCGACGACGCCTCCCTATGGTCGAGGTCGACGCCAAGCTCACGCTGACCGGTCCTCGCGGACCGCTCACCCTGCTGGACGCGTTCGAAGGACGCCGACAACTCATCGCTTACTACTTCATGTGGCACACCGGCCACCCGGCAGCTGAGCAATGCGAAGGCTGCACGTGGGTGACCACCCAGATCGCGGAGCTGTCCTACCTTCATTCCCGCGACATCACTTACGCCGTCTTGTGCCAAGGTCCCTTCGACGAGAGCATCCGCTACCACGACTTCATGGAATGGCACATGCCCTGGTACTCCGCCCAGGGTTCCGTCGATCAGCTCCTCATCGGGCGTCAGGTCGGCTTGTTCCACCTCGTGTGCTACCTACGGGACGGCGACCGCGTCTACGAGACGTACTGGACGAGTCGCCGCGGCACAGAGGCACTGGACTACAGCTATGCGCTCATGGATCTCACCGTGTATGGACGCCAGGAGCCTTGGGAGGACTCGCCCTCCGCCTGGCCCCAGCAGTGCACCTACGCGCGGACGAGCAGCGGTTCGCCCACGTGGCATCCAGTGTGGCCGGGCGGACGACCGATTGCCCAGTGGTCCCGCCTCCAAGCTGGACGGTCCGACGACCTCGCCGTCGGGCCCTAACCCTCTCATGAGAGGGAACACAGGTCACATAGCCATCAGGACGGGCATCGCCCGATGCCGAACCATCGCATCGGAACACATGACGAATGGCTAAGAGCCTGACTTGAGCTGCTGACGGCCGAGAAGGAGCCGACCCGTCTGAACGACCTGGCCCCGAACAGGATGGACATTGAGAGAGGAGCCCAAGTGGCCGAAACACCCGCAGAGTACAACGCCAAGGTGATCGCTGAATTCCGCGACAACAATGGACGAGTAGGCGGCACATGGGGGGAAATCCCATTGCTGCTGCTCCATCACACCGGAGCGAAGTCCGGTGCAAGCTACCTCAACCCGCTGGCATATCTCCCCGACGACTCGCGCTATCTCATTTGGGCCGCGAATGGGGGAGCACAGAAGAACCCCGCCTGGTATCTGAACCTCAAAAGGCAGCCAATCACGAGCATCGAGGTAGGAAGCGAGACGATCGAAGTCCTGGCCGAGGAGGCTGCGGGAGATGAGCGTGATCGCCTCTTTGCGAAAGCAACTGACCGCTATCCACAGCTCGCAGATGCTGCGCAAAAGACGGCGCGCGTTATCCCGATGATTGTGCTCATGCCTAGATGACATGTCCATTATTCGAGGCCTCCAAGTCGGAGCATCTCCCCGAGCTTGGAGAGCTTTTCTTCGGAAAGCACGCCCGTTTGTTTATTCAGGTCGGTCTCGTTCAGGCTGACGAGCCACGAGCAGTTAATCCGGTCCGGTCGAGCTAGGGCTACTCGCACGACGCCAGAGTCGAGCCCTTCCTCGCGCCCGACCGCCAGTTCGATAGCGACACCCGTAATGTCGGTCTCGGCGGCTGGTACCACGTAGATCCCACGAAGGCCCGGCTCGTTGCCAGTCGACAAGATGACGACAGCGGTTGATTCCGCGCCGAACACCCGCTCAAGCGGGGTGGGGGAGTGGAGTTGCCAGATGTCGCCGCGGGAGCGCACGCCCCAGTATCGCCCAGAGGGACGTACAGGCAAACGTTGCCTGACGCGGCACTAGCTCCAATGTCTTCACGGAACCTGATGTCCTGACCAGCGCGTACGGCCTGCAGTGCCTCCCAGCTGGGACGCGGGAGTTCGTCGGGTCATGAACCCGAAGGTCGACCCCCAGCCGGAGGGGTGACGCGTTTATGGGGACTCCGACCGCGGAGTGCCGACATTGAGTAGTGCAGCGCCTGGGCGGCTACGTATGCACAACCGGTCTACCAGCACCTTTGCTCTAGTTGAGGTCCGGGCGGCCCTCGAACCAACGGAACCCCCGCCACTAACAACGGCCGTTCACGGAAGTGACGGCGATGCAGTTATAGAGCCGCTCAAAACGGCCGCCCCTGAGATTGGTCTTGCATCTCATCCAGGTTCGTTACTCAGAGCGATAGTCGGTCGCGGCGAAGAGCGGTCCCGGATTCACGCGAAAACCGACGGCGGAACGTTTGACAGAGACGTATAGAAAGACAACGATGATCCCCGGCCGCCAGGAGTTGGCTTTGGGCAGATGCCTCACCGGGGCCGGTAGTTGGGAGCGGGACGACTACAAAAGGGGAGTTCGGTGGGCGTATTTTCGGCCGATGCAGGTCGTCGGCAGGTGGCGTGCAGAGTTAGATTGGCAGCGGGAATTCTGATAACGATCGCCATCGTGATCGGGACCACCTGTGTAAATACGGGGGACGCGGCAGCATCTTCTACGCCCAGCAGCCCCTCAGTCCGTCTAGCCAACTCCGTAGTACCCGCCGTGGGGAACGGCAAAATCCGACCAGTACCGACACCTAGTTCGGCGGCGAAGCGCTCCCTAACTTTGACGGTCACCTTGAGACGCAGCGATCAGGACGGCTTCGAAACCTACCTGCGTGCCGTCGAGAGCCCAGGCTCTGTCCTCTATCGCCGCTTCCTTTCCCCTAGCGAAATCACCCTGGCATTCGGGCCCAGCCAGTCTTCCTACGACACTGTTCTTTCGTGGTTACGTTCGCGTGGATTTTCGCTCGTCCAGGGATCTGCTGATCGGCTGACGCTAACCGTGAGAGGATCACGATCGCTGGCAAGCCGCACCTTTGGCACTCCGATCGTCGAATACCGCAGTGGTGCACGCTTGGTGTTCGCAAATACGGAGGACCCGGCCGTTCCCGTGTCGATTGCTCCAATAATCGAATCTATTGCCGGGCTCTCGAATCTTGCCGTCCCATCGCAGCCAAACCCTGATCCAACGGGATCAGGAGCTACGACTCAAGACTCAGCGGCCCCTCATTCTAACGTCGAGACAACGGAGCAGATTTGTCTAGGCCCCGTTGTAGGTGCCGGTGTGACGTTGCTTGGTGGTGGTGGCTTAGTAGCAGCTGTGGTCGGCGTCTTTTTGAGCGTCATACAGAAGCTCCTCTCGTTCGTGGGGGGCTTTTGGGGTGGGTTATGTCTGGGACTAGTGGCCGCCTCGAGTTTTGAGTATGTTGCTTGCCTTAAGGGCTCGGGTTCGAATCCCAGTATTTGGCTAAATCCCGCCACCAATAAAAATGGCGATGCTGACTGCTATGATTTTGCAAAGAATGGAGCTCCAACTGGCCTCACATTCGCACAATGGAAGACAAACCTGATGAATGCACTTAATCAAAAGAGTGGGACTATTCAAGCCAAGTCAAGCTCCATTTCCAAAGCGGCCGATGCCGTAATTGCTCAGTCCACGCCGCTTGGCAATCCGCAAAAGATCGGGCTACTTGAGTATGACTCCTTTCATCCAAGCGACGTTGCCAACTGGCTTTCGCTTGTCGGAAGCTCCGCACAAATGAGCCAACTTAGCGAGGTCTCTGTGGATGGAGGAGTTGCGCAGCCAGGACCGGGCGAACCCGAAGTGCTGCTAGATGTAGATACGGAGATGTTTTTTGACCCGCTTCCGGGTACTAAATACGTAGTCTATGAAGCCGCGCCTGGCACTAGTTTTGAGTCCCTGTTTAACACCATGATAGGCGACGGGGACACCGTCATCAGTAACTCATGGTCTCAATGTGAAGACGAGACCTCATTGTCCGAGGCGCAGGCTATCGATTCAGTCCTACAGGAGGCTTCTGCCGAAGGGGTCAGTGTTTTTAACGCCACCGGTGATTCAGGCAGCACCTGTCTCGATGGCAGTCCCAATACGATTGGGGTACCCGCAGATTCACCTAATGCAACGGCGGTGGGCGGAAGTAGTCCCGATACCGTAAGCCCGTCCTTAGCCTACCCGGGGGAATCGTGGTGGAACGGTACTAATGACACACCCCCAACGGGTGAGGGCGGCTACGGCGTTAGCCAGTTTTTCTCTCGCCCTTCGTATCAGGACGGATTCAACACCTCAGCCAATCGTTCGGTTCCCGACGTCGTTGCAGACGCCGATCCCGCGCAGGGCATGATGATCTGCGAAGCAGATGCTGGCGGATGTCCAGATGGAGAGTCCTATGGTGGCACCAGTTTGGCCGCACCGATCGTCGCAGCGGAAATAGCCTTCATCAACTCGAACAGCACGGGAAACCTCGGAACCGGAAATCTTGGCCCCTTAAACCCCATCCTTTATTCTCTCGAAAACACCCCGGCAGTGCACTCGGCGGCGAGTATGGGAAGCGATTTTGCACATGTGGGTCTTGGCTCGATCGACATGCTAGGTCTGGTGAACCTACTCGGCGAGGTGAATGGCGAGACTCCGGGCGCGGCAAGTCCATCAGTGTCAAATGTCTTCGCCGCCGGAGATAATCCTCCGACATATAACGAGGTTCCCGCCGATGGTTCAACTCCGGCGACATTAGTGGTGCAGCTGAAAGACTCCAATGGGATCCCTATAGCCGGCAAAACCATCGGGATTACCCCCGATCAAGGAAGTTCGGCTGTGGTGTCATCAAGCTCGATCACTGACGTCGACGGCGATGCAAGTTTCTCTGTGACTGATACTGTCCCCGAGTCAGTCACCTTTGCGGCTAGCGACACTTCGGACGGGATAACACTTGGAGACCAACCGACGATCCAGTTCGTTAAACCTGCTGCGACCGGAGCGCAGATCTACGGCGGCCCTACGCAGGTAGCCGACGACGGAACGAGCCAAGCTGCTATCACCGTGTACCTTGAGAATGGCCTGGGCCAGCCAGCCTCGGGAAAGACGGTGTCACTTTCTCAGACGGGGAGCGCTGTCATCAGCCCTGCCGGGTCGTCAAGTCCGGGAGATACAGCTGTCACCAACAGCGCCGGGGATGCTGTCTTCGATGCCGCTGACACCAATGCGGAGACGGTGAGCTTCACTGCCACGGACGTGACCGATGGCAACTTGTCGGTACCCGGGTCGGTGAGCGTCACTTACTTCAGCGGGTCCCCGCCAACATGCACCGATGCCACACCAACTCCGGCCTCGGGACACTCGATTTCGAGTTTTGCCACTCCCTTCACGACCGATCCCAACAACCAGGTCCTTCCAGGCAACTTCAGCATTGGCGGATGTAGAGGGATAGGCGAGGTGGCGTTCAATTCCAGCGGGGATGCCTACGTCCCCGACTTCTACACCGGGACCATCAACGTCCTACCGCCCGGGGGTGGCACACCGAGCCTGGCCAACCAGCTTCCTGACGCGAACTTCGGTCCCGACGACCTGTTCGGACTGGCCTTCGGTCCGGACGGTGAACTCTATGGGACCTTGTGGACCCCTCCGCCCAACGGGATCCAGGACAATCAAGATCCCGAGATCGTGCAGATCGACCCATCCACCGGTGCCATCGTCCGCGTGGTTGCCACAGCAGCACAGGGCGTGCCCGATTGCCCCTCTTCCCCGGCATTTGATCCCCTAACCGGTGACATGTTTGTGACGGGAACGTGTTCTGGCTACCTCTTCACGGGCGATGTCGTCAGGATTTCGGATCCATCCAGCTCAAATCCAACTCTTAGTGAATATGCGGACACCTCGTCAGTCGGAACTGGTATTCCCTATCAGATTGCATTCGCTCCCGACGGAACGCTGTATGCCGAAGTTGGCGGATCGAGCACAGGAGACATCGTGTCCATCACAGGAACGAACACTTCCGACCCCGGGACCGTTACTCAAATTGCGACCGTGCCGAACTTTGGCATCGGTTTGGCGGTGAGCGGCACCAACAGCAGTGGTGCGGCGACTTCGTTAGTGGCAACCACAGATGCTGGCTACATCTACTCTGTGGATCTCACACAGAATCCGCCCGTAGTCTCGACCATTGTCAGCCCTGGTAGTTCCGACGACCCGTTCAACTGGGTCATCGAAGGACCTGACTCATGTCAGTACGTGTCAACCAACATTCAGGTATGGCGTCTGGGCACGGGAAACTGCAGTTCGACTGGAGTCGTTACATCGACTGCTCCCTCAATCAGCCTGAGTTCGCCCTCCTCACTCAATTTCCCGACGGCTGGTTCGTCGGTGACCTTCACCGCCCAGCTCAACAACGTGACCAGCCCCTCAGGAACACCCCTTATCTTCACCGTCTCTGGCGCCAACCCCCAGGTCAAGCTGGTCGATGCCAATGTGAGTGGTTCGGCGAGCTTCACGTACAGCGCCCTTCATCCTGGAACGGACACGGTCACCGCAGCGACGGTTGGCACTCCCACGCTCACGTCGAACCCGATCGACTTCACATGGGTAGCCGGGAAAGACACCAGCTTTGTGACATTGAACGGAAGCCAAGAGATCGGAGTACTCGGCACGGCTGCCACCATCACCGCAAATCTCTCAGACGTGAGTCAAATCCCGGCAACGCCTGTAAGCGGTGCGTCCATCTCTGTTCTCGTCGGTACCCAAACCTGCACCATTACCACCAACACCACCGGTAGCGGATCGTGTCACGTAACGCCTCTGGCGGGCGGGTTGCTTCCAGTCACTGCAACCTATGCTGGCAGCTCATCGTTGACCGCAAGTTCGGCGTCGGGCTCCTTCTTTGCCGGAGGACCGTCGACGACGCCCCTGCCGGCAGCTCCGGCAATCACCAGCGCCGACAGCGATTCAGTCTCGGCTGGCAAGGCCTTCACGTTTCCTGTAGCGACAACAGGATCACCGACGCCAGCGATCACTTTGGCCTCGGGATCCAAGTTGCCAACCGGAGTGATGCTTACCGACAACGGGAACGGCACCGCCACATTGGCCGGCACGTCGTCGGTGGCGGCCGGTACCTACAAGTTCACCATCCAGGCGGCCAATGGTGTCACACCCAACGCCACCCAGGCCTTCACCCTCAGCGTCAACGCACCCACCTTGACCTCCATCGCCGTCACCCCGGCCAACCCGTCCATCACCAAGGGTGGAACCGAGCAGTTCACCGCCACCGGCAGCTACTCGAACTCGACCACCGCCAACATCACCTCCCAGGTGACTTGGGCCAGTGGCATGACGTCGGCGGCCACCATCACCTCCGGCGGTCTGGCCACCGGGGTCGGACCGGGAACCTCGTCGATCACCGCCACCCTGGGCTCGGTGAGCGGGAAGACCACCCTCACGGTGACCGCACCCATCTTGACCTCCATCGCCGTCACCCCGGCCAACCCGTCCATCACCAAGGGTGGAACCGAGCAGTTCACCGCCACCGGCAGCTACTCGAACTCGACCACCGCCAACATCACCTCCCAGGTGACTTGGGCCAGTGGCATGACGTCGGCGGCCACCATCACCTCCGGCGGTCTGGCCACCGGGGTCGGACCGGGAACCTCGTCGATCACCGCCACCCTGGGCTCGGTGAGCGGGAAGACCACCCTCACGGTGACCGCACCCACCTTGACCTCCATCGCCGTCACCCCGGCCAACCCGTCCATCACCAAGGGTGGAACCGAGCAGTTCACCGCCACCGGCAGCTACTCGAACTCGACCACCGCCAACATCACCTCCCAGGTGACTTGGGCCAGTGGCATGACGTCGGCGGCCACCATCACCTCCGGCGGTCTGGCCACCGGGGTCGGACCGGGAACCTCGTCGATCACCGCCACCCTGGGCTCGGTGAGCGGGAAGACCACCCTCACGGTGACCGCACCGCCAGTTACTCTCGATTTCACCGGATTCATTTCGTACCTGAACTCAGGCTCGCTCACCTCTGGCGGATTCATCGCAACTACGGCGAACGGTGCCATCACATCGGTTTATGGAACGGGAACGATTCCGGGGCTCAAGGGTGGTTCGGCAACGATCACTGTCAACATCCATCGGAGCTGGCTCAACTTCTGGGGCCGTCATCAGTTTTACATCGGTTCGATCTCCGTGTACGACCCAGGGGCACACCTCTTCGCAACGGCGCTGGTAATCACCAACAATTTGACTCAGCCGAGCTCGACTGAAATAACTGGCGTGGCCCACGGACTCTCTCCGAATTGGAGAAGCTTCTTGTACACCTTGGACTGGTCGCTGCCGGTCGTCGAAGTAAATGCACAGCCACCTGGGCATCGGGTAGGTCAAGGGACCAAATCAACGACCCGGAAGAAGACCCAATGATTTCAGCGCTTGGGTGGGATCCCCTATGTTGGCTCCGGTCTTCGGCGTAGCCGAGACCGACATAATGCCGACCGCAGTCCTATGGAGCCCAATCGACCCTTGATCGATCTCGAAAGCGAGAGGCGGTTGAGCGCCAGCCCGGCAAAGTGAAGGATGCCACCACCCAGGGAGTTCTCACGACGCGGATGCTGTGCGGCACAGCAGATTGGAGTAGTCCGTGAGCGTTGCGCTCGCGGTATTGACCTGGTCATTGAGCAAACTGGCAACCGCCGTTTTCAGTTGAGTCAAATTGGTTGCGCTCTTAGTGGCTGTCCTGGCTTGGGTAAAGAACTGATCAAGGACGGTGACGGCTGCCTGAACGTTCGCCGGAGCGGAGGCCATTTCAGCCTCCACATTTGCCAGAGTGTCGACGCTCCCGGCAACGAATGATTCCAGAGAGTTCTTCAGCGCCGTCATGTCAGTCGACGATTCACTCCGCGACACTGCATTGGCAAGCCCACCTACTTGTTTCTGCTCTACGGCCAGTGTGCTGCAAAAGGTGACTGGTGGGCGGCGAAACTGTGACGACCCCGTGTTCGCTGGTTGGCTGGAGGGCGAGGTGGTCGGCCGGTTCGAGTGGGGGACGGCTGCTGTGCCCGCTGTTGGGCCGCATGCACAGAGAAGAAGCGCAGCGCCACCGAACAGCAATGTCCCGCCCATTCGGACATTGGATGTCCGGCGCATTCACCCACCTCCTACCAGCACTCCGGGCAGTTCAGAGAATGTGCAATTCCGGCCAAGGTAGCATCAAGGCCGGACTGGGGAGGCGTTGCTCACTCGGACTTACCTGACCCTCCAAGAAAACTCAGCGGCCTATGGGGTGGGCTTCCTCCGGTTTGACGGACATCCACCATAAGGGGCAGAGCCCCGGAAAGGATGTCCAAAATGGAGACCATGGAGAGGAAGAAGCCCCGCCCCCGTCGGTCGTTCACACCGGAGTTCAAGGCTGAGATCGTCGAGCTGTGCCGACGAGGCGATCGCAGCATCGGCCAGGTGGCCAAGGACTTCGATCTGACCGAGACCAACGTGCGCGGCTGGGGGTGAAACAAGGCCAGATCGACCAGGGCCAACGCCCCGGTCTCACCACCGAGGAGAAGGAGGAGCTCACCCGCCTGCGTCGGGAAAATCGCTCCCTCAAAGAGGACGTGGAGATCCTCAAGCGTGCGACGGTTTTCTTCGCCAAGGAGACCCGATGAAGCTGGACCCCTTCATCGAGGCGGAGAAGATCGCAGGTCACAGCGTCACCAAGACATGTGATCTGTTCAAGGTCTCCCGTTCCGCCTACTACCAGCGCAGCAACGGCGAACCTTCTGTCCGCCAGGTCACCGACGCCGAACTGACCACCCAGATCCAAGCCATCCACACCGAGTCCAAGGGCACCTATGGATCCCCCCGGGTCCACCGGGAGCTCGTGTATCGCGGAGTGACCTGCGGTCGACGACGGGTGACCAGGCTGATGCGGTTGGCCGGCCTCGAGGGACGATGCAAGAAGCGGTGGAGGAAGACCACGGTGGCCGACCCCGGGGCCGAGACGGCCAAGGACCTGATCCAGCGGCACTTCGGACCGTGCCAGGAGATCGACCGTCGCTATGTCGGGGACATCACCTACATCGCTACCTGGGAGGGCTGGGCCTACCTGGCCACCGTCATCGACCTGGCCAGCCGGAAGGTTGTCGGCTGGGCACTGGCCGACCACATGCGCACCGAACTGGTGGAGGAGGCACTCACTATGGCCTTCATGAACCGGCAACCGGAAGAGGGTGTCATTTTTCACTCGGACCGCGGCTGTCAATACACCAGTCGGGACTTCGCCGATCTCGCAAGGAGCAACGGCGTCGTGCTGTCGGTCGGAAGGAAGGGTGAGTGCTGGGACAACGCCGTGGCCGAGTCCTTCTTCGCCACCATCAAGCGCGAGCTGATCGACACGAGATCCTGGCCGACGAGGTCAGGACTCCACCGAGCCGTCTTCGAGTACATCGAGGGCTGGTACAACACCCGCCGGCTGCATTCGACCCTCGGCTACCTCAGCCCGGTCCAGTACGAATTGCTCCACCACAACGCCGACCTTCAGGCGGCATAATCAACTGAAGCAACCTGTCCGTCGAACCGGATCAAGTCCAGGGTACCCGTTTGCCGGATCAGACCTACATGGGAGCTGGTCCCAAGGGATGATGCCCGGAACGAGTCCCACTATCGTCGACTCCCTACTGGGGTCAGGAGTCGTAAAGCTTCCCTATTCGATTCGAAGAGCACCAGACGGGCCCGCCAGGACGTATGCCTATTGCTCCTCACGGATCACTCGGTATGCGGCCAGGCCGACTAGGAAACCACGGAGACCGTACGTGGCTTTCGGGCCCTCATCCTTGATTCATTCCGAGTGTCAGGGCTCGGGAGTCTCGTTGCCGAACCCGAGCCCTGATCGCACCAAGGGCAGGTCTGCCATGGTCTGCACCCCGGCTGGGGCGGCGCAGAGTGCGGGAATCGTGTTGATCGCCTGCATGGCGGTGGCCACGCTCGCGGCCCGGACGTGCTCAGCCAGGGGCAGCGGTCGTTCGTAGGACATGAGCGTGAGCAGGTGGGCTCGAATGGAGGGCTCACCCTCCAGCGTCAGCGTCCATCCATCAAGCGGCGTCGGCCAGTGGGTCGGGTACTCTCCCCCCACTGTCCACAGCGTCTCGATCTCTATGAGGGTGTCGCCGGCTCGGAGCCCTCGCCACTGCCACCGCTGTCCGGACACAGTTCCGGCACCCAAAGTGATACCGAAGATGTCGTGGTCCGTCTCCGCCGTCACCAGTTCGACCGAAGAGGCGATCTCGTCGAGGCCGGCCCCCAAAGCCCTCCCTAGTAACGCCACCATTTCCTGGAAGATCCCGCTGTTGAACCGCAGGAAATCGCTGGCTGTTTCGGTCACCTCGTTTGGTGCCCGGCCAAAGCGCATGTTGTCGAACGTAATATGTGTCGACTCGTAGAAGGACCAGTCGGCCCGCTCCTGCAGTGTGATCTTGTCGATCGTCCGGGACATTCCCGAGAGGGCGAGCGGTAGCACCCCGCTCAGATTCCCCGGATTGAGCCCGGTGCCGTGCACCGATGAGCCACCCCTCGCGCAGGCTGCCTCCAACTGAGCCAGATCGTCGGTGGGCAGGGAAGGTGGGTGAAAGAGGAACGCCGTGGTGACGACGTTGGTGCCACTGGCCAGAATCCGGCAGACCTCGTCCAGCGAGGCGATCCGTGGGAAGTAGGCGACGCAGTGGGCGCCGAGGGCCAAGATCTCGTCAACATCGAGGGTGGCCACGACACCACACGGCTGGCGACCGGCCAGGGCCCCGGCGTCTACCCCGACCTTGTCTTCGCTGTAGACCTTGGCCCCAACCAGCTCCATGTCGGGCCGGTCCAGAATCGCCCGAATCGCCTCGACGCCTTGGTTGCCGGTCGCCCACTGCACGACTCGATAGCTCATGCGAACGCTCCCGGGAATCGGCGGAGCCTCACCCCGTCGGGGATCCGGGCCGATGTGGGCACAGGCCGGCGGCGGCCGGGCGGCGAGCGGTCCGGCCGGCCAGAGAGCGGTCGGGCCGGTCGCAGCGGCTGGAACTCGGGACCGCGGTTGGGACCGCACCGCTGTTCGACGGCGCCGGTGTTCCCGAATAGTCGCCGGTGTTCCACAAGTTCTGATGAACTTGGGGCCAGGCCCCGCTGGGATCCGACGCCGGGGCACCGGTCTGCCACATGAACAACTCCCCCTCGCGGGTTCCGGCCACCAGCAACTGGTCCGGCATCGACCCGAGCCGGCCGAACACCGCACCACCGGTGACCCAACCCCCGGTCAGCTTGGGGAAGCCCGGGGCTTCACGACCGTCGGCATCCAGTGCTCTCAGATCGGAGTCCGAGCTCACCTCCACGGCGTACGACTGTCCCCGGCTGCCCGTCAGGTTCGCCACAATCGGCTGGTCGAAGAACTGCAGACTGTCCATCACCTGGGGAAACCCGGCGACGAAGTTTCCGGTGGCCGCGTCCCAGGCGTCGAGTTGGCTGTCATGAGGGGACTGGTCGGCGGGTTCGGAGACATCGAACAGCTCGCCGGCGCTCTCGGCCGGACCTATCACATCGAGCGAGCTGCCCTTCCCCGATGCCCGACCGAGAGGAGCGATGATCGGCGCTCCCAGGGCGGGAACGCTGGTGGCAAGGATCCCGGTCGAGTTGGATTTGGGCCCCGACGGCCCCGACGACAACACGTTGGGCAGACCCCCCGTCGTGCCCAGGGCGTCGCCTCCGTCGGCGTTGAGCAGGTACACCGGCCCGACGTCGCTCTGCACGGCGATCAGGGGGGCGCCACCGGGGACAGTGGCTACCGCCGGTCCGTTGCTGGCCCCGTCGCCGATGTCGGGGAGGAGATCGGGATCGAGATCGGCGATGGCCACCGGCCAGCCCGGCAGGAATGCCCCAGGGTTGGGATAGCCCGGTGGATCCGGAGTGGTAGCCGCCTTCTTGTGCAACGACCCATCGGGCCAGATGGCGTACACCCGGCTGTTGGCCGCGTTCGAGAGCTCCCCGGTCAGTGAGAAGAGCGTGCCCAGCGTGCCCAGCGACGCATTGGGCGGGCCGGCGTACTGCTCATTCGATGTGACCACCACCTCGGGCGGACCACCGGGAACGAGCTGGGCAATGGCCGGGGTGTCGACGAGCTTGGTCCCCGTGTCGCCGTGATCGGTGGGCAAGAAGGTGACCTGGCCGTCGGACGGGCTGACCGACTGCACCTCGCTCGGGTCCACCACCTCCACCGGCCACCCCGGCGCCGCCGCCCCGTTGGGCTGCCAAGCGTAGACGTGACGGTCCATCGAGGCGGCGACGACGTCGAGCGTCCCGTTTCCCTGCAGGTCCCCGAGTACCGGCGCCCCCAGGATCCCACGGAGTACCTCGTTGTCCGTGTTGGTCACGCCCGGCCCCGAAAATGCGCCGTCGGTCCGTACCGGCCAGCCGGGCAAGAGATTCCCGTGGGCGTCCCACGCCCAGACCCGTCCGGTCAGATCGGTGGCCACCACGTCGACATCGTGCCCTGACGAGTCGTACAGATCGCCTACCGCCAGACCCCCGACGATCTCGCCGCGGGGCACGGTGGGCACGACGTTCGAGGCGTACGCCTCCTCGTCGGGGTGGTAACCGGTGTCGGGAGCGGTGTGGACCGGCCAACCCGGCAGCTCCCGTCCGCCGGAGTCGTAGGCGTTGACGGTGCCGTCCGCCGTCGCCACCAGGAGGGCGTTGGTCCCTCCCGGTCCGATGGGGGCGAGCACCGGAGGTGCCACGATCGAGCTGGGGAACCGGATGGGTGCTCCGTTGAGCAAGCTGGCGTCCTCATGGAGGAACTCGGTCCGTCGGGCCATACCCACCATGCCCGCCGCGTCCTGGACGACCACCCGGATGGTGAACATGTACTTGTCGGGCAGCGGCTGCCCGTCGGCCGTCGCCGGCGAGCCGTCCAACTTGATCGAACCGGGGAACAGGGCGGCGACTTCGGACAGGGGAACCCGGGCCAGCATGCCGGTCCGCACCCCCGACCCGGTGCCGCTCGACACGACCCGCCAGGCCGACTGAGCCGGCGCTTCGCCCTGCGCCACCTGCACCTCGTAGTGCCACGACGGGCTGCGGGTCGTCCCCATCACGCCCGAGACGGTCAGATCCTGTGCCGGGGAGAAGACCTGGTACCAGGGCAGGTTGTCGATCTCAGCCTGTGGCGGAATGCGGCCGGTGGCGATCCATTGGACCAGGCGGGCGGCATCGATGCGGCCGTAACCGCTGGTGGGATCGAACCCCGGGCCGGTGGGATCGCGCTCGGTGGTGACCAACGGCAGATCCGTCTTCACCGCGTTGTTGTCGGCCGGCCCGTTGGGGGGCGCGGCCTTGGCAAAGTCGATGTCGTCGGCCGACATGGTGACCAGTTGAGTGATCTCGTTCACCGAGAGCGGTACCGGAGCCCCGGTGGCGGTGTGCAGCCCCGGGTATGGTGCGATGACGTGGTCGGCCATGGCCACGGCTGCGGCCGACTCGGCCAGACCCACGATCCCCCCGGTCTTGCCGGTGGCCTCGGACGAGCACGAGTCGCTCTCCACGCTCACCGAGATGTTGGCGCCGTAGTTCGTACAGCCGTTCAGGTAGAGGTAGCTCGGTGGGTCGAAGCTGCTGTCATGGGTGACGCTGTTGACGACGATGGTGTTCTGGAGCACGGCGGGAAGATTGTGGTGCTCGGACTCCTCGTCGGCTGAGCTGGCCACGACCGGCACCCCGTGGTCCTCGGCGTAGGTGATCGCCTCTGTGTCGGTTTGGGTGACGTCGTAGGTGCCGAGCGCCTCTTGGATCACGGTGGCACCAGAGTCCACGGCGAACAGCGCCCCTTCGGCAAATGCATTCCCGGAAGTAATGAACGAGTCGCCCACTTTGATGGGCATCACCATGCAGTTGGGGCAGGTGCCGACCTCTTGGGCCAACGTACCGGCCGCCCCTACCGCGTCCTCCGACGTGCCGGTGCCGTGGTCGTAGTGCACGGCATCGAAGGGGTTGTTGTCGTCGTCGACGAAGTCCCATCCGGCGATGGCGTCGGTGAAGCCCGCTGGGCCGGTCCGGGCTGCGTAGTGCGGACTTCCCGGAGTGCCGAATGCCGCGATCAGGTCGGCGGCCGAAATGCCGGTGTAGCCCGAACCGTCCCCGTCAGTGGTGGAGCAGAGGTAGGGCTTGGCGATGCGGGGGTCGTCGGCGTACTGCTCCACGTTCAGGATCCCCGAACCGTCGAGGTCGTAGGGGTCGGAGTCGGAGAAGTGCTCTCCGGCGGCTTCGAGCTGTGGCTTGGTCAGTCCCTGGGAATTCTCGGGCAGGGGCAGCGCTTCGCGATTGAGGAATACCTTGTCGACCAGCGCCGGGTCACACCACTCGATACCCGAATCGGTGACGGCGATCACGGTGGACGGCCGGCCGGTGGTGGTCTGCCACGCGGTGTCGGCGCTGTTCCCCTCGACCCCGCAGAGTTCCTGGGGATTGTCGGACAGGACTGAGTCGTCGGAGCGGGCACTGGTCAGCTTGACGCTTCCCCCACCTTGGCTCCAGTTGGCCGGGCGCTCCGGAATCGCCGTCTGCGGAGTGTGCGGATCGCTGATCCAGTCCGTCTCCGACGTCCCCGTGGGCGCAGTCGGCCACGGGAACTCCCCGATCTGGGTGGCAGTGCCCGAGCCGGTGTTGGGGTCGTCGCTCACCGGGGGACAGGACGTCGGTCGAGCATCCACCGTCGCCGACTTCGTCGGTAGCCTGGCCGAAGGCAGCGGGGAGGAAACTCCGGGCGCCGCATAGGTCGTGGCTCCCGCCACCGATGCGTTGGCCGAAGCGCCGGCCGTCGTGGCAATCCCCGACGCCATCGCCAGTACCAGCGCTGTTCGCACCACCGCTCGAACTGCCCTGCTGCCGGCGGGTGCGTTCGGTCTGAAACTGCGGCTCGAGCCCAACGATCCCTCCAGGCTCGTCTTCGTCAACCGACCGGCACGCTATGAGGCGGGCGCCCCGCCGTCAAGAGAGATCCTGAGGACCGGTCGACGACGGCAGCCCCGCACATTCCTGGTATCTCGTGTCCCGAGAGCGTCAGGGCTTCCTGGCAACCACGCTGACGGTCGATCGGCGACCGATCGTTGCCCGCTCCAGACCAACGTCACCGAATCCATGGTGGCGGCAGCGATCGGCAAAGACGGTGGCTTGCTCGTCGGTCCAGCCATGGCTCTGGTGACCTCGGGCCCCTGGTGATGCCCGTCGCTCGGTGGCGACGAGACGACCACCGGGCAGGAGCACTCGGCGTATCTCTCGGAGGGCGATGTCGACGTCAGACCAGTGGTGCACGGCGGCGACCGACCACACAATCGAGGCCGAGTTCAGGGGGAGCGGAATCGCCTCAGCCGCACCTTCGACGTAGTCCACCTTGGCCCGCCGCCGGGTGAGAAGTTTCGCTACGCGCAGCATGACGGGCGCCGGATCGACACCGGTGACCGTCGCCCCTCGTCGGGCCGCATGGCGGGTCGCCACTCCGGGACCACACCCGAGGTCCACCACACTGTCGCCTGGTCCCATCCCGCTCAGTCGCACGACAAGCTGGGCATCGCCCTTACGTCCGAAGATCATGCTCAGTGCAGCGATGAGCCCGGAGACACCGGCGAAGCCGGGGTAGTCAGCATGGTGGTTGGGTGCCGTAGACAGCTGTTCTTCCACACCGCCACCTTGACAGTTGAACCCGACTTCAAGTCAAGTGGGGAGCATGCCCGAGCTCCTGATGACCATCGGAGAGGTTGCGGCACGGGCCGGAGTCGCCACCTCGACGATCCGCTACTACGAACGACTGAGCCTGCTGGTCCCCGATGCCCGGGTGTCAGGCCAGCGGCGTTACCACGTCGCCACCCTCCGAAGGCTCGTGTTCATCGGCATGCTCCAGGACGCCGGCCTGGCCTTGGTCGACATCGCCGGGATACTCAACGCCGCCAGCGTCGACGAATGGAAGTCCATCGCCACCGGACGACTCCGGGAACTCGACAAGGAGATAGCCACTTTGGTGCAGGCCCGTGCCTATCTTTCCGGGGCGCTGCATTGCCGCTACGACCATCCGGCCACGGACTGCAGGATGATGGGAGCCGAGATCGATCGCAGACTCTCGGTGGGCCACCTACAGGAATAACCCGGCAAGGGAAGATTTGCTCAAGAATTGGTGCCGGCGCGCCGTCATCGAATAAGTGACGGAGGCCAGCACCGATCCCCGAGGAGGCACCGCTTTCGAGTTCGAGCCGCCCCCGGAGTCGCCGGGCAGCGTCTCGGAGAGGCCGGCATCGTTCCGGCGATCGAGGGCGGTCGTCATCGGGTTCGTCCTGACCCTGCTGACGGCCGCTTGCTCGGCCACCGCCGTCACCACGAGCCCAGCTCCGTCCAGGGTGGTGGCGTCGCCCACCGCCGTCACCCTCCAGCCATCCAATCCCTATTACGTGGCGGCCCAGGCCCTGTCGAACGCCCAGGTGGTTGCCGGTACCAAGATCGACGGGTGCACCGTCATCGCCTTCACGAACTGCGCGGGGGCTGATCTGTCCTCGCAGTACCTGCAGGGCGCCTTTCTGGCCTACTCGAATCTGACCGGCGCCAACTTGGCCGGTGTCGATCTGCTGCAGGCCGACGTGGCCTACGCCACGCTCGATGGAGCCGATTTGACGGCGGCCAGGCTGTCGGCCACGTCGACCACCGAGGCATCATTCGCGGGCGCACAGATGGCGGGTTCGCAATGGGTGCTTGTGGCCGGATCCCAGACCAACTTCTCCCACGCCGACCTGGCCGGGGCCAATTTCACGTCGGCCGGGCTCACCTCGTCCGACTTCCAGGGGGCCGATCTGTCGGGCGTCAACTTCACCCTGGCCGACTTGACGGGCGCCGACCTCAGCGGCGCCAATCTGCGGGGCGCCGTCTTCTGCCAAACGGTGATGCCGGACGGGACGATCCGCAACCCGCAGCCTTCGGCCTCGGCTGCCATGAACCACTGTGGCCACCCCGTAGCCGGCGGCCACGCTCCGATCACGATCGACGATACGAACCCCTATTTTCCGCTGGCTCTGGCCTACACCACGCCGTTCGTCCCGACCGGCTCGACCTTCGGGGGTTGTGCTCTGAGGGTACACGCCCGGTGTCCTGGCGCAGACCTGAAACACCGGATCATGACCGGCATCGTTGCGCCCTACTCCCGCCTCCCCCGTGCCGACCTGTCGAATGCCAATCTGGTGTCGCTCATCATGGATGACGCTGCCTGGAACTCGGCCAAGCTTGCCTCCATCACCTTCTACTCGGGCTCAGCCGCCGGGACCGACCTGAAGGGGGCGGACCTGAGCCATGCCGAGCTGTCCCTGTCCAGCTTCAATGGCGCCTCACTCCAAGGCGCACGGCTGGTCGGCACCAACCTGGATTTTGGCTCGGTCGTCGGCACCGACTTGGCCGGCGCCGACCTCCGAGGCGTGCACTTGGCCGACAGCAATGCCAACGGCGCCAACTTCACCGACGCCGATTTGAGGGGAGCGAATCTCAGCAATGCCGACCTCACCGGCGCCACCCTTACCGGCGCCGACCTCCAAGGGGCGATCTTCTGCAACACATTGATGCCGGACGCCTCGGTCCGCAACCCAGTGAACGGGCTGTGCCCAGGGCAGTGACGAGTATCGACTCCGACCCCCGGGCCGACCGCCCCGTTTCCTGAGGTCCGAAGCGTTCACCGGCCGGCCAGCTGGTGGTGGCGGCGGATGAGATACGCCTTCTCGGCGGTGTTGTTGGCCAGCTCCATGGCCCGGTCGTACGCCGCCCGCGACTCCTCGTTCCGGCCCAGCCGGCGCAGCAGGTGGGCACGGGCGGCGTGGAAGGCGTGGTAGTCCTCCAGCGGCAGGATCTCGATCTCGGCCAACGCCGCCTCCGGGCCGTCGAGCTCGGCGACGGCTATCGCCCGGTTGAGGCGAACGATCGGAGAGGTGTCGAGGAGGGCCAACTGGTCGTAGAGGGCGACGATCTGCGACCAGTCGGTGTCGCGGAAGTCGCCGGCGTCGGTATGGACGGCGTTGATGGCGGCGAGGATCTGGTAACGCCCGGGTGCCTGGCCCGAGGCGAGACGGGCGCGGACCAGAGCATGGCCTTCGGCGATCAGCCAACCGTCCCAGGCATTGCGGTCCTGCTCGTCGAGGGCGACGAGCCCATCGTTGACCGACAAGCGCGCCGGTCGGCGGGCCTCGGTCAGGAGCATCAGCGCCAGAAGACCGGCGACCTCGCCGTCCGCCGGCATCAGCTCGTGGACCAGCCGGGTGAGCCGGATCGCCTCGGCGGTCAGGTCAGCCCTGACCGCCTCCTTGTCGGGGTCCGAGGCCAGGTACCCCTCATTGAAGATCAGGTAGAGGACGGCCAGCACCCCCGTGACGCGGGTCGGGAGGTCCCCGGTCGTCGGCACGTGATAGGGGATCTTGGCCATCCGTATCTTCGCCTTGGCGCGGGTGATCCGCTGGCCCATGGCAGCTTCCTGGACGAGGAACGCGTGAGCGATCTCGGGCACGGTGAGTCCACCCACCATCCGCAGGGTCAGCGCAACTCTCGCCTCCATGGCGAGAGCGGGATGGCAGCAGGTGAAGACGAGGCGGAGCCGGTCGTCGCCGATGGCGCCCGTTGGTTCGACGACATGGGACAGCATCGTCACCTCCTTGTATTTGTCTTGGCACCTGGCCTCGCGCCGGAACCGGTCGATGGCCCTGCGGCTGGCGGTGATGGTGAGCCACGCCCCGGGACGGGGAGGAATGCCGTCGACCGGCCAACGCTCGACGGCGGCGGCGAAGGCCTCGCTGGCCATCTCCTCGGCGATGTCGAGGTCCCCGAAGCGCCTGGTCAGGGTGGCGACCACCCGGGCCCACTCCTGGTGGTGGACTCGGGCGATCACATCGCCGACGTCGGTCATTCTTCCACCAACGGCCGGAGCTCGACCCTGCGGTTGCAGTGCTTCGATCCCAGGGTGGCGAGCCGGAGAGCGACATCGAGGTGGGGGGCCTGAACGATCCAGAACCCCGCCGACGTACTCCTTCGTCTCCACGAAGGGACCGTCGGTGAGAACCGGCTCCCCGTGGCGACCGTCGATGACGGTGGCCGCACTGGGGGACGCCAGGCCACCGGCGAAGACCCAGTGCCCATCGGCCACCAGTTGCTCATTGAAGACATCGATCGCTGCCATCTCCTCGGCGGTTGCGGTGTCGGTCGTGTCGGTAAGCACGGAAATCAGATACTGCGCCATCGGATCCATCTCCTGTCGTCGTGGGGCCGCCCCGGCGGGCTGCCTCTCACTCCTACGACGAACGGCATCGTCTCGATCCGACACGTTTCGGTGGGAAATCGACAAGTCCGTCGGCCATCGATGACCTTGGCCGGCTCGGCCACCACCGACAGCAATCGGCCCGTCCCGCTGATGGACGCGGGCAGATGACGGTATTTCCGATCAGGGTTGATCAAAATCATCGCCCGAGCGGGGGTGAGGGTCGGCCCGAGCGATGCGCTCACAGATGGTGGTGAGTTGACGAACCTGCGATTTGGTCAGTGCGTCAAACAGCTGTCGGCGCACTTCGCTGACGTGACCCGGGGCGGTCTCTTGGAGTTTGGCCAGCCCGGCGTCGGTCAGAGTGGCCAGGGTGAATCGGCCATCGCTCGGGTCGGGAGACCGACGAACCCACCCCTTTCCCTCTAAGCGGGTCGCCACCTGCGACAGGCGGGGCAATGAGCCCTCGGCCCGTCCGGCCAGGGTGCTCATTCTGAGCGTTCGCTCGGGCGCCTCCGCCAGCGCCGCCATCATGGCATATTCGAAATGGCTGATCCCCGCGTCACGCCGTAACTGAGCGTTCAGGGCCGCGTTGATCTGCACCGCCACGTGTAGGAAGGCCTGCCAGGAGCGAAGCTCCTCCGCATCCAGGGAGCGCGGGCCCTTCGGGACACCTGTCGGCACGCCCCGATGGTACCGGATCGCTTAACCTGTGAAGTAATCACCTTGTCCAGATGACTTGCACATTTAAGTGATTAAGTCCTAGGGTGAGTTCATGCATTAACTAATGTTCTGCGTGGCGACGGCCGATGCGAAGCAAGCAGCGTGGCGCCTCGGATTGGGTGGCGGCCGCGGTAGGGAGCCACGGCCATCCTTGGCCAGACGGTGGCGATGGCCAACATGCCGCAGCCGGATGGTCGCCGGCCTGCCACCTACCGACGAGACCACGAGAGCCGCCATGACCCGGATCACCAAGGTGCTGGCCGACACCACCTCGAGAATGCTGTTTCGAAACGCGGAAGTCACCGCCGCCACCGATCACCGCGACAACTTCCGCACCATCGAACTGGCCGGCGACTCGCTGCGCAAGGCCATCTGGACGGTGGGGGACAAGGCTCAACTGCGGATCGATCCCGCCGGGTTCACCACTCGGACCTACACCCCCATCGGTTGAGACACCGTCAGAGGTTCGACCACCCTGCCGGCCTACACGCACGGGACTGGTCCCGGATCAACCTGGGCCCGGGGTCTGAACCCCGGGGCCCGCTGTCAGATTTTCGGGCCGCGAAGCTCCCTCAAACTCGACGACCTGGCCGGTCCGACCCTCTTCGTCGGTGACGAGACCTCCTTCGCGCTTGCTGCCGCCCGGCGGGGCGGCAACCCCGGGCACCAGCCGGTGGCCGAACTGTTCGAGGTAACCGACCCCGACGGGTCCCGCATTGCCCTCGAGGCGATCGGCCTGCGATCAGCCAGTCTCTTCCATCCACAAAGCGACTCCGCCCATCTGGAACGACTGTCCGCCACCGTCATCGATCTCCTGGGAACCCACCCCGACGCTTCGCTTTGCCTCACCGGCAAGGCGCAGTCCATTGCCGCCATCCGCCGAGAGCTCAAAGCCACCGGTCTCGCCGGACGACCGACTCGCGTCAAGGCCTACTGGGACGAAAACCGCTGCGGCCTGGACTGAACCCTCACGGTCCGGTCAGTCGAGCCGGGCCCATACTGGCGCTCGAGCCAACTTGTCCGCGGTGGCACCAGGCGCGAAAATGCCAATGTGGCACGGCCGGCAAGAGATCGGGTCCGAGACGTCATCCATGAGCGGCCCAGGGAAGACTGGCACGGGCTCCTCGACGAACTCACCAAGGTACGAACTGGCGATGACGTCACGATCGAGCTGCTGGATGCCGAGTTCGGCGACGCCTTCGAAGCCGAGCAGATGCCGCTGGCCTATATCGAGTACGACGAACACGCCGACGAAGCGTCGGTAGGCGTGGGTGGTCGAGACGGACGCTTTCCGGTGGTGCTTCGCCACTCGATCCAGCACCCCACCTCGATCCTCACCGACGCCCAGCCGCCCAGACTTCCCCTGGTCGTACAGATCGTGGGGGCCGACGGGTCCGAGACGCTGGTCACCGTCATTCCCCGCTCGTAGCTGGAGCGCTTCACCTCACCGGCCGGCGGTCGGGGAGTGTCGCCCGGGGGCGTCGTCCGACGGGTTGCGCGGAGTGTCTCGTCTGGACGGGCACCGGTCAAGTTGTTCGCCCGATCCAGGCTGTGGTGCCGGTCCTTCACCTAGCCTCTGGTCCATGAAGCACCAGGTCGTAGACGCCCGGGGAACGAGGATCCACTGCGTGGAGGAGGGGTCGGGTCCGTTGGTCCTGCTGGTCCACGGATTCCCCGAGTCGTGGTACTCGTGGCGTCACCAGTTACCGGCAATCGCCGGGGCCGGGTTCCGTGCCGTGGCCATCGATGTCCGGGGGTACGGGAGGTCCTCCGCTCCCCTCGAGGTCGAGGCCTACGGGATGCTCCAACACGTCAACGACAACCTCGGGGTGGTGGAGGCGTTGACCGGTCACAGCTCATCGGCCGTCATCATTGGCCACGACTGGGGGGCGCCCATCGCCGCCCACTCGGCGCTGCTGCGGCCGGACGCCTTCACGGCGGTGGCGATGCTCAGCGTCCCCTACAGCCCTCCGGGTCACCGACGGCCCACAGAAGCCTTCGCCGAAATGGGAAGGCTGGCCGGCCCGGATGAGGAGTTCTACATCAACTACTTCCAGGAGCCGGGACGGGCTGAGCGGGAGGCCGAGCTCGATGTGCGATCGTGGCTGCTCGGCATCTATGTGGCGGCGTCGGCCGACGGGGTGGGGTCGGCGTCCGACGGAGGCAGCACCGCCACCGTGGCCGGCGGCAAGATGATGCGGGACCGCTTTCCCGCCCCCGACCGGCTTCCCGACTGGCTCTCACAGGAAGACCTCGAGTTCTATGTCGAGGAGTTCGAGCGGACCGGATTCCGGGGAGCCCTCAACCGATACCGCAACGTGGACCGGGACTGGCGGGACCTCCAACCGTGGCGAGGTGCCCCCATCCGGGTCCCGTCGCTGTTCATCGGAGGGGAGAAGGACGGTCCGACCATGTGGGGAGCCAGGGCCATCACCCGCTTTCCCGACACGCTGCCGGGTCTGCGGGGCAGCCACATCCTTCCCGGGTGCGGTCACTGGGTCCAGCAGGAACGGGCCGACGAGGTGAACCGACTCCTGGTGGACTGGCTGAAGTCCCTGTAGGAGTGGGGAGACCGCTCCGGGGTCTCGACGCAGCTTCGAAGTGCCTCGGCCCCTCCGGAGGCTGAGGCGTCGTCGCCCACCTCGGCCCATGGCATCCGGAGACTCGCGCGACGAGTCGCCCACCAAGCCGTCGCCAGCTCCGGCACCGTTCAGCCGCTCGAGCCGGCCACGTCCCCGGGAGTGTGTGGCGAACGGAAACCCTGGGTAATGAAAGGCGTCGAGGGTCGGTCGGAAGGGGGAGGGCAACGTGGCAACCATCAGCACGGAGGCGCCGGGACGGCCGAATCGGGACCGTCCACCGGAAGGAACGATCCGGAGCCTGATCCCGGCCCGACTCGACCGCCTGGGTTGGTCGCGGTTCCACACCCGCTTGGTCCTCGCCCTCGGTGTGGCCTGGGTGCTGGACGGCCTCGAAATAACCATCGCCAGCAACGCCGAAGGTCTCATAAGCCAACAGCAGGCCCTCAACCTGTCCTCGTCGGAAGTGGCCTTCGCGGTGGGCACCGTCTACCTGCTGGGCGAGGTGGCCGGGGCCCTCTTCTTCGGCCGGATGTCAGACAAGTTCGGCCGACGCAACCTGTTCATGATCACCCTGGGCGTATACCTGTCCGGAGGCGTGCTCACCGCCCTGACCTTCGGGCACTCGCCCGGCTGGGCCTACTGGGTGTGGATCTCGCGGTTCATCGCCGGCATGGGTATCGGTGGCGAGTACGCGGCCATCAACTCGGCCATCGACGAGCTCATCCCGGCCAAGTACCGGGGACGGGTGGACATCGCGGTGAACGGCACGTATTGGGGCGGCGCCCTCATCGCCACCGTTCTCACCATCCTGGTGGTCGACCACCTCCCGGTAAGCTACTCGTGGCGGGTGGCCTTCCTGTTCGGCCCGGCGCTGGGCTTCGTCATCCTGTTCGTCCGCAAGAACCTGCCCGAAAGCCCGCGGTGGCTCCTCATGCACGGCCGAGAACAGGAAGCCGAAAGCGCCGTCGACGAAATCGAACAGCGCGTGAGGGATGGTGGCGGCACTCTCGGCGAGGTCGACGAGTCCAAGGCCATCGAGATCTCCCCGGCCAGCAGTATCGGTTTCGTGGCTCTGGCCCGAACCCTTTTCGTCCACTACCCGAGACGGGCCATCCTCGGCGCCACCCTCATGATCACCCAGTCGTTTCTCTACAACGCCATTTTCTTTACGTACGCCCTGGTGCTCACCAAGATCTACAACGTCCCGGCCACTGACACCGCCTACTACTTCATCTTCTTCGCCCTGGGAAACCTCATCGGCCCGCTCACCATCGGGCATCTGTTCGACACCATCGGGCGTCGAAAGATGATTGCTGGCACCTACATTCTGGCCGGCGCCCTCCTCGCCTTCAGCGCCGTGTTGTTCAACGCCGGCGTTCTCAACGCAGTCAGTCAGACCGCATGCTGGTGCGTGATCTTCTTCTTCGCTTCGGCCGGCGCATCCTCTGCCTACCTGACAGTGAGCGAGATCTTCCCGGTCGAGGTCAGGGCCAAGGCCATCGCCGTCTTCTTCGCCATCGCCCAGAGCTTCGGTGCCTTCGGCCCCTGGCTCTACGGCGAGCTCATCGGCAATGGGCAGGACCACTTCAGGCTGTTCGTCGGGTATCTCATCGGGGCCGGGGTGATGGTCATCGGCGGAGCCGTCGAAATCTTCCTCGGGGTCGACGCCGAGCAGCGCTCGCTGGAGGACCTTGCCCAGCCGCTCTCGGCCACCGGTCCGTCGCCTCACCTGTCGGCGGTGACCGGTGCACCACGTTCGCCGGCCGCCCGGAGCACGGTCTTCTGACGTCCTCCGAGGTCCGTCCCACCTGACGTGGTGGATCACGAGATCCTCGTGAAACGATAGTGGCATGGCGATCCCAGTGATGCTGGCGACGTTGACGCAACGTCGTGATTTCGGCGGCGATTGGCTGCTGGAGCGCAAGTTCGACGGTGAGCGCTGCGTGGCCCGCAAAGTGGGCAGCGATGTCCGACTGGAATCGCGGACCGGCAAGGACCTCACCTCCACCTACCCCGAGGTCCGAGCGGCCGTGGCCGCTCAAAAAGCGCGGGATCTCCTGCTCGACGGCGAGGTGGTGGCCTACGACGGCGACCGGACGTCCTTCACCCGGCTCCAACAGCGTCTCGGGGTGACCGGGCCGTCTCCGCAGCAGGTGGCCGACAACCCGGTCGTCTACTGCGTCTTCGACATGCTCGAGGTCGAGGGGGAGAAGCTCACCGACCGGCCACTCGTCGAGCGCCGCAACCGGCTCACCGAGACGGTTCGGTCGGGTCCGGCATTGCAGGTGTCCGAGGCCTGGCGAGACGATTCTGAAGGGCGGTTCGCCGCTGCCTGCCGATCCGGCTGGGAGGGGCTGATCGCCAAGCGCGCCGACGCACCGTACGTGGCCGGCCGCTCGAAGGACTGGTTGAAGCTCAAGTGCCTCTGGGAACAGGAGCTGGTGGTCGGCGGTTACACGGACCCCGCCGGCAGCCGGGCGGACTTTGGCGCCCTCCTCGTCGGTTACTACCAGCAGGGCTTGCTCCGTTACGCCGGCAAGGTCGGCACCGGCTACTCCAAGTCGACCCTCCACCAGCTGGGTAGCAGGCTGCGGAAGCTGGAAACGGCTCAGCCGGCGTTTGCGGACCCGCCACCGAGCCCCCGCGGCGTGCACTGGACGCGGCCCGAGATCGTCGCCCAGATCGCCTTTGCCGAGTGGACGAACGACGCTCGGCTACGACAGCCGCGCTTCCTCGGACTACGCGACGACAAGAACCCGACCGATGTGGTCCGGGAACAGCCCCAGTGAGCGACCGCCGGGAGAAGCGTCAGCTAGCCGTTCTCATTGAGACTCTCGTGTCGCCAGCCATCTTTGTACTCGGCATCGTGCAGCCGGCGGACCAGGTGGGCGTAGTGGTCCAAGCGATCGGCGGCGGTCTGGGCTTCGTGGTAGTCCCTGCCGTGGTCGCGAGCTGCAGTCTTGTGCTCGGCTCGCTTGCGAACGATGCGGAGCTCCTCGTGGGCGTGCTCGACAATCTTCTCTAGCGTCTGCTCGAGGTCCATCGTTTACCTCCTGGGTTGGAGTGCCGTTTGTCCTGGTGCGAGAGAAATCTCGACCACAGATCGTTGCCCCCGGACCGGGCGACGATCGGGTCGAATCCAGGTTACGGGATGGGCTCGATGTCGGCCCCCCGGCAGGTGGCCGCTGGTCAACCTGAGGGACCACGCCCGGTGGCCGCCGGTTCCGCTGCCCGCCACAGCGGGGGAGCCCGGGTTGGTGAGACGGACCTGGCCGGTCCGAGGCGGAGGAGGTGGCCCGGGGCCGCACCCACCGGTCCCACCAGGCGGGTCTCGAAGCTCGCCAGGTACTCGACGTCAGGTTGGTAGTCTGCCCGGGCCGTGCACCCCACCGCCGACCAGTCCCCTCGACAGGGACAGAACAAGGGTGGCCTCACCTCCCGGACCGACGACTTCCCCCGCTGGTACCAGGAGGTCGTGGCCGGCGCTGAGCTGGCTGAGAACGGACCGGTCCGGGGCACGATGGTCATCCGCCCTTGGGGCTACCGCATCTGGGAGTTGCTCCAAAAGGAGCTCGATGACCGCATCAAGGCCACCGGGGCCGAAAATGCGTACTTCCCGCTGTTCATTCCCGAGTCGTACCTGAAGCTCGAGGCCGAGCACGTCGAGGGGTTCGCCCCCGAGCTGGCGGTGGTGACCCATGGTGGGGGCAAGCAGCTCGAGGAGCCCGTGGTGGTCCGGCCGACCAGCGAAACGGTCGTCAACAGTTTCTTCGCCAAGTGGATCCAGGGCTATCGCGATCTGCCGCTCCTGATCAACCAGTGGGCCAATGTGGTCCGCTGGGAGCTACGACCCCGGATCCTCCTGCGTACGACCGAGTTCCTGTGGCAGGAGGGGCACACCGCCCACGCCACCGAGGACGAAGCCCGCCACTACGCCCTGCGGATCTTCCACGACGTCTACGTGGACACCATGGAGAACATCTGCGCCGTCCCGGTGGTGACCGGGCACAAGACGGAGCGAGAACGGTTCGCCGGCGCCATCACGACATGGACATGCGAGGGAATGATGGGAGACGGCAAGGCCCTCCAGATGGGGACCAGCCATGAGCTGGGGCAGAACTTTGCCCGGGCGTTCTCCATCCAGTTCGCCAATGACACGGGCTCCCTCGACTACGTGTGGCAGACGTCATGGGGGGTGTCGACCAGGCTGCTCGGCGCCCTGGTCATGGCCCACGGCGACGACTTCGGGCTCCGGCTCCCCCCGGCACTGGCCCCGACCGAGGTCATTGTGTTGGTGGTCCGGGATGATCCAGAGGTGCGCACGGCGGCCGAGGCCCTGACGGCCGAGCTCAGGGCGGCCGGCCGACGGGTCCGCCTCGACGACCGGTTCCATCTGGGTTTCGGTCGCCGCTCGGTCGATTGGGAGCGCAAGGGAGTGCCGGTCCGGCTGGAGGTCGGCCCTCGTGACCTCGCCGAGGGCCGGGTCACCCTGGTCACCCGGCACCTGATGACCAAGGAGCCGGTCCCTCTGGCCGGGGTCATCACCGAGGTCGACCGGGTCCTCTCGACGGTGGCCGACGACCTGTCGGTCGAGGCGGCCGAGTTCCGTGCCTCCCGTACCGTCGACGTCGCCACCATCGACGAGGCGGTCGAGGCCGGCCGAACCGGGTTCGCCCGATTGCCGGTGGCCGCACTGGGTCCCGACGGCGAAGACCGCCTGGCCGCCGATTCGCTGAGTGTGCGCTGTCTACAGCGAGCCGACGGCACCTTGGCCCAGGTCGGTGAGGACGACTCCACCTTGACGGCGCTCATCGGCCGCTCCTACTAGGAAGCGTTGGAACGAAACATTCTCCAGGCGTACGTTGCTGGGGCGAGGCTGGACGCATCCCCACCCCGTGTTCGGCGGTGGCGACCGGTCGGGCTTCATCGGAGAAACCGCTCGACCGCCGGGAGGAAGCTCGCCATGTCCTGGAACAAGAACGCATGTCCGGCCCCGGGGTAGAGGAGCAGCTCGGCCCCTGGACCATGCTCGGCGAGCGACCGATCATTGGCCCTCGAGTCGAGCTGGTCCAAGGTGCCGTCGGCCACCAGGAGGGGAAGCCGGGCCCTGGCGAACTGCACCCCCGCCTGATCCTGTCCCGCCATCCACTGATCGATGGCGACCCCCTGGGCGGCGACCACGGTGCTCGACGCCCGGTAGGAGTTCGGATAGCGGAGTATGCCGGCTACGTAGGTCCGGGCCGCGGCGCTGTCGCCGAGGGGAAAGAGCACCGACAGGATCGCCGACGGATCTGAACTGGCGGCGGCGGCCGCCGCCGCCGGGGGAATCGGAACGGCGTTGCCGGTACCGGGTTGGGTGGCGGCCAGGACCAGCTTGGACACCTGGGCCGGATGCAACACCGCCAGGGCCTGGGCGATCATGCCCCCCATCGACCACCCGAGGACGGCGACCGGCCCCAGTCGGAGCGTCGAGATCAGAGCGCTGGTCTGTTCGGCCATCTCGGGAATGCTGAGGGGCGGGGCCACAGAGGCCGTATCGCCCACTCCGGAATTGTCCAACATGACGACCCGGTGATCGCTGGCCAGGGTGGCCACGAAGTCCGGCTGCCACTCGTCCATGGACCCGCCCAGTCCCATGATCAGCAGGACCGGGCTGCCCGTCCCCACCTGGCGGTAACCGACCGCACCGGCCCCCGTCTGGGCGACCTGGGTGGCGGCATCGACGACGGCCAGCGGGCGCACGACCGGAGCCCCGTTGGAGGAGGCATCGGTGGGCGTTGGGGAGGCGCCGGCCCCACCGCAGCCGGCCACGATGGCCGCCGCTGCGAGGAGGGCGGTGGCGGCTCGGAAGGACGATCGACACCCGTTCGAGTCGGGACGACCCACCGCGCCATGGTATCGGCAAGAAAGTGGCGGTCGGATGTCACGTTCCCCCCGTGGCCGGTGTCTTCATGCCGAGGACCAGCAAAACGAAGGAGACATCATGTCCAGCAGTCCCAGGATCCCACCGGCCGAACTCACCGGCATCTATGGCGCAGTGATCGAGCGGATGTCCCGCAAGATGTTCGGTGGGGTGCCCGAGCCGGTCGGGGGGGTGTGGCACAACCGGAAGGTAGTGAACTTCAGTTTCGGCGTCGGCCGAAAGGCCCAGAAGTGGGACCGGTGCGACGAGAACCTGAAGTCGTTCGCCCACATGGCGACGGCCAGCCTGGTGGGCTGCAGCTTCTGCCTCGATTTCGGCTACTTCCACGCCCACAACCGGGGACTCGACGTGGCCAAGGCGCGTGAGGTGCCGGCGGGTGTCGACCGTCTTCACGCCGCTGGAGCGGGACGTCATGGAGTACGCCGAGGCCATGACGCAGACCCCGCCGACCGTCACCGATGAACTGTCGGCCACACTGTTGAAGGCTCTCGGCCCGGCCGCCCTGGTCGAGCTGACCTCCTTCATCGCCCTGGCCAACTTCATGGCCCGCTCCAACGTGGCCATGGGCATCGATTCGCAGGAGTTTTCGGCCGCCTGTGATCTGAAGCCGCTCGCCGTAGCCTCGTCGTCATGACCGACGACCCGTTCGTCGCCCATCGCCGTCTGTTGTTCACGGTGGCCTACGAAATGCTCGGCTCGGCGGCCGACGCCGAGGACGTCGTCCAGGAGACCTGGCTGCGGTGGGCCGACGTGGACCAGACCGAAGTGCGCGAGGCCCGGGCCTATCTGGTCCGGATCGTGACCCGTCTGGCCCTGAACCGATTGCGTACGGTGGTCCGACAGCGCGAGGACTACATCGGGGAATGGCTACCCGAGCCCCTGCTCACCAGTCCCGACGTAGCCGATGACGCCGAGCTGGCCGAAAACGTCTCGATTGCCATGCTGACGGTGTTGGAGACGCTCGGTCCGGCCGAGCGGGCAGTGTTCGTCCTGCACGAGGTGTTCGAGACGCCCTACGACGAGATCGCCGAAGTGGTGGGCAAGACACCGGTGGCCGTCCGCCAGATCGCTCACCGGGCCCGCCAGCACGTCGCCGCCCGGCGACCGAGGATGCAGGTGGACCGAGCCCAGCAACAGGCGATCGTCGAGAAGTTCATGGTCGCCCTCTCCTCCGGCGACATGCGGGAACTGGTGGAGGTGCTGGACCCGGACGTGGTGGCCATCGCTGACGGCGGTGGCCTGACGCCGGCTGCCCGCAAGCCGATCATCGGAGCCGACAGGGTGTCGGCCTTTCTGGCCCGGGCGGTGGAGCTCCCCGACCTCGAGGCCACCCCGGCCTGGCTCAACGGGATGCCCGGTCTCCGGGTCGATGTCGGCGGCGAGGTGACGGCGGTGAGTCTGGTCATCGAAGACGATCGGATCACCCGGATCTACGCCATGCGCAATCCGCACAAGCTGGGCCGATTGGGTCAGGTGGCCGAACTGCAGCGGTGACCGTCATGGGTCCCACGGTCGACGGCCCACGCCGGTCAGGATCTCCGGACCCCTCTCCACACCACGTCCAGGGTGGCCAGCACGTCAGGGTCGGCGATCAGCTCTATCTCCCGCACCAAACCGGTCTCGACATGGAAGGCGAAGGCCACCTTGACCTTCCCGGCCATGATCCAGGCGGCTCCGAGTTCGCCGTCGATGGTGACGGGTACCGCCCCTTTGCTGCCGTTGAAGCGGGCGGCCACCGCCGCCGCGCCGTCGTAGGCCGGATCTGTGCCCATTTGCTGCCCGACCAGGTCGGCCCGCATGAAAGCATCGGGAGCGAGCAACGACAGCAGGGTAGTGAGGTCGCCACCCCGGGAGGCGGCCAGGAATGCTTCGACGACGCCCCGGGCCTCGGCCCGGGCCGCCCGGGACCCGGCCGGCTCCGGTGTCCCCTGCATCTTGCGCCGTGCCCGGCTCGCCAGCTGGCGTACGGCCGTGGCCGAGCGCCCCATGATGGCGCTGATGTCGTCGAAGGGATACCCGAAGACGTCGTGCAGCACGAAGGCGACTCTCTCGGCCGGCGCCAGGGTGTCGAGGACGACCTGCATCGCCCCACCCGTCCGCTCGGCCAGCAGGGCGTCGGCCTCCGGGTCGACCGGCACCGGCTCGGCCGACGCCTCGACGTCAGACCTGGTGCGTCGCTTGCGCAACTGGTCCAGGCATAACCTGGTGACGACCGTCGTCAGCCAGGCCGGCAGGTCGTCGATGCCGTCGGTGGCCGACAGCCGCAGCCAGGCCTCCTGAAGCACGTCGTCCGCATCGGCCTCCGACCCCAGTATCCGGACGGCGATCGCCGTCAGCCGGGGACGCTCGGCCTCGAAATCGGTCACGTCCATGGCGGCACCCACGAGATGGTCACACACTACTGACGTGCTCCGCACCTCGGATGTGACCGCCCCTCATTGTCGCATCCGTGGGGCGTCGCCCGTCAAAGTGGTGCGAAAGGAGCCGGACCCATGAAAACGATGACCTGTAGGCAGCTCGGCGGACCGTGCGATCTTGCCCACCACGGGGAGACCGCTGACGAAGTGATCAAAGCGCAAGACAGGCATTTGAACGAAATCGTCTCGACGGGCGATGAAACCCACGAGGTCGCCCTGAAGTAGATGAAGGGGAGGTGGAGGCATCCCCTTCAGGGGATGGCGTGGTACAAGAAGGCCAAGCAGGATTTTGCCGCTCTTTCCGAGGACTGATCGGTAGCCGGGCCGGGTTTGCCGGCCGGGCCGGAGGTGCCCGGGGCCGGCTTTTCGGACCGCCTGTCCGCCGACGCCCTGCGACAGGCCGAGGGGGAGGTCTTCCCGGGACGTGGGCTCAGCCGCGGGCCGCCACCGTCCGCAGCTCGGCAACGGAGTCGCTCATGATGGCGACGAGGTCCCGTTGGTCGTCCCCGCTGGCCCACCGCTGGATCGCTACCCGCAATATGGTCATGCCCGTCTCGGCGGCCAAGGTCGCCTGCGGTTCGCTGGTGCCTCGCTGGCGCAGGGTGACGGCGACGGCGTCCGCGTAGTCTGCCAACTTGGCCAGTTCGCGCTCCCGCAGTTCGGGGTTGGCGTCGATCACGGCCTGGCGCTGGCGGGACAGGTCCCGGCGGAACTGACCGAGCATGGTGGCGGCGGCCTCGAGGCCCCGGGAAACGGCGTCGAGAGGACCATCGGCGGCGGGGGCGCCGGCCACGCCGTTCACGATCTGCTCCTGGAGATGGGCAGAGCCGCCGAAGAGCACCTCGCGCTTGTCGGCGAAGTGCCGGAAGAAGGTGCGCTCGGTCAGCCCGGCCCGGGCGGCGATCTGCGCCGCGGTGGTCTGGTCGAATCCCCGCTCTGAGTACAGAGCCAGCGCCGCTTCCTGCAGCCGCCCGCCACTGTCCGGCTGCCAGCGACCCATGATCTCGATCCTAGCGTTGACAGTCACTGACGTCCCGTCTATGGTTGATGACAGTTACTGACATCAACGTTTCCCGGAGGGATCATCATGAGAATCTTCGTCACCGGCGCATCCGGCTGGATCGGTTCGGCCGTCGTCCCCGAGTTGTTGGGAGCCGGCCACCAGGTGGTCGGCCTGGCCCGCTCGGAGGCCTCGGCGCAATCGTTGGAGGCGGCCAGGGCCACGGTGCAGCGGGGCGACATCGACGACCCCGACGGCCTGGCCAAGGCGGCGGGGGACTCCGACGGGGTGATCCACCTGGCCTTCCAGCACGAGGTGGCCTTCGGCGGCGACTTCGCCGCCGCGGCCGCCGCCGACCGCCGGGCCGTGGAGGCCATGGGGACGGCCCTGGCCGAATCCGACCGTCCCTTCGTGCTCGCTTCGGGAATGCTGGGGTTGGAGACCGGGCGGGCGGCTACCGAGGACGACGGGCTGGTGCCCGGAGCCGAGGTTCGGACCAGTCCAGCCGGGCGGCGGGCGGCCACCGCCCTGTTGGCCCTGTCCTTCAGAGGCATCGGCGTCCGGTCGTCGGTGCTGCGATTCCCCCCGACGGTCCACGGCGACGGCGACAACGGGTTCGTGGCCACCCTCGTCGGCATCGCCCGCCAGCGGGGCGTGGCCGGATATGTGGGTGACGGCAACAACCGGTGGCCGGCTGTGCACCGCTCCGACGCCGCCCGCCTGGCCCGTCGGGCCGTCGAGGCGGCCCCGGCCGGCTCGGTGCTGCACGCCGTCGGGGACGAGGGCGTGACCTTCCGGGAGATCGCCGCGGCCATGGGCCGACACCTCGACATCCCTGTCGAGTCGGTGGCCCCCGCCGATGCCGCCGAGCACTTCAGCTTCCTCGGCCGTTTCGTGGCCCTGGACAGCCCGGCCACCGCCACCATCACGCGGGAGCTGCTCGGGTGGGAGCCGATCGGGCCCGGCCTGCTCGAGGATCTCGAGCAGGACCACTACTACCGCCCGACGGTGTGAGGAGGATTGCCACGCTGAATTCGTCAATGTGCGGTTGACGAATTCATATCGTCAATGTAAGGTTGACGGGTGACACCTTCCCCCACCTTGCAGGCACTGATCGACGGGGTGACGGCCGACGCCCCCGGTGGCGAAGCCCTGGCCCAACTGTCCGAGGCGCTCAAGACCGTTCGTGGTCTGGAGCAGGTCGGAGACGCTCTGCTCGGTCATTTCGTCGACCAGTGCCGCCGCAGTGGACACTCGTGGTCGGAGATCAGCAACGCTCTCGGTGTCAGCAAGCAAGCGGCCCACAAGCGGTTCACCTTGGATGTACCTACATTCGAGCGGTTCACCGATCGGGCACGGACGGTGGTCGCCCGCTCGGAAATCGAGGCCCGTCGTCTGGGCCACGGGTTCGTGGGGACCGAGCACATTCTCCTGGCGCTGTTCGAGGTCACCGACGGCCTGGCCTTCAGGGTGCTCGATGTAGCCGGCATCTCGAAGTCCATGGTGGAAGAGCAGGTTCTGGCCCTCATCAAGCAGTCCGCCGATCCGGAGCAGGGAAAGCTGCCCTTCACCCCGAGGGCCAAGGCGGCGCTTCGTGGTGCGGCGGGGGAGGCTCTGCAGCTCGGCCACAACTACATCGGAACGGAACACCTTCTCCTCGGTTTGCTGGGCGATGAGGACTCGGTGGCGGCCAAGGTCCTCCGTGACCTCGGGGCCTCCGACGCCGTCAGGGACCAGACCCTCGAACTTCTCGCTGGTCACGGGCAGGATCGACCCTGACCTCAGGCGGGTCGACGGTCGCGCCATTCCATGGCCCGGCCCCTTGACTCCGGACCGTGGTACGGACCGTATGGTTCCGGGAGACCACTGAAAAGGAGCCAGGTATGACGACAAGGGTGCCCGAGTTGACCAGCTACACCTTCGACGAGACGATGGCAATGGCCGACCTTCCGGTGGTGGTGGAGTTCTGGGCCGAGTGGTGTCCACCTTGCAAGGTGATGGCGCCAGCTTTGGATTCGATCGCCGGCCAGCAGGTCCCCCGCGTCCACATCTTCAAGGTGAACGTCGATGAGCATCCGGAACTGGCCGCCCGATTCGAGGTCCAATCGATCCCGACCGTTCTCGTCTTCCGCCAAGGCGTTTCGGTCCGACGACTGGTCGGGGCCAGAGGCCGACCCCAACTCGTCCAGGAAATCGAAGATTCGATCAGGTAGGAATCCGGAGACCGACACAGTCTTCACCGTCCGGGTCCTGGCACCGGGTCACAAGCTGTGTGAGGCGCCACCGGGTATCGGATAGCTGGCGCTGACGCTCATCCAGCATCTGGATCTTGGAGCGGGCGATCTCGAGGACGCCCTCGACCGAGGCGCCGTCTCCTGCCCCCAACCTGGCGATCTCCGCCAGGGTGAATCCCAACTGCTTGGCTCGGGCGATGAACTGGAGACGCCACAGGTCATCGGCCGAATACTGCCGATAGCCGGCAGGTGTCCGAGGTGGCTCCCGGAGCAGGCCCCGCCGTTCGTAGTAGCGGATGGTCTCGACGTTGACTCCGGCCTGGTGGGCCAGTTGTCCGATCGTCAGGACTTCCATGACCGCAGGTTATTGCCCGTACCCGGCTACGGGGTCAAGACCCGGCCCCGGCCTCCGGCGCCCCGGACGGTCCCGGGCAACTGCCGGTAGGTGATCGATGCCGTCCATTAGCGTCTACCCCTGAGAGGAGATGGTAATGGTCGGACTGGTGGTGGTGAAAAGCGGCCCGGCGGACGGGGTCACGCCGTCGCCGGGGCCCCGACGGTCTTGACATGGGGGTAGTCGACGTCGCCATTCTCGTCGGATGGGTCGCCTTCTGGATCTACTGGCTGGCCGCCGCCAGCGGGGTGAAGGAGGGGCGGACGCCATGGGCCCGCTTCGCCGGGATCCGGGTCGCCCTGATCCTCATTGTCCTGCTGCTGGTGCGTTCCAGGGCTCTCGGACATGCCACCAACGTCCACGACCCATGGCTGCAAGGGATCGGCCTTGCCGTCTTCGTGTCGGGCTTGGCCCTGGCTGTCTGGGCCAGGGTCTATCTGGGCCGCAACTGGGGGATGCCGATGACGGAAAAGGCCGACCCGGAACTGGTCACCACCGGCCCGTACCGCCGGGTCCGTCACCCCATCTACACCGGGATCATCCTGGCCACGGTGGGCACGACCATCGCCGTGAGCCTCTACTGGCTGGTGGCGGTGGTGCTGATCGGGGGGTACTTCGTCTTCAGCGCGGTGAGGGAAGAGCGTTTCATGGCCACCAAATTTCCGGACTCCTACCCCCGGTACAAGCGCTCCACCAAGATGCTCGTGCCCTTCATCTTCTGATACGAGCGCCCGCACCGGACCCGGCCCGAGCGGCGCCTCCGCCCGTCGGCCGGGTGATCGAGCCGGCACTGGATGACTCCGGTGTCAGCTCCTAGCGTTGGCCGGAGCGTGGAGGAGTCGAGCATGGGCATGAGTGAGCCGGATCCAACGGGGGCCGGGCAGGTGGAGCCGGAACTGCGCTTCGCCGTCATCGGTGCGGGGATGGCCGGCATCCTCTCGGCCATCAAGCTCACCGAGGCGGGGATCACCAACTTCACCGTCTACGAGAAAGCCGACCGTGTCGGCGGCACCTGGAGGGAGAACACCTACCCCGGACTGTCGTGCGACGTCCCCTCCCACCTCTACACGTTCTCCTTCGCCCAGAATCCCGAATGGAGCCACATCTACTCGCCGGGCGGAGAGATCCAGGCCTATCTCGAGAACGTCGCTCTGCGCTACGACGTCACGAGGTCCATCCGGTTCGGCGACGAGGTGGTGAGCTGTGAGCGTCGCCACCGTCGGTGGCATCTGACGACCAGCCGTGGTGGCGTCGACGACGTCGACGTGGTGATCGCCGCCACCGGGGTCCTCCACCACCCGAACTATCCCGACATCGAGGGACTCGAGTCCTTCGGGGGTGCCATGTTCCACAGCTCCCGCTGGGATCACCGCGTGGCTCTCGACGGCCAGCGGGTCGGGATCATCGGAACCGGTTCGACCGCCGTGCAGATCGTGACTGCGGTGGTGGGACAAGTGGCCGAGCTCGAGTTGTTCCAACGCACCGCCCAGTGGGTGATGCCGGCAGCCAACCCGGCCTACACGCCCGAGGAGCAGGAATCGTTCCGCCGGGAACCCCGGCTCCTGATGGAACAATTCGCTGATCTGTCGCGGCTCTTCGACCTGTTTTCCGGCACGGTCGTGGATGCCGAGTCGCCCGGCATGCACATGATCGAGGATGCCTGCCGCAAGAACCTCGAGGAGAACGTCTCCGATCCCGTGCTACGGGAACGCCTGAGGCCCGACTACCGGGCCGGCTGCAAGCGACTCATCATCTCCCCTAATTTCTACGAAGCGATCCAGCAGCCGAATGCCGAACTGGTCACCGACAAGATCGTCGGCGTGGAGGCCGGCGGCGTTCGCACCGCCGACGGCCGGCTGCACGAACTCGACGTCTTGGTCCTCGCCACCGGATTCCGGGCGGACGCCTTCGTCCGACCGATGGTGGTGACGGGGAGAGCCGGCAGGAGTATCGACCAGGCTTGGGCCAACGGACCCCGGGCCTACCTGGCCATCTCGGTACCGGAGTTCCCGAATTTCTTCATGATCAACGGACCCAACGGACCGGTGGGCAATTTCTCCCTCATCCAGGTGGCCGAGTTGCAGGTGGCCTACATCCTGCAGTTGGTCGACCGGATCCGGTCGGGTGGCTGCCGGGAGATCAGCGCCACCCAGGCGGCACTCGAGGAATTTGAAACGGCCCGGGTCGAAGCAACGAAGCGGACCATCTGGGCCACCGGATGTCGGAGCTGGTATCTCGACGAGAGCGGTATCCCTTCGGCATGGCCGTGGCCGTTCCAGCGGTTCCGGGAAGTGATGGACAAGCCCGATTGGGCGGCGTACGACACTCGGGAGTGAGGGCTCGCACCCGGGGCGGCCGCCTTCTCCTGTCCTGGCCTCACCACACTGACCAGGTAGTTCGAGCTGCGGTCGGGGGAGCGACGACGACTTCTCTGGCCCGTTCGTCCCGGCCGTCTCGACAGACAATGGCTGCGTGACCAGGGCCACGGTATTGTGCGCGGTATTCCGGGTCGCCCGTGTCGGTGACCCGAGGATGGCCCAGGGGTCCCGGCTATGGAGGGCCGGCCGCCGGGGGCGGTGTCCATCGGGCGACAGGTTCGGCCCGATGAGATCTTCCGTGGGACTCATTTGCAGGAGGCGGAGCGATGAGCGACACCCGAAGAGGACCAGGTTGGCGGTCGGACCCCGCCAGCCGGCGGCCTCCGCCCGGGGGGCAGCCGAAGGCTCGGCCATCGGATGACCGGAAGCGGAACGACGACCGGGTCAGTTGGATCACGGGCGGCGTGATCGCCGCCGTGTTCGCCATCTCCATCATCGCCCTGGCCATCTCGAGGACCGCGGGCCCCACGGCCACACGCTCCACTCCGGCTCCGCCACCCCCCACCTCGGTGGGAGGACCCAGAACCACGACCCCTCCGGCCGTGGTTCCCACGGCGACGGCCGCCCTGCCGGCCACCGGCGTCGTCCTGTGGTCCGGGTCCGGATCGGGCACCGGACGTGGACCGCAGTTCACTGTCCCGCCCGGTGCCCGGGGTTGGGACGAGAACTGGACCTTCAACTGTGGAGCACTCGGGCGACCGGGCACCTTCGTCACCGACATCCACGGCTCGGGAAGAGACCGTGGTGCCCACTCCGAGGGGATGGGCGGACACGGCACCGACCACTACGACGACACCGGGACCTTCTGGGTCGAGGTCGACTCGCAGTGCGGTTGGACCGACCGGGCCGAGACAGCTCCCTAGCGTTGCTGGCCATCCGGTTGCGAATACCCACCGGCCGCCCCACCTGGTTGGATGGGTCCAACCGCAGGACGGATTCGGGCGGGCGGCAGTGGTCGGCCGGCCAACGGCAGGAGCCGGGGTCGCCGCCGTTCGTGAACAGGACGATGCGAGAGGAGAGCGAAACCATGAGGCACATCCACCTGGGAACCCTCGAGGTGTCCCGCATCGGTCTGGGCACCATGGGGATGTCCACCGCCTACACCGGGGCTGGCACCGACGACGCCGAGTCCATCCGCACCGTCCACCGAGCCCTCGAGCTGGGGGTGACGTTGATCGACACCGCCGAGGTCTACGGGCCGTTCACCAACGAGGAACTGGTCGGCCGGGCCATCAGCGGGCGGCGTGACCAGGTGGTGCTGGCCACCAAGTTCGGCATGATCTCCCACCGCGGTGGAGGTCCCGGCGCCCTCGACAGCTCACCAGCCAACATCCGCCTCGCCCTCGAGGGATCACTCCGACGGCTGGGTGTGGACGCCGTCGACCTCTACTACCAGCACCGGGTCGACCCCAACACACCCATCGAGGACACCGTAGGAGCGCTTTCCGAGCTGGTGGCCGAAGGCAAGATCCGCCATATCGGGCTGTCCGAAGCCGGACCCGACACCATCCGCCGGGCCCACGCCGTCCATCCGATCACCGCCCTGCAGTCGGAGTACTCGTTGTGGACCCGGGACCCCGAGGCCAGGACACTGCCGGTACTGCGGGAGCTGGCCATCGGCTTCGTGGCCTACTCTCCGTTGGGCCGGGGCCTCCTCACCGGGCAGGTGCGCTCGATCGATGATTTGGCCGACACCGATTTTCGTCGGGCCAACCCGCGCTTCACGGGCGAGAACTTCCAGCGCAACCTGAGCAGCGCCGAGGAGGTCCGGTCGATCGCCGCCGAGGTCGGGTGCACGCCGGCCCAGGTGTCGTTGGCCTGGCTACTGGCCCAGGGCGACGACATCGCCCCGATCCCCGGCACCAAGCAGGTGTCGCGGGTCGAGGAGAACGTAGGTGCCGACGAGATCCGACTCAGCCCCGTCCAACTCGATCGACTAAACAGGATCTCCCCCGCCGCCGGGGACCATCACAACGAACAGCAGATGCGGATGATCGAGCGCTGAGGTCGAAGTACCAGCGGGCCGGTCGGCCGGATCGCTCCCGGACAACGGCAATGTGCCTGGATATGACGTCAATGAGCAGACGCCACTCGGCTCTGGAACAATGGCAGCGTGTGGCAACAGGGGGATCGGATCGTGGGGGATCCGATGAGAGATGGCCGTCGGACATCGGGGATCGAACGATCCGGCCGATGCAGTGCCGACCCGGGCCGTCCTCGGCCGCCTCGGTGATGACCGGGAACCGGCGGCGTCGTGGCCGTCTGGTCCCGGTGGTCCTGATGGTGGTGGTCGTCAGTGCCGCGGGAATCGCCGCCGGCCTGTCGTTCGCCGCCTCACCCTCACCCGTCCTGACCGCCATCGGAGGGACCGGTTCCGGCCAGGGGACCACGGTGGCGCAGAACCCGGTGTCGTTGGCCACCACACCGTCGGGCGGCCTCGAGATCGGCGACGGGACGCTCATGGTGGTCAGGGCCCTGGCCGCTTCCGGCAGTGAGGTGAACGCCGCCTGTTCGGGCAATATCGCCACGTCCGGGTACGGAGGGGACGGAGGGCCGGCCGCCGATGCCTCGTGTGACGGGCCCTACGGGCTGGCCGTCGACCGGGGCGGCGATCTCTTCATGGCCGACAACCAGAACAACCGCATCCGGGTGGTGGCCACGGCGACGGGCACGCTGCTGGGAACGCCGGTGACCGCCGGCCAGATCACCACCGTGGCCGGCGATGGCACATGGGGCTACGCCGGAAACGGCGGTGCGGCGCCGAGCGCCCAGCTCGCCTATCCGGCCGGTATCGCCCTGGACGGCTCGGGAAATCTCGTCATCTGCGACTCGGGCAACAACGTGGTCCGGGTGGTGGCCGCCACCACCGGCTCGTTCTATGGCCAGTCGATGAACGCCGGTGACATCTACACGGTGGCCGGCGATGGGACGGCGGGCCAGGCCGGCGACGGTACCAGCGCGGTGGGCGCCGAGCTCGACCAACCCACCGGCATTGCCGTGGACGCCCACGGGAACCTGGTCATCGCCGACCTCGGTAGCAACCAGGTCCGGGTGGTGGCCGCGGCCAGCGGGTCGTTCTACGGGCAGTCGATGACCGCCGGCGACATCTACACGGTGGCCGGTGACGGCCGGGCCGGTTACGCCGGCGACGGTACCGGCGCTTCCGGCGCCGAGCTGGACATGCCCGAAAGCGTGGCCGTCGATGCCCACGGGAACCTGGTGGTCGCCGACTACGGCAACAACCGGGTGAGGCTGGTGGCTGAGGAGTCGGGCACCGCCTACGGGCTGCCGGTGGTGGCCGGAGACATCTACACGCTGGCCGGAACCGGTAGCCCAAGGTTCTCGGGTGACGGTGGTCCGGCGGTGGACTCCGCCCTCTCGTCGCCCCGCGACGTGGTGGTCGACGCCCACGGCAACATCGTGGTGGCCGACTCGGGAAACAACCGGGTCCGGGTGATCGCCGCGGCCGACGGCACCGAGTACGGCCAGTCGGTGAAGGCCGACGATATCGACACCGTGGCCGGCACCGGCGCTCTGGGTGGGTTCTCCGGTGACGGGGGTCCGGCCGCCGACGCCGTCTTCAACCTGCCGACCGGAGTGGCCGCCGACGGAGTCGGCGACGTGGCCGTCGCCGACCAGAACAACGATCGGGTCCGCTTCGTGCCCGTCCGTTCGGGGTCGTATTTCGGTCGGACCATGGCCGGGGGTGACCTCTACACGGTGGCCGGAGACGGGACGGCGGGGACCGGCCCGGACGGAACCAGCGGCCCGAGCGCCGAGATCGACGCCCCTTCCGGGCTGGCCTTCGATGCGGCCGGCAATCTGCTCATCGCCGAGTTCGCCGGAAACCGGATCCGGGTGGTGGCCGACAGCACCGGCACCTTCTACGGACGCTCGATGACCGCCGGCAGCATCTACACCATCGCCGGCACCGGAGCCATCGGCAGCAACGGTGACGGTAGGCCCGCGTCCCGGGCCGAGATCAACGCCCCCGAGAACCTGGCGGTGGACGGGTCCGGCAACATCGTCTTCACCGAGTTCTACGGGAACAGGGTCCGGGTCGTCGCCGGCACCACCGGGTCCTTCTACGGGAGTTCGATGACCGCCGGCCACATCTACACCGTGGCCGGCACCGGGGCCCCGGGGAACACCGGCGACGGAGGTCCGGCCCGTGATGCGACCTTCCAACTGCCGGTGGGCGTGGCCGTCGACCGGTTCGGGAACCTGGTGGTCGGTGACTACGAGAACAACGAGGTGCGGGTGGTGGCCGATGCAACCGGAACTTTCTACGGAGTGCCCATGGTGGCCGGCGATGTCTACCCGCTGGCCGGTGACGGCAGCCAGGGCTCGGCCGGCGACGGCGGCCCGGCCGGGGCGGCCGAGCTTTCCGCCCCCGCCGGGGTCACCGTGGATCCCACCGGCAACGTCATCTTCGCCGACTCGGCCAACAGCGTGGTCCGGGTGGTGGCCGCGGCGACCGGGACCTTCTACGGGCAGCCGATGACCACCGGGGACATCTACACCATTGCCGGCGGTGGGGCCGTCAGCTGTCCGGCCGGTATCGGAGCACCGGCCCCGGGGACCAGTGCCGCCCTGTCGGTGCCGCTCGGGGTGGCCTTCGCCGGAGGCAATTCGCTGTTCATCTCCGACACGGCCGACAATTGTGTGCGCAATCTCACCGCCGGCCCGGCGGTTCCCGGACCGCCCCGTTCGGTCACCGCCGTTTCCGGCCGTGACTCGGCCACCGTCAGCTGGCTTCCGCCGGTCGGCCTCGGTGGTGTTCCGGTGTCCGGTTACGTGGTGACCACCGTGGGAGGTGGGCCCACCGTGGACGTCGGTGGTGGGTCGATATCGGCCACCGTGAACGGACTGGTCCACGGCACCCGTTACGCCTTCACGGTGACGGCCGAGAACGCCCTGGGGTCCGGTCCGGCATCGGCCGACTCCAAAGGCCTGAGGGTTCGGCGATGACGGCGCCGTTCACCAACAAGACGGCCGGCGCGAGGGCGGCAGGGGGCTGGGGCCGCCCCTGGCGCCCCCAGCTGGCGGTGCTCGGATTGATCCCGTTGCTGGTCGTGGTGGCCTGCATCTCGACCAGCGCAACCGCCGCCACCGCTCGCAAATCGGCAGTGACCTCTTCCGCCCCCCGGTCGGGCTACCTGGTCTACTGGGACCAGGACGAGGAGGTCGACTACTACGAGTCGGCCAACCGCAGCCAGGGCCAGTTGATGGCGCCGTGGGATCTGAACGGTCAGGTCTGCCTCCTCAATGACGGGACGGGCCGCTGGGTGGGAGGTTCCGACCCCACCAACGAGAGCCAGCACAATCCCGGAGGCCCTCCGACCTATCCGTTCAAACAGCCGGCGATCAGCGAAGAGATGAACGACGTCCAACGGGTACTTCACCGGCAAGACCCTCTACGTCCCCGGTCCCTACCGGATGGCACCGGGATCTCCCCGGTGAAGACTCGCCACCCGATTCCGACCGGCATCTACAATGGTCAGGCCACCTACACGGGATGCGCAGTCGACGCTCAGCACAATGTCTTCGCCAACGACATCGGCACGGCCCAGGGGGCGTTCCCGGTCCCCACCTCAGGTCGGTTGATCGAGTGGTTCGCACCCTGTTACACCACCTCTTGCATCCTCTACGGCCCGACCTCGGGGGGGTGGGGGCCGACCACGACGACGGCACCGGCGGCTTGGCTCAGCCCGGGATGATGACCACCATGGCCAACGGGAACCTGTTGGTGCCCCAGGCCGGGTCGTCGACCGGGGGCTTCCCGGGTGACGTCCTCGAGTTCGACCACTCGTCCTTCCCGACCAGCGCCTCCCAGTGCCCTGGTGGCGTCTATCCCCGGGCCGACATCTCCTCGTCGGTGTTCTTCCAGGCCAGGTCAGCATCTGCCCGTCCCCATGGGGGTGGCCAGGGATCCGACCTGTGGTTGCTACGCCATCTCCTCCATCTTCGGCGGTGGGAGCACCGATGACGTGGTCGAGTGGTTCAGCTCCACCGGCCAACCGGTGGCCCGACCCGGGGTCCCCGGCGAGTCGCTCTCCGACTTCGGGGCCGATCCCGATGGCTTCAACCCCTTCGGGATGGCCTTCGCCCCGGACGGGACCCTGTATTTCATCGACATCCACATCGTGTGCTCGGGGGTGCTGAGCAATTGCGGTCCGCAGGACTTCAACGGACGGCTGATGAAGGTGACCTTCGGGGCCGGCAAGTCACCCAACCCGCCGGTGACGGTGGCCGGTCATTTCGCCTTCCCCACCAGTGCCACGGTGTGCGTCCCCAGCCGCGTCGAGATCTGCCCGTTCCCGAACCATCCCACGCCGTTGCCCACGCCGGAGAGTCCTTCGGAGGGGGAATGAGGTGAGCAGGCGCCGGTGAGATGACCACGGGAGGAAGAAGAAGACTGCGCCGTTCAGTCCTGGCCTGCAGCACCGCCGCCGTGTTCGCCATCTGTGCCGTCGGCTGGGGGGCACCAGCCGCCGGAGCCGCCGGCACCAAGGGGCACCAGCCGGCCATCTGGGGCCGGAATAGCTGGTCGAGTTTCGGAAACGGCCCCGAGCACGACTTCGTGACCCACACCACCATCGATGCCGCCGACGTGGGGACCCTGCACGAGGCCTGGTTCTTCCCCACCGGGGACACGGTGACGGCCACCCCGACCATCGTCGACGGGGTGGCCTATTTCGGGTCGTGGGACACCAAGTTCTATGCGGTCGACCTGGCCACCGGGACCTTGCGGTGGTCCTATCAGCTCGACTCCCAGACGGCGGTCACCCCCTACCCCGGTGAGAGCCCCCGCAATCAAGGATCAGACGGGGGCCTGGTCACTTCGTCGGCGTGGTACGAGCCGGCCGGCAGGTCGCATCCCGCCCTGGTCATCTTCGGCGGCGGGTTCACCCTCTACGCCCTGGTCGCCGGGACCGGGTCGTTGTTCTGGAAGCACGTCTACGACGGCATGCCCTCCATGCCACCGTCGCCCACCACCGACCAGACCAGGATCTTCTCCTCGCCCATCGTGGAGGACGGGAACGTCTACATCGGCGTCGACACCGACGGCGAGGCCGACGAACGGGGGTACATCGTGGCCGCCAGTCTGTTGACCGGCGATCCCGTGTGGATCTACCAGACCGACGTCTCCCCGTCGGGGCAGATCCTCGACGACGGGTGTGGGAACGTCTGGTCGTCGGGCACCTATCTCCCCGGACTCGACGACGTGGTCTTCACGGTGGCCGACTGCAACGGCTCCAATACCGAGACGACCACCGCCGAGATGGTCCTTTCCCTCGGAGCCACCGACGGAAAGCTGCGCTGGTCGACCGATGTGGTCGGCGTCGATCCCGGGTGCGACTTCGACGAAGTCGGGACCAACGCCGGCCTGTCGGCCGACGGCACCCCGGACTTTCTCGGGGCATTCGGCAAGGATGGCGCCTACGTCTCGCTCGACCCCGCCACCGGAGCCATCCGTTGGTCGACGCGGGTCGTATTCGGCGGAGGGGCGGGCGGGTTCATCGGCAGCCCGGCCTTCAACGGCACCACGATCTACGGGGCAACGGCCATCGGCGACTACGGCGGTTCGCTGTGTGAGCCCTCGTCTCCCGGCGATACCACCATAGAGAACCCGAGCTTCTTCGCCATCGACGCCGCCAACGGCAAGGTCCTGTGGGACGCCGACAACGCCCAGTCCTTCGGGGCCACCACGTTTGCCGACGGGTTCACCTTCAGCTGCCAGGTCTTCAGTCCCGTCGCCCAGGTGCGTGATGCGGCCACCGGGGCGGTGGTGGCCTCGCTCGGCCTGCCCAACTGGTGCTGGAGCGGTATCGCCATATCGGGCGACACGGTGGTGATGGGGGTGGGCAGCACGGCGTCCGGCAGTCCGGGAGGGGTGATCGCCTTCAGACCGAAGTGGGGCCTGGGCCGTCGCTCCCCGGGGTCCTGACCGGCCCCGGAGTTGTCCCCCCGGGACCCGGGCGGGAAGCATGCGGAGATCCGTTGACGACTGGTCGGGAGTTCGTCGTTCCGGTGGCGGCCCGCAGCCGTCGGCGCCGGACCGGGGTTCGGGAGGCCTTCAGATCTTCTGGACGAAGCTGACACCGTCACCCATGGGCACCAGGACCACCGTCACCCGGGGATCGCCGGCAATGGTGTCGTTGAGAGTGCGGATGGCCGCCACGTTCTCGTCGGCCACCGTGTCGTCGACGACCCGACCTCCCTGCAGCATGTTGTCGAGGAGCATGAGACCCCCGGGCCGCAGCCGGGCCAGGACCTCCTCGTAGTACAGGGGGTAGCCCGTCTTGTCGGCGTCTATGAAGGCGAAATCGAATTGTCGGTCCGATGGCAGCGATCGAAGGGTCTCGAGGCCCGGACCGATCCGTAATTCGATCCGATCGGCCACGCCGGCCTCCTCCCATGCCTGGCGGGCCATGGCCGTCCATTCCTGGCTGACGTCACAGCACAGCAGGTGCCCGTCCGGTCCGAGGCCGCGGGCCACCGCCAGAGCCGAATAGCCGGTGAAGGTACCGATCTCCACCGCCTGTTTCGCTCCCATGGCCCGAACCAGCGTCTCCATCAGCACCGCTTGGTCGTCGCCGATCTGCATGCCCGCCGCCGGCCCGGTCCTCTGGTGGGTGATGCGCTGCAATTCGAGCTGGTGAGCATCCGGCCCGGTGGAATGGGCGGCGGCATAGGCATCGATCGACGGATCGATGAACCGGCTCCGACTACGGGCCCTCGGTGTTGTCATCTCGGTGGCCTGTCCTTTTCAACGGTGGATGGTGGACACTGCAGGTCTGGGTGGGTTCACTCCTCGTCGGGCGAACCGAATCTGATGACGTTCCCGTCCGGGTCGATGTGCGATCCTTCGCGCATCTTGTAGTCGGTAGGTCCGACCGGCAGCGTGCGGCCACCGATGTCCGGCTGGCTCCACTCCCGGTACAGGGCATCGGCGTCGGCTACGTACAGATACGTCGACCCATGGCGGGAAGGATCGTGTTCGGGGTCGGCGGCCAGGTGCAGGCCGGTGCCGTCGCGGTTGGCGAAGCCGTAGCCATCGCCATCGGCGTCGGCCAGGGTGTTGAACCCGAGGGCCGAGTAGTGGGCCAGGGCGTCGGCCAGACTCCGCACCGGGAAGATCGGACTGAAATGACGGAACTGGCGGGCCGGTCGCTTGAGCCCGGTCCCGGCGGCCAGGCTGGCCGTCTTGATGTCGGTGAGGGCGAGGAGCACCGAACGCATGGCCTCGATCTGTTCGGGCGACACGCGATCTCGCAGCTGGACATCGACCGCCTCCACGCCGCGGAACACCGCCTCTTCGACCTGCCGGCCGCGTTCGGTCAGTTCGAGGGCGATCCGTCGGCGATCGTCAGGGTCGGCCCTCCGCTCGAGATAACCCCGGTTGACCAGGATGTCGATCACTTGGCTGACGGCTTGTTTGGTCACGCCGAGTTCGGACGGCAGGTCCGATCGGGGACCGCCGGTGCCGTCCATGCGGGCCAGGATGACGGCGCCGTTCCTCGGCAGGTCGTGGATGCCGACGGCGTGCAGCTGGGCACGGATGGAGCGGGCGTATGCCCCCCGGGCCGACCGCATCAGGGTGGGAATGACGAAGGTGGGGGCGTCCGGGTCGTCCACCAGCCCCATCCTGTGTCAAACGATCTTGATAGTCAAGATATTTGCCTAAATCCGGCAGTCGGGAACCGATGGCCGATGCCGGTCGGACGACGAGGAGCGGCAATCTTCCTGACTTCCCGGCCCCGGCTCGCCCGGAGACGTCGAGGTCAGTCGCGGCTGTGGGCTCCCCGCCTCACCAGGTGGCGCCAGAAAGAGGAGGCCTTGCCGGCCGTCCTTTCCGAATGGTCATGGGTCTTGAGAGCCACCGACCGTCTCGAAGAGGAGTGCGTCGAACTCTCCCATCTCGGGTCGTTGAACAGGTCGACCCTCTGGGTATCGGTGAACACCTGAGATGGATCGGACCACGAACTCTCATCCAGATTCCAACGTTGCCTTGCCATACGGGGGAATTTACCGCTGCCCATCGGCGGATTCGGGGATCCCCCGGGAGCTTCGGGTCGAACCGCGGTCAGGCTGGTTTTCCGCTCCACTGTTCGAGCGGCAGCTCACCCGGGGCCGGGTAGAACGCATCCCAGGTGCGATCGCCGAACAGTTGCCGGCGCACCGGGGGAAGGTCGGCCCAACCGGGCAGGCCTTCGGACGGCTCCTCGCGGGTCGAGATCCAGCGATAGGTGTAGGCGAAGAACAGGGCCTTGCGGGTGTTCTTCCCGATGTTGTCCCGTCGCCGGTGCCATACCCTGGCGTCGAACAGCGCCACCGTACCGGCCGGCACGGTGAGGGACACGCCCTCGCCCGGGCCCACCTCGGTCCGACGGGACGTCGCATCGCGGTGGCTGCCGGGGACGAGCTCCATGGCGCCGTCGTCGGGCTCGAGGACATCGGTGAGGAAGACGGCTGCCTTCACCGACAGTCGCGGTTGGTCGATCGGCATCAGCCCCATCTCCCGACCCTGGACACCACCGTCCCGGTGCCACCGGTGGCCGGGGGTTTGTTCGATGGGTGGATGGATGTCCAGATGACTGTGGTGCATGTACACGTTGGGCGACAGGAGCTGGACGATGGTCGCCAGCAACGGGGGCCAGTCGACGATGTCCATGAGATCGGCGTCGGCGTGGAAACAGGACAGGAGGTGGAGCCCCAGCTCCGTGAAGTCGTCTCGGTGAGCCTCTCCCACCGCGTCGAGAGCCTGCAACAGTTTCGAGTGGAGGGCGGGGTCCAGACGACCCAGGACGGCGAACCCGTCCTCACTCATCCGCTTGGCCACTTCGGCGTCGATTGCTGCGCTCTCGCCACCCGAGGCACGGCTCTGTTCGGTCAAGGGGTCAATTCCATAGTGGTGCGCAAGAGGGCAACCTAGCGCGTGGCGGCTCGCCATACCAGCACCCGGGCGGGGGCGCCGACCGGGTTACCGACCCCGGGCGGGCCGACGGGACCCCGGGTTCGCCGACATACGATGATGACCAGATGGCACCAGAACCCGACGTCATCCGCGCCATCGAAGCCGCGGTCGCGGCCGAGCCCGGCAACGCCGCTCTCCGGACCCATCTGGCCGGCCTGTTGATCGATGCCGGACGGCCGCAGGACGCCCTCGGCCACCTCGAAGCGGTGCTCCACGCCCAACCAGATCAGGTCGAGGCCCTGGGTATGGCGGCCCGGGTCGGGGAGGTGCTGGGCGACCCCCGGGCCCCGGGCTGGAAGCGGATGCACGAGTCGCTGTCCGGCCCGCTGCCGGATGTCCCGGTCCGGAGCGGGCCGGCACCGGTCGCCCCCGGACCGATGGGCGGCGAGCCGATCTTGCGCGGCGCCGTGGCGGGGGAGCCATCCGAGGAGCCCGACTGGGACCGGTTCCTCCATGACGTTTTGGCCGATGCCGGCTATCTGGAGCCGGTGACCCTGGCCGACGTGGGCGGCCTCTACGACGTCAAGGAGCGGCTGGAGCAGTCGTTTCTGGCCCCGCTGCGCAATCCCGAGCTGCGGCGGACCTACGGCGCCCACCTACGGGGAGGCCTCCTGTTGTGGGGGCCGCCCGGATGCGGCAAGACGTTTCTGGCTCGGGCCGTGGCCGGCGAGCTGGGGGCCCGGTTCGTCACGGTGGGCCTGCACCAGATCCTCGACATGTGGTTGGGCAATTCGGAGAAGCAGCTGCATGACCTGTTCGACATGGCCAGGCGCAACACTCCGTGCGTGCTCTTCTTCGATGAGTTGGACGCCATCGGTCACTCCCGGATGGACCTCGGCCGGAGCTCGGCCCGCAACGTGGTGGCCCAGCTGCTGGTCGAGCTGGACGGGGTGGAGACGTCCAACGAAGGCATCTTCGTCATCGGTGCCACCAACCAACCCTGGGACGTCGATCCGGCGTTGCGGCGCCCCGGGCGCTTCGATCGGACCATGCTCCTCCTGCCGCCGGATGCCGACGCCCGAGCGGCCATCCTCCGCTCCAACCTCGCCGACCGTCCGCTCGGACCCGTCGACTTCGACGAGTTGGCCCGGGCGACAGACGGGATGTCCGGTGCCGACCTTCGCCTGGTGTGCGAGGACGCCGCCGAACGGGCCCTCGGCGAGGCCCTGCGCACCTCCAACGTGCAGCCGATCGGCGCTGACCAGCTCCGGGCGGCCATCGCCGCCACCCGCCCCAGTACCGCGGCATGGTTCGAGTCGGCCCGCAACCACGTTCGCTATGCCAATGCCGCCGGCGAGTACGACGAGCTGGCCGCCCACTTGCGGCAGCGCCGATACCGCTAGGCGGCTCGGTGACCGACTCCGGCCAACGGGTCGTCTCCCTCCTGGCCGAGGCCGACGCCCTCATCAGGGTCAGGCGGTATCAGGCGGCGGCCGAGCGGGCGCGGGAAGCGTCGGCGCTGGTGCCACTGGACCCGCGCCCGTTCTGCGAGTGGTCCCGCGCCCTCTACGGCGAGGGCCGTCTGTCCGAAGCCGCCCAGATGGCCGATGAGGCCATCCGCCGGGCTCCGGAATCGGCCATCGGATTCCGCCTGCGGGGCACGGCGCTGTCCACGCTGGCCCGGCAGAGCTCCGGCGCCGACCGGACCCGGCTGGGACACGAGGCCGTCGCCTCGGCCCGGGAGGCCGTCCGGTTGGCTCCCTGGGATCCCAACGCTCACATCGGACTGGCCCAGGCCCTCCCCCTCATCGGCGAACTCCGCCAGGCTGACGACGCCGCACAGGCCGCCATCCGGTTGGCTCCCAACAGCGCCGCCACCTGGGTCGCCGCCAGCCTCGTGGCCCTGGGGACGAAAAACTGGAAGGCGGCCATCACTGCCAGCCGGAAGGCGTTGGCCATCGAGCCGGACAACTACGCAGCTCTGAACAACCTGGGTGTCGCCCTACGGGCCGCCGGCAAGCGGCGGGAGGGGACCGAACTTCTGGCCCGAGCGGCGCGTGCCGATCCCGACGCACCCACCGCCCGACGGAACCTGTCGAGGGCCGGGCTGAACGTGGCGCGGGTGGTCATCCTGATCCTGCTGATCCCGATCGGGTTCCTGGCCCACGTGGGATTCATCCTCTACGTCGTCTTCGCCATCGGGAGCAACCTCCTGATCTCGAGGAACCCCGACCTGGTGCTTCGTCTGGAGCGGTGGGCCGCCCCGGTGGCCCTGCTGTTCGCCAAGCGGTCCGGCGATACGCCCCCGGACCGGGAGGTCGCCGGGGGCCCGGCACCCGACAGCGATCTCGATCAACCCTGGTCCTCGTTCGGTGGTCGCAGCCACGTCATCGGTACCCCCGTCGTGGTGGTCGGGGCGGTGGCGGCGTGGTCGGTCGCCTCGGTCGCCCTGATCGGCCTCCTCGTGCCCGGCTCGGGAAAGTCGGGGATCGGCGTCGCCCTGGTCCTGTCGGCGGCCATCGCCATCTGGCCGACCGTGGTACTGGTCCGGAGGCATGGCCACCGACGGTGATGGCCGGACCGCACCGGACGCCGCCATCGAAGGGCCCGGCTGATCAGGCCTGGTCTCCGGCTCCCATGGTGCGGGTGAAACCGGGGGGGATGACGAGGTCGGCGGGCGAGAGTCCGTCGATCGAGGCGTGACCCAATCCGAGCACCGCCGAGTCGAGGCCACCGCGCGAGAATGTCCAGGACGTTCTCCACGCCGGCTTGGCCGTTGGCGGCGAGTCCCCACAGATAGGCACGCCCGATCATCACCGCCCGTGCCCCCAGGGCCAGGGCCTTGGCCACGTCGCCGCCCCGGCGCACTCCGCCGTCGAGCAGGACCTCGACCTGGTGGCCGACGGTGTCGGCGATCACCGGCAGCACCCGGATCGTCCCCGGGGTGCCGTCCAGGTTGTTCCCGCCGTGGTTGGACACCGATATGGCCGTCACTCCGAGGTCGACGGCCCGTCTGGCATCGTCCACCCGGGTCACGCCCTTCAGCATGAACGGACCCTCCCACTGCTGTCGCAGCCAGGCCACGTCGTCCCACGACGGCGGCGGGGTCTGCATCCACCGGCCATAGGCCTCGAAAAAGGTGGGCAACGGCTCACCGGGCCGGCCCAGGTTGGGTACGGTCAGATCGGGAACCGAGAGGGTGCGGGCGAACTCCCGCAGCCACTGGGGCCGGACCAGCACCTCGGGCCCGAACTGCACGGCGGTCTTGAACTCGATGCGCTCGGGGATGGCCGGGCTCCCCCAGTCGCGTCCGTTGGAGAACGACCAGTCGAAGGTGGCGATGAGGCCCACCGCTCCGGCGGCCCGGGCCCGCTCGATCCGCTGGATCATCTCCTCTTTGTCCCCGATCCAGTAGGTCTGGAAGAAGACCTGAGGATTGGCCGCCGCCACCTCCTCGATCGACTTGCTGGCGAAGCAGCTGAGCCCCATGGCCGTCCCCCGGGCGGCGGCGGCCCGGGCCACCGCCACCTCGCCGTCGGGGTGGACGGCCTGGACGCCGGTGGGGGAGATGACCACCGGGAACGAGATCGGCTGACCCATCACCGTGGTCGAGAGATCGCGTTTGGCCGACAGCCCGGCCACATGGGGGGCCAGGCCGAGCTCGGTGAACGCCTCGACGTTGTCGCTGGCCGTGAGGCCCTTCTCGGACCCGGCCACCAGGGCGGCATAGACCGACCTGGGCAAGCGCCGCTTGGCCCGACGCTGGGCCTCGGCCACCGTTTCGAACCATGGGTTCTTCATTGCTGGATTCCTGTCCTCGTCGGGAACCGCGCCCCGTCCCCACTCACCGGATGGTGGCTCCGGCGTCGATGGTGAACTCGAGACCGGTCACGTAGCGGGACTCGTCCGAGGCGAGATAGACCACCGCCTCGCTCACGTCGCGGGGCTCCACCGTCTGGACCGGGTAGGTGTTCTGGAAGATGCCGCCGAGCTCCGGATCCCGGCTGAGCAGGGGATCGAGGCCGCCGAGCCCCTGGAGCATCGGCGTGTTGACCCCGGTGGGATGCACGGTGTTCACCCTGATGCGGTGCTTGGCCAGCTCGTGGGCCATCGACCGGGCGATGCCCACCACGCCGTGCTTGGAGGCGGCGTACGGGGTGACGAACGGGAGTCCCTTGATGCCCGCCACCGAGCTGGTGGCGATGATGGAGCCTCCGCCATTGGTGATCAGGTGGGGAACAGCCGCCACCATGGTGTTCCACACCCCGGTCAGGTTGGTGTCCAGGGTGTCCTGCCATATCCTGGCATCGACCTGGTCCCAGGTCTGGACGGAGCAGATCCCGGCGTTGGCACAGACGATGTCCAGATGTCCGAGCTCGGTCACACCGTGGCTCAGGGCGGTGGTGAGCGAGTCCGGGTCTCTGACGTCGACCTTGCCGGTGACGATGCGACCACCCCTCTCCTCGACCAGCTCGGCTGTTTCGTCCAGATCAGTCAGCGACGCCATCGGGTAGACAACCGACTGGTAGTCCTCCAGAACGTCGACGGCGATGATGTCGGCGCCCTCCTCCGCCAATCTGAGGGCGTGGCTGCGCCCCTGCCCCCGGGCGGCGCCGGTGATGAAGGCGACCTTTCCTTCCACACGTCCGCTCATGGTTCTGCTCGACTCGCTCTCGACCGGGTGGCGTTCCGAGCCCGCGCCCGCTCCGGGCCGGCACGCCTCGGGCGGCACCTCCGTGGGTGCCGGTGGTTGGACACGACGCTGATGCCGAATGTTATTGGCACTCAGTGCCAATGGCAAGGGGGCCCGGTCTCCGAGCCGCCGCCTCCGACCGAAACGCCGTCGATCCGGCCCGGACCGGCTTCACCAGGGGTTCACCAGCACCGCCGCCCCGTCGACGTGGTCATGAGCCAGATCGGCCAGCGCCCGGTTGGCCCGGTCCATGTCGTAGGCCACCGTCGACACCCGCACCGGCAGTGCCGCCGCCGCTTCCAGGAACGCCACACCGTCGTCACGGGTGTTGGCCGTCACGCTGCACAGCTCCCGCTCCTCGAAGAGGTGCCGTTGGTAGTTGAGCGGGGGGATGTCGGTGAGATGGATGCCGGCGATGGCCAAGGTGCCGCCGCGCTCCAGTGCCTCGAGGGCCGGCAACACCAGCGTCCCCACCGGGGCGAAGAGGATGGCGGAGTCCAGTGGTTCGGGGGGCCGGGCCGTGGCGTCCCCCACGCTGGCCGCCCCCAACCGGGTGGCCAGGTCACGGGCGGCCGCCGCCCGCGTCAGCACGTGGACGCGGGCGCCTTCGCCCATGGCGATCTGGGCGGCCAGGTGGGCCGATCCTCCGAACCCGTAGAGCCCCAGACGGCCACCGGCGGGGAGTCGGGACCGGCGCAGGGCCCGGTAGCCGATGATGCCTGCGCACAAGAGGGGTGCCGCCTCCTCGTCGCTGAACCGTTCGGGGATGGCATAGGCGAACTCCTGGTTGACCACCGCGTACTCGGCATAACCGCCGTCCACGTCCCATCCGGTGAACCGCGGGTCGGTGCAGAGGTTCTCCCGGCCCGACGTGCAGAAGCGGCAGACGCCGCAGGTCCGGGCCAGCCACGGCACGCCGACCCGGTCCCCCAGGCGGAACCGTCCGCTTCCCGGCCCCAGCCGGTCGACGATCCCCACCACCTCGTGGCCCGGGACGACCTGGTGGCGTTTGGGCGTGAGGTCCCCTTCGGCCAGGTGAAGGTCGGTCCGGCACACCCCGCAGGTCCGCACATGCAGCCGTATCTCACCGGCCCCCGGGACCGGTACCGGCCGCTCGACCCGGCGGAGCGGGTGGGCGTCGATCGGACCCGGGATCTCCACCACCCACGCGCTCATGGTTTCCGGTGCCATGTGGTGCCTCCTGTTCGGACCCCGACCAGCCGGCCGTAAAGGTGGGCGGGTGCGTCGGCCGACGCCGCCGCTCGATCCGAGGATCCGGCGACCGTCCCCGGGTCTCACGGTAGACCGACCCGGGACGGAGAGGCGAGGGGATTCGGTCCATTGCCGGCGCCCCGGCGGGACTGTGTCACGCTGGACCGACGCCGGGTGATCGGGACGGCGGGCGTCGGGCGGACCAGCCCTGGCGCCAGAAGAGAGGTCCATCGGAGTGAACCAATCTGGACAGCCCGACGAGCGTCCCGGACCACCGGCGCCGGAGGCCGGGACACTTCGGGATGAGGGCTATCCCGACGGCCTGGTGAGCGACATGGTCACGCCCGGGGGCGACCGGATCCACATCCGACCGATCCGATCCGGTGACGCCGCCGGTCTGCAGGCCTTTCACCGCCGACTGTCGGATCGGTCGGTGTACCGACGGTTCTTCTTCGTCCACCCGGTGTTGTCGCCCCCCGAGATCGAACACTTCACCCACGTCGACTACGTCGACCGACTGGCTCTGGTGGCCGAGCGCGGGGACCGCATCGTGGCCGTCGGCCGCTACGAACGCACTCCGGCGACGTCGGAGGCGGAGGTGGCATTTGTGGTGGCCGACGAGTACCAACACCATGGGATCGGCACCGTCCTTCTTCGGCAACTGGCCGATGCCGCCCTCGGTAGGGGCATCACCGTCTTCACCGCCCAGACCCTGGCGGAGAACCACGCCATGCTGGCCGTGTTCCACAAGTCGGGATTTCCCGTCACCACCACCACGGAGTCCGAGACCGTCTCGGTGCGGTTTCCCATACAGCCGACCGCCCCGTAGGTCACCGCCCCGAACGGACCCCGGAGGGGGCGTCGGGCCGGGGCCGTCCGGCCCTCTCCCCTCCCGACATCCGGTTCCCGGTCCGGGATTTTCCGTCGGCGGCGCTCAAGCTCGGGCGGTGAGTGGCCGATGCAGGGCAATGGCTCCCCGAACCGGGCTCCTGGAAGTGGGGCCCGGCGACGTGGTCGCGGCCCGTCGGGCCATCGAAGAGCTGTGCCAGCCGGGAGTGATCGAGGCCCACGTGCAACCGGTGGTCCGGGCCGCCGATCAACTCGTCGTCGGATACGAGTCCCTGGCCCGGATGCCGCTCCAACCGTTGCGGGCACCGGACTGGTGGTTGGCCCGAGCCGAGGAGGTCGGGCTGCGGAGCCACCTCGAGATCGCCTGCCTGCGGGCGGCCACCGAGCTCGGCCCGACACCCGACGACCGCTTGCTGTTCGTCAATCTCAGCCCCTCCCTGCTGGCCAACCCGTTGGCCTTGGATGTCCTCGACCGGCTCCCCGACCGACTGGTGATCGAGCTGACCGAGCAGGAGGCGGTCGGTGACTACCAGGAGCTTCGCCGTGACCTGGCTCCCTGGTTGTCCCGGGGCGTCCGCATCGCCATCGACGACACCGGAGCGGGGTATTCGAGCCTGCGCCATGTGATCGAGCTCACCCCCGACTTCTTGAAGCTCGACCGTGAGCTGGTCCGCCATCTGGACCGCGACCGGAATCGCCGAGCCCTGGTCAGCGCGGTGGCGGCTTTCGCCGCCGAGGTCGGCACCAGTGTGATCGCCGAGGGTGTGGAGACGTCGACCGAGCTCGAGGTGCTCCGAGACGCTGAGGTCGATCTGGTCCAGGGGTACCTCCTGGCCCGACCCGGCCCCGCCTGGCCGGCGGTTGCTCCTCCGGTCACCCCGGACCGGTCGTCGTTCAAGATGACGGTGGTCCGAGCGGTGGGTGCCGGATCGGCCGACCCGGAGAGCCGGCTGGCCGAGGCCATCGACCGGGCCACCGAGCCCGCCCGGGCGTGCTCGGTGGTGGTCGACCATCTGTTCCGGCAGGGCCAGATCATGCCCAGCGTCTACCTCGAACGACACGGGGAGCTCCGTTGCATCGCCCAACGCGGACTGTGGCAGATCCTCGACGGCATGTCGGGCTGCGCCGGGATCACCGGACGGACGTGGAAATCCGGTCGACCGATCGTCGTCCACGATGTCTCGAAGCACCCCGGCTACCTGGAGGCGATCCCGGGCGTGGTGTCGGAGATCTGCGTCCCGGTCACCATCGGGACCAGGACCATCGGCGCCCTCAACGTGGAGTCCCTGACCCCGCTGCCCCCGGGGATGCTCGGGCAACTCGAGGCCGCCGCCGCCCTGCTGGCCGACCGGCTGGCCGTCATCGGCGAGCGCCCCGAAGAATCGTCATGGGACCGCATCGTCCAGGCGTCCATCGCCATCAGCGGTGTGGCCGACACACCCACCATGCCCGGTGATCTGACTCGATGCCTGCGGGACGCTTCGCGTATGGACTCCGCCGCCCTGATCGTCGACGGACCCGAGGGACCGTCGATGGCCGCCGCCGCCGGTCCCCTCGAACCGGGGTTGTTGCGGCTGACCGCCGGCGAGCTCGGCTCTCTTTGTTCGTTGGTCGACGACATCCGCTCCTGCTACACCGGCGGCGACGCGGTGGGACGGGAGTTCGTGGGGAGCGCCTCGTTGCGCGACGGAGGAGCCAGAGCGGTGGTGGTCCTCCCGCTGTGGGCCCAGCGGGCCCGGGTGGGCAGCGTGGTGCTCGCCCATTCCAGACCGCGCCAGCTCGACGGCGAGGACATCCGGGCCCTCGAGACCCTGGCCGACCACGTGGCCTCGGCCCTGGCTTCGACCCGGCATGCGAAGGTCACGATCCCTTGGGTCCGGTCGACCGTGGTCAGCCGGCCTTCGGGCGGGTAGCGACACGGGGGACCCGTCCGGCGCCGGTGGCCGGCCCGTCCGGACCGGACCCTGCCGGTGCCGCCGGCCGGGGCCTACGATTCGGTACCGATGGGACGGGAGTCGGCCGGAGCCGAGCCCGTGGAGAGGTGCCGATGACCGAAGCCGAAGAGTTCTGCCACCACCTCGACCAGGTCCGGGAGATCGAGCCGGGATCCGACGGCTGCCAGGAGTGTCTGCGCCGCGGGGGTCGGTGGATGCATCTGCGGCTGTGCATGATCTGCGGCCATGTCGGCTGTTGCGACAGTTCCCCCGGTCGCCATGCCACCGCCCATTTCGACGACACCGGGCATCCCCTGGTCCAGTCCTACGAGCCAGGAGAGGTGTGGTGGTGGTGCTTCGTCGACGAGTTCGCCTTCGAAGTCGACGGCGTCCCCAGCTTCGAGCACTCCTGAGGCGGACCCGGGCGGCCACCGGGGCGCCGGCGGCCGACCACGATCCCTGGGACGGCGGTGCTGTCGCTATGGTCACCATCAGCTATGGCATCAGGTCGAACAGCAGGCGGGCGCGGTCGAGGACGACGGGGAGTGGCCATCTTGGTGCTGGGCACGGCGACTGTCACCCTGGCCGGGTGCTCGCTGTTCGCCACGCCCCGGCCCGCCCCCCTCCAAGACCAGTCGTTGGCGCCCGCCGGTCCGGTGGGATACGTGGTGTGCCCCAACTCGGTGACGCCGGTGGAGCTGAGCACCAACACGGCCGAAGCCGACATCCCCCTGCCGATCTCGGGCACGCCGGTCCTCGGCGACTTCGCCATCGCCGTCTCGCCTGACGGACACTGGGCCTACGTCGTCACCAGCGACGGCGTCATCTCCCAGCCCTCGGGGTCCTCCACCAGCGTGCCTCCGGCCACCTCAGGGGCGGCCACCACCGCCCCGTCAGGGGCCCCGGAGTCCGTCCAGAACGTGATCATCCCCATCGATCTGGTCACCCAGCATGCCGAGCAACCCATCCCCATCCCGGGCTCGGGAGGCACACACGCCATCGTCGTCCTGCCCGGCGGTCAGACGATCCTGGCGGCCAGCGGGACGTCCATCGTGCCCGTCGACGCCGCCACCCACCGGGTCGGGACCCCCCTCGACCTGGGCGCCGGCCGGACCATCTTCGGCATGGCCCTCGACCCTGCCGGCACCACCCTCTTCGCCCTGGTGCCCGGAGCGGTGATCCCGGTGGACACCTCGGATGCAACCGCCGGGGCGGCGATCCCCACCGGCCTGTCGGTGTCGTCGGTGTATTCGCCCCACGGCATCATCGTGACCGACAACGGAGCCACCGTCTACGTGCTGGGCCAGGGGGGGCCCGACTTCGGGGGGCGCGTCCTCCCCATCGCCGCTTCGACCGGGGTCGCCGGTCCGGCCACGGGATTCGATCGTTTCGGCATCTCAGACCCGGCGGCGGTGGCCGTCACTTCCGACGGGGCGACCGTGCTGGTGGCCGACGCCGCCAACAACTGGGTGAACCCGATCTTGGTGGCCACTTTCTCGAGCCCGTCGAATCCGGTCCGACTGCCCCAGTTGAGTTCGGATTCGACGGCCACCGGCACGGGACACCCGACCGACATCGTGATCGGTCCGGGTCAGACGGAGGCGTACCTGGTGGACGGGTTCGACGCCGTGATCCCCTACTCGCCCGGGTCCCAAACGTTCGGGGATCCGATCACGGTGTGCTCGGGGGCGTCTTCGATGGCGGTGGCCGCCGCTCCCTGACCCGGGCCGCCCGGGGCCAGGGCGGTGTCGGGCCGGTAGACGGCAGGCGATTGCCCGGCCGCTTCGAGCAGCTGGTCGAGGGCGGTCGGGACGGCGTCGGCGAGACTCCAGACCAGGGGGATCGACTCGGGGCACGCCGCCATCCCCCAGTAGAGGACGCCCTGGTAGCTCATGACGGTGATGTTCACCCCCATGCCGTCCATCACCGGACCGAGGGGGAATCCGGCATCGAGCTCGGCCCCGGCCAGGTAGAGGGGGAAGTCGGGTCCGGGAACGTTGGAGATGACCAGGTTGGCGATGGGTCGGTGGACGTTGGCCAATCGCATCCTCGAGTAGAAGCGGGATGCGCTGGCGAACACGTTGGGGGTGGCGTGCTCGGCCCAGTTCTGCAGCAGGTCGGCCCCGAGGGCGTTGAACTCTTCCTTGGCGCCCTCGGTGCCTTCGTGGATGGCCATCAACCGGTCGATGGGATCGGCGATGTCCACGGGCAGCTGCACGAACATGGCCGACACCTGATTGGACCCGTGGGCACTGTCGACCTCAGGCCGGACGGAGATCGGCACCACGGCCACCAGCGGCTTGTCGGGGAGCTCTTCGCCGGCCGACAGGAACGACCGCAGCGCACCGGTGCACACGGTGAGCACCACGTCGTTGACGGTGGTCCCGGTGGCCTTCTTCAGTCTCTTGACGTCGTCCAGGCCGATGGAGGTGAAGGCCGCGCTCCGGCGCCTGGTCAGGGCGCAGTTGAAGGAGGTCCGCGGGGCGGACAGGGGCAGGGCGGCTTTTCCGGTGTTCTTGAGATGGTTGGCCCCGAGCCGGACCTTGCGCACGTTGAGCACCTTCTGGCCGGTGCGCACGATGTCCCAGGCGATCTCCCACGGTCGCATCGACCTGGCCACGATGGCCTGGCTCATCAACTCGAGACCCGAGGGCACCCGGGTGTCGAGTTGATGGTCCGGTAGAGGCGGCTTCCCTTCGGGCTGCGGTTCGAGGTCGAACAGCACCGAGAGGAGCTCGGCTCCCGACACCCCGTCCACCGTCGAGTGGTGCATCTTGGCGATCAGGCCGATGCGATCACCGGCCATGCCCTCGACGATCCACATCTCCCACAGGGGCTTGTTGCGGTCGAGCTGGCGGCCGGCGATGTCCCCGGCCAGATCGGCCAGCTCGGCCAGGCCGCCGGGGCGGGGGACGGCGGTGAGCCTGACGTGGTAGTCGATGTCGAAGTCGGCATCGTCGACCCACACCGGGTGCCCGAGCCGGAACGGGACCTCGACGAGCCGTCGGCGGAAGACCGGAGCGAGGGGGATGCGGGTTTCGATCGAGTCCTTCATCCGGTCGAAGGAGTAGCCGCCGGGAACCGTCGACGGGTCGAAGACGAGGGCCAGGGCCACGTGCATGTGGAGGGTCGGGGTCTCCAGGTAGAGAAAGCTTGCGTCCAGCCCGCTCAGTCGCTCCATACCCGTTCCCTCCCCTATGTCGACCACCCGACGGCCCGCCGACCCCCGGCGACCGTCAGCGGCCCGTTGGCTTCACATCACAGGCCACAGCGTGTTGTATTGAGGGGTGGCCTGGGTGTTCCTCGCAGTCAGCATGGTCTTCGCGCTGCTCGTGGTCAACGCCCATTTTCCGATTCGCCGCGAGCCGTTCACCGTGGTGAGCTTCGCCCTGGGGTGGATCCCGGGCGAGCTCCCCCTCCAGGTCGGGGCGCTCGAGGTTGCCGCCACCATCGCCTTTGCCACCGACGGGGTGCTGGCCACGTGGCCGGGTTGGCTGGGACTGGCCGTCGCCGTGGCCTCGTGTATCGGGATGATCAGGCTGGCGGTCGTCTCCCACCGGGCCCGGGTACTGGTCGAAGAGGCGCTCGACGGGGCCACCGGAGGGCCCATCGGGGTGGACGGCTTCGATCCGGTGCCGGCGTGGACCAAGTGGTGGCGCCTGGTCATCGCCATCCCGTTCCGACTGCGCAGCATCCGTCGGGTCAGGAACATCGACTACTGGGGCGACGGAAATTACCGCCACAAGCTGGACATCTTGTCCCTGCGGTCGGCCAAGCCCGACCGGGCCCCGGTACTGGTGTACATCCACGGCGGTGCCTGGGTGATCGGGGACAAGCGGCAGCAGGGCGTCCCCATGATGCACGAGCTGGTCACCCGGGGTTGGGTCTGCGTCTCCATCAACTACCGCCTGAGCCCCCGAGCCACCTGGCCGTCGGCCATCGTCGACTGCAAGCGGGCGGTGGCCTGGGTGCGGGAACACATCGCCGAGTACGGGGGGGATCCCGGGTTCATCGCCGTCTCGGGTGGCTCGGCCGGTGGCCACCTGTCCTCCCTCCTCGCCCTCACCCCCGACGACAAGGAGTGGCAGCCGGGATTCGAGGAGCTCGACACCCGGGTGGATGCTTGCGTCCCGTTCTACGGCGTCTACGACACCACCGGTGACCCGAGCCGGTCGGGGGCGTACGGGCCGGGACTGCTCGAGCTGCTCGAACGACGGGTGATGAAGGTGTCCAAGGCCGATCAGCCGGACCTCTTCGAGCAGGCGTCCCCCGACCACCGTGTCACCGCCTCCGCCCCGCCGATGTTCGTCCTCCACGGGATGAACGACACCCTGGTCCCGCTGGCCGTGGCCCGATACTTCGTCGACCGCCTGCGGGAGTCCTCACGGGCCCCGGTGGCCTACGTCGAGCTGCCCGATGCCCAGCACGCCTTCGACGTACTGGCCTCCATCCGCTGCCGCCACACCACCATGGGGGTGGTCCGCTTTCTCGACGGGGTGCGCCTCGCCGCCCTCAACCGGCCGTCCCCGGCTCGGCCGGCGGTCGTGGGTCCCAATGTGGAACAGGCCGAGTGAGCAGGGGATTAGGGAACCGACCCGCGCTTGGTGCTAGACACGCGCACCAGTTTCTGACGTAGAGTCAAATAATCCGTTTCGGTCGGTACCGAGGCCACGGCTCCCGCTGTCGGGGGCATCATCGACTTCAAGGGGGAGCAGTGGGTCCTGCATCATGGAAGACTCGGATCGTCGCTGTGGGGGTGGTGGCACTGCTGGCCACCACCACCGTGGCCTGTAGCTCCACCAACTCCTCGTCGGGCAGCGGGGGAAGCGGATCGGGCGGCTCGAAGATCCCCTCCAGCGCCTTCAGCGACCACACCGGCATCACCTCCAACTCGGTGGACGTGGGCAACGTGTCGACGCTGTCGGTCGGAGGGCTGTTCAAGGGGGCGCTGGTGGGCACCGAGGCCTATGCCGACTACGTGGACTCCACCGGGGGCATAAACGGCCGCAAGATCACCGTCAACGGCGCCGATGACGGGTTCACCGGCGCCGGCAACCGGCAGATGACCCAGAACGCCATCAACAACGACTTCGCCCTGGTCGGCAGCTTCTCCCTCCAGGACAACTACGGCGGCCTCCTGCTGAAGCAGAACCCGGGCATGCCCGACGTCTCGGTGGCCCTCAACCAGTCGGTGGACAAGCTGCCCAACGTCTTCGCCGCCGTGCCCGCCGCCGGTGGCTGGCAGTCGGGCCCCCTGTTGTACTTCAAGCAGAAGTTCCCCAACGACGTCGACGGGGTCGGGTCCATCGTGTCGAACCAGCCGTCGGCCCTGGCCGACTGGGCCGGGGAGAAGTACGTGCTGGAGAAAGAGGGCTACAAGGTGGTCTACGTGGAGAGCATCCCCGAGACCCAGACCGACTTCACCCAGAACGTGATCGCCATGAGGAACGCCGGGGTCAAGATCATCTTCATCGACCAGCTCCCCCAGATCTATGCATCCTCCCTCCTCAAGGACCTCCAGCAGCAGAACTTCCATCCCCAGGTGGTGCTGGGGGCGGCCAGTTACAGCAATGTGCTGGTCAGCAACGCCGGAGGGCCGACCGCCGTCGAAGGGGCCTACTGGGACCAGAACGCCGCCCTGTACCTGGGCGGTGACGTCTTCACCATCCCGGCGGTGTCCCAGTTCCTCAAGTGGGTCCATTTTGCCGCGCCCGGCTTCCAGCCCGACCTGTTCACCCTGTACGGCTGGCTGTCGGGTCAGCTCTTCTCCGAGGCGCTGAAGAACGCCGGGTCGGACCCCAGCCGGGGCTCGCTGCTGCAGGCCCTGTCGAAGATCACCACGTTCGACGGGAACAACCTCACCATCCCGGTCAACCCGGCGGCCAAGACGTTGTCGAACTGCTACCTGGTGGGCGACATCGTCAACGGCACGTACCAGCGGATCGACGACCCACCCGTCAACAGCAGCACCAACGGCTACCGGTGCAACGGGGAGTACATCGTTCCTCCGGGGTCCTGACCTGCTAAAACAGACGTAATTGCTATAGTGTGGGCCTCGGGGGGGACAGGATGATTCGGTGAGCAACTTCTTGCAGTACACCGTGTTCGGGGTGATGCTCGGGGCTGGTTATGCGATTGCCGCCACCGGCCTGGTGGTGACGTACACCACCTCCGGGGTCTTCAACTTCGCCCAGGGGGCGGTGGGCATGGTCGCCGCCTTCTGCTACTGGGAACTGGTGGCCGATCACCACGTGCCGGTCCTGTTGGCCCTGCTGATCGTGCTGGTGATCGGGGCGGCCATTGCCGGTGCCCTGGTCGAACGGGTGCTGATGCGCCGCCTGCACGGCGCCTCGGCCGAGCGACCGGTCATGGTCACCCTCGGCCTCCTGGTCATCCTCACCGGCGCGGCCACGTTGATCTGGAGCCCGACCACCGAACGGGCGGTGAACAACATGGTCGGAGGCCAGTTCCGGCTGGTCGGGATCAACATCCAGTACCAGGAGGTCCTGATCATCGGGGTGGCCCTGGGCGTCGCCCTGGCCCTGCGGGCCCTGTTCTATGCCACCCGCACCGGGTACGCCCTGCGGGCCGTGGTCGACGACCCCGAACTGGTGGCCATGTCCGGGGCATCGCCCAACCGGATGAGCCAGTACGGATGGATCCTCGGCTTCATGATGGCCGCCCTGGCCGGGGTGCTGCTGGCCCCGACCCAGACCACGGGTATCAACATCCAGGCCATGACCCTGCTGGTGGTCAACGGGTACGCCGCCGCCATCGTCGGCCGGCTGAAGAACATCCCGATGACGTTCGCGGCGGCCATCGCCATCGGCCTGGCCGAGAACTACGTCATCAACTACATCCTTCCCCACGTTCCCCAGAACCTGGTGCCGGACATCACCTACGCCCTGCCCATGGTGTTCTTGTTCGTGGCCCTGGTCACCCTCCCGTCGGTGAGGTTGCGGGCGGTGGGCCGGCTCTCCACCGTCCGGGCCCCGAGGGTTGCCGGGGCCCGGGAATCGCTGACGGCCGGGATCGTGTTCTTCGTGGTGGCCGTGGTGGCCGCCCTGGTCTTCGCCAACACCGAGTTCCAGGGGACCACCATCTTGGACCTCGGCGGTCTGGTCATGAGCCTCGGGATCGTCGGTCTGTCCCTGGTTCTGCTCACCGGGTACGCCGGTCAGGTGTCCCTCTGCCAGTTCTCGTTCATGGGCATCGGCGCCTTCGTCATGGGAAAGATCGCCGGGGGCGGATCGGTGCTCGGCCTGGTGGCGGCCACCCTGGTCTGTGCGGGGATCGGGGCCCTCATCGCCCTGCCGACGGTCCGCCTCCGGGACCTCTACCTGGCTCTGGCCACCTTTGCCTTCGCCGATGCGGTGGCCACCGGATTCTTCGCCGACGGCCACATCTACGGGACCGGGGGAGTGACCATCGGACGGATCGTCCTCCCGGGGCTGTCGTTCGGCAGCGACCGGGCCGAGTTCCTGTTGGTCACCGCCTTCTTCGTGGTGTCGGCCTGGATGGTGCTGGCCATCCGCCGGAGTCTGTTCGGGCGGCGCCTGGTGGCCCTCAACGACTCGCCGGCCGCCTATGCCACCGTCGGCCTCAACATCGGGGTGACCAAGGTGGCGGTGTTCGCCATCGCTGCCGCCATGGCCGGGCTGGCCGGATCGCTCTACGGGACGGTGCAGGGGGTGGTGGGCACCAGCGACTTCCAGATCTTCTCCGGCATCATCTTCGTCCTGTTCGTGACCATCTGGAGCATCCGCACGGTGTCGGGGGCCTTCCTCGCCGCCCTGACCTACGTGGTCCTCAACCAGCTGTGGTCCAACGGGATCGGACTGTTCGCCGGGGTGGGCATCATCCTCATCGGCCGGGCCGCCGGTGGCATTCTCGGCATCGAGGCCCTCCAGTTCCGGCTGCCGTGGACCCGCCAGTCGACCGGGGTCGACGCCGCCCCCGGGGCCGGGCCCACCGGGGCCAGGGTGGGACGACCAGCCACGATCGGCGGTGGGACCCGTGCCGCCAGTTGACGCCCCGGAGCGGGGTCCCAGCGCCCTGACGGTGTCGGAGGTGGCCGTCCGGTTCGGGGGCGTTTCCGCCCTGGGCAGCGTGAGCATCTCGGTGGAACCGGGGTCGGTGACTGGGCTGATCGGGCCCAACGGCGCCGGCAAGACCACCCTGTTCAACGTGATCAGCGGTCTCCAGGTTCCCGAGCGGGGCAGTGTCCAGCTGTTCGATGTCGATGTCACCGCCATGAAGCCCCATCACCGGGCCCGACTCGGACTGGCCCGCACGTTTCAACGTCTGGAGGTCTTCGGGACCCTCTCGGCCAGCGAGAACGTGCAGGTGGGGCTGGAGTCCGACCTCTCGCTGTGGAACATGCGCCGGTTGCGCCGGTTCCTTCCGGGCCGGAGGCGTTCGGTGAACGGATCCGGCGACCAGGACGCCTCGGGAGCGGCCGGCCGGGGCCAGCCGGGGGCCACGACCTGTGACCGGCTGCTGTCGGGGGTGGGGCTCGGCGGCCTCGGTTCCCGCCAGGCGTCAGCCATGTCCACCGGGCTGGCCCGGATGGTGGAACTGGCCCGGGCGCTGGCCATCGGGCCCAAGCTCCTCCTGCTCGACGAACCGGGATCGGGCCTCGACGAGACGGAGTCGGCAGCCCTGGGCGACCTGTTGTCCAAGCTGGCCGCCGGCGGCATGGCCGTGCTGCTGGTGGAGCACGACATGGAGTTGGTCATGCGGGTGTGCGACCAGATCTACGTACTCGACTTCGGCGAGATCATCGCCTCGGGGACCCCGGAGCAGATCCGGCGCAACCCGATGGTCCAGGCGGCCTACCTGGGGGCGGTGGACTCGACATCGGGGAGTGACCCGTCCACCAGCCAACCGCCGACCCCACCGGCCGCCGGCGCCACCGGCGCCGGACCCGCCCGATGACCGGCCTGGCCGCGGTGCCGACCGGGGGCGCCGACACCGGGGCTCGTCGTCTTCCCCCGAGCATCGTGGTCGAATCGGTGCATGCCGCCTACGGGCGCATCGAGGTGCTCCACGGGGTCGATCTGGTGGTGCCACCGGGGAGCGTGTTCGCCCTGCTCGGTCCCAACGGGGCCGGCAAGTCGACGCTGCTCAAGGTGATCAGTGGTCGGATGCGACCGACGTCGGGTCAGGTGGTGATCGGCGACCGGCCGGTCGGGAAGCGATCCCCCGAACGGCTGACCAAGTCGGGCCTGTGCGCCATTCCCGAGGGACGGGGCATCTTCCCCAACCTCACCGTGCGCGAGAACCTGGCCATCTGGACCTATCGGGGGGGTATCAGCCTGAAGCAGGTGGAGGACAAGACCTACGCCACCTTCCCCCGGCTGCGGGAGAGGCGGCGCCAGATGGCGGGGACGCTGTCCGGTGGCGAGCAGCAGATGCTGGCCATCTCCCGAGCATTGGTCACCGAGCCGACGGCCCTGCTGCTCGACGAGCTGTCGATGGGCCTGGCCCCGCTGATCGTGGCCGAGCTGTACGAGTTGGTGGGGACGCTGGCCGCCCAGGGCATGACAGTGCTGCTGGTCGAACAGTTCGTGACCACGGCCCTCAGTGTGGCCAACCGGGCCGCCATCATGGTGCACGGCCGGATCCAGCAGGAGGGTACCCCCCAAGCCATGGCCTCGGCCGCCCATGACGCCTATCTCACCTGATCGGCTCAGTCGTCGTCGGCCAGCTCGACTTCCACCGCGGCTTCGGCGGCATCGGCGCACAACGCGGTGGTGATGGTCCGGACACCGCCGGCATCGGCGACGTCGTCGGAGGCCAGTTCCAGTGCCGCCATCCGCTCGGGGGTGTCGGTCACGGCCAGGACGGCCACCGGTGATCGCATCGACCGTTTGGCCCCTGTTTTGGCCTTGCGGATCTGACCGAGCACGTCGGATGCCACCTCGAGGACCGACACGCTTTCCGGCGCCCGGTCGGCGGCATCCGGACCGAACTCGGTCCGGTCGGGCCAGGGGGCGTTGTGGATCGATCCCGAGTGCCACCATGACCAGACCTCCTCGGTGACGAAGGGGAGGATCGGGGCCAGCAGCCGCAGCAACACCGACAGGGCCAGCACCAACGAGCGGCGGGCCGAGGCCGGACCCGCCTCGGTGGGATCTCCGTAGGCCCTGGTCTTGACCAGCTCGAGGTAGTCGTCGCAGAACGACCAGAAGAAGGTCTCGGTCCGTTCCAGCGACCGGGCGTAGTCGAACTCCTCGAAGGCCACCGTGGCCTGGTCGACGACCTCGGACAGGCGGGCCAGCATGTCCCGGTCGATGGGGGCGGTCACCGCCTCGGGCCCCGGGGTCTCGAGCGTCCCGGTCTGGCCGACGATACGGCCGAGGACGAATCGCGAAGCGTTGAGGACCTTGATGGCCAGCCGGCGACCCACCTTCATCTGGTCCTCGTCGAAGGCGGTGTCGGTGCCCGGGCGGCCGCCGGCCGCCCAGTACCGGACGGCATCGGCTCCGTGCTTCTCCAAAAGGGGGAGAGGGGTGACCACGTCCCCCTTGGACTTGGACATCTTCTTCCGGTCGGGATCGAGGACCCATCCGGAGATGGCCACGTCCGTCCACGGCAGGGAGCCGTGTTCGAGCTCGGAGCGGACCACGGTCGAGAACAGCCAGGTCCGGATGATCTCGTGGGCCTGGGGTCGGACGTTCATCGGGAACACCCGGGCGAACAGGTCGGGATCGTCCTCCCACCCGCCGGCGATCTGGGGGGTGAGCGACGAGGTGGCCCAGGTGTCCATCACGTCGGGGTCGCCGACGAACCCCCCGGGCTGACCGCGCTGGGACTCGTCGAATCCCTGGGGCACGTCGGTAGAGGGGTCGACCGGGAGCCGGTCCTCGGCGGCCAACAGCGGGGTCTCGAACACCGTCTCCCCCGCACCGTCGACCGGGTACCAGACCGGGAAGGGAACACCGAAGAACCGTTGGCGACTGATGTTCCAGTCGGCATTGAGACCCTCCACCCAGGCGCGGTACCGGTGGGCCATGTAGGGGGGGTGCCAGCGCAGCTCCTCGCCCCGGGCCAACAGCCGGTGGCGCAGGGGCAGCGTCTCCACGAACCACTGCCGGGACGAGACGATCTCCAGCGGTCGTTCCCCTTTCTCGTAGAACTTGACCGGGTGGGTGATCGGTCTGGGCTCCCCGATCAACGAGCCCGAGGCGGCCAGCATCTCGACGATCCGCCCCTGGGCCTGTCTGACGGTCCGGCCCACCATCTCTGCGTAGGCGATGGAGGCCGCTCCGGGGTGGTCCGATTCCCAGCCGGGTGCGCCCCACTCCACCGGCAGCAGGCGGCCGTCCCGGCCGACCACGGTGCGGGTGGGGAGGGAGAGATCGCGCCACCACACAACGTCGGTGGTGTCGCCGAAGGTGCAGATCATGGCGATGCCGGTTCCCTTGTCGGGCTCGGCCAACGGGTGGGCGAGGACCGGCACCCGCACATCGAACAGCGGGGTCGACACCTCGGTGCCGCACAAGGGTGCGTAGCGCTCATCGTCGGGGTGGGCCACCAGGGCCACGCACGCCGGGAGGAGCTCGGGGCGGGTGGTCTCGACGTCGACGGCTCCGTGGCCGTCGACCCGAGGGAAACGGATCCGGTGATAGGCACCGGGTCGCTCCCGGTCCTCGAGCTCGGCCTGGCTCACCGCCGTGCGGAAGTCGACGTCCCACAGGGTGGGTGCCGTCCGCTGGACCACCTGCCGGCGCCGGGCCAGCCGCAGGAACCCCCGCTGCGACACCCGCTGGGCGCGTTCGGAGATGGTGGCGTAGGTGTGGGACCAGTCCACCGACAGGCCGAGGGTGCGCCACAGATGCTCGAAGATCTGCTCGTCCTCGGCGGTGAGCTGGTGGCACAGGGCTACGAAGTTGGGTCTCGAGATCGAGACCGGGTCCTTCGGTGGTTCGGCAGGCGGGACGAAGGTCGGGTCGAAGGGAAGGCTGGGGTCACAACGGACCCCGAAGTAGTTCTGGACCCGCCGCTCGGTGGGCAGCCCGTTGTCGTCCCACCCCATGGGATAGAACACGGCCTTTCCCCGCATCCGCTGGAAGCGGGCCACCGCGTCGGTGTGGGTGTAGGAGAACACGTGGCCGATGTGGAGCGATCCCGACACGGTGGGCGGTGGCGTGTCGAGGGAGAACACCCGGTCCCGGGGGGCGGTCCGGTCGAAGGCGTAGGTGCCCTGGTCCTCCCACCGGGCCGCCCATATCGCCTCCAAACCCTCCAGTCCGGGCTTGTCGGGGATCCCCCTCGGACCGGCCGGGTGGTCGGCCGGTCCGGTCGCGTCGGTGCTCATGATCGGGTTACCGTACCCTGCGTGCTCCGGCTCCACGACACCGCAACCGGCCAGGTGGGTCCGCTCAGGCTGCGGGAGCCCGGGAAGGTCTCCGTCTATGTCTGCGGCCTGACGGTGGACGGGGCGCCCCATCTCGGTCACGGCCGGATGGCCCTCGTCTTCGACGTGCTCCGCCGCTACCTCCTGTTCACCGGGTTGGACGTCACCTACGTCTCGAACATCACCGACATCGACGACAAGATCATCGACGGTGCCGCCGCCGCCGGAGTCGACATCGACGAGTTCACCGCGGTCAACGAGGGGCGTTGGTGGGAGATCGTCGACGCCCTCGGCGTCCTCCGGCCCGACGAGACCCCGCACGCCACCGCCTACGTGGACCGGATGATCGCCCTGGTGGAGGACCTGGTGTCACGGGGTGTGGCCTACGAGACGGACACCGGCGTCTACCTGTCGGTGCTGGACGTCCCCGGCTACGGCCTGCTGGCCCGCCAGCCACTCGATTCGCTGCGGAGCGGAGCGCGGGTCGAGGCCGACGAGGACAAGCGATCCCCTCTCGACTTCGTCCTGTGGAAGAAGGCCAAGCCCGGGGAGCCTTCGTGGGAGGCCCCGTGGGGGGACGGACGGCCTGGCTGGCACACCGAGTGCGTGGTGATGTCGCTCGACCTGCTGGGTGACGGTTTCGAGCTGCACGGCGGTGGCCAGGACCTGATCTTCCCCCATCACGAGAACGAGCGGGCCCAGGCGGTGGCCGAGGACCGCGAGTTCGCCCGCCACTGGATGCACAACGGCTGGGTCACCATGGAAGGGGAGAAGATGTCCAAGTCCCTGGGCAACTTCACCTCCCTCGACGACCTGCTGGCCCACAGCGACCCCCGCGCCTACCGCCTGTTGGTCCTCCGCTCGCACTACCGCTCGCCCATCGAGGTCACACCGGAAACCATCGGCGACGCCGAGAGCGGACTGGCCCGGCTGGACGAACTGGCCCGCCGATTCTCGTTGCCCGACCTGTTGGCCTCGGGACCGGTGGTGGCAGGCGGCGCCGACTGGGACGACGACGCGGCGGTGGACGCCGCCGCCGTGGCCCGCTTCCGACGTTCGATGGACGACGATCTCGACACGTCCGGCGCCCTGGCCGGCCTGTTCGAACTGGTGCGGGAGGCCAACACCGCCGCCGACGCCGGTGACCGGAACAGGGCCCAGCGACTGGCCGACACCGTGGCTCTCCTCGCCGCCGCCCTCGGGCTTCCCCTGCGGGCGGGGTCGGAGGCCGAGTTGGACGAGGCCACCGCCGAGCTGGTCCGCCGTCGCGACTCGGCCCGGGCCGAGCGGGACTGGGCCCGGGCCGACGCCCTGCGTAGCCACCTGGAGGACGCTGGGTGGTTGGTCGAGGACGGTCCCGACGGGACCAGGATCAGCCCACGATGAACACCGTGTGAACAGGTTCTCATAGAGCCCTTCACCGGTTGATTCTCGGGGGGAGACTGCTAGCGTTTGCCGGGCAGAGAGTCCCCCTTCGGTTGATGATCGAAGACCCGCCGGCAGGCGGGAGAACCGGTCGAACTGCCGTTGCGTGGCTCTCTGCGTGCATTGCATGCGTGGAGGAAAGGGGTAAGCCACCGTGGCTTCCGGAACTGTCAAGTGGTTCAATGCCGAGAAGGGCTTCGGCTTCATCTCTCAGCCGGACGGCGGCGCCGATGTCTTCGTGCACCACTCCGCCATCCAGATGAGCGGGTTTCGCTCGCTCGAAGAGGGTCAGGCCGTCGAGTTCGATCTTCAGGAAGGTCCCAAGGGCCTCCAGGCCGTCGACGTGCGCCTGGCCCAGCCCGCCTAGGACAGCTACCCCTCAGGCCCGGCGGCCTGTCCGAATCACTGTTTGAGCGTGCTCCGGCAGGATCGCGCCCCGGTGGTATCGCTGTCTCCGGGCCGGCCGGCCCCGGTGCCGGTACGCCCGCTCCGTGCCCCCCGGCTCCGTCGACGGGTCGGCCACACCACGGCCCCCGGGTGGGCCCGGGTTGGCCCAGGAGGGCCCGGGTGGCGAGGTCGTCCATTCGAGGTTACTATTGGGTAACCATACCATTGAGTAACCACGGCCGAGCGCTGATTGCGAGGGCGGCGCCCGGTACCTCCGGTGGACCGGAGGGCGTGATGGCCCATACAGCTGGCAGGCCCACCCAGGGTCGGAACGGAGCAGGAACCATGGCTGAATTCTCACTGGACCTCAACGAGGACCAACTGCAGATCCAGAAGTGGGTGCACGACTTCGCCGAGAACGTGGTGCGGCCCGCCGGTCACGAGTGGGACGAGCGGGAGGAGACGCCCTGGCCGATCATCGAAGAGGCCGCCCACATCGGGCTCTACTCGTTCGACTTCATCACCCAGGCCTTCTTCGACGACTCCGGCCTGCTCATGCCCATCGCCAGCGAGGAGCTCTCGTGGGGTGACGCCGGCATCGCCCTGGCCATCTTCGGGAGCACGCTCGGCCTGGCCGGCATCGCCAGCAACGGCACGCCCGAGCAGTTGATGGAGTGGGGCCCGCAGTGCTTCGGCACGCCCGACAAGATCCAGATGGCCGCCTTCGCCGTGTCCGAGCCGGATGCCGGCTCCGACGTCTCGTCCCTGCGGACCAGGGCCGTCTACGACGAGGCCAAGGACGAGTGGGTGCTCAACGGGACGAAGACCTGGATCACCAACGGTGGCATCGCCGACATCCACGTGGTGGTGGCCTCGGTCGACCCCGAGCTGGGCGCCCGCGGCCAGGCCAGCTTCATCGTCCCGCCCAACACCCCCGGGCTGTCCCAGGGCCAGAAGTTCCAGAAAATGGGAATCCGCGCCTCCCACACCGCCGAGGTCATCCTCGACGACTGCCGCATCCCCGGCCACCTCCTGCTCGGAGGCAAGGACGCCCTCGACGAGAAGTTGGCCCGGGCCCGGGAGGGCAAGCGCTCGACCAGTCAGGCGGCCATGAAGACCTTCGAGGCGTCCAGGCCCACCGTCGGGGCCCAGGCCCTCGGTATCGCCCGTGCCGCCTACGAGTACTCCCTGGACTACGCCAAGGAGCGCAAGGCCTTCGGTCGGGCCATCATCGAGAACCAGGCCATCGCCTTCAAGCTGGCCGACATGAAGACCCGCATCGATGCCTCCCGCATGCTGATCTGGCGGGCGTCGTGGATGGGTCGCAACGGCAAGGAGTTCACGTCCGGTGAGGGCTCGATGTCCAAGCTCTACGCCGGCGAGACGGCCGTGCACGTCACCGAGGAGGCCATCCAGATCATGGGGGGCTACGGCTACATCCGCGACCACCCGGTGGAGCGCTGGCACCGCGACTCGAAGATCTACACCATCTTCGAGGGGACGAGCGAGATCCAGCGGCTGATCATCGCCCGGGCCATCTCCGGGGTGCACATCAAGTAGCCGGCCCCGGTCTCCGGCCGGTGGGACGACCGACGGCCCGACGGTGGCGTCGGCCCGACCCCTGGCCGAGCACCAGCGCACCCGATAGAGTTCGCGACATACCAGCTCCGAGGGGGTCCGCTCCATCATGGTTGCGCTGATCATCGTCATCGTCATCGTCGTGCTCCTGGTCCTCGGGCTGTGGGTCGCCTTCAACGGCCTCGTCAGGAAGCGCAACCGGACCCAGGAGGCGTGGTCCGAGATCGATGTCGAGCTGAAGCGCCGCCACGACCTCATCCCCAACCTGGTGTCGACGGTGCAGGGGTATGCCGCCCACGAGCAGGGGACGTTCGAAGCGGTGACCCAGGCCAGGGCCAATGCGGTGAGCGCCGGCGCCACCGGCGACCCGGCGAAGATCGCCCCGGCCGAAAATGCCCTGACCGGGGCCCTCCGGTCGTTGTTCGCGGTGGCCGAGAACTACCCACAGCTGCGGGCGGTCGAGAGCTTCCTGCAGCTGCAGGAGACGTTGACCGCCACCGAGGACAAGATCGAGTACGCCCGCCGCTACTACAACACCAGCGCCCGGGACTTCAACATCGCCCTCCAGACGTTTCCCCGCAACCTGATCGCCGGGATGTTCGGGTTCAAGGCGGTGGCGTTCTTCGCCGTCGACGATGAGGACCGGGCTGTTCCACAGGTCACCTTCCCGGGAACCGGACCGACTGCCTCCGGGGCCGCCCCGTCGGGGCCGCCGTTGGCCGGGGGCTCGGCCGGACCTCCGTCGGCATCGGGTACCGAGGGACCTCCACCAGCCGGCTGAGACAGCTCCCCGACCGACCCGCTCGGTCCCTCAGACCGACTGGCCCGAGGCGATCTTCTCGAGGGCGGCGATCCGCTCCTCGATGGGGGGATGGGTGTCGTAGAGGCGGTGGTACCAGGCATCGTGGTGCTGCAACGGATCGTCGATGCACATCGCCGCCGTGGCGTGGTTCATCTTCTTGAACGGCTTGTCGTTCTGCTGCAGCTTCTTGAGGGCGCTGAGCAGTCCGGCCGGATTGCGGGTGAGCTCGACGCCGCTGACATCGGCCAGAGACTCGCGCCGGCGCGACAGGGCCAGTCGGATCAGAGGGCCGAAGATGAAGCCGACGACGGCCAGCAACGCCCCGGCCACGAAGATGACGATGACCAGCTGGTTGCCCTGGTTGCGCCCACCCCCGGCGAAGAAGGCGCTGCGCCACAGGATGCTGGCCAGCAGGGCGGCCATGCCGATCATGGTCCCCACCACCAGCAGCAGTCGGATGTCGTGGTTCTTGATGTGGCTCATCTCGTGCCCGGTCACGCCTTCGAGTTCCTCGCGGTTCATGATGGCCAGCAGCCCGCTGGTGTAGGTGATGGCCGCCTTGTCCGGGCTGACCCCGGTGGCGAAGGCGTTGGGGGACGGGTCGTTGATCACGTAGACGGCCGGCTTGGGGATCCCCTCGCCGATGGCCAGGGCCTCCACCAGGTTGTGCAGCTGGGCGTACTGCTGCGGGTCGGCGGGGACCGCCCCCGAGGTGCGGAGCACCAGGCGGGCTCCGGAGTTCAACGAGTAGAGGATGCCCAAGGTCGCCAGCAGGGCGGCGATGACCATGCCCACGATGAGCGGGCTCCACCCGTAGTTGGTCTGGGAAACGGTGGTGATCCCGTTGGTCGTGGTGGTCGGGTGGTAGAGGGCTTTGAAGAGCAGGCCGAGCAGGGCTCCGACGCCGATCCAGATCAAGAAGAACAAAGCGATGAAGATGACACTTCTCCGCTTGTTGCTGGCGATCTCGTTGTACACAGGGCGAAGCCTAGGGCATCAGAGGCTCTCCGACACCTGCGGCGAGCAGGGTGAACGACCGGCCGATCCCCGCGTCGTCGAGGCGACCGGGCAGCCGGAGGGACGGCCCCGGGCCGGCCGCCCAGGACCGTGCACTACCGTGGCTCGATGGGCGAGGACCACGCCACCACCGGCCCCCCGGGCGAACCGGCGACCGACCAGGGCGACCGGGGCGACCGGCCCCGGCTCATGATCCTGTGCACGGGCAACGCCGCCCGGTCGGTGATGGCCGGGGTGATGCTGGCGTCGGCGCCGGTGCGCATCGTGACCGCCGGTACCCACGTGGTGGAGGGACAGCCGATCGGTCGCCGGACCAACCAGGCGCTGGCCTCGGTGGGCTTCCGGTCCGAAGGCCACCGCAGCCACCAGCTCACCGGGTCGGACGTCGGGTGGGCCGATCTCTTGGTGGCCATGGCCGGCGAGCACGTGAAGTACATCCGCCGCGTCCATCCCGAGGCGGCGGCCAAGACGGCGTCGATCAAGCGGCTGTGTCGTGACCTGCCCGCCGGACCTCCTCCGCTGGCCGAGCGGGTCAGGGCGCTGGGGCTGGCCATGGTGGACATCGGGGAGTGGGAGGACGTCGAGGACCCGGCCGGGGGGGACGACGGGGCCTACCGCTCGTGTGCCAAGGAGCTGGCCGACCTGTGCGCCGAGTTGCGTCCCCGTCTGGCCTGAACCCGGGCACCGGCCGGGGTGAGGTCAGCCGGCCGGGCCACCCCCGACGCCGGCGGTCGCTCAGGCCGAGCGGGTCTTGGACAGCTGGGGGTGGCGGAGCGATATATCGGCGCAGGTGGCGCACACCTGTTCGGGGATCACCCCCGCCTTCATCAGGTGACCGAACACGATGCAGCCGAAACAGATCCCGAATGCCGATTCGAGGGTGGCCGCCACCGCCAGCAGGGCCACCACCACCCAGGTGGCCGTGGACAGTCCGAATCCGAACCAGAGGACGACGGCGGTGGACGAGAAGACCACTCCGATGCCCTGGGCGAACCGCTTGGGCGGTCCGGCCACCAGCTTCGGTTCCCAGGGCAACCGGGGGGCCACCACCCGGGTGGCCAACTGTCCGAGCGGACTGAGCTTCGGTCCGGTGAGGACCCGGGCCCAGAAGCCGTAGGCCAGGGGGACGAGGATCCAGGGCTGGCGGAAGGCGATGGCGGCCACGGCCATCACCACCACTCCCGCCGCCACCGTCCGGGCGGCGTACTCGTTGACGGGGTTCGGGAAGGTCAACACCCACATAGTTTACCGGTCCCATCAGCTTTGGTGCCCGCCGGAGCCGCCCGGGCCGCCCGGGGCGTGAGGAGAGGTCACCCCGGTCAGGCGGCCAGGGAGACGGCGCCCTTCAGGAGATGCAGGCCGTCGAGGCCGGGGAGCCGGTCCACCCGACGGTCGATGCGCTCGGCCATGGCCTGTCCCTTCTTGCTGCCGAACAGGTAGGCCCGCAGGAAGTTCACCTCCCGGTCGGGGACGACGCCGCTGCCCACCGGTGCCCAGTGGTTCCGCAACGCCCACCGGGTGAGACGTTGGGCCGTCCGGCTGTCCGACAACCTCGACCGGGCCTGGGTGGCGTAGAAGTCGATGTGGCGCCCTTCCTGCTTCATGATCCGGCGGAGCAGCTCGCTCAGCGTGGGATGACCGGCCAGGGTGGCCAAGCGGGAGTACGCCGCCTGGGTGGTCCACTCGTTGACGGCACCCCACGTCATGTGCACGGCGGTGAGGTGGGGGGTGATGGCCGAGGCGATCTGGAAGCCGATGGGCTTCCACCCGTCGCCCCGGGGCAGTCGTTGGCGGAGGGCGGCGATCCGCCGCCTTCCGGCCGGTTCGTGGTGGGCTTCGAGGATGCCGGCGATGGCTTCACCGTGCCAGAACTCCTCGTAGTTCCACAGCGTGAGGAACGATGTCACCTCCGGATCGCGGTGGGCCCGGGTCACCAGGACGTCGCGTAGGTAGCAGACGGTGTGGTTCTCCACGTCGTGCATGTAGCGGAGGCAGCGCAGGGCCTCGGGGGCCAGCGGTTGGTCCCGAAAGCTGTCGAAGTCGAGGTCCTCGATGTCCAGTCTCTGGGAAAGGCGCTGGTAGACGTCCATGTCGAAGCTCATGTCCGGCTCACTTCCCGCCGCCCTCCGGACGTCCGATGGCCGATGCAGTGGTTCATGCCGTCTGTTCGGAGTGGCCGGCCGGGCGGATGACGCTCAGCTGGTGTCGGCCGGTAATCCGGGTCGGGGGCCGGCGACGAATACAGTCGGTGCTGGTGGATGTCGAACAGGCGAGTGACGCGGCCCTGGTGGTGGCAGTGGGGCGATGGAACGAGCGGGCCCTGGCCGAGGTGTACCGACGCCACGGTGGCGCCGTCCACGGGCTGGCCCGGCGAATCCTGCGGAGCGATCCGCCGGCCGAGGAGATCTCCCAGGAGGTGTTCCTCGATCTGTGGAACCGCCCCGAGAAGTTCGACTCCGAGCGGGGGACGTTGCGGTCATTCCTGCTGGCCCGCACCCACGGCAAGTCGGTCGACTTCGTACGGTCGGAGACGGCCCGTCGCAGCCGCGAGGAGCGGACCTCCCGTCAGACGGCCACCGCCGGTTACGACGTCGACCACGAGGTGTGGGACATGGCCGTGGCCGAGCAGGTCAAAGCGGCACTGGACGCCCTACCCGACGAGTTGCGCCGGCCCATCGAGCTCGCCTATTTCGGCGGCCACACCTACCGGCAGGTGGCGGTGATGCTGGAAGAACCGGAGGGAACGGTCAAGAGCCGCATCAGGTCGGGCCTCGGCCGCCTGCGGGTCAACCTGGCCGAGCGGGGCGTTGCCCCGGCGGGGGCCGAGCAATGACCGACCGTCTCTCCGAAGCCGAACACCGGGAGATCCAGGAGCTGCTGGGTGCCTATGCGCTCGATGCCGTCGACAAGGAGACGGCCGAGATGGTCGAGCGACACCTCGACCAGTGCGTGAAGTGCGCGGTCGAAGTGTCCCAGCACCATGAAGTGGCCGGGTTGCTGGCCAACTCCGGTGGGCCGTCGCCGACCGCACTGTGGGAGGTGATCGAAAGCCGACTGAACGGCGAGGGGCCTCCGTCGTGGGACAGGTTGGCCTCGCGTCTCGAACCGGGCACCGGCGACCGGACCGGGGACCAGGCGACGCCGGACGGCCACCAGGATGCGGACGACGGGCCCACCCACCCATCCCATCGGCTGCCTGCCGATGTCGTCCCGATTGCCGAGGGTCGCTCCCCCCGCCGGTTGGCCCTGCGGGTCGCCGCCGTGGTGGCCGCCGCCGCCGCGGTGGTGGCCGTGGTGCTGGGTGTGCAGGTCGGTCATCTGCACCATCAGGTCAGTTCCCTCCAGTCCCGTTCCCCGCTTTCGGCGGCCGAGCAGTCTGCACTGGCTGACCCTTCCACCAAGAAGGTGCAGTTGACGGCGACCGTCCCGTCGTCCGGCCACCCCCGGGAGGCGGCGGTGACCGTGGTGCTGACCAGGACGGGGACGGGATTCGTGGAGGCCGGCGGTCTCACCTCGCTGCCCAGCGATCAGACCTATCAACTGTGGGGGGTGATCGGCGGCCGGACCATCTCGCTCGGCCTGCTCGGGGCCCGACCGGGCATCACGCCGTTCAGCGTGGCCGGTAACGCCGCCGTCTCCGCCTTCGCCATCACCGCCGAGCGTGCCGGGGGAGTGGAGCACAGTTCCCACCAGCCGGTGGTGGCCGGCGAGGTGGTCACTGCCTGAGCAATCCGGCGGCCCGGTCAGATGCGATGGACGTGGCGCAGGCCGGCCCAGGCCAGGTCGGCCAGTTGGGCGGCCAGGGTGGCGGCCTCGTCGGCGTCGACCCCGGCCGCACGGTGCGAACCGTCCGAGCCGTCGGAACCGTTCGAACCGTCCGAACCGGAGGCGTCCTCGGGCTGCTGGCGTCGAGCCTCCAGCCAGTGGCGGCTCGCCCCCTCGGCCATCCCCACCACGGCGTGGGCCAGCAGCAGGCGGTGCTCGGGTTCGAGTCCGGCATCGATGAGCGGATCGATGGCCTGGGCGATCGTCTCTTCGACCCGCCGGAGGGCGGCGCCGAGCTCGGTGTCGTCGGGCGCATCCCGCCCGTAGAGGAGCCGGAAGGCCTGCTCGTTTTCCACCATCAGCTCGAAGTAGGCGGCAAATCCGAGCTCGACCTGCTGGCGGGGTCCCTGGGCCGAGGCGGTGGCCTTGGCGATCCCCGTCACCAGCTCGCGGGAGAACACGTCCATGAGTTCCAGGTAGAGGGCCCGCTTGGATTCGAAGTGCTGGTAGACGAGGGGCTTGGTCACTCCGGCGGCTTCGGCGATGTCGTCCATGGTGGTGGCCAGGTACCCGTGTTCGGCGAAGAGCGACAGGGCGACCTCGAAGAGCTGTCGGCGCCGGGCATCTGCCGTCAGGCGTCGGCCCCCCGGTGCCGGGTTCTGCGGCGAAGGCGTCGGGCCCCGGTCGGTGGCGGGCTCGGTCGTCACGGGGCCTTCCATGGTGGCAATGGTACTCGGGGGCCGGAATCGGGCGTCTGAGCCCGTGGTCGGCTCCGGTTCACCCGGTCACCAGTCGGGCAGCACCGCGGCGATCCTCCCGGGGAGGTCCTCGACCGAGAAGTGGGCGGAGGCCACAGCCAGATTGCGCTCCAACAGGCCGGCATCCGGCCTCCGCAACCATTTCCGCAGCCGCTCCGTCTCCGAGAGTCCGAACCATTCGAATCCGAAACCCGCCAACTCCCGGGCCACCGGATAGGGGCCGATGACCAGCGGGCGCCGGTGGATCACCGACTCGATGGTCGGGTTGCCGAACCCCTCCCACGTCGAGGGGAGGACCACCACATCGCAGGCCGGGTAGGCGCGCTGGGCTCCGAGACCGGCGCCGCCACTCGGGGGACCCAGCACCACCGGGCAGGTGGCCGCCTCGACCAGTGCCTCGAGTTCGGGACCGAACCCGTCCTCGGCCGGTCCGAGCAGCCAGTAGGTGGCGCCCAGTCCGGCGGCCACCTCGAGGCCGCCGGCGATGTTCTTGCGGGGGAGGGCCCGCGTCGGCTGCATGACCAGCAGCCGGTCGTCGTCGATGCCGAGGGCGGTGCGGACCTCGGCGACGTGGCGGGCGGCCTCGGCCTCCGGCCGCCCGTTCCCGTCCGGGATGACGAAGGAGTTGTAGATGGTGGTGGCGGCGATGCCCCGCTCGGCCAGCTGGAGCCGGCTCAACTCGTTGATGGTGACGTGCGCCCACCGGGGATCGGTCGGGGGCGGCGGGTAGCCGGCGAACTGGGGCCGCTGCCAGGCCAGATCATGGTGGTGGAGGACGGCGGGGCGTCCGGCGAGGACGTCGGACACGAGGTCGGCGGCGCCGGGGTTGAGGGGCAGGGAGCACAGGTTCTCGACCACCACCAGGTCGGCGTCGTCCAGGACCGCCACCAGTTCCGATCTCGTGGGTGGCACCTCGGATGCCGATCGACAGCCCGGGAACCAGGTGGTCGGCCGGTGCCGCTCCCGGCCACGGTGACGGTGGCGAACCCCAGATTGGTGAGGGCTCCGCGCCACTTCGCCGCTTCGACCGACACCCCATCGGGCCCGCCGAGACGGAAGGAGAGCAGGGCGGCGGTCGGAATAGCGTCACCGTACCGTGATCGGGCCGGTGGCCGGCCCCGCCGGTCCGCCGGCCCCGCCGGCCCAAAGGGACAACGTCGGGGTGATCGGGCTAGCGTCATCCGGTGGCCGAAGAAGACCGCCCCCCGGGATCGACCGACCTGCTCGCCGAACGGGTGGGCGCCGTCCACACCGTGACCATCAATCGGCCCGACCGGCGCAACGCCATGACCTGGGAGGTCATCGCCGGCCTGCGGGACCAGGTGGCCAGGGCCAAGGCCGATCCCGCCGTAGGGTGCTGGTGTTGACCGGCGCCGGCGAAAAGGCGTTCTGTGCCGGGGCCGACCTGTCGGGCATGGTCCCACGCCGTCCGGGCGACGCCCGGCCGACGCCGACGATTTCGCCAACCATCACCGGGCCCGGGGTTGGCTGGCCGAGCTGTTCGAGGAGCTGTGGCACCTGGGCAAGCCGACCATCGCCCGGGTACAGGGCTGGGCCATGGCCGGCGGGTTCGGGCTGGCCCTGGCGTGCGACATGGTGATCGCTTCCGACCAGGCCCGGTTCGGGGCCCCGGAGCTCAACGTGGGTCTGTGGCCCTACATGGTCACCGTCCCCATGCTGCGGTCGATGCCCCCCAAAAAGGCGCTCGAGCTCATGCTCACCAGTCGTGTGGTCGGGGCCGAGGAAGCCGAACGGATCGGATTCGTGACCCGGATGGTCCCCCACGACCGCCTCGACGCCGAGGTGGCCGAGATGGCGGCGCTCCTGGCGTCGAAGCCGCCGGGGGTGATGAGGATGGGCCGCGAATCGTTCTACGCTGTGCTGGACTCGGCGGCCGCAGAGGCCCTCCCCTATCTGCACTCGATGCTTACGGTCACCAGCCAGACGGCGGAAGCGGCCGAAGGGATCGCCGCCTTCGCCGAGAAGCGGCCGCCGGCCTGGCAGAGGGGTTCCGGCGACACCGAAGAGAACTGACGACCGAGGAGCGCACCGCATGGCGAAACGAGCATTGATCACCGGCATCACCGGCCAGGACGGCTCCTATCTGGCCGAGTTCCTGCTCGACAAGGGCTACGAAGTGTGCGGCATGGTGCGTCGATCGAGCACTCTCAACTTCGAACGGATCGCCCACATCCAGGACCGCATCACCCTGGTGGCCGGCGACCTCCTCGACGAGGTGTCGATGATCAACATCCTGCGGGACAGCCACCCCACCGAGGTCTACAACCTGGCCGCCCAGTCCTTCGTGCAGACGTCGTGGAGCCAGCCGGTCCTGACCGGCGAGACGACGGCCCTCGGGGTGACCAGGGTGCTCGACGCCATCCGGATCGTCGATCCGGAGATCCGCTTCTACCAGGCCAGCTCCTCGGAGATGTTCGGCAAGGTGATGGAGGTCCCGCAGAAGGAGTCCACGCCGTTCTATCCCCGGAGCCCCTACGGGGTCGCCAAGGTCTACGGGCACTGGATCACCGTCAACTACCGAGAGAGCTACGACCTGCATGCCTCCTCGGGCATCTTGTTCAACCACGAGTCGCCCCGGCGCGGTCTCGAGTTCGTCACCCGCAAGGTCACCCATGGCGTGGCCCGGATCAAGGCGGGCATCGACGAGAAGTTGGCGCTGGGCAATCTCGATGCCCAGCGCGACTGGGGCTTCGCCGCCGACTACGTGCGGGCCATGTGGCTGATGCTCCAACAGGACCGGCCCGACGACTACGTGGTGGCCACCGGCGAGACCCACTCGGTCAAGGAGCTGGTGGAGCTGTCCTTCGCCGCCGCCGGGCTCGACTGGGAACAGCACGTCTTCATCGACGAGCGGTACCTGCGCCCGGCCGAGGTCGATCTGCTGGTGGGGGAGCCGACCAAGGCGGAGCAGACCCTCGGCTGGCACCGTGAGGTCGACTTCGCCGGACTGGTCCGAGATGATGGTCGAGGCCGACCTCGCCCTGGTGCAGCGCCAACTGGCCTAGACGGGGCCGGCGTGCGAACCGGCCACCATCCACGCCGACCCGCTCGGCCTGCTGGTGGCATTCGGCGCGGGGATGCTCTCGTTCCTGTCCCCGTGTGTACTGCCGCTGGTTCCCGCCTACCTGTCGATGGTGTCGGGGCTGTCGGCCGCCGAGCTCGACGCCCTCCAGCGGTCTCCCCGATCCACGGCGCCCCTCACCGGGGACCCCGGGGGGCAGGGTCTGGCCGTCCCGGAAACGGAGAGGTCGGTGGGGGCGGCGACCGTCACGGCCACCGCCGTCACCGCCGACCCCCGCCCGGCCGCCGGCCGCGGCTTGGAGCCCGAGGACCTGAGGCGGGAGCGCGCCGTCCTCCTGCGGGGGATCCTCGCCTTCATCGCCGGGTTCACGGTGATCTTCACCATCCTCGGGGCGTCGGCATCGGCCATCGGTCGGTTGTTCCTCACCCATCAGCACACGCTCGAGACCGTCTCGGGGATCCTCATCGTCGCCTTCGGGGTGATGCTGGTGGCCATGGCATCGGGCATCACCCTGCCCATGGCCCTGTTCGGTGAGCGACGGTTCGTGGTCCGCCCCTCCGTGCTCGGGGCGTGGGCGCCGGCGGTGATGGGGATGGCTTTCGCCTTCGCCTGGACACCCTGCATCGGACCCGTGCTGGGCAGCGTGCTGGCTCTGGCCGCCGGGACCGGGGGATCGGCCACCGGCGGGATCGCCCTGCTGCTGGCCTACTCGATCGGCATCGGGGTCCCGTTCCTCCTGAGTGGCCTGGCCTTCGGGCGGATGACCGACACCCTGGCCCGGGTACGGGGCCGGCTGCGACTGGTCGACCTGATCGGTGGGGCGGTCCTGATCGCTCTTCGGCATCCTCCTGCTCACCGGCAATGTGGACATCATCTCCGCCCACATCTCGGACTGGTTCCGTGACCTCCATCTCAGCCGGCTGTCCGTGAGCTGAGAGGTGCCCGGGTCCGGTCGGGACCCCCCCGGCCGGACGGTGCCGGGCCGGGGCCGCCGGTCCCGCCTGGCTCCTGCACCCCGACCCCCGTACCATGTGGGGCGCCTATGGCCCCGCCAGCACCCTCCGATCCGGCACTTCTCCTCCACGACGCCGTCGCGTTGTCCGGACGGTTCCCCCTGTTGGCCGGCGTCGATCTCGAGGTGGCCCGGGGTGAGACGGTGCTGGTCGAGGGGCCCAACGGGGCGGGCAAGACCAGCCTGCTCCGGGTGTGCGCCGGCCTGGTCCCCCTGGCTTCGGGACGGGTGGAGGTGTTCGGCCTCGATCCCGTGCGCCGACGGGCCCAGGTGCGTCGGCGGGTGGGGCTGGTGTCCCACGCCTCCCACCTCTATGACGATCTCACCGTCCGGGAGAACGTGAGGTTCGCCGTCCGGGCCGCCGGGGCTCCGACCGACAGGATCGACGGCGCCTGCGAGCGCCTCGGTCTGACCGGCCGCCTGCTCAAGACCAGCGCCTCCAAGCTGTCGGCCGGCCAGCGCCGTCGAGTGGCCCTGGCCGTCCTGGCCGCCCGCTGGCCCGAGCTGTGGCTCCTCGACGAACCGCACGCCGGGCTGGACGCCTCCACCCGGGCCATCCTCGGCGAGCTCATCGGCGAAGCGTCTTCGTCGGGCGCCACCGTGGTCATCGCCTCCCACGAGTCCGGGTTCGTGGAGCCTCTGGTCGACGCGGGCGGTGACCGTGACCGGCGGACGGGTCACGGCCCAACGAACCCTCGGAGTGGGGAAGGACGACGAGCCGGGTCGGCCGGTGGTGCCCGCGCCCGAGCCACCCGTCCTGGCCGCCACAGCCCCGGCGCCGGCCGACGGTGGGCCGCTGCGGCGTTTGGAGGGACAGGTGCACCATGTGGCGTGACACGGTGCTGGTGGCGGGCAAGGACCTCCGCATCGAGGCACGGTCGCGGGTGGCCCTGTCCCAAGTGGCGCCGTTCGGGGTGGTCGCCCTGGTCATGTTCGCCTTCGCCCTCGGACCCGATCGCTCGCTCATGGCCAAGGGCGCCCCCGGGCTGTTCTGGGTGGCGGTGCTGTTCTGTACGGTCCTGGCCGTCCAGCGGAGCGTCTCGGTGGAGGCGGGGGACGGGGCACGCGACGGCCTGCGACTGTCGGGTCTGGACCCGGCCGGGCTGTTCCTCGGGAAGTCGGCGGCCGTGGCCCTCCAGCTGGTGGTGCTGGAAGTGGTGCTGGGCGCCGGGGTGGTGCTGCTCTACGGCGCCCACATCGAGGTGGCCTGGCTGCTGGTGGTGTCATGCGTGCTCGGGACCGTGGGGCTGGCCGCCACCGGCACCCTGTACGGGGCCCTTTCGGCCGGTCTTCGGGTCAAAGAGACCCTGTTGCCGTTCCTGCTGCTCCCCATCGTGGCCCCGGTGCTGCTGGCCGGCACCCGCATCTGGCAGGCCGCCCTGAGCGGCGGCACCCCCGCCGACGGGACCCAGTGGCTGCGACTACTGGTGGTCTTCGATGCCGTCTATGTTGCCCTGGGCGTCCTCGTCTACGGGCCCATCCAGGAGTCAGCATGAGTCCGAACCTCGATGTGGGTTCCGATCTCGTCCGGTCCATCCCGGTCGTCGAGTCCCCTCGGGCCCGGTGGACCGTCCGGATCATCGGGATCGGGGCGGTGGTGAGTACGGCCTTGACCGTGTGGCTCGGCCTGTGGATCACGCCCCCCGACGTCACCAAGGGCAACACGGTGCCGGGGAACCTGGTCCGGCTGGTCTACATCCACCCCGGCGTGGCGTGGGTGGCGCTCTATCTGGCCTTCGGGCTGGCCGCCCTGTGCAGCCTGCTCTACCTGTGGCCCCGGACCCGGTCGCTGTTCTGGGACCGTCTGGCCGCCGCCGCCGTCGAGGTGGGGGTGGTCTTCAACATCTGCACGTTGATCTCGGGGTCGATCTGGGGGAAGCCGACGTGGGGCGTGTACTGGGCCTGGGATGCCCGCCTGACCAGCACTGCGGTCCTGCTGGTGCTGTTCCTCGGGTACATGGCCCTGCGCCGGGTACCGGCCGAACCCGACGCCAGGGCCAAGCGGAGCGCCTTCGTGGCCCTGTTCGCCTCGGTCGACGTCCCCATCGTGCACTTCTCGGTCCTGTGGTGGAAGACCCTGCACCAGGGGGCCACCGTCCTCAACCCGGACCTGTCGCCCACCATCCACGGCTCCATGGCCTGGACGCTGCTGCTCAGCTTCGTCGCCCTGACCCTGGTCTTCTTGTGGATGCTGCTGGTCCGTTACCGGATCGGCGTGATGGAGGACTGGCTGGGCCGCGGCGAGCTGGACATGGCCCTGCTCGAGCGCCAGGCCGAGGGCGTCGGGACCGAGCCGCCGGCCGTCCACTCCGAGTTCGACCCGCCGGTCGACCGGCGGTCCGATCCGGTCGTCCCCACCGCGGTTGCGGTGGGCGGGACCGACGCCCACGACGGTGCCCCGTCTGTTCCGGAGAGCGCCCGATGAACTACGTCATCGCCGGGTACTCCATCGTGCTGGGCATCCTGTTCCTCTACGCCGCCCAGCTGGCCTTCCGACGGCACCGCCTGGGCCGGGCCGTCCGGCGGGTCCAGGCGGCCCGGGGCGTCGCCCAGTCGACGGACGATCGGTGACCACCGCCCCACCTCGTCTGCCGTCGTCGGCCGAGGTGTCCGGTCACCCGCGGTTCCCGGCCCCGGTGGCCGCCACCAGTCACCGGGTCCGCTACGCGGTGGTCGGCCTGGTGCTGGTGGGCGCCCTGGTCTTCCTGGTGGTGAAGGGACTGGGCTCGGCTCTCAACTTCTACCTGCCGGCCAACCAGGCCGTGGCCCAGAAGGCGACCCTCGGCACCAGCACGTTCAATCTCGAGGGTCTGGTCGAGCCCGACTCGGTCCACGCCACCCGCCGCGGGGTGGACTTCGTGGTCGGTGCCGGGTCCACCCGGGTACAGGTCGACAACTCCGGCACGCCGCCCCAGCTGTTCCAGGTCGACATCCCGGTCATCGCCGTGGGCCACTTCAGCGGCTCGACGTTCGTCTCCGACCAGATCCTGGTCAAGCACTCCTCGACCTACATCGCCGCCCATCCGGGCCGGGTCACCGCCCCGAACGGCACCAAGCGATGAGCGCTCTGACCACTCCCGCCCCCCGGTCACCGGCCGGTACCGGTGAACGGAGTACTCGGCCACACCGGAGTCCTGCTGGGCTTCGTGGCCGCCGTGGCCGGGATTGCCGTCATCGCCGTCGGTCTGGCCCGCCACCGGTCGTCGACCCTGAGGAGCGGACTCGTCTACGCCCCGGTGATCCTGTTGGGCGGGGTCATCGCCGTGGTGGCCATGGAGCACGCCCTGTTGACCCACGACTTCTCGCTGGCCTACGTGGCCCAGAACAACAGCCGCAACACCCCCTGGCTGTACTCGATCACCGGATTGTGGTCGGCCCTGGCCGGATCGATCCTGTTGTGGGGCCTGGTCCTCGGTGGCTACGCCACCGCCATGGTCTGGCGCTTCCGGGCCCGGGCCGGCGAGGAGCTGGTGGCCTGGGCCACCCTGGTCGTCTACGTGGTGACGGCGTTCTTCTTCGGGCTGATGCTGGGGCCGGCCGATCCCTTCCAGCATGTCGTCGGGGCCATCCCCACCAACGGGCCCGGGCCCAACTCGCTGCTCCAGGACAACCCTCTGGTCCTCATCCACCCGCCCATGCTCTACCTGGGCCTGGTCGGTTTCACCCTGCCTTTCGCCTTCGCTGTCGCCTCACTCGTCACCGGCCGGCTGGACGAGGACTGGCAGGGTGAGACCCGGCGGTGGACGCTGTTCGCCTGGGCCTTCCTCACCATGGGCATCCTGCTGGGTGCCTGGTGGTCCTACCAGGTCCTGGGCTGGGGCGGCTTCTGGTCGTGGGACCCGGTGGAGAACGCCGCCCTCCTGCCCTGGCTGGTGGGCACGGCCTACCTCCACTCGGTCATGGTCCAGCAGCGCCGGGGACTTCTCCGCATCTGGAACCTGTCCCTGGTGGTGGCGGCGTTCAGCCTGACCATCCTCGGGACGTTCCTCACCCGGTCCGGGGTCATCGAGTCGGTCCATTCGTTCTCCGAGTCGTCACTCGGGCCCCTCCTGCTGGGGTTCTTCGGAGTCGTCCTGATCACCGGGGTGGGGCTGATCGCCTGGCGGGGAGACAGGCTGCACTCGCCGGGCGGCATCGACTCGCCCGTCAGCCGGGAGGGCGCCTTTCTCGCCAACAACCTCCTCTTCGTGGGATTCGCCCTCATCGTGCTGTTGGGGACGGTGTTCCCCCTGTTCTACGAGGCCGTCCACAACGGCACCTCGGTCGGGGTGTCCTCCCCCTACTTCAACCGGTTCTTCGTCCCCATCGGTCTGGCCCTGCTGTTCCTGATGGCGGTGGCTCCCGCCCTTCCCTGGCGCAAGACGACGGTGAAGGTGATGCGGGGCCGACTGGCCGTGCCGGCCGCCGTCGGAGTGGCGGTGGTGGTGGTCTGCGTGCTGGCCGGGGTCCGGGGCGTGGAGCCCCTGCTGGCCTTCGGCCTGGGTGCCTTCGCCGCCGCCTCGGCCGGTCGGGCCCTGGTGCTGTCGGTGCGGGGCGCCTACCGGGGTGCCCGGTCGACCGGTTCCTCCGCCGCCCGCTCCGCCCTCACCGGATGGCGGGGTTTCGTGGGCCGGGCCAACGGGGGCATGGTCGTCCACATCGGCGTGGTGATGGTGGCCGTCGGTCTGGCCGCCGCCACCTCCTACCTCCACCGGGGACAGCTCGAGCTCCGGCCCGGCCAGACCGCCACCTTCGCCGGGCACACCGTCGAGTTCGAGGGGACCCGCACCGTCACCACGCCGGCCCACTCGTCGTTTGAGGCGGTCCTCCGGGTCGACGGTACCGGGCTGTTCTACCCGGCCATCAGCGTGTACGGCTCGGGCACCAGCAACGTGGGGACACCGGCCATCGACTCCTCTTGGAGGGACGACCTGTACCTGACCCTGGCCGACCCCCCGACCGGCACCTCCACCGCCTGGACCTTCGGGGTGGTCGAGCAACCGCTGGTCATGTGGCTGTGGATCGGTGCCGGGCTCATCGGGTTCGGCTCGGTCCTGTCCGCCATCCCCGGCCGCCGGCGCCGGCCCACCGACCCGGTCTCGGCACCGGTGGTGGCCCAGGCGCCCTCGGTGCCCGCCGGCGGCGTACCCACGGCCGGCCCCGACGACCGTCCCGAAGCCGAGGCCGACCCGCTCCCGGTCGGAGCCGGCGAAACGCCATGACCCTGGGGACCGACACCGAGCCGGTGGCCGCTCCGGCCCCCGGACCGCCGACCGGGGGGACCGGCCGGGTCGCCGGTCGTCACACCGCCCGGTGGGTGGGGGTCTTCGTGCTGGTCATAGCGGCCGGCCTGATCGCCGTGCTGGCCACCCGGCCCTCGGCCCAGACCGTCGAGGCCGAGAACCCTCTGGACGGCCACTTCGCCCCGCCCGTGGCCGGGCCCACGGTGGAGGGAGGCCACTACCGGCTGCCCCCGGCCCCGGGCCACTACGTGGTGGTCAATTTCTTCGCCAGCTGGTGCGTGCCGTGCCAGGAGGAGGGCCCCGAGCTGGTGGCGTTCCAGTTCCAGCACCGGACGGCCACCGGAGCCTCGGTGGTCAGCGTGGTGTTCGATGACTCGACCAGCCAAGCCCGGAACTACCAGGCCACCCTCGGAGCCACCTGGCCCACCATGGCCGACCCGGGTGGCACCATCGCCCTGGCCTACGGGGTCCGGGAGGATCCCACCTCCTTCCTCATCGCCCCCAACGGGCGGGTGGTCGCCTCGATCTCGGGGGGGGTGACGGCCAAGGGCCTGGACGCCCTCATCGCCAAGGCCGAGGCCCGCGGCTACGGCACATGAGGACCCGACGGTTCCCGTTGTGGACTGCACTCGGCGTGGTCCTGATCCTGACCCTGGTCGTCGGGAGCGGGATCTTCTCCTCGAAACCGCCCACTGCCGCCCAGCGGGCCGCGTCCATCGACTCGGTGGTGCGTTGCCCGACCTGCGAGGACCTATCGGTGGCCCAGTCCACCGCCCCCGCCGCCCAGGCCGTCCGGGCCACGGTGGCCCAGCAGATCTCCCAGGGCCGGACCGATCAACAGATCGAGTCCTATCTGGTGGACCGGTACGGGGCCTCGATCGAGCTCGATCCCCCGGCCAGCGGGTGGTCCCTGTTGGTGTGGCTGCTGCCGCTGATCGGGGGGGCCATCGCCGTTACCATCCTGGTCGTGGTGCTGGTGCGGCGACGGGGGGCGGCCGGCGGGGAGCCCGGCGACCCGATGGCCGACGCCACACTGAATCCCGAGGCGGTGGCCGAGCGGAAACGCTTCCTCGTCCAGTCCCTGGCCGACGCCGACGCCGAGTACCTGGCCGGCGACCTCTCCGACCAGGACTACCTGGCTCTCCGGCAACGGGACATGCGGCGACTGGCCGGGCTGTCGGCCGGGGCCCCGACCGCCGGTGCGGCCGATCCCGCTCCCGCCACGGTGGTGGGGACGGTCGCCCTCGACGAGCGGGACCCGGCGCCGGCCGACTCCGGTCCGGACGATGAGGTCGGCGACCCTCCGGCATCCGCTCCGGTCGTCCGGCGGCGGAGCCGGCGGAGCTGGCTGTTCCTGGGCGGGGCGGTGGCCGCCTTCGGCGCCGCCCTCATCGTCGCCGTGGTGATGTTCGCCTCGACCCGGCAGCCCGGCCAGTCCATCACCGGCACGGTGGCCCAGTCCCAGCAGCAACAGATCGACGAGTCGCTGGCCCAGGCGGCCATCGACGAGGACAGTGGCCAGCTCAGCCAAGCCGCCGCCCTCTACCAATCACTGCTCACCGAGCACCCCGACAACGAGGTGGCGCTGGCCCAGCTCGGATGGCTCGAGTTCGAGACCGGGCGACAGAGCAACAACGCCTCGATGGTGGACAGCGGGAAGGACAAGCTGGACCGGGCGGTGCAGATCGATCCCGGTGACTACGCCGTGCGGCTCTATCTGGGCACGGTCCTGCTCCAACAGGACGACAACGCCGCCGGGGCCGTGGGCGAGTACCGGCAGTTCCTGGCCGACAGTCCTCCCGCCTCCCTGGTCCAACAGGCTGCCCCCGAGGTCCGACAGGCGTACCAAGAGGCCGGGTTGGCCGTTCCGTCGGCGGTCGGCCCGGGATGACGGCCGCCGCCCGGCCGGACGGCTAGGGACGGGTGGCCGGACCGATCAAGGGATCAACACCGCTTTGCCGGCTATGGAGCGGTCGATCAGGCCGCTCATCACCCCGGGCGCCTGGTCGAGGGGATAGGAAGCCGGTCGCACCGGGTGGAGTTGTCCCGAACCGACCATTTCCAACAGCTGGTCGATCAGCGTCCGGTTCCCCGATGGATCCTTGAACGTCCATCCGCCCCAGTCCACCCCGATCACCGTCCGGTTGTTGAGCAGGACCTGGTTGAGGGGGACCGAGGCAATCGGCCCGGAGGCGAATCCGATCACGCAGAATCGACCGAAGTGTCCGGTGGCCCGCAGGGCGTCTTCGCTGTGTCGGCCACCGATCGGGTCGATGACCACGTCGACACCACCGCCCGAGATCTCCCGGGCCCGTGCCTTCAGGTCCTCCTCCTCGTAGGCGATGGTGGCCTCGGCGCCCATGGCCGTCGCCGCCTCGAGCTTCTCCACCGCCGAGGCGGCGGCGATGACCCGGCCCCCGAGAGCGACGGCCACGTCGGTGGCGGCCAAGCCGATGCCACCGCCCGCCCCGAGCACCAACACCCACTCGCCGGGGCTGAGGTGGGTGCGCCGGGTCAGCGTGAACAAGATGGTGGCGTAGCTCTGGATGAGGGCGGCCGCCTGGACGAAATCGACGGTGTCCGGCATCGGCAACAGGGAGAGGGCCGGGACCACCGCCTGCTGGGCGAACCCACCGAATCCGGTGAAGGCCATCACCCGGGCGCCCACCTCGACGCGGTTCACCCCCGGCCCGACTGCGGCCACCACGCCACTGATCTCGCTGCCCGGTACGAACGGGGTGGACGGCTTGAGCTGGTACTTTCCCTGGCAGATCAGCCCGTCGACGAAGTTGACCCCGGCGGCCTTCACGTCGACCACGACCTGTCCCGGGCCGGCGACGGGCGCCGTCTGTTCGTCCAGTAGGAGGGTGTCGAGTGGCCCCAACCGCGGGCAGACAACGGCGCGCATGGGCCAGGAACCTACCGCCTCCCGGAATTCCCGGCTCCCCGGCTCCCTCGTCCGCTTCCCCGGCTTCCCCGGCTTCAGCTGCGCAGAGCCCGCAAGCCGGCGACGACCCCGGCGAAAGCGGCGCCGAAGGCGTCTATGTCGGCGTCCGTGGTCGACCATCCGACCGAGAGGCGGAGGGAGTGGTCGGCGTCGACGCCCATGGCCTCGAGTACGGGGGACGGCTCCAGCGCCTCCGACGAGCACGACGAACCCGAGTGGGCGGCGATCCCCGCCTGGTCGAGTCCGAGCAGCACCGGCTCGGCTTCCACGCCGTCGATTCCCAGACACACGATATGCGGGAGACGGTCCTGCGGATCACCGAACAGGCGGACCCCGTCCACCGCCACGGCCAGGGCAGCCAGCCGCTCGGTGTGCCGACGGGCATCGGACCTCTCCGTTTCCAGAACACCGGGTCGGGTCAGTGCGGCCGCCGCCGCCCCGAAGCCGATGGCCCCGGCCACGTTCTCCAGCCCGGCCCGCCGGGCCCGCTCCTGTTCGCCGCCGACCAGCAACGGTTCGATCCGGAGCCCCCGGCGGACGACCAGGGCACCGGTGCCGGGTGGGCCGCCCATCTTGTGGGCCGACACCGACACGAGATCGGCACCGAGGGCACCCAGGTCGAGCGGCACGTGGCCGGCGGCGGCGGCCGCGTCGACGTGGACGAGCGTGCCGACCGCCCGACACCGATCGATGACCTCCGACAGGGGCTGCACCGTACCGACCTCGTGGTTGGCCCACTGACAGTGGACCACCGACGGCCGGCGGCCGTACTCGGCCCGGCACCGTTCCAGGGCATCGTCGACCGCCGCCGGTTCGATGCGGCCCAACCCGTCCACGGCGATGGTGACCATCGGTGCCGATCGGGCCGACGCCTCTCGCACCGCCGAGTGCTCCACCTCGGCGCAGGCCACCGGGCCGGGGTCGGACCGGGTCGCTCCCCACACCGCGGCGTTGATGGCCTCGGTGCCACCCGAGGTGAGAACGACCTGACGGGGTCGGACCGAGAACAGGGCGGCCACCTGATGGCGGGCCTCTTCGAGGGTGGCCCGGACCAGGCGGCCCTCGGTGTAGATTCGACCGGGATCACCGGTGGGTGCCCCTTCGAGCCACGACACCATCTGGTCCCGCGCCTCCGGACGCAGAATGGTGGTCGACGCGTGGTCTAGATAGTGACGGGCCAACGACTCGTCGGTCAGACCACGGCGGCGCAGGCGTCGTCGCCCCGGGCCCGTGACGACGAGAGCACGACCGGCACCGTGCCCTCGCCGTTCTCGCCGCACAGGCCGGCGAGCAGTCCCTTGACCATGCCACGGTCTACCGCACACAACACCGGATACTGCGAGGCGGCGTTCCCGAACGGGCAGTTCTCGGCCACCACCGCCGTCGACGTACCCTGATCTTCGGCATGAGCGGCGAACCCGTGGGCGGTGAGGGTGTCGGCGATGGCATGCATGGCCGTCCGCAGCGAGCGCTGGCCGTCACCGGGGGACATCTGGCCGGCCAGCGTGCGGCCGTACTCCTCGCCCACCCGTTCGGCCATGCCTTCGGCGGCGGCCGGGCCGAGCAGCTGCATTGCCTCCTGGAGGAGGAGGACCAGAAGATCATCCCGTCGGGTCAGCAGATCGAGGGTGGGATCATTGCCGATGGCCCGGAACCGCTTGGACGGCCGACCGGCCCCGTTGCCGGCGATCCGCTCCATGGTGACCTCCACGTAGCCCCCGGATGCCAATCGCTCCAGGTGATGACGGGCCACGTTGGGATGAAGCGAGAACCGGGCCGCCACCTCGGAGGCGGTGGTTCCCGGATTCGACCTCACAAAGAGGTAGATCTCCCGTCTGGTGGGGTCGCCGAAGGCGGCAGTCACCGCCGTCACCGCCGCCGAGAAGTGGCTGTCCGACTCAGAGGAGTCGGGCCCGTCGTCCCCCCCAGCCGCCCCTCGAGCCTCCCCCGGGGTCAGCACCGGCCCGTCCAAGTCCGTCTGCACGTCCCCTAGTCTACCGGTGACGGCGAAATCCTCCGAGGAGATGCTGGATGTCAATCGACGAGCCCCAGGTGACGGCAGCGGTCGCCGCCGTGATCGATCCAGAGCTGCGCCGTCCGCTCGGCGAGTTGGGCATGGCTGGTCCGGTCCGCCTGAAGCGCAAGCGGGTGGTGTTGGACATCGCTCTGCCGGTCGCCGACTACCCGCAGGTGGACGAGCTGGTCGGGCGGGTCCGTCAGGCGGTTGGATCGCTCTCGGGTGTCGACGAGGTCGTGGTGGAAACCGTGCTCATGGAAGAGGAACCCCGGGCCCGCCTGCGGATGCTGCTTCGTGGAGAGCCGGTGGCCGGTGGCACCCAACACGCTGCCGATGAACACGGTCACTCCCACGGTGGCCAGTTGGGACACGAGGAAGGACGACCCAACCGGTTCATGCTTCCCCGGTCCAAGACCAGGATTCTCGGGATCTCGTCCGGCAAGGGTGGCGTCGGGAAGTCGTCGGTCACTGTCAATCTGGCGGTTGCGCTGTCCCGCATGGGACACGATGTCGGCATTCTCGACGCCGACGTCTACGGATTCTCCGTACCCAAGATGCTGGGAGTCGACTCCGATCCCATGATCATCGGGGACCTGGTGGTGCCGCCGACGGCCAACGGGGTGCGATGCCTGTCCATGGGCTACTTCGTCGCCGATGACACACCGGTCATCTGGCGAGGTCCGATGCTGCACAAAGCGTTGGAGCAGTTTCTGGTCGACGCCTACTGGGGCGAGCCCGACTTCCTCTTGATCGATATGCCTCCGGGCACCGGCGACGTCACCCTGTCGCTGGGTCAGTACCTGACCAAGACCGAGGTCTACGTGGTGACCACCCCCCAGCCGGCTGCCGGTCGGGTGGCTCAGCGGTCGGCCTACGCCGCCCGCAAGCTCAAGTTGGCAGTACGCGGGGTCATCGAGAACATGAGCTGGTTCGTCGGCGACGACGGGAAGCGGTACGAGCTGTTCGGATCCGGGGGAGGCGCCCAACTCGCAGACGAGCTCGGCGTGCCGCTACTCGGCCAGATCCCTCTGGTCTCAGCATTGCGTGCCGGCGGTGACATTGGAGAGCCGATCGTGGTCTCGGAACCGGACAGCCCGGCTGCCGCCGTCTTTTCCGACCTGGCCGCTTCGATCGTCGATCTCGGGCCGGCCCGGGTCTACCGCCAGGAGCTCACCGTCCGCTGACCTGGCCCCGGCGTGGCCGGCAGCCGGTGCTGGTGTCGGGCGGCCGACAGGGGAGCACCGGCCTGTTGGTTTTCGTTTTGGCATACCTTTCGTACGCCGTTTGCCAAAGTGAAGGACGAAGACAGACGCCTGAAGCTGCCGAAGAGTCTGCGGTCCGGGTCCGGGTCTGGGTCCACCGTTCTCCGGAGCACCGGCCTGTTGGTTTTCGTTTTGGCATACCTTTCGTACGCCGTTTGCCAAAGTGAAGGACGAACACAGACGCTTGAAGGTCGGCGGTGACCGGGCCTGTCAGCCCCAATCGGCGCGGGTCCGGGGCATACCACTCGACCCGTCTGGTTTGGGAACTATTCCGAGCACCTGGTGGATGGCCAGGTGTCCATCGTCGAATCCGTTGGCCGACGCTGCCATGTACAGCCGCCAGATGTTGGCGCGGGGGAGGCCCACGAGTGCCACCGCCTCGGACCACTGATCTTCGAGGTTGCCCACCCAGTGGTGGAGCGTCTTCGAGTAGTGCTCTCGCAGTGATTCCACGTCCCTGACCTCGAACCCGGTCCGTTGCATCGCCCGGACCACCTCGGCGACATCGACCAACTCGCCGTCGGGGAACACGTAGCGGCCCACGAATGACCTGCGACCGAGCACCGAGCCGTTCGGCGTCGATATGGCGTGATTGAGGAGCCTCCCGGTTGGGACCAGCAGACTGCGGAGCGTTTCGAAATAGCGGGTCATCCGCGTGGCCCCGACGTGCTCGAACATTCCGATGGACGAGATCGCGTCGAATTTCTCCCCGTACAGGTCCCGGTAGTCCTGCAGGCGGATCTCCACCTGAGCGTCGAGGCCGGCTTCGCTCACCCGCCGCTTGGCCTCGTCGACTTGTTCCCGACTGAGCGCCACGCCGACCACATCGGCCTGGTGGTGTCGCGCCGCGTACATGGCCATCGATCCCCAACCGCACCCGACGTCCAACAACCTCGAACCGGGCTTCTTGTCGATGCCCAACTTCCGACAGATCAAGTCGTATTTGGCGGTCTGGGCCGCCTCGAGCGAGTCGTCGTCCGAGACGAATCGTGCACATGAATAGGTCATGGTCGGGCCGAGCACCAACCGGTAGAACGCATTGCCCACGTCGTAGTGGTGGCTGATGACGGCGGCATCGCGGGCCTGCGAGTGGAGCCGGCCCACCGGCTGGCACTCCTCGGGTGGGGCCGGCAGGGGCGGTCCGAGGGCGCCCAGCCGCCGGGCCGCCCGGACCAGGGTAGGAACGGACCGGATCCCCATGGACCGAAGGTCCCGGGGCGAGGCATCGTGTAGGACCCGCAGCAATCCGAAGAGATCGCCTTCCACGGTGATGTCTCCCGACACGAAGGCACGGGCCACACCGAGCTCACCTGGGGACCACAGGATCCGGCGAAGAGCGTCGGGAGATTGAATTGCCAGCGTCCCGATCCCGTCGGTCGGGCCGACTCCGCTCCCATCCCAGAATTCGAAACGGACCGGAGTTGCCGTTCCCACCATGGCGGCCAGCAGGGGAGCCAGGACACCGGCTGCGCCGTCGGGTGGAGGCGGGCCGTCGTGTGGGGCTGGCGCGACGTCCGGGCTCTGGTCCGTGGGAGACACCCGCTCCGTGGCCACCGGTGCCTCCAACCTGGTCGTTTGGTGTGACATCCGGATGACCATCTAGCAACCTCCTGTGTCGCCGACCTGATTTCGCGCCCCGCCCCGATCCTATGGTCGCCCTCCGCCGGGCGCGCTATTGCCAGTGGAAGGCGCGGGATGGTTCCACTTCGATCTACGACAGTGGTCGCCGAGGTGTAAAGCTGACCGGTGTGAATACCGTCTTGAACGTTCTATGGCTGGTGCTGTGCGGGATCTGGCTGGCCATCGGCTATGTCGTCGCCGGGGTGGTGATGTGCATCTTGATCATCACCATCCCGTTCGGGATCGCCTCGTTCCGCCTGGCGGCCTTCGCCCTCTGGCCATTCGGCCGCACCACCGTCCCCAAGCCGGACGCCGGTGCCGGCTCGTTCATCGGGAATGTGTTGTGGTTCCTGTTGGCTGGCCTGTGGATGGCCATTGCCCACGTCGTCACCGGCGTATTGCTTTGCGTGACGATCATCGGCATCCCCCTCGGGATCGCCGACTTCAAACTGGCGGCGGCCGCCATCGCCCCGCTGGGCAAGGACATCGTGAGGACAGAGGACCCGCGGGCCTTTTACCGGTGAAAGGGATCCGGACCATCAGGCCCCTCGTCGACCGAACCACCGGAGTTCGACTCAGCCGGATTGCCGGAGACCGACTCAGAGTCGACTGGTCACGCCGATACCGGATGGCAGCTTGTCCGGGTCCCAGCCCAGATGGGCCACGGCCTGGCTGAAGGCGAACCGGTCGGTCATCCCGGCCACGTAGGCGACCGCCTCGCGAACGGCGGCTGGTTCACCTCCGGTCAGATCCGCCGACCGGTGCCCCCCGTCGGGGATCAGATTGGGCCGATCCCCGAAGTAGTCGACCAGGGCCCGCAGGACGCTGACGACCGCCCGTCCCTGGCTCACCGAACTGGGCCGCAGGTAGATGTGCTCGTAATTGCTGGCTCGGAAGGCGGCGAGGGCCTCGGCCTGGTCGTCGGCCATGCCGACACGACCCGTGTCGAGGATGGTCGATACCAGTGCGTCGATGAAGGTTCCCAGCTGCTGGCTCCGCCTCTCGCCGCAACGTTCTCGCACGAGTTCGGGCAAGGCACCCGGTGTAACGATGCCGCTCTTCACCGCGTCCTCGAAGTCATGGCAGACGTAGGCGATCCGGTCGGCCCAGCTCACGACTTCGCCCTCGGGCGTCATGGGAGCCGGCCGGGACCACGAGTGGTTCCGGATCCCGTCAAGGGTCTCGTTGCAGAGGTTGAGTGGTGCCAGGGAGACATCGGCCCCCCACGGCGCATGGTCGAAGCCTCCGTCGAGATAGGGCGACAGAGCATCCTCGCTGGCGTGGCCGCCCGGACCGTGTCCGCAGTCGTGTCCGAGGGCGATCGCCTCGGTGAGCTCGGTGTTGAGCGAACATGCCCGGGCCACGCTGGTCGCCACCTGGGCCACCTCCAGCGCATGGGTCAATCGGGTGCGCTGATGATCGTCGGGAAACACGAAGACCTGTGTCTTCCCGGCCAATCTGCGGAACGCCGTGGCATGCAGGATCCGATCGCGGTCCCGTTCGAAGCAGGTGCGCCAGTGATCGGGCTCCTCGGGCCGGAGCCGATGGCCCGCACCCAGGCCGTGGGTGGCCCACGGAGCCAGTCGGCCGTGCTCGATTTCCTCCCGTGCCAACCGGTCGAGACCGGCGGTCGGTCCCATGGGGGGGTGACGGCTATGGCTGTCGGCATGGGCGAACGTGGTGCCACGGCCGACATGACCGGCCATCGTCGCCGCCCAGCGTCGGTTCCTTTCGTTCTCCCTTTCCGGGGCACCCGGGGGCCCGTCCCGGTCGGTGGCCCAGGCCGCCCTGTCAACCTCGGACGACCCGCCCGACCCAGCCGACCCGCCCGACCCGGCTGCCCCAGCCGACCCGGCAGTACCGGACCCCCGGGAAGCGCGGTGATCATTGCGATCCATACCCCCAGTGTGCCCGATGGGTGTGACCGTGGGACGCCGGGTCCCCGTGACCTTGTATCGTCGGTCCTGCCGACAGATTGGTCGGCGCCCAGCTGAGAGGAGCGTGCCAGGTGGACGTACGTATCGGAATCGTGCAGTCGATGAAGGAGCTCGACATCGAGTTGCCCGAAGACGCCGATCGCGACAAGGTCCTGGCCGATATCGAGACCGCCCTGGCCGAGGAGGGCACGATCCTCTGGCTCACGGACCGTAAGGGACGCCAGGTCGGAGTTCCGGTTGCCAAGGTTGCCTACGTCGAAGTCGACCCCCCCGTGTCCGACCGCCGGGTCGGTTTCGGGATCTCCTGATTCGGCGACGGCCAGCTCTTGACCACGGGGCCGGCCGATGAGGGGTCCCCGACGCCGATGAGTGAGCTCCTCGACCTCAAGCTCATCTTCGTCACGGGCAAGGGGGGCGTGGGCAAGACAACCGTCGCCTCCGCCCTGGCGCTGTTCGCCTCGTCACGGGGCAAGCGGGTGCTCATCTGCGAGGTCGACGCCCGAGGCGATGTGGCCGGCTTCTACGAGGCACCGCCTACGGGGTTCCACGAAAAGGAGATCCTTCCCGGGCTCTTCGCCATGACGATGGACACGGAAGCCTCGTTGCGCGAATACCTCAAGCTCCAACTGCGCATTCCGGTGGTGGGCCGCATCGGGCCGCTGGCCAAGGCGTTCGACTTCGTGGCCACCGCCGCGCCCGGTGTCCGGGAGATCCTCACGGTGGGCAAGCTCTGCTACGAGGTCCGAGAACGTGCCTTCGATCTGGTGGTGGTGGATGCCCCGGCATCGGGCCACATCGTGGGCCAGTTGTCGGCACCCCAGGCCATCAACAACTTGGTCAAGGTTGGCCTCATCCGTTCCCAGACCGACTGGATGCTGGAGATCTTGTCGGACCCCCGCACCACCGGGCTGGTGGCTGTGTGCACGCCCGAGGAGATGCCGGTCAACGAAACAATCGAGTTGGCAGAACGGGTCAAGGCCGAGACGACCGTCCAACTGTCCGCCGTCGTGGTCAACCGGGTACTGCCCGAGCTGTTCGGACGCAAGGAGGAGGAGATCTTCGACGCACTGAGCTCGACCGGACCGACGGCGAGACTGGACGAGCTGGTGGAGGGCGATGCCGGCCCGGTGCTGAACGCCGCCCGCCTGGCCGTCACCATGCGGCGCACCCGCTCCACCCACCTCGTGCGCCTTCGTGAGGGAATCGACGAGGCGGTGCCCATGCTCTACCTCCCTTATCTGTTCACCCGATCGCACGGACTGCGGACGACCCGCCAGGTGGCTGCTTCGCTGGGCGAGGAGCTCGGCTACTGATGGCCGGACGAACCGCCCGAGGCGGACGACCGGGTCGGGGGGAGCCGGGGGGGAACCCGGCCGAGGGGACCTCGCGGTCCAGGGGCAAGGCCCAGCCCGGTAGTGGATCGATGGACGGGCTCCTGGCCACCAAGGAGATCGCCATCGCCTGCGGTCCGGGAGGGGTCGGCAAGACCACGACGGCGGCGGCCGCCGCGGTGATGGCGGCGGTGCGGCACGGAAGCAAGGTCCTCGTTCTCACCATCGACCCGGCCAAGCGGCTGGCCAACGCCCTCGGTCTCGACGGTATCGGCAATGCCGAGCATCGGGTGCCCGATGAGGCCTTCCGGGCCGCCGGCCTCAAGCCACGCGGTCAGCTGTGGGCGGCCATGCTCGACACCAAGGAGTCGTGGGACGCGCTGATCCGCCGGCACGCCCCTGACCGGCAGACACGGGATGAGATTCTGGCCAATCCCCTGTACCAGAACATCTCGGGCCGGTTCGTCCAGAGCCACGACTACATCGCCATGGAGCGCCTGTACGAGATCCACTCGGAGAGCGACTACGACCTCATCGTGGTGGATACACCTCCGACCCGCAACGCTCTCGACTTCCTCGATGCGCCCCAGCGCATGGCCGACTTCTTTTCGTCGCGCCTGCTCCGGTGGCTGATCGTCCCCTACCGGTCGAGGTTCGTGAACCTTGCCACCAAGCCCTTCTACACCATTGCCGACCGGATTCTCGGAACCGAGTTCCTCGGAGACATCTCTGAATTCTTCATCCTCTTCCAGTCGATGTACGACGGGTTCGTCGAGCGCTCCGAGTCGGTGGGGCGCCTCCTGTCCGATCGTCGGACCACCTTCATCGTGGTGTCCACCCTCGAAGCGGTGCCGTTGCGGGAAGCCGAGTTCTTTGCCGAGCAGCTCTCCTCACGCGGTCTCCACCTTGGGGCCATCGTGCTCAACAAGGTCCTGCCCAGCTACCTGCAGGGTTCCCAAGGCACCTCGGTGGCCGAATCGATGAAGGACCGCGCCGGCGAGCTGGCGGTGGCCGTGGCCCCGGCCCTCGAGGCCATCGACCCGTCGTTGGGTGAGCCCGACCAGATCGCCCGGGTACTCACCGAGGTGGCCGACAGCTACCTCAATTTTCAGGTGGTGGCCCTGAGAGAGGCCGAGGAACAGGCCATGTTGTCGGTGGTGCCCGATGTCCTGGCCACCGTTCCCTTCTTCGATTCGGATCTCTACGACCTGTTCGGTCTGTTCAGACTGGGCGAGGAGATCTGGGACTAGGAAGCGCCCGGACAGTCCGGCCGGCCACCGCTCCCGACCCGGCTGGCCCGGCCGACCAGGTGGCGGTGCCCGACTCGCGTTCTACCCCCTACCCGGGTTGACTTACGATGCAGCGGTGATCACTGTGAGCGCCCCCGAGGTCGATGCCGCGGCCGGCGGGCCCCCGGTGGGCCAACCGTCCCCGGGTGGACACCGCCCGGGGACGCCCGGCGCCGGTGAGGTCGCCGTCGCCGTCGGTCGGGTCGGCGTGTCGGCCACCGTCCCGGCGGTGGTGGTCCGGACCACCGTTCCCGACCGGGTCGCCCCGATCCGGTCCGCCGGCTAGACGGGATCCCTCCGTGCTCGACTACCACCTGCACCTGTGGCCCCATTCCCAGAGCGATGCCCAGACCACCGTCGAACAGGTGGCCGCCTACTGCGAGCGGGCGGTCGAGGCCGGGGTCACCGAGATCGCCGTGACCGAGCACCTGTTCCGGTTCACCCAGGCCCGGGACCTGCTCGGCGGGTTCTGGAACGACCTGCCCGGCGAGGCGCTCCGGCCGGGAATGGCCGCCTACTGGGATCATCACGCCCGGGTGGACCTCGACGACTATGTCGAGGTCGTCCAGTCGGTCAAGGCCGAGGGGCTTCCGGTCGTCCTCGGCCTGGAGGTCGACTATTACCAGGACCGGATGGACCAGGTGGCCGACCTGTTGGCCGGCTACCCATTCGACGTGCTGCTCGGCTCCGTCCACTGGCTGGGTGCCTGGAGGTTCGACGTGCTCGACGATCCGCTGGTCCTGGCCGAATGGGACGTGCGCAAGATCGACGTAGTGTGGGACGAGTACACCCGGGCCATGGAGGAGCTGGGCGAGTCGGGCGTGTGCGACGTGTTCGCCCACCCCGATCTGGTCAAGATCGCCGGACGGGTGCCGGAGATCCCTGACGAGTTCTACGACCGCATCACCGAGGCGGCGGTGCGGTCGGGCATGGCGGCCGAGCTGTCCTCGGCGGGATGGAGGAAGCCGGTCGGGGAGGAGTACCCGGCACCGCCGCTCCTCCAGAGACTGGTCCGGGCCGGAGTCCCTCTCACCACTGCCTCGGACGCCCACGTTCTTCCCGACGTGGCCGACCGGGCCGACGACCTCCGTCACCTGTTGGTGGCGGCCGGCGTGAACAAGTTGCAGGGGTTCAGGAACCGGCGGCCGCACCAGGTGCCCGTGGGCGAACCCGAAGGGACCTGATCGTGTCGACCCCAGCGGAGCTGGCCTTCGAGCGGACCAACCTCGACGAGGTGCAGCTCGCCCACCTCCAGCGCCTTCTCGGTACCTGGGGGATCCTCGCCGACCTCTCCTTCTCCGATCTGGTCCTGCTGGCTCCGATGGCTTCCGACGCCCGCGAGCACCACGGCAACGGTCTCGAACTGGTGATTCTCGGCCAGATGCGTCCTTCCAACAGCGCCACGGTGGTCCAGCACGACCTGGTGGGCCAACCCGCCGGAGCCGCCGACTGGCCCCTGGCCGTGCTCACCGTCGAGACGGGCGAGGTGACCAGGGGAGAGGTGTTGCTCGAGGCTGACGAGGAACCGGTACGGCTGCACTGCATCCCGGTGCGGTGCGAGGGCACCACGGTTGCCGTCCTGGCCCGCCTGTCCGCCGGCGCCGGCCGTCGGCCCGGGCACCTCGAGCGCACCTACCGGGACCTGTTCGACCGGTTCGCCGTCATGCTGGCCGAGTCGACGTTCCCGTTCCCGAGCGAGGAGGTGGCCACCGAAGAGGCGCCCAGGGTGGGCGACGGCTTGGTTCTGGTCGACGAGGAAGGCCGCGTCAGGTACGCCTCGCCCAACGCCACCAACGCCCTGCACCGCATGGGTATGTACTCCCAGATCGAGGGGAGGCGGCTGACCGATCTGGGTATCGAGGAGTCGGCGATCGAGTGGGCCTTGGCCTCGGCCCTCCCGGTGGTCGAGGAGGTCGAGCGACGGCCCGACGTGACGGTGCTACTGCACTGCATTCCGCTCCTGGCCCAGGACGACGTCACCGGCTGTCTGGTCCTGTTGCGCGACGTGACCGACGTCCGGCGTCTCGACCGCCTGTTGCTGTCGAAGGATGCCGCCATCCGGGAGGTGCACCACCGGGTCAAGAACAACCTGCAGACCATTTCGGCCCTGCTGCGGCTCCAGGCGCGTCGCCTGCCCCCCGGCGGCGGGCGGGTGGCTCTCTTCGAGGCCGAACGTCGGGTCCGGTCCATCGCCATCGTCCACGAGATCCTGTCCCGCGACCCCGGTGATCAGGTTCCTTTCGACGAGATCGTGACCTCGCTGATCCATATGGCCGAGGACTCGGTGGTGCTGTCCCGGCCGGTGACCTTCGAGGTCGTCGGCGTCCTCGGCGAGGTGCCCGCCGATGTGGCCACCCCGCTGGCCGTGGTGCTGGCCGAGTTGCTGCAGAACGCCATCGAGCACGCCTTCCCCGACGTGGCCGAGGAGGACGGCGGACGGGCGGCCTATGTCCAGCCGGTGGGCCACATCCAGGTCCACCTGGTCAACGAGGTGAACAGCCTGGTCCTGCAGGTCTCCGACGACGGTTCGGGCCTACCCGAAGGGTTCGACATCGACGAGACCCAGAGCCTCGGGCTGTCCATCGTCCGCGACCTGGTGCGCAGTCAGTTGGACGGGTCCATCACCATGCGCAACCGAAACGAAACGGAGCCCGGGGCCCCGGGGACGGCGGTCACCATCGAGCTGTCATCCCTGGAGGCCCAGAAGGTGGGTCTGTAGCGGCCCGCCGGGCTGGCGGACAGACGATGGGGATGGCTGGGTCGCTCGGTTCGTTGAGGCCTCCGAACCAGCAGCCGACTCAGGCCAGAATCAGACGGAATACCAGGTCAAGAGGCCCGGCGACGGGCGGCCAGCCAGGCCTTGCGCAGCTTGCGGCGCTCCTCCTCCGAGGTGCCGCCCCACACGCCCGACTCCTGGTTGGTGGCCAATGCGAAGTCGAGACACGGCTCCTGGGCGTCGCAGCCTCGGCAGACCCGCTTGGCCGCCTCGATCTGGTCGACGGCCGGACCTGTTGTCCCGATGGGGAAGAAAAGGTCGGGCTCGGTGCTTCGGCAAGCCGCTAGATGCCTCCAATCGCCGTCGTCCCAGTCGACCGTACGGTTCCACATCAGAGCCACGATGGTCCCTCCGCTCTCTTCACTCATCTACAGAGAATTCCGATTGTGATCATTTTCACATGGAACGTGACCAAACGGTAACCGGCCGTTCGGGGTTCGTTCACTAGAGTAACCAGACACCCCTGTGGTTGCAAGCAGTTTTGACGCCTGTGGCAGGCCATCTGACGGGCAATTCGTCGAGCTGCGGGCGGGTTCACCCAGAGTGCGGGGGAGGTCCCGAACAGTGCCCATGACGGCTGTCCAGGCGCACCGCGGTAGCCCCGACGAGGCGGCCGGGGTGGACGAGAACACCCTGGAGGCCTTCCGTCGGTCGCGCCGGCTGGGGGCGGACGGTGTCGAGCTGGATGTGCGTCTGACGAGGGACGGAGCTCTGGCCGTCCATCACGACCCGGCCATCCCCAACGGGGACCCGATCGTGGAGCTGGCGGCCGGCGAGCTCCCCCGGTCCGTCCCGATGCTGGCCGAGGCCCTCGAGGTGTGCACCGGGCTGATGGTGAACATCGAGATCAAGGACCTGCCAGGGGAGCCCGGCTACGACCCCTCCGAGCCACTGGCCACCTCGGTGGCCGACCTGGTGGTGGCCCATGGCCGCGTGGCGTCAGTGGTGGTCTCGTCCTTTTGGCCCGAGACCCTCGACGCCGTCCACCGGGCCTGCCCCGACATCGCCACCGGGCTCTTGGTGGCCGACTGGTTCGATCCGGCCGAGAGTGTCCCGGCCGCCCTGAGCCGATCGTGCACCGCCCTCCATCCCCACGTCTCCCTGGTCGACGAGGCGCTGGTGACGAGGGCCCATGATGCGGGGCTGTCGGTGACAGCCTGGACGGTCAACGACGGACCCGAGCTCTGGGAGCTGGCCTCTCTCGGGGTGGACACGGTCATCACCGACGACGTGCCCCTCGCCCTGTCCGCCCTCGGCCGTGGCTGACGTGGTGTCCCGGGGTCCGAGGACGGGTGTCCCGGGGCCGAGGAGCCGTCCTCCCCGACGCCGGCTCCGCCGATCGGGCCGGATCCCGCCGCCGAGGTGGTCAGAAGCCTCCCGCGCTGACCTGGGATCGCGGCCCGATTGGTCGTAGGGACATTTTTCGTCAACAATGCGGCCCATGAATGTCGTTGTTTGCGTGAAGCAGATCCCCGACCCGGCCGCTCCACCGGCGCTGGATCCAGGGACGAAGAACCTAGTCCGAGCAGGGAAACTCATCCTCGACGATTCCGACGCCTACGGCGTCGAGATGGCACTGCAGTTGGCCGAGGCCGCCGGGGGAGGTGAGGTGACGCTGGTGTCGATGGCACCCAACGGGGAGACGTCGGGCTTGCGCACGGCCCTGGCCATGGGCGCGGCCAAAGCCATCCTGATCAGCGACGACGTGCTGGCCGGGTCCGATGCCCTGGGCACCGCCAAGGTCCTGGCCGCCGCCATCCGCCGGGCCGAGCCCGATCTCATCCTGGCCGCCACCGAGTCGACCGACGGCTACACCGGCACCACGCCGGTCCAGGTGGCCGAGCTGCTCGGCCTGCCCTCGGTGACCTTCGCCAAGAAGGTCGAGGTGACCGGCGACTCGCTCAAGGTGGAACGCCAGACCGAGGCCGGCTACGACGAGGTCGAGAGCCCACTGCCGGCCGTCGTCACCGTGACGGCCGGGGTGGTCGAGCCCCGCTACCCGTCCTTCAAAGGCATCATGGCGGCCAAGTCCAAGCCGGTCGACACGCTCACCGTGGCCGACCTGGGCATCGACGCCGGCCAGGTCGGGGCGGCCGGCGCCCGTCAGGAGATCACCGAGGTGGCCGAGGCCGAGGCCCGTTCCGCCGGCGAGATCGTCACCGACGAGGGTGAGGGCTATGCCCGCATCATCGAGTTCCTCGAGCAACTGAAGGTCCTCTGAGGGCCGGTAGGAGAATAGGTACGCAATGTCAGTCGACAAGATCTGGGTCCTCGCCGAAGTGGTCGACGGGGCGCCCATCACCACTTCCCTCGAGCTCATCAGCCAGGCCCGCTCCCTGGCCGGCACGGTAGAGGCCGTCGCCTGGGGCGATGCCACCGCCTCGGTGGCCGGCACCCTCGGCGGGTACGGGGTGACCACCATCCACGATGTCGGAGATCTGGGGGGAGCACTTCCGGGCGTGCCGGTGGCCGCCTCGATCGCCGCCGCCGTGCAGTCGGGCACCGGACCCGACGCCATTCTGATCCCCGCCACCTACGACGGGCGCGACGTCGCCGGGCGCCTGTCGGTCAAGCTCGACCGGCCGGTGCTCACCAACGTGGTGGACCTGACGGCCAGCAATGGTGGCCTGGTGTCGCAGCATGCTATCTTCGGCGGCAGCCAGATCCTGTCGGCCCAGTTCACCGGCGAGGGCCCGCAGATCTTCGTCGTGCGGGCAAAGTCGTTCCCCGCCGAGGCTTCGGGGGGATCGCCGGCCTCGGTCGAGGCCGCCCCGGCGCCGGACACCGGCGCCACCAATTCGGCCCGGATCGTCGCCCGACATGTCGAGGAGCGCACCGGACCGAAGCTCGACGAGGCCGACGTCGTGGTGTCGGGCGGGCGCGGCCTGGGCGAAAAGGACCAGTACGCCCTCATCGAGGAGCTGGCCACCCTGCTCAAGGGGGCTGCCGGGGCCAGCCGGGCCATCGTCGACGCCGGATGGGTCCCCTACTCCCACCAGGTGGGCCAGACCGGTAAGACGGTGAAGCCCACGGTGTACATCGCCTGCGGGATCTCCGGGGCCACCCAGCACCTGGTGGGTATGAAGAACTCGAAGAACATCGTGGCCATCAACAAGGACCAGGACGCACCCATCTTCTCGGTGGCCGATCTCGGGATCGTCGGCGACGTGCACAAGGTGCTGCCCCAGCTGATCGAGGCGCTCAAAGCCCGGAGCTGAACGGCTGGCCGGGGTCCGACCGGTCGGACGGTTTTCGGCGTCCGCTCGCCCTGACCTGAACATTCGTCGAAGCCGGGATTCCGGCCACAGTGGTGGCGCCGAGGGTCACGGAGCACCGGGTTGGCGGTGGCGCATGCCATACTGGCCTTACCGCCCCCGAGAACGCAGATCCTCCGGAAGTGATCCCGACCGCTCACCGCAGCCGCAGTCGTCCCTCCCCAGACGCCGGCCTCGACGGGCCAGCGCGTCGGGGCCCACGCTGGCGTGCCTAGGCCTGTAGAAGGAACGAGCCCCTACCTTCCCGGGCTGGACGGGATCCGCGCTGTTGCCGTCCTGTCGGTGGTGGCCTTCCACCTCAATCTCGGTTGGGCACCGGGCGGCCTCCTCGGCGTGCAGATCTTCTTCGTGCTGTCGGGGTACCTGATCACCGACCTCCTCATCGCCGAGTACTACCGCCATCACGGGATCGGGCTGAAGCTCTTCTGGATCCGCCGGGCCCGTCGTCTCCTCCCGGCCCTCTTCTTGATGCTGTTCGTGACGGTCGGGTGGGCCACCCTCCTCGACCGGAGCCAGCTGACGGCCCTGCGCACCGACACCCCGGCCGGGATCTTCTACGTGAGCAACTGGTGGTTCATCTACCACCACGTCTCCTACTTCGCCAGCTTCGGCCCCCCCTCTCCGTTGGGGCACCTGTGGTCACTGTCCATCGAGGAGCAGTTCTATCTGGTGTGGCCCCTCCTGCTCCTGGTCGGAATGCGCTACATCCATTCGAAACGGACGATGATTCTCGTCACCCTCTCCGTTGCCGCCGTCTCCGCCGCCGAGATGGGCATCCTCTTCGTCCCCGGGGGGAACCCCACTCGGGTGTACGACGGCACTGACACCCGGGCCTTTGCCCTCCTGATCGGAGCGGCGCTGGCCATGGCCCTGCCCCGCCACCAGACCTTCGCCCCGGTCACCCCGGGCGCCCGCCGGCTCCTCGACGTCGTCGGTGGGGCGTCCCTGCTCGGGATCGTGGTGATGATCGTGTCCACCAACGAGTACGAGGCGTTCCTCTACCGCGGCGGAATGGTGCTTCTGGCACTGCTGGCCGCCTTGCTCATCGGCGTCACCATCCATCCCCAGTCCCACCTCCGGTCGGTCCTCGGATGGGAGCCCCTGCGGTGGGTCGGGGAGCGCTCGTACGGCATCTATCTCTGGCACTACCCGGTCATCGTGCTGACCACGCCGCTCGGTGCCGGCCCGAATGTCTTTCGGGCGGGCGCCCAGATCGCCGCCACCTTCGGGTTGGCCGTCCTGTCCTGGAACTACGTCGAGCAACCGGTCCGCCATGGAGCCCTCGGTCGGCAGTGGGAGCGGCTGAAGAGTCGCCATTGGTCATGGCCCCGGTTGAAGCCGGTGGCCTGGCTGTGCGTCGGTGCCGCCGTCGTCAATGCCGTGTTGTGTTCGCTCGGACTGTTCGGGGTGATCTCGGCTACCGCCGCCGAACCCGGTTCGCAGATCACCAGTGTCGTGAGACTGCCCCGCCCGGTCAAGACGCCACCGTCGGCCCCGGGCACCTCCACCCTGCCCCCACCGGCCGGCCAGGGCGTGACGGCCATCGGTGATTCGATCATGGTCGATGCGGCTCCGTACCTCCAGCAGTCGCTGCCCGGCATCGCCATGGACGCCCAGGTCGGCCAGCAGCTCTACCAGGTGCAGAGCGAGGTGGCCCAACTGAAGGCCGAGGGCGCGGTGGGCAACCGCCTCATCCTCGAACTCGGGGCCAACGGTCCCTACTCGACCGCCCAACTGGCAGGGCTCCTCGACGCTCTTGGGCCGATGCAGCGAACGGTCCTCGTCAACGTGCGCGTTCCCCGTCCGTGGCAGGCGGAGGTCAACCAGACCATCGCCACCGTCGCCGCCTCCCGGCCCAACACCGTCCTGGTGGACTGGTACGACGACAGCGCGGCCTTCCCGCAATACTTCTACCCCGACGGGGTCCATCTCGATCCGGCCGGGGCCAAGTACTACGCGTCACTTCTCGTCCAGGCACTCAACCAGAGCTATACCCGTTTCGGGCATTGATCACTTCAGACCAGCGGCCAGGGGTAGGGCGGGCGTTCGCCGACCGGCTCGGGAAAGACCCCGTCCCCGGCCAGCTGCCGGATCCTGAGGATCACCGCCTCTCGTTCGGCCCCTGACAGCAGTCGCGCCACCTCGTCGGGCAGGTCCGAGGCGAGCTGGGCCAGATCGGAGAGAAGGGCCGCCGGGACATCCTCGTCGGCGAAGTCCCAGATCACGGTGCGGAGCTTGTGCTGACGGTGGAAGCACAGCCCGTGGTCGATGCCCCACAGCCGACCGTCGGGCCCCTTCAACACGTGGCCGCTCTTTCGGTCGGCGTTGTTGGCCACCACGTCGAATGCGCAGATGGTCCGGAGCTCGGTGTCGTGGTCCCCCTCCTCGAACAGGGTGAAATAGTGCTGCTCGTAGTCGGCTTCGACGAACAGCTGGAGAGAGCCGGGTCCGAACGGACCGTCGTCACGCGCCACCGTGGGCGGCACCAGTCCCCACCCCAGAGCCTCCGAGAGGGCATAGGCGGCAACCTCGCGTCGATAGAGGCCGTCGGGAAAGTCCCAGAGCGACTGCTCGCCGCTGGCCGGCTTGTAGACGGCGTGAAGGGGGTCGCTGCCGTCGGCCTCCAGAGCCGCCAGAAAGGTCAGGTTGGAGCTCCACGGTAAGCGGCCCACCACGGTGATCTGGCGGGCCGAGAGCTCCTCCAGCGCCGAATCGAGCCCGGGACCGCTGGCAGGACTCCAGCCGGTCACACGGCCGGCGGGCGGTGGCCGTTGGTCCGGGGACACTCGTGTCCTGTCGGATCGAGGGGTGAGCCGCACAGCGGGCAGGGAGGGCGACCGGATTCGACCAGTGTCGTGGCCTGTCTGGCGAACGAGGCAGCCTGCTCCCGTGAGATGGACAGCCGGGCGATGGCGCCCGTCTCGTCATCGGGGACCAGCTCCTCGATGACCAGGATGACCCGGTTGTCGACGTCGTCATACGAAACACCGATGGTCCCCACCGCCCAGGCGGGATCGGCCGGTTCCTCCAGCTCGAGGTCGTCGGGGAGCTGGTCCGCTGCCTCCTGGCCCCGGACGATCCGGGCCAGGTAGTCGGCCACCACCGCCACCTGCTGCTTCTCCATCTTGAGGGTCAGCAGCGTCGGACCCTGCCGGCACTGCAGGAGGAAGAGTCGGTCGCCGACCGGGCCGACGGTACCTACGATGATCCTGTCCGGTGCCGACAGGTCGTAGCCCTCGCTCATCGCTCTGCGCCCTTTCCGCCCGCCCCGCCCGTCCCAGGCGACTCCGGTCCCATCAGGACGGGGCTCATGCGACCGCCACCTCGGACAGGGACCCGGTGGAGTTGACGGTCAGCACGCGGGGGCCGCCCCCTCCGTAGGCGATTGCCGACACCGAGCATGGTGAGACGATCAGCCTCTGGAAGAGGTCGAGGTGGGTGCCGGCGGCGGCGGCCACCGCCGCCTTGATCGGGTCGGCATGGGACACGGCCACCACCGTCTCTCCTGGGTGGAGCTGTGTGAGCCTGGTCACCGCCCAGGTGATGCGAGCCTGCATCTCCAAAAAGGATTCCCCACCCGGGAACCGGAACTCGCTGGGCATGCGCTGTACCCGGCCCCATTCCGGCCGCTTGGCCAGCTTGGCCAGCTCCGCCCCCGTCCACTCGCCGAAGTCACACTCGAGTAGTCCCCTGGCCGTACGCACCCGAAGACCCAGCGCCCGGGCGATGGGCTTGGCCGTCTCGGCCGTCCGCTCCAGCGGGGAGGCGTAGACGGCGACCGGCCGACCGGGACCCGAGGCGGCGATGGCGGCGATCCGCTCGGCCACCGACACCGCCTGCGCCTGGCCTTCCTCGGAGAGATGGAGCCCGGGGGTCCGGCCCGGTAGGACCTTGCCCGTCGTCGGCGTCTTGCCGTGGCGCACCAGGAGGACCACAGTCGGTCGTTCGGGAGTCTTCCGTCGGGTGGCCACGCCAGCTCACCGTACTCTGTCGTGGCCCAGGCCCAATCTCTCCGGGCGGCGACCCGGCCGGGGAAGCAGGGGTCAGGAACCGGTGGTGGCCAGAGTCCGCACCCGGGGCGTAACTGCATCGCAGCCGTCGAGCGGACCCTCGTCGTCCGGGAGTACGGGGTCGTCGCTGTGGTCCTCGTCGGAGAGCTTGGAGGGCCACCAGTTCCAGCGGCCGAGCAGAACCACGACCGAGGGTACGAGCAGCGTGCGCACGAAGAAGGTGTCGAGCAGGATGCCGGCGGCCAGGCCCAGCCCGATCTGTTGGACCTGGGTGTTGCCGGTGGCCGTGAGCACCCCGAATGTTCCGGCCAGAATCAATCCCGCCGATGTCACCGTGGTCCCGGTTGCCTCGACGGCCCGCTTGACGGCAACCCGGATCGGGGCGTGGTGCGCCTCTTCGCGTATTCGGGTCATCACCAGGATGTTGTAGTCCTGGCCCAGCGCCATGATGAAGATGAACATGAAGAAGGGGAGGACGAAATTGATGCCGTCCTGCCCGCCGATCAGCTCGAATACGAGAACGGCCAAGCCCAGTGAGGCCAGATAGGAGAGGCCCACACTGATCACCAGGTAGAGCGGGGCGATCAGGCTGCGGAGCACAACGGCCAGCAACAGGGCCAGGACGATCATGACGATGGGGACGATCCGGAACAGGTCGTTCTGGGAGATGGAGCCGACATCGGCCGCCACCGGTGCGTTGCCGTTCACGCCGTTGGCGCTGGCTCCGATGGTGTGGGCCACCTGGGCCACCGCCGTCCGGATGGCGGGTATGGCCGCGGCCGCCCCGGTGCTGGTCGAAGAGCCGGCCCGCAGCGACGTCTCGAACTGGATGGTCCTTCCGTCGGCGCTGATGAACTGGGCCGAACCCTGGTAGGCGCGGTAGGGGGCGAGCGCCACCGAGACGCCGGACGGGGGTGTGGCCGGGAGTTGGGCGGCCGGTCCCAGGTGGGCCAGCCGGCTATGGGCCGCGGCCAGAGCCGCCGCCGAGGTCATCGAGGTCCCGTTGGGATCGAGTGCCCCTGTCACCGAGGAGAAGTACCCGCTGTCCGACAGATCCCGTTGGGCGGTGGCCAGCAACGCGGGGTTGTTCCACACCGAGCTCGGGAGCCGGAAGACGACGGCCGTGGGGTCGGACACCGCCGGGGGGAAGTCGGCGGTGAGGATGGCCTGACCCCTGCCCGAGTCAGAGGTGGCGGGAGCGGGTTGGTTGCTGAACCCGGATGGAGCATAGGCCAGCATGGAGACGGCGAGACCGCCGAAGATGACCAGGCCGATGACGAGGGTGAGCACCGGTCTCCCCACCACCTTGGCGGCGATCCGCCCCCATGCCCCACCCCTGTGGACGCCCGCCCGGGGGATACGGGGCCAGAACACGCTGCGGCCGAGCACGGCCAACAGGGCGGGAAGCAGAGTGAGGTTGGCCACCAGTGCCACGGCGATACCGATGGCCAGTGCCGGCCCGAGTCCCTGGTACAGGCCGAAAGTTGCCACCACCACGGTGGCCAGGGCCCCGATGACGGTCAGGCCGGAGAAGGTGATCGACTCCCCGACCTTGCACAGAGAGAACGAGACCGCCCCGTCCACTTCCTTGCCCCGCCGGAGTTCCTCGCGCACACGGAAGATGAGGAACAGCCCGTAATCGGTCCCGGCACCGAGCAACACCACCACCAACAGGATCGGGGTCAGGTTGGAGACCTGCACGCCGATGTGGCTGGACACGGCGATGATCGGTCCGGCGGCGATGAGCGCCACCGCCGAGGGAAGCAGCGCCACCAGCGGAGCGAGCAGGGCCCGGAAGGTGAGGAACAACAAGGTGAGGATGAAGATCACCGACAGCAGTTCGGTCAGGAGTTGGATCTGGCCGTTCTGGTTCTGCTGATCGACGTTCTGGGCCAGCGAGCCGGTGAGGTGCATGGCCAGACCGGGCGGCGATCCCGACCGGGCGAAGGTCGAACGTAGCTTGGCTACCGCCGCCGACTGTTGCTTGGCCGTGGCCGACGCCGGCATGTGCACCTCGACCAGGGCGATCCGGGCCCGCCCGTTGACCGAGTCTCCCTGATCGACCACTGCGGTGATCCCCCGTAGCGAGCGCATGGCCTGCTCGGTGCGATCGATGGCGGCATTGTCGCCGGAGGTGAGCGAGCCGCCCGTCACCGCGGCCACGTACGTGGCGTCGGCGATCGTCGACGAGCTGAACGGCTCGGCCAGTCGGCCGGCTCGCACGCTCGGGGCGCTGGACGGCAGGAACTGCGAATTGCTGCTCTTCTCGACGCTCGACAGCGGCGGCAGCGTCATGGAGAGCACGACGGTGACGACGATCCAACCGGCGATGATCAGCCAGCGAAATCGCACGGTGAACCGTCCTAAAGCAGCGAACAAGCCGTAGTCCTCCTGGGATCGTCGTGGGATCTCGCCGGTGAGGTATGCCGGCGCAGGTGGTCGCTTTCTGGCCACCGGGCGCTGCTCCAGGGCGATGGGGCCTCCGGAGTGGGTCTTGCCCCTCGACGGTCAGCCTAGATCTGGTGCCCCCCGTCCCACAGGGCCGAAGGTCCCTGACGGCGCGATTTTTAGGAGATTCACATGTGCCGGAGCTCAGCCGGAAGGCAGCCGGCGGGGCATCGGGACGGCTGTCTCGGGCCAGCGGCGGCGGCTGACCCGGGACAGCCGGTGCAACAGGGCGATGGCTCCGGGATCGTCGTCGCCCGGTCGGGTCTCGATGGCACCTTCGGCCAACATCCCGTCGAGGAGTTCTCGCCCGGTTTCGGTCCGGACCAGGGTGAGCGTCCAGTCGTTGAATGCACCGATACCCCCGGTCGAGATGTCGGCGTGCTCGGCCGCGAAGTCGGGACAGGAGGTACAGCCCTCCCTGGTCCAGGCATGGGCCTCCTTGAGGGGGATCTCGTGGTACTCGCCGTCACGGGTCCACACCTGGAACACACCCTTGATGTTCATCTTGGCGATGTCGGCCCGGGCGATCCCGTATCTGGCTTCGAAGAGCTCGGGGAAGATGGCGTCGTCGAACGTCTTCGAGCACATGAGGCCGATGGTCAGGGACAGGCGTCGGGCGATCTTGCCCGCCTTGCGGGCCTTCATCACCGGCGCCGCCGATGCCTGGCATCCCATGCCCACCAGGGCGATGCGCTCGGCCCCGGCCTCGATGGCCAGCGGGTAGGCCAGGGGGTTGGCCGAATAGGTGTACCGGGAGCCGGCGGCGGCAAGGACCTCGGACCGGGTGGTGGCCAGACCGGGCACCGCTTTCCAGGTGGAGCCGTCACCTTCGAGGTTGGACACAAGGGCCGCGTCGATCACGTCGTGTTCGAGGGCCCAGATCAACAGGGCCGACACCAGTCCACCGTCCTGTCCCACCTCTCGGATCTCCGGGTCGGTGGTCCTGATCAGCAAGGTGTCCGACGAAATCCCCGCCACTTCGTCGCTCGTTCGCTCCCGGCCGAAGAGATGGTTGTCGACCTCCGGCTCCCACAGCCGGAACCGGGGGCAGGCCCGGGTACACATCGTGCATCCCTTGACCCCGTGGGTGCAGTTGTCCGGTCCGCCTTCTGCGTCGATGTGGAAGGGCTTGTAGCGACCACCCGTGTCGTCGTAGGAAAGGACGTCGTAAGGGCAGGCCACAATGCAGGCGGCACAGCCGGTGCACAGTCCGGAGGTCACCACCTCGGTGAAGAGCTCGGCCCATTGCGGCTTTTCGGGTGGCATGGTCCAACCCTAGCGATGCCCTCGGTGGCGGGTAATGCATGCAGGTTCGGTACCCTCGGACCATGCCCGAGCTGCCCGAGGTGGAGAGCTACCGCCGGTTGGCCGAGAAGGCTCTCTTTCGGACCATCGCCTCGGTGGCCAGTCCGGACTCGTGGTTCCTGAAGGGGGCGACCACCGCTCGGTCGCTTCGGCGTTCCTTGGTCGGACACCAGTTCGTGGCCGCCCTCCGCACCGGCAAGCTCCTCCTGCTCGAGCTCGACGCCGGTCCCACGCTGGGAATTCGGTTCGGCATGACCGGCAATTTGGGCGTAGACGGTTGCTTCGGTGTCGGCGAGATGCTCTATGCCCCCCGCCGCCCCAACCCGGAGTGGGATCGGTGGTCGGTGCGCTTCGAGGACGGGGGTGCGCTTGTCGTCAACGACCCTCGGCGGCTGGGCGGCGTGACACTGGGTGCCGACACATCCGGGCTCGGACCCGACGCGGCCACCATTTCGCTCGGAGAGCTGGCCAAGGCCCTGCGGGGCTCGTCGGCGCCCCTCAAGGCCCGGCTGCTCGACCAATCGCGTGTGGCCGGGATCGGGAACCTGATGGCCGACGAGGTGCTTTGGCGCTCGAGTCTCTCCCCCGTCCGATCCGCCGACTCCCTGTCGCCGAACGAGGTGAGGCGACTGCACCGCCACCTGGTCCAGACGGTTGCCGACCTGATCGAGCGGGGCGGGTCGCACCTCGGCGATCTGACCGACGAGCGCCATCTGGGCGGCCGGTGCCCGCGGGACGGGGCTGAGCTGGCGACCGCCCAGGTGGGAGGCCGCACCACCTGGTGGTGCCCGGCGCACCAGCTGTAGGTCCCTCGCCCCCACATTGCCGGCGTGCCCTTTCGGGCCCCGCCCGTGCCGGACTTTGTTTTCAATTCGGCGTACCACTGGTCGGTCACATACCGCCGGTCAGGCCAACTGGAAAACCAAATGCGACCCGGGGAGGGGCCGGCCCACCTTTCGAGTCCCCGGTTCTGTGACTCCCGCCCGGCCGCCCTGGGGTAACCGCCCCCGCCCCCGCCCCCGTTACCGTACCCGTGCCCGTGCCGGACTTTGTTTTCAATTCGGCGTACCACTGGTCGGTCACATACCGCCGGTCGGCCAACTGGAAAACCAAATGCGACCCGGGGAGGGAAGAGAGGGAAACGGCGGCTGACGGCGGCACCCCTCCACCCGGCTCGGCCGCCTCAACCCCGGGTCTTCTCTCAGCCCTCCAGCTCGGCCAGGACCTTGGCGGCGTGGCCGTCGGCTTTCACGTGATACCAGGCCCGGGCGATCTTCCCGTCGGCGCCGATCAGGAACGTCGAGCGGATCACGCCGATCGACTTCTTGCCGTACAGGGTCTTCTCGCCCCAGGCTCCGTACGCCTCGCCCACCCGGTGGTCGGCGTCGGTCAGCAATGGGAATGTCAGACCGTACTTGGACCGGAACTTCTTGTGCTTGTCTGCGCTGTCTGCCGAGATCCCGAATACGGGCACCTTGGCCTTGGCGAAGGCATGGAGGTTGTCATTGAATTGGCAAGCCTCTTTTTGCAGCCCGGCGTGTCGTCCCTCGGGTAGAAGTAGATCACCGCCTGGCGGCCGGCGAGGTCCTTCAAGGAGACGTTCTTGCCATCCTGGTCGGGCAAGGTGAATGCAGGTGCTTTGTCGCCGACGGCGAGTTTTCCCATGGAGCGGCGTCCTTTCGTTTGGCCTCGACCGGTCGGTACCGTCGTGGGACTGGTGTCCCGGACGGGCCCGGTCGCCCACAGGGTAGGGGCTGAACGCCGGGCGCCGCCGAGCATTGGGCACCCCGTCGGGACCCTCGTTGCCGTCGGCCCAGGGACCCGATCCGCCGCCATCCGGCCGGCTGTTCCCTGATTTACCTGGTGGTTCGCCAGTTCCAGGTACACTGGCTGGCGTGGTGGGCACCGTGTCCGCCACCGGGGTCTTCCTCATCCTGTTCTCCGAGCCGCCGACGCGGACCGGGACGACGGCCCGAGGCGGGCCCGCAGGCGTTCGTGACACCCACGCACGTCGACGGTCAGTCAATCGGCCGTCATTGAGCAGATGAGAGTGAGTTTTCAACCCCATGACCACCGTTGCCGATCCATCGGATCGCGTGCTGAATCCGACTGAGACCGTTCCGGCGGGCGAGGCCGCTCCCCGGACCTTCGCCTCACTCGGCGTCGATCCATCCCTGGTGAAGGCGCTCGCCGCCCAGGGGATCACCACCACCTTCGCCATCCAGTCCATGACCGTCGCTGACGCGCTGGCCGGTCGCGACGTGTGCGGGAAGGCCAAGACCGGCTCGGGCAAGACGCTTGCCTTCGGCGTCCCGCTCCTCCAGCGCACCATGGCGGCCAGGTCCACCCAGCCGGGCCGGCCCCGGGCCCTCGTCCTCGTCCCCACCCGAGAGCTGGCCGTACAGGTGAGCGAGGTACTCGAGCCGCTGGCCAAAGAAGCCGGGCTCCGTATCGTCGCCGTCTACGGCGGGGCCGACATCGAGCGCCAGGTGAAGAAGCTCCGCCGGGGGGTGGACGTGGTCATCGCCACGCCTGGCCGCCTGATCGACCTGGGCGACCGGGGCGAGCTGTCGGTGGCCGACATCGAGACATTGGTGCTCGACGAGGCGGACCGCATGGCCGACATGGGCTTCATGCCCCAGGTCGAATGGGTGCTTCGCCGCCTCGAACGCGATCACCAGACGCTGCTCTTCTCGGCCACGCTCGACGGAGCGGTCGACCGGCTGGTCAGCAGGTACCTCACCGATCCCGTTCTCCACGAGGTGGCCTCGCGCAGCACCACCGTCGACGCCATGGAGCATCGTTTCCTCGAGGTCCATCAGATGGACCGGGTGAAGGTCTGTGCCGCCATCTGCCGGAACTCGGAGAAGACCCTGGTGTTCGTCCGGACCAAGCGAGGCGCCGATCGACTGGTCGAGCAGCTGCGCAAGGAGGGCGTCCGGGCTGATGCCATCCACGGCGACCTCAGGCAGTCCAATCGGGAGCGGACCCTGAAGGACTTCGCCGAAGGCAGGTTGCCCGCACTGGTGGCCACCGACGTGGCCGCCCGGGGCCTGGACATCGATCTGGTCGACGTGGTCGTGCATTTCGATCCTCCCGAGGACCACAAGGCCTACCTCCACCGATCGGGTCGGACGGCCCGGGCCGGCGAGGCGGGCCTGGTGGTGACCCTGGTCCAGTGGAACCAGGTACTCGAGATCGAGCGCATCCAGACCCGGATCGGGCTGCGGTCACCAATCGTGGAGATCTTCTCCAACGACCCCCGGCTGGCCGATCTGGCCGGGTGGCATCCCACCAAGGACTGATCCTGCCCGACGAACATTTCCGGGCGCTGGCGGTCGGTGCCGGGATCGAGGGCATCGAGCGGATCCTGGTGGTCACGGCCCATCCCGACGACGTTGACTTCGGTGCTGCCGGCTCGGTAGCGGTATGGACGAGCGGGGGAGTCGAGGTCGCCTACTGCATCGCCACCGACGGTGAAGCGGGCGGTTCCGACCGGTCGGTATCCCGGGCCGACATGGCGGCCGTCCGCCGCCAAGAGCAGCTCGAGGCGGCTCGGGCAGTGGGCGTGACCGACGTGACGTTCCTCGGACACCCCGACGGCCGGCTGACACCCCATTTCGATCTCCGCCGGGACATCTCCAGGGTCATCCGCCGGTTCCGCCCGGACCGGGTGGTCGCCCAGTCCCCCGAGAGGAACTGGGGTCGGATCTTCGCCAGCCACCCCGACCACCTGGCCGCCGGCGAGGCCGCCATCTGCGCGGTGTACCCCGATTCCCGCAACCCGTTCGCCTTCCCCGAGCTGCTGGAGGAGGGCCTGGAGCCGCACACGGTCGAAGAGACGTGGATCATGGCCACGGAACGGGCCGACCGGGTGATCGACGTCACCGAGTTCTTCGACCGCAAGCTGACGGCGCTTCGCTCGCACCGCAGCCAGGTGGGCGACGGCCAACACCTGGAGGGGCTGCTCCGAACCTGGATGTCGGGCACGGCCCTGGCCGCCGGTCTGCCCGACGGGCGTCTGGCCGAGGCCTTCCACGTGGTGGGCACGGCCTGATGCAGCCCCGACGTCGCTGGGTGATCCTCCAGCATGCGGGCCACGAGGGCCCCGGACTGATCGGGGACATCCTCGGTGATGCCGGTCTGGCCTTCGAGGTGATCCGCCTGGACCAGGGAGATGACCTCCCCGCTCCGCGGGGGATAGCCGGACTGGTGGCGATGGGGGGTCCGATGGGGGTGTACGACGACGAGGCCCATCCCTGGTTGGCGCCGGAACGGGACCTGCTCTCGTCGGTGGTGGCCGATGGCGTGCCCGTGCTCGGCGTGTGCCTGGGTGCCCAGCAGCTGGCTGCCGCCCTCGGCGCCGATGTCAGCACCGGATCTGCCTCCGAGATCGGCCTCGGCCAGGTCGAGCTGACTCCCGACGGACGCCTCGATCCGGTGTTCGGGCCGGAGTACGGCGGTCTGGCCAGCACGGCGGTGCCGTGCGTCCACTGGCACCGCGACACCTTCTCCCTGCCCGAGGGGGCGGTCCACCTGGCGGCCACCCGCGCCTTTCCCCATCAGGCCTTCCGCTGGGGCGACGGCGCCTACGGCCTGCAGTTCCACATCGAGGTCGACCGGCGGCTGGCCGACGCCTGGCTGGCTCACCTGCCGCCCGGTGTCGACCTCGACGATCCCGGGGTGGCCCGGGTGGAGTCGGTGGGCCGGAGGATGCTCCGTCGATTCGTCGATCGAGCCACAGCCGGGAACCGATCCGGAGGGGTCGTCGGCCCACCGGTCACCGTCGTGGCATCCGATCCCGAGTGAGGCGGGTCCGGCCGACGACCGGAGCCGGGGGCACCGTGGCGGACGTGGTCAACCGGCGCGATCTGGAATCAGAGGGAACGCCGGTCAAGCCGAGGTTGCGGGGCGTCTTCCACGAGGTGGCGTTCTTCGTCTCGCTGGCGTCGGGAACCGCTCTTGTGGTCGCCGCTCCGACCACGGGTTCGGCGCTGGTCGTGGCGGTGTACGCCGTGTCCGTCTCGCTCCTGTTCGGGGTGAGCGCCCTGTTCCACCGGCACACCTGGGGACCGGAAGGGCGCCGCCGAATGCGCCGAGCCGACCACTCGACGATCTTCATCGCCATCGCCGGTTCCTACACCGCGGTAGCCGGAATCGCCCTGGACGGATGGGCCCGGACCTCGGTGCTGTGCGTGGTGTGGGGAGGGGCGGTGGCCGGCATCGTCATGCGCCAACTGTGGCTCGACGCACCCAAATGGGTCATCGCCCTCCCGTACCTGGTGGTTGGTTGGGCGGCCTTGGCCGTGCTTCCGCAGCTGGAGCGGGCGCTAGGCCCCGGGGGCTTCACTCTGTTGCTGCTCGGCGGCATCGCCTATACGGCGGGCGCCCTGGTCTACGCCCGCAAACGGCCGGACCCGGTGCCGGGTGTGTTCGGCTATCACGAGGTGTTCCACGCCTGCACCATCGTCGGTGCCGTCCTGCAGTACGTGGTCATCGCCTGGTTCGTACTGCCCCTCGCCCGATGAGGGGACCATCCGCCGGACGGGCCCGGTTCAGCCGGCCATCTGGCGGAGCATGTAGGGGAGGATCCCCCCGTTTCGGAAGTACTCGGCCTCCATCGGGGTGTCGATCCTGAGCCGGACCTCGAACTCGACTTCCCGTTCACCGTCCACCGCCCGGACGGCGACGGTCTTCGGGGCTACGCCCTGGTTGAGCGGATCGAGCCCGGTGATGGTGAACTCCTCGAATCCGGTGAGGCCCAGCGACGCCGCGCTCTGGCCGTCGGCATACTGCAGGGGCAGCACCCCCATGCCGATCAGGTTGGACCGGTGGATCCGCTCGAAGCTCTCGGCGATGGCTGCTCTGATCCCCAGCAGGGTGGTGCCCTTGGCCGCCCAGTCCCGGGAGGAACCCGACCCGTACTCCTTGCCGGCCAGGACCACCAGGGGGACGCGCTCGGCTGCGTAGCGCTGGGCGGCCTGGTAGATGGTGGTCTCCTCCCGGTCGGGGAGATGGACCGTGAACCCGCCCTCGGTGCCGGGGGCCAGCTGGTTGCGCAGCCGGACGTTGGCGAAGGTGCCCCGGACCATCACCTCGTGGTTGCCCCTCCGGGCCCCGTACGAGTTGAAGTCGGCCGGGTCGACCCCCTTGTCGGCCAGGTAGTGGCCGGCCGGGGTGGTGGGACCGATGTTCCCGGCGGGCGAGATGTGATCGGTGGTCACGCTGTCGCCCAGCTTGGCCAGGACCCGGGCGCCGAGGACATCGGTCACCGGGTCCGGGGTCATGGACAGGCCCTCGAGGAAGGTCGGCCGGAGTACATAGGTCGAGTCGTGATCCCAGCGGAACGTGTCCCCCGAGGCCGTCTGCACTGCGGCCCAGCGTTCGTCGCCGTCGAAGACCGCCTCGTAGCGCTGGCGGAACATCTCGGAGGTGAGCGAGGTCCGGATGGCCTCGGTGACCTCTTCGGAAGTGGGCCACAGGTCGGCCAAGGTGACCGGCGCCCCGTCGGAGCCGGTGCCGAGCGGTTCGGTGGTCAGGTCTATGTTCATGGTGCCGGCCAGGGCATAGGCCACCACCAGGGGCGGGGACGCCAGGTAGTTCATCCGCACGTCGGGATGGATGCGACCCTCGAAGTTGCGGTTCCCCGACAGCACCGACGCCACCGACAGGTCGTGGTCCCGGACCGCTTCGGACACCCCGGCCAGCAGCGGGCCCGAGTTGCCGATGCAGGTGGTGCAGCCGAACCCCACCAGGTCGAACCCGATGGCGGCGAGCGGAGCGGTGAGCCCGGCGCGGTCGAGGTAGTCCATGACCACCCTCGATCCCGGAGCCAGGCTCGTCTTGACCCACGGCTTGGGGGCCAGCCCGCGCTCGACGGCCCGCTTGGCCACCAGGCCGGCGGCCACCATCACCTGGGGGTTGGAGGTGTTGGTGCAGCTGGTGATGGCCGCCACCACAACGGCCCCGTCCTCCACGTCAACGTTCGAACCGTCGCCCAGTGAGGCGGGGCCCGACCGCTGGTGGCGGCCGAGCGCCGTCCGATAGGCAGCCCCGGCCCCGGCCAGTGTGACCAGGTCCTGGGGCCGGGCGGGTCCGGCGATGCTCGGGACGACGGTCGACAGGTCCAGCTCGATGGTCTCCGAATAGACCGGCTCGACCCCATCGGCCACGTGGAACATGCCCTGCTCCCTGGCGTAGGCCTCGACCAGGTCCACGTGGCGGTCGTCCCGGCCGGTGAACCGCAGGTAGTCGAGGGTGACGTCGTCGATGGGGAAGATCGCGCAGGTCGCCCCGTACTCGGGTGACATGTTGCCGATGGTGGCCCGATTGGCCAGAGGGACGGCGGCAACACCGGGGCCGTAGAACTCCACGAACTTGCCGACCACGCCCCGCTGGCGCAAGAGGTGGGTGATGGTGAGCACCAGGTCGGTGGCGGTGGTGCCGGGAGGCTGCTCGCCGGTGAGCCGGAAGCCCACCACCGGGGGCAACAGCAGGGAGAGGGGCTGCCCGAGCATGGCCGCCTCCGCCTCGATCCCGCCCACCCCCCAGCCCAACACCCCGAGCCCGTTGACCATGGTGGTGTGGGAGTCGGTGCCGACCAGCGTGTCGCAGTAGGCCCTGCCGTCATCGGTGGCGAACACCACTCTCGACAGGTACTCGAGATTCACCTGGTGGCAGATACCGGTTCCGGGCGGCACCACCCGGAACCCGTCGAAGGCCTGCTGGGCCCAGCGGAGCAACTGGTAGCGCTCGATGTTGCGCTGGTACTCGATGTCGACGTTCTCGTCGTAGGCCCCCGGTGTGCCCGACACCTCGGCGATGACCGAGTGGTCGATGACCAGTTCGACCGGGACCAGGGGGTTCACCCTGGCCGGATCCCCACCGAGGGCCCCGAGCGCATCGCGCATGGCGGCCAGGTCGACCACCCCGGGCACGCCGGTGAAGTCCTGCATCAGCACCCGTTCGGGGGTGAGGGAGATCTCGGTGGTGTCCTCACCGCTCTGACCGTGGCGCTCGGGGCGATGGCCCCACCCGGCCACCGCCTCGATGTCGGCGGGCCGCACGGCCAGCCCGTCCTCGTGACGCAGCAGGTTCTCCAGCACGACCTTGATCGAGTACGGGAGGCGGGCGATGTCGTACCGGTCGGCCAGGACGTTGATCCGGTGGATCTCGTAGTCGGTGTCGCCGACGGACAGGGTGCCTCGGGCCCCGAACGAGTCGGCGGCCGTGGCAGAGGTCGGGGGAGGAGGCATGGCCCCATTCTGCTCCGCCCGAGCGGTGACGGCGAGCCGGGGCCGTCCCGCCCCTAGGTGCGGGTGCGGTAGCGGCGGACGGCCAGCGGGACCAGCAAGATCAGGAACCCGAACGTCCACGCCAGCGTCTGGATGACCCACGATGCAGTGGCCCCGCCCAGCATCAGGGCCCGGCAGGCGCTGACGGTGGCGCTGACCGGTTGGTAGGTGGCGAAGCCCTGCAGCCAGCTTGGCATCCTGTCGACGGGGACGAACGCCGACGAGGCGAAGGTCAGTGGAAAGAGCAGGGGGAACGACATGACCTGGGCGGTCTCGCTGTTGGGGGCCGAGAGTCCGATCACCGCGAATCCCCATGACAGCGAGTAGGCGAACAGCAAGATAAGGAGCACGCCGGCCAGGTACGGGACCACGCCGGTGGTCGGGCGGAACCCGACCAGAAACCCCACCCCGGTCATGATGATGACCACGAAGACGTTGCGGACGAGGTCGGCAGTGGTGCGTCCGGCCAGCACGGCCGAACGGGCCATGGGCAGCGCCCGGAACCTCTCGATGAGCCCCTTTTGGAGGTCCTCGGCCAGACCGATGCTGGTGCTGACGGCGCCGAAGGCCACCGTCTGGACGAAGATTCCCGGCATCAGGTAGTTGACGTAGGTGGTCCCCGGGGTGCTGATGGCCCCACCGAAGACGTACCGGAACAGCAGGACGAACATGATCGGTTGGACGGTGGAGAAGAACAGGGCTTCGGGGATACGGGTGACGGCGAGCAGGTTCCGCTTGGTGATGGTGAGGGTGTCGGAGAGGGCCCACCGGGCCCGTCCCGCCAACCCCTCGGGCGGGGGGGCGGCCACCTCCGGTCGGACGGAGACGGTGGTGGTCACGACAGCTCCCCGGTGGCGATGGGCATGGCCTCGGCCGCCGCCTTGCGCCTCAACCTCCGCCGCCTGACCTCGTCCTCGTCGTCGGTGCTCTCGGTCTCGTCCTCGGCCCGGCGGCCGGTGAGGGCCAAGAACACGTCGTCGAGGCTGGGTTCGCGCAAGGTGAAGGTGATGGGGGTGATTCCTTCCTGGTCGAGGGCACGGAGACCGGCCATGGCCGACGTCGGGCCGTCGTCGACGGTGACCTCCACCACCGTGCCGTTCACCAGCGGAGCGTGGGTCCCGAGCACGCCGACCAGCTCGGCCGTCCGGGTGGCATCCTCGATCGTGCCCAGCCCGACCTCCAGCACGGTGGCGCCCAGCTGGGCCTTGAGCTGGCCCGGCGACCCCTCGGCGATCACGTGTCCGTGGTCGAGCACGGCCAGGGTGCTGGCCAGTCGGTCCGCCTCCTCGAGGTACTGGGTGGTGAGCAGCACGGTGGTCCCGCCCCCCACGAGGTTCTCGATGACCTCCCACAGGTCGTTCCGGCTCTGGGGGTCGAGCCCGGTCGTGGGCTCGTCCAGGAACAGGACCCTCGGCCGGGCCACCAGGGCGGCGGCCAGGTCGAGCCGACGGCGCATGCCGCCCGAATAGGTCTTGAGCGGCCGGTCACCGGCGTCGGTGAGACCGAACTGGGCCAACAGCTCCCGGGCCCGACCGGACACCGTGGTCTTGGCCAGATGGTTGAGGTTCCCGACCATCTGGAGGTTCTCCCGCCCGGTCAGGTTCTCGTCGACGGCGGCGTACTGGCCGGCCAGTCCGATCAGGCTTCTCACCAGGGCGGGTTTCTTCGTCACCTCGTGACCCAGCACCCGGGCCGACCCGGCATCGGGCTTGAGAATGGTGGTGAGGATCCTGACCGCGGTGGTCTTCCCCGAGCCGTTGGGGCCGAGCAGGCCGAAGACGGTGCCTTCGGCCACGGCGAAGCTCACGCCGTCGAGCGCACGAACCGGATGTTTGCCACCGAAGGTCTTCTCCAGGCCGTCGGCTTCGATCGAGTACTGCACGGTGTCGGGACCTGTCTTCCGCGAGGAGGGCGGGCGGGGAGCGGCACCGGCCGGTCGACCCCGGCCGGGTGGGGCCGGAGCATGCCGGCCAGGAGGCGCGGGTGGGTCGGTGTGTATCTTACGGGCGCCGACCACGACGGCTGCGCAGCCGCGGTGGCGTGACGATACCCTCGGGACATGCAAAAAGGGGACCAGGCTCCGGACTTCCAGCTTCCCGACGAGGACGGGGCGCCGAGGAAGCTCAGCGATCTCGCCGCCCACGGCCCGGTGGTGCTGTTCTTCTACCCGGCGGCCATGACGCCGGGTTGCACCGCCGAGAGCTGCCATTTCCGCGACATGAAGGCAGAGTTCGACGAGGTGGGTGCGCAGCGGGTGGGCATCAGCGCCGACCAGGTCGAGAAACAGAAGAGGTTTTCGGAGAAGCACTCCTTCGACTATCCGCTGCTGTCGGACCCGGACGGTGCCGTGGCCACCCAGTTCGGCGTCCGGCGACGCTTCACCAAGCTGTCCCCGACCAAGCGGGCCACCTTCGTGATCGGCTCCGACCTCCGGGTGATCGAGGTGATCCAGAGCGAGGTGCGGATGAACGTGCACGCCGATCGCGCCCTCGAGGCACTGAGGTCGACCTCGCCCGCCTGACCCGTCCGACGCCCGCGGCCCGCCTGGGCGTCGGTCGACCGTCCCCGCCCGGACCACGTGGCAATGGGATGCTGTTGCCATGGACGCATGGCCGTCGAACCGGACCGCGTGAGTCCGGTGCCGGGATCCTCGCGCATTGAGCAGCTGACCCAGGCCGTGGCCGAGCGGGTCGTGACCCTGGTGATGGATGCCATCGACATCGACGCCCTCCTCGAACGGGTGGATGTCGACGCCCTGGTGTCCCGGGTCGACGTCGACGCGGTGGTCGGCCGGGTCGACGTCGACGGACTGATCGACCGGGTCGACGTCGAGCGGATCGTCGAGCGGGTGGATGTCGAGAAGATCATCGAGCGGGTGGACGTGAAGAAGATCGTCGACCGGATCGACATCGATGCCCTGGTCGAGCAGACCGAGCTCGGGACCATCATCGCCAGGTCGACCAGCGGGGTGGCTTCGGAGGTACTCGACGTGGTCAGGGCCCAGGGGGTGGGTCTCGACGACTTCTTCGCCCGCTGGGTCAATCGAATCCTCCGGCGCCCGCCCCAGTCGCTCCCGCTGGGCCCCCCGGGCCTGCTGTCCGGATCCGCCGCTCCGGCCGAGCTCACAGCGGCGTCCCGATGACGGTGGAGGACAACCTGGTCCAACCGGTGGCGGGGCGCCAGGGCCACTACGCCGGGGCGGTCAGCCGGTTGGTGGCGTTCGCCGCCGACGTCGGTGCCTCCTGGGGACTGTTCACCCTGGGGGCCGCCGCCCTCGACTTCTCCATCCAACTCGTCACCGGGGGCCAGTTCACGCTGACCAAGCACCAGTTCGTCACCCTGGCCGCCGTCATCGTCTGGGAGTTCGTCTACTTCGCGTACCAGTGGGCCCTGGGGGGCAAGACGATCGGGATGGCGGTGCTGGGCATCCGGGTGGTGCGGACGGACGGATCGCCCATCGGCTGGCGCCAGGCCGTGGTGCGCACCCTCACCCTGCCCCTGAGCTTCCTCCTCCTGGGCCTGGGATTCCTCGGCATCCTCACCAATCGGAACCGCCACGCCCTTCACGACCGGCTGGCCGGCACGGCGGTCGTCTACTCGTGGGACGCCCGGGCCGCCCGGCTTCGCTGGCTGGCCCGACAGGAGACCTCCCCCACGGCGTGAAGTGGGACACTGGAGCGGTGGCGGCCGTGCCCCGTATCTTCGAGCACCCTCCGGTGGGAATCGTCCCCGGTGCCGTCCACCTGCCCGGTTGGCTCGACTCCGACGCCCAACGCCACCTGGTGAGCCGGTGCCGAGAGTGGACTGCGGCGGCCGGAGGCGCCCGGGCCCCCCGGATGCCCGGCCGGGGTGTCATGTCGGTCCAGATCGCCTGCCTCGGATGGCACTGGTACCCCTACCGCTACTCCCGCACCGTCGACGACGCCGACGGTCGCCCGGTGCCTCCGTTTCCCGAGGAGCTGGGAGAGCTCGGTCGCCGGGCGGTGGCCGACGCCGGCGCCATCGATGCATCGTTGACAGCCGGGCCGCCCGGCGGCGGTGGCACCGACGGGACCTACTGCCCGGACGTGGCTCTCGTCAACTGGTACGGCTCCGGCACCAGGATGGGCATGCACGCCGACCGAGACGAGAGGAGCACGGCGCCGGTGGTGTCGGTCAGCCTGGGGGACAGCTGCGTGTTCCGCTTCGGCACCGAGGCCGACCGGGGTCGGCCCTGGACCGACGTGCTACTCGAGTCCGGTGATCTCTTCGTGTTCGGCGGCCCGGCCCGGCTCTGTTTCCACGGCGTGCCCAAGGTGGTGCCGGGCACGTCCGACCCCGGGGTCGGACTGGCGGAAGGACGGTTCAACATCACCATCCGCCAGTCCGGGCTGGCCGACCGCCCTCCCCGGGCCGTCCCCGCCCGGGGAGGCGGCGAATCGGGCCGGATCTGACTCGAACCGGTCCCGGCAGTGGTCCGAGCAGAAGAAGAACCGCTGCCCGTCGAGGACGGACGACGCCGGAGCGTGGGCCGTCTCCACCTGCATCCCACACGCCGGGTCCATGGCGTAACCGTCCCCTCCTCCCAGGCGGTCACGGTTCCGGTAGGTCCAGTAGAGGACGCCGAACAGGCCGAGGAAGATGATGTTGAGGTAGGTGGTGTAGTCCCAGGAGAAATGGGCGGGAGAGACCTGGGTCGGACGGGTGGTGGGGACCAGGCCGGCCAGTCGGAACAATCCCTCGGTGATCAGACCGGCCGCCGACATCACCGTCCAGAACACCACCAGCATCCTGACCGTCAGACGCAGTCCGTAGTACCGACGGTAGATGAGCAGCAGGGGGAAGGCGATCAGGTCGGCGAAGATGAAGGAGATCACGCCTCCGAACGAGATCCCCCCCTTCCACAGGGCTGCGGCCAGCGGGACGTTGCCGACCGAGCAGACGAAGCTGATGATGGCGATGAACGGCCCGACGATGGCGTTCTCCAGGCTGGTCCAGAATCCGTGGCCGTGGAGGAAGACGGTGTTCCAGAAGTGGACCGGCACCACCACGGCCAGGAAGCCGGCCACCGTGTAACCGATGACGAGCTCCCGGCGGAGCATGGTGAGATCGGACATCGTGTACGTCGCCGCGTCCGCCCACCCGGCCTTGGATCGGAGCTTCACCGACCACGGCTGGTCCTGCAACTCGGCATCACCGCCGGCACCGTGGCCGCCGTGGCCCTCGTCTTCGCCGAGACGCTCCCTGGCCTGGCTGACCAGGCGACCCCGCAGCCACAGCCCGCCGAAGGCGGCCAACAACACGATCATGATGGTGCCGCCGATGAACTCGCTGGCGGCGAACTGCCATCCCAACAGGACGATGAGGACGATGCCGAGCTCGAGCACCAGATTGGTCGAGGCGAACATGAAGACCAGGCTGGCGATGAAGTCGGCACCCTTGACGAAGAGGGATTTGGTCATGGCCGCCGCCGCGTACGAGCACGACGAGGAGGCCATGCCGTAGCCCGAGGCCCGGGCCACCGAGGCCGGGCGGTGATCTCCCATCGACCTGCGCATTGCGTCGCGGCTCACGAAGGACTGGACGGCACCGGACAGACCGAACCCCAGGACCAGGGGCCACAATGTCTCCCAGAACATGAAGAAGCCCTCGCGCAGACTTCTGGCGATGGCGTCGAGCCAGCCGATCCCGGCGATCAGGACGGCTCCGGACGTCAAGGCCGCCGTCCGGTCCCGTCGACCAGCACCGCCCGTCGTCTCACGACCGCACCAGGCGGGCGATGGCGGCAGAAGCCTCGTTCAGCTTGGCCGAGGCTTCCTCGCCGCCAGCGGTGACGGCATCGACCACGCAGTGGGCCAGGTGGTCGTCGACCAGCTCGAGGGCCAGCGACTGCAGGGCCCGGGTGGCGGCCGACACCTGTTCCAGCACATCGATGCAGTAGCGGTCCTCGTCGATCATCCGCTGCAGGCCGCGCACCTGCCCCTCGATCCGGCGGAGACGACGTTGCAGCGCCTCTTTGTCGCTGTGGTAGCCCTGGCTCATCGGTGCCGCCCTTCCTGCTCGTATATACCCCCCTAGGGTATATATCCTACCGTGGGCAGGGTGCGATCGGTGCAGGCGTCACCCGCTGTCAGGTGGTGATCCCGTCGACCATGCGCATGACGAGCTCTCCCAGTTGCTGGCGGTCGGCGGTGGCCCGCGAGGCGCTCACCGCACTCAGCTCACATCCGGCCGCCGATGCGGCCGCCATCACCAGATCGGCGGGGGCCGAGTCGGCGTCCTCGCCGTTCATCCCGGCCAGAGCAGTGGACACGAAGCCCAGGAAATAGTGGCCTTCGAGTTCCTTCCACCGGTTCCACCCCAGAGCCGCCGGCGCCTCCAAGACGGCGATACGGAGGAAGGTGGCGTCTCGGCAGCTGGCGAGGAAGAGGTCCACCCCGGCGGCCAGAAGCTTCCGGTAGCCGTCGATGCCCGAGGTGGCGGACTCGAGCCGTTCGAGGAAGCCGTCCTCGACGGCCACGAAGGCCGCTTCGAACAGCTGCGCCTTGTCCTTGAAGTGGTGGTAGACGGCGCCCTTGGTGACCTGTGCCTCGGCGGCGATCCGGTCGATGCTGGCGTTGGCGAACCCTTCCTGGGCGAATTGCGAGACGGCGGCGTGCACGATGGCGGCGCGCGTCGTCCCTGCGTTGCGACTCCGCCGACCTTCGGTTGCCGTCTTGTTCGGATGCATGGCGCGATGCTATCCGTCCCGGACATACCAATCGAATGTTATTTCCGGAACCAACCGGCCGACGGAGAGCCGACGGGAATCAGGCGGAGGGGACGCAAGGACCCCGGACGGAAAGCTCGCCGCCGGACCGCAACAGAGCCCTCGGCAGTGCCCTCGGCAGGACTCGAACCTGCGCACACGGCTCCGGAGGCCGATGCTCTATCCGCTGAGCTACGAGGGCGGGTGACGAATTTCCCGGCGGCACGGCGACTGGGTCCCCCGGGCCGGATTGCCAACTGTAGTGCGACCTGCCGCGATCGCACCCCGGCCCCGACGGGCCACGGCCACCGACGGCGTATCCTCGCACCATCATGTCCACCCGGGACCTCCTCTCCGCCGCCATCAGCCGCGCCCTCTCCGCCATCCAGGAGAGGGACGGCCTGGCCGTCGAGACCGCCCCGGCGTCCATCCATCTCGAACGTCCCACCCGCCGCCAGCACGGCGACTGGTCCACCAACGTCGCCCTGGTGACGGCCAAGCGGGCCGGGACCAATCCCCGTGACCTGGCGGCAATGCTGGTGGCGGAGCTCACGGCGTCGCCACCACCCCACACCATGTCGGTGGAGGTGGCCGGCCACGGGTTCATCAACTTCCGGCTGGACGACGGCTGGCTCCACGACGCCCTGGCCGAGCTGCTGGAGGCGGGCGAGGACGGTTATGCCCGGCCCGATGTGGGCCACGGCGAGCGGGTCCAGGTGGAGTTCATCTCGGCCAACCCGACCGGCCCCATTCACGTCGGCAACGGGTGGTGGGGCAGCTATGGAGACGCGCTGGCCCGGGTGCTCGACCGCTCCGGGTATCAGGTCAGCCGCGAGTACTACGTCAACGACACGGGCGGACAGATCCGGACACTCGGTGAGAGCCTGTTGGCCCTTCGGGGGGGCGACGAGGTGCCCGAGGGCGGTTACCAGGGCGAATACCTCCGGGCCCTGGCCCTCGAGTTCGACGGTCCCGAGGACGTGACGGTGGCCGGCCGGTGGGCGGCCGAGCGGATCCTCGGGGACATCCGATCGACGCTCGCCTCGGTGGACATTGTCTTCGACCAGTGGTACAGCCAGGCGTCCATCGAGGAGAGCGGGGCCGTCGACGAGACCATCGCCCTGCTGGCCGACAAGGGCCTGGTGTTCGAGCGGGACGGAGCCATCTGGTTCAAGGCCACCGAACTGGGGGACTCCCGCGACCGGGTGCTCCGCAAGTCCAACGGCGACGCCACCTATCTGGCCGGAGATCTCGCCTACCACCGCGACAAGTTCCTGGTACGGGGATTCGACCGGGTCATCGATGTGTTCGGGGCCGACCACCACGGTCAGGTGGCCAGCCTGTTCGCCGGCGTGCAGGCGCTCGGCGTCGCCCCGGACCGGCTCGAGGTGATGCTGGGACAGATGGTGTCACTGGTCGACGGTGGGGAGGCGGTCAAGATGGGCAAGCGGGCCGGCAACGCCGTCTCGCTCGACTCGCTGGTGGCCGACATCGGCCCCGACGCCACCCGCATCCTCAGTCTCATGAGCTCGCTCGACCAGGCCACGACTTTCGACCTGGCCTCGGTGCGGGAACAGTCGGTCGACAACCCGGTGTACTACGTGCAGATGGCCAGTGCCCGAATCGGCGGTGTCGGTCGCAAGGCGGCCGAACGGGGCGTCGTCCGTGCGCCACTCGGCGAGGTCGATCTCTCCCTCCTGACCCACCCACGCGAGCTCGAGCTCATCCGCTGCCTCGAGGAGCTCCCCGAAGTGGTGGCCGACGCCGCCGCTGACCGGGCCCCCACCAAGGTCACCACCTGGGTCAGACGACTGGCCGGCTGCTTCCACGGCTTCTATCACGACTGCCCCATCTTGTCCGACGAGGTGGACCCGGGCCTGACTCAGGCCAGGCTCTGGCTGGTCGAAGCCACTCGCATCGGTCTCGCCATCGGGCTCGGTCTTCTGGGCGTATCGGCTCCGGAGGCGATGTGACCGGTGTGACCGGGCCGATACCGCCGGCCGAGACTCCTCACCGTCCCGCTCCTTCCGACCCGGTGGCTCCCGGCCTGCTGCCGTCGACCGCCACCGTCGGGGCCGACGGCCACCTGCACGTCGGCGGGCTGGACATGGTCGGGCTGGCCGACGAGTTGGGGACGCCGCTGTTCGTCTACGACGAAGCCCACCTCCGGGCCCGGTGCCGGGAAGCGGTGGAGGCGTGGGGCGACGGTGTGGCTTACGCCACCAAGGCCTTCTTGTGTGTGGCCATGGCCCGGCTGGCCTACGAGGAGGGGATGTGCCTCGATGTCTCCACCGGGGGCGAGCTCCACGTGGCCCTGGTCGCCGGCGTGCCCCCTGACCGGCTGGTCCTGCACGGCAACAACAAGTCGGACGCCGAACTGGATGCCGCTCTGTCGGCGGGTGTGGGCCGGATCGTCATCGATTCGTTCGACGAGATCGACCGCCTCGAGCGACTGGTGTCGGAATCGGAGAGCGGGGCGACGACGGCCCGGCCCAAGGTGCTGGCCCGGATCACCCCGGGGATCGAGGTGCACACCCACGAGTTCGTCCGAACCGGACAGGACGACTCCAAGTTCGGATTCGGCCTGGCGTCGGGGGCGGCCAGCCGGGCCGCCCAACGCCTTTCGGCGCTCGAATCCGATGGCATCGTCGAGTTCGTCGGGATCCACGCCCACATCGGAAGCCAGGTTTTCGCGCTGACCCAGTTCGCCCGGGCCGTCGAGGTGCTCGCCGCCTTCTTCGTGCCGCTCGGCCTCGGCGAGTTGGTGGTCGGCGGTGGCCTCGGGGTGGCCTACGTCAACGGCGAGGAGGCCCCCACCCTGGGCGAATGGGCGACATCCGTCCGCCACGCCTGTCATGAGGCCGGCATCGGCGACGACGTCCGGGTGACCGCCGAACCCGGTCGGGCCATCGTGGCTTCGGCCGCCCTCACCTTGTACCGGGTCGGGACGGTGAAGGAAGTGAGCGACCGTCGTACCTACGTGGCGGTGGACGGCGGGATGAGCGACAACCCCCGACCGGTGCTCTATGGAAGCGGCTACGAGGCTTTTCTCCCCCGCGAGACGGCATCGGCCCGGCCCCGGTCGGTGCGGGTGGTGGGCAAGCACTGCGAGAGCGGCGACTTGGTGGTGGCCGACGCCTTCGTGCCCGGGGACATCGAGGTGGGTGACGTCCTGGCCACGCCGGTCACCGGGGCCTACGGGCACTCGATGGCGTCCAACTACAACAAGGTCCCACGTCCGGCGGTCGTGTTCGTCGCCGACGGCAAGGCCCGCACCGTCGTCCGCCGGGAGACGTTCGACGACCTGGTCCGGCTCGACGCCTGAGGGCTCGGGCGAACAACCGAGCACCGGCCAAGCGGTAGCGTGACCTGGTGACCTCGGCGCCCCCGTTCGACCGTGTTGTGCGCATCGCCGTCCTCGGGTGTGGGACCGTCGGGTCGGCGTTGGTGGGCATCCTCCAGGAGCGGTCCGATGCGCTGGCCGTCCAGAGTGGCGCTCGCCTCGAGATCGCCGGCATCGCCGTCGGTGACCGTGCCCGGTCGCGGCCCGCCCATGTCCCGCTCGATCTGCTGACCGATGATGCCGCCGGCCTCGTCGCCGATCCGTCGGTCGACGTGGTGGTCGAGCTCATCGGGGAACTGGTGCCCGCCGGCCAGCTGGTCCGGGCCGCCCTGGAGGCGGGCAAGCCGGTGGTCACCGCCAACAAGGCGCTCCTGGCATCTCCGGAGGGGGTGAGCCTGCGGATCCTGGCCAAAACCCAGGGCGTCGACCTGCTCTACGAAGCGGCGGTGGCCGGGGCCATCCCCCTGGTCCGGGCCCTACGCGAGTCGCTGACCGGGGAACGGATCCACCGGGTCATGGGAATCGTGAACGGGACCACCAACTTCATCCTCACCAAGATGAGCGAGCAGGGTGCCGACTACCAGGACGTTCTGGCCGAGGCGCAGGTGCTGGGGCTGGCCGAGCGAGACCCCACCGCTGACGTCGAGGGCTACGACGCCGCCGCCAAGGCGGCCATTCTGGCCGGGGTGGCCTTCGGCTACGACGTGGCCGGGGCCGACGTCATGCGCCAGGGGATCACCGACATCCGGGCGGCCGACGTCGAATTCGCCGAACGCATCGGTTATGCGGTGAAGTTACTGGCCATCGTGGAACGGACCGGCGACGACGCATTGTCGGTGCGCGTCCACCCGGCCATGGTGCCCAGATCGCACCCGCTGGCCGGCGTGGGCGACGCCTTCAACGCCGTGTTCATCGAAGGGGAGGCGGCCGGTGAGCTGATGCTCTACGGCCAGGGAGCGGGAGGCCTCCCCACGGCCAGCGCCGTGGTCGGCGACGTGATCGACGCGGTCCGCAACCGACTGGCCGGCACCACCGCACCCACCCCGGACCGTCAACCGGTCCGTCTGCTCCCCGAGTCGGAGCTGTGGACCCAGTGCTATGTGAGCCTGGATGTGACCGATCGGCCGGGCGTGCTGGCCACGGTGGCCAACGTGTTCGGGAACAACGGTGTCTCCATCCGCTCCATGGAGCAAGAGGGCTATGCCGGCGAGGCCAGGCTGGCCTTCGTGACCCATCCGGCTCGCGAGGGTGACCTGCGGGCGACGCTGGCCACGCTGGCCGAGCTCGACACGGTGGACCGGATCGGGGGGGTCATGCGGATCGTGGGGGACACCGAGGGATGACGGACCGGATCGGGAACCAGTGGCGGGGGGTGATCGAGGAGTACCGCGAGTTTCTCCCGGTGTCGGCGTCCACGCCGGTGGTGACGTTGCTGGAAGGAGGCACGCCCCTCCTCCCGGCGCCGCGACTCTCGGCCCGGCTGGGGGCGAGGGTGCTCCTGAAGGTTGAGGGGTCCAACCCCACCGGCTCGTTCAAGGACCGGGGCATGACGGTGGCCATCTCCAAAGCCGCCGAGGAGGGGGCCAAGGCCGTGGTGTGTGCGTCGACCGGCAACACCTCGGCGTCGGCCGCCGCTTTCGCCGCCCGGGCCGGGCTGACCTGCGCAGTGCTCATCCCCGAGGGCCACATCGCCTTGGGGAAATTGGCCCAGGCCCTGATCCACGGGGCGCGGGTCCTTCAGGTCCGCGGCAACTTCGACCAGTCGCTGGCCATCGTGCGGGCCCTGGGCGAGCGGGCCCCGGTCACCGTCGTCAACTCGGTCAACCCCTACCGCATCGAAGGACAGAAGTCGGCCGCCTTCGAGATCATCGACGCCTTGGGCGAGGCCCCTGACGTGCACTGCATCCCGGTGGGCAACGCCGGCAACATCACCGCCTACTGGAAGGGTTATCTCGAGTTCAAAGAGGCCGGCCGTTCGACGCGACTGCCCCGAATGCTCGGCTTTCAGGCCGCCGGCGCCGCTCCCATCGTCGAGGGGCACCCGATCGAACATCCCGAGACGGTGGCCACCGCCATCCGTATCGGGAATCCCGCCGGTTGGTACGGGGCGACCTCGGCAGCATCCGAATCCGGAGGCGGCATCACCGCGGTGACCGACGAGGAGATCCTCGAGGCGTACCAGTTTCTCGCCGCCGAAGAGTCGGTGTTCTGTGAACCGGCGTCGGCCGCCTCGGTAGCCGGTCTGCTGCACGTCGGACTTCCCGATGGCCTCGGGCCGAACCCCACCGTGGTCTGCGTCCTCACCGGCCACGGACTGAAGGACCCTGACATCGCCATCAGCCAGATATCGGTGCCGACGGTGGTAGACGCCGAGTTCGATGCCGTACTCGAGGAGCTCGGTCTGTAGGGCGGGGATCTCCCAGGCCGGGTCGGGGACCGGGCCGCCGTGCCGGCCCGCAGGGCATGGCGTGTGGGGGTTGTTGCCGTGGCGCTCATCCGCCTGTACACTGGGCGCACCTTCGCTTCCACAACTTGCCCGTTCGGGCTTGTGGGCGGGACCTTCTGGCTTACATCTTGTGATGCGGTCAGCCCGTTTGCGGCGTAGGGGGGAGTCGGGGGCGAGAGTCGATCTCGAGACCCACAACTCCCCACCCTTTGATTCCCTGGCAGACGGAGTCAATCCGCCTACCATCAAGGACATTCGAAACGAGGAAGCCGATGACTGCCGAACAGCAGCTCGAGCGCTCGGTGTTGGAGGGCAAGGAGCGAGAAGAGCTCCAGGCCATCGCACAGGCTCTGTCTGTGAAGACCAACACCAGAACGAAGAAGGCGGACATGATCGATGGCATTCTCAAGGCCACCGGCGTGTTCGCCGAACCCAGCCCATCCGGTGAAGCGGAAACCACCAACGGCGATCACGGAACCGGCGTCGGCGCCAACGGAAATGGCCAGGCCACCGGCGGTCGCCGGAGTGCCCGGTCGACCCGGTCCGCCGACAACGACACAGCCGAGGCCTCGACCGAGACCACAACTGGCAACGGTGCGGCGACGCTGCCGGCGGCCAAGACGTCGACGCGGCGAACGGTGACGCACTCCTTCGGGCCCGAAGACGATGCGGTGACGTCCAGCGCCCCGGTCGAGCTGGAGGACGATCTCATCGATGTGGTTGGTGGTCCGGACACGGGACACGACGACGAACCGGAACGACAGGCCGAACCGAGCGGTGCCGGCAGCCAATCCGGTGGCGAGGTCGCCCGCCAGGGACAGCAACCCGGGGGCACCGGCCAGAGCAACCAGAACAATCAGAACAACCAGAGCAACCAGAACCGGAACAACCAGAACCGGAACAACCGCAACAACAACCAGAACAACCGGAACAATCAAGGGAACCGCAACAACCAGAACAATCCGGGCGGGGGCAGTGACGACGTCGGCAATCGTCGCAGCAACCGTCGGCGTCGCGGCCGGGACCGCCAGGGTGGGGGAGAAGGGGATCTCCAGGGCAACTCATCCGGCCAGGATCAGCAGTACCAGGGTGAGCTCATTCCGGTACGGGGCCTGCTGGATCTCCGTGACGAAGGCTACGGTTTCCTCCGCTGCGAGGGCTATCTGCCCTCGTCCAAGGACGTCTATGTCTCCATCAGTCAGGCCCGCCGATTCGCCCTCCGCAAGGGGGACAGCATCGAGGGGTTCTGCCGGCCGGCCGGCAGCACCGAAAAGTTCCCGGCCCTGCTGCAGATCGACACCGTGTCGTCGCTGGATCCGGAGGCGGCTCGCACCCGGCCCCGATTCGAGAGCCTGACGCCGCTCTTCCCGGACGAGAGGCTGAATCTCGAGATGCCGGGGGAGAAGGAGAACCTGACGACGCGCATCGTCGACCTGTTGTCACCCATCGGCAAGGGCCAGCGCGGACTGATCGTCTCCCCACCGAAGGCCGGGAAGACAACGGTGATGAAGCACATCGCCCACTCCATCGAGGCCAACAATCCGGACGTCCACCTGATGGTGCTCCTGGTCGACGAGCGCCCCGAAGAGGTGACCGACATGCGCCGGTCCGTCAAGGGCGAGGTGGTGGCCTCGACGTTCGACCGGCCGGCCGAGGAGCATACGGCCGTGGCCGAACTGGCCATCGAGCGGGCCAAGCGGTTGGTCGAGTCGGGACGGGACGTGGTGATCATCCTCGACGGCATCACCCGTCTGGCCCGGGCGTACAACCTGGCTCAACCGGCCACCGGCAGGATCATGTCGGGTGGGGTCGACTCGGGCGCCCTCTACCCGCCGAAGAAGTTCTTCGGGGCGGCCCGGAACATCGAAGAGGGCGGCTCCCTGACCATTCTGGCCACCGCCCTGGTGGAGACGGGTTCGAAGATGGACGAGGTGATCTTCGAAGAGTTCAAGGGAACCGGCAACATGGAGCTGCGCCTCGACCGACGGCTGGCCGAGCGGAGGCTGTACCCGTCGATCGACGTCAATGCCAGCTCGACCCGCCACGAGGAACTGCTCTTCGACCGGTCCGAGCTGCAACAGGTGTGGAAGCTGCGACGAGTGCTCAATGCCCTGGCCAACGAAGGGAGCGCGGCCGCCGGCCTCGAGCTTCTGATGGACAAGATCCGCACCACCAAGAGCAACAACGAGTTCCTCGCCGAGATCGCCAAGGGACCAGCTGCCTGATCGGGGCGAACGGGCCCCGGCCCGTTCCCGTTACAATCCGGTGGCCGCCAGGGACGTACCGTGCGACCACCGGTCGCCGCCACTACAGGAGAACCAATGAAGACAGACATCCACCCCTCCTACGTCGAATCCTCGGTTCGCTGCTCGTGCGGCAACACCTTCACCACCAGGTCGACCAAGCCGGAAATCCACCTCGAGCTGTGCAACGAGTGCCACCCGTTCTTCACCGGCAAGCAGAAGCTGGTCGACTCCGGGGGCCGGGTCGAGCGCTTCCAGCGCCGCTACGCCAAGACCGGATCCCGCAAGAAGGCACCGGCCCCGCCCACCTGATCCGGGGGAACGGGCGACGGCCCGCCCGGGTCTCGACCATCCGGGCGGACCGGCCGCCGGCCTGGGACGAACAGGGTTGGCGCTACCCTTGATCCGTGTTCGAAGACCGCATGACGGAGCTCGAGCGCGAGTACGAGGCGGTGCTGGCCGAGCTCAACGATCCGCTGCTCTCGTCGGACCCCCAACGGCTGCGGGAGGTCTCGCGCCGGCACCGCGATCTGGAGGAGCCGGTCCGTTCGTGGCGCCGGCTCCAGGCAGCCGAGGCCGATCTCGAGGCGGCCCGGGAGATGTTCAACGACTCGGTGGGTGACGAACGGGAGCTGGCCAAGGCCGAAGTCGCCCAGGCCGAGGCGGAGATCGGCCGGTTGGAGGAGGAGCTCCGCCTCCAGCTGATCCCCCGGGACCCGAACGCCGGTCGGAACGTGATCATGGAGATCCGCGGGGCCGAGGGTGGGGAGGAGGCCAACCTCTTCGCCAAGGATCTGTACGAGATGTACACGAGATACGCGGCCTCCAAGGGTTGGAAGGTCGATGTCCTCTCCTCCAGTCCGTCCGAGCGCGACGGGCTGAACGAAGTGACCTTCGTGGTGAAGGGGGAGGACGCTTGGCAGCGCCTCGAGCACGAAGGAGGTCCGCACCGGGTCCAACGGGTGCCGGTGACCGAGTCCTCGGGCCGGGTCCACACCTCGTCGGCGGCGGTGGCGGTGCTGCCCGAGGCCGACGAGGTCGAGGTGGCCATCGATCCCAACGATCTCAAGATCGATGTCTACCGGTCCACCGGCCCGGGGGGACAGTCGGTCAACACCACCGACTCGGCCGTGCGCATCACCCACCTGCCCACCGGGATGGTGGTGGCCATGCAGGACGAGAAGAGCCAGATCCAGAACCGGGCCAAGGCCATGGTCGTCCTGCGGTCCAGACTGCTCAAGGCCGAGCAGGACCGACAGGCCTCCGAGCTGTCCCAACAGCGCCGGAGCCAGGTCGGGGGCGGGGGTCGGTCGGAGAAGATCCGAACGTACAACTACCGGGACAACCGGGTGACCGACCACCGGATCAAGTTGACCCTGCACAAACTGGACCGGATCCTGATGGGTGACCTCGACGAGCTGACCGACGCCCTCATGGCCGACAAGCGGTACCGGCAGCTGGACGACGGTTGATCCGGTGGTGATCCGGGGCTGATGGTCGCCATGACCACCGCATCGCCATGACCACCCCGTCCGACGGTGGCGCCGGTTCGAAGCAGGGATCCGACCCCCGCCGGTCCCTGCTGGTCGAGACCATCGCCGATCGCCTGGGCTCGACCCGGGAGGCGCGATGGATCGTCGATCACGGCGGCATCGACCGGGCGGTCGCACTGGCCGACCGGAGACTGGCCGGTGAGCCTCTCCAGTACGTGCTGGGCCGGTGGCCCTTCCGACAGCTCGAATTGAGGGTGGACCCCAGGGTGTTGATCCCGAGGCCCGAGACCGAGCAGGTGGTCGAGGTGGCGCTGGACGAGCTGCGCCGGGCGGTGGACGCCTCCGGGTCCCAGAGGGGGAGGGGCGGGCGGGCAGTGGACCTCGGGACCGGTTCCGGGGCCATCGCCCTCTCGCTGGCCCTGGAGGGTGCCGCCGTCGCTGCCGGCATCGAGGTGTGGGCCACCGACGTGTCGGCCGGGGCGCTCGAGGTGGCCCGCCTCAACGTGGAGGACCTGGCCATCGAGAACCCGGCAGCCGCCGCCCGGGTCCGGCTGTCCGAGGGCCGGTGGTTCGCCGCCCTTCCCGAAGCCCTGGCCGGGTGCGTGGACCTCGTGGTGTCCAACCCTCCCTACGTCTCCGAGGCGGAGTACCCCGACCTCGAGTCTGTCGTGCGGGACTGGGAGCCCCGGATGGCGCTGGTGGCGGGTCCCGGTGAGCAGGGGGTGGGCGGTATGGCGGCCATCGAAGCCATCGTTGCCGGAGCCCCGCACTGGCTCCGGCCCTCGGGCGTCCTGGTGGTCGAGATAGCACCGGCCCAGGCCGAAGCCAGTGTCGACGCCGGCCGGCGGGCGGGCTTCGGCGAGGTCATGACGGTCCGCGACCTGGCCGGTCGGCTCCGGATCCTGGTGGCCAGGCGCTGACGGTGGCCCGGTGGGTGGATGCCGCCGATCCCCGGGCGGTCGAACTGGCGGCCCGCGCCCTGTCGGGTGGATCGGTGGTGGCGGTGCCCACCGACACCGTGTACGGCCTGGCTGCCGACCCCACCCGGCCCGAGGCGGTGGCCCGACTCTTCGCCCTGAAACACCGGCCGACCGAGGTGGCGCTTCCGCTGTTGGTCGGCGGTCGGGACCAGACGGCTGACGTCGCCGGTGACCTGGACCCGGTCGCCGAGCGCCTCGCCCAGCGGTTCTGGCCCGGGCCCCTGACGCTGGTGCTGCCCCGCCGGGTCGGCTTCGACACGGACCTGGGTGGACCCCCTTCGGCTCGACGGACGGTCGGCGTGCGGGTGCCGGACGATGGGTTCGTGCTGGCCCTGTGCGCACAGGTCGGGCCTCTGGCCGTCACCAGCGCCAACCGCCACGGGTCGCCTCCGGCCATCACCGCCCGGCAGGTGGCCGCCGTCTTCGGGGACGGTTACGGGGACGGGGGCGACCCGGTGCTGATCATCGACGGCGGCGTTCGTGACGGGACCCCGTCGACGGTGGTCGAGTGCCTGGGGACGGCCTGCCGTGGCCTGCGCCAGGGGGCCATCCCGTGGTCGGAGATCTTCGATCAGGGGACAGGGGCCGCTCCGGGCGGCTTGCCCCGGTGACTCGTCTCCCCGGATCCTGGGATCCCCCACCGGTTCTCGCCCCGGCCGGTCCGGTGGCGGCAGACGTCCATGGGGTTGACGGTCAGGCCCCCGAGAGGGGACACTGGAGGTCCTATGAGGACGGTGCCCGGACCCGGCAACGGCGTAATCATTATCGACTAGGCACATACCGACCCGGTACGTGCCCTTTGACCGTCCACCTGGTGGGCGGTTTTTCAATTGGTGGCCACGACAGACGATCGGCGAACGACAGTTGAAGAACGACAGCAGAAGGATGCGAGAACAGTGAGCACGTACAACGTCGGATTGATCGGCGGAGACGGGATCGGTCCCGAGGTGGTGGCCGAGGCCCTCAAGGTGGTGGAGGCGGCCGGAGTGACCCTGGCCACCACTCGGTACGACCTGGGAGCCGACCGCTACGTCCGCACCGGAGATATCCTCCCCGACCCGATCCTCGAGGAACTCCGCGGCCAGGACGCCATCCTGCTCGGCGCGGTCGGCCCCCCGGTCGGTTCCACTGCCGTTCCCCCCGGGGCCCTCGAACGTGGGCTGTTGCTCCGCCTCCGCTTCGAACTGGACCTCTACGTGAACATGCGGCCCTTCACCGGGGTGCCGGGGGCGCCCTCACCCGATTGCGACTTCGTGGTGATCCGCGAGAACACCGAAGGGACCTATGCCGGGGAGGGGGGCTTCCTGCGCCGGGGCACGCCCTTCGAAGTGGCCACGCAGGGGTCGGTGAACACCCGGCACGGTGTCGAGCGGTGCGTCCGGTTCGCCTTCGGCCTGGCCGCTTCGAGACCCCGCCACCAGCTGACCCTGGTGCACAAGACCAACGTGCTCACCTTTGCCGGCGACCTGTGGCAGCGCACCGTCGACGAGGTGTCGGCCGACTATCCGTCGGTGGACCGGGACTACAATCACGTGGACGCCACCTGCATCTACCTGGTGGAGAACCCCGGTCGCTACGACGTCATCGTGACCGACAATCTGTTCGGCGACATCATCACCGACCTGGCCGGGGCCATCGCCGGTGGCATCGGGTATGCGGCCTCGGCCAATCTCAACCCTGATCACACCGGGCCTTCGCTGTTCGAGCCGGTGCACGGGGCCGCTCACGACATCGCCGGTACCGGCAAGGCCAATCCTGCCGCCGCCATCCGGTCGGCCGCCCTCATGCTCGATTTCCTCGGCGAGACCTCGGCCGCCGACAAGATCGCTCAGGCGGTCACCGACTTCATCGTCTCGCATCCCGATCCGAACCTCTCGACCGCCGCCATCGGCGATGCCATCGCAGAAAGGCTCTGAGCCATGCCCCTGACTCCCACCGACAAGATCTGGATGGACGGCGAGTTCGTCGACTGGGCCGATGCCACCGTCCACGTGCTCACCCACACCATGCACTACGGATCCGGCGTGTTCGAGGGGATCCGCGCCTATCCGACGCAACGCGGAGTGGCGGTGTTCCGCCTCCGGGAGCACATCGAGCGGCTCTTCCAGTCGGCCAAGGTGTTCATGATCGATGTCCCCTTCACCGCGGACGACCTGGTGGACGCCACCCGCACCCTGGTCAGGGTCAACGGTCTCGACGACGGGTGCTACATCCGGCCGCTGGTGTACCTGGGCTACGGCGAGATGGGCCTGAACCCCCTGCCCTGTCCGGTGAATGTCTCCATCGCCGCCTGGCCGTGGGCCACCTACCTGGGTGACGAGGGCATCGCCAACGGCGTCTCGATGAAGATCAGCTCGTGGCGACGTCACGACCCCAACGCCGTGCCCACGGCGGCCAAGGGGACCGGCATGTACTCGAACTCGTCGCTGGCCAAGGTGGAAGCGATCAAGGCCGGGTACGACGAGGCCATCCTGCTGGCTCCCGACGGCAACGTCAGCGAGTGCACGGGTGAGAACATCTTCGTCGTCCGCAACGGCCGCCTGATCACCCCGCCGACCTCCGACTCGGGAGCGTTGGCCGGAATCACCCAGAAGTCGGTGGCGACGATCGCCGCTGATCTGGGTTACGGGGTCTCCTACGAGCAGCTCATCCGTACCGATCTCTACACCGCCGACGAGGCCTTTCTCACCGGCACGGCGGCCGAGGTCGTTCCCATCCGGGCCATCGACGACCGCCAGGTCGGCGACGGCAGGCCCGGGCCGATCACCCAGAAGCTCCAACAGACCTACTTCGCCGCGGTGCGGGGTGAGGTGGATCAGTACAAGGACTGGCTGGACTATGTCGAATGACGGTCCCACCCTCGGCGACGACACCGCCACTCCCGGCCGGGGGCCGCTAGCCCACTCCCACGCCCACGGCCCGACCCACAGCCATCCACCGACCCCCGGTCAGCGCTCCCACTCCCAGGGCCGGGGTGTGGACGGAAACCCGGTGTCGGGGAGCGGCCACGACTTCGACCTCCCGTCGCTGCCCGAGGCGGTCGACGTCTTCGACACCACGCTGCGGGACGGATCGCAACAAGAGGGTCTGTCGCTGACCGTCGACGACAAACTGAAGGTCGCCGAGCAGCTCGACCACCTGGGCGTGACCTTCATCGAGGGGGGGTGGCCAGGAGCCAACCCCAAGGACGAGGAGTTCTTCGCCCGTGCCCCGGCTGAGCTCTCGCTGTCCCGGGCCACACTGGTGGCGTTCGGCTCCACCCGACGGGCCGGGGTCAGGGCGGAAGACGACGACACGCTGCGCCACCTGGTGGACGCTCAGACCGAAGCGGTCTGCATCGTGGCCAAGGCTTCGGAGGCCCATGTGGTCGACGCCCTCCGCACCACCCTCGACGAGGCGGTGGCCATGGTCTCGGATTCGGTGGAGTTCCTGCGGGCCAACGACCTCCGGGTCTTTCTCGACGCCGAGCACTTCTTTGACGGATACCGGGCCAATCCCGAGTTCTCCCTGAGGATCCTCCAAGCCGCCGAGGAGGCGGGTGCCGAAACCCTCGTCTTGTGCGACACCAACGGGGGAAGTCTTCCCTACCAGGTCGAACGGGTCGTGGCCAGCGTGCGGGGACGGTACGAGACGCAGGTGGGAGTCCACTTCCACAATGACAGTGGGTGTGCGGTGGCCAACTCGCTGGCCGCGGTGGCCAGCGGTGCCACCCACGTCCAGGGCTGCGTCAACGGATACGGCGAGCGGGCCGGCAATACCGACCTGTCGGCGGCCATCCCTGACCTCAGCCTCAAGCTGGAGGTGGCCACCATCCCCAGGGAGCGGCTCGAGCTGCTGACGCCGGTATCCCATCACATCGCCGAACTGGTGAACATCCCTCCCAACCCCCAGCAGCCGTTCGTCGGTGCCTCGGTGTTCGCCCACAAAGCCGGGCTCCACACGTCGGCCATCGCCCGGCGATCGGATGCCTACGAGCACATCTCACCCGAGTCGGTCGGGAACGGAAGCCGGTTCGTCGTCTCCGAGATGGCCGGCCGGTCGACGCTGTCGATGAAGGCGGCCGAGCTCGGCCTCGAGCTCGATTCGCAGGCCATGACGACGGTGCTCGACTCACTCAAGCGGCTCGAGTACGAGGGCTATCACTTCGAGGTGGCCGACGGGTCCCTCGAGCTCCTATTGCGCAACGCCACCGGCTGGGAGCAGGAGTTCTTCGAGCTCGAGTCATACCGGGTGATCGCCGACCACACCCAGGGCACTTCCACCGAAGCCACCGTCAAGGTCCTGGTCGGGACCGAGCGGATCGTGGCCACCGCCGAGGGCAACGGGCCCGTCAATGTCCTCGACGGCGCAGTCCGGAGTGCCATCGGCTCCCATTATCCCGCCCTGTCAGGGGTGCACCTGGTGGACTACCGGGTCCGGGTGCTGGATTCGGCCAAGGGGACCGGTTCGGTGACGAGAGTCCTCATCGATTCGACGGACGGAGACCGGACGTGGACGACCATCGGCGTCTCCGAGAACATCATCGCCGCCTCCTGGCAGGCCCTTTCCGACTCCATCGTCTACGGTCTCCTCCACGCGGGAGCGCTCTCGGGCGCTGCCGCTGACGAGTGACGCCGGTTCCGGCGACCACGCGCCGTCGACCATCAGGAGCCCAAAGGTGACCCAACCAAGCTTTGTCCCCATTATCGAGGCCGATCAGGTCCGGCCCGCCTACCGGCTGCAGGTGCCCAGCATCTGGACCCAGTCCCGGCCCTCCGAGCTTCGGGGCACCTCCCAGCCGCCCGGTCGTCAGCTCGGGAGTCCCGGACCCGACCAGGGATTCGCCCTCAAGCTGGCCCGCAGGTTCGAAGACCGGCTGGTGCTGGCCGAGGGGGAGTCTGTCGAGGACGCCACCGCTGGGTGCACGGCGGTGGCCATGCGACGGTGTGCCCGGTTCGGCCGGGCCCCGGCGGTGTACGACCTGAGCTTCGCCTTCACGCTGTGGGGGTACCTCGGGGGTGCGCCCGACGACCTGATCGAGGCCCGTGGCCCACTCTTCCGGTCGGCTTCCCATCACTACCTGGCCCAGCGGGCCATCGCCGATGCGGTGGTCGAGGAGACCCTCCGGCTCACGCCGGAGGACGTGGCCGAGCGCCTCGGACAGTGGCGAGAACTCCTGGTCCTCCCCGAGCCGGCCTGAGCTCAGGTCGAGGGTGAGTCGACGCCGTCAGCGGCCCTTTCGCCACCGACGTCGGGTGCCGGCTCCGGCGCTGGCGCCGACCGGAGTGGAGGCGGGTGTTCCTCCGGCTCGGGTACCGCCGGACGAAGCGGGTGGCTGGACTTCGTCGATGCCCCTGACGGTGACGGTGTCGGCCAGATGGGACCCTTGGAGGGCCTTTTCGAAGAGGTCGGGGAACTGGGGGCCCACGTGGGCGTCCCGATCGGCACCGGCCTGCCAACTCGGCCGCTGGGACCCGATTCCGCCCGCCTCCACCGTCCGCTCGGGTACTTGACCGGCCGGTTGGACGGGCGTGTCGACCCGTGACCGCATGCGTGAACTCTCCCTGACAGACGGGTGGAGCTCAGGCGGATACCACTTGCCGTCGCTCGCCATCCACCAGCCCGGCCCCTCGGATTTATCACTCATTGAGTTGCCTCCACTACTCTATGTGTTAATTTAATACCTGAATCGTACCGTTGGTTGCGTCGATTTGTCATGCAAAATCCGCCCCGGCGCGGTTTTCGGGCCCGATGAGCAGGTGCGATGGATGTAGGGGTCGGCCCGATCCATGGTTGGTCAGCGGGACCCGGCGGCGCCAACGGACTGGGGCGCCTGTTGTCGGGGGAGGACAGGAGCGCGGGGATTCGGGCCCGGTGGCCAGCCCACCGGCCCGGGTTCAGGGGGTCTCGGCCCCCACCTCGTGGAGCTCGATGACATTGCCGGACGGATCATCGATGAAGGTCTGGCGATTGGCCCCTGAGGCGACCGGGTCGGCGATCTCGATGCCCTTCGAACGCAGTTCGCCGACCACGGCGTCGAGGTCGCCGACCCGGATGGCGAAGTGCTGTCCCAGGTTGCGCGGGACCGGGGCCTCGAGGAGGTGGACCTGCTGGCCACCGAGGTCGATCCAGGCGCCGGCCAATCCGAAATCCGGCCGGTCCTGGCGCAGTGTGCCGCCGAGCACATCGGTGTAGAACTCCACACCGGCCCGGACGTCCGACACGTTGATGGCGACGTGGTGGATGGCGAGAGGTTCCATTGACCGGATTCTCTCCCCAAACGGGATCGAGGTGCAATGGATTGCCGTCATGGTCGAGGGCGGGTCCGCTTCAGGGCTCGACCGACCTGCCCGGCTCCGGTCGGTGGTTCCCGGGTTCGGTGTCCATCCCGGAGCCGGTTGCCACCCGGGCCCGGTGGTGGATGTAGTTGCCGGCCAGGACGACCAGCAGGCCGGCCATGATGACGGCCAGACCGAGTCCGGCCCGTTCGTCTCGGGCGCCGGCGCCGGCGCCGGCGCCCGCGCCGGTGGCGAGGGCGGTGGCGATGCGTACCGCCCCGGCCACCACCAGCGACCACCCGACAACCAGCACGCCCGCACCGATCCGCTTCCTGGTCGTCGTGCTCATCACCGCTTTCCGATCGGACACAGCCGGAGCTGTTCCACGGTGACCGGGATCATCACTCTCCGCTGATGCTCCTGTCTCCGTCGAGGGAGCGATGACTCGACAGCGATGTCCACCACGTCGCCTCCTGGCCGCCACCACCGTCACGGCGGGTCACCGAAAACCGGCTGATCGTCCGTTGGTCTCCCTCGTGGTCCCGGTACAGGAGATCGGTGGAGACGGCACCCTCGGCCATGGCCTCGCCCATCTGCTCGAACAGCATCTCGGACTCGTCCCTGAGGGCTCCCTGCCAGAAGGCGACATCACCCGGCGGCACCCACAGGGCCCGGGTCTGCCTTCGGAACTCGTCCGGCGCCTCCCAGGGGTCGGAGATCGTCCTGAGTCCGGGGTGCGGCATCCACGCCTCGATGACGGCCATGCCGTTGCCCACGTTGCGGACCAGCATGGCCAGGTAGATGACGCCGTCGAGAAGCTCGACCACGGCCCGCCCTCCCTCCAAGGTGACCCAGTGGCCGCCGAGGAACATCACCTTCTGGGGAGCGTCCTCGAGGCGGGACGGAGCCAGGACCGGCCGGAGCCCGATCCGAAAAGACCGTTCGGCGATGCGGGCCGATCGATTGGACGAACGCACCGACCAGAAAGTCGCCATGGCCAGGACCAGGGTTCCCGCCGCGGTGGCGAATGAAGCGATGGTGGCCCAGTCCGTCACGCTCAGAGTGTACGGCGAGCCGTCCGGGTGTACCCGGACACAGGGCCAGGTTGTGCTCTAACCTTCGACCCGAGGACGCCGAACGAATCGAGGCGGGGAGCAGACGGCAACTCCCTCCGGCTCCTGTGCCCGAGGCTCCAAGGGATGTCCCGACGTGACACTCGACATTTCGCCGGTCGAATACGACCCCTACGACCCCGACACCCGACGTGATCCGTATCCCGTCTACCGTCGGTTGCGCGACGAGGATCCTGTCCACCTGGCCCGGCGGGGGTTCTGGGTGCTGTCGCGGTTCGAAGACGTGTTCGAGGCGGCCCTCGACGGCGCCGCCTTCTCCTCGGCGCAGGGTTTGACGTTCGAGGACGACGAGATCGTCTCACTCGGGCTCAAGCCGACGCTGGTGATGATGGATCGACCCCGGCACACCACGTTCCGCCGACTCATCACCAGGGGTTTCACCCCCCGCAAAGTGGCGGAGCTCGAGCCGGGGATCCGGGCGTTCGTCCACAGTCGGGTGGCAATGATGGCCGAAGCCGGCGAGGCCGATTTCGTGGAGGTGCTGGCCGGGCCGCTGCCCACCTTCGTGGTGGCGAACTACCTCGGGGTTCCCGACAGCGACCGGGCCCAGTTCGACTCGTGGAGCTCGGCCATCGTCCAGGCCAACGCCTCGGCCAACCTGCTGGGCCAGGCCGCCGGGGCGGTGGCATCCCTCTACTCCTACTTCACCGAGCTCCTCGATTTCCGACGGAAGCACCCCGGAGACGACATGGTTTCCGATCTGGTGACGGCGCGGGTGGACGGTCGTCCGCTTCACACCGACGAGATCCTCGGCTACTGCTTCGTCATGATCGCCGGAGGAAACGACACGGCCAGCGGGTTGCTCGGCGGGGCGGCGGTCGAACTCACCGAGCACAGGTCCCAGCGGGCGCGGTTGATCGACGACCCCGGGCTCCTTCGGGGGGCGATCGAGGAACTGCTCCGCCTGATCAGCCCGGTCCAGGGCCTGTCGCGCACCGCCACCCGCCCCGTGACCCTGCACGGGAAGACCATCGGTACCGGTGCCAAGGTGCACCTGCTGTACGGATCGGCCAACCGTGACCCACGGGAGTTCGGCCCGACGGCCGACCAGCTCGACGTCACCCGCGGTTTCCGGCGGATGCTCACCTTCGGGAACGGGCCCCACCACTGCATCGGCGCCGCCGCCGCCCGCCTCCAGGCCCGCGTCGTGCTCGAGGAGCTGTTGCGGGCGGTACCGGAGTTCACCGTCGACGCTTCCCGGGCAACGTTGGCCCCCGGTCCTTTCGTCCGGAGATTCGAGACCCTGCCGGTGGTCGCCGGCCCCACGGGCTGAGCAGTCGGTCGGTCAGGCCCGTCGGGGCCGGATCGGCCCGCCCGGTGCCGCCCGTCACGATCCCCGGCTGCCGCCATGTCGCCGGCCGGTCGGGGGCAACACCACCTCGGGACGGTGGGTGGCCAGCACGCTCGGGGTTCGCTGGGGCGGCCGCCGGGGTGCCACCGGTCCGGAGCGGAGATGGTGGCGGGTGCCCGACCACGGCGCCGGCGGGGCGGTCAGCCAATCGCACAACCGATAGGCCACCGTCTCGTAGTTGACCCTCCACCCCTGGAAGTCGGCCCACGCCTCTTCGGCCGTTCGCTCCACCGGAAACCCCACGTGGACCAACATGGCCACCGCCTCTTCGAACTCCCCGAAGGTGAGGGCGATCGGTCCCTCGGGACTGGGGTCGGGGTCCACTTCCCAGCGCAGGACCCCCGCAATCCTGTTGAGAGCGGTGAAACCCATCCGCAGGCAGAGCCGCGATTGGGAGGAGGCGGTGGTCGGGGCCAAGGCCAGGTGCATGGCGGCGCCGTCCAGCACGGCCAGAAGTCCGACCAGCCACGAGAACCACGGCTGCGGCGATCGGAACAGGAGCATCACCGGGTAGGTGGTGTGGCTCTCGGCCAGGTCGGCCGACCACTGCTCCCAGGACGAGTAGAAGTCCGGCAGGGTGTCGATGATCCCGACCAGTTGGTGTCGGGCCAGTACCTCCGGCCCCCAGGCTGGGACTCCGGCCCGGCTCTCCAGCATGGCCACCAGGCTCTCGCGGCGGTTGAAGGCCTGGTAGAGCGCAGGCAGGTAGGCGATCTGCAGGGCCACGATGACCACCCAGGTGCCTCCGCAGGCGATGTCGACGGCGGTGTTGGCCCGGCCGCTCAGATCAATGGTCCCGACGGTGAACAGCGCTCCGGCCGCCTGGGCCAGTGCCGAGACGACGCTGTGGGTGGTTCCTTCGAGCATCAAGGCGTACCCCACGATGAAACATCCCGCCCATACCGCCAACTGGGCGATCAGAGCGACAGGGGCGGTCGGAGCCAGGAGGGCGTCCTTGCCCTCGTAGGTCTTGGCCACGCGGGACAGGGCGATGAATGCCAACTGCACCACCCGGTTGACCAACGACGACAGACGTTCGAATCCCCGTGGCTCGCGGGGCAGGACGATGGTGAACAGCACACTGGCCGCGGTCAGCAGGACGATGACCAGGCCTAGGGCGAACAGCACATCGTTCATGGTGCCGGCCGCACTGGTGGACGGGGCCGAGGGCGTTCTGTCGGCACGGGCACGGCCGCACCGTACCGCCTCGCCCCGGTCCGGACCGCCCCGGAGTGGTCGACCATCCGGTCATGGTAGGGGGGCAGTCCGGTCATCGCCCCCCCGGCACCATCACTACCGACCGGTGGTAGGCGAAACGGAAAACAAACACCGGCGCCGAGCCCTCCGGCCCCCAGTCCACTCCGCCACCAGCCCACTCCGCCACCAGCCCCGGGCCGACGGCCCCCGGTCGAGGCCCTTCCGATCCGGTCGGAACTGCGGCGCTACCGGGCTCCCACCACCCCCGATCCCTGGTCAGGGTGGGCCTTGGCGGCCCTGAGTAGAACCAGTTCTATACTTAAGGGCGCGAATCCAGTGACCAGAGCGGCTCCGACCCGGTCCGGCCCCTCACCACACGTCCGAGACCTCCAAGGGGGATGCATCATGGCCCAGCCCGTCATCGTCGAAGCAGTGCGTACACCGATCGGTAAGCGCAACGGATGGATGGCCGGGTTCCACGCGGCCGAATTGCTGGGCAACGCCCAGGTCGAGCTGGTCAAGCGGGCCGGGGTCGATCCCGGCGAGATCGAGCAGATCGTCGGCGGTTGCGTGACCCAGGCCGGCGAGCAGGCTTCGAACGTGACCCGGACGGCCTGGCTGAGCCAGGGGCTGCCCTACGAGACGGCGGCTACCACGGTCGACTGTCAGTGCGGATCGGCTCAACAGGCCAACCACTTCGTGGCCAACCTGATTGGCGCCGATGCCATCGACACCGGGATCGCCTGTGGGGTCGAGGCGATGAGCCGGGTGGGACTGGGAGCGAATGCGTTCAACGGTCCGGGCCGGTCGAAGCCGGAGGAGTTCCCCTGGGACATGCCCGACCAGTTCGGGGCGGCCGAGCGGATCGCCCAAAAGTACGGGATCACCCGTGACGACGTGGACTGGTTGGGATTCGAGTCTCAGCGCAAGGCCGCCGTGGCCGTGGCCGAGGGACGCTTCGAGCGTGAGATCGTGCCGCTGGAAGCGCCGGTGGTCGGTCCCGACGGGCCGACGGGCGAAAAGACCCTGGTCAGCAAGGACCAGGGTCCTCGCGACACCACCCGTGAGGGGCTGGCCAGCCTCAAGCCGGTATTGCCGGACGGCATGCACACCGCCGGCAACAGCTCGCAGATCTCGGACGGGGCTGCCGCCGTGCTGTGGATGTCCCAGCGGAGGGCCGGTGAGGCCGGTCTCCGTCCCCGGGCCCGCATCGTCGCCCAGACCCTGGTGGGTTCGGATCCCTATTACCACCTCGACGGTCCCATCGCCGCCACCACCGACGTGTTGCGGAAGGCGGGCATGACCATAGGCGACATCGACATCTTCGAGGTCAACGAGGCGTTCGCCTCGGTGGTGGTGTCGTGGGGCCGGGCCCACGAGGTCGACTGGGACAAGGTGAATGTCAACGGCGGGGCCATCGCCCTCGGCCACCCCGTTGGCTCCACCGGGGCCCGGCTCATCACCACCGCCCTCCACGAGTTGGAGCGGAGCGACAAGAACCTCGCCCTCATCGCCATGTGCTGCGGTGGGGCGCTGGCCACCGGAACCATCATCGAGCGGATCTGATCGTCCGGATCGGATGGTGGGGCAGGGATTGAGAAGCGTGAGGGAGCGGTGCGCCACCCAGGCGCCCGGTACACGCAACTCGCGTAACTCACGCAACCAGACCCCAGCCGACAGTCGACCCATCGAGCCAGGACGCAACCGCGTCCACGGGGTGCCCGGCGATCTCCGCCCATCCCAGGAAGGAGCAGCGTGACCGGTACCGAACACCTGACCTACGAGCGGTTCGGTTCCACCGCGGTGGTGACCATGAACCGACCCGAGGCGAAGAACGCCCTTTCGGGACCGATGCTGGTGGGCATGGCCGACGCCTGGGTGGAGATCGACTCCAACGACGACATCCGGTGCGCCATCCTCACCGGGGCCGGCGGCACCTTCTGTGCCGGCATGGACCTCAAGTCGATGTCGGGCCCGGGCAACGAGGAAGTCACCAAGCGGATGGCCGAGGATCCCGATCTGCACTGGAAGGCCCTCCTCCGGCACTACTCGCTGAAGAAGCCGCTGATCGCCGCCGTGGAGGGTTGGGCGGTGGCCGGTGGCACGGAGATCCTCCAGGCCACCGACATCCGGGTGGCCGGTGCCGGTGCCAAGTTCGGCGTCTTCGAGGCCCGGCGGGGCCTCTTCCCGCTCGGTGGTTCGACGGTGCGCCTGCGCCGTCAGATCCCCTTCACCGTGGCCATGGACCTGCTCCTGACCGCCCGGGAGGTCTCGGCCGACGAAGCCAAGGAGATCGGCCTGATCGGCCGGGTGGTGCCGGACGGCAAGGCACTCGAGTCGGGCCTGGAGATCGCCGAAGTGATCGGGGCCAACGGCCCGCTCGCCGTCGAAGCCATCAAGGCGTCGGTGAAGGCGACCGAGGGCATCCCCGAGGAGGAGGCTCTCAAGATGGAACTGGAGTTCGGTTGGCCCATCTTTGCCACCGAGGATGCCAAGGAGGGCCAGAAGGCCTTCGCTGAGAAGCGGCCGGCCGACTTCCGGCGTCGATGACCGATGAGGAGCGGCGACGTAGCCGGCGATCCGGATTCGGTTCGGGATCCCCGCCCGTCCGGGACCGACCCTCGGAGGCGGCTCGCCGATGCGCTCCGTCCGCTGATCGACCTCACGGTGGCCGCCGTCCTCGACGACGACGAGATCGAAACGGCGGCCGACGCCGTCGAAACGGTGCTGGCCCGGTTGGCCCGGCACGCCGGTCCGGGCAAGCGGGTGCGCCCGCAACCCGACATATCCCGGCCGCCCCAAGAGTTCTTCCCCAACAGTCCGGTCATGGGAATCGTCAATCCGATCGCTCCGCCGGTCCGGCTCTCGGTCGTCGACGGTGTCGACGGCGGCTACCGGGAGATCCGGGCCGAGGCCAACTTCGGCTACGCCTACGAGGGACCGCCGACCTGTGTCCACGGCGGGGTCATAGCCGAGGTGTTCGACGAGGTACTGGGGGCGGCCAACATGGTGGCGGGCAATCCGGCCATGACCGGCACCCTCACCGTGCGCTACCGGAAGCCGACACCGTTGCGGACCGATCTCCGCATCGAGGCCCGCTGCCTCGGCCGTGATGGGCGGAAGATCCGCACCTGGGCGGCGATGTACCACGGAGAGGTGATGACAGCCGAGGCGGAGGGGATCTTCATCGAGGTGGGACCCGAGCGGTTCGTGGCAATTGCCGAGGGCAACGTGGACAGCGCCGACCCGGTCATGCTCGAGGCCATGCGGACCGAGGCGGCCAGACCCGGAGCCGCCTCCGATGTTCCCGGTTGGTTCACCGGGCCCGACGGGGGCTCGGGGCCGCCGCCGCGGCCGGACCGGGTCTGACCCGACCCCGGGTCAGATCTTCTGGCGCCCTTCCCAGTACGGGTCACGCAGCTTGCGCTTGTAGAGCTTTCCGTTGGGGTCACGGGGCATGGCGTCGGTGAAGTCGATCGACTTGGGAGTCTTGAACTTGGCCAGCCGGGTGGAGCAGTACTCGAGGATCTCCTCGGCCAGCTCGGGGGAAGGCTCGACCCCTTCGGCCGGTTCGATGACCGCCTTGATCTCCTCGCCCCAGTCGTCGTGGGGGATCCCGAAGACGGCGGCGTCGCCCACCTTGGGAAATCCGAGGAGCACGTTCTCGATCTCGGCCGGATAGATGTTGGCCCCACCCGAGATGATCATGTCGATCTTCCGATCGCGGAGGAACAGGTAGCCGTCCTCGTCGATCAGCCCGACGTCGCCCACCGTGAAGAACTTGCCGATGCGATTGCTCTTGGTCTTCTTCTCGTCCTTGTGGTACTCGAAATCGCCGGTCTGCATGGACATGTAGACGGTGCCGATGACGTTCGGCTCCTCGATGCGGTTGCCGGCGTCGTCGAAGATGGCGATCTCCGAGATGGGCCAGGCCTTACCCACCGTGCCCGGCTTCTCCAGCCACTCTTCGGCGGTGACCAGAGTGCCACCTCCTTCCGAGGCGGCGTAGTACTCGTCGATGGCGTTACCCCACCATTCGATCATCTTGTACTTGACGTCCACCGGGCATGGGGCGGCGGCGTGGATCATGTGCTGGAGGGACGACATGTCGTACTTGGTACGGGTCTCCTCCGGTAGGGCCAGGAGACGGTGGAACTGGGTCGGCACCATGTGGGAGTTGGTGACCCGGTACTGCTCGATGAGCTGGAGCATCTCCTCGGGATTCCACTTGTCCATCAACACGACGGTGTGCAGCAGGTGGATCGATGCGCCCGAGTAGCGCATCACCGCGGTGTGGTAGAGGGGCGAGCCCACGATGTGGACGTGATCCTCGTCGGGCTGGATGCCGAACAGGAAGAGGATGCCCGACAGCCCCAGGGCGGCCTGCTCGGGGTTAGCCCCACTCAGCGGACGGAACACGCCCTTGGGATTGCCGGTGGTGCCCGAGGTGTAGTTCATCACATCGCCGATGGTGCGGTCGGGGGGTCGGTGACGGGCTGGTTGTCGCGCAGCATGGCATACGAGCCGAAACCGGTGATCTCGCCCACCGCGAAGCAGCGCGACGAGGGCAGCTCCGCTTCTTCGGCGGCGTCCAGGGCCACTTCGGCGAAACGCTCGTGAGCGATGAAGGCCTTGGCTTCGGAGTCCCGCAGGATGTAGGCGACCTCCGGGCCTATGAGGTGGTGGTTGATGGGCACCAGGTACCAGCCCGCCTGCAGGGCGGCCAGGTAGAGCTCGAAGGTCTCGACCCCGTTGGGCAGCAGCGTGGCCACCACGTCCCCGGGCTTCAGGTTGAGACCCCGCAGCCCGTGGACCACCTGGTTGGCCCGGCCCAGCAGCTGGCCGGCCGTGTACTCGGTGCCGTCGGGTGCGACCAGCGCCAGCTTTTCCGGATTTTCGTGTGCCAGTGCCCAAAATCCAAGATCGCCCATGGAGATCCCTTCCCCCTATGCCGCGTGTCACGGCTCATCCGATTCGATTGTTGCCGGTGACGTGGAGCCCGGCCCCGTCGACTGGACCGCCGCGGGGTGGCGTCGACCCGTTGGGGACGCTAGAACAGGTTCTCGTATACGGTCAACCTGCTGGGGGTCCGAGCCCAGGTGGTGGGCGTCCCCCATCGGCGGGCCGTCGGCCGGCCAGCCGAGCGTGACGTACCGGCAATTGGATGGCAATTGGGATGGAAATGGCAATGGAGACGAACCCAGAGATGAGGACGGAGACGGTGACGGAGCAGAAGGACAGTGGCCAATGAGTGGATTCCTGCAGGACAAGGTGATCGCCATCACCGGTGCCGGCGGGGGGATCGGTCGTGCCGTGGCGCTGGAGGCGGCGGCCGAAGGGGCGAGAGTGGTGGTGGCGGACATCGGCGTGGGGCTCGCCGGCGAGGATCCCAAGAGCGAAGTGGCCGAGGCCCTGGTGGCCGAGATGGCCGCGGCCGGTGGTGAAGCGGTGGCCGTGGGCGAGAGCGTCACCACCCTGGCCGGTGGAGAGAAGATCATCGGTGCCGGGGTCGAGCGTTGGGGACGGATCGACGGGGTGGTGGCCATCGCCGGCATCCTCCGGGAGCGCATGCTCTTCAACATGTCCGAGGAGGAGTGGGATGCCGTCATCGAGACCCACCTGAAGGGTCACTTCACCGTGTTCCGAGCGGCGTCGGCCATCATGCGCAAACAGGAGGGGGGTGGTTCGCTGGTGGCCTTCACCTCGGGGGCGTTCGCCGGCAGCGTGGCCCAGGCCAACTACGCGGCGGCCAAGGGCGGCATCGTGTCACTGGTCCGCTCGGCCGCCGCCGGGCTGAGTCGTTACGGGATCACCGCCAATGCCGTGGCGCCGGTCGCCCGCACCCGGATGTCGGCCAATGTGCCGATGGACCTGGCCGAGATGGGTGACCCGGAAGACGTGTCGCCCCTGGTGGTGTACCTCCTGTCCGATCAGGCCAAGCACGTGACCGGCCAGGTCTACACCTCGGTGGGCCCGAAGATCGCCGTGTGGAATCAGCCCCGTGAGGTGCGTGCCGTGTATGCCGACGGCCGTTGGACCCCCGGGGAGATCGCCGCTCGGCTCGATTCGACGGTCGGACAGGAGCGGATGCCGCTCCTCGATCAGCTGGAGGAGTACCGCAAGGCGGCCGAGGCCAAGGCGGCCGGGGCCAAGGCGGCCGACGAGGCCGGGTCCGGGTCCTGAAGGTGAGCCCGCTTCCCGGCCTCGGATCGCCGCCTGTCTGACTAAGCTCTCTGCCGTGCTCTCCGATGATGCGCGCACCCGTCGGGGCGCATTCACCGTCGATGCGGGTGCCGTCGATGCCGGGGTCGGGCGGTCGTCGTTCAGCCCACTGGTGCCGGTCGGGTGACGGCGCTGGTGGAGACCCGCACGTCGTTTCCGACGGCGGTCGTCGGCATGGTGGGAGGGGGCCAGCTGGCCCGCATGACCCAGCAGGCAGCCATCGCTCTCGGAATCGAGCTCCAGGTCCTGACCCCGCACGACAGTGATCCGGCCATCCAGGCCGGCGCTCGTTTCCGGCCCGGCGATCCCGACGACCTCGATGCGCTGTTGGCGATGGCCGAAGCCACCGAGGTGGTGACCTTCGATCACGAGCACGTTCCCAATGCCCATCTGCGGGCCCTGGTCGAAGCCGGACACCTCGTCCGGCCCAATCCCGACGCCAAGCTGCTCGCCCAGGACAAGAGCGTGGCCCGGCGGGTGCTGGGCGAGGCCGGTTTCCCCATTCCGGTGTTCGACGACGTGGCGGCAGGTGACGTCGAGTCGGTGGTGCGGTTCGCCGAAGCCAACGGATGGCCCGTGGTGATCAAGGCTCCTCGTGGCGGCTACGACGGCCGGGGCGTCTTCCTGGTCGACGGGCCCGCCGACCTCACCGGTCAGCCGGGCCTGGCCACCCTCGACCGGTGGCTGCTCGAGGCCCATGTGGACATCGTCACCGAGCTGGCCGTCCTCGTGGTCCGCCGACCCGGCAGGCAGTCGGTCACCTATCCGGTGGTAGAGACCATCCAGCGCCACGGAATCTGCCACGAGCTGGTGATGCCGGCCCGCGTCTCGGCCGACATCGCTGCCCGGGCCAGCGCCATGGCCCGTGACATCGCCGACCGCATCGACGCCACCGGTGTCCTGGCCGTCGAATTGTTCCTGACCGGCTCAGGTGACCTGGTGGTCAACGAGCTGGCCGCCCGGCCCCACAACAGCGGGCACGCCACCATCGACGCCTCGGCCACGTCCCAGTTCGAGAATCATCTGCGGGCCGTGCTCGACTGGCCCCTGGGGGCCCCGACCCAGCTCGTCCCGGCGGCCGCCACCGTCAACCTCCTCGGCCCTCCCCAGCCGGTCGACCTCAGTCGAACCGTCCCGGCCGCCCTCGAGGATCCCCGCCTGCACATCCACCTGTACGGCAAGTCCTTTTCGCCCGGTCGCAAGCTGGGCCACGTGACGGCGCTGTCCGACGATCCCGACACCGCCCTGCAGTCCGCCCGATCGGCGGCCCGGACCCTCCTCGCCCCATGAGCCGCATCAGGGTGGGGATCATCATGGGGAGCGATTCGGACTGGTCGGTCGCCGCTCCGGCCCGGGACATCCTCGACCAGCTGGGGGTGGCCAGCGAGGTCCGGGTGCTGTCGGCCCACCGCACGGCCCACCAGCTGCTGGACTACGGGGCCGCCGCCGCCGATCGGGGTCTCGGCGTGCTCATTGGCGCCGCCGGCGGGGCGGCCCACCTCCCGGGCATGCTGGCTTCGGTGACGACGCTCCCGGTCATCGGGCTGCCGGTACCACTCAGCCGGCTGGATGGGTTGGACTCGCTGCTGTCGATCGTGCAGATGCCTGCCGGTATTCCCGTGGCCACGGTGGCGATCGGCGCCGGCCAGAACGCCGGGCTCCTGGCCGCCCGCATCCTGTCGGTCGGTGACCCGGCCCTGCGCCAGGCCCTGCTCGACCATCAACGGGGACTGGCCGAGCGGTCGCTGGCCAAGGACGAGGCCGTCCAGACCGGCCTCACCTCGCCCGAATAACGCACCCGGTCGACCAGCCCGACAGGGCACTTCACTTGTCGCCTCGGGGGCTGTTGTGGCTCCGCCTACTCGCGGTCGGCCAGCTCGGGACGGGCGGCGTTCGACGGGGCGATCGACGGCACCGCGGCGGGCCTATTGGCGGACACCGAACGCGGTCGGGCGTCCCGTCGGCCGGGGCAGGGTCGCCGGCCACCTCACCGTCATCCGGCTCTCCCTCCGGTGCCGGGTCGCCACCTTCGCCGCGCCGCCAGCGCCCCAGCGGCCCTATCCGGCTGATCAGCAGGATGATTCCGGCCACGGCCAGGGCGATGCCGGCCCACTGGACCAGCAGCGAGCCCAGGTGACCGTCCTCACCGAGCCACAGGTGCTCGTCGAAGAAGCGTTCGATCCCCCACAGCACCATGCCCACCCCGAGAACGATCCCCGAGGGGGGAGCAGCCGCGGGGCGGTGGTCCCGTCCTCCGCCGCCGGAGCCGGCACCGGGGCGGTGTTGCGCAACCACCGCTCGACCAGGAGCAGGATCCCGAAGATGGTGAAGTCCTCCATGGCCTGGAAGATCGGCACCGGCAGCCGCCGGCCGACCTGTCCGGCGTAGTACATACCGAACCACTGATGGGTCGGATGGCCGCCCCCGGCCACCATCATCTGGGGACCGAGCAGCCGCCCGATTCCCCAACAGGCCATCAACACCGGAGCCATCAAGTCGGCGAACCGCATGCTCGAAAGTTGCGGGCATCGCCTCCGACTGCTGACGATGGCCACCGGAACTGCGAAGAGCAGACCGCCGAAGGAGGAGAGGCCACCCTGCCAGATGGCCACGATCTGGCCGGGGTTGTGGGCGTAGAAGGAGTAGTTGGAGAGCACGTGGAGTGCCCTGGCCCCGACGATGGCGGCCACGATGACCCACACGAACATCCCGGTCACCCACTGCCAGGGGTACCCGGCCTTGCGCAGCCGTCGCTCGGTGTAGCGAAGTCCGAACCAGAAGGTCAGGGCCAGCCCGATCCCGTAGGTGTGCACCTCGAGGAACCAGATGTGGAAGGCGACAGGAATGGGTCTCATAGGGGAGGTCTCAATGTGAATGGCGCCCGTACAAGGGCGCCAGCGGTTCCCTCCCAGTATGCCCCAGGTGCCCGGTAGGGTGGAGGGCGCCAGGCGGTCGACGAGTCATGGGGGTGCCGATGGGAGCGCTTTCGGGGAAGGTGGCGGTCGTCACCGGCGGTGGATCGGGCATCGGCCTGGCCTCGGCCACCCTGCTGGCCGAGGCCGGGGCGTCGGTGACGCTGGTCGACATCGACGGAGATTCGGCCGAGCGGGCGGCAGCCGGGCTGGGCGGGCTCGGTCTCCAAGCCGATGTCGGCCGATCGGATGCGTGGCCGACCATCGTCGAGGCCGTCACCTCCCGGTTCGGGGGGATCGACCTGGCCCACCTCAATGCCGGCGTGACCACCGGGGAAGCCGACATCACCCAGGTCACCGACGACATCTACCGGCGGGCGGTGGGCGTGAACGTCGACGGTGTCGTCTTCGGTGTGCGGGCCGTGGTCCCGGCCATGGCGGCACGGGGCGGCGGCGCCATCGTGGCCACGGCGTCGCTGGCCGGTCTCATCGGGTTCTCGCCCGATCCCGTCTACTGCCTGACCAAGCATGCGGTGGTGGGCCTGGTCCGGTCGCTCGGCCCCCAGTTGGCCGAGCGTCACATCACCATCAATGCCGTCTGTCCGAGCATCGTGGACACGCCGCTCATCGACGACGTGCGCCAGGTGCTGCAAGGAAGCGGGTTCCCGCTGATCGACGTGTCGGCCGTGTCGGAGACCGTCGTCGAGCTGCTGTCCGGTGGAGAGACCGGGCAGGCGATGGTCATCCAGGCGGGCAGAGACGCCCTGGCCTTCCGGTTCGCCCGACCCCCCGGTCCACGGGCGGGAGGTGCGGTGGGCCAGATGCCTCCGAGCCAGATGGCCGCCCACGATCAGGGTTGAGGCAGTAGCAATGCAGTAGCGGTGCAGTAGTAAGGGGCGGGAATCGGGGGAACAGGCCGGGCGGGTCAGCCGACCCGGCCGACCCCGGCGAAGTCGTCGCCCGTGCGCACCCCGGTGATGTGGACCACCTGACCGGTCTGGGGTGCCTCGATCATCTCGCCGCCCCCGACATACATGGCCACGTGCTGAGATCCGTCGGTTCCGTAGAACAGGAGGTCCCCGGGCTGGATGTCGGCCAAGGGGATCTGGGTGGTGGCCTCGAACTGTGCCCCCGATGTGCGGGGGAGGGACACTCCGGCCTGACGCCACGACCACTGGACGAGTCCTGAGCAGTCGAATCCGACGCCGGGCGTCTCACCGCCCCACACGTAGGGAACCCCGAGCTGGCTCTCGGCCGCTTGGATGGCTCCGGCGGCCCCGGGTGGTACCGGCGGAGGATTGGCGGCCGACGACAGGACGGGGCCGCCACCCCCTTGGGGGGCGGAACTGCTGTTGGTCGTGGCCCGGGCGGCCTGGGCCTGTTGGGCGGCGGCCAGCTTGGCATTGAATGCCGCGGTGGCTGCCGCTTTGGCCGCTGCTGCTGCTGCCGCCTGCTGTTGCTGCACGAGCGTCTGGATGTTGGCGTTCACACTTGCCAACGTCTGCTGATCCTGTTGCACCAGGGCGTTGGCCTGGTTTTCGGAGGCCGACAGGTTGTTGCGGGTGGCGATCTGCTGGGACTGCTGCTGCTTCAGTGAGTTCTGGGTGGCCTGGAGCTGGGATTGGGCGGTGCGGAGATTGTCGATGGTGGTGGTCACGTTGCCGGTGGCGATCGACAGGTACTCGGAGCGGACGTCGCTGGTGTTGGGGTTCCCCGAAAACATCTGGGTGATCTGGTTGTTGGTGCCACTGCTGGTGTAGTCGGCGATGGCCTGCTCCCGGAGCTGGGTGTGGTCCTTGGTCACCTCGCCCTGGTCCTTGGTCACCTGGGCCTGGTTGGCGGCGATCTGGCCATTGAGTTGGGACAGCTGGAAGTCGGCTGACTGCACCTGGTTGGTGAGGCTCTCGATCTGACCCTGGGTGGCCTGGATCTTGGCGGTGATCGCCGCCGCCTGGGCTTGATCGTCTGCGATCTGGTCGGCCGACGCCGGACGCGAAGAGGAGAGGATGAAGCCGCTGATGCCCAACGCCACCGCCAGTGCACTGACGGAGATGGCGCGCCTGCGAGTGGTCTTTCGGTTAGGAGCGGGGGCACACGGCTCTGACGTCGAGTACTGCTCGGCGTGAGTCATATCACCGTACTGTCTAGTCCAATGAGCTCGTGACCACAAGCACGGAAGCAGGCGCCAAGTTCGTGAGCTGGGGTTTCGCGAAATTCGCCTGGGGATAATGAGGGAGAATACCCTGCGCAACCGGCGTTGTCTGTGATCTATATGCCAGTATCACGGGATCGGATAAGCCGGCCTTCGGGCCCGTCGCAGGAGGGTCTTCGAGCATGGGTGAAATCGTCGAATTCGCGAGCAACGGGGGCACTGGTAGCGGCTATCTCGCCTCACCGGCCACCGGACCACAGTCGACATCGGGGATCATCGTCCTCCAGGAGTGGTGGGGCCTGGTCGACCAGATCACCCGGACCTGCGACCGCTTCGCCGCCGCCGGGTTCACGGCTCTCGCCCCCGACCTCTATCACGGCACCAAGGTCCCGCTCACCGAGCCCGACGAAGCGGGCAAGCAGATGATGGCCCTGGAGATGAACACGGCGGCCAAGGATCTCAGTGGGGCGGTCGACGAGCTCGTCAGGCGGACGGGGAAGTCCGAGGTCGGCGTCATCGGGTTCTGCATGGGCGGCGGCCTGGCTCTGGTGCTGGCGACCCAGCGCCCCGACGCGGTGAAGGCGGTGGTCCCCGCCTACGGCCTGATCCCCTGGCCCGACGTGCAGCCCGATTACTCACGACTCGACGCCGCCGTCCTCGGGCACGCCGCCGAAGAGGACGACTACTTCACCGCCGAGGCCGCCCGTGAGCTCGAATCGGAGCTCCGGGCCCTCGGGAAGTCCGTCGAGTTCCACATCTATCCCGGCGCCGGCCACGCCTTCTTCAACGAGGACCGTCCCGAGGCCTACCATGCGGAGTCGGCCGAGCTGCTGTGGGATCGAACCATCGAGTTCTTCCGCCAGACGCTGAGCTGAGCCCCGGTGGCTGAGCCCGGTCTGGTCGAGGACTATCTGCTACTCGGCCTCCGGCTCGGACGCCACATCGACGGGTTGGTCGACGCCTACTACGGGCCACCGGCGTGGGCATCCCGGATAGACGCCGAGCCGGTGCGCTCTCCCGAGCACCTGGTAGCCGAGGCCCGGAAACTACTGGCCGGGGTCGAGTCCTCGGCCCCCCTCGACCCCGACCCGGTGTCCGGGCCGGGCAGGGCCGACGACTCAGCCCCGGGGCGCCGGCACTGGCTCCGGTCCCAGGTGGTCGGACTGCTGACCACCGCCCGCAAGCTGGCCGGCGAGGAGATCGGATACGCCGACGAGGTGGAAGCTTGCTACGGGGTGCGGCCCACCCGGGTGGACGACGAGGTGCTGGTACAAGCCCATCGTCAGCTCGACGCGGTGCTGCCGGGTTCGGGAGGGCTGGCCGAGCGCCTGGTGTCATGGCGGGAGTCCCACGCCGTGCCGGTGGACAAGCTCCGTCCGGCCATCGACAGTCTGGCCGAGGATCTCCGGGACCGGACCAAGGCGCGGTTCGGCCTGCCCGAGGGCGAGCGGGTGGAGTTCGAGCTCGTGACCGGCCAACCGTGGTCGGGCTTCAACTACTACCTCGGCGACCTGCAGAGCCGGGTGGCGGTGAACACCGATCTGCCGGTGCTGTCAACCGGCCTGGCCCACCTGGTGGCTCACGAGTCCTATCCGGGCCATCACACCGAGCACACCCGCAAAGAGGTCGGGCTCGTCCGCCGCCGGCACTGGTGGGAGGAGTCGATATTCCTGGTCGGTACCCCTCAGTGCCTGTTGGCCGAGGGCCTGGCCGATCTGGGGCTGGAGGTGGTCATGGGGCGCCGGCCCGAGTCCATCGTGGCCGATCACCTGCGCCCGCTCGGGATCCGTTACGACGCCGAGGTGGTGGCGGCGGTGTCCGAGGCCGGCGAGGCGCTGGGCGCCGTCCGACAGAACGCCGCCTTCCGGCTCCACGAGGACGGGGCGGACGTCGACACCGTGACCGCCGAGGTGGCCCGGTGGGGCCTGCAGTCGCCGGACCGGGCGGCCAAAGCGGTCGAGTTCCTCACCCACCCGACGTGGCGTGCCTATCTGACCTGCTACGTCGAAGGGCTGCCCCTGTGCCGGGCCTTCGTCAACGGCGATCCGGAGCGGTTCGACCGCCTCCTGTCGGAGCAGTTGACGCCGGACGAACTGATCGGACAGATCCACTCTGACCGGATCGATGCCGCCGGCCAGTCCGAGCACTGATCGGTCCCATCGGCCCCACCAGGCCCACCACTCCGGCCGCTCCCTCCAGGGGATCACCTGCCCGGGCCGGGGACCATTTGGGCCTGACCCCCGCATGGCCGTACCATTCGGGCATGTCCGAACGCTCCCGCTACCTTCCCCGCCGCTCGTGCATGTCCTCTCCCGGGTCCAACGAGCGGTTCCTGGCCAAGGCCCCGACGGTGCCGGCCGACATGAGCTTCCTCGACCTCGAGGACTCGGTGGCCCCGCTGGAAAAGGAGGCGGCCCGGGCCAAGGTGGCCGATGCCATCAAGAACCTGCCCTGGGACGACCGTGTCCTCTGCGTCCGGGTCAACGCCTGGGACACCGAATGGACCTACGGCGACGTCATCGAAGTGGTCGGCAATGCCGGAGAGCGGCTCGACGAGCTGATGTTGCCCAAGGTGCAGACGGCGGCCGAGGTGGTGGCTCTCGATCTTCTGCTCACCCAGGTGGAGAAGAAGTCCGGTCTTCCGGCCGGACACATCGGCATCGAGGCCCAGATCGAGACCACCCGAGGGCTGATCAACGTGGAGGAGATCTGCGCCGCCTCACCCCGTCTGGAGACCATCATCTTCGGTCCCGCCGATTTCGCCGCTTCGATGGAGATGCCGGTGCTCACCGGCGGGGTGTCCATCCCCGAATACCCGGGCGACCACTTCAACTACGTCTTCTCCAAAATCCTGATGGCCGGACGGGCCAACGGGCTCCAGGTCATCGACGGCCCCTTCCTCAAGATCCGGGAGCTCGACAGCCTGCGGGAGTTCTCGCAGCGTACGAGGGTGCTCGGTTACGACGGCAAGTGGGCCCTCACCCCCGACCAGGTCGGAGTGCTCAACGAGGTCTACTCGCCGACGCAGGAACAGTTCGACCGGGCGTGGGACATACTCGACGCCTACCGGAAGGCCACCGAGGACGATCGCACCGGGGCTGTCATGTTCGGCGACGAGATGATCGACGAGGCCTCCCGCAAAATGGCCACCAAATTCGTCACCCGGGGGGAACGGGCCGGACTGACCCGGTCGACCGACTGATCTCCGTCGGCGGCAGCCCGCCTCCACCGGTTCGGGTGGGCGCGGCGCCAACCACAGGCCGTACGCCGGCTCAGAAGGTGAACTCCCGGTGCCACTCGTCGAGAACGGTGTAGTCGCCGTGGACATCGACCGGGCTCAACGTGGGCCGGTGGTAGAGGGTCAGTTCCAGGTCGCTGGCCGTGCCGCTGACGACCAGATTGCTGCCCTCGGCCGGCGTCTCGTCCTCTGAGGTGCGATCAGCCACGATCCGATCCGGTTCCAGCCTGATCAGCCACTCCGTGCCGACGTCGCTCGACCGGAGGGCGAGCACCCGCCCCGACCCCTTGCCCGAATGCTGGCGAGTGGTGACCAAGACGTCGAGCACCTCGTCGATGCCGTCGGCCGCCAGCTCCGTCGGGATCGGCGTGCAGATACCGCGGGATGCCTGGGCGTCATAGCGATGCACGGCCAGTTCGTGAGCGCTCCGCCGGGCCACGAACCCGGCCGTGTGGTCGGCGTCGAACCATGTCCACACCGGCGTGGACGGCGAGGTCGACTGGAGTCCGTCGATGAGCGCCGAGCAGGCCGACGTCATCCACGGCACGAGTTCCTCGTCCTCGGAGGGCGGTTCGGGAATCGGCGGTTTGGGCCGCCCGGTGCCCTCGCATAGCACGTGGCACCAGAATCCGGAGAAGTTGCCGACATGGACGGCCAGGTCCCTCACCGTCCAACCCTCGCAGGTGGGAACGAGGTCGTCGGTGGCCCCGGACTCCAGGGCGAAGGCCAAGGCTCCGCTCTCCGCTCGGACGGCATCGACGAGGAAGTCGTAGTCCATGCGGATCACGGTAGCCCGGCCGGGCCCGGGTCGCCCGGCCCAGCCCAGCCCAGCCCAGCCCAGCCCAGCCCAGCCCAGCCGTCAGGCCTTGGTCTCGCTCACCAGCCGTCGGGCGATGACCTTCAGGGCCAGGGTCTCGTCGGCACCCTCGAAGATGGACAACACCCGGGCGTCGACGAAGTAGCGGCTCACCGCGAACTCCTCGGCGTATCCCATGCCACCGTGGATCTGAAGGGCCTCCCTGGTCACCCACTCGGCCGCCCGGCACACGTAGGCCTTGATCATCGACGCTTCGAGGGCACCCTCGCCCTTGGACATCAGGCGGGCCACCTCATAGGCGGACTGTCGGGCGGCCTGGATCAGGACGGCCATCCGGCCCAACTTGGCCCGCGTCAGCTGATAGTCGACGATCGGCGCCCCGAACACCACTCGGCTCTCGGCGTACTCGAGTGCCGCCTCGTAGGCGGCCTGCATCACCCCGATGGCCCGGGCGGCCGTCTGCAGCCGACCGTTCTCGAAGCCCTGCATCTGGAGGTAGAAACCCTGACCGAGTCCGTCCGGTCCCCCGACCAGATTGTCGTCGGGCACGAACCAGTTCTCGAAAGCCACCTCGTAGGAGTGCATCCCCCGGTAGCCCAGCGTGTCGATGGCGCGTCCCTCCATGCGCCCCGACGAGTCCACCGGCCGCCCGTCCGCTCCGGCCTCCTGGTTGAACAAGAACCCGTGCCCTTCGGCCTGGGGCTTCTGCACCAGGAACAAAGACAGGCCCCGATGGCCCTTGGACCTGTCCGGGTCGGTCCTGCGCCAGCAACATGAGCACATCGGCCCGGGCGGCGAACGTGCACCACGTCTTCACCCCGTTGATGAGCCACCCGCCGGCGGTGGGTGAGGCGGCGGTGATCACGCCGGCCACGTCGGACCCGAAGTCGGGCTCAGTGACGGCGACGGCCCCCATCACCTCAGCGGTGGCCAGCTTGGGCAACCACTCGATCTTCTGTTCCTCGGTCCCTCCGTGGACCAGGGCCCGGGTGAGGATCTCCGGACGGGTGATCAAGGAACCGCCGGCTCCGAGCGAGGCCCACGACAGCTCCTCGGTGGCGACCACCATCCCCATGTAGTCGGCCTCGCCTCCGGTGGCGAAACCCCCGTATTCCTCGGGCACCGACATCCCGAAGCCGCCCATCTCGGCCATTCCGGCGATGATCTCCTCGGGTATGTCGGTGTTGGCCCGATGGATGTGCTCGGCCCGGGGCCGGATCTGTTCCTCGGCGAACCGGTGGAAGGTCACGCGCACCAGCTCGAAGTCGGCGTCGAGGTGCCGGCTGCCCTGTTGATCGGCCAACGACGCCAGAAAGTCGGGATGGCGAAAAGTGGCGACGAACCTCTCGGCCGGGGCCATCCAGTCGGCGGGCACACCCCACTCCTCGGTCCGCCCGACGGTTCGCATGCCCAGATCGGCCAGGGCATCGGCAGTGAAGGCACAGGCGATGCGTGCTTCGGTTTCCCCGTGCGAGCCGTAGCCGATCACCGCTTCGGCGGTGCGTATGCCGGCGGCGGCATGGGCGACGTCGTAGGCCATGACCTGGGCGGCATCCGGGCCACCCGCCGCCACCAGCGAGGCGATGCCGGCGTCGAGGACCGAACGGGCCACCGCCACGGCGTCGGCGGCGGCGGCCAGATCAGGATCGGGATGGGAGGCGTCGGTCACTTTCCAAGGTTACCGAAGCGTCAGGAGCACGGCGCCGGGCCCGGACCGCCGGCCCCGGAGGCGTGGTCGGCGACGGCTCAGGCCGAGACTCAGGCTCAGGCCGGGGGAACCTGGGCCACCACGGTGACCAACGGCGCCAGCACCACCGGGTCGTCCCCCGGGTCCACCTCGGTGAGGAGCTTCAGGTAGTCGGCCACCGGTCCCGGCCCGGCGCCGGCCGGAGCCTCGGCCCAGGCGTCGACGGTGATCAGGCCGGCATCGCGTGCCAGCGATGGGAGGAGGGCGCCGATGTCGGGGTGGCGAGCCGAAGGCATCGAGAACGCGTGTCCGTCGATGCGACCTGCCGTGGTGATCGGCTCCTGAGCCACCACCCAGCCCCCCGGTCGCACCGTACCCGCCATGCGGGCCAGGACCTCGGCCGGATCGTGCACGTGCAGAAGAAGGAACCGGCAGAAGGCCAGGTCCACCAGTTCGGGCAGTCGCAGGTCCTCTCCGGCCTGGGTGATGGCCAGCACCTGGCTGTGGGCCGCCGCCGCCTCGGCCACCTCGTCGCGGGCGGTGGGATCGCTGTCCACCGCGTAGACCCGCCCCTCCCGTCCGACGATCTCGGCCAGTGCCACCGTCACGTCGCCCCCGCCGGCACCGACGTCGACACAGGTCCATCCCGGTCCGAGCCCGAGGCGGTCGAGGGCGGTGCCAAGCGGTCGGCGGTAGACATCGTCCCTCAGCCCTCGAAGCTCCATCGGGCCAGGTTACCGGGCCCATGGGCCCGATCGTCGGGGCGCCGGCGCCGATCAGGTCACCCCGGGTGTCGTCCCATGATCGTGCATCCCGGCCCGCCGCCCAGCCGGTAACCTCGTCTTCGTGCGAGTGACCATGATGCTGTGCGATGCCGCCCAAGTGTCGGACGGCAAGCTCTATGTGCTGGGGGGCGGCTGGAGCATGACCGGCCCCGACCCGGTGCCCTCGGCCATCGCCCTGAAGATCGACGTGGGCTGGCACGAGGCCGAAACCGCCCACCACTGGGAGCTCTTCCTCGAGGACGCCGACGGTCGCCCGGTACTGGTCGACACGCCCGAAGGTGAGCATCCCGTGGAGGTTCGTGGCGAGTTCACGGTGGGCCGGCCCCCGGGGATCCCCGAGGGTTCTCCCATCGACGTGGCCCTGGCCGTCAACCTCGGACCGCTTCCCCTCACCCCCGGCACCCGGTACACGTGGCGCATGGCCATCGACGGGGAGTCGCAGACGGATTGGGTGCTCGGATTCACCACCCGGCCGACTCTGGTGCGGGAGTGAGGCGGCCGTCCTGATGACGACCTTCGAGCGCCCGTTCGGTCGCTACTTCGAGGACTTCGAGCCCGGCGACGTCTACCGCCACTGGCCGGGCAAGACGATCACCGAAGCCGACGACCATCTGTTCTGCCTGATCACCATGAACCACCACCCCTTGCACATCGACGCCTGGTTCGCCGAGCACGAGACGGTGCACGGCAAGAACGTGGTGGTGGGCAACCTGGTGTACTCCCTGGTGCTGGGGATGAGCGTTCCCGATGTGAGCGGGTCGTCCATCGCCAACCTCGAGGTCGAGTCCCTCATCCACCGGGCACCGACCTTCCACGGCGACACCATCTATGCCGAGACCAAAGTCATCTCCAAGGCGGAGTCCAAGTCGCGTGACGACCGCGGCATCGTCACCGTCGAGACCAAGGGCTTCAACCAGCGGGGTGAAGAGGTGTGCTTCTTCCGCCGCAAGGTCATGGTGTGGAAGCGGGCCGGGGCCCCCGTCCGTCAGCGTCCCTACGGGGACGACGTCTGGAGTTGAGCGGGGCGGGCGACCGGACCCGGCCCGACGCCCAGGTTCGCGCCATCGGGCGGGCAATCGATGCGTGGGGCGGGTCTCTCGGCTCGGACTCGAGGCGGCCCGACCTGCCGTGGCGAGCCATCCGTGACCCGTGGGCGGTGCTGGTCAGCGAGGTCATGGCCCAGCAGACGCAGCTGGCCCGGGTGGTTCCGGCCTACCGGCGGTTCATGGCCGCCTTCCCCACCCCGGCCGCCTGCGCCGAGGCGTCTCTCGGGTCGGTCCTCCGGGCGTGGGAGGGACTCGGCTACAACAGGCGGGCCCGTAACCTGCACCGGTCGGCGGCAGCCATCGTCGCCGACCACGGGGGGAGGGTTCCCTCGGACCTGACAGCCCTGCTCGGTCTTCCGGGCGTCGGGGCCTACACGGCCCGCGCCGTGTTGGCCTTCGCCTTCGAGGCCGACGTGGGCGTGGTGGACACCAACGCCGGACGAGTGCTCTCCCGTGCCGTCGCCGGGCGACCCCTCGGCCCAGCCGAGGCCCAGGACCTGGTGGACACCATGGTGCCGGCCGCGAGGGGGTGGAGTTTCGGGCAGGCCCTGATCGACCTCGGGGCCACCCTTTGCCTGAAAGGCGACCCGCGATGTCGGGCCTGCCCGGTCCGGCGCCGATGCCGTTGGGCGGCCGAGGGTCGACCGGACCCTGATCCGGCCCGCGGTTCGGCGGGTACCACCGAAGCCCAGTCCGCCTTCGAGGGATCCGATCGTCAGGGCCGGGGCCGACTCGTCGATGCCCTGCGGCGCCGAAGTATCCAGCCCCACGAACGGGCCGAGGTGGCCGGATGGCCCGATGACCCCGACCGGGTCGACCGCGTCGTCGATGGCCTGGTCAGGGACGGACTGGTCCTCCGTGACCATCGGGGGATTCTGCGCCTGCCGTAGTGGGGGCCGGAGCTGGGCCCGGTCAGGCGGGTCGGTCAGGTGGCTCGGTCAGGCGGGTGAGGCCGGGTCAGGCGGTGATGAAGCGGAGGATATGGGCGTTGACCTCGTCAGGCCGCTCGACGTGGAAGAAATGGCCGGCACCGGCGATGACGTGCATCTCCGATCCCGGTCCGAGGAACTCGGTCACCGGCCCGATCACATCAACGCCCATGCAACCGTCGTCGGCACCGTGCAGATAGAGAGTCGCCTGGGGCGAGACCGCGCTGCCGGCGGTCTGGGCCGCGGCGGCGTTGGGTTCCTCGGGGGGTCCGGCGAACATGGCCCGGTAGCTGCCAATGGCCGCTCCCAGGCTCTCGGGGGAGGCGAGCGCCTTCTTCACCTGGGCGGCATCCCACCAACCGTCGTAGCCGGGGGACCAGTCAGCCCACAGCCGATCGATGAACGAGTAGTCGTCCTGAGCTACCGCCATCTCGGCGAACGGTGTCTGGAAGAAGAACACGTACCAGCTTCGGCGAAGCTGGTCGTAGGTGAAGAACCTTTCTGCCATCGAGGCCAAGGGGGGCACAGCCCCCGCCACCACGCGTCGCCACCGCTGTGGCTCGTGGGCGGCGGTGTTGTAGGCCGCCGCCGCTCCCCAGTCGTGCCCGATGATCACCGCGTCACCGCGGCCGCCCAATGCCTGGTGGAGTGCTCCGGCGTCCAGAGCCAGCGTTCCCGTGTCGTAGAGACCGTCCTTTGGAACCGAGGTCGGCGCGTAGCCGCGGAGGTTGGGAGCCACCCCGTGGTACCCGGCCTCGGCCAGTCGAGGGAGCAGGTGACGCCAGGTGTGGGCGGTGTCGGGGAACCCATGGAGGCACAGGGCCAAGGGACCGTCGTCCGGTCCGTCGCTCAGGTAGGAAAACTCGACGCCGTTGGCGGTGATGGTGCGCTGGTCCATGTTCGGACAGTAGCCCGGGGGCCGTGGGACCCTTCGAGGCCACCGTGGTTCCCTGTCATCGGTGGGCGTGAAGGCTCAGGGCGGTGGTGGGCCGCCGGGCGTGGGCCAGTGGGCGGCCGGCCGGTAGGGCAGCCGGGTCGCTCCCGACGCTCATCGCTTCTGCGTTTCGCCTACCACTGGTATGTGGCATACCGAAAGTAGGCGAAACAGAAAACCGAATGGGGCACGGACCCGTTCCGATGGACCATCTGTATCGACCGACTCGAAAAGGCGGTGGCCGCCGAGCCCAGCGATCCCGGCGACCCCCGAACGGTTGGCAAAGTCGGGCGTCCGGGAAGACCCGCTAGCCTCCATGCCTGGTGAGGATCTCCTTCTTCGGTGTCCGGGGCTCGTGCCCGTGCTCTTCCGACCAACATCGCCGCTATGGGGGCAACACGTCCTGCGTTCTGGTCGAGGTCGAGGGGGAGCCACCTTTGATCGTAGATCTGGGCACCGGATTGCGGTCCCTGGGGGAGTACCTGCAGCCCCAGCTCCAGGGCACCGGCCGACCTCTGCACGCCACCGCCCTCCTCAGTCATCTCCACTACGACCATGTGCTCGGTCTCCCTTTCTTCACCCCCATGCAGGACCCGGGAGCCGTGCTCGAGATATTCGGCCCCTCCCAGAGCGAAGGTCCGCTGGGAGACGTGCTCGCCGGGATCGTCCAGCCACCGTTCTTTCCGGTGCACATGGCCGAGTTCCGCGGCGAACTGCGTTTCCACGATCTGGAGGGCACCGAGGACCTGGCCGTCGGGAACACCAAGGTCAAAGTGCGGTCCATCCCGCACGTGGGCCACACCCTGGGATTCCGCATCGAGTCCGAAGGGAGGACGGTGGCCTATCTGTCCGACCATCAGGCACCGGTCGATCGGTGCTCGGTGGATGTCAACGTCCTCGAACTGTGCGCGGGGGCCGACCTGGTCATCCACGATGCCCAGTACACCGACGAGGAGTTCTCCGCCCTCCACGACTGGGGCCACTCCACGGCTGCCTATGCGGTGCACGTCGCCAGCCAGGCAGGGGCCCGTCGACTGGTGCTCTTCCATCATGATCCGTCCCATACCGACGATGACATCGACCGGATCCTCGCCGCCGCCCGGCGTTCCGGCGAGGTCGCCGAACGGCTGGAGATCAGCGCAGCGTTCGAGGGATCATCGATCGACCTGGGGGAGGCTTGGCCATGAGCTTCGACTCCTCCCAGTTCAAAGAGGCAATGTCCACCTTCGCCACCGGTGTGACCATCGTCTCTGGCATCGAGGACGGCCAGCCCGTCGGGTTCACCTGCCAGAGCTTCGTCTCGCTCTCCATCGATCCGCCCTATGTGGCTGTCGCCCCGGCCCGCACCTCCACCAGCTGGCCTCGGATCGCCAAGGCGGGGATCTTCTGCGTCAACGTGCTGGGGGACCACCAAAGCGAGCTCTGTCGGGACTTCGCCGTTTCCGGAGGTGACAAGTTCGAAGGGGTGGCGTGGCGACCGGCCCCGGCCACCGGGGCTCCGCTGATAGAGGACAGCCTGGCCTGGGTTGACTGCCAGATGGAGCTCGTCCACGACGCCGGAGACCATGAGCTGATCATCGGTCGGGTGCTCGACCTGGGAATGGGCGAAGGTTCACCCCTGCTGTTCTTCAGGAGCGGGTTCGCTACTGTTGCCGGGCGCACCGGCCACCGGGATGAGGAGTAGGACGTGCCAAAGATCATCGAGTCCGAGATCATTTCCAACGTGATCGTGGTGGAACCCGACGCCCACGGCGACGAGCGGGGACGATTCGTGGAGACCTACCGGCGCAGCTGGTTCCCGTTGGGGCGTGAGATGACCCAGGGGAACCGCTCGGAGAAGCAGGCCGGGGCCATCGTCGGGCTCCACTACCACCTGCACCAGGCCGACTACTGGTACGTGCTCCGCGGCACGGCCCGGGTCGTGCTCCACGATCTGCGGCAGGGTTCGCCCACCGACGGGGCCACCCTCACCCTCGATCTCGAGGGTGACCACGACCGGGGTGTCTTCATCCCACCCGGTGTCGCCCACGGCTTCGCATCGCTCACCGACCTGACCCTCTGGTACCTGGTCGACAACTACTACAACCCCAACGACGAGCTCGGAGTGGCCTGGGACGATCCGGCCATCGCCGCTGACTGGGGATTGACCGACCCCGTTCTCTCGGAGCGAGACCGTTCCAATCCGCGGCGTTCGGCCATCGAGCCGGGACTGCAGCCCCGTTTCGGTCTGCGGACCTGATGGCTGACGGCGTCAGGGGCGGACTCGGCTCGCCGTCCACCGGCGTGCTCATCACCGGCGGGGGCTCGGGGATCGGTCGTGAGGCAGCCCTGGCTCTGGCCGAGGTGGGCCGCCCGGTGGCCATCTGGGACATCGACGCCACCGGTGCAGAGGCGACGGCGACACTCTGCCGTGAACGGCACGGCGTGGTGACCGACTGGTCGGAGGTCGATGTGGCGGATACGTCGGCCGTCGAATCGGGTGTGCCGGCGGCCGCCGACGCCCTCGGCTCGCTCGGAGGGTTCGTCCATGCCGCCGGAGTCTCCGGGGTGATGGCGGTCGACTCGATCGACGATGCGCTGTGGGACAGCACCCTCAACGTCAACCTCCGGGCCGCGGTGATGATCTCCAGGATGCTGCTGGTCCCGTTCCGGCAGGCAGGACCAGGTTCGGCGGCGGTGTTCATCTCCTCGATCGAGGGTCTGTTCGGCAGTGAGATCCTCACCGCCTACTGCGCCTCCAAGGCCGGGGTGCTCGGGGTCATGCGGTCCATTGCCCAGCGCTTCGCCAGGGAGGGCTTCCGGGTGAACGCCGTCTGCCCGGGGGCGGTGGCCACGCCCATGCTGGCTCCCGCCTTCGAACTGCCGGGATTTCGCCAACAGCTCGAGGAACGGACCCCCCTGCAGCGGATCTCGTCCCCCGATGAGATCGCCAGACCAATCCGGTTCCTGCTGTCGGACGAGGCCTCGTTCATCACCGGGACCCACCTGACCGTGGACGGTGGGCTGACCGCCATCACCGCCGTCTGAGCGGCCAGGACTCATTCTGGCGGTCCGACCTGGTCGGATCCCGTTCCGAACAGGGCCTCGCTCCCCTTGTGGCCGGCTCTTCGGGTTGAATGGTCGGAATGTTGCTCGTCCTGATCGCAATCGTGGCGGTTGCCGTCGTGGCCGCCCTGGTGTTCCTGGGCCTCAGGCCGCGAGGCGGCGACCTGGACTCGGTGCGCAGCTACCACTCGGCTCTCGGCACCCTCGAGCAGCTGGCCGACCGGTCGAGCGGGTCACATGTGAACGTGGTCCAGCCCGCCGGGGAGCAGGCCGGATCCCGGGTGAGACCTCATTCCTCCCATGACACCGACGACAGTGCCCACGTGCCGCCCATCCCGGTGCGAGGTAGTGACGAGTTCCCCGATCCCGGCACGCCGCTGGTGTTCGACGACACCCCTCCCGAGGACAGGTATCTGAGCAAGCCCGTATCCGCCGGCGCCGGGTCTCCAGGCGCCGACCGGGCCCATCGCCACGCCCTGGACTCGATGAACCACCGGCCCAGGCGGATCACGGCGGTGGCACTGACGGTGACGGTGCTGGTCATCTTCGCGGCGCTCGCCTACGCCGGCAGCAAGCACTCCACGTCGAACAGACATGCCGACGGCTCGCGCTCCTCGGTCACGTCGTCGGCGGCCCACACCACGGGCGGGTCTTCTTCGGTGGCTTCGCACACCACCCAGCGGAAGCGGGCGACGGTGCATCACAGCAGGGGCGAGTCGACATCGACCACCACCACGATTCCCTCTCGGATCGTGGCCACCTCGACGTCGGGGGCGACGGCCACCTACCCGGTGGCCGCCAGCTCCTATCAGCTCTCGCTCACCGCGGCGGGGCCCTGCTGGACCCTGGTCAGGTCGGCCACCTCTGGCGCCACCTTGTGGACCGGCACGCTGCAGGCCGGTGCCAGCAAGGTCATCGCCGCCACCGGGGCGACCACTGTGGAGCTGGGCGCACCCTCGGTGTCGGTGACGGTCGACAAGGTGCCGGTGGTCTTCCCCGTTCCCTTCCGCACGCCCTTCGAAGCCATTTTCCAGCCGGCTGCATCGGCCCTGTCGGGGGCATCCACCACATCCACCACAGCCACTCCGAACACCCCGAGTACGTCGACCACGGCTCCAACCGGCTCGGCGGGCTGAGCAGGCTGAGCGGGCTGAGCGGGCTCGGCGGGCTGACCCGGCGGTTGGCCTACGGGGATCCGGACGGTCCGCCGGGAGCCGGCCCGTCCTCGGCGAGACCGAGGGCGTCGAGGATGAAGGCGTAGACGAATGCTTCGTCCCTCCAGGCGTCGTAGCGGCCCGAAGGTCCGCCGTGACCGGCCCCCAGCTCGGTCTTCAACAGCACCCTATTCTCGGGGTTGGCCGCCCGGAGCTTGGCCACCCACTTGGCCGGCTCCCAGAACCCGACCCGTGGGTCGGAGAGACCGCCGGTGGCGAGGATGTCTGGGTACCTCACCGGACGGCCGGCGTCGTCGACGGACCGAACGTTGTCATAGGGGGAGTAGGACTTCATCACCGCGTAGATCCCGGCGTCGTACACCGGGTTGCCCCACTCCTCCCACTCCAGCACGGTCAGAGGGAGACTGTCGTCGAGAATGGTGGTCAGGCAGTCGACGAACGGCACCTCGGCGACGACGGCCCGGAACAGGCCGGGCTCCAGGTTCACCACCGCGCCCATCAACAGGCCGCCGGCGCTGGCCCCCCGGGCCACCAACCGGTCGGACGACGTCAACCCTTGGTCGATCAGGAAGCGGGCACATGCGACAAAGTCGGTGAACGTGTGTGGTTTGGCTGCCAGTTTTCCCTGCTCGTACCACTGCCGGCCCATCTCCCCGCCGCCCCGGACGTGGGCGATGGCGAAGACGAATCCCCGGTCGAGCAGGCTCAGCCGGAGCGATGAGAAGGTCGGGTCGATCGACGTCTCGTAGGAGCCGTACCCGTACAAGAGGCATGGCGCCCCACCGGGGGCCGACCCCGTCAGGTCGGGCCGGTATACCAGGGAGATCGGCACCTCGGTGCCGTCATCGGCCCGGGCCCATCGACGCTCGGTCCGGTAGCGACCGGAGTCGAAGTCGCCGAGCACCGGCTGGCGCTTTCTGAGGGCCAGGTCTCCGGTCCCGAGGTCGAGATCGAAGACCGAGCGGGGCGTGACCAGCGACGTGTACTCGTAACGGAGGGTGGTCGAGTCGTACTCGGGATTGGCTCCGGCCCAGACGGTGGACGGCGACTCTGGCTGGTCGACGGGGGAGGAAGCGCCGGTGGCGGCGTCGATCACCCGGAGCCGGGTCTCCCCGCCCGCCCGTTCGTACACCACCAGGTGGCCGGCGAACGGGTCGACCCCGTCCAGCCTCACATCGGACCGGGCCGGGATCACCTCACGCCAGTGGTGGCGGCCGGTGGCCCTGTCAGGCGCCTCCATCAGCCGGAAGTCCTCGGCGCCGTCGTTGGTGACGATGAGGAACCGGCTGGGCCGCCCGAGTTCGGAGTCCCCCCGGTCGTGATCGACGCTGTACTCGATGCCTTGGCGTCGCGGTTCGATGACCGAGAACGAGCCGAGCGGCTGATCGGCGTCGAGGGCCCACAGCTCCGAGGTCACCTTGGAGTCCAGGCCCATCAAGATGTAGCAGTCGTCCTTGGTACGTCCGATGCCCAGATAGAAGCGGTCGTCCGGCTCCTGGTAGACGAGGGCGTCTCCGGCCGGGTCGGTGCCCAACCGGTGACGCCACAGCTGGTACGGACGCATGGATTCGTCGACCCGCACGTAGAAGACCGTGGCGTTGTCGTTGGCCCAGGCCACTCCGTACGAGGTGTCCTCGATCGACTCGGGGGAAAGGGCGTCAGCGGTCAGGTCGGCGAAGTGCATGGTGTAGCGCTCCCCACCGGAGGTGTCGGTGGAGTAGGCCAGCCAACGATGGTCGGGGCTGATCTCCAGATTTCCCAGGGCGAAGTAGTCGTGACCAGCCGCAAGCCGGTTCTCGTCCAGCAGGATCTGTTCGCCGCCGCCGCCACCACCACCACCACCACCCGCTTCCGGAACCGCACCCTCGGCCACGTCCGCAGTCACCGGTGTCCGGCAGTGGATGGGATAGCTGGCACCCTCCATGGTCCGGGTGTAATAGAGCCACGGGCCCTTGCGGACCGGAACCGACAGGTCGGTCTCCTCGATGCGGGCCACGATCTCTTCGAAGAGGGTCCTTTGCAGGCTCTTCGTCCCCGCCGTCATCGCCTCGGTGTAGGCGTTCTCGGCCTCCAGGTGGGCGATGACCTCGGGATCATCCTTGTCCCTCAGCCAGAACCAGTCGTCGGTCCTCGTGTCGCCGTGGGCGGTGAGCTCGACCGGCCGCCGGGCCGGCGATGGGGGAACGGGAACCGGCGTCACCCGACTCGGGGCCAGTGGAGGCGGTGGAGGAGGGAGGGACGCAGGGGACAGGAACGGCTCGGAGGGGGCGGCACCGGACCAGGATGGCACGCCGTCTGGGCCCCTGGTCGCCGGGTGGCGCCGAACGGGGGACGCCGGCTTTATCCACGACCGTACCGGGAGGTGCCAGGGGTTGTTACTATCTAAGTAGGAGAAATGTGCCGTCCGTACGGATGGCGTCTCGGGAGCCCAGATGACGACAACCGATCTCGACCTCGGAAAGTACAAGCTCGGATGGTCGGACGAAGAGGATTACGTCTTCAAGCCCAAGAAGGGGCTCAACGAGTCGATCGTCCGCGAGATGTCGGCAATGAAGAAAGAGCCGGAGTGGATGCGCGACTTCCGGTTGCGTGCCCTCCAACGGTTCGAGAAGCGGCCCATGGCCGAGTGGTTCGCCGTCAACATGCCCGATCTCGACTTCGAGGACATCTACTACTACATCAAGCCGACATCGGGGCAGGTGGAGGACTGGAACGACCTTCCCGACGCCATCAAGAACACCTACGAGAAGCTGGGCATCCCCGAGGCCGAGCGCAAGTACCTGGCCGGCGTCACCGCCCAGTACGAGTCCGAGGTGGTGTTCCACCGGAACCGCGAGGATCTGGAGGCCCTGGGCATCATCTTCTGCGACATGGACACGGCGGTGCGTGACTACCCCGACCTGGTCCGCAAGTACTTCGGAAAGGTCATCCCCCCAAACGACAACAAGTTCGCCGCCCTCAACTCGGCAGTGTGGTCGGGTGGTTCGTTCATCTACGTGCCACCGAACGTGGTGGTCGACCAGCCCCTGCAGGCCTACTTCCGGATCAACGCCGAGAACATGGGCCAGTTCGAACGGACCTTGATCATCGCCGACGTCGGCTCCCAGGTGCACTACATCGAAGGCTGCTCGGCCCCGGTGTACACCAGCGACTCGCTCCATTCGGCCGTGGTCGAGCTGGTGGCCCTGGAGGGCTCCCGGATCACCTACACCACCATCCAGAACTGGTCGAACAACGTCTACAACCTGGTCACCAAGCGGGCCCGGGCCGAGGCCGAGGCCCACGTGGAGTGGATCGACGGCAACATCGGCTCCCGTCTGACCATGAAGTACCCGTCGGTCTACCTGATGGGCCCCAAGGCCTCGGGCGAGGTGCTGTCGGTGGCCTACGCCGGGGCGGGCCAGCACCAGGACGCTGGGGCCAAGATGTACCACTGTGCTCCCGAGACCACCTCGACCATCGTCTCCAAGTCGATCTCCAAGGATGCCGGCATCACCACCTACCGGGGAAAGGTGCATGTGGACGAAGGAGCCAAGCACGCCAAGAGCTTCGTGCGGTGTGACGCCCTGCTCCTCGACGACACCGCCGTGTCGGAGACCAAGCCCTACATGGAGGTCGGCGAGCGGGACGCCCGGATCGGGCACGAGGCCACCGTGTCCAAGGTGGGAGACGACCAGCTCTTCTACCTGATGAGCCGGGGTCTGTCCGAGACCCAGGCCATGGGCATGATCGTCAACGGGTTCATCGAGCCGATCACCCGGACCCTGCCCATGGAGTACGCCGTCGAGTGGAGCCGCCTCATCGAGCTGCAGATGGAGGGCTCGGTTGGTTGATGCGGCGGTCCCGGCCGGCGCCGGCCGATAGGCCGCGGGTGGACGATAGGCGCCGGGCCGGCCAGAGAGGCAGAATGATCCGATGCCGATGAGGGAAGAGTGCAAGCACTTCCAGAGCCGGACCTACGACTCGGGGGAGGTCGCCCGGTTCTGCATCCTGGACCTGGCCCCGGAGGCCCCGTGGCGGTGCCCGGAGAACTGCCCTTCCTATGCCCCACGGTTGGCCGACGTGGGCTGGTCGCACGGGTCGCTGGTCGAGCCGGCTCTCGAGCCCATGCCCGACGTTCCCGGCGAGGAGGCGGCCAAGCTGCTCAGCCAGGCCGAGGAGATCATCGACGCAGTCGGGCCCGACGTGCTCGCCGAGGTTCGGAAGGAAGACGAGCGCGAGGGCCGCAGAGACGGCCGCTGGTGGCGCCGTAAGCGCTGAGGCCGGCGGGGCCGGCCGGCGGGGCGGCGGGCCGGCGGGGCAGGGACCCGATCAGCGCCCGGTGAACACCCCGGGTCGCTTCTCCACGAAGGCCGCCATCGCTTCGGTCAGATCGTCGGAGGCCAGAGCCCCGGCGTTCCAGGTGGCCACGTAGTCGAGCCCCTCGGCCACCGAGCGCCCTTCGCCGGCGGCCAGGACGGCCTTGGTGCCCTGGACGGCCAGCGGCGAGTTGGCGGCGATCTCGTCGGCCAGACGGCGGGCGTCGGCCAGGACGGCTTCGGCATCGGCGCTGACCCGGTTCACCAGTCCGATCGATTCGGCCCGGGCGGCGGAGATGTCCATGCCGGTGTAGGCGAGCTCGGCCAGGTGGCCCTTGCCGATGATGTGCGGGAGCCGTTGCAGGCTCCCGAGATCGGCAACGATGGCGACTTTCGTCTCGCGTACCGAGAACAGTGCGTCGGAACTGGCCAGCCGGATGTCGCAGGCGGCGATCAGGTCGACGCCACCCCCGATGCAGTACCCGTGGACGGCGGCCACGATCGGGAGGGGACAGTCGGCCACCGACGTCACCGCCGCCTGGAGCCGGAGGATCTCGGTCCGGGCTGAGCGGGCCCGGGCCGCCATCGACGGCGGGGCACCGTTACCCGAGGTGGACGGGCCGACCAGCCCGGCCATGGCCAACAGGTCGAGACCCACGGAGAAGTGGGGTCCCCGGGCCGCCACCACCAGCGCCCGTACCTCCGGGGTCGATTCGATGGCGGCCATGGCTCGGGGAAGATCGGCCCAGAAGGCCGGACCCATGGCGTTGCGTTTTTCGGCCCGGTCGAGCCACAGGGTGGCCACATGGCCGTCGACCTCGACGGCCAGGACCTCGGAGTCGAAGGACGGGATGGAGGTTCGGGCGGGCGCAGTCATGTCCCGAGCGTATGCCGGTCGTCGCCCCACCGCCCACGGGGCCCTGACCGGCCGCCGATGGTGGGACCGGTGGGGGGCCGATGGTGGGACCGGTGGGGGTGGGGCGGCCGATGCGGCCAGGTAGTATGGGCTGTGGAGGCCCGTAGGTCGGGCCTCGTTTCGCGAGAGGCCCCTGTTTGTCCACCTTCACGCCCGACTCATCTGCCGTCCTGCCCGGTCCGCCGTGGCTGCGACGGCGTCGCCTGGCGGCGGCGGAGACATTCGCCACCGGTCCGCTTCCCACCGAGAAGGACGAGGTGTGGCGGTACAGCCGCATCGATCAGTTCGAGCTCGACCGGTTCCACCCGGCCGGTACCGAGTGGGTCGAGCTGTCCGGCGGTCCGGGCCCCTCGCCCTCAGACCGGGTCCACTCGCTGGTGACCAGTCTCGGCCCGCGGGCCGGTCTCATGATCACCATCGACGGCGTGCTGGCCACGGTGGCCTCATCGGTGGGAGACGACGTGCTGACCCTGGGACGGGTCGCCGAACAGAGTGACCCCGAGGCGCTGCTCGGCGCGGTGGTGGTCGACCCGCGGGACTTCCTTCTCTTGAACGACGCCTTTTCCGTCGACCCCCTGGTGGTCGAGGTGGGCGCCGGTGCCTCGATCGAGGACCCGATCGTGGTGGTCCACGTGGTCGGGGCGGCCAGTGGCAGCGCCGTGTTCCCCAGGACGGTCGTCCGGACCGGTCGGGGTTCGAGGGCGGCGGTCATCGAGATCGTGGTCGACGTCGACGCCGGACTACTGGCCGGGCTGCCGTCCAGCTCCTCGCCGTCGCCCTCGCCCTCGCCGTCGCCGGGGCGGGACGGCGAGGGAGGCGTCGAGCGCCTGGTCGTACCGGTGAGCGAGATCAGGGTGGACGACGGCGCCCAGTTGTCCTACGTCAGTGTGCAGGCTCTCGGCCCCCGCACGTGGCAGCTGGCCCATCAGGCCAGCGCCATCGGCGCCGATGCCACCCTGGACAGTTTCGCCGTGGCGTTGGGAGGGAGTTACGCCAGGCTCAGAACCGATTCGGCCCTCGAGGGGGCGTCGGGAACCAGCCGGCTGCGTGCCGCCTTCATCGGACGGGACGACCAGATGCTGGACTTCCGCACCCTTCAGGACCATCGTGCCCCCCACACCACCAGCGACCTCTTGTTCATGGGAGCGGTGGCCGACCGGGCCCACTCCGTCTACAGCGGCCTGATCCGGGTCCGCCGAGGAGCGGCGAAGTCCGACGCCATGCAGACCAATCACAACCTGGTCCTCGACGAGGGTGCCCATGCCGACTCGGTCCCCAACCTCGACATCGAGGAGAACGACGTGAAATGCAGCCACGGTTCGACCGTCGGCCCGGTGGATGGGGATCAGCGCTACTACCTCGAGTCGCGTGGCGTCGACCCCGAGATGGCCGAGCGACTGATCGTGGGCGGCTTCTTCGAGAACATCGCCGACCAGGTGCCGATCGACGGCGTCCGGGCCACGGTCGGCCAGGCGCTGGCCGACCGGAGCGGAGCCCACCGTGCCTGATCCCGCTCCCACCGAGTCCGGATCGGCCCACGTGGTCCGCCTGTGCTCCCGTGATGACCTGGCCCCCGGCCAGGCCCGGCGGTTCGACGTGGCCGGCCTGCGGGTGGCCCTGGTCCGCATTGCCGACGACTTCTTCGCTGTGGGAGATCAATGCAGCCACGAGGACTATTCGCTGGCCGAGGGCGAGGTATGGACGACCGAGTGTGAGATCGAATGCTCCAAGCACGGGTCCACCTTCGATCTGCGCACCGGGGCGCCCTCTTCGCTCCCCGCCACCCGTCCCGTGCCGGTCTACGACCTCGTCCTGGAGGGCGATGACGTGTCGGTGGTGGTGCCGTGAGCACCGGCGAGCTACGCATCGAGGGGCTGCGGGCCGGTGTCCCGGGGCGCGAGATCCTGTCGGGTGTGACCCTGACGGTGCGAAGCGGAGAGGTCCACGCCGTCATGGGGCCGAACGGTTCAGGCAAGAGCACGCTGGCCCATGTCCTGATGGGGCGACCCGGCTATGAGATCTTCGAGGGGTCGGTGACGCTCGACGGTATCGACCTCCTGGCCCTGCCCACGTGGCAGCGGGCCCGGGCCGGTCTGTTCCTCGGCATGCAGCACCCCATCGAGGTGCCCGGTGTATCGCTGGTGAGGTCGCTCACCGCCGCCCGGGCCCCGGTCGCCTCCGGGTCGGCGGACGGACCGGGATCGGCGGCCGACATCGCCGAGCGGTTGCGGGACGAGGCGCACCGGATCGGTTTCGACGAGCGGTTCCTCGACCGCCCACTGAACGTCGACCTGTCGGGCGGGGAGCGCAAGCGGAACGAGACTTTGCAGCTCGGGGTGCTGCGACCCCGATTCGCCGTTCTCGACGAGATCGACTCCGGGCTGGACGTCGACGCCCTGGGCGCCGTAGGGCGGCGGGTGGAGGAGGCCACGACCGAGTGGGGACTGGGCGTGCTGGCCATCACCCACTTCCGCCGGCTGCTCGACGTGCTCCACCCCGACGTGGTCCACGTGCTTTCGGGGGGGCGGGTGGTGGCCACCGGCTCGAGTGAGCTGGCCGAGCTGGTCGACCGGACCGGGTACGCCTCCTACAGCTGAGCGGCGTCCCCGCCCCGCCGGTCAGGAGGTGGCTTCGCTCTCGTCGAGCCCCTGGGCCAGGGTGTTCCAGCTCAGGGTGGCGCACTTGATCCGGACGGGGAACTTCACCACTCCCTGCAGGGCGGCCAGCTCGCCGAGGGCATCGATGTCGATGGCCTCCGGCTCCAGTGGCTCGACCGTGGCCCCCGAGCCGTCACCGTCCCCGGCGGCCCCGGCGCCCCCGGCGCCCCCGGAGGGGAGGGTGGACTCGTGGATGGACATCATCCCCTTGAACGTGTGGATCAGGGCCCGCACGTCCGGGACGGGCTTGCCCTTGACCGCCGCCGACATCAGCGATGCCGACGACTGGCTGATCGAGCACCCGGTTCCGGCGATCTTGATGTCGGAGAGCACGCCGTCCTTCACCTCCAGGGTCACCACCACCTCGTCCCCGCACAGCGGGTTGAAGCCCTCGAGCCGCTGGGCCGGTGGCGACTGGAGCTCGCCCCGGTTCCGGGGCGAGCGGTAGTGATCGAGGATGATCTCGCGATAGAGGTCCTCGAGGCCGGGCATCAGGAACCCCCGGCCGGGTGGGCGGCACCGGAATGCCGGCTGGTACGGGTGCGGTTCACCCACCCAGGATACTGGCCGGATGTCATCCGAAGAACGCTCCGGCCTGGGCCAGGGCATCCGACAGGGTGTCCACATCGGACTCGTCGTTGTACAGACCGAACGAGGCCCTGGCCGTGGCATTGACCCCGAGGCGGCGCATGAGCGGCTTGGCGCAGTGGTGCCCGGCCCGAACGCACACCCCGTACTGGTCGAGGATCTGGGAGATGTCGTGGGGATGCAGGTCCCGGTAGGCGAACGACACCACCCCACCCCGCCCCGCCGCATCCGGGGGACCGAAGATCCGGAGATCGCTCCCGAAGCGTTCCTCGAGCGTGGCCATGGCGTAACGGGTCAGGGAGATCTCGTGGGCGCGTACGGCTTCCATGCCGACGGCCCGCAGGTAGTCGACGGCCGCATCCAGTCCGATGGCCTCGGTGATCGGCGGCGTGCCGGCCTCGAAGCGCCACGGGATGTCGTTGGGGATGAACCCGTCCTTGCGCACGTCGAGGATCATCTCCCCGCCGCCCAAGAACGGAGGCAGGGCACTGAGCAGCTCCTCCCGTCCCCACAGCACCCCGATGCCGGTGGGGCCGAGCATCTTGTGGGCGCTGAAGGCGATGAAGTCGACCCCCAGGGCCGTGACGTCGGTGGGCAGGTGGGGGACGGACTGGGCGCCGTCGGCCACCACCACGGCGCCGGCCCGGTGGGCGGCCTCGGCGATGTGAGGGATGGGGTTCAGGGTGCCGAGCACATTGGACATGCAGGTGATCCCGACCAGCTTGGCCCCGTCCAGCAGGCGGTCGAGGTGGTCGAGGATGAGCTGGCCCTCGTCGTCGATCGGGATCCACCGCACGACCAGTCCCCGCTGTTCGGCCAGCATGTGCCACGGGACGATGTTGGCGTGGTGCTCCATCTCGGTCAGCACGATGACGTCGCCGGGTTGCAGGTGGGCGCGCCCCCAGGTGTGGGCCACCAGGTTGAGTGCCTCGGTGGCGTTTTTGGTGAACACGATCTCGCGGTCGGGCTGGGGGGCCCCGATGAACCGACCCACGTTGTTGCGGGCGGCCTCGAAGCGCCGGGTGGCCTCCTCGGCGATGGAGTACACCCCGCGGTGCACGTTGGCGTGCGTGGTCTCGTCGTAGGTCCGCATGGCGTCGAGCACCTGGACCGGTCGTTGAGCGGAGGCAGCGGTGTCCAGATAGGTGATGGGGTGTCCGTTGACCTCCCGGCCGAGGAGGGGAAAGTCCTTGCGGAGGGTGGCCACGTCGAGCTCCCTCGACGGGTTCCCGGAGGCGTCGGCGGAGGCCACCTCGACGCGGTCGGCCTGGTTCACGTGCGCCATGCGTCGTACCCCTCGATCTCCAGTTGTCGGGCCAGCTCAGGACCGCCTTCGGCGACGATGACCCCGTCGACGAGCAGGTGGACCCGGTCGGCGGCCAGTTCGTCCAGCATGCGTTGGTAGTGGGTGATGACGAGCACCCCGAGCTCGGGCCGGACCCCGCGCACGGTCTGCACGCCCCGGGCCACCGTCCGCAGGGCGTCGACGTCCAGCCCCGAATCGGTTTCGTCCAGGACGGCCAGCTGGGGCTCGAGGATGGCCATCTGGAGGATCTCGTTGCGCTTCTTCTCGCCACCGGAGAACCCGTCGTTCAGGTGGCGCTCGCCGAAGGCGGGATCCATGCCGAGCTTCTCCATCCACTCCATCATGATCAGGCGCACCTCGAGGACCGACATGTCCATGCCCCGACGGGCGGACAGCGCCTGGCGCAAGAACTGGATGACCGGGACGCCGGCGATCGACTCGGGCTCCTGGAAGGCCAGGAACATCCCGGCCTTCCCCCGCACATCGGTGGGCCAGGCGGTGATGTCCTCGCCCCGGAAGCGGACGGCCCCCGACTCGACCACATAGGCAGGATTGCCGAGCAGCACGTTGGCCAGGGTGGACTTCCCCGATCCGTTGGGGCCCATGAGGGCGTGGACCTGGCCCGACTCCACCGTGAGGTTGACCCCGGCCAGGATGGTCGAACCCTCCACCGAGACGTGCAGATCCTCGATCTCGAGTAGGGGAACGGTGCGGTCCGGGACGTCTGGTACTTCGCTCGACACGCCTGTGATCTTAACCCCATTCTGTATTTTCCCCTACAAGAATAGGAGCAATTTCGACGGGGGTGGTTCCCGGCGAATGATTACCCCGGCACCCGACTGTGCCGGTACGGTAACCCCATGGCCGACCCGTGGAACTTTGCCGGCCCGGTCGCCCAACTCGACTCCACGGCGGGGGTCGTCACCCTGGTCGACGAGTCCACCTTCGCCATCAGCGGCGGCGCCGGTGACATCAGCCCCGGGGCGGCCCAGGGACTGTTCTTCCGCGACACCCGGATTCTCTCCCGGTTCGAGGTCCTCGTCAACGGAGTCAGGACCGAGCCGCTGGCGGCGGTGACCGACAACCCGTTCTCGTCCACCTTCGTGTCCCGTTGCCCACCGCCGACCGGCCGGGCCGACTCCACCCTGATGGTGTTCCGCTCCCGCTACGTGGGCCAGGGCATGCGTGAGGACCTCACCATCCGCAACTTCGGAGACGAACCGGCCTCGTGCACGGTCGAGCTCCAGGTGGGCAGCGACTTCGCCGATCTGTTCGCGGTGAAGGAGGGACGCACCGGGACCGAGGTGCCGGGGAACCAGACGACCTCCACGCTGGACCCGCCCGACGGGACCGGGACGGCTGACGGGCTGACCACGCTCACCTACTCGCACCGGCGGTCGAACGCGGTCAGGGGCATGGAGATCCGATTCACCGGTGCCACCAAGGTGGGCGTGGGCACCGCCACCTTCGATGTCGACGTCCCGTCCCGGAGCGAGTGGTCCACCTGTGTCGAGTTCGCACCGGTCATCGACGAGGTCTCCTTCGACCCGCGCTACCGGTGCGGCGAATCGGTCGACCGGGCGACACCGACCGAGCGCCTGGCCCAGTGGCGTCGGCTGGTGCCCCGGGTCGAGACCGACCACCCCGGCCTGAAAGAGGTCATCGATCGGAGCAACGAGGACCTCGGGGCCCTGCGCATCTTCGATCCCGATTATCCCGAACGGGTGGTGGTGGCGGCCGGTGCGCCGTGGTTCATGACGGTGTTCGGGCGGGACTCCCTTCTGACGGCCTGGATGGCCCTGCTGGTCGACCCCGATCTGGCCCGGGGCGTGCTGCAGACCCTGGCCCGGTTCCAGGGAACCGACGTCGATCCGCGCCACGAGGAGGAGCCGGGCCGCATCCTCCACGAGATGCGCTTCGGGGCGGCGGCGTCGCTGTCGCTCGGGGGCGGGAGCATCTACTACGGGACCGCCGACGCCACCCCGCTGTTCGTCATGCTCCTCGGTGAGATGCGGCGCTGGGGCGTGGCCCGTGAGATGGTCGACGAACTGCTGCCCAATGCGGCCCGGGCCATCGAGTGGATCGAACAGTTCGGTGACGCCGACGGCGACGGCTACGTCGAGTACAAGCGGTCGACCGACCGGGGACTGGCCAACCAGGGATGGAAGGACAGCTGGGACGGGATCCGCTATGCCGACGGCACGGTGGCCGAGGCCCCCATCGCCCTGTGCGAGGTCCAGGCCTACACCTACGGCGCCTACCTGGCCAGCGCCCACTTCGCCTTCGAGGTGGGGGATGCCGCCACCTACGACCGCTTCCGGGCCAAGGCCACCCAGCTCAAGGTGGCGTTCAACCGCGATTTCTGGCTGGAGGACAAGGGATGGTTCGCCGTCGGGCTCGACGCCGACAAACGACCCATCGACTCGCTGACCTCCAACATCGGTCACTGCCTGTGGACGGGCATCGTCGACGAGGACAAGGCCCGCCGGGTGGCCGAGGCCCTCATGTCCCCGGCCATGTTCTCGGGCTGGGGCGTGCGCACCCTGTCCAAGACCGGTGGTGGGTACAACCCGATCAGCTACCACTGCGGCTCGGTGTGGCCCCACGACACCGCCATCGTGGCCGCCGGGCTGGCCCGTTACGGGTTCGACGCCGCCGCCCAGCAGCTGATCTTCGGCCTCATGGATGCGGCCCAGGCCCAGGGCGGGCGGCTGCCCGAGCTGTTCAGCGGGCTGGACCGGGACGAACTGTCGATCCCGGTGGGCTATCCCACCTCGTGCTCACCCCAGGCGTGGGCGGCGGCATCACCCCTGTTGTGCCTGCGCACCCTGCTCCGCCTCGATCCCTGGGTCCCCTACGGGAAGACCTGGCTCTGCCCCAACCTGCCCGAGTGGATCGGATACCTGAAGGTGGACGGCATCCCGCTGGCCGGGTCCCGGGTGACCATCGAAGTCGGGTCCAAGGTCCCCGGTGGGGTGGAGGTCAGTGGGCTCCCGTCCTCCATCGAGCTGGTACGGGAACCTCGCCGGCCTTCGACCGCCGTCTGATCGCCTGATCACCGGCGGGACGTGCCCCGGCCGGACCCCGGCCGGACCCCGGCGGGGTCCGGCGAGATCCGTACCTACCCAGCCGTTCCAGGCTCACCAGCCGCGGTCGATCCATTCGTCGAGGTGGGGTGACTCGGCCCCGATGGTGGTGCCGACGCCGTGGCCGGGGAGCACGATGGTGTCCGGGCCGAAGGCCGAGAACAGGCGGTTCTCGATGGAGTCGATGATGGTGCGGAAGTCGGATCCCTCGAGAGCGGTGTTGCCCGGGCCCCCCGGGAACAGCGTGTCTCCGGTGAACAGGAGCGGGGTGCCCTCCACCAGGAAGCACATCGACCCTCTGGTGTGCCCCGGAGTGGCGATGGTCCCGATGCGGAGTCTTCCCACCTCGAGGGTCGACTGGTCCTCGAGGATCTGGTCGTAGGACGGGAGCATGGCGGCATCGGCGCTGGTGACGGCGACATCGATCCCGGCGTCGCGCACCGCCTCCACCGCCTGGATGTGGTCCCAGTGCCCGTGGGTCTCGACTACCTGGCGCACGTCGAGGGCCCGGCACAGGTCGAGCAGCTTGTCGTGCTCGTTGGCTGCGTCGATCAGCAGCGACTGGCCGGTCGACCGGCAGCGCAGGATGTAGACGTTGTTGTCCATGGGCCCGACCACCAGCCGGTGGACCTCGACGGACGTGTCCTCATAATCGATGATGGTGTCGACCACTGCGGGCGAACCTCCTCTGGGGGCCGAGCGTAGTTGGCCCCTCGGACCTGTTGGTCATCGTCGCTGCCGTTCTGGTAGACAAACGGGGCACGACGTCCCTTGTTCCGGGGCTTCCACGAGACGATGTCCCTGTTCAGGGGCTTCCACGAGATGACGTCCCCGTTCGGGGCTTCCACGAGATGGAGAACACGATGAACTTCGCCTTCAGCGAGGAGCAGGACGAGCTCCGCAGATCGGTCAGGCGCTTTCTCGACGACAAGTCGCCCGAGACCGAGGTCCGCCGGCTGATGGAGACGACTGAGGGCTATGACCCGGCGGTGTGGGCGCAGATGGCCGAACAGCTCGGGCTCCAGTCGCTGACCATCCCCGAGCAGTTCGGCGGGTCGGGCTTCACCTACGTGGAGCTCGTGGTGGTGCTGGAGGAGATGGGGGCGGCCCTGCTGTGTGCCCCGTTCTTCTCGACGGTGGCACTGGCCGCCAACGCCATCCTCACGTCGGGTGATCAGAGCGCGCAGGAGTATCTGCTGCCCGGGATCGCCGCCGGGGAGACCATCGGCACCCTGGCCTTCACCGAGGACTCGGGTCGGTGGGACTCCGACGGGATCACCCTGGCCGCCGCTCCTTCCGGTGAGGGGTGGACGCTCAACGGGCACAAGTCGTTCGTGCTCGACGGGGCCATCGCCGATCTGATCCTGGTGGTGGGGCGCACGCCCGCCGGCCTGTCCCTCTTCGGCGTGAAGGGTGATGCCGACGGCCTGGTCCGCACGTCGCTGGCCACCATGGACCAGACCCGCAAGCAGGCCCGGCTGGAGTTCGCCGATACCCCGGCCTGGTTGATCGGCTCCGACGGTGGGGCCGAGCCGGGTCTGTCGAAGACCCTGGACCTGGCGGCGGTGGCCCTGGCCGCCGAGCAGGTTGGTGGGGCGCAGCGATGCCTCGACAGTTCGGTCGAGTATGCCAAGACCCGCATCCAGTTCGGACGGCCCATCGGCAGCTTCCAGGCCATCAAGCACAAGTGCGCCGACATGTTGTTGGAGGTGGAGTCGGCCAAGTCGGCGGCGTACTACGCCGGATGGGCGGCCGCCGAGGACTCCGACGAGCTGCCGGTGGTGGCCAGCCTGGCCAAGTCCTACTGCTCGGAGGCCTACTTCCATGCCGCGGCCGAGACCATCCAGATCCATGGTGGCATCGGCTTCACCTGGGAGCACCCCGCCCATCTGTACTTCAAGCGGGCCAAGTCCTCGGAGCTGATGCTCGGGGACCCGTCCTACCACCGCGAGCTGTTGGCCCAGCGCATCGGCATCTGAGCCCCCGGACTGATGAACCCCGCGCCGGCCACACCCCGTCCGCCTGCCAGCCGGTCCGTGCGCCAACCCGTCTTCGAACTGGCCTAGCGTCTTGCCGATGAACAACGCCCGACGGTTGATCAGCTGGCTGCTCGTGGTGCTCGTGGGTGTGGTCGGCCTCGGTGCCGCCGTGCTCGGGGTCTCCCAGGCACCGAAGAACGCCGCCCTCATCGCCGCCGTGAACAACACGAAGAAGGCGCCCAGCTACACCGAGTTGGTGACCGAGAAGACCCCGCAAGGCGAGGAAACGTACCATTTGGTCTGGCAGGCCCCCGACCGCCTGGGCGGCTACGTCCAGAGCGGAAACAGACGTGGATACGTGTACTTCCTGCCCTCGGCCGCCGGTCCGGTGGAATACCAGAGCATCACCCAGTCGGCATCGGGATCCACCCGGCACCTGGTCTTCTACCGCCAGGCGGCCGAGAGCGCGGCGTCGGAAGACCCGACGCAGACCTACCTCCGTTACGCGACGGAGGCCAAGAACGTGACCAAGTCGGGAAGCACGTACACCTTCACCCTCAGTCAGACCGGCACCGAGGGCAAGGAGACCGGAACCTTCGTCTACACGGTCACCGGACCCTACGTGTCCCAGTTCGATGTGACCGTCGCGGCTTCGTCCGTCCAGTTGGCCATCAGCGCCGTCGGATCCTCGCCCCCGGTGAACCTCCCGGCCGGGTCGAGAGTGGTCTCGCTGCCGACCGGCGCCACCCCCGGGGCCGGGGCTGCCGGGTAGCGGACCGGGGCTCGACCGGCTGCCGGCCGACCGGTTCGGTCCGGTTGCCGACCGGTCCGGTTCGGAGGGCGCTCAGACGGACGCTGACCGCTTGGCTTCGGCTTTCTTGGCCTGCTTGTACTGGCGTACCCGGGCCAGTGCATCCGGCGAGTCGATGTCGGCCACCGAGACGAACGATCCCGGTGCACCGAACGGCCCCGCCGCCTGCTCCCACCCCGGAGGCCGGACCCCCAGCTGCTTGCCAAGGAGGGCGACGAAGATCCGGGCCTTCTGCTCGCCGAATCCGGGGAGCGCCTTCACGCGGGCCAGCAGCTCCTTGCCGTCGACAGCGGAGGTCCAGACGGCGGCGGGGTCGCCGCCGTAAGAGTCGACGACCACGTTGCACAGCTCGTGGACGCGTCCGGCCATCGACCGTGGGAACCGGTGGAGGGCCGGCCTCTCACTGAACAGCACGGTCAGGGCTTCGGGGTCCATGGCCGCCAGGGTGGATGCGTCGAGCGGTCTGCCCAATCGCTCCTGCAGGTCGAAGGGCGCCCGGAAGGCTCGTTCCAACGGAATCTGCTGGTCGAGGACCATGCCGATGAGAAGGGCCAGCCCATCGTCGGTCAGCAACTCGTCCACGGCCTCGTCACCAGTTATGCGGATCACCCGGTCAGGATAACCGGCCGGCCGCCGGTGGCCCCGGCGCCTGTTCGTCTGCCCGATCTCCCGATCCCGCCATCGACCCGGGATCGGTAGAGTTGCGCGGCTTCGCTTCGCGATCCGGGGGAGGTGGCCGTGAAACGACTGGGTGCTGGCGTAGCCGGACGCCTGATAGGGGTCGTCGCCGCACTGGGACTGTCGGCGACCATGGGTGCCACCGCCCCGGGGGAGGCGGCTGGCGCCGCGGCCGGTACCGTGCTGCCGGGCACCACCTGTCCCGCCTTTCCAGTCGACAACGTGTGGAACACGCCGGTCACCGGCCTTCCCGTTGACGCCGACAGCGCCACCTGGCTTACGTCGATGGATGCCGCGTCGATGTTTCTCCACCCCGACTACGGCCCCTCGAACAACCCCAGAAAGCCCTACGGGATCCCCTGGGAGATCGTGCCCTCCGCCACTCCGCTGATCCCGATCAAGTTCCTCTACGCCTCGCAGAGCGATCCGGGTCCGTACCCCCTGTCGGCGACCACGCCCATCGAATCAGGTTCCGATCGCCACGCCATCATGGTGGAACCGTCCTCGTGCACCCTCTACGAGACGTGGGACACCCATTACCACCCGAAGGGCAAATCGAGGGCGGGATCGGGCGCCATCTGGGACCTCGAATCCGACGCCCTCCGCCCGGCCGGCTGGACCTCGGCCGACGCCGCCGGACTCCCGGTCCTTCCCGGATTGGTGAACTACGACGAGGTCACGTCCAGGGCCATGGACCATGCCATCCGTTTCACCGCACAGTGCACCCAACAGGCCTATGTGTGGCCAGCCCGTCACGAAGCCGGCGTGGACGATCCGAACTGCCCACCCATGGGGGCCAGGTTCCGCCTCGATGCCGACTTCACCCTGCCGGCCTCGAGTTGCTCCTCCATGTGCCAGACGGTGCTCACCGCCATGAAGACGTATGGAATGATCCTGGCCGACAACGGCAGCAACTGGTTCTTCCAGGGGGTCGCCGACTCCAGGTGGACGGACGCCGAGGTGGATCAGCTCAAGCAGATTCCGGCCGGCGCCTTCGCCGCCGTCGACGAGTCGTGCCTCATGGTCGATCCGAACTCGGGTCAGGCCGTGCAGCCGGGCACCCCCGCCTATGCGCAGCAGTGCGGGTGACCGCCGGCCGATCCGCCCAATGCCGGCAGCCCGCCCTTGTAGCCGGGCACAGTGCCCCGGGTCCAGGCCGGCGGTGGCGGCTCGGTCGGTCTCTTGGCGTGTCGGTTTCGCGTTTAACGTTCCATCGGTATGGAATCGGGTCTCCATCGCATACCGAGGGTAGGCAGTTTGGAAAACCAAACGGCCAGCGGAGACCGCCACGCCGACTCGGCGCCAGCGGGCACCGCCCACCGGGGGTTTAACTGCCGGCCCTCCGAGTGGGCCAGACTCGGGGCATGGCGTTCGGCCAACAAGCTGGCCCACCGGCCACGTTCAGGCAGCTCCAAGAGCTGACCTCGCTCCTCCACGACGCCGGCCACTCCGGTTTTCGAGACGCCCGTGGTCCGATGGGCTTCACCCAACGGCAGTCCGGGGGCAAGTTCACCCGCGAGGAGGCGGCGGCGTTCATCGAACAGCTCCAGGACACCACAGCGGGGCCGGCAGCCCCCGATGCCTCACCGCCGGCTGACCCGGTGACGGACCCGCCGCCTTCTAGGGGCGGCGGAATCCGGGCCATGTCCTCCCAGCGCTTGGCGGCCGAGCTCGAACGTCGGGGCTGGAAGGTGGAGCGGCCGCCGAACCCGGGCTAGCCAGGGCGGTGGAGACCCGACCCGACCCGACCCCGGCCCGAGGAGGCACGGCTCGATCAGGGACCGGCAATCCGCCGGAGGATCGCCTCACGGGGCCGGTCGGGCAGCACCCGGACCATGGCGCTCTGCACGCGGGCGCTCGCCCCAACCAGGTAGCGGGTCTTCGGGCGGGGGGCGAACAGGGCGTGTTCGACCGCCTCGGCCACCTTGTCCGCTCCGACTGCCTGCTTGTCCTGCATCTCGATGCCCTTGCGGATGGCGGTGATGTGGGGGGCGTAGCGCACGATGGCTTCGGAGGGGAGCTCCTTTTCGAGTTGGTCGGCCGTCTGGCGGCCCTTTTCCCAGATCTCCGTCTTCACCGCGCCCGGTTCGATGACCGAGACCCCGATGCCCCAGGTCTGGAGCTCCTGTCTCAGGGACTCCCCGATGGCCTCGATGGCGAACTTCGACGAGTTGTAGGGGCCCATCATCATGGTGGCGAGCTTGCCGCCGATCGACCCGATGAACACGATACGGCCGCGTTCCTCGCGGATCAGGGGGAGCACCGCCCTGGTCACGGCCACCTGACCGAAGACGTTGACTTCGAACTGCTCCCGCCAGACATCGACCGGGATGTACTCGATCGGTCCGCCACGGGCCACACCGGCGTTGTTCACGACCCCGTAGAGGGCGCCGGCCTCCTTGGTGATCTCTTCGACGACGGCCTTGATCTGGTCCTCGTCGGTGACGTCGAGGAACACCGGGTGTAGCAGGGAGAAACCGCGGTCCTCCAGGCGCTTGGCGTCGGCCGGCTTGCGCACTCCGGCGAACACCCGGTGCCCGGCTCCGGCCAGGTGGACGGCACAGGCCTCTCCGATACCCGTTGAAGCTCCGGTGACCAGGATCGTTTTCATGGCTGTCAGCCTGCCCATCTCCCAGAGCCGGCGCAACAGCCGGCCCGCCTCTTTCCCTTCGGAGGGGCCCCGACCGTCCGATTCCGGGGGGAGCGCCGATCACCTAGAGTCCGTCCGTGTCCCGTCTCCGGCATGGCGCTCCGCTCGGACTGGCGGGCGCCTTCGCCGTCAGCGGAACCGTCCACATGGTGGCGCCCGGGGTCTTCGAGCCCATCATGCCGAGGGCGATCCCGGCCCGATTCCACCGGGCGTTGATCTACGCCAGCGGGGCAGCGGAACTGGTGTGCGCCGGGGCCCTGGTGCGACGCTGGCGGTGGGCTTCGGCGCTCAGCACCGCCGTGCTGATCGGCGTGTTTCCGGCCAACCTGCAGATGGCGCTGGACGCCGGGTCGGGCCGAAACCCCGGCATAACCGACAGCGTCGCCCTCAGCTGGGGGCGGCTTCCTCTCCAGGTGGTCATGATCTGGGCCGCCCGCCAGGCTCGGCCCGCCCTACCCGGTCAGGACGACCAGGGGTCGGGGCGTCCGGCGTCTATCCGGTAGCGACGGACCGCTTCACCGGCGACCTCGGCGGGCAGCAGGCCCTCCGCCGCCAATGCGCTCAGCACGGCCACCACTACGTGGGCCGCGTCCACCTCGAAGAACCTGCGGAGCACGTCCCTGGTGTCCGAGCGTCCGAAGCCGTCGGTGCCGAGGGAGGTGAAGCGGCGCGGCACCCAGCGGGCCACCTGGTCGGGGACCGACCGCAGGAAGTCGGTCACGGCCACCACCGGCCCGGCCGATTGGTGCAGGCACTCGGTCACGAACGGGAGGCGCTCGGGTTCGCCCGGATGCAGGCGGTTCCACCGCTCGGCCGAGATCGCATCCTCCCGCAACGACTTGTAGGAGGTGACCGACCACAGCTCGGCGTGCACGCCCCATTCCATGGCCAGCAGCCGGGCGGCGGCCGCCGCGGCCTGCCACGCCGGTCCCGAGAACATGATGGTCGCCCGGAGCGGGTCTCCGTTTGCCGGCCCGGGGCCCTCGTCTTCCTCGTCGGGCTGGAAACGGTACATTCCCCTGACGGCACCTGCCCGGACCCGCTCGGCGTCGTCGGCCCGGGCGGGTAGGGCGGGCATACGGTAGTTCTCGTTGTACAGGGTGAGGTACCAGAATCGGTCCTCGGGTTCCGGTCCCGACATGCGGCGGATCCCGTCCTGGACGATGGCCGCCACCTCGTAGGAGAAGGCGGGATCGTAGGCAGCCACACTCGGGAAGGTGGACGCCAGCAGCAGCGAGTGGCCGTCCTGGTGCTGGAGGCCCTCGCCGTTGAGGGTGGTTCTACCGGCGGTGCAACCGAGCAGGAACCCCCGGCCCCGGCTGTCCCCGAGGGACCACAGCAGATCGCCCACCCGCTGGAAACCGAACATGGAGTAGAAGAGGTAGAAGGGGATGGTCTGTTCGCCCCAGGTGGCGTACGAGGTGGCAGAAGCAGTGAAGGCGGCGACGGCGCCGGCCTCGCTGATGCCCTCCTGCAGCACCTGACCGGACTCGCTCTCGGCGTAGTGGAGGGCCAGACCGGCGTCGACCGGCGTGTAGCGCTGGCCTTCGGGTGCATAGATCTGCACCTCACTGATCAAGGACTCGAGTCCGAACGTGCGGGCCTCGTCCGACACGATGGGGACGATCCTCTTCCCGACGGACGGGTCCCGGACCAGCGACCGGAGGAGTCGGGCGAATGCCATGGTGGTGGACACCTGCTGCGTGCCCGATCCGGCCATCAGTTCGTTGAACGGGGCGTCGGCCGGCGCCACCAGCGGCTGGGCCCGCACCACGCGCTTGGGCAGGGGCCCGCCGAGGGCGTGGCGCCGTTCGGCCAGGTAGGCGCCGGCCTTGGAGTCGGGAGACGGCCGATAGTAGGGAGGGAGGTCTGCGTCGAGGTCCTCCTCGGGGATCTCGTCGTGGAGGAAGAGACGGTTGCGCAAGGTGAGCAGCTGGGCCTTGGTCATCTTCTTGATCTGGTGGGTGGCGTTGCGCGCTTCGATCTCCGGACCGAGCGTCCACCCCTTGATGGTCTTGGCCAATATGGCGGTCGGGGCGCCGACGTGTTCGGTGGCGGCCCGGTAGGCGGCGTACAACTTTCGGTAGTCGTGGCCGCCGCGAGGCAGCGACTGGAGCTCCTCGTCGGACAGGTGGGCGACCAACTCTCCGAGGCGCGGGTCGGGTCCGAAGAAATGCTCACGGATGTAGGCGCCGGACTCGGTGGCGTACTTCTGGAACTCGCCGTCGACCGTCGAGTTCATCTTGTTGAGGAGGACCCCGTCGACGTCCTTGGCCAGCAGGTCGTCCCATGTCCGGCCCCAGATGACCTTGATGACGTTCCAGCCCGCCCCCCGGAACAGCGCTTCGAACTCCTGGATGACCTTGCCGTTCCCCCGGACCGGTCCGTCCAGCCGCTGGAGGTTGCAGTTGACCACGAACACCAGGTTGTCGAGGTGTTCCCGTCCGGCCATCCCCAGGGAGCCGAGGGTCTCGGGCTCGTCGAGCTCGCCGTCGCCCACGAAGCACCACACCCGGCTCTGGGAGGTGTCGACCAGTCCCCTGGCATGCAGGTACCGGCTGACATGGGCCTGGGCGATGGCATTGAGCGGTCCCAGTCCCATCGACACCGTCGGGTACTCCCAGAACTCGGGCATGAGGCGGGGGTGGGGATAGGAGGAGAGTCCGCCACCGGCCACTTCGAACCGGAAATTGTCGAGCTCGGCTTCGGACAGGCGGCCCTCCACGAAGGCGCGGGCGTAGATGCCCGGGGAGGCGTGTCCCTGGAAGTAGACCTGGTCGCCCGGTCGACCGTCGTCCTTGCCCCGGAAGAAGTGGTTGAAGCCGACCTCGTAGAGCGAAGCCGAGCTGGCGAAGGTGGACAGGTGACCCCCGATCGACTCGGACCGGGAGTTGGCCCGCACCACCATCACCGCCGCATTCCAGCGGATGAAGGCTCGGATCCGTCGTTCAAGGTACTCGTCGCCGGGGAAGTCCGGCTCCTCGTCGGTGGGGATCGTGTTGACGTAGGGACTGGACACCGTGGCCGGGAAGTCCACCTGTTTCTGGCCGGCCCGCTCGAGGATCCTCATCAGCAGGTAGCGGGCCCGCGTCCGTCCGTAGGCGTCGACGACGTCATCGAAGGCGTCGAGCCATTCCGAGGTCTCGAGCGGATCCCGATCGGGAAGCTGGTGGCTCACGCCGTCGAACAGCATGCTTCCATGCTCCCACTCGGGACACCCCGGTGGGAATTCATCGGTGTCCGGAACGGGAGGTGCACTCCCGCCGGCCTCCCAGCGGGCATGCTGTGGCCATGGACCGCGAGCGGTTGTCAGATCGGCCGGCAACGACCGTGGTCTACACCGACGGTTCCTGTCTGGGGAATCCCGGGCCGGGGGGGTGGGCCTGGGCGGTGGACGGGGGGCCGTCGGACAGCGGCGGGGAACCTCTCACCACCAACCAGAGGATGGAGGTCACCGCGGTGGTCCGGGCCCTCCAGGCCCTCGACGGTCCGCTCCACGTGGTCAGCGACTCGACCTACGTGGTCAACTGTTTCAAGCAGAAGTGGTGGGCCGGGTGGCAGCGCCGGGGCTGGCGCAACTCCCAGGGCAAGCCGGTGGCCAACCAGGATCTGTGGAAGGAACTGCTCCCCCTGGTGCTCGAGTCGGACCGGTCGGTGACCTTCGAGTGGGTGAAGGGGCATTCGGGGCAGCGGATGAACGACCTGGTGGACCTGCTGGCCACCCGGGCGGCCGCCGATCAGTGAGCCGGGTCGGGGTGGCCGACCGGTCGGGTGGTGACCGGGGCCGTCACCGTCAGGGTTGATTGTGACCGTCAGACGGAGGAGGTCACCGACCTCGGCTGGGTAGCGCTCGGAGGTGGGGCCGGCGGGGTCTTCCCGCCTGCCGAGGCCTCGGCGGCCAGGTCCCGGTAGTGCTGACGCCAGATCACCCGATAGACGCGGCTCCAACGGGGGATCGACCGGAGGCCGGGGATGAAGGGCAACAGGGCGAGCCCCAGGGTAAGCACCATCATGATGGCCCAGACCTGGAGATCGCCACTGGCCGAGGTCTTCATGGGCGGAACCTGGTACCACAGGGTGTACAGCAGCAGCCACGCCTGACCGGGAAAGTTGCCCGTCTCGTTCATCATCCCCCACTGGGTGCCCGACAGGTTCTGGCTCTGGGCCAGATTGCCCAGATAGGTTCCGTCGGCGATGAACAGCAGGGGCTTGGTGTAGTCGGTCCCGTAGAACTGCCGCGGCTGAGCAGGGCGCCGTCCAGGGCACCGCTCCGGGCCATCGTGGTCAGACCGGTGATCATGGGGCCGACGGGTCCGTACCGACCGGATGGCACCGAGAGGACCCCGTGGGGGTCGGTGGCCTTGGCCACCGCGGTTTCATAGGCGGCCGTCCATTGCGCCTGTTGGGCAGACGAGGCGGCCGTGTAGTGGTTGACCGCCTGTTGGAGGGACGGGTTGCCCGGAAGGGTGCGCAGGGGTTCGATCACGTAGTCGTCGGCCGTGTCGATCGGGTGATGGACGCCGAACCAGCTCTCCGGGGAGAAGGGACCGATCGACTGGGAGGATCCCGGCGTGGAGTTGTACGGCGGACCGTAGGTGGCGGTGCCACTTGTGCCGTCGAGCTCGGTGATGGCGGTCTGGGCGAAGTCGACGGGATCCGAGGTCGACCACGATTTGATGGTCACCGGATGCTCGTCCGGCGAGGACAGGACCACGGCCAGGCCCACGACCAGCACCGACACCACCACCAGGGCGATGATGAACTCCTTGACCAGGTCGTAGGGGACGTACTTCCCGTGCCACTCCTCGACGTCCCGGTCCGGATTGAACGAACGCTTTCGCCTCGGCCCCCCGGCGGTGCCACTCACGCCGTGGCCCCGTTGTCCCCGACGGAACCGACGGAACCGCCGGATCCCGCAGGTTCGGATGGGACCGATGGGTCATGGTCGTCGGCGGTGTGCTCGGTCCCGGGGGCGGCGAAGGGGGGACCACCCCCCGTCGGCGCACGAGCAGTACGTGCACCCCCACCAAGAGGACCACGCACATCGGGAGCAGGACGATGTGCCACATCAGCATCTGCCCGAAGTTGGTGACGTTGAACACGGCCCCGGCCCCGGTGGAATTGATGCCGTCCTTGGCCTGGGTGCTGATCCACTGAGAGTCGAAGTTCTGCTGGGAGAGGTAGCCGGTGAAGGCCGCCCCCACCGAGATCACGAACGACACCACTCCGGTGATCCAGGTAGCCCGGCGCTTGCCCCGCCAGGCGGCCATGAAGAACTTGCCCCACAAGTGGACCACCATGGCGAAGAAGAACACCTCGACGCTCCACAGGTGGAGCGAGTTGACGAAGAGGCCCACCGTGGACACGTGCCACCAGGTGGGCCCGAATACGGCCAGCACGCAGCCCGTGGCGATCACCACGGCCAGGGAGGCCATGGTGATGACGCCGAACACGTAGATCCACGACGCCACATAGGCCGGTTGCCGGTCGGGCATGAGCCGCTCCGGCGGGAGGGCCTCGACGGCCGCGGTACGGAGCTTGGCGCTCAGTTGGTGGGCGTCCTCGGGTCGACCGGCCGCCGCCTCCACCGGGGCCTCGCTGTCCACCGCCGTCATTCCCCACCTCCGGGGCGCCGGAAGGGGATCAGGATGGCGGCCACGAAGACCACCACCATCAGTGCGATGAGGACGGCATTGGCCACCGAGATCTGGATGAATCCCCAGTGCAGATAGTGGCCGGGGTGGTTCAGATCGATCAGGCTCCCGAGCAGTCTCACGAGCAACGGCGATGTGGGTTCCATGGTGCACAACCTCCTGGTGCAACGTTAAGGAGACGGCATCGGGCCGACCAGGGCCAAAGGGCCCAACATGGGCCGTCCGACCGCCATTTCCGGTATGGGCCGGCGCCACGTAACCTGACGGCATGGAGATCAGCGGAAGTTCAGCCATCATTACCGGCGGCGCGTCGGGCCTCGGCGAGGCCACCGCCCGCAAACTCGCGGCCGGAGGTGTTCGGGTCACCGTCTTCGACCGGAACGAGGAGCGGGGCAAGGAGGTGGTCACATCCATCGGCGCCAACGCCAACTTCGTCGGTGGGGACGTGACCGAGCCGGACGACGCCCAGCGGGCGGTCGACCAGGCGGCCGAGGGAGGCAATCTCCGGATTGCCGTCAACTGCGCCGGCACCGGTTGGGTGGGTCGGGTCATCAACCGCAACGGATCCCCGCACGACCTGCAGCCCTTCCAGTTCATCCAGAACCTGAACGTGATCGGCACGTTCAACGTGATGACCAAGGCGGCGTCGGCCATCGCCACCGTCGAACCCCAGGCCAACGGCGAGCGGGGGGTCATCGTCAACACCGCCTCGGTGGCCGCCTTCGACGGACAGATCGGCCAGCTGGCCTACTCGGCGTCCAAGGGGGCCATCGTGGGCATGACGCTCCCCGCCGCCCGGGACCTGGCGGTGGTGGGGATCAGGGTGCTGGCCATCGCCCCGGGGCTGTTCGACACGCCCCTGCTGGCCATGCTGCCCGACGAGGCACGCAATGCCCTGGCCGAGTCGGTCAACTTCCCCAAGCGGCTGGGCGATCCGGCCGAGTTCGGTGAACTGGTGGCCCACATCGCAGCCAACAGCTACCTGAACGCCGAGGTGATCAGGTTGGACGGCGGGATCCGGATGCCTCCCAAGTAGGAGATCCACGTACGGAACCGGCCCACCGACGCCGGGTAGGGTGGCCCCAGCGCCATGACCTCGACCATCTCGACTCCCCGGCCAGACCGACCCGCCCCGGGGCGGGCCATCATCCGGACCGTCGAGCTCACCAAGGTGTACGCCGGATCGGACTTCCGGGCGGTCGACGGTCTCAACCTCGAGGTCGGACCGGGCGAGATCTTCGGGCTGCTGGGTCCCAACGGGGCGGGCAAGACGACCACGGCGGGCATGCTCACCACCAGGGTGATCCCGACCTCGGGCGAGGCCTTCGTGGGGGGTATCGACGTGGTGGCCCATCCGGCCCTGGCCAAACAGATCATCGGGATCGTCAGCCAGCAGAACACCCTGGACCGGCAGTTGACGGTGTGGGAGAACCTCTACTTCCACGGACGGCTCTTCGGGATCCCGGCCAAGGAGTCGCGCCAGACGGCCACCGAGCTGCTGGCCCAGTTCCAGCTGGAGAAGTGGGCGGGAGCCTCGGTCTATGCCCTGTCCGGCGGTATGGCCCAGCGCCTGATGGTGGCCCGGGCCATCTTCCACCGTCCGGCCGTCCTGTTCCTCGACGAGCCGACCGCCGGACTCGACCCCCAGAGCCGGCTGGCCCTGTGGGAGACCCTCCGGGAGCTCAACGCCGAAGGGCAGACCATCCTCCTCACCACCCACTACATGGAAGAGGCCGACCAGCTGTGCGGCCGGGTGGCCATCATGGACGGGGGGAAGATCCTGGCCCTCGACACCCCGGCCGCCCTGAAGCAGGGCGTCGATGCCGACACCATCGTGACGGTGACCGCCTCCGGTGACCAGGTCGAGATGGGACGCGTCCTGGCCGGGGGTGTGCCCGGGGTCACCCGCACCCGCCCCACTGACGGCGGGGTCGAGCTCCACGTGAAAGGCAAGGAGCGACTGCTCCCCACCGTGGTGTCGGTGGCCGAGGGGGCAGGATTTCCCGTGCTCGACCTCTCGGTGACCGAGCCCACCCTGGAGACGGTCTTCATCAACCTCACCGGCAAGGAGCTGAGGGAGGGATGACCTCCCTGGAATCCACCACCCGGTCTCACGCCGTGAACACCACGCCGGTCAGGTCGTCGATGGCTGCCGGTCGCATCGCCTTGTGGGCGTTGATCCTCCGCGATCTGGTGGTGCTACGCAAGCACCTGTTCGAGTTCGTCATCCGCACGCTGGTGCAGCCGTTCCTGCTGTGCTTCGTGTTCCTCTACGTGTTCCCGAAGATCGGCCAGGGTATCGGCGGGGGAAGCAAACCGGGAGAGGAGTCGGCCTTCGCCACCGTCCTGGTCCCCGGGGTGGTCGGGATCTCCATCCTCTTCCAGGGGGTCCAGTCGGTGGCACTCACCATGTCCCAGGAGTTCGGCTTCACCCGCGAGATCGAGGACCGGGTCCAGGCGCCCTGCCCCATCTGGTTGGTGGCCATGGCCAAAGTCCTGTCCGGTGCGGTCCAGGGACTGATCTCGGCCGTGATCGTCCTGCCCATCGCCTCGGTGGTCCACGCCAAGGGCGTCGAAGCCCATCTGACGTTCCACTGGTGGATCGTGGTGACCATCGTCCCCCTGGCCTGTGTGACCATGGCCTCGCTGGGCCTGCTCCTCGGCACCAGCTTCGAGCCCCGCAACATCGGGCTCATGTTCGGCTTCATCATCCTCCCGGTCACCTTCCTCGGGGGCACCTACTACCAGTGGACCCGCTTGACCCCGGTCGAGGCCGGGGGCTGGCACTGGCTCCAGACGGTCGTCCTGATCAACCCGCTCATCTACGTGAACGAGGGGATGCGAGCGGCCTTTACCGACGCCTCGCACATGCATCTCTACGTCATCTATCCGGCGCTGTGCGGGTTCCTGGCCCTCTTCCTCGGTCTCGGACTACGCAACTTCCGCAGGCGGGTGCTGTCCTGACCGGTCACGGCTCCGGGCCCGGCCCCGGTCGTCGGCCCACGGCTCGACGGCTCCGGGACTGAGCGGCGTCCCTCATCGGGACCGGTAGGCTGGCCGGGCCGGCATCAAGGCACGTACCCGCGAGATGGAGGTGGTTCCCACGGCACCCGAGGTGGCGAAAGAGGCATCGGCGTCGGGGGGGACGGATCAGGCGGAGGGGGATCAACCGAGTTCGATGTGGTGATCATCGGCGGCGGTCCGGGCGGGTATGCCACCGCCCTGTACGGGGCGGCCGCCGGGCTGTCGGTGGCCATCGTCGAGCTGGACAAGGTAGGGGGCACCTGTCTGCATCGCGGGTGCGTCCCGGCCAAGCAGTTCTTGGAAACGGCGTCCGTGTTCCGCACAGTGAGCGGGGCAGGACGGTTCGGGGTCAACGCCCCCACCCGGGACGAAGGCCCGGTCACCGTCGACTTCGCCGTGAGCCAGGCCCGGAAGCAAGAGGTGGTCGACGTCCTGTTCAAGGGACTGGCGGGGCTGCTCAAGGGCCGGGGCGTCACCGTGTTCAGCGGCAGCGGCACTCTGCTGCCCGGTCACCGGGTGCGGGTGGCGGGCAACGACGGATCGACCGAGGAGATTCACGGCACCGACGTGGTCCTAGCGTCCGGATCGGTCCCCCGGACCATTCCCGGATTCGACATCGACGGCGACCTGGTACTGACCTCCGACGAAGTGCTGGCCCTCGAGGAGCTTCCCGAGTCGGTGGCGGTGATCGGTGGAGGAGCCATCGGATGCGAGTTCGCCTCGATGCTGAGTGACCTGGGGTCCAAAGTGACCGTCTTCGAGGCCCTGCCCTCCATCCTCAACAGCTGCGACGAGGACGTGGTCAAGGCGGTGGCCAGGTCCTTCCGGAAGCGGGGGATCGACGTCAAGGCCGGCGTCCAGCTGTCGGGCCACACCCCGGACCCCTCGGGCCGGGGAACCGTCATCCTGTTCGGTGACGGCGAAAAGCTGGCGGTCGACGCCGTGGTGGTCTCGGTGGGGCGGCGCCCGCGCACCGAGGGCCTGCTGGCCTCGGACACCGGTGTGGTGATCGACGAACGCGGGTTCGTGGTGGCCGACGCCACCATGCGCACGGCCGCCGACGGCGTGTGGGCGGTGGGAGACGTGGTGGCGGGCACTCCTCAGCTGGCCCATGTCGGATTCGCCGAGGGGATCGTGGTGATCAAGTCCATTCTCGGCGAGGCGGTGGTCCCCGTCGACTACGACCGGGTGCCGTGGGCCATCTACTGCCACCCCGAGGTGGCCTTCGCCGGCCTGACCGAGGCGGCGGCCAGACAAGCCGGCTACGACGTGGTGGTCAAGAAGGACCCGTTCGGGGGCAACAGCCGGGCCCGCATCATCGGTGATACCGACGGTCTGGTCAAGGTGGTGGCCGAACGCCGGCCCGACGGGACGGCGGGGAGGATACTCGGGGTCCATATGGTCGGGCCGTGGGTCACCGAACAGCTGGGCGCCGGCTACCTGGCCGTCAATTGGGAGGCCACGCCCGACGAGGTGGCCCAGTTCATCCAGCCGCACCCATCCCTGTCCGAGACGTTCGGCGAGACGGTGCAGGCACTGACCGGAAGGGGTCTGCACGTTGCCTGACGTGACCATGCCACAGCTCGGTGAGACCGTCACCGAAGGAACCATCACCAAGTGGTTCAAGGCCGTCGGCGAACCGGTCGCCCGAGACGAGCCGCTGTTCGAGGTGTCGACGGACAAGGTCGACTCCGAAGTGCCGTCTCCGGCCGAGGGGGTGCTGTCGGCCATCCTGGTGGAGGAAGGCGACACCGTCGACGTCGGGGTCAAGCTGGCCGAGATCACCGACGGCCCGGCCTCCAACGGCCACGGCCCCGGGTCCGAGGGTGCGACGGCGGTCGAGACTCCGGCCCCTGCGTCCCCTTCCCCGTCCCCGTCCAGCACTCCCGCGTCTCCGCCTCCCGCTCCGGCCTCGCCCTCGGCTCCGACCGACAGCGGAACAGCCCGGGCTGAACCGGCCGGCGATTTCTCGCCATCGGAACCCCTGTCGCCTCCTCTCTCCCCGGCCCCGACCTCGCCGGCTCCGACCTCGCCGGCCCCGACCTCGCCGGTCGCTCGATCGGATGACGGGCTGGTCCTGTCACCGGTGGTCCGCAAGCTGCTGCACGAGAACGGCATCGACCCCACCGCCGTCCAGGGGACCGGGTTGGGGGGGCGGATCACCCGCGGCGACGTCGAGTCGGCCATCGCCTCCGAGCCCCGGGTCGACCCCGGCATGAGCCCGCACCAGCCGGCCCAGGTGCCGAGCATCGCCGGAAGGGCGGCTCCGCCCCGGGCCGAACCTGCCCGGAACGACGGCGTGGCCGCTTCCGTCGACCGCTCGCCGGACGGATCGCGCGACGAGGTGGTCCCGTTCACCAACATCCGGCGACGCACCGCCGAGCACATGGTCCGGTCCAAGGCCACGTCGGCCCACACCCTCATGGTCAAAGAAATCGACTACGAACGGGTCGAACAGGTCCGCCGGGCCCACGGCGACCAGTTCAGGTCGGTGGAGGGCTTCGGTCTCAGCTACCTCCCGTTCGCCGCTCGCGCCGCCGTCGAGGCCCTCACCGAGTTCCCGCACCTCAACTCCTCGGTGGGAGACGATGCTCTCATCGTCCATCACGACATCAACCTGGGGATCGCCGTCGACCTGGAGAACGAGGGATTGATCGTCCCGGTGGTGCACAATGCCGAGGAGCTCAATCTGTTGGGCATGGCCCGGCGGATCCGCGACCTGGCCGACCGGGCCCGCAACAAGCGGCTCAGTTTGGACGACATCAGCGGTGGGACCTTCTCCATCACCAACGCCGGACCGTTCGGCACACTTTTGACCGGCGCCATCATCAACCAGCCCCAGGTGGCCATTCTCTCCACCGACGGCGTAGCCAGAAAACCGGTCGTCGTCGAGCTTCCCGACGGGTCGGAGTCCATCGCCATCCACTCGGTGGGGCTGGCGGCCATGACCTTCGACCACCGGGCGGTGGACGGAGCCTACGTGGCCCGGTTCCTGGCCCGCCTGTCGGAGATCCTCAACGACCGCGACTGGGCCGGCGAGCTGTAGGGCTCTTTCTCCATGCCCCCGACCGGCCGATCGTCCACCCGTCGATGAGGATCCGCTGGCTGGGCCGCGTGCCCTACGGCGAAGCGTGGGCGTTGCAGCGCGGCCTTTCCCGGCGTTCGACCGAGGACTACCTCCTGCTGCTGGAGCACCCACCGGTCTATACCCTCGGCACCCACGCCGACCCGGCCAATGTGCTGGTGGATCCGGCGTCGGTCGGTGCCGACCTGGTGGGCGTGGACCGCGGCGGGGATGTCACCTTCCACGGTCCGGGCCAGCTGGTGGGCTATCCGCTGATCACTGTGGGGCCCGGGCCCCAGCGAGGACCCGAGCACGTCCACCGGGTCGAACAGGTCGTCATCGAAGCGCTGATCTCCCTCGGGCTCCCGGCGTCGGGGGTGGGCCGTCTGTCCGGGTATCCCGGGGTATGGGTGGGTCTGGACGAGCCCGACGGCCCCGGCGCTCCGGGCCCGCGGAAGGTTGCCGCCATCGGGGTACGGACGTCCCGAGGCCGCACCACCCACGGGTTCGCCCTCAACGTCACCACCGATCTCTCCATGTTCGACCACATCGTGCCGTGCGGGATCGCCGACAGGCCGGTGACCTCGCTGCGAGCCGAGGGTTTGGACATCACCATGGACCGGGCCGTGAAGGCGGTGATCGCCGCCGCCTGCTGGGTATGGGGTCCCGACCACGAAGTCCAGCGGGTCACCGACGGGGCCACCGCCTCGGGCGTCGAGCCGGCACCCGAGGCGGCCATACCGCTCCTCCCGACCGAGGCATCGCCGGTGCCCGTGGCCCTCGCCCCCCGGCGGGCCGGTGGGCGTCCCCTCGACCGGAGGCTCCGGCGGGCCGGGATCGACCCGGGTGGGGGGTTGGCCCTGGCCGAGCGCAAGCCGCCGTGGCTGCGCGTCAATGCCTCGATGGGAACCGGCTACCTCGAGCTCAGCCGGGGACTGTCCGATCTGGGTCTGGTCACCGTGTGCCAAGAGGCAGGCTGTCCCAACATCTACGAGTGCTGGTCCGACAGCACCGCCACCTTCATGATCAACGGATCGAGGTGCACGCGTGCCTGCGGATTCTGCCAGGTGGACACCCGTCATCCCCTGCCCCTCGATCCCACCGAGCCCGAACGGGTGGCCGAGGCGGTGGAGCGCATGGGTCTGGCCCATGCCGTGGTGACCTGTGTGGCCCGCGACGATCTGGACGACGGAGGGGCGGGCGGGTTCGCCGCCACCATCGGCGCCGTGCGCCGGCGGTCGCCCGGGACCACAATCGAGGTGCTCATCTCGGACTGCAAGGGCGACGAGCGGTCGTTACGCACCGTGTTCGAGGCCGGCCCCGACGTCCTCAACCACAACATCGAGACGGTGGCCAGGCTCCAGCGGGCGGTGCGCCCGTCTGCCGGCTACGCCAGGAGCCTGGCCGTGCTGGCCCGGGCCAAGGACGCCGGACTCACCACCAAATCGGGCATCATCGTGGGCATGGGCGAAGAGGGGTCCGAGGTGGTGGCCACCTTGGCCGATCTCCGAGGGGTGGGGGTGGACATCGTGACCGTCGGCCAGTACCTGCGCCCGAGCCGTCGCCACCTGCCGGTGGCCCGGTGGTGGACACCCGACGAGTTCGAAGACCTCCACCGGACCGGCATGGCCATGGGCTTCTCCCATGTCCAGGCGTCCCCCCTCACCCGCTCGAGCTACCACGCTCGCCAGGCGGCCCAGGCCTCGAGCTCGGCATGAGCTCGCTGGCTCCCGCGGCCCGGCTGGCCCGCCACCACCGGATGGAGCGCGTGCGTGAGCGCATGCTCGAGCTCGGCGTGGATGTTCTGCTGCTGTCGCACGGCGCCGACCTGCCCTGGTTGACCGGGTATCGGGCCATGCCCCTGGAGAGACTGACCATGCTCGTCCTTCCCGTCGCCGGTCGTCCCCACCTGGTGGTGCCGGCCCTCGAGGCCCCCCGGGTTGCCGTGGCCGACGAGCTCTTCGCCATCGAGCCCTGGTCGGACGGTCAGGACCCGGTGGCGGCCGTGGTGTCGGCCCTCGGTGGGGCCGGAGGCGGGGCAGGTTCCGGCCATCTCCGCCTGGCCGTGTCCGATCGGGCCTGGGCGGTGTCGCTGCTGGCGCTCCAGCAGCGGATACCCGACGCCCGGTGGATGGAGGCCTCCCTGGTGACCTCGCCCATCCGGGCCGTCAAGGACGCCTCCGAGGTGGCGGCCCTGCGGATGGCCGGGGCCGCCGCCGACCGGGTGGCCGAGGCTCTGCAGGGGGGCGACCTTCCCCTCATCGGTCGGACCGAGGCCGAGGTGTCCGGTCACATCAGTGCTCTGCTGGTCGAAGAAGGCCACCAGCAGGTCAACTTTGCCATCGTCGGCAGCGGCCCCAATGCCGCCAGTCCCCACCACCAACCGGGGGAGCGGGTGATCGGGAGAGGTGAGACCGTGGTATGCGATTTCGGCGGTTCCTACTCACTGGATGGTGACGTCGGGTACTGCTCGGACATCACCCGCACGGTGGTGACCGGTGCTCCGACCTCCGAGATCGCCGCCTGCTACGGGGTGCTGGTGCAAGCGCAGCGGGAGGCGGTGGCCTCGGCCCGTGCCGGCGTCACCGCCGAACACGTCGACAAGGTGGCGAGGGACATCATCGAGGACGCCGGTTTCGGCGAGCTGTTCATGCACCGGACCGGCCACGGCATCGGCATCGAGGAGCACGAGGATCCCTACCTCGTGTCGGGGAACGGTGGTTCGCTCCGCCCCGGCCATGCCTTCTCGGTCGAGCCGGGCATCTACCGTGCCGGCCGGTTCGGGATGCGGCTGGAGGACATCGTGGTGATCGGGGACGACGGATCACCCGAACCGCTCAACTCGGCCGAGCACGGGTTGGTGGTGGTCGAGGCCTGACCGGCCAGGAGGGACGGGGATGGACCTGGGGATCGAAGGCAAAGTGGCACTGGTGGTGGCTGGTTCACGCGGCCTGGGCCGGGCGACCGCTGAGGCACTGGCCGGCGAGGGAGCCCTGGTCATGGTGTCCTCCCGCGATCAGGCATCGCTGGACGAAGTCAGCTCCTCGCTCCGTGGCACCGGAGCCACGGTGGCGACGATGGCGGCCGACATCAACGACGCCGACACCCCGGCCCGGTTGGTGGCGGCCACCGTCGAGGCGTTCGGAACCCTCGACATCGTGATCGCCAATGCCGGAGGACCGCCGCCCGGGAGGGCCCTCGAGGTGGACGACGATCTCCTCACTTCGGCGCTCAACGCCAACCTGATGTCAGCGATCCGCCTCACACGCCATGCCGTACCGGTGATGCGCCAGCACCGCTGGGGGCGCATCTGCTGCATCGCCTCCTACTCGGTAGTGCAGCCGATCCCGACCCTGGCTCTGTCCAACACGGCCCGCACCGGCCTGTGGGCTTGGGCCAAAACGGCCGCTCAGGACCTGGCCGGCGAGGGTACCGGCATCACCTTGAACCTCTTGTGCCCGGGGCCCCACGCCACCGATCGGATGCGTGAGCTCGGCGGCGGCGGCGGAGCCATGGGGGATCCCTCCGACTTCGGCAGCGTGGCCGCCTTCATCTGTTCGAGGCAGGCCGGATTCGTCAATGGCGCCGCCATCGTGGTGGACGGAGGGGCGACCCTGGCCCTATAGGGGGTCGCTGGCCGCAGGAACCGTTGCCGACTGCCTCAACCGGCAGTCGCAAGCGGGCGGAACGGCCGGCCCAGAACCGACGTTGCAGTACCAGTGTGGCCACCCCGACGACGAGCAGGATGGCCACGTTCAAGACGAGCTGCTCGGTCGCCCCCGCCGTCTCGCTCCAGTGGCCGAATGCGGCCGATACCCCCATGTCGGCGGCGGCGGGAATGGTGGTGACGGAGATGAAGACCCCGATCAGGGCACTGGCCCGCGCCTGCAGGATGGAGACCACTCCGACCACGCCGGCGATGACGGCCACCACCACCGAGTACAGGTCCGGTTTGCTGATCAGGTCGGCAACCGGCACGATCCCCAGCTGGTAGTCGCGCGGAGCACCGACCGAGTAGCGGATGATCAGGCAGAAGACCAGGGCGGCGGCGACGGCCAGGGCGAACCCGACGGCCAGCGCCGTCAGCCCTCGTTTCACCGGCCTGCGGTTTCCTTCGGTGATTCCGAGGGCGGTGCCGAGGATGGCGCTGTACTCCGGGCCCACCACCATGGCCGCCACGATCAGGATCTGTGAATTGGTGAGAATGCCCACGGCGGCCAGCAGGCCGGCCGACACCAGCAGCAGGAAGAAGCTGATCGGGTAGACGGCGTTGGACCGGATGGTGGAGTCCACTACCTCCCACACCGGGGCGATCTCGCGATCGCTCATCATCGGTCTGATCATCTCCCGGTGGGTCCTGATGACGGCGGCGTCCATCCGGTCGACGGTGATGGGCCCGCGATGGCGGGAGTCCATCTGGCGCAACTGGTGGATCACTTCGTTGGCGACCTCGGGGGTCAGGTCGCACTCGACGACATCACCGTCCGGGTACCGGGCCGAACCGGTCAGCACGGTGACGTTGATGGCGCCGCTGCTGGCCCCCAGGACTTCGAGGATGTGCGAGGTGCTTCCCGCTGGACTGGCCAAGCGAATGTGGTACATGGTCCTCCTGGTCCGCCGGAACGGAAAGGCGTCCGGTAGGAGCAGTTTTGCCGACCCCATCGGAGTCGAGTGGGCAATCCGAACCCGGGCCGGTCAGCTACTGATGTGGGGCGACCGCGCCACCGTCAACGAGGACTCCGCCGACGTCCGTGGTGCTGGGGTCTCCACGGCGGTTGACGCCGCCGAGCGGGCCCGAGGGGCATCGGCAGGGCGGCGTGGAGGGGTGAACCGGACCATGGCCGTCGAGGTCGGGCGCCTGTCCGGTGCGGCCTGCAGGGGGTCGAGGGATCTCGGGTGCGGGACGGCCCCGGTCCGACCGTCGACCGCACACTCGGGATCGACGGCGTCACGATCTCGGCGGGTCCTCCGCGTCGGTGGGAGTCGGTGGTCCGGGTTGGTCCAGGGTCGGAAGGTCTGAAAGGTCAGAAAGGTCAGAAAGGGAAGGAAGGTCAGGAAGTTCTAGATGGGAAGGAAGGTCAGGAAGCTCTAGAAGGTCTGGAAGGTCAGAAGGAAGGCTCTCAGGTGGCGCCGGCTGTTCCTGTCGAGGTGGAGGGGGCAGGGGCGGCGGGGGCGGGGGCGGCGTTACAGGCGAAGGAGGCGGAGGAGGCATCCTCGGGACCGGCCGCATGGCTTCGACGGTGGACGGATCGAAGGCGGGAACCGGGCCGATGGTGGCCAGGTCGGCCGGCCCGAATGACGGGACGGGCCTCGGTGCCACCGGGACGGGGGCCTTCCCCCTGCCCGACCTGCCGGTCTTGCCCCTCCCTCCCTTGGGCGAAGAGGTGAACGACGGGGCCATGGCTTGGGAGCTCGGATCGACCCTCGGGCTGGCGGCGACGCCGGCGCCGTGGGCGAAACGGGCTACGTCTCGGTCGTAATACCCCTCGCTGGCTCCCCGCCGCAGCTTCTGGCGGTGCAGGCGGTTGGCCCGCAGGGCGATGATGATCACCACCAGGACTACCACACCGAGGACGGCAAAGTCAGACGCTGAAACGCCGCTTCCCGAAGCGATGATCTCTGCAGCACGGACGACGGCGACTTGCATCCTCATCCATCGTAGTGATCGATGCGCGGATTCGCGGCGATGACCGGTTCGTCGTCCGCACTAGCGCGGCAGCGGCTCGGGTGTCCCAGCCGCCTCTTCCACCTCGTCGGACACCGGGGCCGGGTCGAAGGAGGGGACAACTGCGGGTTCCACCGCCGGGACCAGTGAGGGAACCGGCCGCGGACCTCTCACCCCGCCATCCTGTTCGGCCAGTTCCCGGGGATCGGCGGCCCCGATGGCGGCGAAGATCCCATCGGCACCCCACGGGTCGACCGCCGGTCGAACCGCCTTTGCCGTGCGGCGTCGGCGACGCACTGAGATGACGCCCACCGCCACCGCCAGCAACACCAGCACCAGGATCACCACCAACAGGACCGGCGAGAACCCGCCCGAGGCCGACACCGCGGTGGGGGCGGTGGTGGCGGCCGGCCGGGGGTGGGCCGAGGTCGGCGCCGCCCCGGCCGGGTCACCTTGCCGGAGCAGTCGATACTGCTGGTAGGTCACCGTGATGGCCTGCGCGCTGGTGAGCGGGGTGGGGTTGGAGGACGAGGCGGTGGAGGCCAGCTGGATCATCGACACGTAGTGGCCTGCTCCGAACACCACCACCTGCTCGGTGGCGTGCAGCGGGGTGGCGACCTGGACGGAGTAACCGCGGGCTCCGGGAACGCTGGGCACGGCGAAGGACTCGATGGCCCGCGAGGTCTCGAACGGGTCGCGGAGCCCGGTGGCGAACGCACGGGCGTCGGCCACATCGGGTATCCGGAAGAGCAGGACGGCCAAGTCGTTGGCGCCGGCACCCGAGCCCTCCCTGTCCGTCCACAGCCGGATGTAGGCGCCGAAGCCGCTCTGTGAGGCCAGGGCGGCGAACTGACTCGTGGCCTGCTGCGGATCAGCCGATTGGGAAGCGAACTCCGTGGCCGTCAGCGACCCGTTGGTCGGCCCGGCCAGGGCGGCCACGAATCCGGGCAGGGGCTGGGACAGCACCACCGACTCCAGCGGAGGCGATGAGGCACCGGCGTTGCCCACCGGACCGGCGAGGGCGACGCCGGCCCGACCGCCGACCGCCACCATCAGGACGGCTACGGCCACGGCCACGGCCCGGGTCAGCAGACCGGGGCGCGGTGGTCGGGCCCATCGGGTACCGACCGGGGAGTTCCGCCGACGAGATGGCACGGCCGTGGTCCCTAGGCCACGAAGTACTTGGCCTGGGGATGGTGGCAGATGATCGCCGTGGTCGACTGCTCGGGATGGAGTTGGAATCCCTCACTCACTTCCACCCCGATGCGTTCGGCTCCGACCAGCTCGACGACCTTGGCGTTGTCCTCGAGCGACGGGCACGCCGGATAGCCCCACGAGTAGCGGCCGCCCCGGTACTTCTGGCGGAACAGCCCGGTCAGGTTGGGACCATCCTCATCGGCAAACCCGAGTTCCTGGCGGATCCGCCGGTGCCAGTACTCGGCGAGAGCCTCGGCCATCTCCACCCCGAGGCCGTGCAGGTAGAGGTACCTCTGGTACTCGTCCTCGGCGAACAGCCTGGCCGTCTCCTCGGAGATCCGTGGACCCATGGTCACCACCATGAAGCTGGCCCAGTCGGGATCGCCGGAGTCGACCGAGCGGAAGAAGTCGCTGATGCACAGCCACGGCTCCTCGGTCTGGCGGGGGAAGGTGTAACGCATCAGCTCGTTGGTCCGGCTCTCGTCCTCGAACAGCACGAGGTCGTCGCCCTCGGCGTTGGCGGCGAAGTGGCCCCAGGCCACTTGCGGTACGAGCAGCTGTTCCGCCTTGGCCGTGGCCAGCTGCTCCCTCAGGAGCTCCCTCACCCTCTCTTTGAATGCCGGGTCGTCCTCGCCCCGTTCGGGCCGGAACCCCCACTGGTTGCGAAAGAGGGCGGTCTCGTTGAGATAGGCGGCCACGTCGTCGATGGCCATGCCCTTGGCCACCCGACTTCCTAAGAAGGGCGGCTTGAAGGTCGGGTTGTCCGTGGCCACCTCTGGCGACCTGACCGGAAGGGCCTCCCCCCGTTGGCGCGCTTCGGCTGCGGCTTGCCGGCGCAGCTCGCTCTTGCGGGGTCCGAGATCGCGGCCGCCGATTGCCGTTCCGAACTCGGGGTCGTCCTCACCGGACTTGGTCAGCTCGACCAACCTGTCCATGGTGCGCAGTCCCTCGAAGGCGTCCTTGCCGTAGAAGAGCCGGCCGTCGTAGACCTTGCGGAGGTCGCGCTCGACGTAGGTGCGGGTGAGGGCAGCCCCGCCCAGGATGACCGGGATGTGGGACAGGCCGCGGCGGTTGAGCTCCTCGAGGTTGTCCCGCATGATGAGGGTGGACTTCACCAGCAACCCGCTCATGCCGATGGCATCGGCCTTCGACTCCTCGAGGGCGGCCACCATGTCGGAGATACCCACTTTGATCCCGAGGTTCTTCACCGTGTATCCGTTGTTGGTGAGGATGATGTCCACCAGGTTCTTGCCGATGTCGTGCACGTCGCCCTTCACCGTGGCCAGCACCATCACTCCCTTGCCACCCTGGTCGGCCTTTTCCATGTAGGGCTCGAGATAGGCCACGGCCGTCTTCATGGTCTCGGCCGACCCGAGGACGAACGGCAGCTGCATCTCTCCCGAGGCGAACAGCTCGCCGACCGTCTTCATGCCGGCCAGCAAGAAATCGTTGATGATGAGCAGCGGGGTGTGGCCTTCGGCCATGGCCTGGTCGAGGTCGGCCTCGATCCCGTTGCGGTCGCCATCGACGATCCGATGCTCGAGGCGACGCTCCACCGGCCATCCCGATCGGTCCTCCTGGGTGGCGCCGGCCGAGGCGGAGACTCCCTCGAAGAGCGCCAACAGCTCGGTGAGCGGGTCGTACCCGTCGTGCCGCCGGTCGTAGACGAGGTCCAGGCAGACCTCCCGGGCCCGATCGTCGATCTTCGACAGGGGCAGGATCTTCGAAGCGTGCACGATGGCGGCGTCGAGCCCCGCCTCCACGCACTCGTGGAGGAACACGGAGTTGAGGACCTGGCGGGCCGCGGGGTTGAGACCGAACGAGACGTTGGACAGGCCCAGCACCGTGTACACGCCGGGCAGCTCGGACTTGATCCGCCTGATGCCCTCGATGGTCTCGATGCCGTCCTTTCTGCTCTCCTCCATCCCGGTGGACAGGGGGAGGGCCAGGGCGTCGAACAGCAGGTCCTGGGGCCGGAGCCCGTACCGCTGGACGGCGATGTCGTGGATGGCCGTGGCCGCCCGGACCTTCCAGTCGGCCGTCCGGGCCTGACCCTCGGTGTCGATGCAGGTGCACACCACCGCGGCGCCGAACTCCCTGGCCAGGGTGAGGAACGAGTCGAGCCGGGTGCCGGGTTCGTCTCCTTCCTCGAGATTGACCGAGTTGATCACCGCCCGGCCCCCGATCCACGACAGGGCCGTCTCCACCACCGGGGCCTCGGTCGAGTCGACCATGAGGGGCACGGTGGACTGGGTGGCGAAGCGGGAGGCGACCTGTTCCATGTCGGCGACGCCGTCGGCGCCGGTGTAGTCCACGCAGACGTCGATAAGATGAGCGCCCTCTTTGACCTGGTCGCGGGCCATGGCCACGCAGGTGTCCCAGTCCTCTTCCAGCATCGCCTGGCGGAACTTCTTGGAACCGTTGGCATTGGTGCGCTCACCCACCACCAGGAACGAGGTGTCCTGGGCGAAGGGGACCTGGGTGTAGATCGACGCCGCCCCGTACTCCGGCTCGGGACGTCGGGCGGCGGGTCGCAGGTCGGCGCACGCCTCCACCACCGCCGCCAGATGGGCCGGGGTGGTACCGCAGCAGCCGCCGATCACCGAGACCCCCAACTCGCTCACGAACTGGCGGTGGAACTCGGCCAGCTGCCCCGGATCCAGGTCGTAGTGCATGGCTCCGTCCACCACCGAGGGGAGACCGGCGTTGGGCAGGCAGGTCACCGGCACCGACGAGTGACCGGTGAGGTGGCGGAGCGGCTCGAACATCTCGGCCGGGCCGGTGGCGCAGTTGAGCCCGATCAGGTCGACCCCCATGGCGTCGAGAGCGCACAGGGCAGCACCGATCTCGGTGCCCGGCAACATGGTGCCGGTCAGTTCGATGGTGACCTGGGTCTGGACGGGCAGATGGCGTCCGCAGGCCTTCATGGCCCGGCGGGCGCCGTTGATGGCCGCCTTGGCCTGCAAGAGATCGAAGACCGTCTCGATGACGATCAGGTCGACGCCGCCCTCGATGAGGGCCGAGGCCTGCTCCTGGTAGGCGTCGCGGAGATCGGCATAGCGGATCTGGCCGAGCGTGGGGAACTTGGTCCCGGGGCCGATGCTGCCCGCCACCCATCGGGGCCGGTCGGTTGTGGAGAAGTCCTCGGCCGCCCCCCGGGCCAGTCCGGCGGCGGCCATGTTCAGTTCCCGGACCCGGTGGGCCTGCCCGTACTCGGCCAGTACCGGAGCGAAGGCACCGAAGGTGTCGGTCTCGACCACATCGCATCCGACCTCGAAGAACGCCCGGTGGATCCGGTCCACCACCTCGGGTCGGGTGACCACCAGCAGTTCGTTGCAACCCTCGAGCTCGGGGCCGCCGAAGTCGTCCTCGGTGAGTTCGGCCAGTTGCAGGTTGGTCCCCATGGCCCCGTCGAAGATCACCACCCGTTGGGTGGCGGCCTCGAGATAGCCCGACGAGCGGGAGGCGGGAGTGGAGAACTCGGTGGTCATGACCCCTCAAGGCTATCGGGGAGGGCGCATCCCGGGGGCGGCCGGCTCACCCAGGGCCCCCGGTGACCTCCCAGATCCGTCCGCCGGGTACGCCCGCCTGATGCCGGTCGGGCCGGCGGAGCTCCCGCCGTTGTCTAGCATCGTCCCGGTGATGGACCGGTGGTGAGGATCTATACGAAGACAGGTGACGACGGAACGACCGGGCTCCTCTACGGAGGCCGGGTGAGCAAGGACTCCGCCATCATGCACATCACCGGGACGGTGGACGAGGCTCAGGCGGCGCTGGGACTGGCCCGGGCCGAGGTCGAACCGGGGTCCGAGCTGGACCAGTTGTTGACCGGACTCGAGCGCGACCTGTACGTGTTGATGGCCGAGGTGACCACCGACCCGTCCAAGCGGTCGAAGCTGCAGGCCGGAACCACGCTGGTCACCCCGGCAATGGTCGAACGCCTCGAGCAGCAGATCGACGTGTTCATCGGCCGCATCGACATGCCCAGCGATTTCGTGGTGCCGGGAGCCAACCGCGTCTCGGCTTCGTTGGACCTGGCCCGTACGGTGGTCCGCCGAGCCGAGCGGGTGCTGTGGTCCTCGCCCATCGTCGACTCGCTGGTGGGCGAGTACCTGAACCGGCTGTCCGACCTGGTGTGGGCGGCGGCCCGCTGGACCGAGGGCGAGAACCATCTGCTGGCCCGGACCAGGACCCGGACGCCGGCGGGGGCGGGCCGTCCGGGTCGCCGGGTGATGGCGGGCGGGCTGACGGTGAGGGCGGGCCGGGCACCGACGGCGGAGCCCGGTCGTGAACATCGAAGCCAGACCGGCCGGGGATCTTCCCTCCGATGTGGGAGTCCTCGGGGTGCCGGTGTCGTCGCATCCCGACGGGCTCCGGCTGGCGGCGTCGCTCGATCAGCTGCCGGAGCGCCTGGGCCTGCTCACCGCGCTGGACCCCGACTGGTGCTCGCGCCACGGCTTCAGCGGCAAGGTCGGACAGACCGCCCTCCTTCGCTCCACCGGCTCGGCGGACGAGCCCGAGATCGTACTGGTCGGTATCGGTGACGCCTCATTGCTGGACAGTGATGGCGGCCTCGAGTCGCTCCGGCGGGCGACGGCCGCATTCGTCCGGGCGGTGGGACGCGGCGATGCCGCCGCCTTCCTACTGCCGGACGGTGACGACGGCCAGGTGGGCCGGTGGGCGGAAGCCGTGGCCTTGGCCGCCGTCCTCGCCTCCTACCGGTACACCGAGTTCCGGACCGATGAGGAGCCGGATCAGCTGGGGACGTTGGTCGTCACCACCGGAACTCCCGGTACTGCGCCGGCAGTCGCCGGAGCCCTTCGCGGCGCCCGGGTGGCCGAGTCGGTCAGCCTGGCCCGGGACCTGGTCAACGAGCCACCGAGCTCCCTCACTCCCCGAAAGTTCGCCGAGACCTTCGTCCAGAGGTTCTCGGGGGTGCCCGGGCTCACTGTCGAGGTGTGGGACGAGGACCGGATCGCACAGGAGCGGATGGGGGGACTGCTCGGTGTGGCGAGAGGCTCCACCCAGCCACCGCGGTTCGTGCGGGTCGAGTACCGACCCGACGATCCGATCGAGATGGACGGGCATGTCCCCCACCTTGCCCTGGTGGGCAAGGGGATCACCTTCGACTCGGGTGGGCTGTCGCTCAAGACGGCCACCGGTATGGAGACAATGAAGACCGACATGGGCGGGGCGGCGGCGGTGATGGCGACCATGGACGCGGCAGCCGCTCTCGGTGCCCGCATCCGGCTCACCGCCTTCGCCCCCCTGACCGAGAACATGCCCGGGGGTTCGGCCATCAAGCCCGGCGACGTGCTCACCACCCGGAAGGGCAAGACCATCGAGGTGCTCAACACCGACGCCGAAGGCCGTCTGGTGCTGTCGGACGGGCTGGCCCTGGCGGCCGAGGCTGCGCCCGATGCCATCGTCGACCTGGCCACCCTCACCGGGGCGGCGGTGGTGGCGCTGGGCAAGGAGATCGCCGGGCTTCTCGGCAACGACGAGACGCTGATCGCCGACGTCCATGCGGCCGGCCAGCGCAGCGGCGAACCGAATTGGTCGTTGCCGATGCCCGACGACTACCGGGTCCACATCGATTCCGAGGTCGCCGACATGCGCAACGTCGGACGACCCGGCCAGGCCGGCACCATCTCCGCCGCCCTGTTGTTGCGGGAGTTCGTCGGCCAGGTGCCGTGGGCGCACCTGGACATCGCCGGACCGGCACGATCGGACGAAGCCAGCCGGTACCTGGCCAAGGGGGCCACCGGCTTTGGGGTGCGGACCCTGGTCGACCTGATCATGTCCGAGGAGTTCGCCCACTCGTTGGCCGGTCTCGACTCCGAGTGAGCGATTTGTCGGATGGGCAGGCATCGGCCCACCCGGCGCGGTAGGTTCGACAGGTGCGGATAGCCGTCCTCGGTGCCGGTTCGTGGGGGACCACCGTGGCTTCGCTGGTGGCCCCTCGACACGAGACGGTGTTGTGGGCCCGGGACCCGGCGGTGGCCAAGGCGGTCGAGGTCGAGCACACCAACGCCGCCTACCTCCCCGGTTTCGACCTGCCCAAGGAGTTGTCGGCCACCGCCGTCTTGTCCGACGCCGTCGACCGAGCCGATCTGCTCATCGTCGGCGTGCCGACTTCAGGTTTTCGGGGTGTCCTCGAGCAGGCGGCCGAGTTCATCCGACCGTGGATCCCCGTTGTCAGTCTGTCCAAGGGCCTGGAGAAGGGCTCGCACCTGCGGATGACCCAGGTGATCAAGGAAGTGGTTCCCGGCCACCCGGTGGCCGCCCTCACCGGGCCCAACCTGGCCAACGAGATCATGTCCGGCAAGGCGGCCGCCGCCGTCATCGCCACCGAGGACCTCGAGGTGGCCAGCGCCATTCAAAAGGTGGTGACCAGGGGCGTGTTCAGGGTGTACCTCAATGACGACGTCATCGGGTGCGAGATGGGCGGCGCCCTGAAGAACGTCATCGCCATCGCCGCCGGTATCGGCGAAGGGCTTGGTGTGGGTGACAACACGCGCGCCGCGGTGATGTCGCGGGGTCTGGCCGAGCTGACCAGGCTCGGGGTGGCCATGGGGGCTCAACCCACTACCTTCGCCGGACTGGCCGGAATGGGCGACCTGATCGCCACCTGCATGAGCCCGCACAGTCGAAACCGCCGGGTGGGGGAGCAGCTGGGCAAGGGCCGACGTCTGGAGGACATCCTGGCCGAGATGAACATGGTGGCCGAAGGGGTGAGGACGGCCACCGTCGCCCTCGAGCTGGCCGAGCGGCACCATCTCGATCTGCCCATCTGCGCCATGATCGACCGGGTGGTGAAGGGGGAGCTCGAACCGTTGGACTCCTACTGGGGGCTCACGCCGGCAGGTCACGAGGACGAACCCGGCTGAACCGCATCGGTTCCTTGGGCCTGGGCAGGAAGCGAGTCGACGGCGTATTCGGCGGCAGCAAAGGCCATGGCCGGGTGGAACTGCCACCTGCCGAGTTGCTGTTCGATCTCGGATCTGCTCTTTCCGCTGGAGGCCAGCCCCACCGCCAATCGCCGGGCCCGACGGCGCATCTGTTCGGGCTCGGGCAACTGCTGTTCGATCAGCCATCGACGGTGGCTGGACTGGAGGGATCCAGGTAGCCGGCACAGGTGGCGGAGCGGAAGAGGGGGGATCGAGGTTCGGACGGCCAGGGCGTCCGGCCCGTGAGGGCGGGCCAGTTCGAAGGTGCACAGGCGTTGCAGGGCCCGGCGGAACGGCGAGTTCTTGCCCATCCGGTCGCCGAGTCCCAAGGAGCGGGCCGTCTCGGACAGGTCGAGCTCGAATCCCTCGCCGTGGACCTCGATCCCGTAGGAGAGCCGCCTCAGCAGCCAGGTGGTAGACGGTCCGATTACCGGGAGCCAGTACAGCTCGACATAGCGGGAACAGGGGTGCAGGCCGTGGGGGTCGGCCACCGGGTCCGCCCAGGGGACCACACGAACCTGTGCGCCTTCCGACAATGGTGGGAGGCCGGGGCGGGGTCGCGATCTCTGCCTCGACAGGGTGGGCGCGGATGTGGGCGTCGGAACGGATGTGGGCGTGGGGACGGGTGTGGGGGTGGGCACGATGACCTCCGTGGATCGGGACGCGGTGACACCCGACTGGGGCCACCGACGCCGGGTCGGTGGTCCCAGGATCGACCTACCACCTGCCTGCCAACTTGCCGGCAACCTGGCCCCCACCTGCCCGGGGCGTGAGGAATCTGGCCCCTCGCTCCGGCGATGTCGGAAGCTCGTTTGGCTGTCAACCACCTGTGGGTGAGACTGCGACGGTGCTCCTCGTCGATGCCGCCAACGTGATCGGATCCCGGCCCACGGGGTGGTGGCGCGACCGGCCCGGAGCAGCCCGATCGTTCGTGGAACGAGTTCGGGCCGCGGCCGAGGCGAACCGGTTTGCCGAACCGGTCGTCGTGGTCCTCGAAGGTGCTGCTCGCCCCGGGGTGGAGGAAGGCGACGGCGGGGGCATCAGGGTTGTCCATGCACCCGGCAGTGGTGACGACATGCTCATCGCCGTGGCCACCGAGGCCGTCGAGGCCACCGATCAGGTAACCCTTGTGTCTGCAGATCGGGCCCTGCGGCAGCGAGCCGAGGCTTTGGGGGCAGGGGTGGAAAGCCCCGGATGGCTCATCGACCTACTCGACAGGTGATGACCGACCCACCGACGATCGCCGGACCTCTCCGTCGCTCTGCCAGATCTGAAATCGGTAGCCGACCCCTCCGTCCTGGTGTTCCCCGCTCTCAGAGGCGAGAGCGAACCGGTCTCGATAGACGGGAAAGAACTTGGTGCAGTGGAAGTCTCCAAGAACCTGGGTGATGAACAATTCGTCAGCTTGCGGGATGGTCCTGGCGTAGACGGCCGCACCGCCGATCACCCAGACATCCTGGTCAGGGTGTTGGGCCCGGAGATCCTCCAGGCTGGGGACCGGGAGGAACCCCTGGCGGAGCGACTCTGTCACGTCGTGGGTCAATACGTAGTTGTCCCGGTGGTGGAGCGGCGCCGCGAACTCTGCGTAGGTGGCCCAACCCATCACGATGAGTCCGGTACTGGTGTGTTGGCGGAAGTACGCGGCGTCGCCCGGAAGGTGCCACGGAATACCGGCGGCGGTGGCGATTCCCCGTTTGGTGTCCATGGCGGCGATCAGTCGAATCATGGTTCCCCTTCTCGTGGTCTCCCCGGTACCGCTTGTGACTACCACTGTTGCGACTACCACTGCCCCCGATGGACGCTGTCCTCGAGTGTCCTCCGGGGCCGGGCAGCCGAGCGGGAGGGCGGGTCGGGCTCAGCCGCTTCCCCGAGAAGGACCGCCCCCAGCCATCGCAGCCGTTCCGGCACCCCGAACTCGGCTCGCAAGTTCTCCTCGCCACGGAAGTTGCCGAGGAAGGCCGCCCCCACCCCCCGGTCGGCTGCTCCGAGGAGCAGGGTCATCGTGGCGAAGGCGGCGTCGACGAGCCAGTAAGGGATCACCCACTCCACATCACCGGCCCCCGGAAACGCCTTGTCGTGTTCGCGGTAGCGGGCCACGTAGGCGCCGGGGTCGGCGAAGGGCAGAACGATGACCGGGGCCTTCGACAGTCCTGAGAACCTCGCGGACCGTTCCCGCCAGGCTTCGTCCGTGGTGGCTGACCAGTACCGGGACGTGAGGTCGGGCCCTTCGAGCACGAGGAACTCCCGACCCTGGGTGTTGCCGGCCGACGGCGCCCTCAGAGCGTCCTCCAGCATCCGATCCACGATGCCGGGGCCGGGGGGTCTACCGGAGAAGTTGCGGGTCATCCGCCGACGCACCACCGCCTCGCTCAGCTCCATGACGGATCCATGCTCCTTGGTGACTCCATGGGCGCACGCTACCGGCCTCCCCCGGGGCCGGCCCGGTGCCACCCGGGTCGACAGGGTGGTCCGGCGGTCCGGGCCGGCCCGGTGGGAATGCTGACCTCGCTGGTAGTGTTTCACCTACTGGCAGATGGATCGGGGCGCCGGCCGACGGAACGGCCGTGCAGGAAGGACGGTGATCGTGCCCACGTTCAGAGAGATGTTGGCCGCCGCCAAGGCAGCAGTCAGGGAGATCGAGCCGGAACAGGCCGAGCAGGAGATCGCGGCCGGGGATGCGGTGGTGCTCGACGTGCCGCGAGCCCGACGAGTACGAGCAAGGTGCCTTGCACGACGCCGTCCACATTCCCCGGGGCACCCTGGAAACCTCGGTGGAGGGTCGGATCCCGGACAAGTCGAGCCATGTCGTGGTCTACTGCGCAGGCGGAACCCGTTCTGCGTTCGCCGCCCAGACCATGCAGGAGCTGGGCTACCAGGACGTGGCCTCGGTCGTCGGCGGTTTCAACCGCTGGAAGGACGAGGGACGTCAATGGTCGGCGCCCGGGTCGCTCACGCCGGAACAGCGAAACCGCTACCAGCGGCACCTGCTGCTACCCGAAGTTGGCGAGACCGGTCAGCTGAAGCTGCTCGATGCGAAGGTGCTCCTGTTGGGGGCTGGCGGGCTCGGTTCGCCGGCCGCCCTCTACCTGGCTGCGGCCGGGGTCGGTACCCTCGGCATCATCGACATGGACGTGGTCGACGCCTCCAACCTGCAGCGACAGATCCTGCACAACACGGACCGCATCGGGGAGAGGAAGGTCGACTCTGCGAAAAAGACCCTCACCTTGATCAATCCTGACGTCAACGTCGTGACCTACGACGTCCGCCTCGGTGCCGACAACATCCTCGACATCATCGACGGGTACGACGTCATCGTCGACGGCACCGACAACTTCCCGACCCGGTACCTGGTCAACGACGCCTCGCTCCTCAAGCGCATCCCGGTGGTGCACGGTTCCATCTTCCGTTTCGAGGGCCAGGCCACGGTGTTCAATCCCTATGAAGGCCCTTGCTACCGGTGCATGATCCCCGAACCCCCGCCGGCTGAGCTGGCTCCGAGCTGTGCCGAGGCCGGAGTGCTGGGGGTGCTACCGGGTATCGTGGGCTCGATCCAGGCCATCGAGGCGATCAAGATCATCTTGAGGATCGGCGAGACCCTCCAAGGTCGTCTGCTGGCCTATGACGCTCTCGAGGAGAGCTTCCGGACCTTCAAGGTGCACCGCGATCCACAGTGCCCGGCATGCGGGCCCGACGCCGACGAGATCGTCATCGCCGAGTACGACGATCTGTGCATGCCCCATGTGGTGGCTCCTCCGGTGACCGCCTGAACGGTCCGCGGTTGTTTCGGCCTGTGCAGAAGGCCGTAACCTATGGCCCATGGCAACCGACGAGGCAACCCCGGCGGCTGATGACGAACGGCTGACCGACTCGGGAATCGAGATCCGACCGTTCTACGGACCTGGGGATCTCGAAGGGTGGGACCCTGGCCAGAAGCTGGGCCTTCCCGGCCAATACCCCTACACGAGGGGGATCCGCCCCGACATGTACCGGGGCCGACTGTGGACTATGCGACAGTACGCAGGATTCGGAACTGCTGAGTCCACCAACGAGCGTTTCAAGTTCCTACTCGGCGCCGGTCAGACCGGACTGTCCTGTGCCTTCGATCTCCCGACGCAGATGGGTTACGACTCCGACCACCCGCGTTCCGAGGGCGAGGTGGGCAAGGTGGGGGTGGCCATCGATTCGATGGCCGACATGCGGCTCCTCTTGCAGGGGCTTCCGCTCGACAAGGTCACCACCTCGATGACCATCAATGCAACCGCCGCCATCCTCTTGCTCTTCTACCAACTGGTGGCCGAAGAGAACGGGGTCGACGGGGCACTGCTCGGTGGCACCATCCAAAACGACATCCTCAAGGAGTACGTGGCGCGGGGCACCTACATCTATCCACCTCGTCCATCGATGCGACTGGTCACCGATACGTTCTCCTACTGCGCCGAACACCTGCCGGCGTGGAACACCATCTCCATCTCCGGCTATCACATCCGCGAAGCCGGATCGACGGCGGTTCAGGAAATCGCCTTCACCATCGCCAACGGGATCGCCTATGTGGAGGCGGCTCTGGCCGCCGGCCTCGACGTCGACGCCTTTGCCCCGCGGCTCAGCTTCTTCTGGAACGCCCACAACAACCTGTTCGAAGAGGTGGCGAAGTACAGGGCTGCTCGTCGGATGTGGGCGAAGATCATGACCGAGCGATTCGGGGCCAAGGACAAGAAATCGACTCTGTTGCGCTTCCACACCCAGACGGGTGGGTCGACGCTCACCGCCCAGCAGCCGGAAAACAACATCGTGCGGGTCACGCTGCAGGCCCTGGCCGCCGCATTGGGTGGGACCCAGAGCCTCCACACCAACGGGTTCGACGAGGCGCTCGGTCTCCCGACCCAGCAGGCGGCCAAAGTCGCCTTGCGCACTCAGCAAATCGTCGGGTTCGAGTCCGGAATCGCTGACACGGTTGACCCGCTGGCCGGTTCGTGGTTCGTCGAGTCACTCACCGACGAGGTAGAGAAGAAGGCATGGGAGTATCTCGAGAGAATCGACGCAATGGGTGGGGCGGTCGATGCCATCGAAGCCCAGTTCATGCAACAGGAGATCGAGCAGGCCGCCTACGCATTCGCCAAGGATGTCGACGCAGGGGAGAAGATCATCGTCGGGGTGAACAAGTTCGTCGACGAGGAACTCGAATCGACCGAGGTGTTCCCCATCGACCCCGAACTCCAGCGATCCCAGATCGCCCGGGTCAAGAGGGTTCGTGAAGAGCGCGATCAACCGGCGGTCGACGCCGCCCTGGCCGACGTGGAGTCGGCAGCACGGGGCACCCAGAATCTGCTCGTTCCCATGAAAATCGCCCTGGCCCGGATGGCCACCCTCGGGGAGGTATCCGACGTGTTGCGGGGCGTGTTCGGCGAGTTCCAGCCGACCGGTTGATCTCGACGCCCTGGCGTCGCACCTCTGGGGCCGTCGACTCTTTTCCTCAGTCCCTCTGCACGCCTGCCCGGCCCCGGGGTCTCTCTGCGTCACCGCCGAGGGTCTCCCGGCGTCAATTGGTTTCGAAAATTACCTACCGATGGAATGTTAGATACCACTGGTAGGTAAATTTCAGAAGCAAATGGCCGAGGGACACCGCGGAACAGAGGCCGGAGGCGATCGAAGAAGGAGCTTGGCAAGGGCTCGAGGGGCGACCCGGTCACCCCAGGCGACCTGAGACTCCGGAGATCGGCGGGAACCGGGCCTCACCCGGCCAACAGTCGGTCCCGCACGTCACCCGGTCCGGCGGCATCGATCGCCGTCCAGGCCATCGCCAGGGCCCCGTCCCGCACCGCTTCATCGGCAGAAGCGGTTACGCAGGCGGCGGCGAACTCAGGTTGGTGGTTGACGGCACCGGCTGCGTCGATGCCGACGAGGGGATGGATGGTGGGCACGGCCAGGGACACATTGGCCATGTCGGTGGAGAACGTGGGCCGGGGGTCGCCCTCGTCATCGAGCACGAAGCGACGCCCGAGGGCCTCGGCGTTTGCCCGATAGATCGCCAAGAGCCCCAGATCGCTCGCCATGTGGGAGTAGGTCGGTGACAGGTCGTGACGGTTCAGCGTCGACCCGGAGGCCAGCGCCCCGGCTTCGAAGCACGCCATGACCCGGGGCTCGAGCACCGCCAGGTCGCCCAGCGACGACGATCGGCACATGAAGCGGCCGGAGGTCGACGAGGGAATGATGTTCGCCGCCTGGCCCCCGTGAGTGACGATGCCGTGCACCTGGTCACCCGGACGGAAGTGCTGGCGCAGCATGCCGATGGCCACCTGGGCGATCGTCATGGCGTCGCTGGCGTTGACCCCCTCCCACGGAGCCGCCGAGGCATGGGCGCTCTTCCCGGTATAGGTGACGTCGAAGTGGGAAACGGCCAGACAGGTCCCCTGCAGCCGGTCGGCCGGCCACGGGTGGATCATCATCGCCGCGTGGACGCCGTCGAACACGCCCTCCTCCAACATCGTGATCTTGCCGCCACCACCTTCCTCGGCCGGTGTGCCGAGCACTCGAACGGTCAGGCCGAGCTCGTCGGCCAGCCCCGCCAGCCCCAGGCCGGCACCGACCGCCGAGGCGGCGATGATGTTGTGGCCGCAGGCATGGCCGATTCCGGGGAGTGCGTCGTATTCGGCGCATACGACCAACACCATGGGCCCGGAACCGATCTCGGCGCTGAAAGCGGTCGGCATCCCGGCGGTGCCCCGGGTCACCGCGAACCCGGCTCCGTCGAGGAGCTCGGCCGTCCACTCCGAGGCCCGGATCTCCTCGAAGGCCGTCTCGGGATGCTCATGGATGGCATGGCTGAGCCCTACCAACCCGAACAGCTCGGCGTCGATGACGGTCCGGGCGGCTTCCTTGAGGTCGCTGGGACTACTCATCGGGGTCGGGGGTCATCGGGATCGGGGCCCGCCACTACTCGATGACCGCGATGACGTCTCCAGGGCCGACCGAATCGCCCGCCTTCACGCGGACCTCCTTGACGGTGCCGGCCTTCTCGGCGTTGACGTTGTTCTCCATCTTCATCGCCTCGAGCACGCAGATGGTCTGATTGACTTCCACGGCGTCTCCGGGCGCCACCAACACCTTGACGATGGTGCCCTGCATGGGCACGGCCACCGTTCCTGATCCGGCTCCCGAGGCGGTGGCCTTGGGTCGTTTGGGGCCCGATCCCCGTGCCGGACCAGCGGCGCCGGCCACCACCACGTCGCCGAGATCGGGCACCCACAGTTTGACCTGGTAGCGCCGCCCGTCCACCTCGGCAGTGACGTCTCGGAGCACTCTGGGCGCCTCGTCCCCGTCTTCCGGCACCGGTGGCGCCGGTGCCGCCTTGTCGGATCCCACGCCGCTCAGGTCGAGGCTCTGCTCGACCCAGTTGGTCGAGTGCCTCGCCGACACGAAGTCGGGATGGGAGAGGATGGCCACATCGGCGGGGAGGGTGGTTGCGACCCCCTCCACCACCGTCTCGCCGATGGCCCTGAGCATTCGCCGCCGGGCGGCTTCCCGATCGTGGCCCCACACCACCAGCTTGGCCACGAGGTTGTCGTAGAACTGGCTGACCGTGTCGCCCGCCGCGTACCCGGCATCGAGCCGGACGCCGGGGCCGCCGGGGGTGACGAACCGCGTGATGGTGCCCGGCGAGGGCGTGAACGCCCCGTTGGTGGCATCTTCGGCATTGATACGGACCTCGATGGCATGCCCGTCCCGACGGACTTGGTCCTGCGAGAACCCGAGGGGCTCACCCGAGGCCACCCGCAACTGCCACTCGACCAGGTCGAGGCCGGTCACCAGTTCGGTGATCGGGTGCTCCACCTGCAGCCGGGTGTTCATCTCCAGGAAGAAGAACTCGCCGTCCTGGTAGAGGAACTCGACGGTGCCGGCGTTCACGTACCCGCAGGCCCGGGCCACCTTGACCGAGGCGGCCCCCATGGCTTGGCGCACCTCGTCAGGGAACTCGGGGGCCGGGCTCTCCTCGATCAGCTTCTGGTGTCGGCGCTGGGAGGAGCAGTCCCGTTCACCCAGCCACAGGATCGTCCCATGGGTGTCGGCGATGATCTGCATCTCCACATGGCGGGGCCAGGCGAGATAGCGCTCGACATAGCACTCGTCCCGGCCGAAATAGGAGAGCGATTCGCGCATGGCCGACTCCAGCGCCTCGGCAGCCTCCCCGGCCGCCCCCACCACTTTCATCCCCCGGCCACCACCGCCGTAGGCCGCCTTGATGGCCACCGGCCAACCGAATTCGTCCCCGAAGGCGATGATCTCGTCGGGTGAGGTGAGGACCTCGGAGCGCCCCGGCACTCCGGACACGCCGGCCTTCTCGGCGGCATGGCGTGAGCTGATCTTGTCCCCCATGATCTCGATGGCTTCGGGGGGTGGGCCGATGAATGTGACTCCTCGCTCGGTGATGGCTCGGGCGAAGTCGGTGTTCTCCGAGAAGAAGCCGTAGCCGGGATGGACGGCGTCGGCGCCGCTCTTCTCGATCACGTCGAGGATGGCCCCGGTGTTCAGGTAGCTCTCGGCGGCGGTCTGGCCACCCAGGGCATAGGCCTCGTCGGCCAGACGCACGTGGAGCGCCTCCCGGTCGAGATCGGAGTACACGGCTACCGTGGCCACCCCCATCTCGCGGCACGTCCGGATGACCCGGACAGCGATCTCCCCACGGTTGGCGATGAGAACCTTCTTCAGCACGCTGCGCCTTTCGACTCGGGTGGTCACCGGGCAGTGGCGTCACCGCCCCAGGGTCCTACAACACTGTCACGGCCCGTAGGGTGTGTGCCATGTCGGATCCGCTCTTCACCGACGTCCGGCGCTTCGATTCGATCGATTCCACCAATCGTTACCTGTTGGACGAGGCCCGCAACGGGGCCCCCGAGGGCGTGGTGGCGGTCGCCGGTCACCAGACGGCCGGGCGGGGTCGGCTCGGCCGGCTTTGGGAGGCCCCATCCGGATCCAACCTTCTGGTCTCCGTGCTGCTCCGCCCGGACCTGGCCCCCGATCAACGGCATCTGGCCGCCGGGGTGGTGGCGCTGGCCGCCGTTGACGCCGTGGCGGGCTCGGTGGCACTCGACCTGGGCATCAAATGGCCGAATGACCTGCTGGCCGCCGACGGACGGAAGCTGGCGGGCGTCCTGGCCGAAGCCGATCTGACCGGCTCACCGGGTCCGGATCATGCCCCGATCGTGGTCGGGATCGGGATCAACGCCAACTGGCCGGCCCTCGATTCGGACCTGCCGGCCGGGCTGGTGGGCATGGCCACATCCCTGCGCCAGCTGTCGGGGCGTCCCGTCGATCTCGACGAGCTGCTCCAGGCGCTGTTGGCCGCCCTGGCCCCGAGGGTGGCGGACCTCAGGACGCCGGCCGGCCGGTCCCGGCAGGCGGCCGATTTCCGGGACCACTGCGCCACCCTCGGAACCCGGGTGCGGATCGAGCTGGCCGGCGATCGTTTCGAGGGGACGGCCACCGGCCTGACCCCCGAGGGCCACCTGGTGGTCGAGGTCGGTGGCGTCAGCCGGATCGTGGTGGCCGGAGACGTCGTACACGTCCGACCGGGGGTCTGACCTGGGGGGCTCCGGGGAATCGGTCCTGGTCCGACTAGCATTCCCCGATTATGCGACTACTCGTAACCGGCGGTGCCGGCTTTATCGGTTCGAACTTCGTCCGGTACTGGGTGCAACACCATCCCTCGGACGAGGTGGTGGCCTTCGATGTGCTCACCTATGCCGGGAACCTCCCCAACCTGGACGATCTGAAGGGTCAGATCGAATTCGTCCGGGGAGACATCGGTGATCTCGAGACGGTGGCCAAGACGTTGACCGAGCACGAGATCGACGTGATCGTCAATTTCGCCGCCGAATCCCACAACAGCCTGGCCATCTTGGATCCGGCCAGGTTCTTCCGGACCAACGTGCTCGGCACCCAGACCCTGGCCGAGGCGGCCCGACGCCACGGTGTGTCGAGGTTCCACCACATCTCGACGTGCGAGGTCTACGGCGACCTTCCTCTCGATTCCGACGAGGTGTTCACCGAGGAGACCCCCTACCGCCCCCGGACGCCGTACAACGCCTCGAAGGCGGGGGCCGATCATGCGGTCCGTGCCTATGTGGAGACTTTCGGGCTGCCGGCCACCATCACCAACTGCTGCAACAACTACGGGCCCTACCAGTTTCCCGAGAAGGTGATCCCCCTGTTCACCGCCAAGGCGCTCGACGACCAGCCGCTGCCCCTGTACGCATCCACCCAGAACCGCCGCGAATGGCTGCACGTGGACGATCATTGCCGGGCCATCGAACTGGTCCTGCAGCATGGCGAGGTCGGGGAGACCTACAACGTGGGGAGCGGGATCGAGGCGAGCATCGAAGAGATCGCAGATGCGGTGCTCGATGCCACCGGCAAGCCCCAGAGCCTGAAGGAGATCGTGCCCGATCGCCCCAGTCACGATCGGCGCTACCTCCTCGACTCGACCAAGATCCGAAAGGCCTTGGGCTGGGAACCCACCGTGCCCTTCGAACAGGGTCTCGCCGACACGGTGGCGTGGTACACGGCCAACCGGAGTTGGTGGGAACCGTTGCGCGACCGGGCCCCGGTGGTCGAAGGGTCGTGGTCGACCGGGCCGGAGCCGGGCTCCACGCAGTCCCCGTGAGCACACCGACACGGGTCCTGGTCACCGGTGGCCAGGGACAGTTGGGGCGGGATCTGCAGGACGTATTGTCGGGAACGGTCCCGGTGGGCGGCGTGGCCGGCGGCGACCGGCTTCTTCCTTCCATTCAACCCGGGGCTTTCGACGTCCTGTCCACCGACATCGACAACCTGGACGTGGTCGACCGGGACGCCGTCCGGGCTGCGGTGGATGCCTTCAGGCCGGAAATCGTGCTGCACGGCGGGGCCTTCACCGCCGTCGACGCCTGCGAGTCCGATCAGAGCACCGCCTTCGCCGTCAACGCCCTCGGCACCAGGAACATGGCCGAGGCCGCCGCCGGAATCGGAGCCCATCTGGTCTACGTCTCCACCGACTACGTCTTCGACGGAACCCTCGACCGCCCATACGACGAGTGGGACCAGCCCAATCCGCAATCGGTGTACGGCCGCAGCAAACTCGGAGGCGAACTCGAGGTCCGGTGCATCGCCGGGTCGTCCGGCACCATCGTACGGACGGCATGGGTCAGCGGCGCCCACGGTGCGAACATGGTCAAGACCGTGCTGCGCCTGGCCACCGCCGACCCGGAGGCCCCGTTGCGTTTCGTCGACGACCAGCACGGGTGCCCCACCTTCACCGCTGATCTGGCCGGCGCCGTGGTTCGACTCGGGCTCGACCGCCGGCCGGGGACGTTCCATGTCACCAATCAGGGCGAGACCAGCTGGTTCGGCTTCGCCCGAGCCACGCTGACCGCCGCCGGTCTCGATCCCGAGCGGGTCGAACCCATCGCCACCGGCGATCTCGTCCCGGCCCGGCCCGCCCCCCGGCCGGCGAACTCGAGGCTGGACAACGCCGCCCTGCGGCTGGCCGGTCTCGATCTGCTCCCGGAGTGGACCGACTCGCTGGGGCGCTTGGTCCGAGCCCTGTCGACGGGGGCGTGAGCATCGGTGGCCTCCGTGTCCAGCCCCCAATCGCTTCAGGATCCACCTCGACGAGCCGACGTGGAGATGACCGGCCAGGACGAGCGAGGCACCTGGTGACGACGACGATGACAGGGGCCAGCTGGTGACGTTGTGGAACGCAGGTTCGGCAGGATCGTCCGGTTCGGGCCGGGCGCCGGCTCCCGACATCGGGCCACCCGGCGCCTACTTCGGGCACGGCGGCGCCGCCGTCCGCGTGCTTCCCCACGGACGGGGGCGCACGGTGGCGGTGATCGGAGTCGGCTACGTCGGTCTTCCGACGGCGGCCACACTGGCGCACCTCGGACACAGGGTCGTCTGCGGGGACACCGACCCGGCCAAGGTGGCGATGCTCCAGGACGGAAAGGTCCCCATCGTCGAGGACCATCTCGAGGAGCTGGTGCGGGAGGGACAGGCTGCCGGTCGCCTCAGGTTCGTGGTCGGGGCGGCCGAGGCGGTGGAGGGCGCCGAGTTCGTCTTCCTCTGCGTGCCCACACCCCAGAGCGAGGACGGATCGGCCGACCTCTCGTACGTGGAGGCGGTGGCCAAGGAGATCGGACCCCATCTGGTTCCGGGCAGCATCATCGTGAACAAGTCGACAGTGCCGGTGGGCTCCACCCTGGTGGTCGAGCGGGTGCTCGGTCGTCATGACATCAAGGTCGTCTCCAATCCCGAGTTCTTGCGGGAGGGGACGGCGGTACCCGACAGCCTCCACCCCGAGCGGATCGTGGTCGGGGCCGACGACCAGTCGGCGGCAGCCAGAGTCGGTGACCTCTTCGCCGGCACCCACGCCCCCCTGCTGATCACCGACGCCGCCACCGCTGAGACCATCAAGTACGCCTCCAACGCCTTTCTGGCCACCAAGTTGAGCTTCGTCAACGCCGTGGCCGGTCTGTGCGAGGCGGTCGGCGCCGACGTACGCGATGTCATCCTCGGGCTGGGTTATGACAAACGAATCGGGTTCGAGTACCTGCGGCCAGGCCCGGGGTGGGGCGGAAGCTGCCTGCCCAAGGACACCAGGGCCCTGGTCCAGATTGCCGAACAGGCCGGCTACGACTTCTCCTTCCTCAAGGGGGCCATCGCCACCAATGACGAACAGTTCGTCCGGGTAGTGGCAAAGATCGAGGCGGCGGTGGGCGGCGACCTGGCCGGCGCCGTGGTGGCGGTCTGGGGGCTGACCTTCAAAGCGGGCACCGACGACATGCGCAACTCACCGGCCGTCGAGGTCGTCCAGCGCCTGGTGGCCGACGGCGCCGTCGTCCGGGTATTCGACCCGACCTTGTCGGTGCCCACCGGTCAGGAATCGATCCCCGTCGATGAGCTGCCGGCCTTCGCCCACGATGAAGGGGCATTGGGCCCGGCTGGCTCGGTACGCGCCTTCCCTGACGCCTATACGGCCTGTCAGGGTGCGGCAGTGGCCGTGGTGCTGACCGAGTGGGACCAGTTCCGGTGGCTGGACTTCACCAAGGTGCTGTCGAAGATGGGTGAACCGGTGGTGGTCGACGCCCGCAACCTCCTCGATCCGGCCCAGCTGCGACGCATCGGATTCCAGTACACCGGGATCGGTCGCCGATGAACGGTCGCCTGGTGGTGACGGGCGGAGCGGGGTTCGTGGGCTCACACCTGTGCGACCAGCTGCTGGAACGAGGCGACACCGTCGTGTGCGTCGACGACTTCTCGACCGGCCGCCGGGCCAACGTGGCCCACCTGATCGAGCATCCGAGATTCACACTGGTGGAGGCGGACGTCTCGGTGTCCCTGCCGGTCGACGGGCCGGTGGCGGGCGTCTTCCATCTGGCCAGCCCGGCCTCCCCTCCCGACTACCTGGCCCGGCCCCTGGAGACGCTGGCCGTGGGCAGCCAGGGAACCCGGCTCGGTCTCGAGCTCGCCGCCGCCGCCGGTTGTCGCTTCCTGCTGGCCTCGACCAGCGAGGTGTACGGCGATCCCGAGGTGCATCCCCAATCGGAGGCGTACTGGGGCAACGTGAACCCGGTGGGGCCCAGGAGCGTCTACGACGAGGCCAAGCGGTTCGCCGAAGCCCTGACCACGGCCCACCATCGGGCCCTCGGTACCGATGTGGGAATCGCCCGGATCTTCAACACCTACGGGCCGCGACTGCGCCCCGACGACGGCAGGGTGGTTTCCAACTTCCTCCTGCAGGCCATGCGGGGTGAGGCCCTCACCGTCTACGGCGACGGCAGCCAGACCCGGAGTCTCTGCTATGTCGAGGACGAGGTCCGTGGGCTGATCGCCCTGTTCGATTCGAGCCTCACCGGTCCGGTCAATATCGGCAATCCCGACGAGCACACCGTGCTCGAGCTGGCCCGCACGGTGATCGACTTGCTGGACTCGACGTCGGAGATCGTCCATCTCCCGCTGCCCGTCGACGACCCGACCCGCCGGAGGCCGGACATCACCCTGGCTCGCCGTGAGCTGCAGTGGGAGCCGACCACCGAGCTGGGCGACGGCCTGAGCCGTACCGCGGCATTCCTGGCCGCCGATGCCGGCGTGGACGCAACACCGGCGTCCGACGTCAAGGGCCGGATCGGGGCGTAATGGTGCCTGAAGCCGACCACGACCACGACCCCGACCACGACCCCGACCACGACGCCGGACCGAGAGAGGAGACCGAAGTCATGGCCGACCCCGGACCCAGGGAGGACACCGGAGCCAGGGAAGGGAGGGAAGGGCAGGAAAACGGCACCCACCGCTACTCGCTTCTGTCGGTCATCATCCCGGTGTTCAACGAACGGTCCACCGTGGCTGAGGTGATCCGGCGGGTGCGGGCGGTGGAACTGCCCTTCGACGTCGAGGTGATTGTGGTCGACGACGGATCGTCGGACGGCAGCGACAAGGTGCTGGCGGCGGTGGGCGACTCGACGGTTCGGGTCATCAGCCACGAGGTGAACCGGGGCAAGGGGGCCGCCATCCGGACCGGGATGGCGGCAGCCCGCGGCGACCTGGTGCTGGTCCAGGATGCCGACCTCGAGTACGACCCGCTGGACTGGGGCAAGCTTCTCGATCCCATCCTCCGGGGGAAGTCGCTGGTGGTCTACGGCAGCCGGTTCACCGGGGAGCGCAAGAACATGCTGCCCATGCACTGGGTGGGCAACCGCTTCTTGTCCCTCGTCACCAACATGTTGTACTCGACCACCCTCTCGGACATGGAGACCTGTTACAAGGTGTTCGACCGCCGGGTCCTCGAGGGCATCACCATAGATTCCGACAGGTTCGAGTTCGAGCCGGAGATCACCGCCAAGGTGTTGCGCCGCGGCTATCGCATCTACGAGGTCCCGATCTCCTATGCCGGCCGTGAGCCGGATGAGGGGAAGAAGATCACCTGGAAGGACGGCTTCGGGGCCTTGAAGACGTTGATCAAGTACCGGTTCACCCGGCTCGACACGTGATCGGACGCGCCGATGGGCGCGATGGCGCCGGTCAGGTGGGACAGCCGGTGGCGGACACGGCGGTGGTCATCGTGAACTACGAGTCGGGTCCCGCCCTGCTCTCGTGCGTCGAGGGGTGGCAGGACGAGGGCCCCGGTGAGCTGGTGGTGGTCGACAACGGGTCGCGGGACGGATCCGTCGACCAGCTGGTCCGCCGCCACCCCGAGGTCGAAGTCCTGGTCACTGGGCGCAATCTCGGATACGGGGCGGCGGCCAATCGCGGCGTGGCGGCCACCTCGGCGGCATCGGTGCTGGTGTCCAACCCCGACCTCGAGGTGCGTCCGGGGGCGCTGGCCGTCCTGTCCCGGGCCTTGGCCGACGACCCCGGGTGCGCGCTGGCGGGGCCCCTGATCCGGACCTCCACCGGCGAGCGCTATCCGTCAGCTCGACGGTTCCCCTCGATGATCGACGCCGCCGGGCACGCCGTGCTGGGCATTTTCGCACCGGACAACCGGTTCACCCACTCCTACCAGCGAACCGATCTCGGCCGCGCCGGCGGACCGCCCCAGACGGTCGACTGGGTGTCGGGCGCCTGCTTCCTCGTCCGCCGGTCCGCCTTCGAGCAGGTGGGCGGGTTCGACGAGAGCTACTTCATGTACGCCGAGGACGTCGATCTGTGCTGGCGCCTCGGCCGGATCGGCTGGCGGGTGTCCTACGTGACGGGGGCCGAGGTCACCCATCACCAGGGAGTCTCCACCGACCGCCACCCGTACCGGATGATCGCCGAGCACCACCGCTCCTTGATGCGCTTCGCCGTCCGTTCGACCCGGGGATGGAGGAGGGTCCTCCTCCCGCTGGTGGCTGTCGGCCTCTCGATTCGGGCCGCCCTGGCCTGCCTGGCCCGGGCCACGGCCAGGTGACCGACGTGGCCGAGACGCCTGAGCGCAGGCTGTAGGGTGACGTCCGATCATGCCGAGCAACTCGACGGGCAAGTGGGTGGAGCGCGCGGCCACCACGGGTGGTGGGCGGACCTATCGCGGACAGATGCCGGTCAACTGGTACGCCACCCTGGTCCTCATCTGCCTCGTCGGCCTGGCTCTCATCGGGTTCAGTCGCTATGAGAACACCCACCGCACCGCCTCGTCTTCGGGCCCCCCGACGACCAGCCAGATCTGGCACGCCGCTCTGGGCATCGACGTGTGCGGCACCATGGAGCCGGACCTGCCGGCCAGTACCAACACGTCCACGGTCGGGCTCACCGCCAACGGGAACGGTGTGGTCACCATCGCCCCGAAGAACAGCTCGGAATCGGGCGCCAACGCCACGTTGGGCACCTTCGTCTCGGGGTACAAGGGCCTCGAGCTGAATCAGACCACCCTCAAGTATCCTGGCAAGACCCTGTACACCAACGGCGACGTGTGCCCCAAGGGGACACCCGATTCCGGCAAACCGGGTGTGGTCATCGTCGACAGCTGGTCGAGTCCCGAATCGAACGGCAAGGGCACCGAGACCAGCGGAGCTCCACAGGATCTGCTGTTCGCCAACGGCCAACTGATCACCGCGGCATTCGTGCCGGCCACCGCCAACGTGCCCAAGCCCCCGGCCCTGGCCATCACCGCCCTGCTCCAGGCCCTGCAGAGCGATACCACCTCGACCTCGACCCCCTCCACGCCGACCACCGCGGCGACCACGCCGACCACCTCGGCCCCGACGTCGACGACGACCAAGAGCTCTGGCGGCAGCAAGAAGTGAGAGCAGTCGTCCTGGTCGGCGGGGAGGGCACCCGCCTGAGGCCGCTGACCCTGACCACGCCCAAGCAGATGCTGCCCATCGTCGAGCAGCCGATGATCGAGCGGGTGGTCGGCCACCTGGCCGATCACGGGATCGACGAGGCCGTCCTGTCCCTCGGTTACCGCCCCGACGCCTTCATCGGTGCCTTTCCCAGCGGCACCATCGCCGGCGTGCGTCTCACCTACGCCGTCGAGCCCACCCCGCTCGACACCGCCGGCGCCATTCGTTTCGCCGCCGCCCACGCCGGCATCGAAGAGACGTTCGTGGCCATCAACGGCGACGTGCTGACCGACTCCGACCTGTCGGCGCTGATCGACTTCCACCGGCTGCGAGGGGCCGAGGCCACCATCAGTCTCACGCCGGTGGACGACCCCAGTGCCTTCGGCGTGGTCCCCACCGACGACGAGGGCAGGGTCGAGGCGTTCATCGAGAAGCCCCCCCGCGACGAAGCTCCCACCAATCTGATCAATGCCGGCACCTATGTTTTCGAGCCCTCGGTGTTGGAACGCATCCCCGAGGGTCGCCGAGTGTCGGTGGAGCGGGAGATCTTTCCGGAGCTGGTGAAGGCCCGGTCCCTCTTTGCCCTGGGCTCGGACGCCTATTGGCTGGACACCGGTACGCCCGATGCGTACCTGCGTGCCCATCGCGACCTCTTGACCGGCCGCCGTTCGGGAGTCCCCGCCCCGGGTGCCGAGCTGGACCCGTCGATCGGACCCGGAGTCTGGCGGATAGGGGAAGTCAGCGCCACCGGGGCCTCGGTGGCCCGTTCGCTCCTGGCCTCCGGTTCGTCGGTGGCCGAGGGCGCCCTGGTCGAGGATTCCGTCGTCGGAGCCGGAGCAATGATCGAAGAGGGCGCCTCGGTGACCGGCTCGGTCCTGCTGGCCGGCGTCCGGGTGGCGTCGAGCGCCACGGTCGAGGGATCGGTGATCGGACCCGGGGCGATCGTGGGTCAGCGGTGCGTGATCCACGGGCTCTCGGTGATCGGCGCCGACGCCATCACCGCTTCGGGCACGGTCATCGACGGCGAACGGGTGCCGGCGGGGATCTGATGGTGAAGGCCCTGGTCACCGGCGGAGCAGGCTTCATCGGCTCGACCCTGGTGGACAGGCTCCTGGCCGAAGGACACACCGTCGACGTGGTGGACGACCTGTCCACCGGTTCACTGTCCAACCTGGCCGACGCCCGGGCCGCCGCCGGACACCAGCTCACCGTCCACCAGATGGACATCCGTTCGGCGGAGGTGGTGGATCTGCTGGCCCACCGCCGCCCCGAAGTCGTCTTCCACCTGGCCGCTCAGGCCGACGTCCGGCGATCGGTGGCCGACCCGGTGTTCGATGCCGACGTCAACGTGCTGGGCACCTTGCGGATCCTCGAGGGGGCCAGACGGGCCGAGGCCCGCCGGGTCGTCTTCGCCGCCAGCGGAGGAACGCTATATGGCGAGCCGGACGACTCGGAGCTCCCGTTGAAGGAGTCCCTGCCCCACCGGCCGCTGTCTCCCTACGGAGTGTCGAAGAAGGCGGCCATCGACTACCTGGTGGCCTACCGTGAACTGCACTCGTTGGAGTTCGCCGCCCTGGCTCTGGCCAATGTCTACGGGCCGCGCCAGGATCCCCACGGTGAGGCCGGGGTGGTGGCCATCTTCGCCGAGCGGTTGCTTCGTGACCAGCCGGTGACCATATTCGGCGACGGCCAGCAGAGCCGCGACTTCGTCTTCGTCGACGACGTCGTCGACGCCTTCGTCCGGGCCGCCGATCGGGGCGGCGGCCTGATCTGCAACATCGGGACCGGCAGGGAGACCTCGGTGAACGAGCTCTACCGCGTGATGGCCGCCCAGGCCGGCGTGGACGCCGAGGCCATCTCCAAGCCCCTGCGCCCGGGTGAGCTCCTCCGCAGTTGCGTCGATCCGAGCCGGGCCGGGATTCAGCTCGGATGGAAGCCATGGACCGAGCTGGACGGGGGGACGGCCGCCGTACTGGATTTCGTGGGTGGGCGGCAGGCCGCCGGCACGGACTGACCCGGCGACACCACCCGACCACCAGATTCCCGGTTGCCGTTTCGGGCCCTTCCGGGGGGCGGAACGACGGCCTCGGGACCGGGTGCGCGGGCTCGGCTCCTCCCAGGCACTAGCCTGGGACAGTCCTGGTGCGCCGATGTGGCGGCAGGCCGTCCCTTCGGACACCCACCGTGTCCGTGTCCCTGTCGCACGAAAGTACCTGGTGTTCCCGTTGCCGCCCTCCTTCGCCTCTCTCGGCGTACCCTCCGACATCGTCGCCGCCCTCGACCGCAAGTCGATCACCGAGCCGTTCCCCATCCAGATCATGACCATCCCCGACGCCCTGGCCGGCCGGGACGTGTGCGGCAAGGCACCGACCGGTTCGGGCAAGACCCTGGCCTTCGGGATCGGTGCCGTGGCCAGGCTCATCGGCAAGCCGTCCCGGCCCCGGCATCCCCGGGTCCTGGTCCTCACGCCCACCCGGGAGCTGGCCGCCCAGGTGGCGGCGGTGTTGCAGGTGCTGGCCACGCCCCGCAACCTCCGGGTGGACTCGTTCTACGGTGGGGTCGGGTACGGCCCCCAGCTCAAGGCCCTGTCTCGGGGTGTGGACGTGGTCGTGGCCTGTCCCGGCCGGTTGGGGGACCTGATCGAACGGGGGAGCGTCCGCCTCGATGCTGTGGAGATCGTGGTGCTCGACGAGGCCGACCGGATGGCCGACATGGGCTTTCTGCCCGATGTGAAGCGCCTCCTCGACCTGACGCCGGCCACCCGCCAGACGCTCTTGTTCTCAGCCACCCTGGACGGGGACATCGACGTACTGGTCCGCCGATACCAGAACGACCCGGCCCGTCACGAGCTGGAGGTCGACGAGGAGGACACCAGTGCCGCCGTGCACCTCTTCTGGCGGGCCGCCTCGGGAGACAGGGTGGCGGTCACGGCGGACATCGCCGCCGCCGCCGGCCCGACCATCGTCTTCAGCCGGACCAAGCACGCCACCGATCGGATCGCCCGTCAGCTGGAGCAACGGGGCATCAGGGCGGCGGCCATCCATGGTGACCGGAGCCAGAAGCAACGCGAAAAGGCGCTGGACCTGTTCGTCCGGGGTGCCGTCGACGCCCTGGTGGCAACCGATGTGGCCGCCCGGGGCATCCACGTCGACGGGGTCAACGCCGTGGTCCACTTCGACCCACCCGCCGACGCCAAGGACTATGTGCACCGCTCCGGTCGAACGGCTCGGGCCGGTGCCACCGGGGTGGTGATCACCCTGGTGACCCCGGACAAGGCCGGTGCCGTCAAGCACCTCCAGCGGGACCTGGGTGTGCCCATCGGCACCACCCAGCCCGACCCGGCCTCGGTCACCGCCGTCATCGGGGCACCCCCGGCCCGCCGCCCCAGCCAGGACCGTGGCCCGGCCGCCCGGCCGGACCACGCCAAGACCCAGCCGAGGGGCGGGCGCTCCGACCGGACCCGGCGCCCCACCAAGCCGTGGAAGGCCCGGCCGGCGGCCACCGGGAACGGTACCGGGAACGGCAACGGGAACGGGACGGGAACGGGGGACGGTCACCGGCACAGCGGGCCGGCCGGCGGATCATCGGGCAACGGTGCTCCGAGGCCGGCGGGCAGTCGGACCAAGAAGAAACGGCCCAGCGGCGGCACCTGGGACAAGCGGGGCGGGTCCGGACGTGCGGGCCGACCGGGCCGACCGGGCAAGCCCTCCACCGCCTCGGCGGGCGCCAAGCGCTCTTCGGCCGGTGGATCCGGGCAGCGCCGCCGCGGCCGCTGAGGGCGGCCCCGGGCCCGGAGCCCCGAGTGGCGGGCCGGTGGCTCCGGCCGTCTACAGTCGGAACCATGTCCCCGGCCAAGCCAGTCGTCACCATCCCCGACGGCCCGCCTCCGGGCGAGCTGGTGATCGAGGAGGTCGAGATCGGGCAGGGTCCCGAGGCGGTGGCCGGTACGCCGGTGGGCGTCCACTACGTGGGGTGCTCATGGTCCACCGGCCACGAGTTCGACTCGTCGTGGAGCCGAAACGAGCTGTTTGGCTTCGAGCTCGGTGCCGGCCAGGTGATCTCGGGGTGGGATCAGGGGGTGGCGGGCATGAAGGTCGGTGGTCGCCGCCGGATCACCATTCCACCCCATCTCGGCTACGGCGAGCACGGCGCCGGCGGTGTCATCGCTCCCAACGAGACCCTGGTCTTCGTGGTCGACCTCTACGAGGTGGGCTGACCGCCCGCTCCCCCTGGGGGTGCTCAGCGGAAGAGGTCCTCGGCCGGCGGCCGGACGATGTCCCCCTTCACCGATCCCGGCCGTAGCCAGCTCGGATCGGCGCCCCGGACCACGGCGGCCGGCACGCCCCGGGACTTGCCCATCACCAGGTCGGCGGCCCCGGCCAACTCGTCGGCCACGCACACCTCGGTGACCTCGAGCATGCGACCGTTGGCGTCGGCCGTGCCTCGCAGGTCCACGATGCCGGCTACCCCGGCGATGCCAATGGCCACATCGGTCACACCCTGGCGCCAGGGCCGGCCGAACGTGTCCGAGATGATCACCCCCACCGACACTCCGTAGCGGTGCTCCAGGACCTCCCGGACCCGACGGGCCGAACGGTCGGGATCAACCGGGAGCAGGGCGGCCGTGCCCGCGTCCACGTTGGACAGGTCGACCCCGGCGTTGGCGCAGATGAAACCGTGGCTGGTCTCGGTGATGACCAGGTCGCCGCGGCGACGGACGATCCGCACCGCCTCGTGCTCGATCAGGGACCGTTTGGCCTCCGGGTCCTGGTCGTCGAAGGCCACGATCCGACCCTCGGCCTTGGACACCACCTTTTGGGTCACCACCACCACGTCGCCGTCGGCCAGGCCTCCGGGAACCGAGGACGGGCCCGGACCGGGGCCGGTCAGCGCACCGGCCAACAGCTCGGCCAGGTCGTCTCCCGGTCTCACCTCGCCCAGCCCGTCGACCGGGTAGACCGACAGGCCGACCGGCGCCGCCGGCTCAACCGAGGGCATCGAGCACCGTCCGGGCCAGCCCGGCCGAGCGGTCGACGGTGGACATGACGGTGGGGGCGACCACGCACCGGACACCCTCCGCCTCGACCGCTGGGGCCAGGGCGGCGTCGGCCTCGTCCACCACCAGCGTCCCCATCCACGGCGCGTACCACCGGGCCACCCCCACCACCGAGGACTCGAACCCCATCTCTCTCAGCAGCCGGTCGGCTGGACCCTTGAGCGCAGCCCCGGCGATGATCGGGGACACGCCGATGACCCGGTGCCGGCGCCGGGTGAGCCGATCGAGCACGCCCGTCACGGCCGTGACCGGACCGATGGACACCACCGGATTGGACGGGCAGACGACGATCGACTCGGCTGCCTCGAGCACATCGAGCACCCCAGGGCCGGGCCGGGCCGAATCGGCGCCCTCGAACCTGACGGCGGACACTGCCACCTGGTGGCCCAGGCGCACGAAGTACTCCTGAAACCCGACTTCGGGACCGTCGGCCAGCCGGACGCGGGTGCGCAGGAAGTCGTCGGACACCGGGAGCAGTCGGACGGCCACCCCGAACGAACGTGTCAGTTCCTCGGTGACCTGGCCGAGACGGGCCCCTTCGCTCAGCCGTTGGGTCCGGTAGCAGTGGGTGGCCAGGTCCCGGTCTCCGAGGCGGAACCACGTGACCCCACCCAACCGTTCGAGGGCCTCCATGACCCGCCACGACTCGCCGGCCAGGCCCCAGCCGGTGTCGGGATTGATGGCGTTGGCCAGTGTGTACATCACCGTGTCCAGATCGGGAGAGATGTGAAGCCCGTGGAGCTCGGTGTCGTCCCCCGTGTTCACGATGGCGGTGATCTGGTCGGGCGGCGCCACCTCGACCATGCCCCGCAGGAGCCGGGCCGCTCCCACCCCACCGGCGAGGGCGGCGATCATCGGGGGAGGGGAGGGACGGGGACGGACATCGGGGGCAGGCTAGTGGCCCCACCCGGTCGTCCCGCCCGGCGTCGCCCATGTGCAAGGCTCGCTGCGTGCCGGAGCGATCTGCACCCTCCGACCAGGGCAGGTTGTCCGTCGGGTTCGATGCCACGCCCCTGCTGGGCGCCCAGACCGGTGTCGGGTACTTCTGTGCCGGCGCCCTGACCGGGCTGGCGGCCATGCCGTCGGTGGACGTGTCGGCATTCGCCGTGAGCTGGCGCCGGCGGCAGGGGATGGCGGCCCGGGTCCCGCCCGGGGTGTCGACCGGACAGCGGGCCATGCCGGCTCGACCGCTCCACATGGCCTGGAGGCACTGGCGGCTGCCCCCGGTGGAGTGGTTCATCGGGCCCCACGACGTGGTCCACGGGTCCAACTTCGTGGTCCCGCCGACCAGGCGGGCCGCCCGAGTAGTGACCGTCCACGACTTGACCGTGGTCCTCTACCCCGAGCTCTGCGATCCCCCCACCTTGGCCTTCCCGGCCCTGGTCCGCCGGGCCGTCGACCAGGGCGCCTGGGTCCACACCCCGTCGGACTTCGTGGCCGAGCAGGTGGTCGCCGAGCTCGGCATCGACCGGCAACGGGTCCGCGCCGTGCACCACGGAATCCCACCGCTCCCCCCGGCCGCCCACCGTCCGGGCCCCGTCCCGGTCCGGTTGCCCGAGGGATGCCGGCGCTACGTGTTGGCCGTCGGGACCATCGAGCCGCGCAAGGACTACCCCACGCTGGTGTCGGCCTTCGCACCGGTGGCCGCCGACCATCCGGACGTGGCCCTGGTGATCGTGGGCGGTGACGGGTGGGGGGCGGACGCCTTCGCCGCCGCCGTCGAGGCCTCGCCCGTCCGGTCGCGCATCGTACGTCCCGGGTACCTGGACGACCACGACCTGGCCACCACCCTGGGCGCCGCCTCGGCCCTGGCCTACCCATCGCGCTACGAGGGGTTCGGCTTCCCGCCATTGCAGGCCATGGCGGCCGGCGTGCCCGTGGTGGCCACCGCCGTCGGAGCCATTCCCGAGGTGGTCGGGGACGGCGCCATCCTGGTGGACCCGTCCGACCCCGAGGCCCTGGCCGCCGCCCTGAGCCGGGTGCTGGCCGGAGGGGCGGAGATCGACGGTCTGGTGACCCGGGGTCTGCGCCGGAGCTCCGGGTTCAGCTGGGAGGCCTGCGCCCGGGGCCTGGCCGACCTCTACGCGGAAGCCCGGGTCTCGGTCGGCGGGCCCGGCGCCCACCGCGGCGCCGGGCCGACGCCCGGAGAGGTGATGTGATGCGGGTGTCGATGCTGGTCCAGAACCTGAGGAGACCGGCTTCGGGCGGCACCGGCACGTACGCGCTGGGCCTTCTCCAGGGCCTCGACTCGCTCGACCCCCGGGAACGGCCGGAGGTGGAGCTGACCGCCAGCCGCCCACGCGGCTTCCGGGGCGGACCCGACCCGCTGGCCGAGCTAGGCCACCCCCTGCGCATCTCCCACCTGCCGGGCCCGTTGCTCACCCGGGCCTGGGACCACGGCCTGGTACGAGCCGCCCCTGGGTGCGACGTGGTCCACACTATCTCGCTGGCCACCGTCGAGCCGGGGACGGCGGTGCTGGTGGCCGCGGTCCACGACCTGTTGTGGCGACGGGTGCCCGAGGCCTATCCCGCCCGCGGCCGGCGGTGGCACGATGCCGCCCTGCGCCGGGCCCTGCGACGGGCCGAGCGGTTCATCGTGCCGGCCGAGACGGTGGCCGACGACCTGCGGGAGGCCGGGGCCCCGCCGGATGCCGTGGTCGTGATCCCCATGGGGTCCGACCATCTGCCCCCGCCCGACCTCGAGTCGGGCGCCGCCCTCCTGTCCCGGATGGGCGTCGACGGACCGTTCCTGCTGAGCGTGGGTACCCTCGAACCCCGCAAGAACCTGCGCCGGCTGATCGGGGCCTACCGGCGGATCAGGAGCGAGCTGCCCGAGCCCTGGCCCTTGGTGGTGGTCGGTCCGGCCGGTTGGGGAGAGCCGATCGAGCCGGGCGCCGGCGTGGTGCTGACCGGTGCCATCTCGGCACCACAGCTGTCGGCTCTGTACGCCACCACCCGGCTCCTGGCCTACGTTCCGCTCGTCGAGGGGTTCGGCCTCCCGCCGGTGGAGGCCATGGCCTTCGGCGCCCCGGTGGTGGCCAGCCCCCTGCCCAGTACGGCCGGGGCCGCCTTCGAGGTCGATCCCCACGACGTCGACTCCATCGCCCACGGCCTGTTGGTGGTGGCCACCGACGACGGCCGGCGGGAGCGCCTGGCGCTGGCCGGGTCCAGGCGCGCCGGCCAGCTGGCCTGGTCGTCGGTGGCCCGGCGTCATCTGGCGGTGTGGAACGAGGTCGTAGGGGCACGCACGGCATCGCCGGGAGCCCCCGGTGGGTGAGCGCCCCCTTCGCCTCTCCTACGACGCCACCGCCGTGCCCGCCGATCCGGTGGGGGCGGGGCGCTACACGCTGGAGCTGGCCTCGGCGCTCGACCGCCGGGCCGACGTCGACCTGGTGGTGTTCTCCCGCAGCAACGACCGGCGGCGGTGGCGCGCCGTGGCTCCGGCGGCCGAGCTGGCGGCGTCAGCCCCCGGACCGCGTCCCCTCCGCCTGGCCTGGGAGCAGGTGCGCCTGCCCGACCTGGTCTCGGCCCGGCACGTCGACGTCCACCACGGTCCGCACTACACCATGCCCGAGCGGTCTCCGGTGCCGGCGGTCGTCACCCTCCACGACCTCAGCTTCTTCGAGGCGCCGGCCTGGCACCAGCGGTCGAAGGCCCTCTTGTTCCGGCGGGCCATCACGGTGGCCGCCCGACGGGCGGCGGCGGTGGTGTGCCCCAGCCGGGTCACCGCCGAGGAGCTGGCCCGTTGGTGCCCGGTGACGGCCGAGGTGTTCGTGGCCCATCACGGCGTCGACACCGACCGCTTCCGTCCCGACGAGGCGGGGGCCGGCGACGACGGCCGCCTGCTGGCCCGGGTCGACGCCCGGCTGGTCGACGGTCGGCCCTATCTGCTGTTCGTGGGGACCATGGAACCGCGCAAGGACGTGCCCTCGCTGGTGGCGGCGTTCAGCCGGGCCGCCCGGGCCCACCCCGACGCGCTACTGGTGCTGGCCGGGGGGGCCGGATGGGGCGTTCCCGAACTCGAGCGGGCCGTGGCCGACTCCGGGGTGGCGTCCCGGATCCTGCGCCCCGGCTACGTGCCCGACGCCGCCGTACCGGCTCTGCTCCGCTCGGCCACCGCCGCCGTCTACCCCGCCCTCTACGAGGGATTCGGTCTGCCGGCCCTGGAGGCACTGGCCTGCGGCACCCCTCTGGTCACCACCTCGGGGACGGCTATGGCCGAGGTGGCCGGTGATGCCGCCGTGCTGGTGGAGCCGGGCGACGTGGTCGAACTGGCCGAAGCCCTCGACACCGCTCTGGGGTCGGTTCCGTCGAACGACCCGGCCGGTCGGCGGAATCAGCGGAGGGAGCGGGGCCTGGCCATCGCCGCCGACCACACCTGGGAGGCCAGCGCCCGGAGCCACATGGAGGCATACCGGTACGCAGCCGGAAGCGGAACGCTCGACGGAGGTGCTGGCCCGGGTGGCCAGACAGTAGGGTGACCCGTCGTGCGCTCCCTCATCACCGGCGGTCGTGGCTTCGTCGGCACCTGGCTCGCTGACCATCTGGCGGACCTCGGGGACCACGTGGTCGCCATCGACCAGGAGGTCGACGTGACCGATCCGGCGGCCCTGCTGGCCGCCATGTCCGACGCCGCCCCCGATGCCGTCTACCACCTGGCCGCCATGACCCACGTGGGGGAGTCGTGGGACGAACCGCTCCGGGTGCTCGAGGTCAACGTGATCGGCACCGGTGCCGTGCTGGCCGCGGCCCGAAAGTGCGGGAGCGACCCCAAGGTCCTGGTGACCAGCTCGGCCGAGGTCTACGGGGCCGTCACCGACCCCTCGCGGCTTCCCCTCACCGAGGAATCGGGGACCGCCCCGCTGACGCCCTACGCGGCCAGCAAGTTGGCGGCGGAAGCCCTGGTCGCCCAAGCGTGGCTCGGACACGGACAGCACGTGATCACCGTTCGACCCTTCAACCACATCGGTCCGGGTCAGACCCCCAACTTCGCGGTGCCCGCCCTGGCCAAGAGGATCGTCGAGGCCGAGGCGGCCGGGACCCCCACCATTCCGGTGGGGAACCTGTCGGCCCGTCGTGACTTCACCGATGTCCGGGACGTGGTGCGCGCCTACCGGCTCCTCATCGGATCGGGCCGGGCCGGCGGGGTCTACAACGTGTGCTCGGGCCGCGACGTGTCGATCCGTCAGATCGCCGACGACCTGCTCGGGTTGGCCGGCACCACCCTCGAGTTCGAGACCGACCCGTCACTGGTCCGACCGGTCGAGGTACCGGTGCTCCGGGGGGATCCCGGCCGGCTGGTCGAGGCCACCGGGTGGGAGCCGCTCATCCCGCTGGAACAGACCCTGGCCGACGTCCTCGCCTATTGGCGCGGACACGCGCCTGAGGCGCCCGTCGCCCCGGGTGGGACGTTGGGCGCCTCAGGCGATCGGCGGTCAGGCGGCGGCGCTGGGTCGCCGGTTGCGGATCTGGGTCCGTGCCTCTTTGGCCTGGACGTGGGCCTGCTTGGCCACGGCACGGGCCTGGGGCGGGAGGTGGTCCTCCAGGGGGGCCACCGCTGACTCCAGCCGCTCGATGATCTCCTCGAACCGCTCCATCAGGCTCTCGACGGTGGTGTCGACGGTGTGGAGGGCGCCGCTGATGTCGCTGCGGACCGATGCCACCCTCCTTCGAAATCCGCCTTGGGATCCGAGAGCCGCTTCAGGAGTTCCTGGCGCTGGACCTGCGCCTGCTGGAATCCGAGCACCCCGGCCCCGATCACCACGTAGGTGGCGTCCTTGGCCACCGCGGCGACATCCTTGGCCGCCTTGGTCAGGTCGGTGTTGAACTCGGGGAACTTGATCTCTGGCTTCTTGATCGTCGGCATGGTGCTCTCCTTCTGCTTCGCCCCGTCGATCGGGCAATCGCCGGTCTCGGGGACTTCGTCGGTCAGGATCGGGGTCGACCGACGGACGGTCGTGATCTCGGTCCTGATGGATGCAAGTGTATACGGTGTGTTTAACAGTTGCAAGCACCCGGGCCACGGGGTGGGCCGGTGGTGCGGTGAGCTGGGAAGACACCTCACTCCACTTCCAGCCCGATAGCCTCTGACCCCTGATGGACACACTGGCCCCGCCGGTCGTCGCCGTCGTCGTCGCCCACGATCCCGGTTCGTGGTTCGAAGAGACGCTGGCCTCGCTGGCCTCGCAGGACTATGCGGAGCTCTCGATCCTGGTGCTGGATGCGGCCAGTGCCGAGGACGTAGCCCCTCGGGTGGCCGCCGTCCTCCCCACCGCCTACGTGCGTCGGTTCGAGGAGAACCGTGGCTTCGGCGCCACCATCGACGAGGTGAGCGCCATGGTCGACGGGGCGGCCTACTACCTGTTGTGCCACGACGACGTCGCCTTGTTCCCGGACACCGTCCACCTGTTGGTCGAAGAGGCGTTCCGGTCCAACGCCGGGGTGGTGGCGCCCAAGGTGGTCAGCTGGGACGACCCCGAGCGCCTGATCCACGTGGGCATGGCCGTGGACAAGGCCGGTTCGGTGGTGGAGCGGGTCCACACCTACGAGATCGACCACGGTCAGCACGATGCCGTGCGGGACGTCTTCGTCGCCCCCGGCGGGGCCACGCTGGTGCGGGCCGACCTGTTCGACGAGCTCGGGGGGTTCGATCCAGCCATCGTCGCCATGGGCGAGGACCTCGACCTGTGCTGGAGGGCCCAGGTCGTCGGAGCCAGGATCATCGTCGCCCCCGATGCCCGGGTGCGGCACCTGGAGGAGATCGCCTCCGGTTCTCGGTCCGTCGACAGCCTGTTGCCCGGCTCCGACCACGGCGACGGGCCGCCGGCGGAACCCGTCACCCTCCAGGAGCTCCAGCGCCGCCACGAGCTGCTGGCCGTCCTCAAGTGCTACGGCCCGTTCAACCTCGTCCGGGTCCTTCCCCAAGTGCTGGTGCTGGCGATCGGCGAGGTCATCGTGGCCGAGGTGGCCGGCGACCGGGCCCGGGCCCGGGCGGTGGTGCGCGCCTGGCGCTGGAACCTCGGTCGCCTGTCGGTGATCCGGGGCCAGCGGAAGGTCCTGAAGGGCCACCGCCGCCTGGCCGACAAGGAGATCCGCCAGCTCCAGATCGCCGGCAGCGCCCGGTTGTCCACCTATGGCCGCCGGGTCTTCCAGTACGGGTTCCACGGTGCCTACGCCGATGAGTTGGCCGCCGCCGACGACGCCGAGGACGACGAGTACGCCGAGGGAGCCGAGGACGCCGAGGACGCCGAGGATGTCGGCTCCGGCCACCGGGCGGCCACGACGGACCGGAACCGGTCGGCGCCGCCGCCGGCCCGTGGCCGGGTGAACAGGCGGATCAGGACCCTGACATGGATAGCCGCCGGCCTGATCGTCCTGGTCGGCTCCCGCGGGATCCTCACCGGTCGGCTTCCCCAGGTCGGTCAATTCGTGCCCTTCCCCGGGTGGGCGTCGACCCTGTCCCAGTTCTTCACGGGATGGCACCCCTCGGGGGTGGGGACGACGGCTCCGGCAGCGCCGGCCCTGGCCCTGTCCGGGCTGGTCGGCACGGTGCTGCTCGGAGCGATGGGGCTGACCCAGAAGGTCCTCGTCTTCGCCTGCATCCCTCTCGGCGCCTGGGGGGCGGTCCGTCTCCTGCGCCCCTTCGGCTCCCAGCGGGCCTCGCTGATCGCCGGGCTGGCCTACCTGGCCATGGCCCTCCCGTACAACGCCCTGGCCCTCGGGCGGTGGGGCGCTCTGGTGGTCTATGCCGGGACCCCCTGGGTGCTGGCCCGGCTGTTCCGGGCCACCGGCACCGCCCCGTACCAGCGGCCCGGGCCAGACGACGGGGCCCCGGCCCCGGGACGGTGGCGCCTGCTGCAGTCGGGCCGGCATCCGGCCGTCCGGGCCGTGTTGGCCCTCGGTCTCCTCGAAGCCGTGCTCGGTCTCGTTCGTCCCTGCCGCCGCCGTGGTGGTCCTGTTGGCCGGCTTCGCCCTGGTCGTCTCCTCGTGCATCGGCCGAGATTGGCGCTCGACCCGACGGGCTCTGGCGCTGGCCGTGGGGTCCACGCTGGTGGCCGCGGTCATCTGCCTGCCCTGGCTGATCGGTGTCCTGGCTGCCGGGCGGGGGGCGGTCTCGGTGTTCGGTGTGCCGGTGGCCGCGTCGCAGGCGGCATCGTGGGGGGCGCTGCTCCGTTTCGCCGCCGGACCGATCGGTGTCTCCCCCTTGGCCTGGGGGTTTGCCGTGGCCGCGGTCGTGCCACTGGTGCTGGCCCGGGGGGAGCGGTTCCGGTGGGCCGTCCGTTTCTGGTCGATCGCCCTGGTCTTCTGGGTGGTGGCGTGGGTCATCGATCGGGGATGGACCGGCAGCCTGGCCATCGATCCACTGGTTCTGTTGGGACCGGCGGCCATGGCCGTCGCCGCCTCCATCGGACTCGGCATCGCCGCCTTCGAGGAGGATCTGCGGGCGGCGACGTTCGGATGGCGGCAGGTGGTGGTGGTGGTGGCAACCATCATGGTGGTGCTCGGGTCGCTCCCAACCTTGGTGTCGGCCCTCCCCGGTCGCTGGAACCTGCCCGTCAACGACTTCAGCCAGTCGGTGTCGTGGATGCGTTCCAAGTCGGCGGCCGGGGCGTTCCGGGTGCTGTGGCTGGGTGACCCGCGGTCGTTGAACCTCGGATCGTGGAGCGTCGGAAACGGGCTGGCCTATGCCACGTCGGAGGACGGCCCGCCCGACGCCCGATGGCTGTGGAACGCCGCCGGGCCCGGGCCGGCCGCCGGACTCGGCTCCTCGGTCGACCAGGCCATGTCCGACCGCACCAATCAACTGGGGCGGATGCTGGCCCCGGCCGGTGTCCGTTACGTGGTGCTGCTCACCTCGCTCGCCCCCGAGATCAGTGGCGAGCAGAGCCCACCGGAGTACCCGGTGCCGGCCCAGCTGACGTCGGCGCTGTCCGCCCAGCTCGACCTCGACCCGGTGATCTCCGGCTCGGGTATCACCGTCTACCAGAACACCGCGTGGATTCCCGAGAGGGCGGCCGTACCGGCCGGTGCCACGGTGGCCAACGGACCGTCGGATCCCGGTCCCCTGACCGGGTCCCCGGGGACGAGCATCGTCCCCGGTGCCGTTCCCGTCCTGCCCGGTGAGATCGCTTCGCTGTCCTACCGAGGTGCGTTGCCGAGAGGCACCGTGCTCAGCGCCCTGGCCCCGGCCGGACGGTGGAGCCTGGTGGGCGCCGACGGCAGTACGGCGGTCGAGCGCCCCTCGTTCGGCTGGGCCGGCAGCTATCGGGTGGACTCCGGTGTGGGCACGCTGCGCTTCGGCGGGGGGATCCTGCCCCTGTTGACCGGGCTGTACTCGGTGCTGCTGTGGGTGGTGGCCGTCGCCGTCCTGCTCGACCGGCGCCTGGGTCTCGCCGGGTGGCGTCTCCGACGCCGCCGGGAGCGGCTCGGGTCCGGGGGGGATGACCCCACCGAGGGGCCCGTCACCCCCGAGCCGGTCCAGGCCGACGCCGAACCCGTAGCGGTCGAGGTCGGGCCGTGACCGGCCCCACCGAGCCCGCCGGCCCCACCGAGCCCGCCGAGCCCAACGAGCCCACCGGCCCCACCGAGCCCACCGGCCCCGCCGAAGAGCGCACCCGTCGGCGGCGACCCGACGACTCGAACCATCCGGCGCTGGTGGCCGGCAGGGGACGCCGTGCCTCCCTCGGCACCATCCGGGGGCGGTGGGCGGCCGTGTCCGCCGTTTTGGCGGTGGTGATCGTGGTGGCGGTGATCAGCCGCGCTCCTCCCGCCTTCGACGGCGGCCCCGGCTGCCGGGCTCTACGACGCCGTTCCCATCCCACCATCGGGCGCCTACTCGTCGTCGGCCTTCTGCACGGCCGGGTCGGGGACGGCGGCCTCCGACATCATCTTCCTCACCAACTCCACGCCCCGGGCCGTGACCGGCGTGGCGACGGCGGTGGGGACGGCCACCGCGGGCGGAACCGTGCCCTCAGCCCGCAGCGAGGTGTCCGTCCCTGCCTTTGGAAGCGGGGCCTTCGACCCGTACGCCGGCCTGCCCGGTGGTGACGTTGCCGCCTCCTTCGTCTTCGACGGGGGCGGAGTCGTGGCCGACCAGGTGGTTTCCGGCCCCAATGGCTGGAGCATGGCGCCGTGCGCCTCCCAGACGTCGCCCGATTGGTGGTTCGCCGGCGGATCCACCACCACCGGCAACACCGTCACCCTGTCCCTGCTGAACCCGTCGTCCACCGAGGCGGTGGTCGACATCTCGTTCCTGACCGGATCGGGAAAGGTGTCCCCCCAGACCTACCAGGGCCTGGTGGTGCCGCCCGGTCAGTTGGTGGTCGAGAACGTGGGCGATTTCGTCCAGAACGTGTCGGCCATCGCCACCCTGGTCAGTGCCGAGTCGGGATCGGTGGTCAGCGCCCAGTTCCAGCAGTGGGGGTCGGGCGCCACCGGAGGGCTGTCGGTGCAGCTGGGGGCACCGGAGGACTCCACGGTTTGGCGCTTCGCCCAGACCACCACCGAGTCGGAGACGGCCGCCCCCGGGTCCTCGGTCGACTTCACCCTGGCCAACCCGGGCGGCACCACGGCCACGGCCACCGTGGTGGTGGGCCTGCCGTCGGGTTCGGTGGTCCCCAAGCAGGTGTCTGTCGCCCCCTTCTCGACGGCGGTGTTCACCGCCTCGGGGGCCAACGGGCTGCCCGAGCAGGTTCCGTACTCGTTGACCATCGAGTCGGATGCCCCCGTGGTGGTGGGGAGGACGGTCGAGGCGGCGGCCGGCGCTCAGGTCCCGGTGTGGGGCTCGTCGGCCGGGACGGTGACGGCGGCCGACCGGTGGTTGGTCCCCGGCCCGGGGATCCCCGGTACACCCGGATCGCCCAACGCCAAGTTGAACTCTCTGGCTGTGGCCGATCCAGGATCGACGGCGTCCCGGGTGACCATCGCCCGTCTCGGGTCCAGCCGCCCCCTGGCCGTGGTCACGGTCGGCCCCGGGCGCCTGATGGTGCTGGGCCCCCAGCTGGTCGGTGGCCTCGAGCCCCTGACCGTGTCGGCCACCCAGCCCGTCAATGTGGAACAGGACAGCTGGCCCACCGGTACGGCGGGAGTGGTCTCGTCGACCGGGTTCCCCTTCGTCGGCTGAGACGGACCGGGCCCCGGCCCCCGGGTAGCCGGACGGGCGCCGTCCCCCGGCGACCTCGGACAACTGCCACAATGACCCGGTGATCGATGACGGGACCGTCGAGTCCGGGGACCGGTGGTCGGACCACGCCCGCTCCGTGGTGTCGGCCATGACGCCCGACGAGAAACTCTGGTGTCTCGACGGTGACGCCCCCTTCTGGGCCGGTCTGACCTATCTGGGGGAGTCCGGCTACCACAAGAGTCCGTTCCGGGCGGCCCGGGTCGACCGGCTCGGGCTTCCGGGCTTCTCCTTCTCCGACGGTCCCCGTGGGGTGGTTGTCGACCAGGCGACCTGCTTTCCGGTGAGCATGGCCCGCGGGGCGACCTGGGACCTCGATCTCGAGGAGCGCATCGGCGATGCCATCGGGCAAGAGCTCCGGGCGGTCGGGGCCGATCTGTACGGCGGAGTGTGCGTCAACGTCCTCCGGCACCCGGCGTGGGGGCGCGCCCAGGAGACCTACGGCGAGGACCCCCACCACGTCGGGGAGATGGGCGCCGCTCTGACCAGGGGCGTCCAGCGCCACGCCATGGCCTGCGTCAAGCACTTCGCCTGCAACTCGATGGAGAACTCGCGCTTCCAGGTCGACATCACCGTCGACGAGGTCGCCCTCCACGAGGTCTATCTGCCCCACTTCAAGCGGATCGTCGACGAGGGCGTGGCCGTGGTGATGAGTGCGTACAACAGTGTCAACGGCGAGTGGTGCGGCGACAACCGGTCTTTGCTGACCGATGTGCTGCGCCACGAGTGGGGATTCGACGGCTTCGTCATCAGCGATTGGATCCTCGGCATACGGGACGCCGCCCGCTCGGTTCGGGCCGGGCTCGACGTGGAGATGCCCTACCGCATGATCCGGGCCGGTCACCTGACGGGCGGCCTGGAGGGTGTGGATCTCACCTGGGCCGAGGTGGATCGAGCAGTCGAGCGGGTGGTGGCCACCCGTATGCGCTTCGCCGATGTGCTGTCCGGTCCGCCTCCCGACCGGTCGGTGCTCGCCGGACCGGCCCATCGGGCCCTGGCCCGGGAGGCGGCGGCCAAGTCGGTGGTGCTGCTCCGCAATGAGCCGGTGGACGGGGCCGCCGTCCTCCCTCTCGACCCGGCCTCCCTGTCATCGGTGGCACTGGTGGGCAGGCTGGCCGCCGAGGTCAACCTGGGGGACGGCGGGTCGAGCGACGTGTGGGCCCCGGAGGCGGCCACGGTGGCCGACGGGATCCGCTTCGCCCTCCCGGATGCGGCGTTGCTGGAGGACGACGGAGCCGATGCCGGTCGGGCGGCGGCGCTTGCCGCCACGGCCGACCTCGCCGTGGTGGTGGTCGGCTACACCCGGGCGGACGAAGGAGAGTTCATCGGCGAGTTCGCCACCTCGCACCTGGTCGACCTGTTTCCGGGGGAGGACGACCCTGACCTGGTCGGACGCTTCACCGACAGCATCGCCACCGAACGGTTGATCGAGCCACCGGACCATGTCGCCCGCCGCCCCGAGCCCGGCGGCTTCGCGGTGGGCGGAGACCGGGTGTCGTTACACCTCCACGATGACGACGTGGCCCTCATCCGGGCCGTGTCGGCGGCCAATCCGCGGACGGTGGTGGCGCTCGTCGCCGGCAGCGCCATCGTGATCTCGGAGTGGGACCGGTCCGTTCCGGCCGTGGTCCAGGCGTGGTACTCGGGCATGGAGGGCGGGCACGGGCTGGCCGACGTGCTGCTGGGCAGAGTGGATGCGACGGGGCGGCTCCCCTTCAGCGTGCCGGTCCGGGACTCGGACCTCCCGACCTTCGAAGCCGATGCCACCTCGTTCCAGTACGACGCGTGGCACGGCTACTGGCATCTGGACCGTCGAGGTACGCCGGCGGCCTACCCGTTCGGGTTCGGGCTCAGCTACACGACCTTCGCCCACGAACGACCCGAGGTCACCGTGGTCGACGGGGCCCTGCGGGTCCGGATGGGCGTTCGAAACACCGGTCGGCGGGCCGGCGCAGACGTCGTCCAGGTCTACGCCCGAAGGCTGGGTTCGGACCGCCCGGCCCGCTTGTCGGGATTCGTCCGCCTCGAACTCCCGGCCGGCCGGACGGCCGACGTCGAGGTGGTCGTGCCGCCGGCGAGTCTGGCCGAGCGCGACGTCGGCTCCCACGCCATGGTGGTTCGACCGGGCCGGTACGAACTGCGGGTGGCCCGCCATGCCGCCGACCCGGGCCTGATCGTGGAGGCAGTAGTGGATTGAGGCGGGTCGCCCCGTAGCCCGGGTCCCGGCGTCAGGGCCGGGAGTGCGACACCGCCTCGACGTTGTTGCCGTCGGGATCCCGGACGAAGGCGCCGTAATAGTAATAGCAGTCGTGGTACTGGGGCCATTCCCGGGGCGGGTACAAGACGTCGGCACCGGTCGACAGGGCCGCTTCGAAGAAGGCGTCCACGGCGTCCCGGTCGACGGCGGTGAAGGCGATGTGGGATTCGCGGAATCCATGGCCGGTCCGGCGGGGTCCGATCCAGAGCTCGGCGTTCGGGGGGACGCCGAAGCCGATGACGTCGCCGAAGTCGGCCACACGTTCACCACCCATCGGAGCCAGCACGGTGTCGTAGAACTCCGCACTCGCCGCCACGTCTGCGCACTGAATTGAGAGATGGTCGATCACGGGAGCATCCTGGCATCCTCCGGCCCGGTCGGTCTCCACCGGATCGACGGTCGGCCCGATTCGCCGGGTGTTCCGGTGGGGCACCGGGGGAGGCGATCCCCGCGGGTCTTGCCGTGGAACTTCTACGAATAACGTTCTGACCGAATGTTATTTCCAGAAGTGAATGGCCGAGGGACGCAGGGCGGATGACAGGTCCAGGCAAGAAGATGGAGAAAGTGGCCTGAGCCCGAAGTGCCGGGCCGCGAAGCCAGGAGCCCGGACTATCGGGATGCCGGAGGTGGAGGCGGCGGCCAGGGTGCCTGCTTGGGCCAGGGCTTGGATGCCGGTTGGGACGGCAGGGGCGACTGGGCCTGGGGCCGGTGGCCGTTGGGTGGTGGCGGAGGTGGCGGCCAGGGATCCGACCCGCTGTTGCCCTCCCCGCCCTTGGGTCCCGGGTCGGCCGGGTTCGTGGCTCCGGACTGGTCGCTGGCGCGGCTGGCGCCGGACACTCCACTGTCCACCGGCGTGTCCGAGCCGGCGGCACCGGAAGCCCCGGAGGCACCGGCCCCGGCCGTCCCGCTATCCGCCGGAGTGCCGGGCGTATCGTCCACCGAGGAGTCGGCCGGCTGTTCGGGTGGGCCGTCGGCGTTCTCCGAGCCGGTGGGACCATGCTGGGACGCCACGAAGATCGGGGGAACCGACTTCACCCCGTGCTCGTGGACCGGGCGCCCGTAGGCGGTGTCGACCAGGCGGCCGACCGTGTCGCCGTCGATGGTCTCCTCGTCGAGCAGGGCGCGGGCCACGGCGTCGAGGCCGCCACGGTGGCGGGCCAGCACCTCGAGGGCCCGCTGCTCCTGCTCGCGCAAGATGATCTCGACCTCGTCATCGATGATCTGGCTGGTGTGCTCCGAATAGTCACGGGTGTGCATGAGGTCCTCGCCCAGGAACACCTGCCCCTGGGATCCCCAGGCCATGGGACCGATCTTGTCGCTCATGCCCCACTCCCGCACCATCTTGCGGGCCAGTTCGGTGTTCCCCACCAGGTCGTTGCTCGCCCCGGTGGAGAGGTCCCCGTACACCAGCAGCTCGGCCGCCCGGCCGCCCATCCGGACGGCCAGCGAGTCCTCGATGTGCTGGCGGGGATGGATGTGGCGTTCCTCCATGGGCAGCTGCATGGTGACGCCGAGGGCCATGCCGGTGGGCAGGATGGTCACCTTGTGGACCGGGTCGGCATCGGGCAGGACGTAGGCGAGCACGGCGTGGCCACCTTCGTGGAATGCCACCCGCTCCTTCTCGGCCCCCGACAGGACCAGGCTCTCGCGCCGCTGACCCATCAGTACCCGGTCGCGCGACGCCTCGAAGTCGACGTTCTGGATGACCTTGGATCCCCGCCGTACGGCGTGGAGGGCAGCTTCGTTGACCAGGTTGGCCAAGTCGGCCCCGCTCATCCCCGGTGTGCCCCGGGCCACCGTGCCGAGGTCGACGGTCGGGTCGACCCTCTTGTCCTTGCAGTGCACCTGGAGGATGGGCAGCCGCTCGTCGAGGTCGGGCAGGGGGACAACGATCTGGCGGTCGAAGCGACCGGGGCGAAGGATGGCGGCGTCCAGGATGTCCGGCCGGTTGGTGGCGGCCATCACGACGATGCCCTCGGTCGGATCGAACCCGTCCATCTCCGAAAGCATCTGGTTGAGGGTCTGCTCGCGCTCGTCGTGTCCTCCTCCGAGCCCGGCGCCCCGCTTGCGGCCGATGGAGTCGATCTCGTCGATGAACACGATGGCCGGGGCCTGCTTGCGGGCGGTGGCGAACAGATCGCGGACCCGGCTGGCCCCCACTCCCACGAACATCTCCATGAAGTCGGACCCGCTCACCGACATGAAGGGCACGCCGGCCTCCCCGGCCACCGCCCGGGCCAGCAGTGTCTTCCCGGTCCCGGGTGGACCGACCAGCAGGATGCCCTTGGGGATCCGGGCCCCGATGTCCTTGAACCTGGCCGGCGTCTTCAAGAAGTCGACCACCTCGCTGATCTCCAGCTTGACCCCGTCGTAGCCGGCGACGTCGTCGAAGGTGGTGGAGGGCCGCTCGGTGGAGTACAGCTTCGCCTTCGACCGGCCGATGGACATGATGCTTCCCATTTGACCCTGCGCCTTTCGGCTGATGTAGAAGAAGATACCGCCGAGGATGGCCAGGGGAAGGACCCACTCGAGCAAGATGCCGAGCAGGGGATTCGTCGTTCCGGAAACAAGGTGGTAGTTCGAGCCCAGCGGCTTGAGGGCGTTGAGCTCGGAGTCGACGACCGGGTTGGGACCCTGGACGGTGTAGGTGCCCCCGTTGGTCAGATCACCGGTGATCACCCCGGTGGACTGGTCGACGCTGGCGTTCTTGATCTGCTTGCTCTGGATGTCGCTCTGGAAGGAGTTGTAGCTCAGTGTGTTGGTGGTCGACTTGTGGACCAGGTTCGGGACGACGAGCACCGCCAGGACCGCCACCACGATCACCACGTAGAGCACCATGCGGTTCTTGTTCGGCGCCGGCGCGTCCTGTCCGGGGCCACCGGTCCCCGGAGGGCCCCCGGGTACATTCGGGTTGGGCGGAGTCACCCGGCCATGCTATGCGCCCGAGCGGCCGTCGGAGGCATCGGGCCGCCCCGCTGCGTGTGGACGACCTCCCATCGGTAACGTGGAAGGGTGATCGAGCGGTCCGAACCCGGGGTGGACCCTCTCGCGCCTGGAGGCGGTGTGCCCGCCGCCGAGCCGATCGCCGGCCGGGATGTTCCGGTCCCGCCGCCTGCGGGATGGGCGCCACCTCCGCCTTCGGCCCCCCCGCCGGGGTGGGCACCGCCGCCGCCTCAGACCGCGCCCGGATGGGCCCCGGGATCGTCGGAATCCTCGGGATCGTCGGGATCGCCTCCCGGGGGGCCTGACGTCTCCCTCGGCCTGCAGCTGGCGGCAGGGGGCGCCCCTTCCACGCGCTCCACGGCCTGGACCTGGCTCCTGTTCGCCGCCCTGGGCTTCCTCGGTGGTCAGGTGCTGGCCGGCATCTTCGTGTCCGTGACTGCGGCCATCAGCGGCAACCACAGCTCCATCTCCGCCCTGGCAAACCTCAGCGAGCCCCCGACCTGGTACATCGTCTCCACCCTGCTGGGGCTGTGGGCGGGGTTCTTCGGCTCGGCCTGGCTGGCCACCGGCGTCCGGGGCACGAAGAGCTTCCGCCGAGACCTCGGACTCCGATTCAAGTGGGCCGACCTGATCGGGATCCCCATCGGAGTGGGGGGCCAGTTCGTGGTGGCGCTCATGTACATCCCCATCTCCCACCACGTGCACAACTTCAACCAGCGGTTCGATGCCCCCAGCCAGAAGCTGACCGGGGGATCGCACGGGGCCAGCTTCGCCGTCATCGCCATCTTCACCGTGGTGGGGGCGCCCTTCTTCGAGGAACTGTTCTTCCGCGGGGTGCTGCTGCGCTCACTGGCCCGGCTGTTCGGGACGATCGGGCGGTGGGTGGGACCCACCTTGGCCGTCATCGTGACCGGTGTGCTCTTCGGCCTGGCCCACGCCGAGTCCCTTCAGCTACTCGGGCTGGCCACCTTCGGCATCATCTTGTCGGTGGTCTCCTACCGGACCGGTCGCCTGGGCATGAACATGGCCGCCCACGCCTCGTTCAACCTGGTGGCGGTGGCCGCCGCCGCCGTGATCGGACCGGCCGGACTCGGGCACGGGGTGCTGTTCTGAGGTGACTTCCGAAGTGACCGCCCCGCACGTGCCGGCCGCCCCGTCCGTGGCCTCGGCTCCGGTCCTGGACCGCCCCACACCGGAGGGTGGCCCGGTCCGTCCCCACCGGCTGACCCGCCGGTCGGCTTGGCCCGGCTGGGCGAACCTCATCGCCGTGGCCGGCGTCACCCTGGTGGCCCTGAGCCAGCTGCACCCGTCGTTGCTGATCGCCAACACCACCACGGCCGGAGGCGACACCGGCGCCCACGTGATGCTGCCGGCCTACCTGAAGTCCAACCTGTTGACCCACGGCCAGCTCACCGGGTGGGATCCCGACTGGTACGACGGCTATCCGCTGTACACCTTCTACTTCCCGCTCCCGGGCCTGATCACCGTGCTGTTCAACACCGTGGTCACCTACAACGTGGCCTTCAAGTTCGTCACCGTGCTCGGGACGCTGACCCTGCCGGTGTGCGCCTGGGCCTTCGGACGGCTGGCCGGGCTGAGGGACCCGGCCCCGGCGTGCCTGGCCGCCGCCACCCTGCCCTTCTTGTTCGAGCCCAGCTTCTCGATCTACGGCGGCAACATCTTGTCCACGCTGGCCGGGGAGTACTCGTTCTCCTTGAGCCTGTCGGTGGCCCTGTTGTTCCTCGGTGTCTTCGCCTCCGGCATGAGGTCGGGCCGGTACCGCGTCCTGGCCGCTGTGCTGTTCGCCGTCACGCTGCTGTGCCACCTCCTCCCGGCGCTGTTCGCCGGAGCCGGTGCCGTGGTGTGGCTCCTGCTCGATGCCGACCTCATCCGCAGTGCCGCCCGGGGGGTGCCGGGTGCCCGGGCCCGCCGGCGCTTCGGGCGCCGTCTGTGGTGGTCGGCGACCACCGGCGCCATCGGAATGGGACTGGCCGCCTGGTGGCTCGTGCCATTCACCACCGAAGAGGCCTACACCACCAATATGGGATACACCAAGGTGTTGGGCTTCCCCCACCTGCTCTTTCCGGGATCGGCCCGCTGGGTGCTGGCCGCCGATCTCGTCGGTCTGGTGGCGATGTTGGCCCGTCGGAACCGGGTGGCACTGTTCATCGTGATCATGGCGTGCCTGTCGGCCGCCGCCGTGTGCCTCGATCCAGCCAACAAGCTCTACAACGCCCGGTTCCTCCCGTTCTGGTTCCTCTGTCTGTACCTGATGGCCGGCTATGCGGTGGCCGAGGTCGTGGCGGCCATTGTCCGGCTGAACCGTCGGCGCCGGCTCGAACTGTGGGTGTCGGTCGTCCGGGACCGCATCCGGACGGCCCAGGGCATCGCCTGGCGACCGGGCGACCGCATCAGCCGGTTCCGCCGGCCGACCCCGGGGGGGAACCTGCCGGGCGCGGTGATCGGCCCGCTCGTCGCCCTGGCCGGAGCCTGTCTGGCCGTGGTGCCTCCCCTGGTGCTGCCGGCCACGGCCCTCAGCCACGTCGGGGTGACCGTCGGGGCCGACCAACCGAGCGCCTGGGCCGAGTGGAATTACAGCGGCTACCAGGAGAAGCCGGACTACGCCGAGTACCACGCCGTCGTCCAGATGATGGCCAAGGTCGGTGCCGACCAGGGGTGTGGTCGGGCCATGTGGGAGTACGACCCGTCGCTCAACCGGTTCGGCACCACCATGGCCCTCATGCTGCTGCCCTACTGGACCAACGGCTGCGTCGACTCGATGGAGGGCCTGCTCTTCGAGTCGTCCACCACCACGCCCTTCCACTTCATCAACCAGAACGAGCTGTCGGTGAACCCGTCCGACGCCGTGGTCGGGCTGCCCTACAGCGGGCTCGACGTCCCCCTGGGGATCGAGCACCTCCAGCAGCTCGGCGTGCGGTACTTCCTCGCCTCCTCCACCACCGTCGAGCAGGCGGCGGCCGCCGATCCCGCCCTCACCCAGGTGGCCTCCACCGGACCCTGGAGCACCAACTACAACGGCGAGGCCCTCGACACCACCTGGAAGGTCTACGAGGTGAGCGACTCCTCGATGGTCCAGCCCCTGGTCGACCAGCCGGTGGTGTGGAACGACGTCAAGCCCACCCAGAGCAGCTGGCTGACCCCGGCCGTGAGCTGGTACGACGATCCCGGCAGGTGGAACGTGGTGCCGTCGGCCGGTGGGCCGACGTCGTGGGCGCGGATCGCGGCCACCGACACCCGCCCGACCGCCGTGCCCGAACCCCGTACCGTGGTAACCGACGTGGCCCAGACCGACAGCTCGGTGTCCTTCCACGTCAGCCGGGTCGGCACCCCGGTCGAGGTCAAGGTGTCGTACTTCCCCAACTGGAAGTCGACGGGGGCCGACGGTCCGTGGCGGGTGGCTCCCAACTTGATGGTGGTGGTCCCGACCAGCCACCAGGTCACCCTCACCTACGGGACCAGCGCCTCGAACCAGATCGGCGACGCCATTTCGCTGGTGGCGCTGGTGGTGGCGATGGGCCTGGTCATCGCCGGGCGCCGGGGGCGCCGGGGGAACCGGGGGAACCGACGATCGAGGACGGCCGGCACCCCGGTGCCGGCACCGTGAGCGGGGTCGACCGGCCGACCCGGACCCTGGGGATGTTTCCCCTGTCCATGGTGCACTTCCCCGGGGCAGTGCTCCCGCTCCACGTCTTCGAGCCGCGGTACCGGAGTCTCATGTCCGACTGCCTGGACGGGGACGGCGACGGCGAGTTCGGGGTGGTGCTGATCGCCCGCGGCTCGGAAGTGGGGGGCGGAGACCAGAGGGTCGACGTGGGCACCGTCACCCGGATCTCCCACGTGGGCCGGTTGGACGATGGCCGGTTGCTGGTGATGGCCCGCGGCCAGGAGCGGCTGCGGGTCACCTGTTGGCTGCCCGACGACCCCTATCCCCGCGCCGAGGTGGAGGAGTTCCCCGTGGCCCCGGGCAGTGGGGATCCCGACGCCATCGGCACCGCCGAACTGGCCGTGCGCCGGCTGCGTTCGCTCCTGTCCGAACTGGGCCGGCTCCCCGCTCTGGCCCACGATCTGGACCTCACCGGTCGTGACGACGAGACGGCCTGGCAGCTGTGCGACCTGGCCCCGCTCAACCCGGTCGATCGCCAGCAACTACTGGCCGTTCCGGGCCAGATGGAGCAGATGGAGCTGTTGACCGGCCTGTGCGACGCCATGGCCGAGGACGTGATCGGCATGCTGGCCGGCGGGATCGAGGGGTGACGTGGCCACCCTCCGGTGACCATGGACGGGCTGGCTAGGATGGCCGGGCCATGGGCAGCCTCTCCAACGTCTTCAAGGCTTACGACATCCGGGGGGTGGTCCCCGACGAGCTCAATGCCGAGCAGTTCCGGGCCATCGGCATGGCCGTGGCCCGATTCGTGGACAGCCCACGCCTGCTGGTGGCCCGAGACATGCGCGAGTCGGGAGTCGAACTGTCCCGGGCCTTCGCCGATGGCGCCCGGTCCGAAGGCGTGGCCGTGACCGATCTCGGTCTTGCCTCCACCGACCTGCTCTACTTCGCCGCCGGCAGTCTGGACGCTCCCGGGGCCATGTTCACCGCCTCGCACAACCCGGCCCGGTACAACGGGTTGAAGCTGTGCCAATCGGGCGCCCGTCCCATCGGACGCGACACCGGCCTGGCCGATATCCAGGCCATGGCCGAATCACTCCTCGACCAGTGGGGACCGGACGGCCCACCCGAGCTCGACCCCGACCGCCTGGCTCCGCTCGACGAGCGCTCCGTACTCGATGCCTACGCCGACCATGTCCGTTCGTTCGTCGACGTGTCCGCTCTCCGGCCCCTGCGGGTGGTGGCCGACACCGCCAACGGGATGGGCGGCCTGGTGGCGCCCAAGGTGTTCGAGGGCCTGCCCTTCAAGGTCGACTTCCTCTTCGCCGAGCTCGACGGGAACTTCCCCAACCACCCGGCGGATCCCATCCAACCGGAGAACCTGGTCGACCTGCAGGAGGCGGTGCTGAGCGCCGGTGCCGACGTGGGGTTGGCCTTCGACGGTGACGCCGACCGGGTCTTCTTGGTGGACGAGCGGGCCGAGCCGGTGTCGGGGTCGCTCACCACCGCGCTGGTCGCCACCTCGATGCTGGCCAAGCACCCGGGCGCCACCGTGCTCTACAACTGCATCTGCTCGCGGGTCGTCCCCGAGGTCATCGCCGAACGAGGTGGAGTCGGCATCCGGACCAAGGTGGGCCACAGTTTCATCAAGCAGGTGATGGCGGAGACCGGTGCCGTGTTCGGCGGTGAGCACTCGGGTCACTACTACTTCCGCGACAACTACCGTGCCGACTCGGGGATCATCGCCGCCCTCATCGTGCTCGAGCTGCTGAGCGTGACCGGGCAGCCCCTTTCCGAACTGCTGCGACCGTTCGAGCGCTATGTCGACTCGGGGGAGATCAACACCGTGGTGGACGATCCCGCCGCCGCCGTCGAAGCCATGGCCGCCCATGTCGAGGAGGCCGGCGGCGCCCTCGGGTCGGCTGATCGTCTCGACGGACTGACGGTGGACCGGGGCGATTGGTGGTACAACCTGAGGCCGTCGAACACCGAACCGCTCCTTCGGCTCAACGTGGAGGCCGGGGATGCCGCTGCCTGCGCGGCACACGTGGACGAGGTGCAGGCCGATATCGCCCGGTTGGCCGGCCCCTGAACGGTGGCCGGCCAACTCGCCCGGCCCCGTCCGGGCCGGCCCCAATGGGTCCGACCAGAGCCAGAGAGGATCACAAGATGACGCTCGACCCACTGCTGATCGACGTGCTCGCCTGTCCCGAGGACAAGGGACCGTTGCTCTACTTCGACGACGAGAACTTGCTCTACAACCCCCGCCTGCACCGGGCCTACCGGGTAGAGGACGGAATTCCGGTCATGCTCATCGACGAGGCGACGACGGTCGACGATGCCGAACACGACCGCCTGACGGCCAAGGCCGAGGCCGGCGGGGCCCGCACCACCGGCGGGGTGTCCCCGTCGTGAGCGTCGGCTACGGCGGACCGGCAACCGCTCCCGCATCACCGCTGCCGGTGGACTCGCTCGACATGTGGGGGGCCACCGCCGGGCTGCCCGAACAGGTCGAGGCGGCGGTGTCGGCGGCCCGGGGCATCGGTGACCTGCCCCGGCACGACCGGGTGGAGAACGTGGTGGTCCTGGGCATGGGCGGCAGCGGCATGGCCGGCGACGTGCTGGTGGCGGCGGCCGCCCCGTTCATGCCGGTGCCGGTGACCGTGGTCAAGGGCTACGAACCCCCCGACTTCGTGGGTACCGGCTCACTGGTGTTCGCCATCTCGTTCTCGGGCGACACCGAGGAGACGTTGGAGGCGGCCACTAGTGCATTCGAGGCCGGTGCTTCGTTGGTCGTGGTGGCCGGGGGAGGGTCCCTGGTCAATCTGGCCGGCGAGTGGGACGTGCCGGTGGTGCCGGTGCCCACCGACATCCCCCAACCGCGGGCCGCCCTGGGGGCCATGGCCATACCCCCCCTGGTGCTCCTGGAGGAGGTCGGACTGTTCCCCGGTGCCCTCCAGTGGGTGGACCAGGCGGTCGGGCAGCTCCGCCGCCGCCGCGATCAACTGGTCAGACCAGGCAGCATGGCCGAGGAGCTGGCCCGCCGGATCGGGCGCACCATCCCTCTCGTCCACAGCTCCGGTGATCTCGGGGCGGCGGCCGCCCTCCGGTGGAAGGCCCAGTGCAACGAGAACGCCAAGTGCCCGGCCTTCTTCAACGTCTACCCCGAGCTGTGCCACAACGAGCTGGCCGGGTGGGGGCAGCACGGGGACGTCACCCGGCAGCTGATCACCCTGGTCAACCTGCGTCACGACGCCGAGCACCCCCAGGTCAGCCGCCGATTCGATCTGGTGGCGGACGTGTTGCGGGAGGTCGTGGCCGACGTGGTGGAGGTCCGGGCCTCGGGTGAAGGGGACCTGGCTCAACTTCTCGATCTGGCTCTGATCGGCGACTTCGTCTCTCTCCACATGGCCGGCGACGAGGGAATCGACCCCGGGCCGATCCCGGTGCTGGTCGATCTCAAACAGGAGCTCGGCGCAGGCACGGGCTGAACCGCCGCTGTCAACCACAACCCAACCCTGTGAACTGGACTTTCGTGGCAGCTCGCAGGGCCGAAGGCCGAGCCGGCGCCGTGTTGCCATCGTGTGACGACATCGTCACAACCTGGTGAACTTCGACGACGCGACCCCGCCAATTCGGGAGATGGTGGCGTAGAATCCACGGGTGAGCTGCGTGCGGGTCTGTGGTTGCAAGTCGAAGCCAGTCGCAGGCAAAACGACCCACGTAAGGCAACTTGTGGTTGCTGAGCATGGTGCGGCTTAGGAGTAAGACCTGCCCGTGGCGTCCCCGGCTGTCGGGGGCGGATGGAGAGGGGATGACGCGTGCCATCAGTGGCTCCGTAGGGACACCGACCCACAGCGGTCGGTGCCGCCGGGGTTCGGCCGTCACTCTCCCCGCAGGCGAGTGTGGGGTCAAAGACCAGGTCAGCCGCACGCAGCTCACATGCACCGCCCTACGACCGATCAGGAGGACCGGCCGACCGAACGAGTAGACCCCCAGCCAACCAGCCCGCAGACAAACAGGAGGCCAACACATGGACGTGGTCATTGCGTACGGCAGGAACATCGTGCCCGACGAAGTGAGGTCGCTCACCAAGGAGAAGGTGGGCCGGCTCGGCCACCTCTGTCCCGGCCTCGATCGTGCCGAGGTGCGGTTCTCCGAGGAACGCAATCCGAGGATCGCCGACAAGGAGTGCTGCGAGGTCATCATCTTCGGGCACGGACGGTCGATCATCGCCCATGCCGCCGGTCCGGTCCCTCTGGCCGCGGTGGACCTGGTGGTCGAGAAGCTCGAGCACCAATTGGAGAAGACCAAGGGCCGACTGGTCGGGCGCTCCCATCCCCGGCGCCGGCCGGCCAACTCGGTGTCCATCCTGCGGGAGCGGGTCCGCACCGCCTGAACCCGTCGCCGGGATGGCACCACCGCCCCGTCCGCCACCCGGCGGCCAGCGGCCGTGGCCAGTCCCGACCCTCGATCCCGACGGTAGAGTAGGGCAGCAATGAGCGTGCTCTCCAAAGTCCTCCGCGCCGGCGAGGGCAAGAAGGTCCGACGGTTGGCGGAGCTGGTGCCGCTGGTCAACGCCCTCGAGCCGGAGATGGAGGCTCGTTCCGACGCCGAGCTGCAGGCTCTCACTCCGGTGTTCCGTGAGCGGTTCGCCCAGGGCGAGAGCCTCGAGGACATGCTCATCGAGGCCTTCGCCCTGGTCAGGGAGTCCTCGTGGCGGGTGCTCGGCCAGCGCCACTTCGACGTGCAGCTGATGGGGGGGATGGCGCTCCACTTCGGGTGGATCGCCGAGATGAAGACCGGTGAGGGCAAGACCCTGGTCTCCACCCTGCCGGTCTATCTCAATGCCATCGCCGGCGACGGCGTCCATGTGGTCACGGTCAACGACTACCTGGCCACCCGCGACTCTCAGTGGATGGGCCAGCTCCACCAGTTCCTCGGGCTCACGGTGGGCCGGGTCGGCCCCGACGTGGACGATCCGGCGGCCAAGCGCCAGGCCTACCTGGCCGACGTGACCTACGGGACCAATACCGAGTTCGGGTTCGACTACCTCCGCGACAACATGGCCCGGTCGAAGGACGCTATGGTCCAGCGCGGCCACCACTTCGCCATCGTCGACGAGGTGGACTCGATCCTCATCGACGAGGCCCGGACACCGTTGATCATCTCCGGGCCGGCGGCCGAGACGGCCCAGCTGTACTACCAGTTCGCCGGGATCGTGCGCACCCTCCGGGCCGAGGACGACTACGAGGTCGACGAAGAGAAGCGCATCGTCGTCCCCACCGAGGCCGGCATCGAGAAGGTCGAACGCCAACTGGGTGTCTCCAACCTGTACGACGCGGTGGCGGTCAACTACGTCCATCATCTGACCCAGGCGCTCTTGGCCAAGGAGCTGTACCGCCGGGACAAGGACTATCTGGTGGCCCAGGGCGAAGTGAAGATCGTGGACGAGTTCACCGGGCGGACCCTCGACGGCCGCCGGTGGTCCGACGGCCTCCACCAGGCGGTCGAGGCCAAGGAGCGGGTGAGGATCAAAGAGGAGAACCACACCTGGGCCACCGTGACCCTGCAGAACTACTTCCGCCTGTACCAGAAGCTGTCCGGGATGACCGGTACCGCCGAGACCGAGGCGTCCGAGTTTGCCAACACCTACGACCTGCCGGTGGTGCCCATCCCGCCCAACAAGCCGCTGATCCGTGAGGACGGCCCGGACCTGATCTACAAGTCCGAGGACGCCAAGTTCGCCGCCGTGGTCGACGACATCACCGAGCGCCAGGCCACCGGCCAGCCGGTGCTGGTCGGCACCGCCTCGGTGTCCAAGTCCGAGCACCTGTCCCGCCTGTTGGAGAAGAAAGGGATCGCCCACGAGGTGCTGAACGCCAAACAGCACTTCCGGGAGGCCGAGATCGTGGCCCAGGCGGGCCGGGTGGGGGCGGTGACGGTGGCCACCAACATGGCCGGTCGCGGCGTCGACATCATCCTCGGGGGCAACCCGGACGGACTGGCCCTCCGCGAGGCCCAGGCCCGGGGCATCGACCTGGCCACCGACGAGGGCCAGTCCCAGTTGGAGGCCATCCACGCCGAGTTCGAGACCTCGTGCGAAGCCGAGGGCGACGAGGTCCGTTCCATCGGCGGCCTCTACGTTCTCGGCAGCGAGCGCCACGAGAGCCGGCGTATCGACAATCAGCTCCGTGGACGCTCGGGCCGCCAGGGTGATCCGGGCGAGAGCCGTTTCTTCCTCTCCCTGGAAGACGACCTGATGCGACTGTTCGCCACCGGCGCCATGAACTGGGTGATGGGCCGGGCCCTTCCCGACGACGTGCCCATCGAGGCGAAGATGGTGACCAAGGCCATCGAACGGGCCCAGAACACGGTGGAGGGCCGCAACGCCGAGTCCCGCAAGGACGTCCTGAAGTACGACGACGTCATGAACGAACAACGCAAGGTGATCTACCGACGCCGCTACCAGATCATCGACGGCGAGGATCTCCACGACGAGACCATCGAGCTCCTGGAGACGGCCATCACCTCACTGGTGGCGTCGTCATGCCCATCGGACTATCCAGAGGAGTGGGACCTGGCCCAGCTGGTCACCGAGGTCACCCAGTACTTCCCGACCAAGTTCGTGGCCGACGACCTGGCCGACGCCAGCACCATCGGCCAGATCACCGAGAGCATCGTGACCGAGGCCCTCGGTCTCTACGAGGAACGGGACGAGACCATTCCGGGCGGGGCCGAGACGGCCCGCCAGCTCGAGCGGGACATCATGTTGCAGATCATCGACCAGCGCTGGCAGGACCATCTGGCCGAGATGGACTACCTGCGCGAGGGCATCAACCTGCGGGCCATGGGGAACCAGGATCCGCTGGTGGCCTACCAGCGCGAGGGCTTCGCCATGTTCGGCAAGCTCATGGACGGCATCAACGACGACTATCTGCGCTATGTGTTCCACGTCCAGGTCCTGGCCGAGCCGGCGGCCGAACCCGACCTGGACCGGGCCAGCTATCTGGCCGCCGACGATCCCGTGCAGGGCGACGGGGCCATCACCGCCGCCTTCGCGGCGGCGTCACCGGCCGAGCTCGAACAGGCGGCGGCCGTCATGGGCGGAGGCAACGGGAACGGGACGGCCGGCGGGGTCACCAACCGGGTGGCCGATGACGGCGAGACCCAGGCGCCCATCGTGAAGTCCGACCGCGAGAAGATCGGCCGGAACGACCCGTGCTGGTGCGGCAGCGGCAAGAAATTCAAGTTCTGCCACGGCGCCAACTGAGATGACCCCGTCGGACGGCCCCCGGCGGGGGTCCGGTGAGCCCGAGCGCGTGGACATCCCGGCCGCCCTCGAATCGCTGGCCCAGCGGCTGGTCGAGGCCGAGCGGTTCCTCGGCATCGACCGTCTCCTCGAACGGCGGGCCGAACTGGAGAAGGCGGCCTCGGAGCCGGGCCTGTGGGACGACGCCGACCATGCCCGCCAGGTGACCACCGAGCTCGGACGGGTGAACGAGGATCTCGAGCAGCTGGCCGGTCTGGCCCGGGAGCTGTCCGATGCCCAGACCCTCAACGAACTGATCGAGGAGGAAGGGGACGACTCGCTGCGGCCCGAGGTCGAAGAGGGGCTGGACACCCTCGACCGCCGCCTCCGGGCCCTCGAGCTCCGCTCGCTGTTCGCCGGCCCCCACGACGCCGGAGACGCCGTGGCCGAGATCCACGCCGGAGCCGGTGGTACCGACGCTCAGGACTGGGCGGAGATGATGCTGAGGATGTACACCCGGTGGGCCGAGCGCCGGGGCTTCGAGATCGAGGTGGAAGAGGCGACTCCGGGGCAGGAGGCCGGGCTGCTGTCGGCCACCTTCATCGTCAAGGGTCGGTACGCCTTCGGGCTGTTGGCGGCCGAGCGCGGCGTGCACCGGCTGGTGCGCATCTCACCGTTCGACGCCCAGCACCGGCGCCAGACCAGTTTCGCCTCGCTCGACGTCGTCCCCTTTCTCGAGAACGTGTCCGATGAGGTGGAGATCGACGAGAAGGATCTCCGCATCGACACCTACCGGTCGTCGGGGGCCGGCGGCCAACACGTCAACAAGACCGACTCGGCCGTCCGTTTGACCCACCTGCCGACGGGAATCGTGGTGTCCTGCCAGAACCAGCGCAGCCAGCACCAGAACAAGGCCAAGGCCATGCAGGTCCTCGGAGCCAAGCTCGCCGAACGCCAGCGGGCCGAGCATCAGGCCACCCTCGACGAACTCTCCGGTGACCGTACCGACAATGCGTGGGGCAACCAGATCCGTTCCTATGTGATGGCGCCCTATCAGCTGGTAAAGGATCTGCGCAGCAATGAGGAGACGGGCAACGTGGAAGCAGTGCTGGACGGGGATCTCGATGCCTTCATCGAGGCCGAGCTGCGCAGACGGGCCGACGAGCGGCGCGACCACGGCTGAGCCCGCCCTTCGCCACCTGGAGAACCACGACGGCCTCCCGGCCCTTGGTATAGTGCGTCGTCGGAGGTCAGAGGGCCTGTACCTTTTGACCGTTGAGGCGCGGTAGCATTGAAGGGAATGAAAACCTTGCTCAGTACGCGTTTCGCGTCCGCGGCCGGTCGTCGCTCATGATCAAATTCCAGAGCGTCACGAAGACCTACAAGGGTTCGACCGTTGCCTTGCGGGACTGCTCTGTCGAGATCGACAAGGGCGAGTTCGTCTTCCTGGTGGGCCCGTCGGGTTCGGGGAAGACCACCTTCATCCGACTGCTCCTGCGGGAGGAGACGCCCGACTCAGGACGGATCTGGGAGGCGGGCAAGGAGATCGGCCACCTGTCCAAATGGCGGATCCCCTATCTCCGTCGCAACATCGGCTGCGTCTTCCAGGACTTCCGGCTCCTTCCCAACAAGACCGTGTTCGAGAACGTGGCCTTCGCCCTGGAGGTCATCGGACGGCCCAAGCATGTGATCTCCGCCCAGGTCCCCCAGGTGCTCGATCTGGTCGGCCTCACCAAGAAGAGGGACAACCTCCCCCACGAGCTCTCCGGCGGTGAGCAGCAACGGGTGGCGGTGGCCCGGGCCTTCGTCAACCGCCCGTTGATCCTGTTGGCCGACGAGCCCACCGGTAACCTCGATCCGACCACCAGCCTCGGGATCATGCGGTTGCTCGACCGGATCAACCGGACGGGGACCACGGTGGTGATCGCCACCCACGACGCCGGTATGGTCGACCAGATGCGCCGGCGGGTCATCGAGCTCGACCGCGGTCTGTTGGTCAGGGACCAGGCCCACGGCGTCTACGGCATCGACAGTGCCACGGCGGCGGCGGGAGCTGGTTCGCCCACCGGAGCGATGGCAGACCAGGCCCCGGCCGGGCTGCCGTCCAACGAGCTCCCCGGAAGCATCGCCGCCCGAACCTGATGCCGCTCTCCGCCTCGTACGTGTCGCGGGAGGCCGCCACCAACCTCTGGCGAAACCGCCTGATGACGGTGGCCGCCATCCTCACCGTGGCCGTCTCCCTGGCCTTGGTGGGGTCGTCGCTGCTGTTGAAGCAGGGCGCCTCCAAGGCCACCATCCAGTGGCAGAACGGCGTCAACGCCGTGGTGTGGGTGAATCCCACTGCCTCCAGCTCGCAGACCCAGGCCATCCACACCGAGCTCGGCCAGTCGCCCTACATCAAGTCCTGCATCTACCGGTCGCAGACCTACGACTACAACGAGGCGAAGGTCATCGAGCCGGCCGACATGTTCCAGGCCACCACCTTGTCGGACTATCCCTCCTCGTTCCGGTGCATCCTCAACGATCCGTCCCAGGCCACGGCCGTCTACCAGCAGTTCACCGGCAGGCCCGGCGTGTACGACGTCAAGTACCCCGGCCAGCAGATCAAGACCATGGAGAGCGTGATCCGCATCCTCCAGTGGGTGTTCCTGTCGGTGGCGGTGGTGCTGCTGCTGTCGGCATCGGTGCTGATCCTCAACACCATCCGCATGGCCATCTTCGCCCGTCGGCGGGAGGTGTCGGTCATGAAGCTGGTCGGCGCCACCAACTGGTTCATCCGCCTACCGTTCATGGCCGAGGGCTTGATCCAGGGACTGTTGGGGGCGGCGGTCGCCGTGCTGGTGGTCCTGGCCCTCTACTGGGGTATCGGGCTGGACACGGTGAAAACGGCGGCCAACCAGGGGAGCCTGATCGCCCAGATGTCGTTGGACGGCTGGGAGGTGGCCGGGACCTGCATCCTGGTGGCGGTGGTCGGTGTGGTGGTCGGTGTGGTGGGCTCGGCCTTTGCCGTGCGCCGTTTCCTCGACGTCTGACCTCTCGGTCTCCGGCCTGTCAGCCGCCGGCCTCTGAGTCGGGTCACCTGCAGGAGTCGGTGGCCTGCGCACCCTCCAGGCGGTCCGAGATCCACTGCAGGATGAACGGTGCCCCACTCGACATCACAGCTCCGTGTCCGGTATCGGGCAGTGATACGAACTTGACCGTGTCGTCATCGGCACGACACAGGGCGTCGGTCACGAACGCCGAGATCGTCGGGTACGGGGTCAGCGTGTCCTTGGTGCCCGCTACCACCAACAGCGGAGCCGGGCTCGGAGACCTTCCCGGTTGGTTCTGGACCACGTCGGCCTCCAGCCAGGGGCTCTGGTCCCATCCCGGTTGGAACAGCTGGCCGGTGTCGGTGGCGTCGAAGGAGGCAGCCAGGGCGCCGCTGCACTCGGATGGGATCATCGAGGCCAATCGAAGGGCGGTGGGCGTCAGCACCGAGGCCAGCTCCAGGTTGCCGTAGACCGTCGACCAGGCGTCCAAGGCCATCACCGCGTACACCGAGGACGGATCGTCCCGCGCATCGTCCACTGACGGGACGAATTCGTCCAGCGACGTGACCGGGGCGGCCGCCGCGGCTCCGGCCACCGTCAGGTCGGGCGCATAGGTGGGGGCCATCTGGGAGGCGAAGAGGGCGGCCTGGCCTCCCTGCGAGTAGCCGAGGATCACGACTTCGTTGGAGGCCTCGCTCCCCACCAGATATCGGGCGGCCCGGGCCGCGTCCAGCACCGCCTGGGCCTCGCTCTGGCCCACCAGGTACGGCTGGATGGCGGACGGCCCCAGTCCCTGGTAGTCGGTGGCGGCCACGATCACCCGGCGGTCGAGCAGTGCGTTCACCATGGGGATGGAGGTGACCCCGTCGAGGGAGGGGGCGCACTGTTGGACGAGGCCGGTGGTTCCGTGTGCCCAGGTCACCACCGGGAACCCGGCGGCCGGGGGAGCGCCTCCGGGCACCACGATCATGCCCGACACGGCGATGTCGGAGCCGGTGATCGACTCCGAGTGGTACAGCACCCGATAGGCGGTGGCTCCCTGGGCCAGAGGCCCGCCCGACGTGATGACCGCCGACCGGATGATGGTCCCAGCCCGAGCCGGCTCGAGCGGTGAGGGGATGGTGTAGAACGAAGCGAGGGACCCCTCCAACGGTGCGCCCGGTGTCATCTGGGCCGGGTCAGTGGTCGGGCTCCTCCCTCCCGGGTTGGCGACCGGATGGACGGTGGCCACCGGGGTGGCTGCACCGGTGAGCGTGGTGCAACCGGACAGGGCGGCCATCGAGACGAGCGCGACGACACCGATCGACCACCGCATGGAGCCGACAGTGACGTGTCTGCTGTTGTGCGCCCTGCCCCTGGGACCCGTCGCCCACATCTCCGACCAGCGTAGCCAGGAGGGGGACCCGAAGTCATCTACGCTCCGGTAGGAATGGATGCATTGGGGCTGGTGGAGGAATGGCCGGTGGACCATTCCGCCGTCGGTGTGGTGGTCCTCGGTCCCGGGCGAGACCGGCCCCAGACCATCGGTCCTCGGGATCGAGCATTCCCCTGGGCCTCGGTGACCAAGCCCGCCACCGCCCTCGCCGTGCTGGTGGCAGCGGAGGAGGGCACACTCGATCTCGACGAGCCGGCCGGACCCCGGGGGTCCACGGTGCGCCACTTGCTGGCCCACGCCTCGGGACTGGGCCCTGGGCTCGAGCCCGGTCCGCCGCTGGCCGCTCCGGGGGCCAGGCGCATCTACTCCAATGCCGGTTTCGCCGTGCTCGGCGCACTGCTGGCCCAACGCTCGGGCATGCCCGTCGACCGCTACCTGCACCAGGCGGTGCTGGAGCCGCTCCACCTGACGGGCACGGCGATGAGCCCGGACCTGGCGCCCGACGACCCGGGCGGGCCGGCCGCCGGACTGTCCGGTCCCCTCGGCGATCTGCTGGCTCTCGGAGTCGAGCTGGCGGTACCGACTTTGGTCAGCTCCGACACCAACCGATCCGCCGTCTCGGTCCAATACCCCGACCTGGCCGGCGTCGTGCCCGGATTCCGGCTGTTCGATCCCTGCCCGTGGGGGCTCGGAGTGGAGATCCGGGGAGAAAAGCACCCGCACTGGACGGGCTCGGCCAACTCGCCGGCCACCTTCGGCCACTTCGGGCAGGCCGGTTCGTTCCTGTGGGTCGACCCTGAAGCCCGAGTTGTGTGTGCCGGCCTGAGCGACCGTCCCTTCGGGCCGTGGGCGGCGCGATCGTGGCCGGTGCTGGCCGACGCCGTGCTGGCCGAAGTGGCCGCTGGTCGGTGAGGGGGAGCCTCGGCACTTTTGTTTCGAAGTAACTATTCAGGTCCCCGTGGGTTCGGCGATGCCGGAGTGGGCCTCAGCCAGGGGCTGACGGTGCCGGCATCCACGGATCACCGAGGAACAGCTGCTGGAGCGCACCGAGCCGGTTGACGCCCTGTTTGCCCGCCGTCGAGAGGTAGCTCCGGAAGGCCAGGAAGGTCTTGGCTCCCTCGGTGGTGCGGAACCCACCGGAGATCTTCTGGGCGATCTTGACCATGCGGACGTCTCGTTCGGACAGGTTGTTGTCGAAGGGGACCGAGAAGTCCCGGGCAAAGCGCTGGACGTCTTCGGGACGTCGGGCGAGGCGAGCCAAGAGATTGCGGGCCGCGGACTGCTTGGGCCGTCGCCGGGTGCTGATCGGTGGCGGATTGGCCAGGTAGCCGGCATCGATGATGTCCAGATACCGGTTGTCGAAGGCCGCCAGCTGTCTTGTGGTCAGGCAGTCTCGGCCCTGGTCCTTAGCCATGAGGACCAGGGCCCAGGTCGTGGTCAACAACTCGGCCATGTCGGCCGCCCAGTCCTGGCCCTCTTGTTCGGCGATGGCGGAGAGCTCTCTCAGGTGATGGGCATTGCACAGGGCGTGCTCGGCCTTCTCGTACTTGGCATAGGCCTTCCAGCCGTCGTGGACGACGATCCCTCGGTAGGTGGGCAGGATCCCCATGGCATCCATGGCCGCGTTCCCTCGCCTCTCGTCCAGGTGATACAAGGTGAGCTCGGCACTGGAAGCGGCATGAACCCAGGCCAGAGAGGCATTCACCCGGAGCCCGGTCTCGTCGGCGTGGATGACCGGGGAGGCACCAAGCAGGTCCTTCACCCGGGCCGAGAACCCGTGGAGCCGGCTCGCCCCCTCGTTGACCATGGCCACGATGGTCCCGGTCGAGATCGGGGCCCCATAGGTGTCGGCCACCAGCTCGGCCACCCGGGCCACAGGCAGGTGCTGGCGGGTGACCAGGTAACAGACCTGGGCCCGCAGAGCCGGTCCGTAACAGGTAGGGGCGGTGGCCTCGACCGGGAATGACCCGGCCGTTGCCGTCCCACACCGACAGCGCCTGGTCTCTGACCGGTGCTCGGTGCAGAGCAGGGACACCGGGGGCAGGTCGAACACCTGGCGGGTGGCCACCGAGTCGACCGGGGCATCGGACAAATCATTTCCACAACCCGAACAGGTCTTCGGGGCATGGGTGGCGACCACATCGGGGTCAGGGCGCTGGGCCAGATGCTTGCCGGGATCGCCGGGCTGTTTGCCGGGCTTCTTGCCCGACCGGACCCGGCGGGACTTGGGGGCCGGCTTCACGTAGCCGTCCGAAGAAGGAGGCTTGGACGAGTTGCGGGAGTTCAACGACAGCCGGGCCCGGAGCTCGGTCATCTCGACCGTCAGCCTCTCGATCGTCTCCGCCTGCTCGCCAACGAGGGAAAGCAGCGACACGTTCTGTTCGACGAGCTCCGCGTAGGAGGGGGCGTCAGGGCTGGTGGAGGGGTCGTCGTCCGGAATTCCCAACGATACGCGCGTCGAACCCCCAGGTCGGGGACGGTCCCATCAGAGGACCTGAATAGTTACGTTTCGAAGATTACCGACCACCGGTACGCCAAACGGAGAACCAAGTGGCCGGCAGGTGTACCCACTGGGTCGCTCCAGACCGGAGGCCGGAGGGGGACGACCCCGGCACCTCCGTCCGGCCAACAACCGACCGTCGGTAGGCCAAACGGAAAAGGGCGTCGCCACAGCAAGGGGCTGGGCCGAGCTTCCCGGCCATGGCCGGCCGCTGGGCACCGTCGTGTGATGACGCCTAGGCTCTGGCCCATGAAGGGTGTGATCCTCGCCGGTGGGACCGGTTCGCGTCTCCACCCCCTCACCCGCATCACCAACAAGCACCTACTGCCCATCTACGACCGGCCGATGATCAATTGGGGTATCGAGGCGCTGGTCAATGCCGGGATCACCGAGATCATGCTGGTCACCGGCGGCACTCACGCCGGGGAGTTCCTGCGTCTGCTGGGCAATGGTCACGAGTTCGGCATCGACCGGCTCAGCTACGGCTATCAGGACAAGCCCGGCGGTATCGCTGAAGCTCTGGGGCTTGCCGCCAGGTTCGTCGACGGAGAACCGGTGCTGGTGATGCTGGCCGACAACATCGTCGAGCGGTCGATCAAGCCGATGGTGGACGCCTTCCGGGCCGAGCCGCAGGGCGCCCGCATCCTGTTGACCCCGGTGGAAGAGGTCGAGCACCTCCGCCACCTCGGCGTGCCCACCTTCGACAGCGACAAGCGGGTGATCGGCATCGTGGAGAAGCCGGAGCAGCCCGACTCCCACTTCGGCGTCACCGGTATCTACTGCTACGACGCCGATGTGTTCGAGGTCATCCCCACCCTGGTCCCGTCAGGTCGGGGTGAACTGGAGATCACCGACGTCAACAACCACTACATCTCGCAGGGCTCCATGTCCTACGACGTGCTCGAGGGATTCTGGGGCGACGCCGGCGAGTCGATCGACGCCTATTACGCGGTCAACGATTTCGTGCGCACCAACGGGGCGAACAAGGGCTGAACAAACGGTCGCCAGTGGGCGGCGGGCGGCCGAGGGCGGACGTGGGCAGACGGTCAGTCGAGGGAGAGGCCGGCCCAGTCGGCTGTCTCGGCCCGGTGCCGGGCGTAGTCGACCTTGCCGGACGGTGAACGGCCGATGGTGGTGACGAACCGGACCCGCCGGGGCGCCTTGTAGCCGGCCAACTTCGACTTCACGTGGTCGATGACCGCCCCGGCCTCGACCGATCCCTCCGGGGTGCCCACGTGCAGCTGGACCACGGCCACGATCTCCTCGCCGAATCGGTCGTTGGGGATCCCGACCACCACTGAGTCGAGCACCCCCTCTATGGTCTTGACCGCTTCTTCGACTTCTTCGGGATAGACCTTCTCGCCACCGGTGTTGATGCACACCGAGCCGCGACCCAACAGGTGGATGGAACCGTCCTCGCCCACTTCGGCGAAGTCACCCGGCACCGAGTAGCGGGTTCCGCCGATGGTGCGGAAGGTGGCGGCCGTCTTGGTCTCGTCCTTGTAGTAACCGAGCGGGATCCGACCGCCCAGGGCCAGCACGCCGATCTGACCCGACCCCGGAGAGACGTCGCCGCCCTCGGGGTCGATGACCCGTACGTCGGGGCCCAGGGTGAACTGCGCCGTCTTGGCCGCCGACGCCCCCGACGAAACCGAGTTCCCCATGCCGATGGCCTCCGACGACGAGAAGGCGTCCACCAGCAGCATCGCCGGGTGGTGGCGCAGCAGGCCCTGCTTGGTCGTTTCGCTCCACATGACGCCCGAGGAGACGATGCCGACCAGGCTGGTGAGGTCCCACCGTCTCGGCTCGGCGTCGAGGGCGGCCAGAATCGGCTTGGCGAAGGCGTCCCCCACGATGATCAGACCGTTGACCTGCTCGCCTTGCACGGTGTCGAGTAGTTCGACCGGGTCGAATTGGCGGGAGGTGAGGGTCACCACCCGACCTCCCTCGCTCAGGCACTCGAGCGAGGTGAACCCCCCGGTCCCATGCATGAGGGGGCAGGCGGGGAGCAGGGTCATGCCCGGCCCGCTCCGGGCCAGCTCCAATCGCACGTCCTCGGTGCTGCCGTCCTCCGGATAGCGGCGAAAGCCGGCGCTGTTGAGCCGGGCGAACAGATCGTCCTGGCGCCACATGACACCCTTGGGCATCCCGGTCGTCCCACCGGTGTACAGCATGTAGATGTCGTCGGGTCCCCGCCCCCACGGAGCCCGCACCCGCTCGTGTGTTCCGGGAGCCACCGTGCCGGTGGTGCCCACCGCATCCTGGTAGGACGTGGCCCACGGAGGGCAGGTCTCGGTGCCGTCGTCGACCCACAGCCAGCTCCGGATGCCCGGGAGCCGGTGGCGAATGTTCTCGATCCGATCGGCGAAGACGCCGTGGAACACCACCGCCACCGTGTCGGCGTTCTCCCACAGATAGACGAGCTCGTCGTCGGCATAGCGGTAGTTGGTATTGATGGGCACCAGACCGATCTTGAAGCAGGCGAACGTGGTCTCGAGGTACTCCGAGCAGTTGTAGACGTACAGGCCTACTTTGTCCTGATGGCCACAGTGGGCGCCCAGCAGCCACCGGGCCAGGTTGTCGGCCCGGTGGTCGAACTCGCTCCATGACAGGGTGCGGGTGCCATGGGTGAGCGCCGGGGCATCCGGTAGTTCATCGGCCACCGTCTCCCAGGCGTCGGCGAAGTTCCACTTGCTCAACGACCCCTCCTCGCCCGGGGACGCATTCCCCGACCGGTCCAGCCTACGCTCGCCTCTGTGGACTTCGCTCTACCGGCAGACGACGACCCCCGGCGACTAGCCGTGCGTTCGTGGCTCGCCGCCCATCCCGTCCCCACCGGTAGGGAGTTGGCTGAGGCCGGACTGGTGGCGGCCCACTGGCCGACCCCGTGGGGCCTGGGAGCCGATCCGACCCATCAGCTGATCGTGGACGACGAACTGCGCCGTGCCCGGGTTCCCCGGCCCACCAACACCATCGGGATCGGATGGGCGGGGCCGACCCTCCTGGTGGCGGGGAGCGCGGAGCAAAAGGAGCGTTACCTGATGCCCCTCCTGGCCGGCGAGGAGACCTGGTGCCAGCTCTTCAGTGAGCCCGGGGCCGGCTCCGATCTGGCCTCCTTGACCACGCGGGCCGAACTGGACGGCGACCAGTGGGTGGTCACCGGCCACAAGGTCTGGACGTCGTTCGCCCACCTCTCCCGGTTCGGCATCCTGTTGGCCCGGACCGAACCCCAGGCCTCCCGGCACGAGGGTATCTCCTACTTCATCTGCCCGATGGACGCCGAGGGCGTGACCGTGCGGCCACTGGTGGACATGACCGGAACCCACACGTTCAACGAGGTCTACCTGGACGAGGTGCGACTGGCGGCCGACTGCCTGGTGGGCCAACGCGGCCAGGGGTGGTCCCTGGCCAAGGTGACCCTGGGGAACGAGCGAGTCTCCCTCTCCGGCTCGGGGGCGCTGTGGGGCGCCGGTCCGACGGCCGCCGATCTTGTCGATTTGGTCAGGCGTTCGGGGGGCAGCACCAACCCCCTCGAGCGCCAGCGTCTGGCCGAAGTGTGGGCAGAGGGGGAGATCCTTCGGCTGCTCCGGCTGCGCACCGTCTCGGCCGCCATGGCCGGTATGGAACCGGGCCCGGAGGCATCGGTGCGCAAGGCGCTGTCCGACCAGCACGGACAGCACGTGATGGGCCTGGCCCGCGACCTGGCCGGGGCGCGAGGCATGCTCCACGGGGCGGGACCGCAGGCCGACCCGCCGAAAGACCCGTCGTCAGCGTCCGGTTCGCTGTGGGATTTCGGCTATGTCTTCGCCCCGGCCCTGACCATCGGCGGCGGCACCTCGGAAGTCCAGCGGAACATCATCGCCGAACGTACCCTCGGCCTGCCCCACGACCTGCCAGCTCAGACCCGGGCCGCTCAGACCCGGGCCGACAGCGGCCCCGCATCCTCGTAGCCCTGGCGCACACCTTGGCCGGCTCGGCGGGACAGCTGGTCAGGCTCGTAGAGCATCCAGTAGGCGTTGAGGGCGTGCTTCCGGGCCCGATCGACGCAGACGGCGGCCAGGCGGGCCGGGTTCTCCTCCTCGTTCTCGTGAACGAAGACCTCGAGGATGTGGGTCGAGGTCATCAGCTGGGCCTGCATGAGCCCTTGAGATGCCTCGTGGGCGCAGACCTGGTCGATGGCGGCCTTGCCGGGCATCCCCAACGCCACCACGATCAGGCATCCCTCATCCTCGATGAGCCGCTTGCACTCGACGGCCAGATCCTTGAAGCCGGGCACTGTCCGGTGCACGACACCGAAGGTGGATCCGAAGCCCGGACAGTGTTCGAGCTGGTCGACGGCCTCCGCCCCCATGTCGTAACGGGCGAACATGGTGTCGACCACACCGATGAGGTCCATGGACCAGATGCTACCGGCCCGACGCTCGAAGGCCGGCTCGACCCCGGGCACGACGGCACCAAGCTCGGTCGGGCCAGTTCGACCAGGGCGTTCTCGTAGACAAGACTCAAGCAGATGAGCGCGCCCTCCGATCCCCGGGTTGCTGGGTGCCCACGGTCCGGCGGGACCGCCGTCGACGGTGGTGGCCGTGCGACCTGAGCGGCTGGCGCTGGTGTGCGGGACGGCGACCGACGTCGGCAAGACCTGGGTCTGCGCCCGGCTCCTGGTCGAGCTGCGCAATCGGGGTGCTTCGGTTGCCGCCCGCAAGCCGGCCCAGTCTTTCGACCTCGACTCCGAGGGGGCCCGCCTGGGAGGGGCCACCGATGCCGAGGTGCTGGCGGCGGCATCGGGCGAGCATCCCGGCGACATCTGCCACTCGTTCCGCTCCTACCACCGGGCCATGGCGCCTCCGATGGCGGCCGAGGCGCTGGGCCTCCCCGCCTTCACGGTGGCCGACCTGGTCGAGGAGATGGTGTGGCCTTCCCACCGGGTCGACGTCGGCATCGTGGAGACAGCCGGGGGAGTCCGTTCGCCCCAGGCTTCCAATGGTGACACCACCGATCTGCTGGCCGCCCTCCGACCCGATGTGGTGATCCTGGTGGCCGATGCCGGCCTCGGGACCATCAACAGCGTGCGCCTGTCCATGGAGGCCCTGCGGACCGTCACCGACGGGGCGGCCGTGGCGGGAAATGGAGGGAACGGCGCCGTGGGCGTACCGACCGTCGTCGTCCTGGACCGGTTCGACGGCCGTCACGATATCCACCGTCGCAATCGGGCCTGGCTGGCCGAGCGCGACGGGTACGAGGTGGTCACCGTGCCCGGGGAGGAACCGCGACTGGTCGATCTGCTGTGGGCACCCTGACCGGCACCGGAACGGCGGGGGGCGGAGCGGTGGCGGCGCTACGGCCCGAATCCGGCTGCATCCACCACGGCTCGACTGAAGGGCCGGGCCGTGGTCCGTAGCTCGGCACACTGGCCCTCACCCAGGGCCTGGTAGGGAAAGACGGCCAGCTGGTCGGTGGCGTCTTCGATTTCCTGGCGCAGGGCCTTTCCCGTACCGGTGAGGGTTAGGGACGCCCGACGGTCCTCGGACGGCTCCACCCGTTCCACCAGCCCCCGTTGGCGCAGTCGGTCCACGCCCCACTCCCACTCGTCGTCGGGCCACCCCCGGGTGCCCCGCAGGAACGTCTCGGGTAGCTCCCCGGTCGCCACGTGGAGCGCCAGCGCCTCCACCGGGTCGAGGTCGTGCATGATCAGCACGGCGATGTGCCCGTCGCCCCTGAACTCCCGGAGCAGTGTCTGGGCGTGCCACAGGACCAGATGGTCATCCTCGGGCCAGGGCAGACCGGCGTGGGCGGCGAACAAGGGTCGCCCCTCGTAGCGGAGGGTGGCGCGCTCGGCGGCCCGGCGGGCCAGCTCGGCGGCCCGGGCCATCCCGGAGGAGTGGACGCTTTCGGCCAGCATTCTCGACAGGGCGCCGTCCGCCGCTTCCAGACGCGCCTCGAGAACGGCGGCGGGAGGGGCGGCATCCCACGCTTCTGGTATGGCCGAACGGACCAGCTGCGGCGGCGAAATTGAAGAAGGTGGCGATGACGGTTTCGGCTCCCACCCTCCCCATGGCGGCCGAGCGTGAGGCGAAGTAGCCGGCCTCCTGGCGGAGGCCGAGACGGGCATAGGACTCCGAGGCCTCAGGGGCGAAGTAGATCATGCCGTGCAGGGGCTCGAGCGAGCGCCACGTCTTGCGGGCGGTGAGAGGGGAGACCGAGGAGCCGGCCAGATAGCGAGCCATGGCCAACGGTAACCCGAAGCCACCGTCCGGCTCGCATGCCCGGCCCCGTCCGGGCCGGCACCGTGGCCCGGGTCCGCCGGCCGCGGCCCGTCTCCGACCCGATGGCCAGCCGTACCGTGACCCGACCTGGGCGTGACCGTCGGGTGGACGCCGTATAGTGCCGGGTAGTGATCAGACTGCGTTGCTGGGTACGCGTTCGAGGTCGGAAACGGAGTCGGCGATGTTGAACGGTGTCTCCGGCATGATCGGCGAGACAGCGGTGGTGAAGAAGGCGGTGGCCGACAGCCACCAGCCCGGCTCGGTGTTCAGCCGGGGCGAGGAGTGGTACGCCGTCCCGCTGTTTCCGGGCACCACCATGGAAGCGGGGACCACGGTGGTGGTGGCCGACGTGGAGCGTGGGCTCCTGGTCGTCTACCCGGCCGACTGAGCTCGGATTCACCGCCGTCGGGACCCGATGCTCCACCTGGCCGCAGTAGTGCCTACAGTGGGGAGGAGGAGGTGGTCTCCATGATCATCGGTTCCGTAGGAGTAGCAATTGCACTGGCGGTGGTGGCAGTTGCGATCTTCGCCCTCATCGTCGTGTTCTTGAAGTCGTGCCTGAAGGTAGTGCAGCAAGGGTGCGTGGGGGTGGTGAAACGGTTCGGCGAATTCAAGACCATCCATCAGCCCGGTCTCCACGTCCTCATCCCGCTGGCCGACCGGATGGAGAAGGTGGACGTCAGGGAGTTCCCCCGCACCGGCGATCAGCAGGCCGTGATCACCAAGGACAATGTGTCCCTGTGGGTGAGCGCCACGATCTTCTGTCAGGTGACCGACGTCAAGTTGGCTCTGTTCGAAGTCAACGACTTCGGCTTGGCCATCGACCAGATGGCCCGCACCGCCTTGCGGGCCGTGTTCGGCGAACTGACCCTCGACGAGTCGCTGTCGGAGCGGGAGACGATCAACTCCAAGATGCAGGACCACATGGCCGAGGCCACCCTCAAGTGGGGAGTGCGGCTCAATCGCATCGAGATCCTGGACATCACCCCACCGACCAACGTGCTGCAGGCCATGTCGGAGCAGAAGGAAGCCGAGCAGCACAAGAGGGCGGCCATCTTGAAGTCCGAGGGTGAACAGCAGGCGGCCATCAACAGCGCCCAGGGTCGCAAGCAGGCCAACGTGCTCGAGGCCGAAGGTCAGAAGCAAGCGGCCATTCTGGCCGCTGAGGCCCAGAAGCAAGCCCTCGAACTGCGGGCCGACGGTGAGAAGCGGGCCGCCCAGCTTCGGGGTGAAGGGGAGTCGGCGGCCCTCAACGCCATCGACACGTCGGTCATCCATCCGAACACACTGGCCATCATGCAGTTGCGGGCCCTCCAGGCCCTGGCTACCTCGCCCAACTCGAAGATGGTCGTCCCCTATGAAGCCGCCGGGCTGGTAGGAGCGGCCCAGGTGCTGGTCGACGCCATGAAGAACGCCGGCGATCCCGAGGAACCCGGGGTGTCCGGCAACGGCAGGTCTCCCCAGCCGGCCTAGTTCACTCGCACCTGCCCCACCCTCCCGGTCAAGGCCCCCCGGTCACCGCCCGTCGGCGTCGGGCCCCACGGCCGGTCGACCGACGCTCGGTATCTTGGTGGACAGTCGGGGGGTGACGACCAGAAGGATCCAGACGAAGGGGGCGTAGCGGGGCGCCAACACCGCCACCACGATCGACACGGCGATGACGGCGGCGCTGCTCATCCCCCGGTTCACGATCATCCGGACGGCCTCCGGCGTGGCCTTCTCGTTCAGGAGGTCCAGGCGCCGGGCCAGCACAATGACGACCGAGGTGGACAGGCTGGCCAGCAGCAGGTTGACGGCGAACTCGCAGACCGCCAACCGATTGTCCGAGAACGTTCCCATCAGAGCGCTGGAGAAGGGGAACAGGGTGATGGTGAAGAGAAAAGCGAAGTTCCACCAGGCCAGGCCCTCACGATGTCCCCGCACCAGCCGGTAGACGCGATGGTGGGCCAGCCAGAAGACGGCGATCACGTAGAAGGACACCAGATAGCTGATGAACTGCGAAGACTCGTCGGCCAGAGCCCGGGCCAACTCACGTGCTGAATTCTGGTCGATCGAATGTTGCAGCGGCACCTTGAGCTGGAGCACCAGCAGGGTGAGAGCGATGGCCACCACCCCGTCAGTGAGGGCCATGAGCCGTTCGATTCCGGGAAGCTCGGCTGCGTCTATAGCCGCAGAGGACCGGGGATCCATGGCGATGCAGTGTTACAGACGGTGGGCCGCAGGGCGCGGAGCGTGGGGCGGCCGGGGCACGGGGCTGGGCGCACGGGGGGAACGGGGCCGGGGGGCAAGGGACACCGGGCCAGGGAGGTGGCGCCCCGGAGGAACGGGCATCAGGCACTGATGTTCCGACGGACAGCCGTCCACACTCGAGGGCCGGATCGCCGTCACGCTGCGTGAAGGGCTCGTCACCCATCTCGGGCACGAACTCCCCGGCCGTCGGCCGGGCGCTTGACATGGCCGCTCCGGTTTGTATAGCTAGAGCGGGCTGAAGCCCGCTTTTTGCGGATCGTGACGCTTTTCGAATCCTTCGGCGCAAGCCGGACCCGGCGGAGCACAGGCTGCGTTGTTCCTGATGAGAGTGAGGACGATTTGTCGAGAGCCAGGGCTGGGGCGGGAATGTGGTCGCGGATCGGTGGGGTGGCGGCCGCCGGTTTGCTGGTCACGGCGTTGGCCAGCGTGCCGGGCAGCCCGGCGGGCGCCACGTCGCACCCGGTGCGGGTGGGCAGAGCGCCACAGCCCGGTCAGGGAGCGGTGAAGCTGGCACCGCTTCCCCACAACACCGAGATCCGGGTCGACGTGTCGCTGCAACCGCGTGATCCGGCGGCACTGGCCGCTTACGCCCGGGCCGTCTCCACCCCGGGGTCCGATCTCTACCGTCATTACCTCCCTCCCGGTGCGTTCGCCGGCACCTACGGTCCGACTCAACAAGCCATCACCACCGTGGAGCAGGCGCTGCGGGCCGCCGGCCTGCGGCCCGGGAGGATCAGCGGGAACCACCTGAGCCTCCCGGTCAGGGCGACCGCCGCCCAGCTGTCGGCGGCGTTCTCGACCGGTTTCCAGCAGTACCAGGTGAGCGACGGCCGGGTCGCCTATGCCAACGATGCCGCCCCCCTCATCGCCGACAGCGCCGCCCCCTACGTGCAAGGGGTGGTGGGGCTGGACGACCTGTACGTGCCGGCTCCGGCCGGCGCCACCCGTCCCGCCGTCGGGGCTGCCTCCACTCCGGTGCAGCCGACCGGAAATCCGGCCGGGGCGTCCAGCGGGCCCCAACCGTGCCAGACGGCGGTGAACGACGGCCAGGTAGACGATGCCTACACGGCCAATCAGTTGGCCTCGGCCTACGGCTTCTCCACCCTGTACAACTCCGGCGATCTCGGCTCCGGACAGACGGTCGCCCTGTTGGAGTTCCAGGGGTACAGCGCCTCGGATATCTCCGCCTATGAGTCCTGTTACGGGCTGCACACCTCGATCACCACCGTCGACACCGACGGGGGGCCCACGCCCAATTCTGGGGTCGGTGAGGCCGACGGCGACATCGAGGACGTCTCGGGCCTGGCCCCTGATGCCAACATCGTGGTCTACCAGTCGCCCAACACCAGCACCGCCTGGATCGACAACTGGAACTCGGCGGTCTCGCAGGACGCAGCCAAGGTCATCTCGATCTCGTGGGGGCTCTGTGAACCGTTCGACGGCACGACTCCTCAGGCCGAGAACATCCTCCTCGAGGAGGCCGCCGCCCAGGGGCAGACATTCCTGGCCTCGGCCGGGGACGCCGGCTCCGAGGACTGCCTCGGACCCCACGACGAGAATGACAACCTGGCCGTCGACGACCCGGCCGCCCAGCCCTACGCCACCGGGGTGGGGGGGACCCAGTGGACGTCAACCGGTACGCCACCGGCGGAGACGGCGTGGAACGACGGTGTACTCCAGTGCAACGGATCGGCCGACTGCTTCGGCGCCGGCGGCGGCGGCGTCTCGGAGAACTGGGCCATGCCCGACTACCAGGCCGATGCGGCTCCCTCGGCGGATGTCGTCAACGCCGATTCGTCGGGCTCCCCGTGTGGGGCATCGGCCGGTCAGTACTGTCGGGAGGTGCCCGATGTGTCCGCCCTGGCCGGGCCGTACCCGTTCCTCTTCTACATCGACGGGGGCTGGGAGGATTGGGGCGGCACCAGCTTCGCCACCCCGTTGTGGGCAGCCCTGATAGCCCTGTCCAACGCTTCCACTGCCTGCGACGGTGAGACGGTCGGGTTCGCCAATCCCACGCTCTACTCCATCGCCGGCTCGGATCCGAGGGCGTTCAACGACATCACCTCGGGCAACAATGACATCACCGGCGCCAACGGTGGCCTCTACCCGGCCCTCACCGGCTACGACATGGCCACCGGTCTCGGCTCGCCGAACGCCGCCCTCCCGGGCAAGCTGTGCCTCGGCGGGACGGCCGACGGGATTGCCGTCACCAACCCCGGTCCTCACACCTCCTACCTCGGACAGTCGGTGGACCTCCAGCTCACCGCCAGCGACACCACACCGGGCCAGACGCTGAGCTACGGCGCCCTCGGGCTGCCCCAGGGTCTCTCGATCGACCCGGCCACCGGGGTGATCTCGGGAGCGGCGACCAGCTCGGGGGTCTCCGACGTGGTGATCGTGGCCAAGGCCACCGATGGAGCCAGCGGCTCAGCTGCCTTCACGTGGTCGGTGCCTCCGTCGATCACCAGCCTGAAACCCGCCTACGGCCCGGCCGCCGGCAATACCAAGGTCACGATGGTCGGTAGCGGTTTGACGGGAACCACCCAGGTCCGGTTCGGCGCCAACGGGGCCAATGCCTTCACCGTCAACAAGCCGGGCACGAAGATCATCGCCTATTCGCCGTCGGGCACCGGATCGGTCGGTGTCACGGTGACGGGCCCGTCGGGCACCAGCTTGCCGGTCACCTTCGAGTACGGGCCGACGATCACCGGGGTGTCACCGGGGTCGGGACTGCCGGGTAAGAAGGTGACCATCAAGGGCACCGATCTCGGCGGGGCCACGGTGGTCTTCTCCGGGGGAGCCGGGGCGCCGGTCACCTCCGACTCAGCCAAGAAGATCACCGTCGACGTGCCTTCGGGTGCGACGACGGGTCCGATCACCGTGACCACCCCCGGTGGGTCGGCCACCTCGCCGATCTTCGACGTGACCTGACCGAGGCCGGGACGAGGGCACCTCCCTGCCCACCTGCCCACCGGTCTGGCGGTCTGCCGGGTGGCCAGGGGAGGGTCGGGGTCGGTCCGGTCAGGCGGTCTCCATGCCGAATCGCTCCATGAGCGCCCGCTCGTCGTCAGGTCCCGGGGGTTCGTCCCGATTCCACAGGTCGTGGAGGCCGGCGAAGTAGGCGTCCATGGCCGGAGCGTGAATGACCAGAAGCCGGGCTTCGGTGTCGCCGCCATTGCCGAACGTGTGAGCGGTGCCGCGGGGAATCAGTACGAACCCTTCCGGTCCCGCCGTCAGCTCCTCGCCCTCGGCGATGACCGACACCCGTCCGTCGAGCACGAAGTACGCCTCCGAACAGTTGGTATGACGATGCGGAGGTGGCCGACGGCCCGCCGGAGGAAGAGTGCGTTCCATCAGGGAGAAGTCGCCACCGTCCTGTTCCGCCACCGCCTTGAACAACATCAAGCTGCCCCGGGCGGAGTACCGCTTCTCACCTTCACCCGGTCCGATCACGCCTGTCAACATGGGCAACCTCCTCGACTGGAGGTTACGCCCGTCGTCGACCGCGGCTGCCGATCGGCCCTCCTACTTCATCTCCACCCGGTCGAGGTAGTCGTCCCTCCAGTGGGTGAACACCTCGTCGGGAAGCTTGAGGGCGTGGGTGGGTTCGAGCGCCTGCACAAAGGCCCGATCGTGGCTCACCACCACGATGGTGCCCGGCCACCGGCTGAGCATGGTGCCGACCGCCTCGATCGAGGACGGGTCGAGATTGTTGGTGGGCTCGTCGAGCAGCAGGACGTTGGCCCGCCCGGCGGCCAGCATGGCCAGCCCCAGTTTGGCCCGCTCACCGCCCGACAGGGTCTTGGGCATCTGGTGGGCGGCCTTGCCGGCGATCCCGAACATGCCGAGCAGGGCCCGCCGTTCGGTCTCCTGCACCAGCACGGTGTCGTCGATGTTCTCCAGCACGGTGATCCCGAGATCGACTTGTTCGTGCTCCTGGGCGAAGTAGCCGATGGTGACGTTGGCCCCCAGCTCGACCTGGCCCGTGTTCGGTTCCTGCACCCCGGCCAGGCAGCGGAGAAGACTCGACTTGCCGGCGCCGTTACGTCCGATGACGACGGCGCGGTCTCCGCGACGGCAGTGGAAGTTGACCTTCTCCAGCACAGTGAGCGGGCCGTAGTGGACGCCGAGGTCGGTGGCCCGCAGGGGTACCTCGCCTGAGCGTGTGGGGGTGGGCAGCCGGAAGGAGCTCTTCTTCTCACGCTTGTGCACCTCGGTCTGCGACGACTCGAGCCGCTCCACCCGCTTGTCGATCGACTTGGCGATGCGGGCCCGGCGGTTGGTGCTGCCCCGCATCGAGTCGGCCAGGGTCGACAGCCTCTTGATCTCCCTGCCCTCCAGCAGCGAGGCCCGCTCGCGCTGGCTCTGGTCGGCCTCCAGTTGCACCATGTAGGAGGAGTAGGTCCCTTTGAACTCGTGCAGTCGCCCGTCGGACAGATGGAGCACCTTGTTGATCGACCGGTCGAGCAGCTTCAGGTCGTGCGACACCACCAGAATGGCCCCGGGGAAGCGTTCGAGCTCCTCCATCAGCCAGCGCTTGGCCGGGAGGTCCAGGTGGTTGGTGGGCTCGTCGAGGATCATGGTGTCGGGGTCCTGGAACAGCATCCGGATCAGGTCGACCCGCCGGCGCTGGCCCCCCGACAGGCTCTCGATGTCCTCGAGCAGGAGTTCCTGGTGGAGGCCCAGGCCGTCGGCCAGCCGGGCCATCGTCGACTCGGCCTCGTAGCCTCCGTTCTCCCGGAACTGTTCCTCGAGATCGGAGAACAGCTCGATGTTCTCGGTGTTGGGGTCCTTGGACATCTGGGCCCGCGCCTTGTTGAGCGCATCGTCGAGGACGTCGAGCCCGCGTCCGGACAGGACGTGGGAGAAGCCGTTGGGCTCGAGCCCCAGCCCGTGAAGTACGGGAACCTGGGGGAGATAGCCGTAGGTGCCGCGGATGGCGGCGCTGCCGGTCGAGCGCACGTTGCGGCCGGGCTCGTCGATGATGACCGAGATGAAGGTGGACTTCCCGGTCCCGTTACGTCCGACCAGTCCGACCTTCTCGCCGGCGCCCACAACGAAAGAGGCGTCGCGGAGCAGCGTCCGGTCGCCGATTTCTATGGTGAGGGAGGAACCGACGATCATCAAGAGGGAGGGCCGATCTGGTCACGACCGGAGCCGTCCTCCGTGTCGACGATGGGCGGGCCCTCCGTGATCGACCATGGCCATTGTCCCACAGCCCGGCCCGGTGGCCGGCGAACGGTGGACCGGGCGGCCACCGCCCGCCCGCCCTCATCCCCCCGATACCAGGATGTCGCCCCCCTCCGGGGGGGCGGGGTCGTCCACGTCGTCCAGCCATCGGTCGGGGAGCCGCACCGGTCGAGGGCCGTTGGTGTGGCCGCGGGCCATGCGCAGCGCTTCGACGGGGAAGGCCAGGTCGGGGGGGAGGCTGTCCACCAACCGGTGCACCTCGGGCAGTGAACCGGCCTGAGCGAGCGACCGCCGTACGGCCGACCCCACCGGAAATCCGGTCAGGTACCAGCCGGCATGCTTACGGAACTGGCGGACCCCGAGGTCCTCGCCGAATGACTGACACAGCAGCTCGGCATGGGCCCGCATCATGGCGGCGATCTCCCCCAGCGCCGGTGGTGGCTGGGGCGGCCGGCCGGAAAAGGCGTCGGCCAGATCGCGGAACAGCCACGGCCGCCCGAGGCAGCCCCGACCCACGACCACACCGTCGCATCCGGTGGTGGCCATCATGGCCAGGGCATCGGACGCCTCCCACAGGTCGCCGTTGCCCAGCACGGGGATCGAGGTCACCGCCTCCTTGAGCCGACCGATGGCCGGCCAGTCGGCCTCTCCCGAGTAGAGCTGTTCGGCAGTGCGGGCATGGAGGGTCACCGCCGCCGCTCCTTCGCCTTCGGCGATGACCCCGGCCTCGAGGTAGGTGACATGGGTGGCATCGATGCCGATCCGCAGCTTGACGGTGACCGGCACGGATCCGGCGGCCCCGACGGCGGCACCGACGATGGACCCGAACAGGGTCCGGTGCACAGGTAGGGCGGCCCCCGCCCCCTGGCGCGTGACCTTGCCGGCCGGGCAGCCGAAATTGAGATCGATGTGGTCGACCCCGATCTCATCGACCAGTCGGGTCGCCGCCGCCCCCATTACGGCGGGGTCGACCCCGCACAGCTGCACGCTGCGTACCGGCTCGTCCTCGGCGAAGGCCGCCATGGCCATGGTCTTGGCATTGCCCTCGACCAGGGCGCGTGCGGTGATCATCTCGCTGACGTAGAGCCCGGCCCCGAAGGTCCGGCACAGCCGCCGGAAGGCGCTGTTGGTGACGCCGGCCATGGGGGCCAGCACCACCGGTGGGTCGACGGCCACCGATCCCAGCTTGAGCACCGGGTCCGGCGCCGGCCCGAGTGCCGGTGCCGGACTCCCGGTGGCGGCCGACTGGTCCTGTCGGCCGGCGTCGCTCACGAGCCGACTCCCGCCCACAGGTCGGTGATGGAGATGTTCAGCTGGGCCAGCAGGGTGCGCATGAGGGGAAGTGAGAGTCCGATCACGTTGCCCGGATCGCCGTCCACCCCGTCGACGAACGGTGCCGACCGGCCGTCCAGGGTGAAGGCCCCGGCCACCTCCAGTGCTTCCCCGGTGGCCAGGTAGGCATCGAGCTCGGCGTCGGTGGTCACGCCGAACCGGACCAGGGTCCCGGCGACTCCGGTGGCCTCGGCGCCGGTCCGCTGGTCGATCACGCAGTGGCCGGTGAACAAGGTGCCCGACCGCCCCCGCATGGAGGTCAACCACTCCCTGGCCTGGCCCACGGAAGTCGGCTTGCCGTGGGGCGTGCCGTCGAACTCGAGCATCGAGTCGCACCCGATGACCACGGCGCCGCCGCAACGGCCGGCCACAGCTCGCGCCTTACGCTGGGCCAGTGCCACCACCGCCGAGGCCGTGTCCCCGGTGGAGAGGTCGCCCTCGTCCACGCCGCTCACCACCACCTCGGGGTCGAATCCGGCGTCCTGGAGGAGCCGCCGGCGGGCCGGCGAGCCCGAGGCGAGGACCAATGTGCGTTCGGCCATGAGACAGAGCGTAGGTGGAGCGCCGGTGGTCGACGGTCGCACCCGCCCGACAGATGCGCGATCCTGGTGCCATGACCGATGCCGGCACCACCCTTTCCCCGAGCCGGGTCGACCCCGAGCTGGACGGCGACCACGAACGGATGTCCCACATCGTGCTGGAGGGGTTCAAGCCGGAGAAGGGTGACTTCGTCTCGGCCGGCCCCTCGGTGGTGGAGGGGATGGTCAACGGGACCGCGGTCAAGGCGCTGTGCGGGAAGGTCTGGGTGCCGGGTCGCAACCCGAAGCGTTACCCGCTGTGCCCGACCTGCAAGGAGATCGCCGAGTCCAAGGGCTGGAAGATCCCCGACGGCTAGCACCGTTCGCCGCCCGCCGCCACTGCGGTCGGAGGCAGGGTTCAGGGCAACTCGCCGAGACCCTTCCAGACCAGGTAGGCAGCGAAGACCACCTCCACCCCGATGCCGATGGTGCGGGCGTGCCGGGACACGAAGGAGTAGGCGGCACTCAACGGCCGGTCGGCCCGCTCGCCGAGGATGCTGACCAGGCCGACGGGGACGACCACCGGAACCAGGGTCACCACCAACAAGACGGCGAAGGTGACGGCGCGGGCCCCGGTTGACGCCGCCGACCGGTTGATCTCGTGGAGTGCGGCCAGAAAGAGGACCAGGGTGGAGAAGTTGACCACCATGCCCACTACTCCGACACCGACGAACCAGAACGTCGAGGCGTTGGCCAGGCGACCGGCCGTCCGCTCCTTGTGCTCCTCGCCCGGGGTGGGACGGCGGTGGAGCGAGCGGAGGGCGAGCAGGCCCAGCAGCCCGGCGGCGACAAAGGCGATCACCGCATCGTGCACGGAGTGGTGGTGTCCGGCTTGGTGCAACTGGCTGAGGACGGTGAACCCCAGGAGTGAGAGCCCCCCGAGCACCAGGGCCGCCCCGGCGGCCAGGGCCCATCCCCGGGACAGCCGCCTGGTGGGACTGGCCAGCACCAGCAGCTGCAGGGCCAAAAGCGTGGGGCTGATGGCCGCCCCGAGGGCGAGGGGGAGCACGGTAGCCAGCAGGGAGCCCATGTCGGCAACGTAGCCGGGCCCGTCGGGCCGGAGTCGATGCGAGAGATGCGGTGTCCCCGGAGGCCCCGGTGTCCAGGGCCGCCCTGGTGTCCGGGGCCGGACCGAAGTCCGGGCATCGGCGGCTAGGGGATCACGAAGGGGCGAGGTCCCCGTGGTCCCGGCACCTGGCCCGATACCCGGCCGGGCTCACCGCCACCGTCAAGCGTCGCCCGCACCCGGGACAGAAACGCGGGGGATCGAGGGGTCGGCCGCACCCCGGGCAGGAGGACGCCGGCGACCCACAGCCCGTGCAGAAACGGTTCGCCGGGGGGCGGACGGCGGCGGGGCCGGCGCCCGGGTCACCCGGGCGCCCGGTGGTGGACACGGCGGGCTGCTCAGAGGACGCCGGTGAGGGAACCCACCGGCATGCGCAGATCGGCGAGCATCTGGAGGTCCTCGTCGGCCGAGCGGCCCAGGGTGGTCAGATAGTTGCCGACGATGAGGGCGTTGATGCCCGAGGTCATCCCCATCGACTGCAGCTCGCGCAGAGTGACCTCCCGGCCGCCGGCGTAGCGGAGGATCACACCGGGCAGTCCCAGCCGAAAGAGGGCGATCCACCGGATGGCCTCCCAGGCGTCCACCGGCCGGCCGCCTCCCAGCGGGGTGCCGGGGCGGGGGTTGAGGAAGTTGAGGGGCACCTCGGTGGGGTCGAGCACTTGGAGTTGGACGAGGAGCTCGACCCGCTGCTCATCGGTCTCGCCCATGCCGATCAGGGCACCACAGCACAGTTCCATTCCGTGATCGCGGACCAGCCGGCAGGTGTCCCGTCGCTCTTCCCAGGTGTGGGTGGTGACCACGTTCGGGAAGAACGACCGGGACGTCTCCAGGTTGTGGTTGTAGCGGTGGACGCCGCCCTCTGCGAACCGGCGGGCCTGGTCGCTGCTCAGCAGGCCGGCGCTGACCGCCACATTCAGACCGGTCCGATCGTGGATCACGGGGACGAGCTCGAGGATCCGCTTCATGGTGCGCTCGTCGGGACCGCGGACGGCCAGCACGATGCAGAATTCGGAGGCTCCGGCCGCCCTGGTCTCCTCGGCGGCGGCCAGCACCTCGGCGGTGTCGAGGAACGGGGTCGCCTTCACCGGGGTGTCGAAACGGGAGGATTGGGAGCAGAAGTGACAGTCCTCGGGGCACCCTCCAGTCTTGGCCGACAGGATTCCCTCGACCTCTACCTCGGGACCGCACCACTCCAGCCGGACCTGGTGGGCCAGGGCGGCCAGCGACGTCACCCACTGATCGGGCATCTCGGCCAGGGCGGCCAGTTCTTCCCCGGTGAGCAGGCGCCGCTGGTCGAGCAGTGCCGTCTCGGCGGTTCGCAGCCGGTGACGGGCCGTGGGCGAATCGATCTCCGGGTACCTCGACTCCGGCCGGCGGGGCCGCGGGTTGGGCGTGGATAGGGCGACAGTGGTACGGATGGGGGCATCAGCAACGTCACCGGGCATGCCGTTACGGTAGTTGGCCCGGGAGGCCGACCGGGACGAGACGACAGGGGGGACCACCGTGGCATGGGATTTTTCCACCGAGCCCGAGTTCGAGGTGCAGCTGGCCTGGATGCGTCAGTTCGTCCGCCACGAGGTGTTCCCCCTCGAGACGCTCGACCTCACCCACGATGGCCTGATCCGTGCCGTCGAGCCGCTGCAGGAGGAGGTCAAGGGCCGGGGGTTGTGGGCCTCCCACCTCCCTCCCGAGCTCGGAGGCGGTGGGTTCGGCCAGGTCAGGCTGGGACTCATGCACGAGATCCTCGGGCAGACCCCCTACGGTCCGGTGGTCTTCGGCAACAACGCCCCCGACTCGGGCAACGCCGAGCTGTTGGCCATAGGGATCGAGTCGTCCGGGCGTGACGACCAGCGTGAAAAGTGGCTGCTCCCCCTGCTGGACGGGCGCATGCGGAGTGGCTTCTCCATGACCGAGCCCGGGGCGGGGGCCGACCCGACCATGATCGCCACCCGGGCGGTGCGGGACGGGGACCAGTGGGTGATCGACGGCCACAAGTGGTTCACCACCAACGGCTCGGTGGCCGACTTCCTGATCGTGATGGCGGTGACCAACCCCGATGTCCATCCCTATCAGGGGTGTTCGATGATCGTGGTCCCGGCCGACGCCCCCGGGGTCGAGATCGTGCGTGACGTGGCCACCATGGAGGACCCGGTCGACCACTTCGGCAAGTTCGGTGGGCACGCCGAGATCCTCTACCACGAGGTGCGGGTGCCCTACGAGAACCTGGTCGGCCAAGAGGGCGAGGGCTTCCTCCTGGCCCAGAAGCGGCTGGGTCCCGGTCGCATCCACCACTGCATGCGCTGGCTGGGCCAGTCCCGGCGGGCCTTCGACATGCTGTGCGAGCGGGCGGTGTCCCGCACCACCCACCACTCGCTGCTGGCCGAGAAGCAGACCATCCAGAACTGGGTGGCCGACTCCCTGGCCGAGATGACGGCGGCCCGCCTCATGACCCTGTACGCCGCCTGGAAGATGGACAACGAGGGGGCGTCGGCGGCCCGGGTGGAGATCGCCATGATCAAGTACTACGGGGCCGGGGTTCTCTACAACGTGATCGACCGGGCCATCCAGGTCCACGGCGCCCTGGGCTTCTCGACCGATCTCCCGCTCGAATCGATGTACCGCCACGCCCGGGCCGCCCGCATCTACGACGGCCCTGACGAGGTGCACAAGGTGACGGTGGCCCGCCAGATCCTGAAGGGCTACAAGCCGGTGGAGGTTCCGAGCGAGCACGTGCCCACCCGACGGACCGAGGCCAGGCAGCGGTTCGCCCACCTGCTCGAGCAGGAGACCGCCGACCACTGACGGCCGGGACGGGCCGGGTGGGGCGGCCGGGACGGGACGGCCGGGGCGGGGCGGGACGGGTGGTCCCGGTCAGCCGGGTGGTGGCAGGTCGGAGAAGCGGGGCGGCCGCTTCTCCCGCATGGCGGCCACCCCTTCGCGGTAGTCGGGACCGGCCATCATCGGGTCGAGGAGGGCCTCGGCCCGTTCGACGGCCTGGGCCGCCGTGAGGTTGAAGGCCTCGTAGAGCTGGAGCTTGGATACGGCCATCGAGGCCGGTGACACCATGGTGGCCAACATCTGCGCATACTCGCCCACCCGGCTCGACAGCTGGTCGGCGGGCACCACCGTGGAGACCAGCCCCATTCCTGCCGCCTCCTCGGCGGTGAAGGTCCGGCTGGACAGGATGAGCTCGAGGGCCCGGGAGTGGCCGATCAGTTTGGGCAGCAGCCAGGCCAGTCCGAAGGCACAGGGCAGCCCCAGCTTTCCGTGGGCGGTGGTCAACTTGGCCCCCGAGGCGGCCAGGCGCACGTCGCAGTAGCAGCTCAGGGCGAAGCCGATGCCGGCCGCCGGGCCGTTGACGGAGGCGATGATCGGTTTGGGTATCCCGAAGTGGTAGGCCAGCTCGGCGTCGAACTCGGGCCGGACGCCGTATCCCGGCCGGGCCAGGTCGTCCGAGTCCCACGAGCGGTAGGTGCCGCGCTGGGCGTGACCGGCCAGGTCGTCGGACTCGGCACCGGCGCAGAATCCCCGTCCGCTCCCGGTGACCACGATGACCCGAACGGCGGTGTCGTCCGAGGCCCGCTGCAGAAGGGCGCGGTACTCGGCGTTCATCTGCGTCGTCCAGGCGTTCAGACGCTCCGGCCGGTGCAGGGTGATGGTGGCCACCCGGTCCTCCACCCGGTAGCGCGTCGCCTCCAGCCCGTCCGGCCCGTCCTCGCTGTCCGGCCCGTCCTCGACCATCAGCTCGCCGCCCGGCGCCGACCAGGCACCAACGGTCCGACTGGTCTCAGTAGCGGTAGGTGTCGGGCTTGTACGGCCCGTCCACCGGCACCCCGATGTACTCGGCCTGCTCCTTGGACAGGGTGGTCAACCGGACCCCGAGGGCGTCGAGGTGGAGGCGGGCCACCTTCTCGTCGAGGTGCTTGGGCAGCACGTAGACCTTGTTCTCGTAATCCCCGCGGTTGTTGAACAGCTCCATCTGGGCCATGGTCTGGTTGGTGAAGGAGTTGGACATCACGAAGCTGGGATGACCGGTGGCGTTGCCGAGGTTGAGGAGCCGGCCCTCGGACAGGATGATGACGGCGTGGCCGTCGGGGAAGACCCACTTGTCCACCTGAGGCTTGATGTTGACCCGCTCGATGCCGTCGATCTTGCCCAACCCGGCCATGTCGATCTCATTGTCGAAGTGGCCGATGTTGCCCACGATGGCCTGGTGCTTCATCCGGCTCATGTGATCGGCGGTGATCACGTCCTTGTTGCCGGTGGTGGTCACGAAGATGTCGGCCGTTCCCACCACGTCCTCGAGGGTGGCCACCTGGTAGCCGTCCATGGCCGCCTGCAGGGCGCAGATCGGGTCGATCTCGGTGACCACCACGCGGGCACCCTGGCCCCGCAACGACTCGGTGCAGCCCTTGCCCACGTCGCCGTAACCACACACCACGGCCACCTTGCCGCCGATCAGCACGTCGGTGGCCCGGTTGATCCCGTCGATCAGCGAATGGCGGCAGCCGTACTTGTTGTCGAACTTGGACTTGGTCACGGCGTCGTTGACGTTGATGGCGGTGAAGAGCAGCTCGCCGGCCTGCTCCATCTCGAGCAGCCGGTGGACACCGGTGGTGGTCTCCTCGGAGACGCCCTTGATCCCGTCGGCTATGGTGGTCCAACGGGCCGGGTCGGCCGCCAGTCCGGCGGCCAGCACGCTCAGAACCACGGCGAATTCCTCCGAGTCGGCCGTCGACGGATCGGGGACGGCACCGGTCCGTTCGAACTCGACCCCTTTGTGGACCAGCAATGTGGCGTCCCCGCCGTCATCGAGGATCATGGTCGGGCCCTGGCCCGGCCACAGCAGGGCCTGCTCGGTGCACCACCAGTACTCCTCCAGCGACTCGCCCTTCCAGGCGAAGACCGGCACCCCGGCCGGGGCGTCGACGGTGCCGTCCTTGCCCACTACTACGGCGGCGGCGGCATGGTCCTGGGTGGAGAAGATGTTGCAGCTGGCCCACCGCACCTCGGCCCCCAGCGCCGTCAAGGTCTCGATCAGCACCGCTGTCTGGATGGTCATGTGGAGCGAGCCGGTGATCCTGGCCCCCCGGAGCGGTTGCTCGGAGGCGTGCTCGGATCGCATGGCCATCAGGCCGGGCATCTCGTGTTCGGCCAGCTCGATCTCCTTGCGGCCGAACTCGGCCAGAGCGAGATCGGCCACCTTGAACTCGGGATGGCGCTGCTCGTTGGTCATGAGGGCTCCTTGGTGGTTGGTCGTGACCGGCCCCGTACGGGGCCGGGGGGATCGGACCGGACACTGGCCCATCACGTCTTGGTCCCTGCGCCCCGGTATCGACCGACGATCGTAGCCCAGGAGCTGGGGTTCGAGTCGATCCGGGCAGATCGTGCCCGGCCCGCTACCATCGGTGTCGACGTGGCCACCCGGTGCCGCCGGGAGACCGGACAAGGGGGAGGATCCATGGTGCGACGATCCAAGGACGCGCTCTGCGGACCCCGGGGCGTGCCGCCTGGACCCCGGGGATCGGGGCCGAACCGGTTGATCCGAGGGGTCGTCCTGGTGGCCACCTGCGTGCTGGGGACCGGAGTCCTCAGCGCTTGGAGCCCGTCGTCCGGTTCGGCCGGCGCCGCCCCCTCGGGCGGTTCAGTGTTGTTGGTGGGGACCTTCCGCGGCCACACCGGTGGATACTCGACCATCCAGTCCGCCGTCGACGCGGCCAAGCCCGGCGACTGGATCCTGGTGGCGCCGGGCGACTACCACGAGACGGCCGACGAGAGCGGCGCCGCCACCGATCCGTCGGCCGGGGACATGGGCGGCGTGATGATCACCAAATCGGACATCCACCTCCGGGGCATGGACCGTTCGAGGGTGATCGTGGACGGCACCAAGGAGGGATCGCACGGTGCCTGCAGCTCGGAACCCAGTGCGCAGAACTACGGTGCCCCCGGGCCGGGGGGGACCCCGGTCGGCCGCAACGGGATACTGGTGTGGAAGGCCGACAACGTGTATGTCCAGAACCTCACCGTCTGCAACTTCCTGGCCGGCACCGGCGACTCGGGCAATGAGATCTGGTGGAACGGAGGGGAGGGGAGCGGCAAGATCGGCCTCCACGGGTACTGGGGGAGCTACCTCACGGCGACGTCGACCTTCTTCAGCACCCAGGGAACGGCTGACCAGCAGGAGGCCACCGCCGCCGAGTACGGGATCTTCGCCTCGAATTCCCGGGGGCCGGCCGGGTGGAACCAGCTGTACGCCAGCAACTTCAACGACTCGGGAATGTACGTCGGCGCCTGCCGTCAGCAGTGCGACGTCACCATCGACCACGCCTGGATGGAGTACAACGCCCTCGGGTACTCGGGGACCAACTCGGGCGGAGCCCTCGTCATCGAGAACTCGCAGTTCGACAACAACCAGGACGGCACCGACACCAACACCCAGATCGATGGCGATCCCCCGGCCCCCCAGAACGGCGACTGTCCCGACCACGGGATCAGCCCGATCACCCACACCCGCTCGTGCTGGGTGTTCATCCACAACTACTCGCACAACAACAACAACGCCAACGTGCCCGAGGCCGGCAACGCCGCCGCCGGTCCCACCGGCACGGGCATGACCTTGTCGGGGGGGCGGAACGACACGGTGATGGACAACACCTTCTCCGACAACGGGGCGTGGGGGTTCCTGGTCGTCCCGTACCCGGACTCGGGTACGCCGTCACTCGGCCAGTCGTGCCCGCGCACGGGAGGGGTCGAGACCCCCGGCTTCGGTTGCGTCTACGACCCCATGGGTGATGCGCTGGTGGGGAACACCTTCAACCACGACGGCTACTTCGGGAATCCGGGTAACTCCGACTTCGGACAGATCACCCTCGATCCCGGGCAGCCCTCGAACTGCTTCTCGGGGAACACCGCTCCTGACGGCAGCACCCCGTCCGACCTCGAGCAGGTCCAGCCCACCTGTGGGAAGACCACCACGGCGGCCAGCGACGGTGAACCACTGCTCGGCCAGGTGCTGTGCGACACGGGATTCGGCTCCTGCCCGCCCGGGGCCACCTATCCGCCCCGGACCGGGGTGGTGATGCACCCCCTGCCCCCTCGGTTGCCCACTATGCCCGACCCGTGTGCCGGCGTGCCGGCCAACGCCTGGTGCACGGGAGGGAAGCCGGTCTGAGGTCGGCCGCCGGCGTCGGCCGGAGTCTGGCGGCGGGAGATCAGGGGGCGGGGACGGCCACCGAGAGGGGGAGATTCGAGGACGACTGTCCGACCGACAGGGTGTAGGTGCCGGGCACCGTGGTCCACGAATCGCCGAGGTAGGCGCGGAACGCCGATGACGGGACAGTGAGCGTGACCGTGCGGGTCCGCCCGGGGGCGAGTGTCACGGTGGAGAAGGCGGCCAGCTGATTCGGCGGCTCGCCGGCCGCCGGGGGCTGGGTCAGGTAGGTCTCGGGCACCGCAGTGCCGGCCCGGTCCCCTTGGTTGGTCACCGAAAAGCTGAGGGTCACGCCCGCCGGTGACGAGCGGGCCTGCAGTCCACCCAGGGCGAAGTGGGTGTAGGCCAGCCCGAAGCCGAACGGGAACAGGGGCTTCACTCCGGTGGCCTGGTTGTAGCGGTAGCCGACCTCCAGCCCTTCGGAGTAGGTGGCGGTCAGGCCGACTCCCGGCCACTGGTCCACGCTGCTGATGGCCGACGCCTGCTGGCTCACGGGGAAGGTGACCGGCAGCCGGCCCGAAGGGTCGGCATCCCCGAACAGGAGGGCGGCGACGGCGGCCCCGTCCTGCTCACCCGGGTACCACGCCTCCATCACCGCCGCCACCTGGCGCAGCCACGGCATGAGCACCGGCCCACCGGTGTTGAGCACCACCACGGTCCGGGGGTTGGCGGCGGCCACCGCTTCGATCAGGGCGTTCTCGTCACCGGGGAGCGACAGGGAGGGCCGGTCGAAGGCCTCGGCGTTGTAGTCGGCGGCGAACACGACGGCGGTGTCGGCCCTGGCCGCGGTGTGGGCGGCGGCGGCGATCTGGTTGCTCACGTACTGCCACCCCAGGGTGAAAGTACTGGCCACCACCTTGGTCTCGCCCGACGGGGTCGTGGTGTCGATCGGGTCCCAGGTGATGCCGACCCGGTAGGCACGGCCACCGATCAGCGACACGGTCTGCGACCAGCGGCCGTTTCCGTGGACCAGCGTGTCCGAGACGGCGGGCGTTCCGTCGAGGGTGAGGCTGGCGGCGCCGGAACCCTGGAGGGAGACGACGTAGAGACCGGTCCTCGGCGGCGTGAGCGTTCCGGTCATGGAGGCCACGACATCCGACCAGCCCGGCGGCAGGACGATGTCCGACCGGGTCGGGGTGGTCGACGCCCCGAAGGACTGCACCCCCCGGGCGAAGGACAGCGAGCGAGGAGAGCGGCCGACCGGTGACAGCGCCAGCGCCCCAGGGAGCCGCTGAGCCGAGGTCGGATGGGGGTGGATCACCACGTCGGCGGTGGGCACGACCGTCTGGACCGATTCGCCGACCTCGGTGGCACCGGTGCGGGGGTCTCTCCGGTCCAGGGTCAAGGTCAGGCCCTGGCCCCCGCCCGACACCGGACCCATGAGCTGGGTGGGCACGGGCGGCAGGTTGGCGGTGGTGCTCCCTCCGTCCGTGTAGCTGACGTCGGCGCCGTCTCCCACCCGACGGCGGATGGCGTCAAGGGGGGTCGAGACGAACGGGGCGACGACCCGGGAACTGCCGAATCCGGCGGTCACCGGCTTGGTGCTGGCGTCGGCCCCGATGACAGCCACCGATCGCTCGGGCGACGGGTCGAGGGGAAGGATGGACCCGGTGTTCTTCAACAGGACGGCCGACCGCTCGGCGGCCTGGAGGGCGAAGTGGGTGTGGGCGGCGGAGTCGACCGGGGTGGCGAGGGTCCCCGTCTGGGCCTGGCCCACCAGGCCGGCGGCGAACATCTGGGTCACCACCTTGGTCACGGCGGCGTCCACCACCGACATGGGGAGCTGGTGCTCGTCGATCAGGGTCGACAGCGCCCGCACCCGGGCCGGCTTGATGAGGTCGGTGCCGGCCGACAGGGCGGCGATCGGATCGTGCACCGATCCCAGGTCGGACCGTACGAAGCCGGTGAATCCCCATTGCCCGAGCACCGACATGAGCTGCGGGTCCTGGCACTGGTAGGTGCCGTTCAACCTGGGATAGGCGCACATGATCGAGGCCACGTGCGCCTGGGTGACGGCGGCCTCGAAAGGAGGGAGGTAGATCTCTTGGATCGCCCGTTCAGGGACGACGTCGTCGAGGACCCCCCGGTCCGTCTCCTGGCTGTACACGGCGAAGTGCTTGGCCATGGCCATGGCCCCGGTCGACTGGATGCCCTCGATGTCGGCCACGCCCATGGTCGATACCACCAGAGGATCCTCACCGAATCCCTCGTAGGCCCGGCCGCTCTGGGGGACGCGGTCGATGTTGAGGTTGGGACCCTGGACGACGTCGATGCCCTGGCCGGTGGCCTCGGTGCCCTGCACCTCGCCGTAGGTCCGGGCCAACGATGGATCGAAGGTGGCGGCGATTCCCAGCGGGGCGGGGAGCTGGGTGACCCCGGTGGCGCCGTAGGCCACTCCGGCCGGACCGTCCTGGAGGGTGAGGGCCGGGATGCACAGCCTGGGCACCCCGGCATCGATGTTCTCGTATCCGTCTTCCGCCACCAGGGCGATCTCACCGACCTTTTCGTCCAGGGTCATCCGGTCCACCACCAGCCGGGCCAGTTGGGTGTCCGACTCGTGGCGGTCGATGGCCGACTGGAGCCAGGGGCAGCGGGTGGCGACGTCGGCGGTGGCCACCGATCCCGGCACCGGCGTCTGGTTCGGCGGGGCGGGGGCCGACCCGGCCCGCTCGCCGAGGACGTCTTGAGGAACGGTGCTGCGGGCCACCAGCACGCCCACCACCACGAGGGCGGCCACCACGCCGGCCACCACCGCCAGCCATCCCCGCGCCCTCAGCCGTCCCTTCCGGTCGTGCCTCGGGGCCCGTCGGGTGTTCGGGAAGGGGTTCACGTCGAAGGCCCAAGATAGTGACCCGCCCTTCGGACATGGGGTCGGGATCGACCATGCGCCCGGACCCGCACCGGGAATTGTTAGTTGACCAATCCAGTCGGGTTTGCAAGGATCGGGGGTGACGAATGCCGTCCGACAGGCGAGTGACGCCCGGTGACGGCTCGAAGGAGGTCGTCACCATGTCCGATTGGGGATTCGAGACCCGCCAGATCCATGCCGGAGCGTCGCCCGACCCGACCACTGGGGCCAGGGCGGTTCCCATCTACCAGACCACCAGCTACACCTTCCGCGACACCGCCCACGCCGCCGCCCTGTTCGGGCTGGAAGAACTGGGGAACATCTACACCCGCATCATGAACCCCACCCAGGCGGTGTTCGAGGAGCGAGTGGCATCGCTGGAGGGCGGAGTGGCCGCCCTGGCTGTGGCCAGCGGTCAGGCGGCCGAGACTGTGGCTCTGCTGAACCTGGCCGAGAACGGCGGCCACATCGTGTCGTCCGCCTCGCTGTACGGGGGCACCTACAACTTGTTGCACTACACCCTGCCCAAGTTCGGGATCGAGGTGACCTTCATCGAGAACCCCGACGATCTCGATGCCTGGCGCGCCGCCGTCCGGCCCAACACCAAGGCGTTCTACGCCGAGACACTGGGAAATCCGAAAGGTGACGTGCTGGACTTCGAGAACGTGTCGGCCATCGCCCACGAACACAAGATCCCCCTGGTGGTGGACAACACCGTTGCCACGCCGTATCTGGCCCAGCCCCTCCTTCACGGGGCCGACGTCGTGGTGCACTCGGCCACCAAGTTCATCGGCGGCCACGGCACGTCGATCGGGGGCATCATCGTCGACGGGGGGGCCTTCGACTACGAGGGAAGTGGTCGCTTCCCCGGCTTCACCGAACCGGACCCGAGCTACCACGGCCTGGTGTTCGGCCAGCTGCCCGAGGCGTTGTTCCCGGCCCGGTTCGTGCTGAAGGCGCGCCTGCAGTACCTGAGGGACATCGGGCCCGCCATCGCCCCGCTCAACTCGTTCCTCTTTCTCCAGGGCCTCGAGACCCTGAGCCTGCGCATGGAGCGCCACGTCAGCAACGCCACGACGGTGGCCAACTGGCTCGAGGCCCGTGACGACGTGCAGTGGGTGGCCTACCCGGGCCTCGAGTCGAGCCCGTGGCACGCCCGTCAGCAGCGCTACCTGCCCAACGGCGGGGGAGCCATCCTGGCCTTCGGCATCAACGGCGGGGCCGAGGCCGGGCGCGCCTTCATCGAGGGGCTCGAGCTGTTCAGCCACCTGGCCAACGTGGGCGATGTGCGCAGTCTGGCCATCCACCCCGCCTCCACCACCCACTCGCAGTTGAGCGAGGCCGAGCAGGTCACCACGGGTGTCACTCCCGATCTGGTCCGTCTGTGCATCGGACTCGAGTCGATCGCCGACATCCTCGCCGATCTCGAGGCCGGGTTCCGCGCCATCAAGGGGGCGTGACGCAGCCACCCTTCACCGGAGTCTGGCAGCCTGGTGACCCCGCCGGCCGCCGCCGGTTCGCCACGGTGTTCTCCGACGACGGCGGCGGCGGACTGGCCCTCGAGGCCGGTGGCTCGCTGGGCGAGGTGACACTGGCCTACGAGACCTGGGGTGAGCTCGACCGGGACGGCACCAACGCCGTGCTGGTCCTCCATGCGCTGACCGGCGACTCCCACGCCGCCGGACCGGCGGCGCCCGGCCACCTGGAGGTGGGCTGGTGGGACGGACTGATCGGACCGGGCGCCCCGATCGACACCGACCGGTTCTTCGTGGTCTGCCCGAACGTCCTCGGTGGATGCCAAGGATCCACCGGGCCAGCATCGGCGGCCCCGAACGGCACCCCGTACGGATCTCGTTTCCCCATGCTGACCGTGCGCGACCAGGTGAGCGCCGAGGTCGCCCTGGCCGACCGCCTGGGCATCGGCACCTGGCGGGGGGTGCTGGGTGGCTCGATGGGTGGGATGCGGGTCCTCGAGTGGTGCATCGGTCAGCCCGACCGAGTCGACCGGGCGGTCGTCCTGGCCGTGGGCGCCGCCGCCACCGCTGAGCAGATCGCCCTGTGCTCGCTGCAGATCCGGGCCATCAAATCGGATCCGGCCTTTTCCGGTGGGGACTATTACCTCACCGGTGCCCGGCCCGACGAGGGACTGGCTCTGGCCCGCGGGATCGGCCAGGTCAGCTACCGGACCGAGCTCGAGCTCGAGGGCCGGTTCGGCCGGAAGGCCCAGGCCCAGGAGGACCCGCGCAAGGGAGGCCGCTTCGCCGTCGAGTCGTACCTCCAGCACCACGGGGACAAGCTGGCCCGACGGTTCGATGCCAACTCGTACATCGTCCTCAGCGAAGCCATGAACCAGCACGACGTGGGCCGGGACAGGGGCGGCATCGAGCGGGCCCTCGCCCGGGTGCGCGCCGAAGTCACGGTGGCCGGGATCTCGTCGGACCGCCTCTACCCGCTCCGCCTCCAACGAGAGCTGGTCCAGCTACTGCCGGGGGACCGGCCGGCGGCGGTGGTCGAATCGTTGTCCGGCCACGACGGATTTCTGCTGGAGACCGGTCAGGTGGGCCGGGTGGTGGCGTCCGCCCTCGACGCCTGATCGATCCTCAACCCCCGGTCGTGAGGTTCTTCAGCCACGTTGCCGCAGGTCCGGTGGCGCCTCCATCGTTCTGGGAGCCGGCGGCTGGGGCTGAACTGGACGGCTCCCTCTGGGTGCCGCTCCCTGTCCGGGCCGCCATGTGTTCTCAAAATAACATACCAATAGTACGCTATTTTGAAAAGTGAACGGCGGGTTCAACCGGTCTGCGCAAGAAACTCGGCGAGCTTCTCTGATGGTTTCAGAAATCCGAGGGTCTTGCGAGGTCGGTCGTTGAGGCTCCAGGCGATCCGGTCCAGATCCTCGGGGGTGTGGACCGAGAGATCGGTCCCCTTGGGCATGTATTGGCGGAGCAGCCCGTTGGTGTTTTCGTTGGATCCTCGCTGCCAGGGGCTGTGGGGGTCGCAGAAGTAGACCGGGATGCCGGTCTCGACAGTGAACTCGAGGTGGCGGGCCATCTCAGCTCCCTGGTCCCAAGTGATGGTCTTGACCAGCCTGGAGGGAAGGGTGGCGATGGCCTTTTGCATGGCCTCTTTGACCGACCAGGCGTCCTTGCCCTCACCCAGGTGCAACAGCAGCACGAACCGGGTGGACCGCTCGACCAGGGTCCCGACCGCCGAGCGGTTGTTCCTGCCCTGGATCAGGTCACCTTCCCAGTTGCCGGGGACGGCCCGGTCCTCCACCTCGGCCGGGCGCTCGGAGATCATCACCATGTCTTTGATCCTGCCTCGGGTCTCGTCCCGGCCCTGAGGCCTCCGGGTGGCCCGGCCACTGCGCAAACAGCGGGCCAGCTCCCGGCGGAGCTCCCCCCGACCCTGGACGTAGAGGGACTGGTAGATGGTCTCGTGGCTCACCTGCATCATCGGATCGTCTGGATGGTCCAGGCGCAAGCGTTTGGCGATCTCCTCGGGGGACCAGAACTTCTTCAGTCCGGCGATGACCTCGGCCAACAGCTCCTGACTCGAGGCCAGCTTGGTGGGCTTGGGCCGCCGGGACCGGGCATAGGCCCGCAGATAGGCGGCCCAGGGCCGGTAGTCCCCCCTTCCCCCGTTGGCTGCCACCTCCCGGCTGACCGTCGACGGAGCCCGTTTGATCCGCCGGGCGATGGAGGTGAAGGTTTCGCCTCGGGCCAGCCCGATCACGATCTCTTCTCGGTCCTCGAAGCTCAGCCGTCCGGCCGGGGGAACCCAGGCTGCCGGCAGGCTCCTCCGCTGGAGCAGCTCGGGGCGATCGTAGAAGCGGATCGAATCGACCGAACATTCACAGGCAAGGGCGATCTCCTTCCAGTCCAGGCCTTGGCCTCGAAGCCGCACCGCCAGGCGCTTCTGCTCTCGGGTCAATAGGGGTGCCACGCTCAACCTCCTTGGTTCGTCCCGACCAGTGTCGGGAACTCACCAAGATCGTGCGCGGACCCCTTGAACCCGCCAACTCGCAGGGGAGGCACCGGCAGACCCCCGGGACCGCTGACCCCAAGGTGTAATAGGTCTGCTAGTGTAAGTATGTAAGTGTGTAATCAAAGCGAAGAAGGAGTGGGACCATGGGCCCTCGAGGAATGGGACGGCGACAGGCAGGGGCAGCGAACGAGGAGAGGCCATCGACCGAGGGCCTGTCGGGATGGTTGGCCGGGCGTCTGCCCGACGACTGGTTCGAGACGGCTCCGACGGTCAGTGTGGACCGGGACGAGATCGTGGTCATCGGCAAGGTGGCCTCACCGGCTGCGACATCCGACCAGGACGAGGTGACCACGGCGGCGGCCGAGGCCGGTCGCATCAGCCGGTTCCGGGAGGAGACGCGCGAGGAACGAATGGCCATCGACCGGGAGGCGCAGCACCGCTACGGCCGGAGCATCGCCTGGGGCGCCGAGGTCGGTGGTACCAGCTCGCTGTTCACCAACCTGTCGGTGCCGGTCATGACCCGGCTCCGCCAGCCGGAGCGACTGGTCCTCGACACGCTGGTCGACAGCGGTGTGGCCCGTAGTCGATCCGACGCCCTGGCCTGGTGCGTGAAGCTGGTGGCCGATCACACCGACGAGTGGCTGCGCGACCTACGCCAGGCCATGCAGGCTGTCGAGTCGGTCCGTCAGCAGGGACCCGGGGCGGCCTGAGAGGAGCCCGGCTCCCCGGTCCCGGCGGGGTCCCGGGACATCGTGAGCACGGCCACGTCCTCGGAAGAACCCTCCTTTCGGGCGTCGCCCGCCACGGCCCGGGAGCGGAGGTATCGCAAGGCCATATAGCCCAGCGCCGCTGCCGCGAAACACGATCCGGCACCAACGGCCAGGCCGGTCCGGGCGCCAAAGTGCTCGGTGATCCAGCCAATGGCCGGACCACCGATCGGGGTGGAGCCGAGGAAGGCCACCGACCACAGAGCCATCACCCGTCCCCGCATCTGGGGATCGGTGGCCAGTTGCAGAGTCGAGTTCCCCATGGAGAGGAAGGACACGCTGGCCCAGCCGACCAGAGCCAGGGCGGCGAACTCGGCGGCCAGTACCGGGGCCAGGGCGGCGAAGAGGATCACCACACCGAACAGGGTGGAGGCGAGCACCATGGCCCGGAGCCCGGTCTTGCCCCGGGCGGCAGTCATCAACCCCCCGACCACGGCCCCGATCCCCATGGCGGCGGTCATCACGCCGTAGGTCTCGGCGCCGCCGTGGAACACATGCTTGGCTACCACGGGGAGGGTCACCTGGAACTCGTAGGCCAGCATGCCCACCAGTCCCATCATCAGCAGGGGAACCGCCAATCCGGGTGTGCGGGCAACGTAGCGGAAGCCCTCCCGCAACTGGCCCCGACCCCTCACCGTGGGGGACGCCGGTCGCAGCGCCGACCGGTCCATGATGGCCAGGGAGGTCACCACGGCGACGAAGCTGACGGCGTTGAGCATGAAGCACCAGCCGGTGCCCACAGAGGCGATCAGCAGCCCGGCCACGGCCGGACCCACCGCCCGGGCCGCGTTGACCAGGGTCGAGTTGAGGCTCACCGCATTGCGCAGGTCGTCTTGTCCGACCATCTCGAGGACGAAGGCCTGGCGCGACGGATTCTCGAAGCAATTGTTGAGTCCGAGCACCACGGCCAGGATGCACACGTCGACGAAGGTGACATGGTGGGTGAGGGTCAACACTCCGAGCACCAGCGCCTGGACCCCCATCAAGGACTGCAGCGCGATCATCAGCCGGCGCTTGTCGACCCGGTCGGCGATCACGCCGCCGTAGGGCCCGAGCAGCAGCACCGGAAGGGTCTGGAGGGCGACGACGAGGCCGAGGTCGGTGGCCGAGTCGGTGAGCGTGAGGACCAGCCACGCCTGAGCGGTGGTCTGCATCCAGGTGCCGATGAGCGAGATGGCCTGGCCGGTGAAGTACCTGCGGTAGTTGGGGACCGACAGCGACGAGAAGGTCGTTCTGGTGGCGGTCTGGATGCTCACGGCTTCCGTTCCCGTAGGGCCTCGGCCACCGACTCCAGGACGGGCAGCGCCTCGATCAGTCGCAGCCGTTGATCATGGTCGAGTTGGTCCAGGACCTGGTTCAGGGCATCGGTGCGCTCGCCCCGGACGCGCTTCACCAGCAACCGACCATCGCCGGACACCGAGAGCCGGGCCACCCGCCCGTCGTCGGCATCCGGGACCCGCACGACCAGGCCGGCCGATTCGAGCTTGGAGGCGATGCGGGAGAGCATGGTGGGATTGAGTCCCTCCTCGACGGCCAGATCGGAAAGCCGCACGGGGCCCAGGCGCACGATGGATGCCAGCACCTGGTACTGCGTGGGGGAGAGGCCGGCTCCGGCCCGGGTCTGGCGGAGGTGGCGGCTCAGACGGGCGATGAGGGTCCGCAGGGTGGCAGGCAGTTCGACCGGGTCCTCGGCATCTGGCATGACACCAGTCTAGCAACTAAATGCTTGCCAGCAGGCATCTAATTTCGAGACCCGGAGCCCTGGCTGGCCTACCGGACCGGGGGGATCAGCCCCGGAGCGAGGTGATGTCGAATTCCTGGACCGGATCGTCCATCGGCAGGATCATCTGCGGTGACAGCCGTCGGTGGCTGTCGGCGACCAGGTGGACCACCGTGCCGTAGGCGGAGAAGCTGATGGCGTGGCGGGCGAATTCCATAGGCCCCTCGGTGACCTTCACCTCGACGACCCCGGTGCCGCCCATGGACAGGGCCGACTGCTGCATCCGCTCCATGGCCGACTCCCGCGCCGAGTACATCGCCTCGGTGAAGTTGGTCAGCTCGACGTTCTGGGACTTCTGTCGCATGGCCGTCCCGGCCGATCGGCGGGGGGCGTAGACGAAGCTGGCCCCCACGGCCAGCCCCAGGGGCGCCCACCCTGACGCCAGGAGCAGCGAGAAGTCCCGCCCGGAGAGGTCGGATACGAACACGGGCTCGGCCGAGTGGGCCTTGGCGTCGACGGCCCGGACGGCGGTTCCCACCAACACCACATCGACATGGTGGCGGGACACCACGGCCTCTACGTGGACGCCCACCACGCCTCGCCCACCAACCTTGGTGCACTCGCGGTGGAGCTGGTCGCCGGCCCCGGCGAAGGCTCTGGCATAGGCGTTCGAGGCGTAGGTGATCTCTCCCTGCCCCCAGTTCCACACGCCGGTGGGGATCGAGTAGAGCGAGGCTCCACAGACCAGCTGCAAAGGCTCCCAGCCCATGGAGTGGAGAGCGATCTCCTCGTCGATGGAGAGGTCCGACGTCCTCGCCGCCCGGTGGGTGGCCGATGCCGGACCGGTCGGCTCCGGCTTGGACAAGAAGGCGGCGGCCTGGCTCATCTCCGCCCTGATGTCCACCGGACTGTCCGAGGGACCGTCGCTGGCCGGAGACGGGCTCACAGGAGGCGCACCGTGGGCCGGGGGGCAGGCAGCGGGTCGAACGCCTTGAACCGGCGTACCCGGTTGCCCCGCAGGATGCACTGGAGCTCGGCATCGCCCTGGCCGAGCTCGCGCTCGCTGGTGATCAGTGAGGCGCTGTGGAGCGAATCACTGCCGAGTTGGGCCCGAACCTGCTCCCGGGCGATCCGGCGGACGGCCATGTGAGCCTTGGACGTCTGCTCGATCTCGGCCGCCGCCGTCTGGTAGCCCCAGCTTCCCGATGCACCCTCGGTCAGGTACTCGGTGACGCAGTAGGCCCAGACCCGCACCGACGCCACCGCGGCGGTGATGGACACGGGGGCGAATCCGGCCTGTACCGACTTGGCCAGCCGCTGGCCGGCCAGGTAGGTCGACCAGGGACGACCATCGGCCGGGGGGGAACCGTTCTTCACCTTCACCGCGGTTCCCTGGACCCGGAACTCCAGCACCCCGAGGTCGCCGACCGGTTGGGTGGCGTCGGTCACCCCCACGATGCCGTGGGCTCCCGCGGTGGTTGCCTCTTCTGACATCCGCTCGTAGGCCGAGTAGAAGCCCTGCCGCCAGGCGTCCTCGATCCACGACTGCTCGTAGTTCTGTCCCCAGCCTCGGTGTTCGGCCGAGACGAAGCCGTGAGGGCATTGCCAACTTTCGGCGTAGCCCCTCTGGCGACTGGTATAGGGGGACCCGAACCCTCCAAATGGCGAGCCCATGCCGTACCACTGCCACTGCATGACACAGAACCCCTGCACGTAGCCGACCGGCTCCAAGCCCATCTGGAGGCAGGCGGCAAAGTCGGGCACGGTGAGCCCGGAGGTGAAGGCGCCCTCGGTGAACCGCCGCTCGGCGGCCTCCGGCAAGTCGTCGGGTGAGTCGGGGGTGTCGGGGGCGGGGGCGGGAGCGCCGGTCATCAGTTGTCGAGGGAGATGATGGTGAGCGGTGTGGGCAGCGTGACTTGGTCGGACGTCTTCACCACCGCCGTCCCCAACGACAAGAACTCGATGGTGTGGCTGCCCCACTGGTGCGACTTCTCCTCCAGCCGCACGCCGACGATGCCGGACGCGTCGAGCTGGTTGGCCTCGTCCTGCATGCGGGTCATAGCCAGCTCCCTCGCCTCGTACAGCGCCTGGGTGAAGTTGGGCAGCTCCACGTTCTGGCCGGCCGACCCGAGGGTCTGTCCCAGGCCGCGATGGGCGATGTGGTAGACGCAGGTGCCCATGACCAGGCCCTGGGGGATGTGACCGGTCTGCATGAGGGTCCAGAAGTCCTGGCCCGAGAGATCCGAGGTGAACGGCTTGCCCAGCTTGTTCCGATGGGACACGCCGTTCTCGGCCTTCACCGCCGTGCCCACGGCGATGAACTCGGCGGCGTCCTTGCCCCACTCGTAGTAGTTGACATCGAGCCGAACGCCGACCACGCCGTCGGCTCCGAGCTCGGCCGCCTCTTCCTCCATCCGGGTCATGGCGAGTTCCCGGGCCTCGTACATGGCACCGGTGAGCTTCTCCAGCTCCTGGCTCTGGCCCCACTTCCGGGTCTGGATACCGGTGTGGTAGATCGATGATCCCATCACGAACCCCAGTGGATGGAATCCGACCTCCTTGATGAGAAGGAACTCGTTGACCGACAGGTCGGACGTGAACAGGCCGTGTTCGAGCTCCTCGAGCCGGCGGCTGGCTCCCTCGGGGAGATCCTCGGGTGTCTCGCTCATGTCGTTCCTCCGATGACCATGCTCTCCAGTGCCTTGCGCACCGCCTGACTGTGGTCCGCCTCGACCTTGAGGGCGCCGAGGAGTCGGGCCAGCCAGGCGTCGACGGTGACCTTTTCGCTGCGGATGCGGATACCCCCCGACGAGTGGCCGATGGTGCACACCAACACGTCCCCGTCGATTTCGGCGTCGAACTGATCGTCGCCCATGGCGATCCGGATCGAACGGATCTGGTCCGATTTCCGGAACCGGCCGCCTGAGCGCTTGACCTCGAGTCGGGAGCCGAGGGCGTCGGTCAGCTGATCGGCCAGCACCTTTACCAGGATGCGCACGTCAGAACCGTCGGCCCGCAACGACGCCGCCGCCAGCTCCAGGTCCATCGAGTCATCCATGCCGCTCACCCGTCGAACCCTACTGCCCAGCCCGTGCCGGGGTGCCGTCGCTCTGATCAGCCGGCGGTACGCCGGGGCTGGTTCACCGGGCCGGGGGGGCGGCGATCCAGCGCAGGGCCCGGCTGAGCACCTGGACGGTGGGCCGCACGGCCAGGCGGTCGCCGGCCGGCACCGATACCAGGTGCAGCTGTCGCCGGGCCCAGGCCGGTAGCACACCCTGGGCCGCCGCCACCAGCAACCCGTAGGTGGTCAGCTCGTGAGGCCACCGTCCCACACCCTTCAGCACGAAGTTCCGGGCCGTCCGGGCCTCCCTGGTCAAAGACAGCTCGGGCCGCACCGACTCGAAATACCCGTCGAGGCCGGCGACGTCGTGGGGGACGTCGACGGCCCCGAGGCCGAGGGCCACCCTGGCCATCTCGGCGACGTAGCGGTCCTGTTGGTCGGCGTCCATCGGCCGGGGCCCGTAGATCAGCGACGCCGTGAGGAAGCTACGGATCTCGCAGGCATGCACCCAGGCGATCAGGTCCGGGTCGCTCGCCCCGTAGGGACGGCCGTCCGGGGCGATACCGACGACCGAGCGGTGGACGGCACGGACCCGGCTCAGGGCCACTTCCGCCTCCGAGCGCGAGCAGAAGGTGGTGGTGGCGAGGAAGGTGGCCGTCCTCCCCAGCCGGCCGAGGGGGTCCTCGCGGTAGTTGGAGTGTTCGGCCACCCCGGCCATGGCCAGCGGGTGGAGCATCTGGAACAACAGGGCGGCGATCCCGCCGATGAGCATGGCCGGCAGGTCGGAGTGGACCTGCCGGGTCACCGAGCCGGGGCTGAAGAAGGCCTCGTCCGGGTCGTCGCAGGTCGGCCTGGGTTCCCCGGTCGCACCGAGACTCCGCCGGAGCTGGCCCTGCATCTGGCTCCGCAGCCGCTCGAAGCCGTCGTTGGCCACCGACTCGCCCAGGGCCCGAACCTCGTCGACCTGTGCCAGCTGGTACATGGTGGTGGACCCTACCGGGCGCACGACAAGGTACGGCCCAGCCCGTGGACCGCCCGCACTACCATCTGCCGGTGCCCGAGGATCTGAGTTCGGCCGCCGTCGACCGGGCGGCCGAACAGTTGAAACCGGTGGTCCGACGGACGCCGCTCGAGCTGAGCGAGCGGCTCACCGAGCGCGGTGGGGCACCCTGTCCTGTTGAAGCGGGAAGACGTCCAGGTCGGTCGGTCGTACAAGGTGCGGGGCGCCTACAACTTCATTGCTTCCCTCGGTCCAGACCAGCGGGACCGGGGTGTGGTGTGCGCCAGCGCCGGCAACCACGGTCAGGGCCTGGCCATCGCCTGTCGCCAGTTGCGGCTGCACGGGCGAGTCTTCGTCCCCACCAGCACACCCCGCCAGAAGCGCCAGCGCATCCAAGTCATCGGGGGGACCTGGGTGGATCTGATCGTCGCCGGTGCCACCTACGAGGAGGCCAGCGAGGCCGCCCACCAGGACTGCCTGCGCACCGGGGCCGTCTACGTCCACGCCTTCGACGATCTCTTGACCATCGCCGGCCAGGGCACGGTGGCCGTCGAGATCGCCGAGCAGTGTGACGGGCAGTTGGACACCGTGGTGGTGCCGGTGGGCGGAGGAGGACTGATCGCCGGGGTCGCCCTGTGGATGCGGGACCATTTCCCCGGTGTCCGGATCGTGGGAGCCGAGCCGGCCGGTGCGCCGAGCATGCTGGCCGCCCTCGAGGCCGGCGCACCCGTCGAGCTCGACCCCATCGACACCTTCGTCGACGGGGCCGCCGTCTCCAGAGTGGGCGACCTGACCTTCCCCCTGGTGCGTGACCTGGTCGACGAGGTGGTCGCCGTGCCCGAGGGCGCCGTGTGCTCGGAGATGCTCGACCTCTACCAGTCGGAGGGGATCATCGCCGAACCAGCCGGGGCCCTGGCCAGTGCGGCCCTGCGTGTCGGCCCGGTCCCGGTGGCCGGAACCGTGGTTTGCATCGTCTCGGGAGGCAACAACGACGTGAGCCGCTACGCCGAGATCGTCGAACGCTCCTTGCTCTACGAGGGCCTGCGCCACTACTTCTTGGTCACCTTCTCCCAGGAACCGGGTGCTCTGCGGCGGTTCCTCGACGACGTGCTGGTCGCCGGAGAGGACATCGTCGCCTTCGAGTACGTGAAGAAGAACAACCGAGAGACCGGACCGGCGTTGGTGGGGATCGAACTGGAGCGGGCCTCGGACATCGGGGGACTTCTCGAACGGATGGAGGCCAGCCCGCTCCAGGCCGAACCGATCCCGGCCGGCTCGCCGCTGTTCTCGTTCCTGCTGTGAATCGGCTGGGGCGAGCGATCGTTCAGTACCATCGCTTCCATGATCTTCGCGCTGCAGGCAATCCGAGCGGACAGCACCCGCTTCAGCGAGGCACTGTCCGGGGTCGACCTGGAGGTCCCGGTCCCGTCCTGTCCGGGCTGGTCGGTGCGGGCCCTGGTCGAGCATCTGGGCGGGGTCCAGCGATTCTGGGCCGATACGGTCAGGGCGGCTGACCCCGGGCAGCCGACCCGTGTGGAACACGTCCCGCCCCGCCGTCCCGACGATCTGGCCGAATGGATGCGGGCGAGCACCGAGCTGCTCCTGGGCGCCCTGGCCGACTCGACCGACGACGCCCCGTGTTGGACGTGGTGGGGCGAGCCACGCACCAGCGGCGCCGTGGCTCGGCACCAGGTCCAGGAGTCGGCCGTGCACCGCTGGGACGCCCAATCGGCAGTGGGGACTCCGGCACCGATCGAGGCCACGGTGGCCGACGACGGCGTCGGCGAGTTCCTCGAGATCTTCGTGGGTCCGGCGGCGTCCACGCTGTTGGGTTCGGTGTCGCTGGTGGCCGAGGACACCGGCGGCGAATGGATCGTGGGCGATCAGCGCGGGACGCGGACGGTGGTCCGGGCCTCGGCATCCGACCTCGTACTACTGCTCTACGGTCGCCTGCTCCACGACTCGGTCACCGTCGAAGGTGACCCCGGCCTGCTGCGGGACCTGCTCGATTCGGCCGACACCGATTAGAGCGATCGGCCGGCCGGCGGAGCTCAGTGCGTGGGGGCCGGCGGCTCGACCGCCCCATAGGAGGAGTTGAACGCCTTTTCGGTGGCGTCGGGGAGCCCGGGTGTGGATACCTGGGCGGCATTCTGGACGAGGATGCCGGCGTCGCTGGAGTAGTCGAGGCCGGCCCCGACGCTGGCCCCACCGATGGTCGTCGCCACATCGGCCGAGTTGAAGTCGCCGTCGAGGCGGGCACCGGGCAGGAAGCTGTAGTTGGAGATGGTCGAGACGGACCGGCCGACGAGGGGCGCCTCGACGATGAATTCAGTGGAGTCTCCAGGACCCCGGTACACCTGAGTCGTGTTGAACGTCCACCCCCGGCTGTTGTCGGTGAGGGTGATGTTCCAATACTTGGTGACGACCTTGATCTTCTTGGCCTTCGGCTTGCTGACCGTCACGGCCGTCTGGGCGATCGAGGCGCTCATGGAGTCGCCGGGAGACACCGTATCGGCGGCCGGAAGGGGCGTCTCGGCCCTGGGCAGGATCTCCCACCAGGCGCTGTAGTGGGCAGCTCCACCGTAGTAGTCCTGTTCCGTGCCCGTCTGGATCAGGTGCGTGTTGTCGAAGCCGTCGATACCGATCCACGCCGAGGAGAACCACCCGGTGGCCTGGCCGCTGGCCGCACCGGCCTTCACCGTCGGAACCGTCCAATTCCCCGAAGTGGCGGTGAAGTGACCGGTCTCGGCGTAACCCGACCAGTTGGACGACTGCCAGGTGGACCTGGTCCTGGTGTGCACGGTGTGGCTGGCCGGGAGTCGGTAGAAGTTGGTGATCACCGGGGCTGCCCAGGCGCTGGCCGGTGCGGCCAGTCCGCCGAGAACCAGTCCTCCCGCCACCAGCAGCAGCGACAGACCTCCGACGCGCCTGACTCGCATCCCCCCTCCAATCCGTGCGATACCGGGGCTCCGCGTCGCACCCGCCTGTTCCGTGCCCCCGGCAAGTACCGCTAGACGTTACCAAACCCGCGCCTTGGGACGGCGGGCGGCCGGCTGGCGGCCGCCCGCCGGAGATTCAGCGGCCGGCGTTCTGTTCGACCACCGCCGGGACGTACCCGCCGTACTGGACACCGTCACTGACCACCACGTTCAGCCGTTGCCCCCACTGGGCCAGGACGTCATTGCGGTTGTAGGAGGCCGTCCACAGCCCGAGCTCCCAGGCCGGAAGGGAAGGGGAGGTGGCCGGGTGCGGGTGGAGGGCTGGAATGAGACCTCCGAACTGTTGGAACTCGGACAGGTCGGCGCCGATGTTCGAGCCGTTGAGGCTGTAGATGAGCTGGGACTGGTACAGGCCCTGTCCCCGGAGGCTCCCGAGGGGCGGGGAGTAGGTGGTCGGGAACTGCTCGAGGGCCTGGTTGGCGGCGTCGTAGCCGGAGGCAGAGGCCGGGGACACGCTCGAAGCCCAGGCGTAGGCCTCGGGGACCGACGGCGTCGGCCCACCGGGAAGCGGGGGGGCGCCGGGCGTGGTGACGAAGGTGGCGTGCACGTGGAAGGTGTTCAGCAGCGTCGTCGGTTGGGCAACGGAGCTCGGGAGCATGAGCACCACATTGTGCCCATCACCTCGCTGGCCGGTGATGTCACGCAAGGTGGCCGTGGCCACCGACTGCTGGTCCGGGTCGTAGCTCACCGGGGCCAGGGGGGAGAACTCGGACCACAGCTCGGCGTCGTCGGCGGGTGTCGGTGAGTTGTCGTAGCACAGGTGCTGCACGTCCACGATGACCACCTCGGTGGGGTGAGCCCTGGCCCACGAGGCGATGGAGGCCAGGTCCGACCGCAGAGGATCGTTGCTGAACTGGGTGTGGACGATCCGCCATCCCTGCTGCCGGTTGCCGGTGTAGGCAATTCGCACATCGAAATAGCGGACACCGGCGTCGAGCTGGCGGCGGTAGTCGATGTTCTGTGCCTCGGACCACTGTTTCACCAGACCGGCCACGCTGGTGAAGATCGGGCTGTAACTCGTGCAGTCCGAGCCGCTCTGGGTGTCGAAGTCGTTCTCGTTCAGATCGAACGTACCCGAGTCGTGGGCGCCGGGGATCGCCACCTCCGACAGCGGCGTGTCGGCGAAGCCGGGATCGTCGGCGGTGATGCAGCCCATCCAGCGCGTGGGCTGGGAGGTGGCACAGCCTCTGGCCACCGCCCACGACGGCCGATGGGACCACCGGGCGCCCCCGGTTGGCGAACGCCGCCCCGGAGTGGCGGCGGCCTGGGCTGAACCCATCGGGCCGGCCACCATCAGGATGATGGCAGCCCCCGCGGCAATCACCGGTCCCCAACCCGCCGTTCCCCTCCGGTCACGCCTGGTCACGTTGGCATCCTCGTCGTATGTCGCCGATGCTCAGGGCGACAGCCTTCACTCCGAAGGTCTGGTCCCCCTGGCGACACAGTAGGACGTCGGAGACCTTCCTCGTCGACGGCGCCCTCACGGTGCGCGGAACCGGCTTCCGATCTCGCTTACAGTGGTCCCGTCCACAAGCCCGAGCACCGGCCAGTCAGGTGATGCGAATTGCGCCCGGCATCCTGGTTCCCATCGCTGATACTGGTCGGGCTGGCCGTGGCCGGCTGCGGCGCCGCTTCGACTACGAATTCGACGGCAACCACGGCCAAGCCGGCTACCACATCGGCGCCCACCACCGCTCCCACCACCACTCTCGCCCAGTCGGGGCCGCTGCACTTCTCCAGTCCCAAGCCCGTGGCCCAGGCCGCCGGCTTTGCCTCGGTGTCCTGTGGGACCGCCACCTCGTGCATGGCTTTGGACGCCAAGGGGCGCGCCTACCACTTCGACGGCGCAACCTGGTCGGCTCCTGTCCCGCCCACCGGACAGGCGATGGGCTCGGGCGCCCTCTCGGTCTCGTGTGCCACCACCTTCTGTGTGGCCATCGCCACCGCCGGCAACCAGGTGGTCACGTGGAACGGCCAGTCCTGGTCGCCGCCCATCACCCTGACCGGAGCCAACGGTCTCGAAGGAGTCGGGTGCGCCCCCACGGGCTACTGCGCAGCCGTGGATGCGGAAGGTTACGCCTTTTCGTCCGACGGCGGCCTGGGCTGGCAGGGGACCAGCGGGGACTGGGGCTCGGTCTCCTCGATCAGCTGCGTGTCCTCTTCATTCTGCGTCTCGGTGTCGGGGGGCATATCCCAGTGGAACGGTGACCAGTGGACCCAGCCCACTCCCTACGGCTCGACCGCCTCGTTTGCCGGCGTCTCCTGCCCCACCGCATCGTTCTGCATGACCGTCGACCAGTCGGGCCAGGCCCTCCAGTGGAACGGCCAATCGTGGTCGGCTCCGGTGCGCATCGAACCGGGCCAGCCTTCCACCAACTCGATAGGGGTGTCCCCGACCGGCGTCTCCTGCCCGACCGTCGGGTACTGCGCGGCCGTCGACGACTCCGGCGGGGTCATCCAGTGGAGCAACGGCACGTGGACGAGATCCGATGTCGACGGCGGCGTGCGTCTCATGTCCATCTCCTGTCCCACCGCCTCGTTCTGTGTGGTCGTCGACCAATCCGGCAACGTCCTGATCGGCACCCCGTAGGCGGTGGCGGGCTATTCCTCGACCCCCCTGGCCGCCAAGCTCGGGATCGGTGAGGAATCGACGGTCGCCATCCTGGGCGCTCCCGACGATGTGGCGTTTGGGCTTCCCACTGGTACGGCCGTCCGGCATCAGGCCCGGGGCCACGTGGACGTGGTCGTCGCCTTCTTCACCCGGTGGCGGAAGCTCGAGAGGCGCTTGGACGGGCTGGCGGCCATGGTCCACCCGGCCGGCGGGGTGTGGATCGCCTGGCCCAAAAGGGCCTCGGGGCTGGCCACCGACATGACCGACCACGTGGTTCGGAGTCTGGCTCTGCACTGGGGGTTGGTCGACAACAAGGTGTGTGCCATCGACTCGACCTGGACGGCGCTGAGGCTGGTGTGGCGGGTAGAGAATCGGCCGGTCCCGCCCCCCGGGTGACTGCCGCCGCCCGGCTACCGTGGGTCGGTGGAGCTGATCGACATGCCCCGGTTCGGTCCCGACGACTACGCCGAGATCGTGGATGGGGAGTCTGATCCCTTCGGCACCGATGGACTGGGCATCGTGTGGCGGTCCAAGAGCGGTCACGTGGGACTGCGAGTGCAAGGCCGCCTCATCGGCCACGCCGGCTGGGTGCCCGCCGTGGTCGAGCCGGCATCCGGGGCGTCGTTCGAGATCCTCGGACTCGGGTCGGTGATGGTGCACCACCGCCATCGGGGTCACGGCATGGGGGCCCCTCTGGTCCTCGGAGCGATGGACCGGATGCGCGTAGCCGGCGACCGGGTGGCCATGTTGTTCTGTCGGGACCTGCGTCTCCCGTTCTACCGGCGTCTGGGCTGGCTACCGGTGCCGGCCACGGTGACGGCGGACCAGCCGACCGGGGTGGTGACGATGCCTCTGGTGACGTGCTGGACGCCGCTGGTCGAAGGAGCCGAGCTGCCCGACGCCGATCTCCACGTCGTCGGTTTGCCCTTCTAGTCTGAGCGCCGCTCGAGGATCCCCCGGACATAGGCAGCCTGTCCGACGTGTTGGAGATCGTCCTCGATGACACTCACCAGACGAACGCCCATCGTCACCGGCGGATCCCATCGGCGATCGACGATGCGGGCCAGGTCGCTCTCGGAGAGGGAGCGCACGAACTCCAGGGTGTGGCTGTGGACGTCCTCGTAGTAACCGAGCAGTGACAGGGCGTCGGCGGTGACCAGGGCCACCCGCTCGGGATCGTGGCCGTAACCGGTGTCCGACGGGTCGAGGGGGAGTGCGAACCGGTCGACCCACCCCTTGGCCGTCCAGATCTGCTGGGTGCCGTCGATGGCCGCCACGTGGTCATCCTGGATGCGGGTCAGGTGCCATACCAGCCAGGCGATGGAGTTGGACTCGGCCTCGGGCCGGAAGGAGAGCTCCTCGGGCGACAGGCCGTTGACGGCAGGGTGCACGCGGTCGCGGACCCTCTCGAAGGCGTCCTCCAGTACGTCGATGCTGGTCATCGAAGCCCTCCTCTTCCGGACGTGGGCAGCTCGTTCCCACGTGATGACACTACGGGAACGGGCTCGGAATCCTATCCGGAGCCTGTGGCCGTGCGTGCTCCCGGGTGGCTGCCGGCCAGCTCCTCGGGGAGACGAGCTTCACGGGCAGACGGACGGGACGCGCCACCTCAATGCCGTGTGACCTCCCAGATCTGAAAGACGCTCCCGACCAGACGGTGGTAGTAGAGGGTGGACCCGTCGGCACTGATCGACGGGGCCTCGGCGAATCCGGTGATGGCGGCGATGCGTCGGGCGGGACCGAACGGACTACCGATTCGCCGGCGGCCGGCCCGGTAGATGGCCGGCTCGTCACCGCCCGGGGCCGCTCGGGTGAAGAAGAGCTCGAGACCGTTGGCCGAGATGTCGGCGGCGTAGGTGAGCATCCCGGGAGCGTTGACGTTGCGGAGAATCCAGGCGCTCCGCCGGCCGGGTACGAAGCTGTTCCCCACCCGGTCGTACACGGCGATGCCGGCGGCAGTGGGGGCACTCCCGGAGAAGTCACCGGAACTGACATACAGCCTCCTGCCGTCGGGGCTGACGTCCACGTCGAAATCGACGACGCCGTAGGCACCGGCGGAGACGCCCGGGACCAGATGGAGGTCCGACACCGTCCCCGAGGCGAACTGTCCGGCGTAGACCGTCGACCGTGTCCGCGGGTAGCTCCTTGTCGAGACGAAGTAGATGGTCCCGTCCCGGTCCATGGTCGGCGTCCCGGACAGGAATCCCGGTTGATCGACTCCGGCGATGGGGCCGCGGTATCGGAACGTATCCGCATTGATCCGGGTGGCGTATTGGAGCGACGGGATGTTCGGGGCCACGTTCGAGGTGTTGAAGAGCAGGTACTCACCGTTGCAGGAGATGAAGGGCTCCATGGCGCTGTCGGTGAAGCCCTCGATGGTGACCGGCGCCGGGTACCCGAAGGCCTGGTCCGGGCGCGCCTGCGTCACCGGGCGGGTGGCGGGAGCGGCGGGGGCGGGGCCGCCCAGCCCGACCACGGCGAGGGTCGTCGCCACCAGGATGGAGACCGACCGCCGGGTCGCCGGTGAGCGGATCCCCCTGGCCACGCTCAGGAGACTAGCCCTTCGACCATTTCCCGATCCGGTACCCCCCGGCGTGGTGGATCCGAGCCCGACCGACCTCAGCGAGGGCCCCCGGACCCTTCGGGTGGGGACCGTTCGAGCGGAATCCGGGTCGGCGACGATTTCTCTCAAGTTCCCGGTACTACTGTCGATGACACATCGAACAGCCACCGAGTCGGAGGTAGGCCGATGGTCGAATCTGAAGTGTTTCGAATCTGCCCCAACTGCGGATCGCACGAGGTGCCGAAACTGATCGTCCGTTCGGCTCGGCTGTCCCTGGCCGGGGCGAGTTGGCGGTGTCGGGTGTGCAACTGGGACTGGTCGGACGCCGAGCACCGCGCACTTCGGGCGTCGTAGTCCCGGCTGACGCCGGCCGGCCCGAGGCCCCTGACCGGCCCGAGGCCCCTCCGATCAGCCGATGTGGGTGTGGTTGAACCGCAGCGGCGGGTGGCTGAGAAGGACCGTTCCCACCAGCTGGTTCGAGGGTGTCTTCAGGACCACCACGGCCAGTCGTCCTGAATCGACCCCGAGGGGTCTGGACACCGATTCCTTGGAGAAGCTACCGGTGAACTCGAACACACAGATGCGTTGCGGGGACGCGTGCTGGACGGAGAGTCTCTTGAACAGGTGTGGTGCCTTCTTGCGGAGCGTGGCCAGCGTGTAGAGATGGACCCCGACCAGCCTTCCGTGCGAGTGCACCGCCTCTGTGGCGGCGGGCAGGGCCAGGTAGCACGAGCTGTCGGATGTGCCGAGGCTGCTGCGGGCATTGGTGCAACCGACGAGGATGCAGGCGGCGAGGGCGCAGATCATAAATGGCATGGCCACCTTGGATGTCGGCTTCCGGAGGGCGGTGTCTGGTGCGTTCACGGACCGGCCTCCAACGGTTCTTCCGACGCCGTGACCGGCACCGGCACCGGCACCGGCACCGGGACGGTCGGCAGGATGCGCCCCGCCTCGACCGGCGCAGAAAGGGCGGAGCGGTCCCAACGACCCTTCCTCACCTCGAAGGCGAGTTCCCCCCACAGGCCCCACCCGACGGCCAGGACCAGCCAGAAGCTGATCAGCCGGTACAACAAGACGGCATCGACGGTCGTCGTCTCGGCGCCCCCGAAGGCCACCAGGGCAATGGTGATGCTGCCTTCGACGACACCCAGGCCACCCGGTGTGATGGGAAGCGCCGCCGCCAGCTGCCCTGCGCCATAGGCCAGCAGCAATCCCTTCCAGGGAATGGCGGCCCCGATGGCCAGGAACATCATGGCGAAGCAGGCACAGTCGAACAGCCAGTTGGCCGTACCCCAGACCAGGGTGATCCCCACCTGCCGCCATCCCAGTTGCACCGACCTGATCCACAGCATGCTCTTGGCGATGGTGGCCTCGGTGTCACCTTTCGGCCGCCCGGTGATCGAGCGCGACAGCCGAATCGACAGCGTCAGGACTCTCATGAGCGGCCGTTCGTAGACGAACAGCACACCGATGGCCGTGGTGACGACCAGGGCACCGACGATGGCGGGGATCAGGTCGAGCGACGCCCCCTCCTCGGTCGCCATCACCAGCCCGAGGGTGGCGACCAGGGCCAGTGAGACGATCGATCCGATCACCGTTCCGAGCATGGCCCACGCCGCCAGGGTGTTGCTGGCCCCGAAGCGTCGAAACCACCGGAACCCGTACACGGCCGATACGGCGTTGCCGCCGGGAAGGGAGTTGGCGATGGCCTGTGACGCAAACGACATCTTCAACAGCGGGGCCATTGGCGCACCGAGGCCTCCGATCTTCAGCAGCCAACGCTGCATGGCGGCAAAGCAGACGAATGACGTCGTCTCGGCGACGACCGCAGCCGAGAGCCACCACCAGTTGAGCCGGTCGAACACGTCGGGAAGTCCCGACAACTCGTCAGTATGGGCCGACAGCACCCACGCGGCAAGAGCGACAACGGCGAGGCCGAGCAAGAGCCTCACGAAGGGCCAGTAGCGGCGCACCGTCGGCCCGAACCGACCTGTCCGACGTGGAGGATCTGCTGTCATCGCCTGGTCGGTCAGCCTAGCGGTCATGGTCGGGGCGGTCGGCCCCACTAAGGGATGAGGACGATCTTCCCCCGGGTGTGGCCCTGCTCGAGTTGTTGGAAGGCCGCCGCCACCTCGTCCAGGGGATAGGTGGCGGCGATTGGGATCTCGATCGCTCCCGACGCCACCAGACCCGCCATCTCGGAGAGGACTTCGACGGTGGAGGCAGTCCCGCTGCCCTCCGCCTTCACTCCCAGTTCTTCGGCTTTCTCGAAGGAGGTGATGGTCTCGATGCGATGGCGGGGGATGCCCAGGTCGTCGGCCAGCTGTACGTATTCCGGACCGTGGAGATCGATGAAGGCATCGATCCCGTCCGCCGCCGCCTGCAGACGTTGGCCGAGTCCGTCACCGTAAGGTACGGGGATGGCGTGGTGGGCGGTCAACCACTCGGCGTTGGCGGGCGAGGCGATGCCGAGTACTCGGGCATGGCGGACATGCAGGAGCTGGACCACCACCGTCCCGACGCCCCCGGCAGCCGCCGAGACGGCCACGGTGTCGTTCCGGCCCGGGTCGACAGCTCGCACGGCTGCGTAGGCCGTGCAGCCGACCACGTACAACGAGCCGGCCACCTCCCAGCTCAGCTGGGAGGGCTTGTCGATCAGTTGGGTTGTGGGAACCGAGACATGGGTGGCGTGACTGGAACGGTTCCAGGAAAAGCCCAGGACCTCGTGGCCGACGGCGAACTCCTCGACGCCCTCGCCCACCGCCGTCACCACACCGGCCAGATCGCTGCCCTCGCCCGAGGGGAACGTGGCCGGAAAACGCTCGGCCATGGCACCCGAGCGGATCTTGCTCTCGCCGGGATTGATGGCCGCGGCCCGGACGGCCACGACCACCTCGTTGGCCGCCGGGGTGGGCATGGGCACTTCGGCGACGTAGAGGACTCCTCGATCGCCGTAGTGGTCGAAGCGAACCGCTCGTGCATAGGTGTCCGTCATGGCAACCTCCCGTCCGTCGGCGCCGCCGACTGCCGGCGGGCCCGACACCGTCCGACGCTACCGGCACGGGAGCGAACCCGGAACGACCGAAACCCGGGCGGGCGGTCACGCGAATTTCTCTTGGCAACACTGGTGAGGTCCTTTAAGATCCCCGGCATGTGGACGACTCTGGGTCTGATTGTCCTCTTGTGGTCGGTGCTCGATCTCCTCGTCTTCCTCGCCGTTCTGGTGGCGACGAGTGCCAGCCGGCGGCGCAAGTCGCTGCCCCCGACCCCGGTGATACCCGAACCCTCGACCGGGGTCTACCAACCCAGGCTGATAGAGTCCGTCTGACGATCACCGGCTGGAGCACAGTGGGCAACTGTGCACGGCGGAGTCGGGGCGTAGTGTCGGGTGGCCGGTAGTCGAAAGACTGCGGCCGCGCCCAGGCGACGACCACCTCCGGACGGCCGCCAACGGTGCCGGGTCGACCGTCGAGCGGCCCGCCCCAGTCAGTGGCTCCGGGCTCCAGGTCCGGCTCGAGCAAATCCGAGGACGCTGGCCGCCGTCTCTCCCTGGCCGGGCGGCCACATGGCCCAGGTGACTCCGGTGGCGGCCAGAGCCTGGAGGTCGGTGTCCGGCATGGCCAGCATGGCCACATCGAAGCCAGTCAGGGACCCCCGCTCCCGAGCCACGACGTCCAGCATCTCGGCCAGCTGGTCGACGGTGGTACCGACGGGGAAGAGGCCGTCCAGTCTCGCCGCCCGGCGAAGCGGTTTCGGACTGCCCGCCCCCCTGGCCGCTCCCCACATGGGGATGTGGGGCTGTTGGACCGGGCGGGGGAGGAACCGTACGTGATCGGCGGTGAAGTGACGACCGTGGTGGTCGACCTCCTCTCCCGACCAGAGACCGAGAATCACCTCGAGGGCCTCGTCGAGCCGCTCTGCCTGCACGGCCTGGTCGGCGCACTCCCCGAACCGGTCGAGCTCGCCCCCGGTGTTGACACCCAGTCCGATGCCGAGCGTCAGCCGACCGTCGGACAGCTGGTCGAGGGTCACCGCTTCGCGGGCGACCTTCTGGGGTCGGCGGCGGGACAGGGGGGTGATGGTCGGTCCCAGCCGGAGGTGCTCGGTGGCCGAGGCAATGGCGGCAAGGGCGATCCACGGGTCGGCCATGGGGAGGGGGCCGGAGGACGGTCGCCACATGTGATCCCAGAGGAACATGCCGTCCCACCCTGCCTCCTCGGCCGCCACGGCCAGAGTCACCAACACGTGGGGGTCGGCGAACTCACCGAACGGCGGCAGGTAGAGGGCATGACGCATTGCCGACAGACTAGAGAAGCGGGTCCTCGGTGACGAGCGCCACCCGCCGCCGCGGCCATCGGCCGGGCCGGAGCTGTCGAGCGGGAGCCCTCAGCTCAGTCGGCGGCGGACCCACCACAGGCCGGCGCCCGCCAGGACCAGGGCCAGGACGAGGTAGATGGCCATTTCGTACCATTGGAACGGCCAGTAGCGGCCAGCCGGTTGATAGGCCACGACCTCGTGGTACGTGGCGCCGAGTTTGGTGATGCAGCTCTGGAGCGCCCCGCGGACGGCGGCCGGGGCGGGGAGCGCCGAGCTGTGACCTCCCGCACCCGGGGATCCTCCCCCTCCCGCTCCGAAGCCCCTGAGGAGGAGGGGGCAGGTGCTGGCCAGGACGTGGGAGCTGAGTGGCCGGCCGGCCTGGTCGACGAATTGGGTCGAGTAGACCCAGGCATTGGGGAGGTTCGGATCGGCGGGGATGAGTATGGGCGGGCCCCCGTTCAAGCTGCCGAAACCCCCGACCGTTGCCGGGCCCAGTGGGTAGGTTCCATGCAGCGGGGCGATGAGCTTGGGAAGCACGAAGTGATTGAAGAGCAGACGGGTGGTGACGAACCCGACCAGCGTGGCGGCCATGGCCGGAAGGGTCCGGCGGATGAGTACGCCGGCCAGGGCACCGAAGGCGAAGGCAAAGGCCGCGTAGCCGATGGGGACGATGCCGCGCTGGTCGAACGATGTGTACAGGCTCATGTTGGCCCGGTCGACCGGGCTGGACCACCAGGTCACCGCCAGGCTCACCAGCCCGGCTGCGGCCATGCTGGCCAGGCCGACAACGCCTACCTTCACCACGAACCACCGGGAGCGGCTGATGCTCTGGGTCCAGGCCAGCCGGAAGGTACCGGTCTCCAGCTCATGGGAGACGAGCGGTGCCCCCCAGAAGATCCCGACGATGGCGGGCACCACGACCACGAGGGCGTCGAGAAGGACCTGGAGGGCCCGGTCGTTCTGGAGGAAGGTCGACGACGCCGTGGTGCAGTCGCCGTACCTGGTGCACTGGCCGATGGTGGTGTCGTACAGGTGGACCAGGTGGGGGCCGGTGGTGGCCAGGACGACGGCCACCACTGCCAGTCCGGCCGCCGCCACCACCGCCTGGGTGCGGAATTGGAGCCAGGCGAATCGGCTCATCGGAGAATCCCCAGTCCCGACCGGCGGGCTCGTTCCTCGTCGCGCCCCTGGCCCATGTAGGCCAGCACCAGGTCTTCCAGCGTCACCGGTTTGACGATCCAGGTCGGATCGAGGATCGGCCCGTCGGTGCGGATGAGCAGCGTGGTCTGCCGGTCGGTGTGGCTCTCCTCGATCACCCGTTGGTCGCCCGGGAGGCTCCGGGTATCGCGGCGGGGACCGCTGACGCGGTAGTGCGAGGCGAGCAGGTCGCTCACCTCTCCGGCCAGTTGGACGTGGGACGCCACCAGAACGACCAGGTAGTCGCAGACCCGCTCGAGGTCGGCAACGAGATGGGAGGACAGCACCACGCTGACCCCGTGTTCGGCGACGACTTCCATGAGAACCGAGAGGAATTCGCGCCGGGCCAGGGGATCCAGGCTGGCCACCGGCTCGTCGAGCAGGAGGAGCTCGGGCCGTTTGGCGATGGCCAAGGTGAGGGCGAGTTGGGCCCGTTGGCCACCGGACAGCGATCCGGCCCGCTGGTGGAGGTCGAGGTCGAGGCTCTCGATCCGGCGGCTGGCCAGGGCATCGTCCCAGTGCGGGTTGAGGAGGGCACCCATGCGCAGGTGGTTGTCGACCGACAGCCGTGCGTAGGTAGGCGTGTCCTGGGCCACGAAGCCGACCCGGCCGAGCTGGTCGGGGTCGTCACCGGGGCATCCGCCGAGGACCGAGATCACGCCCCGCGGTGGGCGTGAGCAGCCCGACGGCCAGCTGCAGCAGCGTGGTCTTTCCCGCCCCGTTGGGTCCGACCAACCCGACGACCTTCCCCTCGGGGATGGCCAGGGTGCAGTCGTGGAGTGCCCAGCGCCTCCCGTACTGCCGGCCGAGTCCGGTGGTCTCCAACACCGCGGTCATGCCACACCTTCGGCGAAATAGTTCCGGATGGCGGTGCGGTAGATCGCCTCGATGTCGTCGGGCCCGAGTCCGGCGGCACGCGCCGCCCGTAGCCAGTCGGTCATCGAAGCGAGGAATTGCGCCTGGGCGGCCGGGTCGTTGCGGGGGGGCGATCCCACGATGAAGGTCCCCCGGCCCGGCCTTGCCCGAGCCAGGCCCTCGCGTTCCAAATCGCGGTAGGCCTTGAGAACGGTGTTCGGGTTGATGGCCAGCTTTCCGACCACCTGCTGGGCCGTCGGCAGCTGGTCGCCCGGCTCGAGGAGGCCCAGTTGCAGGGCCTGGTGCACCTGCTGGACAAGTTGCAGATAGGTGGCGACGCCCGACGTGGGGTCGAGCTGGAATTCGATCATTTCTCCTCATTCCACTAATCCCTTAGTGGAATGGTATAGGAGGACCGGACGGCGTGCAAGCAGGGCCCACGGACGGGCCGGGCCGGGCCCGACGCCGGACCGGTGCCGGGTGGTCGACGGCGGCTACCTTGACCGACGGTCCGGGTCGGTCCGTGACCGGTGCTGACCGCATCCAAAGAAACCGGCAAGAAGGGACGGGAGACGGTGGCGGAAACGGGGCTGGTGAGCGAGTTGCCGATCGTCCAGGCGCCGATGGCGGGTGGCCCGTCGACGCCCGAACTGACGGCGGCGGTGGGCGACGCCGGGGGTTTCGGCTTCCTGGCCGCCGGTTACCTGTCGCCCGCTCAACTCGGGGATCTGATCTCGGCGACCAGGGCCCTCAGTGGTGCACCCTTCGGGATCAACATCTTCTGCCCGTCGGCCCCGGCCGACCTGGCCCCCGTCCGGAGGTTCGCCCGGCTCATCCAACCCGAGTCGGATCGGTTGGGAGTGGCCCTGGGTGAGCCGCATTGGGATGACGACGACTTCGACGAGAAGGTGGAGATGGTCGAATCGCAACCCGTGAACATGGTGAGCTTCACCTTCGGGTGTCCACCGTCGAGCACCGTCGACCGTCTGCACCACGCCGGTCGCCTGGTGGCGGTGACGGTGACATCGCCACCAGAAGCTCGGTGGGCCGAAGAGGCCGGAGCCGATCTGGTGTTGGTGCAGGGGACCGAAGCCGGTGGCCACCAGGGGTCGTTCCTGAATCTCGCTCCCAACGTGACTCCGCTGTTGCCGTTGCTGGAAGAGGTCAGAGATTCGGTCCGAATCCCCATGGTCGGGTGTGGAGGAATCATGACCGGCGACCGGGGCGCCGAGGTCCTCGCCACCGGGGCTGTCGGCCTGCAACTCGGGACGGCGTTCCTCTGTTGCCCGGAGGCGGGTACGTCGGATACCTATCGCCGGGCCCTGCTGGAGCGGACCTACCCGGACACCACCGTCACCCGGGCGTTCAGCGGCCGGTACGCCCGGGGACTGGCAAACCGGTTCGCACGCACATACGGCGACTCGGCCCCCGAGGCCTATCCCGAGGTCCACCACCTTACCCGTCCGATTCGCGCCGCGGCTGCCGCCGCCGGCGATCCGAGCACACCAAATCTGTGGGCCGGTCAGGGCTGGCGGGACGTCACCTCACTCCCCGCCCGGGCAATCGTGCATCAGATCGCCGCCCAACTGGATGCGGCCTCGTGACCCGCAGGGCGAAACGGTGACCGGCCCGGTGGTCACTGGGGTGAAGCGCCCAGTCCCCGTGAGACGAACACGATGGCGGCTTCGATGAGCGATTCGTCGGCCACCTCGGGTTGGAGGATCCGGAGCAGGCCGATCCCCCGAAAGAGGAGCTCGATGATCCTGGCCGTCTGAACGGCATTGTCCAGCGGGTCGAGGCCCTGGCCCTCTCGTTCGTCGGCGATCAGCTCGGCCAGGGCCTCCACGGCGTCGTCGTCGACCTGGGTGAATTGCTTCCGGACCTCCGGATTGCGAGCGGCGTACAGCCAGAACTCCTGGTAGAGCAAGCCGAAGTTGCTGCGGGCCAGGTGGGTCTGATCCTGGAAGAGGGCGACGAAGTCCGACAGCCGATCCTCGGACGGCACCTCGGAGGCGTCCAGGGTGGCCCGCAGGGCTGCCGTCTCCTGTTCGTACCTCGCCCTGAACAGGGCCAGGAAGAGATCCTCCTTGTTCTTGAAGTTGGAGTAGACGGCCCCCTTGGTGAAGCCGGCCACGGTTGCCACTTCGTCGAGGGTGGCGCCGTGGAAGCCCCGCTCGGCGAACACCTGGGCCGCCGCCGCCAACAGGTGGTCCCGGGTCTGTTGCCGCCTTCGCTCAGGGGTGAGGGGTTCGATGGCCATAGGTTGCGCTACGAGTCAGCATACTAGATACTAATAAGTATGTACGATCCGGTTGAGTATGTTGCTCCGGTGTGACGGGCGGTCCGGGCCGTCGTCCGGGTCCCGGTCGGCCGAGGTCGGAGGGTCGGATGCCGCCATCAGGGCCGAAGGTCTGGTCCGGAGGTTCGGCCCCCACGTGGCGGTGGACGGGATCGACCTCGAGGTGCGGTCGGGTGAGATCTACGGCTTTCTGGGTCCGAACGGGGCCGGCAAGTCCACCGTCGTCCGCATGCTCTGCACGCTCCTCGGGCCGAGCGAGGGCACGGCCCGGGTGGCGGGGTGCGATGTCGTCCACCAACCCCAGTCCGTCCGGACCCGGATCGGGGTGGCCCTCCAGGATGCGGCGCTCGACGACGTCCAGACCGGACGGGAGCTGCTTCGACTGCAAGGGAGGCTGTTCGGGCTCACCGGGGGGCAGATCAAGGGCCGCATCGCCGAGGTCCTGCGCATGGTCGACATAGGGGACGCCATCGATCGCCGGGTCGGTACCTACTCGGGAGGGATGAAGCGGAGGCTCGATCTGGCCATGGCCCTCATCCACAACCCGGAGGTCCTGTTCCTCGACGAACCGACCACCGGACTCGATCCGGCCAGCCGGGTCACCGTGTGGGAGGAGGTGGCGCGCCTCAATCGTGATCTGGGCATGACCATCTTCCTGACAACCCAATATCTGGAGGAGGCCGACGTCCTGGCCCATCGAGTGGGCATCATCAACCGGGGCAGACTGGTGGCCGAGGGATCACCGGAGGTGCTCAAGCGGTCGATGGCCAACGACCTGGTGGTGGCCGAGGTGGCCGGCCGCCACGACGCCGAGACCATGGCTCGGCTCACCCGACTGCCCGGGGTGTGCTCGGTCACCCGAGAGGGCGACCGGGTCACGATACTGGCCGTCGACGGACCGGCCGTGCTCAGCCCGGTGGCGGTCACATTGTCCGGGGGCCGTCTCGAAGTGCGGAGCATCACGATGCGGACGCCGAGCCTCGACGACGTCTTCATGGCGCTGACCGATGCCGCCGTCGAGGGAGCCGCATGACGGCGGCTCCCGCCGGTGACCCGGTGGTCCGGGGCCAGGCTGCGGGGTTCTGGCACGATCTCATGGCGGTGGCCGGCCGAGCCCTGCGCCAGATGCGCCGGGAACCCGCCTCCTATCTTCCCGCCGTTTTCATCCCTGCCTTCTTCTACCTGGTGAACCTGGGGGCACTCGGCCAGGTGGCCGGGAAAGGGGGGCTGGACTACAAGGCGTTCCTCCTGCCCATGGCCATTGCCTTTGCCGTGACCGGAGTATCACGAGCCCCCACGTTGGTCACCGACATCCAAAGCGGCTACTTCGACCGCTTGTGCCTCACGCCGGTGCGGCGGTTGGCCCTCCTGCTCGGTCTGATGGTTGCCGATATCGCCGTCATCATCGCCCTCACCATCCTCGTCCTCGTCTTGGGCTTCGTCGTGGGCGTCCGCTTCTCCACCGGCATCGAAGGAGTCCTGGTCTTCGTGGGCCTGGCCGCTCTGTGGGGGCTGGTGTTCACCGGATTCCCCTATGCCGTGGCCCTCAAGACCGGCAGTCCCGCCGCCGTCAACGCCACCTTCGTCGTCTTCTTCCCGTTCGCCTTCCTGACCGATGCCATCATCCCCAAGGCCGATCTCACCAGTTGGTTCTCCACCGTCGCCACCTACAACCCGGTCACCTACCTGCTGGGTGCCCAACGGTCGGTGATCACCGGGGGCTGGCAGGCCGGCCCCCTACTGCGCGGCCTGGCCGCCCTGGCCGGACTCGGGTCGGTGAGCATGACCCTCGCCCTGTTCGCCCTGCGCGGCCGCATCCGGCAAGGGGCGTGAACGCCTGGGAGGCGGCTCCGACCCGGCGGCCGCTCATGCAGCCCATAGTCCGACCCGGCCAGTCAAACTGGGGGCGTGATCGGAGAGTCCGGCAGCGTACTTTCGGGAGTGACCAAGCGGTTCTCCAGGCGGGGTGCTTGGGTCCTCGATGGCGTCGACCTGGTCGTCGAGGCCGGTGTACGGGTCGTGGTGGTGGGAGGCAACGGTTCGGGAAAGTCCACGTTGCTCCGCATTGCCGCCGGAGTCACCCGTCCGACGGCAGGGAGCGTGGCCGGGTCGACCACGGTCGGATACGTACCCGAGCGGTTGGCGGCCCGTATCCGTCTGACCGGAACCGAATATCTGGCCCACATGGGCCGCATCAAGGGTCTCGACCCGGAGTCCATCGATATCCGGAGCCGTGAGCTCGTCGATCGCCTGGACCTCCAATCGGGCCCGTCGGTGCTCATCGATGCTCTTTCCAAGGGGAATCGTCAAAAGCTGGTGCTGGCTCAGGCGTTCCTCGGGCCCGTGGGGTTGCTGGTGCTGGACGAACCGTTCAGCGGACTCGACGCACCGGCCCACCGGGCCCTGTCGGCCTTGCTGGACGAGGCCCAGGCCCGGGGCGCTTCGGTGTTGATGAGCTCGCACCGAAGCGACATGGCCGACGGTGCCGACCGCCTCCTACGGATCGGAGGAGGCCACATCGAGGACCTGGGCCCCCCGTGGCCGTCGGCTCCGAGATGGCCCGAACCGGACCAGCAGATCGAGCTGGTGGCCACCGACGACGCCTGCCCTCCGAACCGGATCGCCGATCTGGCCGGAGTCCGCACCATCCGGTACGACGCCGCCGGCCCGAGCCTCTCGGCGGTGGTGGAGCGCCCGAGCGCTGACGCCTTTCTCAGTGCGGCGATCGCCGGGGGTTGGTCCGTGGTGTCGGTGGTCGGCCTTGGCCGGGGAGATACACGGGGATGAGGGCGCTCGTCGGCTACGTGTGGAGCGACACTCTGCGTTCGCAGAGCTGGGTGGCCCCGGTCCTCTGTTTCGGTGTCGCCGACGCCATCGTCTCCCAGCAGACCGGATCCGTCCTGCCGACCTTCGCCATAACCGCCACCGTCCTTCTCTTTGTCGCCACGTGGTTGAGCATCGTCGTCATCAACAGCGAAGATCCGATACAGCAGTCGATCACCGTGGTGTGCGCCGGAAGTCAGTCGAAGGTTCGTCTGGCCAAGGTGCTGCTGGCCTTCTTGGTGGCCGCCGCTCTGGGGATAGCCGGGATGATCGGGCCGCCACTGCATCACCCGGAGGCACAACGATCGTCGACATCGTGGCCGGAGTGTGGGCCCAGATCCTCACGGCCATGACCGGTGTCGCTCTCGGTGCTCTCGTCAGTCGCCCGCTCGTCAGCCGGAGAGCGTGGTCGGTGCTGCTGGGCGTGGCCGTCTGCATCGCCGCGGTGATCGTCCCCCACGGCCCGCCCGCCCGTCAGCTTCTGGTGCTGTTCAACGAGACGGGATCGCTCGGTCTGCCCATTGTGTTGATCGGCGCCGAGACCGTGGTCATCGCCATCGTCGCCGTGTCGGCGTCGTTGCGCATCGCCGAGCGGATGGCCTGAGGATCGGGCCCCCGCCGGCTACGGTGCCACCATCACCGTCTTGGGTCGGACCATCTCCTCGATTCCGGCCCGGCCGCCTTCCCGCCCGAAGCCGCTCTGCTTGTAGCCGCCGAACGGCGTGGCCGGGCGAGAACCGGCCGACCCCGTTGACGATGACGGTGCCCGCCTCAAGCTGGCGGACGAACCGTCTGGATGCGGCCGGATGTCCCGGGTGTGGACGTAGGCCCCCAGCCCGAAGCCGCTGTCGTTGGCCTTGGCCAGCACCTCGTCTTCGGTGCTGAAGCGGAGAATCGCCTGCACCGGTCCGAACACCTCGTGGCGGGCCAGGTCACTGTCGTGGTCGACGTCGCCGAACACGGTCGGGGCCACGAACCAGCCGTCGGCCAGGTCCCCGCCGAGTCGGATCCCGCCGGTCAACAGCGTGGCCCCGTCGGCCTCGGCCCGGTCGATGACCCCGAGGATGCGGTCCATGGCCGCCTCGGTCACCACCGGACCGACGAAGGTGGCCGGGTCGAGCGGATCCCCGACCGGCAGGGCGGCCAGCGTGGCGACGACCTTGGTCGACCACCTCGTCGTAGACGTCGTCGTGGACGTAGAGCCGGGTGGGCAGGGCGCACCCCTGGCCGGACAGGAGTGGCGGTGCCGGCCATCGCGGCCGTCGACGGCGGCGGCGTCGAGGTCGGCGTCGGGGAAGACGATGTTCGGCGACTTGCCTCCCAGCTCCAGGGCCAGAGGGCGTCAGATGGCGGGCGGCTGTCTCCATGAGCCGTGCGGGCGGTGGCCGTGCCCCCGGTGAAGCTGATCTTGTCCACCCCGGGATGGCCGACCAGGGCCGCGCCGGCCTCGCCGCCGCCGACGACCACGTTGAGCACCCCCGGCGGCAGCCCCGCCTCCAGCGCCAGCTCGGCGAAGCGCAGCATGCCGAAGGGGGCCATCTCGGGCGGCTTGGCCACCACCGTGTTGCCGGCGGCCAGGGCCGGCCCACACTTCTGGCCCATCCCCATCATCGAGCCGTTCCACGGGGGGATCACCGCCACCACCCCGTAGGGCTCGAGGCGGACGAAGGCCAGGCCGCGCTCGGCCCGGCAGCACGTCCCCGTCGAGCTTGTCGCACCATCCGGCGTAGTAGCGGACCCAGGCCGCCGCGTAGCGGCCCGGGTTGCATGACGCTGACCGGCGTGCCGTTGTCCAGGGCGGCCAACTCGGCGGCCTCGGCGCGATTGTCGTCGAGCAGGTCGGCCAACCGGCAGAGGATGGCCGCCCGCTTGCCGGCGGAAGCCCCGCCCACCCGGTGGGCCGCCGCGGGCGGCGGCCACGGCCGCGTCCACGTCGTCGGCGCCGGCCAGCCCCACCTCGGCCTGGATCTGCGCCGGTGGCCGGGTAGCGGTGTTGGTAGGCCCCACCGGCGGCACTGGTGCGTCCACGCCGCGCCGATCAGATGGCCCTGAGCGGCCAAACGCTCGACCGTCTCGGAGGTCGCTGTCGTCTTCACCGGGTCGCCCGCCATCCTCGCCGGCCACAGTACTGGTCGGCACCAGTGGCCAGCTACGTTGCTGGCCATGGGACGTTTCGATGGACGGGTGGCGCTGGTGTCGGGGGCAGCCAGTGGCATCGGCGCCGGCGGTGGCCGACCGGCTGGCCGACGAAGGGGCGGCCGTGCGTCGCAGTGCGATGTCACCGACGTCCCCGGTGGAGTCGTCTGCGATGTGCGCGACGCCGAGGCCTGTGCCGCGGCGGTGGCGACCGGCCCTGTCGACGCCACGGCCGTCTCGACATCCTGGCCAACGTCGCCGGCATCGGCATTCCCGGCGCCATCATCGGCGCTCGACCCCGACGAGTGGCGGACGGTCATCGACATCAACCTCACCGGCACCTTTCTGCTGTCCCAGGCGGCCCTCCCCGCCCTGCTCGAATCGAAGGGGACCATCGTCAACATGGCGTCGGTGGCCGGCCTGCGCGCCACCCCGTACAACGCCGCCTACTGCGCATCGAAGGGTGGGGTGATCATGCTGACCAAGTCGATGGCCATCGAGTTCGCCAGAGCCGGCGTCCGGGTCAACGCCGTGTGCCCGGCTTCGGTCGACACGCCGTTCCTCCACAGCTTCGAGCTGCCCGACGGTGCCGACCTGTCCCTGTTCGCCGGGTCCGCCTCGCCGATGGGACGGCTCATCGAGCCGGCCGAGGTGGCGGCGGCCGTCGCCTACCTGGCATCGGACGAGGCCGGCCACGGTCAGCGGCACCACCCTGGTCATCGACGGGGCGGCCACCGCCTGACGGCTTCGAGGGTCACCGTTTCAGTGTCCGTCCCGGAACGGAGCACCCGCCCGGGTCGCTGATCGGTCACCTCGCCGTCGGTCACCACCTCGACCCCGGCCACCAACACGTGGTCCACCCCCCGGGAGCCGGCGGTGAGCCGATCGCCCCCACCCGGCAGATCGTCGACCAGCTCGGCGGGCCGGCTCCCCACCGTCCCGGGATCGAACACCACCAGATCGGCATGCCACCCCTCGGACACCCGGCCCCGGTGGCGCAGGCCGTAGTGGCGGGCCGGTCGGTCGGTCATCATCTCGATCGCCTCTTCCAGGGTGAGCAGTCCCCGGTTGCGCACCACCTCGCCCAGCACCACGGTCGGGTAGTTGGCGTGGCACATCAGATCGAGATGGGCCCCGGCATCGGAGCCCCCGAGCATCACCCGGGGGTCCTTCCACATCTCCACCCTGGCCGCCCATCCCTCGTCGCTGCGTCCGAGGGACGGGGTCAGCGACGGCAGCACGACGAACAGGGTGAGCCCGTCGAGCAGCACGACGTCGAGGAGTACGTCGATCACGTCGGTGCCGCGCGGGCTCGGCGATCTCACCGAGAGACCGGCCCACCCATTCCGAATCCGGGTCCGCCACCTCCATCAGCCGGAAATCGGAGAGCACCCCCAGGGCCCGGGCCGCCACCTTTTCGGCTCCGGCCCGGAGCCGGGCGCGGGTGTCGGGGTCGTCGATGGCCTCTTGGCGGCCCGTCCCGTCCAGTCCCGACCACGTCGCCCCAGCCCGGCAGGCCCGGCAGCAGGGTCGACGAGCGCATACGCATCATGTCGGGAAGGGTCAGGGCGACCACGTGCCCGCCCTTGGACGCGGCCAGATCGGAGGCCTGCAGCTGCTGCTCGTAGATCTCCTCGGAGGCGAGGCTCCCGAGCAGGTTCCAGTTGAGGGGCCGGTCGGCGGCGATGGACATGTCGGCCATCAGCTCCATGCGGTCCCCCGGGATGGGACCGATGGCCGGGATGAACTCCAGCGTGGTACCGGGATGGTCCCGGATCGCCCCGGCCAACGCCACCAGCTCGTCGAACGACGCCGAGCTCGATGGTACCGGCCGGCCGTCTCCGTCCAGGTGTCCCTCACCCAGGGAGGACGAGAATCCCGAGGGCCCCGCCGGCCACCGATTCCTCCACCAGTCGGGCCATGGCCGCCACCTGGGCCGGGGTGGCCTCCTCCGACGTGGCCGCATCCCCCATCACCACCCGGCGGACGGTGGAGTGGCCGACCAGAAACCCGGCATTGACGGCCAAGCCGCCGTCGACCCGATCGAGAAACTCGGCAAACGACGACCACTCCCAGGGTCCTCCCCCCTCCAGGGCCTCGAGAGGAATGCCCTCGACCACCGCCATCATGCGCTGGATGTAGTCGGCGTCGCCGGGCCCGAGAGGGGCGATGGAGAACCCACAGTTGCCTCCGAGCACGGTGGTGACACCATGGAGGACCGACGGGCTGGCGGTGGTGTCCCACAACAGCTGGGCGTCGTAGTGGGTGTGCAGGTCCACGAACCCGGGGCACACCACCTTGCCGGTCACGTCCACGGTCCGGGTGGCCGCCCCGTCGACCTGACCGACGGCCACGATACGGCCGTCCCGGATCCCGACGTCGGCCACCCGGCGATCGGATCCGGTACCGTCGACCACCGTCCCGCCCGACAACAGGAGGTCGAACATCTCAGGCCTGGGCCAGCAGCCGGTCGACGGCCGCCTCCACCACCGTGCCCTTGAAGAACGACGGATTGGTGTCGGTATAGAAGCGCACCGGGTTGGTGAAGGTGAACTTCTCGAAGCTCGCCTCGTCGATCCATTGGCGCTCGACCATCTCCCACGCCTCCTCCAGCACCTCGGTCATGTCGGGCACGTCCCAGTGGGCGACGTCCGAGCCCATCATCACCTGGAGCTCGCTGCCGAACGGGTTGACCTTGGTGTTGAAGGCCATGGAGGTCAACGGATCATCGGCTTCGCAGCCGAAGTAGAAGCGCTCGGCGAACAGGGTCTTGATGTCCTCGGCGGTGGCGATGCCGCAGGCTGCCCATTCGTCGAGCATGTCCTCGGGTTCGGGGGGCCGGGCGGTCAGTTCCGGATCGAGCCGCCGGGCATCGGGGGCGAAGCGAAGGATCTGTTCGAGCATCAGGCCCCGATCGACCAGGGCCGGGTCGAGGTTGGCCCGCAGGGCGGTCAGGTTCCGCTTCTTCCAGTGGCCCACGATGTCGCTGTACAGGGTGGCAGCCCAGGCCACGCCGCCTTCGAGGAACACGAAGTTCATATCGGGGAAGCGCCGGGTGACCCCGCCGAGGAACAGCGACTTGGCCAACGACTGTTGGCCGACGGCCAGCATCGACAGGTGATTGCTCACGTAGCTGGAGATCGAACGGAAGGGGGTCATCCCGATGAATCCGGAATGGAAGGCGATCGAAACCCCGAGCTCTTGGGCCTTGGCCCACACCGGGTCGTAGTCGTAGGCGGAGTCGATCCCGAACTGGTCCAGCCAGTTGGCATAGCGGGCCACTTCGGGGTCCCGGCCGGCCAGGGCTCCGAACGGCCGCTCGACGAAGCCGGCGCACACCACGGCTTTGAACCCGAGCTCCTGCACGGCGAACTCGAGCTCGGCCACCGCCTCCCCGGGGGTGTGCATGGGAATGGCCGCCACCGGCGTCAACCGGTCGGCCAGGGGAGCGAAGGTGGCGGCGTTGGCCCGGTTGAGGGCCCGGCACAGGCCCCGCCGATAGGTGTCGTCGGCAGTATGGAGGAAGACCAGTCCGAGGCTCGGGTACACCACCCCGAAGTCGATGCCGATCTCGTCGAGGCGCTCATAGAGCAGCTCGGGAAACAGGGCGGTGGCCAGATCGATGGACCGGCGGGCCGGAGCGCTCCACCACGGCCCCCTCGGGGTGCGGGTGGCCGCCCTGCTCGGCCGGGGTCTGCTCGTGCCAGGATCGGTCGGTGCCGCCGGCCGACGGGACCATGCGCCGGAGCGAGGGGTGGTCGAGAGCCAGTCCTTCGCCCTCGATGTAGGGCGCCAGGGTCGGGAGGTACTCGGCGGTGTGGCCGTCGATGTCGATGACCGGGTGGCCCAGCCGACCGTGGATCTCGGAGGAGGAGCTCATCACGTCTAATATATGCGCATTACTTGCCGGTTGCCGGATGAGGAGGGCCAATGGCCTATGACGTCGTGATCCGCAATGGCACGGTGGTGGATGGCTCGGGACTCGGTTCGTTCCGGGCCGACGTGGGGGTGGTCGGCGATCGGATCGCCACCGTCGGCCGGGTGGGCGAGCGGGGCGCCGTCGAGATCGACGCCGAGGGCCATGCCGTCACCCCGGGGTTCATCGACGGCCATACCCACATGGATGCCCAGGTGTTCTGGGATGCCTCCGGGGCCAGCTCGTGCTGGCACGGGGTGACCTCGGCGGTCATGGGCAACTGCGGGTTCACCCTGGCCCCGGTCCGGAGCGACGAGCGGGCCCTGGTGGTGCGCAACCTGGAGCGGGCCGAGGACATGGACCCGGCCGCACTGGCCGCCGGCATCGACTGGAGCTTCGAGACCTTCCCGCAGTATCTCGATGCGGTCGATCGCATCGACAAGGGCATCAACTTCGCCGCCAACGTCGGCCATTCCGCCCTGCGGACCTGGGCCATGGGGGAGCGGGCGTTCGAGCAGGAGGCGACGGAGGACGATCTGGCCGTGATGGGACAGCAGCTGGCCGACTCCATCGACGCCGGGGCCATCGGCTTTACCACCTCACGCAGCGAGCACCACGAGACCTCCGACGACCGGCCGGTGGCGTCGCGGCTGGCGTCCTGGGACGAGGTGGTCCAACTGGTGGGGGTGATGGGAGGCCTGGGCGCCGGGATCTTCGAAGGCGCCGACGCCGCCATGTCGTCGCCCGATCCCGATCAGCGGCGGCGGGCTCTGTGGCGCATGACCGAGCTGTCAGCCGCCACCGGGGTGCCGATGACCTTCGGCATGGTGGCCACCCGGGCGTCGGGCTACCTCCTCGACTTCCTCGACGAGGCGGCATCGGCGGGGGCCAGGATGATCGCCCAAACCCACTGCCGGGGGATCTCGGTCCTCTTGTCGTTGCCAGACCCGGTTGCCCTTCGATCTGCTGCCCGCCTGGGCCGACCTGCGGGACCTCCCGGTCGAGGAGCAGCTCCGCGTCCTGTCCGACCCAGTGCTCCGGTCACCTTATGTGGAGGCCGCCGTCCTGGCCGAGTACGGGCGGTGGAGCGGGGTGGGCGCCCAGGCCCGCCCGCCCGACTTCGAGGGCATCCGGGTCTACCGGCACGGACTGCCGCCCAATCCCTCGGTGGCCGACATCGGCCGCCAGCGGGGGGTGCACCCGGCCGAGGCCATGATCGATCTCTGTGTCGAATCCGGGGGGACCCAGTTGTTCATCCAGCCCAGCCGGTACCCCCAGGACGAAGAGGTGTTGTTGCGGGCCCTCCGTCACCCGCGGGCGGTGATGACCTTCTCCGACTCGGGTGCCCATCTCAGCCAGATCGCCGACTCGTCCATCCACACCCACCTGCTCGGCCACTGGGTCCGCGACCGTCAGGAGTTCACTCTGGAAGAGGCGGTCCGCATGATCACCCTGGCTCCGGCCATGGCATGGGGTTTCAGCGACCGGGGCCTGCTCCGGTCGGGCATGGTCGCCGACCTCAACGTGTTCGACCCGGCCACGGTGGGGCCGGCAGTGCCTGTGCTGGTGGCCGACCTGCCGGCCGGCGGACGGCGGCTGGAGCAGCGATCGCATGGATTTCTGGCCACCCTGGTCAACGGCCAGGTCACCATCAGCCAGGGTCGACCGACCGGGGCCGCCCCCGGCCGGCTGATCCGGAAACGACCGCGGTGATCAGGATGCTCACAGGACCGCCACCGGGTTGACCGGACAGCCGGTGCCCTTGACGATGCGGAGCGGGCTCATGGCGAAGAGGAACTCCCACCGACCCTGATCGGAGCACCGATCGCTCAGCGCGGCCAGGGCCATGTTGTCGATGAGATGGAGCCCGAGGGCGGTGATCCCGATCTGGTGGACGGGAAACGGCCACTCGGGCGTGTCCACGAAGGGCATCGGGTCGTGGATCCCGTCGCTCCCGAGGGCGGCGACCTCCCGCTCCTGCAGCCAGGGCAGGCATTCGGCGTGGAGACCGGAGAAGCCGGTGAACCGACGGCTGGTGGCCCGCCTCGCCTCTCGGCCCCACATGACCAGGAGCACGTCGCCGGAACCGACCCTGACCCCCTGGGCGTCCTCGGCCGCCTCGAGGTCGGCCACGGTGACCATGTCCCCGTCGTCGAAGTACGCACAGTTGCGGGCCCGGGGAATGTCGAGCAGCACCCCGCGTCCGATCACCCCGGTGGCCATCGACAAGACGGTGTTGGCCCGGGCCCCGTCGCTACGCACGTCACTGGCCGGCCGCCCGCCGAACATCTCGCCCCGCACGAACATGTGGGAGAGGGCGTCGACGTGGGTGGTCCACAGGCCGTGGAGGTCGAGGGCCAGGTGGTCATGGGATGCCTCGTACCCGGCGATCCCCGACGAGTCCCGGGCATCCCCCGCCGCCAACATGTGGTGCTGCACCGGGTGCGGGTGTTCGGGCAAAGGCTCGGTGGCCAGGTCGTGGGCCAGGCTGATCGATTCGCCGGTCAGGGCCAGACGGGTGGCCGACAACCGGCGGGCATCGGTGAGGTGGTGGAGCATGCCGAGCTGGTCGTCGGCTCCCCAGCGCCCCCAGTTCTTCAGGGACTCGTACATGGCGTCGAGCTGGGCGGTGGTCGGGACGTCGTACTCGGTGGACATCGGCTCAGCTTGTCATCCGGGGGTGGTGGGAGCGGTCATCGCCCCGACCACCATGTCGAGAAGGTTCCCCACGAACCGGTCGTCGGACAGGATGGCCCGGCGGCCACCCTTGTCCAGCTGGCGGGCCCGGTCGGCGGCGGCCCGTCCGATGAAGACGATGCAGATCTCCTGGCGCATCCGCCACAGGTCGGTGGGGACCTCCGGGCACCGTTGGCGGAACACCTTCCACGCCTCGTGGCCGACCGTCTCGGCCATCAGCGAGCGGATCTCGGGCGGGACGCGGTCGATGGAACCGCTCAACTCCGATCCGATCTGCAGGTAGGCCCGCTGGCGCCAGCCACGCTGGGCGAACTCGGTCAGGGGGCGAACGATGGCTTCGGCCGCCGACCGGACGTCGTCGGCCGGTCGGGAGCGGGCCTGGTCGAGCAGCTGACGACGGCGATCGGCAATGTCGGGGACATGCCGGGCCAACACCGCCCGGAGGACCTCGTCGCGACTGCCGAAGTGGTACCGCACGGCCGAGACGTTGCGTTGGTTGGCCGATCGGACGATCTCGGCGGTCGAGACATTGTCGATCCCGCGCTCGGCGAACAGTCGGGCGGCGGCATCCAACAGCAGATCACGTGTCGAGGTCGGCTCGGTCATGGCATGGGCGACAGTAGCGGTGACCGCCCGCCGGCCGATCTGACTGGGCTCAGGGCCAGCCGGGCAGGAGGTCGAGGTCCCGGCACAAGGGGAGCGCCTCGACCCATTGGCCGTTTCGTTCCGCCGCCCGGGGGGATGTGGCCAGCCAGGCGGCCACCGCACCCACGGCGTCGGCCGGGGCCCCGGCCTCGGCATGGAAACCGAACTCGGCCATGTCCATGGCGATCCTCTCGGTGGCGATGAAGCCCGGGCTCAGGTTGTAGGCCCTGATCCCCCGATCGGCCAGCTCGACGGCCAGGATCCCGGCCAACCGGTGGAGGGCGCCCTTGGACATGCCGTAGCCGAGCCCCCAGCCCCCGTGGCCGGCCGGCGACGGCGGGTCCATGGTGCCCGACGACGAGGCGAGGTTGATGACGACACCGTCACCCCGGTCGAGCATGTCGGGAAGCACCAGCTTGGTGAGGATGATCGGAGCCATCACGTTGGCCTCGAGGTGACGGTCGAGCAGTTCGACCGGGGTGTCGACCAGCAGGTCCATGTGACCCGGGCCCACGTAGCGGGCATTGTTGACGAGCACGTCGATACGCCCCCACCGTTCGAGGACGGTGGCCACGGCCGACCCGAGCGAGGTTCGATCCAGCAGGTCGAGGTAGACGGGCAGGGCCCGGGTCCCCGATGCTCGGACCAACGCCGCGGTGGCCTCGAGGGATCCGGGCAGGGCCCGGGTGTCGGACCGGGCCAGGGTGGACGAGTGCTCCCGCTCCTCACCCTCGATGACCGTCCGGGCGGCCAGGGCCACGTCGAGACCGGCACCGGCCAGGTGGACGGCGATCGCCTTGCCGATGCCCCTGCTGGCCCCGGTCACCAGCGCCACCCCCGCGTCACCCACGGGGGGAATGTATACACCGGGACCGCCCCCGGTGGTTCGATCGGGTGGTGTCCCACCGGCCCGGGCCGGACCCTGGTCCGGGGCCCGGTCCTCCCCGCCGCCGGTGGGCGGAGCGTGTCACGGGGCAGATGGGTGCCTATATGCTGCGTCGGTGACTCCGCTGGTTGATGCGGCCAGCGAATCGGGCCGGGACGAGATGTCGAACCTCCAGTCGCCCAACCCCGGTCGCGACGTGCAGAGGGTCGGCACCGCCCGATTTCTCGGGGAGGACGTCCTGAGGATCCACGATCCGGTGTGGGCCGTGCTCGGCACCCTGGGTGACAGTCAGTGCTACCTGGGCGTTCAGGCCAAGGTGGCTGCGGTCCAGGCGGCAATGTCCGAGCGCATCGCCCGGGACGACCTGCCGGTGCGCCTGATAGCACCAGCCTTCACCTTGGGCGTGTCGGACGGTCAGCTCAACGGGACTCCCGAGATGCGTTTCTCGTTGATCGGCCGGGAACTGGTCAATGATGCCACCGCCGTCCATCTGGCGGCCAACGGCGTGGCCGGGCTGATCGCCGTGGTGGCCTGCGACAAACCGCCGGTCGGCACGGTGGCCGCCCTCCTCGAGCACAACACGCCGTCGGTGATCCTTTCCGACGGCTCGATCAAGCCGGGCGTGGACCCGATGTCGGGAGCACGGATCGATCTCGTCGATGCCTTCCAAGACGCGGGAGACCCGGACGCCGAGGCCCGGGCCCGGGTTGCCTTGCATGCCTGCCCCGGACAGGGCAGCTGCGGTGGGATGTTCACCTACAACACGATGCAGGCGTTCATCGGTGTGCTCGGGTTGGAGCCCCTCCACATGGTGTCCCCGACCTCCGACGATCCCCGCCGGTTGAAGGAGTTCCCCGATCAGCTGGTCGACTGCCTGACCACGATGACGGCCTCCGACCTCCGGCCCCGGGACATCGTCACTCCCACCTCCCTCCGCAATGCCCTCACCGTGGCCATCTCGATGGGTGGCTCGACCAACGTCATGTTGCACAGCGTCGAGATCGCCCGGGCTGCCGGAATCGACCTGTGGTCCGAGGTGCTCAGCCAAGCCGAGTTCAACGCGCTGTCCCGGCGGGTGCCGGTGCTGGTCAACATGCGGCCCTTCGGCTACTACTCGATGGTGGACATCGAGACCAGGGGGGGCCTCCCGGTGATCGTCAGCGACCTCCTCGGTGCCGGCTTCCTCGACGGTGACGCCATGACCTGCACCGGTGAGACCCTGGCCGAACAGGTGCAACGGCTGGCTCCTCCCCTCCCTGACCATGATGTGATCCACTCGGTGGCCAGACCGTTCAAGGACACCGGAGGGCTGCGTCTCCTGCGAGGGAACCTTGCTCCCGACGGAGGAGCGATCCTGAAGCTCGCCGGCATCGAAGGCGGAGTCGCCAACGGGGTCTTCACCGGTCGGGCCCGGGTCTTCAACAGTGAGCGGGCTCTGGTCGAGGCTCTGGATCTCCGTCCTGAGGAGTTTGAGGACAACGACATGGTGGTCATCCGCTACGAGGGACCGCGGGGCGCTCCGGGCATGCCGGAAATGCTGGATCCCACCTCCCGGATCACGACCCTGTCCCGCCAGCGGGGTATCACGATCGCCCTGATGACCGACGCCCGGTTCTCGGGAGGTTCGGTCGGGCTGGTCATCGGGCACGTCGCTCCTGAGGCCTTTCTCGGGGGACCCATCGCCCTGGTGGAGGACGGAGACATCATCGTCGTCGACATCGGGACCGACCGCCTCGATTGTCTGCAACTGGACGACCCCGACACATTGGCCAGTCGCTCCGCCGCCTGGCAGGCGGCCGTCGAGTCGAACGGCGGGGCCCATCCCGATGCCGTGCCGGTCGCCCACCGGGTTCTCAAGCGGATGCGGGCCACCGCCCTGCCGGCCCTCCGTGGCGGAGGAATGGCCAGCAGCTGACCGGACCGGTCGACGCTGTGCCCAGCGGCAAGATGTCGCCCAGCTCATGGAGGAGCGACATCAAAGGCATGGCCATCACGAGCCAGGGGAGGCCTCGGAGTCAGGATCGATGGCTTGGAGGCTTGCCTCGTCCGATGCAATGACCGCCTCGAAGTCCTCGTAGACCCACGTCAATGCGCCCGTTCGCAGATCAGCCATCACCGAGTTCACCCACTTCAGCTCAGCGTCGGTGACGGCCCGCAGATACTCGGACTCGAGCAGTGTCACCCTCGGCAGCGTGTCGGCCAGATCGGTCAACTCGCCGTCGAGCTGGGAGAGGCGATGGAGGAGTGCCTCCGCCCGCTGCCCCAACACGGCCAGCGACTCCTCGGGGGTCAAACCCATGATGAACGAAAGAGCCGCCGGGAACTCCGGGAACTCGTATTTGGTGGCCGACAGCATGGTGGTCAGCCATTCCCGGACCGTGGTCCGGCCCGCCTCGGTCAGCTGGTAGACGGTTCGCTCCGGAAACTGTTGGTCACGCTCGGTGTGGCGGACGGCGATGAGGCCGGCCTGGTGGAGCCGGTTGATCATCCGGTAGAGGTTGGCACGCTGTCCGACGTTCACGACCTGGTCCTTGCCCCACAGCTTGATGAGGCGTTGGAGCCCGTAGGGGTGAAGCGGCCCGACCTGCAGCAGGCCAAGCACGGCCAACCCGAGCGGTGACGGGCGGAGCTCGGAACTCATGGCTCAAGGGTAGTCCGAGTTCGCCACTGTACTAGTTGATCACGGACTAGATATATAAAGAATAGTGGACACTAAACTAGTAAATATGAAACTATACCTCGATGCGGAACAGCCGGGAAGAAGAACGATGAGCGCCTTCACGTCCACGACTTCCCGTTCCGGCTCCGGCCCCGGGGTGGGTCAGAGTGCTCCCCTCATCGAGGCCACCGACCTCACCGTCCGATTCGGAAAGGTCACCGCCCTCGACGGGTTGAACCTGGTGGCCCCGCCGGGCGAGGTGGTGGCGGTCCTCGGTCCGAACGGTGCCGGCAAAACCACCTTCGTGCGGACCCTGGCCACCCTGATCGAGCCCTCGGGCGGAACATTGCGAGTACGGGGCAACGACGTCGTCGGCAGCCCCTTGGCCGTCCGCCGTGACATCGGCCTCGCCGGCCAGTACGCCGCCGTCGAACCCACCATGACCGGACGGGAGAACCTGGTGATGACCGCCCGGCTTTTCGGACACCCCAAGAAAGCCGCCGATCGGGCGGCGTCGATGGTGATCGAGCAACTCGGTCTGGATGAAGTCGCTGACCGACGGGCCGGCACCTACTCGGGAGGCCAGCGCCGCCGGCTGGACCTCGGCGCCAGTCTGGTGGGAGCGCCGCGCCTCCTGTTGCTCGACGAGCCGACCACCGGTCTCGATCCCACCGGCCGCGGCGAGGTGTGGGATGCCGTCCGAAACCTGGTGGCCGAAGGTACCGACGTCGTATTGACCACCCACTACCTCGACGAGGCCGACGAGCTGGCCGATCACGTCGTCGTCATCGACCACGGCCGGGCGATCGCATCGGAAACACTCGGCAACCTCAAGGCCAGTATCGGGGGCGACGTCATCGAGGTGGTACTGGCCGACCCGTCCCGGCTCTCATCCGTCGCTCAGATACTGGGCCAGGTGACCAACGATCAGGTCAGAGTAGACCATGCCGGTAGACGGGCCCATGCCCGGGCCACCGACGGCCTGAGCCAACTGGCCGCCACCATCCATGGCCTCGACCAGGCGGCCGTCACGGTTGACGAGATCGGATTGCGCCGTCCGACCCTCGACGAGGTGTTCTTGGCCCTCACTGGTGACGATCCACCGACGGCCTCCGGTGCCGTCCAGACTGACACGGCGAGATGACCCAGTCGATCACCACCCCAGTGGCGGGGCCCGGTGCGGGCCGAGCCAGTCTCGAAGTCAGCCGGCGGGCATTGCGGAAGTACTTCCGGACTCCCGGCCTGCTCGGCATGGGTATCGTCCAGTCGGCGCTGTTCCTGTTCAGCTTCCGTTTCGTCTTCGGAGGTGCTGTCACCACCGGGGCTTCGAGCTACGTGTACTACCTGGTGCCCGGATACGTCGCCACCATCGTGCTCTTCACCGGTGGTGGCATCGCCGTGGCGGTGGCCGAGGACCGCGTGCAGGGCTTCACCGACCGGCTCCTTTCGCTTCCCATACCCCGGCGTGCGCTGGTGCTGGGGCGGACCATGGCTGACTCGAGTACCAACGCCTGGTCGATTTGTGCCACTGCGGCGTTCGGATTCGCCTTCGGGTTTCGCCTGGAGGGCAGCGTTGTGCAGGGTTTGGCGGCCCTGGGCCTCTGCTTGCTCTACGGCGTCGTGTTCACTGTGGTGTTCATTGTCATCGGCCTGGCTGCGCCCAACAGTCAAGCGGCGCAGGGCATGTCGATGATCGCATTCGTGTTCGCCTTCATCTCCAGCACCTACGTCCCGGTCGGGACCATGCCGGGTTGGCTCCAACCCTTCGCCAAGTACCAGCCGATCACGCCCATGGTCGATGCGGTCCGATCCGTGCTCGTCGGGTCCACGGGCGATCTCGTCCCGGCCCTGGTTTGGTCCGCCCTCATCATCGGGACCTTGGCGCCGGTGGCCGTCCTTCGATACAGGCACGCCTGAACGGCTCGGGCACCCGGCTGGCTACGGGTGTTTCACGGTTTGACCATTCGCACGGTGAGGAACATCGGTATTCGATGCCAAGGGGCGTGGCGGCCGTCGGCGGCCAACGGCCGCGGCTCCCGAAGTGCCTCGACCAACAGTCCGGCACTCTCGAAGGCCCGCATGTAATCCTCCAATGCCGTGCTCCAACCCCGAAAGGTCATGGTCAGCCCGTCCCGTTCGAACGTCTCCTCGAACCGTCGGCGCCCGAAGTAGGACCCGGTGATCTCGAACACCGACTCCGGCTCGGAGGTGGGGAACCCACCAGCGTTACTCAATGGATGGGTGACGCAAACGCACAAGCGGCCTCGCCTCTGCAGCACCCGGGCTGCCTCGACGACGGTGGCAGGCATGTCGGCCACATCCATGAGCGAGTTGTAGGCCACCACGAGGTCGCAGCTGGCGTCGGCGATGGGCAGCCGGGCCGCGTTGGCCAGGAGATAGGTGCCGGTCGGGTCGGCGTCCTTGGCGTAGTGCAGAAGTCGCCGGGAGCGATCGATGGCCACCACCCGATGCCCGCGCTCTTGCAGATCGCGGGCAACTCGACCCTCGCCACATCCCAGCTCGACCGTGCACCACCCCCGCCGGGGCACGATCTGGTCGAAGAACGCGTCCCGGTACTGCCAGTAGGCATCGTGGTCCGGTGTGCGGGCCCAGGCGGCCCAGCGATCAGCCTCCTGGTCCCAATCGATCTCCTCCTCCATCCGGATGACGCTAGAGGACAGGGTGCGGCCCGAGGGGCCGGATGGCGGACGGGCAGCGGTCGCCGGCCCGTCCCCGCCACCCGGTCGGACCCGGGTCAGTGACTGGGGAAGCGTCCCGGCCTGAAGGTCCTGACCAGATCGTCGACGGTGCCTTCGGCGATCTCCCGGGCCAGGAGACGACCGACGATGATTCCAAGGGTGATGCCGCTGTGGGTGATCGCCTCGAAGTACCCGGTCAGGCCGTCTACGGCACCGACCGACGGGAATCCGTCGTCGGGTATCGGGCGCATCGCCACCCTGGCCCCGACCACCTGGGACGGGCCCAGAGCCGGCACCACGTCGACGGCGAGCCGATGGAGGCGCACGGCAAGTTCCGCTGGGTTCTGGCCGGGGTCGACCAGTGCGTCGACCTCCCGGCTGTGGGCCACCGCGAGATCTCGGCCGTCGGGACGCAACTCGACGTGGGGCGCGTGCATGGCCCGACGGATCGGAACCTCTCCACCCTGCAGCCTGGCCACCAACCCCGGTTCGTCCCGCATGGGCAGATCCCGACCGACGAGGGCGGAGACATCGGCACCGGCAGGACCAGCCGCATTCACCACCCCGTCCACTTGCAACTTCCGGCCGCCGGCCAGGACAATTTCACTGGTCCGGCCGTCCCCGAGGCTGATCCCTACCACCCGGCTGCCGACGCATACCTCTGCTCCGCGGCTTTCGGCCTCGCTCACCAGGCGATCGACGAGCGATCGTCCGTGGACCCAGCCCTCGTCACGGAACACGGCCACCGGCGTGTCGTCCGAGGGGAATTTCACTTCGGGTTCGAGGAGGCGCCGTGCCCGGTCGGCTTCCCAGACCGTGGCGTCGTATCCCCACGACGTGAGGAGGTCGACCTGATCCTGGAGCTGCTCGGCTCCTAAGGAATCTTCGGACCACCGAATGTGCCCGCTGGGATGCCACCAGTCTCCGGGGCCGATGGTGGCGGCCAGATGCCCATGGGCGGCCACGCCGGCGACGTTGAGGTCGAAATACTCCTTGGTCTCGGTCTTGTTGGAAGCATTGACCCACGAGAAGCTCCAGTTGGTGACCCCCTCTCCGGGTCGTCCGGCGTCGACCATCACCACGTCGATGCCGCGCTCGGCCAGATGCCAACCGACGCTGGCGCCGACCACGCCGATTCCGATCACCCCGATGCGCATGGCTGTTCCTCGTCCACCCTGAGAAGTTCAGGACGGCCAAGCCTATGGAACCCCCGGACCAGCGGTCGACGGTGGCGATGCCCGCCCCGTCGGTTGCCGATTCCCGGCCCCCAGATCGGCGACGTGACCCGGCAGCACTGCAGGCTACGAGAGCGCCCCTTCGATCAGTAGGGGGATCCTCGAGCAGCAACTCCATCGGGCCGAGCGACCGTGGTAAATCAGCTAGACATGGATCACGGCTGACCGATCTACCGAAGGCCAGGTGATGACCGGCGTTAGCGACATTGACCTCACCGACCCTGACAGCTTTGCCGACGGGCCACCTCACCTGGCCTTCAGGCACCTTCGGGATTCTGCACCGGTGTATTGGCACGAACCTACGGCCACCACGCCCGGCGGTGAGGGGTTCTGGTGCCTGACCCGGCACGAGGACGTGGCGTGGGCCGCCAAGAACCCCGACCTGTTCTCATCGGAGCGGGGCGGCGATCGGCCCGGCGGCGGGACCCTGATCGAAGATCTGCCGGCCGGCGTAGCGGCGGGAGTGCTCTTCAACATGCAGGATGACCCCCGCCACCACCACATCCGGCGGCTGGTCACGCCGTCAGTGAGCCCGAGACAGCTCAGGGCTCTCGAAGCCGCTCTGAGGGCGAGGTGTGGGGAGATCCTCGACGCCGCCATCGAGGGCGGGTCGTGCGACTTCCTCACCGACGTCGCCGCCGAATTGCCATTGCAAGCCGTCTCATCTCTCCTGGGCGTTCCCCAGGACGATCGTCACTTCCTCCTCGACTGGGCCGATGCCACGCTCGACTACGACGATCACGATCCGGGAGAGACGTCGGCGAGGACTCAAGAGGCAGGCGCGGCCGTGTCGGCCTACTCCGTCCGATTGCTCGAGGAGAAACGCCGATGTCCGCTTGACGACATCATGTCTGTTGTGGCCAACACCGACCTGCCCGATGGGGCCGAACCTGGCGGCCGCATGACCGAGCAAGAGCAACAGATGTTCTTCCACCTTCTGGTGGCGGCCGGGAGCGAGACCACCCGGAATTCGATCACGGCCGGGATGCTGGCTCTGATGGATCGGTCCGCCGACTGGGAGATGCTCCGGTCCGATCGCACACTGCTGCCTTCAGCCATCGAGGAGATGCTGCGGTGGGCGTCGTCGACCATCTACAACCGCCGCACCGCCACCCAGCAGATAGAACGCCACGGCCAGATCATGCGTCCTGGTGACAAGGTCGTCTTGTGGTGGCAATCGGCCAACTTCGACGAGCGGGTGTTCGTCGATCCTCTGACATTCGACATCCGTCGGAGACCGAATCCACACCTGAGCTTCGGGGTCGGCAGCCACTTCTGCCTCGGCGCCGGCTTGGCCCGCCTCGAGATGGCGCTGGTCTTCGATGGCCTGCTCGACCGCGCCGTGCGGGTCCAGCCGGCTGGAAAGGCCGAGCGCACCAGATCGAACAAACACGCCGGTTATCGACACGCTCCCGTCCGATTCCAGACAACCGACTGATGGCTCGGCGTCCCCCCTCGCTTGACCCTGACGAGACAGCCATCAAGGGCACGGACATACCGGGTCGCCCCAAAAGGCCGAGATCCGCTTCACCAAATTTTGGTGCTGGTCGGGACAGGAATTCGGAGAGTGAGACGGTCTCCAGCTGACGAAAGAGGACATGTCGGGTCGCTCCCGTCGGCAACCAGGCGGGGCATGGGCCGGGCCGGACCGAAGTTGCGAGCCGCCGACGGCACTGAACTTGCGACCCGGTGCTGGCTGGGGACCGGGGGCGCAGATGCGATGGTGGTGATCTCCCATGGCTTCACGGCCAACAAGGACGACCCGGCAGTCGAGGCACTGGGGGACGAACTCCATAGCATCGGCTACGACGTCGTCACCTATGACTCGAGGGGCCATGAGCAGTCGGGAGGACTTTGTACCCTGGGCAAACTCGAAGGGCTGGACGTGGCTGCTCTGGTGGACTGGGCTCGAGCTCGGACCAGCAGGATCGTTCCCGTCGGCGCCTCGATGGGGGCCGTCGGCGTTCTCTCGTACGCCGCAAAGGACCCCGATCTTGCCGGAGCGGTCACCGTTTCCAGTCCCGGAGAGTGGAGGCTACCGCTCAGGTTCCGCTCGCTCCTCGCCGCCGGCTTAGCCCGGACTTCCCTGGGCGCTATTGGGCAAAGCGGAGGATGAACGTGAGAATCGCTCCTTGGACATCGCCCGATCCTGCTCGCAGCTATCTGCCGGCAGTGCGTAGTCCCGTGGTCGTAATCCACGGAGGACGGGATCCGATCATCCCGCCCAGGTCCAGTATGGTCCACACGTTCGTCGAGGGCCCCAAACGAGAACTCGTACTCGTCCCCGACATGGGCCATGCGTTCGATCCGATCAGCATCGGCTGGATCTGCCGGGCCACCTCCCGGCTGCTGCCCCGAAACGCCTCAGAAGCGGACGGGACAGGAGTCCTGGAGAACTCGGCCGGAAGCACCGGCGCACCGGCATAGGACGGCCTGATCGCCGTCAGAGTCGGACGCTGTCGACCGGGCGTCGGCGGTCAGGAATGATGAGAGATTCCTCACCAGCGATAGAACCGGTGTGTTCCAGCCGATTCGCCCCGGCCGACGGCGAAACCGACCAGCCACAGGAGAAAGAGGATCGCCGCGGCGATCCACAGGAAATGAAGGGCAAACCCCAGTCCGGCAATAAGAAGAACCAGTAAGAACGCAATCAGGATGACCATGGGTCGGTGGCCTCGCTCTAGTAGGTGGAGTCTTGCCGGGTTACGACATTTCCCCGTCCGTCATCTACGACTGTCCGATGATGACGGAAATTCGTTGCAATCAGGGCGATCAGAGACAATGTCGCCCCGAACGCCCCCACGATCATCAGAATGATGCCGATGGTATGGATGTCGAACCCGTGCTGTTGGGTGTTGGTCGTAACGGCAAAATCCAACACCGCTCCGACGGCGAAGGCGATGATGCTTGCTACCAGTCCACTGGCCATCTGATTCCACCCCTTATCCGATCAATCTTCGGTTAGGCCCTGTGCAGTGCCTATACCCCAATTCGGGGTGACTGAAACGTCCTCATTGTTCCGGCGACCGGGAAGGGATTGTGTCCTCTGGGACCACTTCTTCATCCTCCAGGTCACCAGCCGTCTCATGTTCGAATGTGGCCACCTCCACATCCATGAGAAGACCGTGCTCCTTGGCCTGCGGCTCCGTGTCTTCTAGGTGAGGCATGTCCAACGAGTATCCGACCGGTTCACATCCAAGCGGAGTTGCCCCCCGGTTTCGGGCTGGCTCGTTTCGGCTGAGGATTCCCGGGTACTTCGACGCCCGGTCAGACGGGCGACTGCTAGAACCTCGTCATGTCTACCGGCCCGGGAAAGAGCACGATACCGACTGAGCCCACCACCAGTGACGATCTGAGACCCGTGGCGATCTGCAATGCCAAGTACCCCGACGGTCGGGCCAGATGCTCGCTTGTCGCCCATCACGACGGGAGTCACTGCTCGGGCTCCCACGGAATCGTGTGGGTCAACGTCGAGGGCCTCCCCCTCCGTAAGGGGACGAAAATCAGGTGCGGCAGGCGAGATGAAGGTGTCATCAAGGCGGTCGACCGGCTCGGCACCCTCAACCGCTCGGCGGTGGTGCTGCTCGATTCGGGCCAGGAGCGGCGGGTTGTCCTCCGCCGTGCTCCCTTGCGGATTGTTTCGCCGGGAAGGACCCGGGCTCAAGCCGCCACCCAATTCCGCCTATGTCCGGGATGTGGGGAGGCGGTCATCGCCGACGGAACCTGAACGAGGCCACATTGCCACTGCCACGTGTTTTACTTTTTTGCTGAGTCCTTCTTGTTGGTCTTGCCGCTTTTGAAGAGATCGCGCCAGTCCTTGGCCGAAATCTCCACGTCGTACTTCTTTGCAGCCGCCCGGATCCGCTTCCAGGCCTTGTCCCGCTCCGCATCGGTCACGCCCTCAACCTGATCGAAGCGGGCAATGGCGTTTCGGACATGACGGGCATCGCTGAGCGGTTCCTTCCTCTCGTCTTCGAACGCAAACGAAGTCTTCGGCAGTCGATTCTTCTTGGCCGTGCTCAGCCCCTTGCCCTTCTTCTGTTTCTTAGTGGCCATGTCGTCGAGCCTCCATTCCCCGTTCTCGGATTCTCCGGTAGTACCCACCCGACCGACTCTGGCCACCACTCCGGCAATGGTGGAACAACTAGGCAGCACCCAACCGGGCATCGGCCTGATCGTCGGCGATCAGATCGATCACTGCCGCCTCGATCGCCTGGCGGACGTCTCGATCGTACATGTCGGGCGTACGGCCGAGCCTGGCCATGGTCGAGGCCACGGTTTCACCATGTTGGAGACGATCGAATAGCTTCGGATCGATGTACGAGCGGGCGTGGTGCCGAGATATTCGGCGACTGCGGCCACCGCCCGCCGGGAGACTTTCAGGCGACCAGTCGTGGACAGCTGGCGCCCATCTGCGGCCTTGGCCAGCTCCACCGCCGCCAGCACGGTGCCCGACCAGGTCCGAAAGTCCTTGGCGCTGTACTCCCCATCGGCGGCCCCCTGGCTCAGACTGACATGCTCCTTGCGCAGGGTGGCGATGCCGAAGGTCTCGTTCCGTCGATCCGATTGCAATGCTCCTGGGAGGCCGGGGGAGGTCAGACCTGCTTCTTGGCCGCCTTCTTGGCCGGCGCCGCCTTCTTGGTGGTCGCCCGCACCTGCTTCTTGGCCGCCTTCTTGGTGGTCGCCCGCACCTGCTTCTTGGCCGCCTTCTTGGCCGGGGCCGCCTTCTTGCTGGTGGCCCGCACCTGCTTCTTGGCCGCCTTCTTGGCCGGGGCCGCCTTCTTGGTGACGGCCCGCACCTGCTTCTGTCCGACCTTCTTCGCCGTCCCAACCTTCTTGGCGGCTGCTCGCACCTGCTTCTGTCCGACCTTCTTCGCCGTATCGGCCCTCTTGGCTGCCGCCTTCACCTGTTTGTCGGCGGCCTTCTTGGCTGCCCCGGCCTTCTTGGCGCCAACCCCCCGAGCAACCTTGGCCTCTTTGGCGATCCGTTCGGCGGGTTCAGATGTTGCCACCGTGGCTACCGCCTGGTTGAGTCGTTGCTTCACTTTGAGGCCGGCAGCGGCAGTGGCGCTCTCGAGGCTGTCCACGGTTTCCTCGAGGATCTTGGCTGCTCGTCTTTTCTTGGGGGGCATGAGCAAATGCTACTCCTCTACGGGCCAGTCGGACCGGTGAAGATCGCCGGTTGCTCGTCCGTCTAGTTGTCGCTGAGCACGCCGGCGGCGCGCTCGGTGCTGTATGTCAAAAGAGGTTCGACCGCGTCGAACCCTGCCTGCACGACACCCTGGGCCAGCGGCTCCAACTGATGTGCCGCCTGAGTGGCGGCCGACGCCGCCTGATGCAGTGCATCATGGGCCGGCCCACTGGAGAAACGTGCGGCATCCGATGCTGCTTCCTGGACGCGACGGAGGCCCTTCCGCACGGCCGGGCTGGCCGTATGCGCGGCCACGGCACCCGCCGCGGCCAGCTTGTGAGCTGCATCTGTCCCTGTTGTATTCGCTCGTCGTCCGGCCCGACGGGCGGCGACCTTGCCGGCTCGGAGCTGGCGCCTGCTCGTCTTTTTGGCATCGGAGGCGGTGGCCTTTGCCTTACCTTCGGCGCCGTGCACTCTGGCAGTGCTGGCCGCCCGTCCCACGGCAATGGCGGACTCCAGTTGGCGGCCCTTCCTCCGGGCTCGCCATCCGAGGGAGGGCTCTCCTTCTGTGTCTACGGCCGCCAGAATGAGCCCGCCCAGCAGACCCAGGTTCTTGAGGAAGTGCATCTGCTGCTGCGTTCGAGAAGTCTCATCCGTCTCTTCCCAGAATCGGTGGCCGGCCAGGGTCGTGGGGATGATCGATCCGCACAGGGCCAGCGCGGCGATCCGCCGGAACTTCCCTGTGGCCAGGAGCAACCCGGCTACGACCTGCACGGCCCCGTTCAGGCGCACCAGCGCGTCGGGGTCATTGGGGATGAAGTCCACCTGTTCACTGAGGCGTTCGGTGACGGTCTCGGCTTTTTCGGCCTTGCTCGCCGGATGTCGAAGAGCATCGATACCGCCAGCCACGAAGATCGAAGCGAGTAGGGGGCGCGCGATACGTCGGGAGATGGCCATGGGTGGGTTCTACCCAGTTTTCGCGGCCATACCCATCGGCCTCGAAGTTGCCCTGGCCGGGGTCCGCCGATGAATGATCAGAAGGGGGGAGTGAGACAGGTCCGGAAGCCGGGCCGGGCGCGGTGTGCTCATTACGCCGGGGTCCCCGACCGGTCCGTCATCGGGGGCCGATGGCCAGCAGGAGACCCCGGTAGGTCTCCTCCAGATCTCCGTCGACGACGACGACCCGGCGGGTGTCGGGACGGGAACCAGTGACATCCTTCAAGCGCACGTCCATGTCGTCGAGTGCTTGTCGACCTTCGGCCCGATCGAGCAGGAAGGCCGCATCCTGGTGCTCCGGACGGCTGTCGTCTCGGGAGCGCCGCCGAAACCGCCCGGCGGCCTCGGTGATGGTGGCGACCAGTGCGACTTCGACGAAACGAACTCCGATGGACGCGGCCAACTGGTCCAAGGCCTCCACGAGTTCAAGCCGTCCGACAAACTGGCAGACCAGCACATCGTGCCCAGCTTCGAGGTGGGTTCGGGCCATGGCACGGGCCAGGTCTCTCGAAGCGGGTCCACGATAGTGCCGGTTCTTCGAGGGAAAGGCCGAGCATGGAACGGACGACGTCGATATCCAGCGCCAGGGCCAATGGGTGGTCGTCGAGATATCGGCGTCCGAGCGCCGACTTGCCGCTGCCGGGGAGGCCGTTGATGAGGATCAGCCGGGGCACGTGGATACGGCATGCAAGGTGTCATCGGCCAGCGGATCGGCTGAAACAAGCGACCTGGGGTGCTGGGACAAGGCAGTGGTCAGCGGCCTCGCCAAGCCGGTGGCCGTTTCTCCAAAAAGGCGAGGGCGCCCTCTTTGGCGTCCTCGCTGGCGAATACCCGGGTCTGCAGATCCACGAGGCGCTCGGCCGCCCGACCGGTATCGGCCACCCCGAGCCGGACGAGCTCCTTGCCGGCCGCCACGCCCAGCGGGCCGTTGGCGGCGATTCGCTCGGCCAATGAGACGGCGGTGGCGAGAACCTGGCCGGGGGCGACGACCGCGTTGACCAGCCCGATCTCGTACGCCCTCCCGGCGTCGATGCTGTCGCCGGTGAGCACCATCTCGAGGGCGATGCTGAGGGGAATCCTGGTGCCCAGGAGCGTGCCCCCGCCGGCCGGGAACAACCCTCGCTTCACCTCGGGCAGTCCGAACTTCGCCTCGGCGCTCGCCACGATCACATCACAACCCAACAGCAGCTCGAAGCCGCCGGCCACCGCGGTGGCGTTGGCCGCCCCGACAACCGGTACCCCGATCTCGCCCCGGAGCAGCCGGTAGAACGCCTGGGCGGCCCGGTCGTCGCCGGGGACCATCTCCCGCCCGTCGCTGAACTGCTGCATGTCCATGCCGGCGCAAAAGGCCCGATCGCCGGTACCGGTGAGGACGACCGCCCGGATGTCGCCGTCGTTCTCCCCGTCGAGGAGCGCTGATCCGATGGCGGCCATCAGCGAGGGGCTGAGGGCGTTGCGGGCCGCCGGCCGATTGAGTCGCGCCACCAGGACCGACCCCCGGCGCTGGCGAACCAGTTCGTCGTCGCTCATTGTTTGTAGTCCGTGGTTTCGGCGAGGTCGGCCGCCTCCCTCATGAGATCGACCACGATCGGCCCGAAGGCCGTGAGCTTCTCGTCGCCGCCGGCGCGCTGGAATCCCTGCTCCAATACGATGGCCAGCTTCCATTTGGCCAGGATCAGGTAGTAATCGATGTCGTCGACCTGGCGCCCCGAGACATCGGCGTAGTGGTCGAGGACCTGGGAACGGGACGGCATGCCGGTCATGTCGACATAACTCGAGGTGGCCGCCTCCGGCGCCTGGGTGTCCTCGGGCCAGCCCTGGACCATCCATGCCAGATCGAGCTTGGGATCGCCGACCGTGCCCATCTCCCAGTCGACTATGGCCGCCAGCCGGGCCGGCGATCCGTGGCGGTACATGACGTTGGCGAACTGGTAGTCGCCGTGCATCAGGCCGGGGATGTAGTCGAGCGGTCGATGTTGGCGGAGCCAGGCGGCGGCGACGTCCATGCCGGGAAGCTGGCGACCCTTGATGCGCTCGAAGAACGTCGTCCATCGGTCGACCTGGCGTTCGTGGAACCCGTCGGGGTGGCCGAGGTCGTGCAGGCCCTTGGCTCTCCAGTCGACCTGGGACAGCCGGGCGATCCCTTCGGCCAACTGGTAGGCCAGACCGGCCCGGGCGTCGAAGTCGGTGTCGAATGGCGCCGGCCATTGATCGACGCCCATGGGCGACCATCCGTCGACGAAGCCCATGAGATAGAAGGCGCGACCCAAAACCGACTGATCGACGCACATCGACACTGCCGGCGTGTGGGGCACGTCGGTCCCGTCGAGGGCCTCGATGATGCGCCACTCGCGGAAGATACCGTCGTCGCGGCTGGCCGGCGCCGACGGTGGCGGGATACGCATGGCGCAATGGAGGTCGCCGCGCCGGATCTCGTAGATGTCGTTCTGCGACCCCCCGGAGATGTACCGGTGCTCGATGGGCTCGCCGGTGCCCGGCAGGGCGGCGTCGTCCATCCAGGTGGCCAGCCGTTCCACGTCCATCGGGTTTCCCTTCCCTGCGCTCGAGTCAGTCAATTGATACACGCCGTTCCACCGCCGTGCCCGCTGTCCACGACCTCCCGCCGCCTGGTCGGTGCTCCGGCCGCCGCCCCTGTCGACCCTGTCGACTCCGCCGCACCGGTACTAGACATCGGCAGAGGTTGGATCGATCCGGTCGATGGTCCGCTCGATGAACGAACGGGTGGTGTCGTGGCCGGCTGTCACGCCGAGGGCGTCCTCCAGGGCGAACACCTGGGTCAGCCCTGTCATCATGAGTAGGGCGACGATCGGCGGGAGCTGGTCGGCGGTGACGCCCAGCCCGTCGAGGGCGGCGGTCACGGCTTCCAGCTGAGCGGCCCGGAAGCGCTCGGCGTATCGAGCGATTTCGGTACGGATTGCCTTTCGGTGATTGGCCAGGGCCACGAATTCGATGTTGAATCTGGCCCCGCGGAGGTCGGCGTTGAGCTGCCACAGCGCCCGCAGGGATCCGTCGGTGGCGATGGCCCGTTCCACCCGGGCCACGTTCTCCTCGGCCCGACGGCGGAAGACCTCGAGGAATAGGTCGTCCATGGTCCGGAAGTAGTAGTGGACGAGCTGGGGTTTGAGGGCGGCCCTGGCTGCCACCCGGCGCGAGGTGACGGCGGCGTATCCGTCCTCGAGCAGCAGGAGCTCGGCGGCCTCGATCAGCTGGGCGCGGGTCTTGGAGTCGGTGGCACCGATACGGCGGGGCGAGGAGGCGGCGGGCGTCACCGCGATACCTTGCCACACCGCCGGGACCGGTGCTAAGCAGTTGCTCAGTTTTGCTGTGCGGGTGCGCAGCAACGGTGCGAAAGTGAGACCGGGATGGCCGACTGGCAGACGACCGACTTCTTCTTCGACGAGTCGTTGGTCGAGGACCCGTACCCGTACTTCGAGGAGCTGCGATCGGAATGCCCGGTTCTCCAGCTTCCCCACTTGGGGGTGGTGGCGGTGACCGGCTACGACGAGACGAGCGAGGTGTACCGGGACAACGAGACGTTCTCGTCGTGCAACTCGGTCATCGGCCCGTTCGCCGCCTTTCCGGTGCCGCTGGAGGGCGATGATGTCGGTGACATCGTCGATCGCTACCGGGATCAGCTCCCGATGCACGAGCACATGGTGACCATGGACCCGCCCGACCACACCCGGGAGCGGGGACTGCTCATGCGGCTGATCACCCCCAAGCGGCTGAAGGACAACGAGGAGTTCATCTGGCGCCTGGCCGACGAGCAGCTCGACGAGTTCCTGGGCGACGGCAGGTGCGAGTTCATCACCGCCTTCACCCAACCGTTCGCCATGCTGGTGGTCGCCGATCTGCTGGGAGTGCCGGAGAAGGACCACCAGCGCTTCCGCCAGGGCTTCGGGTTGAGCCACTCCCCGGGCGGCGTCGGCGCCGGTGAGGACAGCAGCCCGGGTGAGAACCCGCTGGCCTGGCTGGACGAGTGGTTCGCCGAGTACATCGAGGACCGGCGGCGCCAGCCCCGCCAGGACGTGCTCACCGACCTGGCTCTGGCCACCTATGCCGACGGCACGACCCCCGAGGTCACCTCGGTGGTGCGGACGGCCACCTTCCTGTTCGCGGCCGGGCAGGAGACGTCCGCCCGTCTTCTGGCGGCGGCTCTGAAGCACCTGGCCGAGCATCCCGAGTTGCAGGACGAGCTGCGGGCCGACCGGGATCGAATCCCCGACTTCCTGGAAGAGGTCCTGCGGGTGGAGAGCCCGGTGAAGGCCGACTTCCGCCTGGCCCGTCGCACAACCTCCGTGGGCGGCACGGAGATCACCGCCGGCACACCGGTCATGCTGCTCAACGGGGCCGCCAACCGCGACCCCCGCCATTTCGAGTGCCCCGCCGAGTTCCGCATCGATCGCCCCAACGTCCAGTCCCACGTGGCCTTCGGTCGGGGCGCCCATTCGTGTCCGGGCGGACCGTTGGCCCGGGCCGAGGGGCGGGTCAGTATCGAGCGTATTCTCCACCGGACCCGGAACATCCGCCTGTCCGAGGAACACCACGGGCCTCCCGGTGCTCGTCGGTTCCAGTACGAACCGACCTGGATCCTCCGTGGGCTGTCCAAGCTGTACCTCGAGTTCGACCTGGCCGAGGCGATCCAGTGAGCCGGGTGGCCGTAGTCACCGGCGGGGCCTCGGGCATCGGACTCGGTGTCGCCCGCGGGTTCGCCGACGATGGCCATCGCCTAGCCATCGTGGACAACAACCGAGCGGCGGCCGAGGCGGCGGCCGTCGAACTGCAGAACCAGGGTGCCACGGCGGTGGCGGTCGAGGTCGACGTGTCCGACCGGCAGTCGGTGGTGGCCGGATTCGATCGGGTCCGGGCCGAGCTCGGCCCGGTCGAGATCCTCGTCACCAGCGCCGGGATCGAAGCCTTCACCCCGGTCCTCGACATCTCCGGTGACCTGTGGGACCGCATCATCGGGGTCAACCTCACCGGGACGTTCACCTGCGTCCAGGCCGCACTTCCCGACATGCTGACCGCCGGGTGGGGGCGCATCGTCACCATCTCCTCCTCGAGCGCCCAGTCCGGGGCGCCCAACATGGCCCACTACGTGGCATCCAAGGGTGGTGTCATCGGGCTCACCAAGGCCCTGGCCGTCGACCTCGCCCGGAGCGGCATCACCGTCAACACCATCCCGCCCAGCCTGGTCGACACCCCGATGGTCCACAAGGCGGAGGCCGCCGGCGACTTCCCCGGCGTCGCCGTGGTCGGTCCCATGGTTCCCGTGGGCCGGGCCGGAACGCCGGCCGACATCGCCGCGGCGTGCTCGTTCCTGTGTTCGGAAGGCGGCAGCTACATCACCGGTCAGGTGATCGGCGTCAACGGCGGCATGTACATCTGAACGGCTCGGAAAGGTCCGGTCCCGTCAGATGACGCGTAGCGGATACGAGAAGGCCGCCACCGCCAGGATCTCCTCTCGGTCGTCCTCGAGGATGAAACCGGCGGCGATGGTGGAGTCGAGAGAGTCCTCGAACCGTTTCAGGTATTCCGCCTTGCCACCGGGATAGAGCCTCGTCAGCTGGTCCTCGCCGAAGGGATCGGTGCGACCGAAGAGCATGGCGAAGGACTCGCCCCTCTGACCGAGCCCCGACAGCACGGCCGTCGGCACCTCCACCCAAGGAGTGCGAATGCCACCGACTGCCAGCCCGTTCTCGTCCAGGCGGAAGCCCGTCCCTCCCTGGTCGACGACCAGCCGGGGCGCCGCCGGCGGCGGTGGGCCCCCGGTCGCCCAGCGGGTCAGGTGGGCCAGCGCCGCCTGAGAGACGTAATGCTGCTGGGGGCCAGAGTTGATGGGAGTGTCCGTGTTCTCGATCATGAGGTTGGTGGTCGGGGCCAGCAGCTCGGCCAGGCGTTGTGGGCCGACGGTCCCGTCGTCATGACGACCGGCGCCCACCGTGTACGTGTCGGCGTGGGCCGACCCGGCGATCTCCCATGTCCGGATGTGGTCGCCGTCTGGTTGCCGGGCCAGGCCGCCCCCGAGGAGGATGACGTCGGTCTCGCTCTGCAGCACCAGCACCGGCACCCGTGCGTCTCGGCGGATGCGCTCACCTCGGGCCGAGATGGCCCGGTGGACCCCGGCAAACCCTTCACCGGGAGAGGCGAATTGACCGTCGATGGAAACACCGACCCCGGGTCGTCCGTGCACCAGGAAGCCGCCGAACAGCTGGGCCAGCGGATCGACTGCGTTGATATACGTGACCAGGCCGGCGGCGGACTGCGATTCGCCCACGGCGATCAGGGTGTCGGGTGCCAGCCCGCCCAGCGGGCTCTGGTGGCCGGGGGCCCGGAGCAACGTGCCGACCTGGGTGAAGATGTCGAAGGACCAGGCGTCACCGGGGTGCTGGAGGTGTCCATAGCGTTCGGGGGCCAGGAGTTTGAGATGGATGCTCTCGGCAAACCCCCCTCCGTCGATACCGACCTTCTGCACGGAAACGCCGACCCAGGCATGTCCCTCGGCCGCCAGGTGGCGGTGGAAGAACCCCCAGTCGGGGGCGGCGTCGATGCCGGCCGAGACGTTGTGCCACTCCACCACGACGGTGCCGCTGAACCGGTCCGAGTCGAGAGGACGTCGCACGGCGAACCGAGTCCGGAACGGCGCCTCGGCACCGGGTACCACGTCCCAATCACCGTCCGGCCCCCGCTCGCCGGTCAGTACGAACGAGGTGGCGATCCCCTCCACGCTGAACTCGCTCTCCTGGTACCCGAGCGTGGCCAGATCGTAATCGCGCATGACGTCGGGTGCGGTGCCGGGAATCTCCTCGAACGTCGCCCGCCGGGTGGTGTCCACTTTCTACCTCCTGATCGAAGTCGGGGGATGATGACGACTCTGGTGAGGGACGAACCCTCCAGCCGGATCAGCCCATCTGAGACCAGCTGTCGCCGGGAACCTCGACGTTGATCAGCTCCGGAGCGGCGGCCAGCAGGCGGGGCATCTGCTCCATGGCCGTCTTGAAGTGGGCCGACTCGACATGGGCGTCTCCTGACTGTCGATCGCGGAAGACCTCGATGAGAATCCACAGGTTGGGGTCTTCAGCACTCCGGTACCAATCGAACGAGATGTTCCCCGGCTCTGCTCGGGTGGCGGTGGTGAACTCCTCCACCAGGGCAGGGAAGTCGTCGGCGTACTTGGCCCGTACCGGCTGTTTGACGATGACGACGATCATCTGAACCTCCTCGGTTGGCGACTGTGTAACGGAAAATCCCGGAACCGACGTCACTCACTCGTCGAGTAGATCGGGTTGGACCTTCACGATCCACTGGTAGAGCGGTTGGAACGCCCGCCATCCCGCCATCGGCGGCCCGACCTGTGGCGCCGTCTTCTCCGCCTGTTGGCGATCGATGAGCACGGGCGTACCCGCCGCCTCGGCCAGCAGCTGGGCCTGGCAGGTGCGCTCCATGGTGATGAACCACCAGGCTGCTTCGTCGACCGACGTCCGCCCGACGGTCAGCAGGCCGTGGTTCGACAGGATGACGGCTTTGTTGGGACCGAGGGCGTGAGCGATGCGTTTGCCCTCCTCCAGCTCGAGCACGGCCCCGGTGTAGTCGTCGAACACCGCGTGATCGCCGTAGAAGGCACACGAGTCCTGGGTCAGCGGATCGAGCGGGCGCCGCAGGGACGACCATGCCTTGCCGTGAACGGAGTGGGCATGGGCGGCCGCCACCACGTCCGGTCGGGCGGCGTGGATCTGGGAGTGGATGGCGAAGGCCGCGGCGTTGACCGGCCAGTCGCCGTCGACGACCTCACCGCGGTCGTTGACCAGGATGAGGTCCTTCACCCGGATGAGCTTGAAGTTCATCCCCAGCGGGTTGACCCAGAAGTGGTCGAGAAGCTCGGGATCCCGTGCCGTGATGTGACCGGCCATCCCCTCGTCGAATCCGAACTCCCCGAACAACCGGAGGGCGGCCGCCAGCCGCTGCTTACGGTGCCGGCGTTCGTCCTCGACTCCTTCGAACTGGGGGAATTGCGGCGGACGGCGATCCGATGTCATGACCGGCTTTCCGGGCCAGGCCGGCCGGCGAACGACTCACGCCGGGCGCGGTACGGGTCGAGGGACAGCCGGCGGATCGACATCAGCGAGCCGGAGTCCCAGCCGGGGTCAGCTCGAGGTGCAGGCGGGTCAGACCCCGGAGGATGTAGGTCGGCATGTAGTGGTAACGGCGGGCATCGGGGGGACCGTGGTGCGTCTCCGAGATGCCGATCTGGGTGGTGCGGTCGAGAAGCCGCTCGATGCTGACCCGCGCCTCCATGCGGGCCAGCGACCCACCGGGGCAACTGTGGACTCCCCGTCCGAAGGCCAGGTGCTCGCGGGAGTTGGCCCGGTCGACCCGGAACTCGGTCGGGTCGTCAAAGTGGTCGGGATCGCGGTTGGCGGCCCCGTTGAGCACCATCAACGTCCCGCCGGCGGGGATGTCGACACCGGCGACGGTCGTGGTGTGGCGGGCCAGGCGGAAGTCTCCTTTCACCGGAGCTTCGATCCGGAGCGTCTCCTCGACGAAGTTGGGGATCAGCTCCCGTCGTTCTCGCAGAAGCTGCTGCAGATCTGGACGCTCACCGATGAGCTGTAGGGCGGTGCCGAGCAACCGCACCGTCGTCTCCTGCCCGGCGGCGAAGACGTTGGCGGCGACGCGGACGACGTCGATGACCTCGGGCAGCGAGCCATCGGGGAACGTGGTGGTGGCCAGGGCCGTGAGCACGTCGGGGCGGGGCTGGCGCCGACGATCCTCGATGTAGCCGCTGAACCGGTCATAGAGCCATTCCAACGGGCTGTGGGACAGATTGTCCTTGGTACTTCCGACTGCGCCGCTACTGGGCCGTCGGGCCAGGGCCTCCCGGAACTCCTGGTGTTCCTCTTCCGGGACGCCCAGGAGGTCGGCAATGACGAAGAGCGTGAACGGGTTGGCGTAGTCGCCGATCAGCTCGCACTGGCCGGTCCCCATGACCTCGTCGATCTGGCGGTCGGCCAGACGCCAGACGAACTCCTCGTTCTCCTTCAGCCGCTTGGGGGTGAGCTGCCGCATGACCAGATGCCGGTGGTCTCGGTGGGCCGGCGGGTCCATGGTGGTGAGCTGGTCGCTGAACGGCAGTTCGTGGCGGTGTTCCTCGATCAGGTCGCTCACGTCGTCGCGGCCGGCCAACGGCACCGGAAAACCCGGGAACGGTCCGGTCACCGAGTTGCACGACGAGAAGGCGTCGGTGTCGGTGTAGACGGTGCAGGCGGCGTCGTACCCGGTGACCATGTAGACGCCCTGCTGTGGCTCGCGGTGAACCGGGCACTGGGTGCGGAGCCAGTCGAAGTAGGGGTAGGGATCTTCGACGAGCTCGTTGCCGCGGAAGAAGTCGATGGTGTCGTAGTCGAAGGTGGCGTCGTCGCTCATGTCTTCCCTTTGTCTGCCGGTTGGTCGGTGACGAATGTGGCCGCACGGTGGTGGAACCTCCACGTGCCGTCGTCGTAGTGGAGGACATCGTGGTATCGGCCCACCAGCTGGACCCCCCAGCCCGACCTGCCCAGCAGGAGGAAGATCACGTCGCTGATGGCGGTGGCCTCGGTATCGCTCCACTCGGGGACGACGGTGTTGAGGACGAGGTGGCGCTGGGGTCGCTTCGGCTCCCATCCCGAGTAGGCCTGGCGGAGGGCGTCCCGTCCGGTGTGGGTGCCCAGGCCAGGGATCTCGATGGTCCCGTCGGCACAGAAGGTGGCGACGACGTCGTCGGTCCGGCCGTCGTCCAGGGCCTGGGTGTACACGGCCAGGGTGGCGCGGACGCCCTCGGTGACATCGGCATGCGTCATCGTCATGTCCATCCGGTCAGTCCCCCGAGCCAGGTCGCAGTTCCGTGCACGATCGAGATCCGCTCTCAGAGTCCGAGGTCGGCGACGGGGCTCTCGAGGGGATTCACGTTGACCGCACGCAGGGCCGGCAGCAGCCTCTCGTACGGGAGGCCGGCCAGAAAGCCGTCGAGCGTCCGCTCGAAGTTGGCGATCCCTCCCTCAGCCCGTTCGGACAGGCGCATGTACTCGAACCCCCTGGCGTGCAGGCCCCGTTGCTGTCTCGGGAGGTTCGAAAAGTCCTGGCCGGGGATGGGTGGCCACCGCGGGTCGTCGCATTCCCACCGCTCGGGTGGCGCCGGGCTCTCCGGCTCGTCACCCTTGGGGAACCTGGTCAGCGACCAGATCTCCATCAGCGTCTCTTCCGGTCCGAGCGGACGGAAGCGGTAGGAGGAGGCGCTGCTGTACATGGGCAGTATGAAGTAGTGCGGGAAGCAGTAGCCCATCGGCTCGTCGAGTCCCGAGGCTTGGAGATCGTTGAGGTCGGGGATGTCAGAGCCCCGCTGGCGGTGCCAGCGCACGACGGCATCGTTGAGGGTCTGGTTCCAGATGGACATGGCCAGCTCGGGATCGGCCGGCAGTTCGATGTCGGCCAGCCCCTCGGCCACCCGTACGTCGTTGGCGTGGACCATTCCGGCCATGCCCTCGCTCATGGTTCGCAGATAGTGGATCTCCGCCTCGATGAGGGCTCGTGGATCGACGGCCCCGCCCTGGCGCCGCACTCTTCCGGGGATGACCAGTTGGGGATGGGTCTGGATCACGTGGTACTGCTCCATGAACGCCTCTTCGGCCAGCTTCCAGTTCACGGGAAGACGGCAGGCGTACCACCACTCGGCCCTCATCGATTCGACCTGCCAGGCGTCGAAGACGGTGGCGAAGGGCTCGATGCACCGGCGCAACGGCGGGGCATCACCGTCGAGATTGATCCAGGCGCACCCGCCCCACACCTCGCACCGCACCGGGGTGAGGTCCAGATCCTGCGGAGCCAGGTTGTGTTGGGCGAACGTCTTCGACTGGGTGACGAACGTGTTCTTGCCGTCCGGCCCATAGCACCACCCGTGGAACGGGCAGGTGAACCCGCTCTCGCACGTCCCCCTGCCCTCGACGAGTCTGACGCCACGGTGGCGGCAGGTGTTGTGGAACGCCACCACCCCCAGGTCGTCGGTGCGGACCACGACCACCGACTGGTCGAAGATCTCATACTCGACGAAATCGTTGGGCTGGGGAATCTCCTCGAGCCGGCATGCCATCTGCCAGACCCTCGGCCACAGCAGTTCGACCTCCATCTGGTAGAAGTCCGGGTCGAAATAGCGCTCTTTGCGAGCCCGGTCCGGGAACTCCATGGCATAGGGCACCGGCAGTGCCGACCATCGCCGATCCACGATCGCCACGCGAGCCCCCTTTCCTGTCGGCGTGCGTTTTGCAGAGTGTATACTCACCGGTCGACCGGTCGGTACAAGTTTTCCCGGCATCCTGGAGAGCGTGGGGTGCACGCCGACGACCCCGCCATACACTCCTCGATGGACGCACCGCCGTCGGAGGCCCATGACATCCCCGGAACCCGCCAAGGACAAGAGCCCGAGCCGGGTGGAGGAGGACATCGACGTGCTGGTCGTCGGGGCCGGCATCACCGGCATCTACCAGCTCTACCGGGCCCGCCAGGCCGGGTTCACGGCGTTGCTGCTCGAAGCGGGTGACGGGGCTGGAGGTACCTGGTACTGGAACCGCTACCCCGGGGCCCGGTTCGACTCCGAGAGTTACACCTACGCCTACCTGTTCTCGAGAGAACTGTTCGACGAATGGGACTGGCACGAGCACTTCGCCCAACAGCCCGAGATCGAGCGGTACCTCAACCATGTGGTGGACCGGTTCGACCTTCGAGGCCAGATGCGATTCGGCACCACCGTCACCTCGGCCGTGTACGGCGAGTCATCGGGGAGGTGGACCGTGTCGACCGACAACGGTTCCCGGTACCGGGCGCGGTTCCTGGTGGCGGCGACCGGCATCCTGTCGGTGCCCTACTTTCCGGACGTACCGGGCCGCTCGATTTTTCGGGGCGAGTCGTACCACACGGGCCGGTGGCCGACCACGCCGGTGGATTTCGCCGACAAGCGGGTCGCCGTCATCGGTACCGGATCGAGTGGCGTGCAGGTGATCCCGGCCATCGCCGGTGAGGTCGCCTCCCTGACGGTGTACCAACGCACCGCCAACTGGTGCACGCCGCTCAACAACGCACCCATCACCCCCGAGGAGCAGGCACAGCTGAAGGCCGGCTTCGAGGCGATGTGCGAGGCACTCAGCACCTCGCCGTCGGGTTTCCTCCATCCCGTCCACGATCGCCAGACCTTCGACGACCCGATCGACGAGCGCCTGGCCTTCTTCGAGAAGATGTGGAACAGTCCGGGGTTCTCCAAGCTGACCAGCAACTACACCGACCTGACGGTCAACCACGCCGCCAACGCCCTGTGGTGCGAGTTCATCGCCGCCAAGGTCCGCAGCATCGTCGACGACCCCGAGACGGCCGAGAGGCTGATCCCCAAGGACCATCGCTACGCCGAGAAGCGGCCTCCCTTCGTGACGGGCTATTACGAGGCCTACAACAACCCCAACGTCTCGCTCGTCGATCTCAACCAGACGCCCATCGTGCGGGTCACCGAAGGCGGGATCGAGACGGCCCAGGGGGTGCAGGAGTTCGACATCGTCGTATGGGCGACGGGATTCGACTTCGGTACCGGTGCGCTGACACGTCTGGGGATCCGGGGCCGCAACGGTGTCGCCCTCGAGGACCACTGGGCCGCCGGCCCCAAGACGTTCCTGGGCATCCAGTCCGCCGGCTTTCCGAACCTGTTCTTTCCCGGTGGGCCGCATGCCGCCGCCGGTAACAATCCCCGGTACAACGGCGACCAGGTCGACTTCATCACCGGGACGCTCGTCTACCTGCGTGACCACGGCTACGACACCATCGAAGTGGAACCGGCGGCCGAAGAGCGGTGGACGGCGATGGTCGACGCCGGCGCCGCCGAGTCCCCGTTCGGGGAGAGCAGCTACTTCTTCGGAAGCAACATCCCCGGCAAGGCTCGCCGGTACCTCCTGAATTCGGGGGGCAGGCCCAAGCTCCAAAAGGAGATCAGGAGGGTGCTGGACAGCGACTATCAGGCGTTCAGACTGTGGCGCTCGTCGGATCCCGCCGAAATCACCGTGTGAGGATCCGACCCGGCCTGTCCGGCCCGGCGGGCCGGTCAGACGGTAGCCACCGGTGTCAACGGCGAGCCCACGATTCCGGGCATCCGCAGCGGGGGAGCCGTGAGCAGGAACCGGTTCCGATCGTGCCGGCGCAGCCACGATGCCAACTCGTGCAGGTACCACATCTCGCCCAGCGGGACGCCCAGACGGAAGAGGCAGAGATGGTGGATCGGGAGGAAGGAGTGTCGACTCTTGTCGCCGTCCCTGCCCAGCAGACCCTCGACGGCATAGTTGTCGGCCACCAATGCTGAGATCTGGGAGTCGCTGATCCACTCCAGCAGCGACTCGTCCCGGGCGTCGAGGTAACTGCACAATGTGTGGATCTTCACCGGATCGGGGTGACGGTTCCAGTTGAGGATCTCGGTGGCGAACCCGGTATGCAACAGGAGCATGTCACCCGGCTCGACCACCACGTTGTCGGCCGCCATGATCTCCTCGAGCGTCTTGCGGTCCACACCCCGCCAGTCGTGTCCCAAGTGGTGGGCCAGGTCGATGAGCACGCCCCGTCCCTGGACGCCCTGGTAGGCCATGTGCTCCAGGCCGAGGTGATGGGCGAAGCAACGGTGGTTGCCGCCGTCACCGGCGGCGTCGGGCTGCGGACCCACCAGATCGACCCCGGCCCGGTACCCGTTGTAGTAGACGGCCTCTTCGACGCCGTCGCCGTCGGCGTCGAACTCGGCCCCCACATGGGCCAGCGAGTCCCACTGGGTGGAGTACTGCAGCGAGAGGGTCACCACGTCGTCCGCCCACACGTCCACGTACTTGGTGTCACCCCAGCTCTCCATCTGGCTCATGTGGACGTTGTAGAAGGTGTCGGGATCGCCCTGCATGTCTTCGGTCGGAGCCAGCACCGGCGGGTGGCGCCGTTGGTTGAGGGCGGTCCCGCCGGGATAGTCGAGGGGCAGGCTCAAACAGAAGCTGATGCCGGCCTCGACCTCCCGCACGCCCTCGAGCACTTTGTCGGGGGTCAGCAGATTGATGCGGCCGAGTTCGTCGTCCTCGCCCCAGTCCCCCCATGTCGAGCCGGCCGGGCGTTGCTTCCATCGCTTTGACACGGCCTCATCTCCTTCTGGCCGCGGCCATCGTGACCGGCTGTCACGTTGCCTGTACCGACCGGTTGGTCTACACTCCTGGCGCAGGGTACCGCGTGCCGCGCCTGCCCTACCCAGATCTTGCGTCCCGGCGCAGGAAGGTCACAACCATGGCAGCCACCCAACTCGTCATCTCCGCCGACGGACACATCCTCGAGCCCACCGACCTCTTCACCACCCGCCTGCCCAAGCACCTGAGGGACCGCGCCGTGTGGGAGGACGACTTCGAGATCGAGCCGCTGGTCGAGGGCGGGGCCCGGGTCTTCCGGCGCCTGCACACTCCCGGGTTCGAGGGGTGGACGATCTCCCGGTACCGCCAGACCGGCGGTCGGATGCCCGAGGGGGACCCCGAGACGATCGTCGAGGACCTCGAGTCCGACGGGGTCGACGTCGGAGTGATGCATCCGAACCTGTCGCTCTTCGGTCTGTACTCCGACGACCACGAGCTGTCCTTGGCCCATGCCCGCGTGTACAACGACTACATCGTCGAGCGGTTCTCGCCCTACTTCAACCGCCTGGCCCCCACCGCCCCCGTCCCGCTCACCGACGTCGACGACGCGGTGGCAGAGATCGAGCGGGTGGCGGCCAGCGGATTCCGGGCCATCCTCCTGCCGGCCACGCCGCCTCAGCCCTACTACTCACGGGAGTTCGATCCGGTGTGGGCGGCGGCCCAGGCCAACGGAGTCCACGTGTTCATCCACACCCAGACGGGCGGGGTGAAGGTCGACGACCCTGAGGCTGTCACCCTGAAGGTGGTTATGGAGAACGCCGCCCAGGTCAACCAGCCGGTGACCGAGAAGTCGGCGGCCAAGCGGATGGTCACCCAGGCCATCTACAGCACCATCGCCCCCCAGCAGGTCATCTGCCAGCTCATCGGGGGTGGCGTGCCCGAGCGCTACCCCGACCTCCACTTCGCCCTGATCGAGTTCAACGCCCACTGGCTGGCTTCGCTGGTCGGCAGCATGGACAAGTGCTGGGTCACCGGTATCGGCCAGGATCCCGACTGGTGGCTGGGCGTCTGGGACGAATCCCTGCCCCCCACCGAGCAGAGCAACATGGCGCGGTTGTTCAAGCTGAACGAGAAGTGGCCCTACCCTCTGATGCCCAGCGAGTACGTCCGGCGCCAGTTCCACGTCTCCTTCCAGGACGACCCGGTGGCCGTGGCCTGTCGGCACATCACCGGGTTGTCGACAATCGTGTGGGGTAACGACTATCCGCACGCCGAAGGCACGTTCCGGGGCAGCCGGCAACTCATGGAGAAGCTGTTCGCCGATGTGCCGGCCGACGAGCGGGCGGCCATGGTGGGCGGCACCCTCGGCGGCCTGCTCGGATTCAACGCTCCGGTGGGCGCGGCTGCCCCCGGGGCCTGAGACGGCACCGCCGGGCGCCACTCGAAGCCGCTGAAAGGGCACCGCGGACGTCAACGATGCGAATTCACCGCCACCACTGATCCGGTGCAGGGAAAGTCGGGATGGTCGTGAGCGAGCACAGATTCGAAGGACGGGTTGCCATCGTCACCGGTGCCGGTCGCGGCATCGGACGGGCCCATGCCATGCTTCTCGCCCAGCGGGGCGCCAGCGTGGTGGTCAACGACCTGGGAGGGTCGATGGACGGTGTCGGGGCGAACGCCGCGGTGGCCGGCGGCGTCGCCGAGGAGATCGTGGCGGCCGGGGGAGTTGCCGTGGCCGATGACAGTGACGTGGCCACCGCCGAGGGGGCCCACCGGCTGGTGGAGGCGGCCGTCGAGCGGTACGGGCGCCTCGACATCCTGGTCAACAACGCCGGCATCATCAGATGGGCGAGCCTTCCGGACGCTGATCAGGAGAACCTCTCCAGTCACCTCGCCGTCCACGTAACGGGTTCGTTCAACACCGCCCGGGCCGCCTGGCCCCACCTGGTCGGCCAGGGCTACGGCCGCATCGTCATGACCACCTCCTCGGGGTTGTTCGGCCTACCCAACAACCTGTCGTACGCAACGGCCAAGGGCGGAGTGATCGGGCTGACCCGCAGCCTCAGCGTGGCCGGTGCCGCTCACGGCATACGAGCCAACTGCATCGCTCCGGCCGCCTTCACCCGGATGGCCGGCCAGCCGGCGGCTGACACCGACCCGACCGGCGGCGGCGCCGGCCCGGCCCACATGTCGCCGGACCTCGTCGCACCGATGGCCGCCTTCCTGGCCCATGAGGACTGCCCGGTCACCGGCGAGATCTACGCCGCCGGCTTCGGTCGGTTCGCCCGCATCTTCATCGCCTCGACCGAGGGATATGTCCACCCGACCCCGACTCCCACCGTCGAGGATGTCGCCCAGCACTGGGCGGCCATCAACGACGAGACCGGCTATTACGTCCCGGTCGACCTCATGGCCTGGTCGACCGCCTTCATGGCCCATCTCCAGGACCCGAGGGGCGGAGGATCCGTTGCCACCTAGGGATCCGGTACCCCACCGATCGGCCGGCTGAGACCGGCCATGGACCTCTCGCTCAGCGAACCGGAACGGGATCTCGTCGGTCTGTGCCGCGACTTCGCCCAGCAGCAGATCGCCCGGCGCGCTCCACTGGCCTGGGAAGAGGGGCGCTGCCCGACCGACCTGCTCCGGGAGATGGGCGAGCTCGGCCTGCTCGGGATGCTCATCCCCGAGGAGTGGGGCGGGATCGGCATGACCACCGTAGGTTTCGTGGCCGCCATGGAGCAGATCGGCGTGGCCGACCAGTCGGTGGCGGCTGCCTGGCAGGCCCACGTGACGATCGGCTCGCTACCCCTCTTGCTGTTCGGGAATCAAGCCCAAAAGGAGCGGTGGTTGCGACCGCTGGCCGAGGGACGTGTCCTCGGAGCATTCGGGCTCACGGAGCCCGATGCCGGATCCGACGCCGGCGGTATCCGCACCCGGGCCGAGCAACGGGACGGGGGTTGGCTGATCAACGGTCGAAAGACCTTCATCTCCAATGCCGGGACGGACATGTCGTTCGGGGTGACGCTGCTGGCCCGGACCGAGCCCGACGGCGGCCCGGCGTCCGGGTTCGGGAGCTTCATCGTCGAAAAGGACGCCCCCGGCTTCACCATGGGACCGAAGATGCGGGGCATCGGTTGGCGCGGCCTCGACACCCGAGAGCTGTATCTGGACGATGTCTGGGTCCCCGATGACCAGCTCATCGGTGATCCCAATCTGGGGCTCAGCCAGTTCCTGCGCACGCTGGAGGTCGGGCGCATCTCGGTTGCCGCCCTGTCGCTGAGCCTGACCCGGGCCGTGCTCGACCTGGCCATCGCCTACGCCGGCCAGCGGGTGCAGTTCGGGAGGCCCATCGGGAAGTTCCAGGCCGTGCAGTTCAAGCTGGCCGACATCGCCACCGAGCTGGAGGCGGCGCGCTGGCTCACCTACCGGGCCGCCTACCTGCGGGACACCGGTCAACCGTTCCTGAAGGAGGCGGCGATGGCCAAACTGAAGGCCAGCCGGGTGGCGACGTGGGCGGCCTCGGAGGCCGTCCAGATCCACGGAGGCCTCGGATACATGCTGGACACACCGGTGGCCCGTTTCTTCTGTGACTCGAAGGTGCTGGAGATCGGTGAGGGCACCAACGAGATCCAGCACCTGGTGATCGCCCGCGCCCTGGGCTGTTGATCTAGACGGCGACCAGGCGCCGGATGGTGTCGGCGATGTTGTCTCGGTCGGGGAGCCAGGCCCGTTCGAGATCGGGAGCGTAGGGAGGCGGAGTCGGCGCCGCCCCCACCCGCTCGATGGGGGCGTCGAGGTCCCAGAAGCCCTCCCGGGCCACGGTGGCGGCGATCTCGGCACCGATGCCGAACGGGACGACGGCCTCATGGGCGATGAGGAGCCGGTTCGTCTTGTGCACCGACTCGAGGACCGGGGCGAGATCGAGGGGCGCCACCGTCCTCAGGTCGATCACCTCGACGGAGATGCCTTCGTCGGTGAGGCTCCCGGCGGCGGCCACCGCCTCATGGACCATCCTGGAGATCGACACCACGGTCACGTCGGTTCCCGGACGCACGACCACCGAGGCGCCGATGGGGACGACGTGGCCCGGCGGGGGCTGGGGGCCCTTCATTCCGTACAACAGGCGGTTCTCGATGAAGACCACGGGGTTCGGATCCTGGATGGCCGCCCGGAGCAGCCCGTAGGTGTCGGCCGGTGTCGACGGCATGACGACGCTCAGTCCAGGGATATGGGCCAGCAGCACTTCGAGGCTCTGGGAGTGCTGGCTGCCCGAGGAGCGCCCGGCGCCGAACTGGGTGCGCACGGTCAGCGCCATCTCCGCCGCCCCGCCGGTCATGAACGGAAGCTTGGCCGCCTGATTGAGCAGCTGATCGAAGCAGACACCGAGGAAGTCGAGGTACATCATCTCGACCACCGGGCGCATCCCGGCCATCGCCGCCCCCACGCCCAGTCCGATGATGGCCGTCTCGGAGATCGGCGTGTCTCGCACCCGCCCCCCGAACCGGTCGGCCAGCCCCCGGGTCAGCCCGAAGACGTTGCCTCCGGCGCCGACGTCGATGCCGGCCACGAACACCCGGTCGTCTTCGATCAGCTCAGCCTCGAGAGCCGAGCGGATGGCGTCCATGGTCCGGAACTCCGGCGCGTCGTCGGGGGGCGGCGCCGGCTCCGGCCGGTCCGGCCTGGCCCGCACGACGAAGTCGGTCAACGAGGTGGCCAGCGGGCTGGTGAGCCGGCGAGCGGCGTCGACCGCTTCGTCCAGTCGGGCGGCCACCGACACCTCGAGCGCCTTGATCTGGTCGTCTCCCAAGCCCCGTTCCCTGAGCCGGCCCTCATGGGTGAGGAGCGGATCCCGGGCCTCCCAGGCACTCACTTCGTCGGGCGGCCGGTAACGCTGTGGATCCCCCTCGTAGTGACCGTGCCAGCGGTAGGTGGCCGCCTCGACGACGGCAGGACCTCGGCCGGCCCGGGCCGCCGCCACCACGGCGTTCATCAGAGCTGCCGTGGCGGTGGCGTCGTTGCCGTCGACGCCGAAGTAGTCGACGCCGTAGCCGGCGGCCCGCTGCTCGAGCGATGCGGCGTGCTGGGTGGAGGCCGGAGAGAACTCGGCGTAGCCGTTGTTCTCGCAGAAGAAGATCACCGGTAACTCCCACACAGCAGCCAGGTTGAGTGCTTCATGGAATGCCCCCTGGGCCGATGCCCCGTCGCCGAAGAAGGCCACGGCCACGCTGTCGGCGGCCCGGAGCCGAGCGGCCGTGGCCGCCCCCACGGCGATGGGAAGGCCGGCGGCCACGATCCCGTTGGCCCCGAAGATCCCCAGCTTCGGGTCGGCGATGTGCATCGAGCCCCCTCGGCCGCGGTTGGTGCCCCGGTCCTTGCCCATCAGCTCGGCGAACATGCCCAGCGGGTCCAGGCCCTTGGCCAGGCAGTGGCCGTGGCCGCGGTGGGTGGAGGTGATCACGTCGGCCGGGCCCAGTGGCCAGCACGCCCCCACCGCCGTGGCCTCCTGCCCGATCGAGAGGTGGACGAAGCCGGGGACCTCACCGTCACGGTAGAGGTCGGACACCCGCTGTTCGAAGCCACGGATGACCAGCATCCGGCGGTGCATCTCGACGAGGTCGTCCCGGGAGAAGTCGGAGGCTGGGGATGGGTCGGGGGTCACGGACGGTGTAGTATACCGGTCGGTCGGTACAAAAAGGGAAGAGCGATGATCGACGAAATCGAGATCCCCGAGTCGTTCCCCAGTCCCGGCGCGGTACCCGGTAAGCGGGTGGTCATCACCGGCGCCAGCCGGGGCCTCGGTGCCCTGCTGGCCCATGCGTTCTCCCGGGCCGGCGCATCCGTGGCCCTGGTGGCCCGCACGGAGCGGGACCTGAAGGCGGTCGCCGAAACACTGCCGGGGCCGGCCCTGGTGCTGAGCGGAGACGTGACCGACGAGGATTTCAACGAGGCCCTGGCCGACACCACGGTGACCGAGTGGGGCGGCATCGACGCCTGGATATGCAACGCCGGCATCTCGCCGGTGGTGGCCGGCCCGCGCCAGACCGATGCCCAGGTCTGGCGCCGGGTCCTGGACGTGAACCTGACGGGGGCCTTCCTCGGAGCACGGGCCGCCGCCCGGGTGATGGGCGAGGGCGGCCGAGTGATCTTCACCGGCTCGGTCCTGGGGGAGCGGCCGCGCAAGGGTCTGACCGCCTACAGCGCATCCAAGGCCGGGGTGGTCGGCCTGGCCAAAGGCCTGGCGCTGGATCTGGCCCCCGCCGGCATCACCGTGAACGTGGTTGCGCCCGGATGGTTCGATTCCCCGCTGGCCGAAGGGTGGAAGAGCGACCCCAGGCTCTCGGACGCCATCACCGGGCACACCGCGCAACGGCGCTGGGGGGCGCCGGCCGACCTGGCCGGTGCATATCAGTTCCTGGTGTCCGATGCCTCTGCCTTCGTCACCGGCACCGTGCTCAGCGTCGATGGCGGATACTTGCTGGTATGACAGCACCGCGACGGGTCGTCGCCATCACCGGTGCCGGTGGGGCGCTCGGGGCGGCGGTGTCCCACCAGCTGGCCAGCGAGCCCGCCACCGACCTCCTGTTGAGCGATGTCAGCGCATCCTCGCTGGAAGCCACCGTGGCCGGCCTCCCGGTGACCGACTCTTCGGTCGAAACGGCGCTGGCCGACGTGAGCGACTTCGCCCAGGTCGAATCGGTGGTCGCCCGGGCGGTCGGGCGATTCGGCCACCTCGACGTGTTGATCAGCAATGCCGGCGTCCTCTCGCCCAACGGCCGGATCCACAATCAGGCCACTGAGGAGTGGGAGCGCGCCTTTCGGATCAACCTCCTCGGTGCCGTCAACGGAATCCGGGCGGCGGTGGCCGTCATGCGACCTCAGGGGTCGGGTTCGATCGTGTTGACGGCATCGGTGGCCGGCATGACGGCGTGGTCACACGCGGCTCCGTACTGTGCCACCAAGGCGGCGGTGATCCAGCTGGCCAAGGTGGCCGCCGTCGAGTACGCAGGCGACGGCATCCGGGTCAACTGCGTGTGCCCGGGGACGTTCCTGTCAGGTATCCATGCCGGCCTGCCGCCACAGGCGCTCGAGGCCACGGCGGCGCGTCATCCCCTCGGGCTGGGGTCGGCCTCCGACCTGGTGGGCGCCTATTCCTACCTGGCCGGCCAGGCATCCAGCTGGACGACCGGGTCGGCGATCGTCGTCGACGGCGGGTACTCCGCCCCATGACACGGGCACCCCGCACCACCACAGCAGCTACTGGTGGGCTCCGTCGGTCGGTTCGGTGATCCCCCGCATGAAGATCTCGGCGAAGGGCCTGGCCACGTCTCGAGCCGACAGCCGCCCGCCCGGCTTCAGCCACAGGTAGGTGTAGTTGTGCATCCCGAGCCAAGCCATGGCCGTGAGCCTGGGCTCCACGTCGCGGAATTCGCCCGAATCGACACCGGCCCGCAGGACGGTCTCGACCCGCTGTTCGTACTGGCGACGACGCTGGCGGAACTGGGCGGCCCGCTCGCCGGTGAGCGCCGGGAACTCGTGCAGGAAGACCCAGACGTGGTCGGGGTAGCGGTGGATCACGTCGAGCAGTTCACTGCCGAGCATGGTCAACTGCTGCGAGGGCGATCCACCGGCCTCGGCAACCCGATCGGCACCGAGCATCACCTCGTCCATGACCCGGTCGTGGATGGCGGCCAGCAGCTCTTCTTTGGACCCGATGTAGTGGTACAGCGCGCCCTTGCCGAGGTCGTTGGCCGCACAGAGCTCCATGATCCCCGTGGCATGGTACCCGTGTCGGGCGAACACGGGCGCCGAGGTGTCGATGATCGACTGGCGACGGGCTTGCCAGTTCGCCCTGCGTGGAGTCTCACCGGTCGCTTGCGCCCTGGGCATCGGAAAGCGAGGTTAGCGGTTGGAGGGCCGTCCACCCGGCAGGTGGTGCCCCGATGTTCGACGACGGTGGTCGAGGCCCCGGCGCCGAGTGAGTCGTGAACGGGGATCCTCAGCCGATGAGCGCCCCGGCAAATGACGCAGCCCGACATGAACTGGTTCTCTGTCCTCGCCCACCACGCCACCCGCACGCCCGACAAGGCGATCACGGTGTTCGACGAGGAGCCGACCACCTACCGGGAAATGGCCGGACGGGCCACGGCCTTGGCCGCGCGGCCTGGCCGCCCGGGGCATCGGCCGTGGCCAGGTGGTGGCGCTTCTGTCGTACAACTGCCCCGAGTTCCTGGAGACAATTTTCGCCGCCAACTACCTCGGGGCCATAGCCATGCCCATCAACTGGCGGCTGGCGGCGCCGGAGGTCCGCTACATCCTCGAGCATTCCGGAGCTCGGGCCATCGTGTGCGACGGACCATTGGTCGATCTGGCCGACCAAGCGATGACGGGCATGGAGGGCGACTCTCGTGCGGGCGTGTGTGTCGGCCGCGGGTGGGGGAGACGGATGGACGACTCTGGCCGACCTGCGAATGCGAACCGGCCAGATCGCCGCGGCGCGCCTCCCGGTGGCGGCCGACGACATCCACCGCTTGATGTACACGTCGGGCACCACGGGACGGCCCAAGGGTGTCATGATCACCCACGCCAACCTGGCGTGGAAGAACCTCGCCCACATTATCGAGTTCGGATTCACCAGCGCCGATCTCGGACTGGCCTGCGGGCCCATGTACCACGTCGGCGCCCTCGATCTCACCACCACCTCACTGGTCGCTGCCGGGGCCACCACCATCGTCCACCGTGCCTTCGAAGCGTCCAAGGTGGTCGACGAGCTCGAGCGATCCCGGGTGACCACCGTGTGGCTGGCGCCCGCCATGGTCAACGCCATCATGGCGTTGCCCGACATCGAGCGGCGCGACCTGTCATCGGTGCGCCTGGTCATCAACGGCGGGGAGAAGATGCCGATCCCGCTCATCGAGCGCCTCCAGCGCACCTTTCCGTCGGCCTGGTTCGCCGACGCCTACGGTCTCACCGAGACGGTGTCGGGTGACACCTTTCTCGACCGGGGAAGCATGGTGAGCAAGCTCGGGAGCGTCGGCCGTCCGTGCCTCTACCTTGACCTCGACATATGGGATGAGCACGGGACGTCGGTGCCGGCGGGGGAGCGGGGGGAGATCGTCATGCGCGGCCCCAAGGTCTTCAAGGGCTACTGGCGGGATCCGGACGCCACCGACGAAGCCTTCGTCGGTGGCTGGTTCCACACCGGCGATGTCGGCTACCGCGACGAGGACGACTATCTCTACATCGTCGATCGGTTCAAGGACATGATCGTGTCGGGCGGCGAGAACATCGCCAGCTCGGAGGTCGAGCGCGTGCTCTATGAGCACGATGCCGTGCTCGAGGCGGCAGTGGTCGGTCGTCCCGATGATCGATGGGGCGAGGTCCCGGTGGCCTTCGTCGTCCTGCGCCAGGGTGCGGCTGCCACCGAAGACGACCTCTTCCGGCATTGCCAGGCCCAGCTGGCCCGGTTCAAGACCCCCAAGGCGATCGTGTTTCTCGATGCGCTTCCCCGGAACCCATCCGGAAAGGTCCTCAAGCGGGAGCTCCGACGCGGGGTGTGACGGTTCGGAACGAGGGTGGCCGACGGCCACCGTGGCGGCCGGCCACTGGCGCTGGGCCAGATCGGACTGTGCCAAAGGACCTCGGGCGGTGCGTGGAAATGCCCCTCTTGTAATAGAGAAAGGTCCTCTTCAATTGCAGGATCCTTCTTCCGGTTAAGCTTCGGCGGTGATGGAGACGACGGCGGTCGAGAACGGCGCGGACGATGTCCGGGACGCAACGAGGTCACCCCGCCGATCTGCGGTCGACGAGCTGATCGAAGCCACGTGGGTGGTGGCGGCCCAGCCCGGGACGGTGGATCCATCGGTGCGGGACATCCTCGAGTATTCGGGCTTGTCCACCAAGGCCTTGTACAGGAACTTCCAGTCGAAGGACGAGCTCTTGCTGCTGGCTCTCGACCGGGGTGCGTCGGTGTTGGTCCAGTACCTGGAGGAGGCGATGGACCGAGCGGCGGACCCACTGTCGAAGGTGGGCGTGTGGATCGAGGAGTACGTGCGCAGCCAGACCATGCCGCTGTCGTCGGGCGCCAAGTCCCCTCCCTGGGCGTTGGTATCAGGTCGGTTCGCCGCCGCCTTTCCGGAACAACTCGACAGCTACCAGTCCAGGATCACGGCTCCGCTCGAGCGAGCCATCGAGTCGGCGGTGGCCGACGGGTCCGGCTGGAGCCCCGATCCGTCAGGGGATGCCCGCCTCATCTTCGGCTATTCGACCCGAGCGGTCCGTACCCACCTGATCGACAAGTCGACCCCCTCCTCCGAATCCCTGTCCCGGCTGGTCGACTTCGCTCATCGAGCGCTCGGTTCCGGGGTCCGCCACGAAGTCCCGCCTGCGTGATTCACCGCCTGTTGTTTCACGACCGGCTCCTGCCCAAGTCCTAGCCCCGGGCAGAACCATGTTCTCCCCAAGATGCACCACGGGCCGCCCCGGGGGGAGATCGATCGTGTATTGGCCTATCGGGTACCATTTCCCCCGTGGCGAAACAGGAGGTGGTGGCCGAACCGCCGGAGGTGGACGCCCTGAGCTGGCGGGACCAGGCGGTGGCCCGGTCGCTCGACTCGGCCCGGCTGCGGGCCGAGACCCGGGTCCAGCGCTTCCTCGACGCCGCCACCGAGCTGTTCAACGCCGGATCGGGCAAGGACTTCACCGTCCAAGAGGTGGTGGACCGGTCGGGCCAGTCGCTGCGGAGCTTCTACCAGTACTTCGGGGGCAAGCACGAGCTCCTGCTGGCCCTGTTCGAGGAGTCGGTCCGCACCACCACCGAGTACCTGGCCGACCAGCTCGCCGGGGACGACGATCCCCTGGGCCGCCTGCACACCTTCGTGGTCGAGTACTACCGGCTGTGCCGGCCGTCGACCGGTGGAGACCGGGGGGCCACCGGCCGGGCCCCGTTCATGGCCGAGTTCGCCCAGCAGCTGCTCACCCAGTACCCGAAAGAGGCGGCCCGGGTGTTCTCACCCCTCGTGGCCCTGTTCGAACAGGTGTTGGACGGGGCCACCTCGGCCGGGGTGGTCCGCACCGGGCCCCGCCGGGGCCCCATCGTCGGGGTGGTGCTGGAGGCCATCATGTTCAACTCGTTCTCCTCGACCATCGGGGGCATGTCGGTCGGCACCCCCGGGGACGGGACGGCCGAGGACCTCTGGGACCTGATCATCCACGGGATCGGGACCGGCCCCACACCCTGAGGGGGCGGCTCACCGAGCCGGGGACAGCCGCCGAGCGGGAGGACTGGTGGCTCATCCTCCGGACGCCGGAGTCTCCTCAGACCGGCCTGATCGGTTGGCGGTCAGCGGATTACCCCTACCCTGAGAGTCACGTTCAGATCGTGGAAAGGACACTGATGGCCGACACTCTCTCGACCAAGGCTCGGGAGCTGATCTCCCGACCGGTACTGGCAACGCTGGCCACACTCAACCCCGATGGCTCTCCCCAGGTGACCCCACTGTGGATCGACCTCGACGGTGACAACGTGGTGTTCAACACCGCCCGGGGCAGGGTCAAGGCTCGCAACCTCGAAAAGGACCACCGGGTGGCGGTTTCCGTCATCGACCCCGAGGACCAGTACAACGTGGTGGCCTTTCGGGGAACGGTGATAGATGTCACGACCGAAGGGGCCGATCAGCACATCGACTCCCTGGCCCAGAAGTATCTCGGCGTCGACACCTACCCCATGCGCCGCCAAGGCGAAGTGCGGATTCGAGTCACCGTTCGCACCGACCGCATCGCCATGCAGGGGTAGCGGCCCCGGGGTTGTTTCGATACCCGGACGCCCGGACGCCCGGACGCCCGGACCCGCTGACCGGGGACCCGGTGCCCGGGGGCGGCGTCTCCCCTCCATTCGCCCGATCCCAAGGACGTGTCAGCGATCGAATCGTTCTCCTTGTTGCTCCACGCCGTCCGAAGCTGCACGCGCTGTGCGGATGATCTGCCGCTCGGTCCGCGACCTGTCGTCCAACTCGACCCGCGGGCGAAGATCCTGGTCGTCGGGCAGGCACCCGGACGCAGGGTTCATGCTTCGGGAATCCCGTTCTATGATGCGAGTGGAGATCGATTGAGGGAGTGGATGGGACTTGAACGCCAGTCCTTCTACGATCCGACGTGCCTGGCCATCCTGCCCATGGGATTCTGCTATCCGGGCACCGGATCGTCGGGCGATCTCCCGCCCAGACCGGAATGCGCTCCGGCCTGGCGGGCCAGGATCTTGGATCAGCTCCCGCACGTGCAGCTCACGCTGGTGATCGGCCAGTATGCGCACAGGTACCACCTGGCCACTGCTGGCCGTTCGGTGACGGAGACCGTGAAGTCGTGGAGGGACCACTGGCCTCAGGTGGTGCCGATGCCCCATCCCAGTCCTCGAAACAACGTCTGGCTGAAGAAGAACGACTGGTTCCAACAAGAGGTGGTCCCGGCGTTGCGGCAGAGGGTGGCGACCATCCTGACGGGTGCCGGCCCCGAGTAGTCACGATCGACGGCCGGTGGAGGCCCGGAATCTCAGCCGGCGGCTGCATGCCCCCCGGGTTGATGCATCACCCGAGGGTGACTGGGCCGGTCAGGGTCAGGCTCTTTATCCCCTTGGCCGGTTTGGGTGGCTTGTTCTTCCTCGGAGTGGGCGAGCAAAGTGTCGAGAGTTGGCTGGCCGTCTGGTCGCTGAACAGGGTGCCAGAAGCGCCGTCCGGACCCCCGGCCGCGAACGATCCGCTGGTGCTGGAGGTGTTGCCGGTGCCCGGAACGACGAACCCCACATCGTCGACGCCGTTGGTCTCCTCCTGGTCGCCGGTGGTGGTCACCACGCTGTTGGCCAAGGATGCCTTCCCGGCATAGGAGTAGTCCGCCGGGTCGTACTGGCCCTTCCAGGCGACGGCGGCGGTCCCCGGGATGTTCCCGGCGGCGAGCTCGGCGCAGCCCGTTCCCGCCCCGGGAGATGTACCGGTCAGCTTGCCGCCGGTAATCGACAGACCGGGCGTGGTGGTCGTGCAGTTCGACAGTTCACCCTTCACCGTGGTGGCCGTGCCCCCGCCGGTGCTCGTGAGCGGGGGCGAGAAGGAGATCTTGGCAGTGAGGGAACATGTCACCTGGCCCGGGGCCGGTCCGCTGAACTTGGGGATGACGCCGTTCATCGATTCGACCAGCGTCATGGAGTCGTTGTCGCCCGACTGGCCGACGGCCGTGCAGTTCGTCGGATCGACACACGACACCCCGCCTAGAAAGTCGAAGTCCGCGATTCCCCCGATTGGGGCTGTGAACCACCGACCAGCTCGAACCGTCCCACGATTCGATCAGGGTGCCGACTCCTCCTCCGTTGCTCCCGACGGCGATGCAGCTACCCGTAGTGGCACAGGACACCCCATCGAGGCCGCTGGAAGTGCTGGCATTCGGACTGGGCACCACCGACCAGGTGGTCCCGTCCCACGACTCGATCAAGGTGGTCACGTTGTGCGAGGACGGCGCATTGTTGGATCCCGCCGCTACGCAAGCCGTCGAGGTCGTGCACGACACGCCATCGAGGATGTCCCCAGTGACGCCCGGTAGCGACGTTGGGTCCGGGCTGGGCACGATGGACCAAGCCGACCCGTTCCACGACTCGATCAACGTCTGGGCTCCGGCCGTGGTGTCGGCGAAGCCCACGGCCGTGCAGTCCGTCGGACCGGTGCACGACACTCCCGACAACTGCTCGTATGTCGACGTCGGGACATCAGGGCTGGGAACGGTGGACCAGGCGGTCCCGTTCCACGACTCGGCCAGCGTGTCCAGGCCATTGGAGCCGACTTGGGCGCTGCCCACCGCCATGCAGTGGGTGGGGTCGTAACAGGACACGCCCAACAGGGTGTTCTCGGTCGGTGAGGTGTTGGGGCTGGACACGATCGACCAGGTCGTCCCGTTCCACGACTCGACCAACGTCTGATAATCGGTGCCCACCTCCCCGCTTCCCACCGCCGTGCAGGCCGAAGAGCCGGGGCACGAAACACCCCACAACAGGTTGTCGGTTGTCGGCGAGGTGTCGGGGCTGGGTACGATCGACCAGGCCGTCCCGTTCCACGACTCGACCAACGTCTGAGAACTGTTGTCCGCCGAGTGTCCGACGGCCACGCATTGGCTAGGTCCGACGCACGAGATACCCGCCAATATGTCGTTCTGGCTGGGAGAGGTGTTGGGGCTGGGGACGATCTTCCACGGGACGACCGCCCCGGCCACGCCGCCCCCGACAAACGTCCCGACCAACACCAGGCCCACCGTGGCCACGGCTACGGCGGGCCGGGAGCGGACGCCGTGGCGGCGGGCTCTTCCCATTGGGCCCTTCGAGCAGACGCCTGGCCGGTGGTCGCCCATGTCAGTCCCCCTAACCTGCAGCACCCCGCAGTCAACGGCGTAGCACAATTCCCATTTCGGTGACGGCCGGACCCCGTGGCCACGGCCTGACCTCACAGGGTTCCGGCCGTCGCATGATCAGCTTCTCCGACCGATCGACAAGTCGGGGAATCGCCGCCCGGCGCCGCCCGCAGAGGGGGACCGTCAGGAGGGCGGGACCGGCGAGCGGGCGTGGACCGAGTCGCGGATGAGCATGAACCGCATCGACCAGAGCCCCGGTCGTGGTTGGGGAAGCTCGTGCCGGGACCAGAAGAACTCCGTCAACGTCACGGCTGCGGCGGCGAGCCAGGTGATCAGTCCGACGGCGACGACCCACGGCGTGGACCCCAACGCCATCACGATGAGGCCGGCGATGCCGACCGTCAGTCCGACGTACCCCACTCGGAGAGCCCAGACAGCCTTCCTCCAATGCCCGTTGTGCGTCAGCTCCCGCGGCTCGGCCATGCCACAGATTGTCCCACGATTGCGCCGTGGGCCGCCGATCGATGGTGCGGACCAGCCGCCGAGCAGATGGGCGGGGATGTTGCCGCTCCTCGGGTGCACCGACGCACCGAGTGAAATCGGGACGCATCACGTATTGGTGTCGTCGGGAGGGATGAGGCCGGGATCGGGAAGCGCAGCCGCCGGGGCCCCTGGGGGCGACGGCTCGGGCAACTCCGAGTCGATGGTGTAGCTGGTCATGGACAGAGAACCGTACGTATACCCGTCCACCAGCACCTCGGCGGTGGCGCCGGAGGCACCGGCCAAGCCCGCCAGGTAGAGGAGCGGTATGAAATGGTCAGGTGTCGGTACGGCTGCGCCGAAATCGTCGTGGCCTCGCAGGTCGACGAGGTCTCGGGGGGAAGACGTCATGCGGCTACGTACCGCGTCGTCGAAACGGTGGGCCCAGTCGAACCCGGCGTCGGGTCGATTCCAGTCGACGGCGCCCAGGTTGTGAACCACGTTGCCACTGCCGATGACCAGCACGCCCTGTTGGCGCAGTGGCGCCAGTCGAGCACCGAGTTCGAGGTGGTACTCGAATGCCTGTTGGGCGTTGATGGACAACTGGACGACGGGGATGTCGGCGCCCGGGAAGGCATGGACGAGAACCGACCAGGTGCCATGGTCGAGACCCCAACTGTCATGATCGAACCCGATCCAGGTCGGCTTGGCGATCTCTGCGACCTCCTCGGCCAGGCCGACGTCGCCCGGCGCCGGGTACTGCACGGCGAAGAGCTCATCGGGAAACCCGTAGAAATCGTGAATCGTCTTCGGTCTGTCCATGGCGGTGACCGCCGAGAGGTTGATGAACCAGTGGGCGGAGATCACCAGGATGCCTCGAGGTCGGGGAACACTGGCTCCGAACTCACGCCACGAATCGGTGTAGCGGTTGTGCCCCAGTGCATTCATCGGGCTCCCGTGGCCCAGGAAGGCGGCCGGCATCGGCACCGGCCCGCGGTTGCCGGTAGAGGTCCCGGACTCCGGCGACGGCTCGTCTCCCATCCCTAGAGTGTCGCTCACTCGGAGCCTGGCCCGCCCACCTGTCCCGGCGGGGGTGACATCGCCCGGCCCCGTGTTCGGTGACGGTGATGCTCGACTATGCCGGTGTGAACTCCAGATGGAGCCGGGTCAGTCCCCGGAGGATGAAGGTCGGCACGTAGTGGTAGCGACGGGCGTCGGCCGGGCCGTGATGCTCCTCTGAGATGTGGATCTCGCTCGTCCGGTCGAGGAGACGCTCGATGCTCACCCGGGCCTCGGCCCGGGCCAGGGGGGCACCCGGGCACGTGTGAATGCCCCGGCCGAAGGCCAGATGATGGCGGGCGTTCTGGCGGTCGATGTCGAACGTCCCCGGATCGTCGAACCGTCGCGGGTCACGATTCGCCGCCGCGTTGACCAGCATGACCGTGGTGCCGGCGGGAAGATCCACCCCCCCGACCGTCGAAGGCACCCGCGAAAGGCGGAAATCGCCCTTGATGGGGCTCTCCATCCGGAGCGTCTCCTCGACGAAGTTGGGGATCCGGTGGCGCTGGCCCCGAAGGAGCTGTTGGAGCTCCGGGTCCTCGGCCATGAGCTGGAGAGCGGAGCCGAGGAGCCGCACCGTGGTCTCCTGCCCGGCGGCGAACAGGTTGGCCGCCACCCGTACGACGTCCAGAACGTCGGGGATGGTGCCGTCGGGGAATGTGGCGGTGGCCAGCCCGGTCAGCACGTCCTGGCGGGGGGTGAGGCGCCGGTCTTCGACATAGGCGGTGAACTGCTGGTAGAGGTACTCGAGCGGGGTGAGGGCAATGCTGTCCTGGCCGGTGCTGCCGATGGGGCCGTGGTCCGATTGACCCCGGAGGAGGGCCTCGACGAACCGGGGGTGGTCCTCTTCGGGCACGCCCAGAAGATCGGCAATCACCAGCATGGCCAGGGGGCTGGCGAACTGGCCGATGAACTCGCACTCGCCCCGGTCCACGAACGTGTCGATCTGGCGGTCGGCCAGCCGCCACATGAACTCCTCGTTGCCCCGGAGCCGCTTCGGGGTGATCAGCCGCATCAGCAGGGCACGGTGATCGGTGTGCTCGGGCGGATCCAGGGTCGGGAGCTGGTCGCTCATCGGGAGCTGGTGGCGGTGCGCTTCGATGAGGTCACTGATGTCGTCGCCCTCCAACGGCACCGGGAACCCGGGGAACGGCCCGGTCACCGAGGTGCACGAGGAGAATGTCCCGGCATCGTTGTAGATATCCATCACCTCGTCGTACCCGGTGACCATCACCACGTCGTGATGGGGTTCTCTCCGCACCGGGCACTCGGCCCGGAGGGACTCGAAGTACGGGTACGGGTCGACGAGCATGTCGTCGTCCCTGAAGAAGTCGATGGCGTCGGGGTCTTCGGCCGAGTTCACCGGTCACCCCCGACGTCCGTCCGGTGCCGTCGCCCCGTCCGAAGGTCGGACCGGGGCGGGGGGATCGTCATCAGGGGGGCTCCTGGCCAAATGGACTTGCGTTGCTCACCCACGGAACTTCCTCCGACCTCGAAGATCGATATGATACTAGACAAAGAAGAACGTTCTCATGAGTCGGAACGGCAATACCGGAGTACCGGACGCAATGCGGCGGCCGAGCACGGCGACGCCCGGCCGGTGGGCCGGTGGGCGGCCCGGGGCCGACCTTCTCCTGCGTCGACCTGGGGCAGCCGCGTTCTCCGTTTTGTAAGTTGTGTTCTTGCGACCGAAGGAGGTCCCAGGTGGGGGAGCAGAGCAAGGCCGTGACCGAGCGGTGGCGACTGCGATCGGTTCCAGAGGACCTGTCCCGCTGGTACCGGGCCGAGGGTTGGTGGGACGACGCCTCGCTCGGCGAGGTGGTAGCCCGCGGCTTGGCGGCCCGAGCCGACACGGGGTTCAACGTGCGCTCCCAGGTCCGCCCCTGGCGGGGAACGTTCGGGGACGTGGACCGTGGGGCCCGCTCGCTGGCCGGCTCGTTGCGGGCCCGGGGGGTCGGACCCGGGGATGTCGTGGTCATCCAGCTCCCGAACTGGGTCGAGGCCGGCATCGCCTTCTGGGCCGCCGCCTACCTGGGGGCGGTGGTCGTGCCCATCGTGCACTTCTACGGGGCCAAGGAGGTCGACTACATCCTCCGGACCACGACCCCGGACGTCGTGGTCACCGCCGACCACTTCGGCCACTCCGATTACCTCGACGTCTACGAGACCCTGGTGGGCGGGTTGCCCGACGCCCGTTGGCTGGTGGTGGGGGAGACGCCGGACGTCGAGCTGCCCGCCACCGCCACCGCCTTCGGCTCCCTGTTGGAGGGTGCGCCGGTGGCCGGGCCGCTGGCCGTCGATCCGGACGCTCCGGCCGTGGTGGGCTTCACGTCGGGTACGACGCGTGATCCCAAGGGGGTGGTGCACTCCCATCGCACCATCGGCTGCGAGTCCCGCCAGCTCGAGCAGTTCTTCCCGACCGGTGGTCCACCGCAGATCACCGGGGCACCGGTAGGCCACTTCATCGGCATGCTCAACGCCTTCCTCATCCCGCTCCTGCGCCACCGGCCCGTCAACCTCATCGACGTGTGGGACCCGGGCGAGGTCCTACGGATGATGCTGGAGGAGGGACTGTCGGTCAGCGGGGGGGCCACGTACTTCCTGACCAGTCTGCTCGACCACCCCGACTTCAGTGCCGAGCACCTGGCCCTAATGCCCTTCGCCGGGCTGGGGGGATCGGCCGTGCCCGTGGCCGTCACCGAGCGGGCCACCGCCCTCGGCATCAAGTCCTTCCGTTCGTACGGCAGTACCGAGCATCCGTCGATCACCGGCTGTTTGATCGACGATCCCGAGGTGAAACGCCTGACCACCGACGGCCGACCGCTACCCGGGGTGGAGGTGCGGCTGGACGAACAGGGGCAGATCCTGAGCCGCGGGCCGGACTGCTTTCTCGGCTATACCGACCAGGAGCTCACGGCCACCGTCTTCGACGACGGCGGCTGGTACCGGACCGGCGACGTCGGCCAGCTGGACGACGAGGGCTACCTCACCATCACCGACCGCATCTCCGACATCATCATCCGGGGCGGCGAGAACATCAGCGCCGCCGAGATCGAGGAGCTTCTGCTCGGATTGGACGGCGTGGCCGAGGTGGCGGTGGTGGCGGCACCCGACGAGCGGTTGGGGGAGCACGCCGCCGCCGTGCTTCGAGTCCGGCCCGGGTCCGAGGTCCCCACCATGGAGGAGGTGCACGGCCACCTCCGGGCGTCCGGGCTGACCCGGCAGAAGTGGCCGGAGTCGATCCACCAGGTCGCCGACTTCCCGCGGACGGCGTCCGGCAAGGTGCAAAAGGTCGTGCTCCGACAACGGTTGCGGGACGGGCAGCTCGCCGCCGCCGAGCAGTGACGCCCGGGACCCGGGCCGGGGAGGAGAACATGACCACCATCACTTCCGGCCATGACGGGACCGTCCGGTGACGCCCGCTCCCGACAGCCCGCGGCTCCGGCCACTGCCTCCCAAGGAGTGGCCGCCCGAGATGCGGGAGGCCATGGCCGCCCTCCGGGTGTCGAACCCGCGCCACCCGTTCCCCCCCCGGGACGACCGGCGGCCCAAAGGGTTGAACGCGCTCGGGACGCTGGCCCTGCACCCCGAGCTCACCCGGGCCTTTCACACGTTCAACGGCCACGTCCTGTTCGGCACCACTCTGTCTCCCCGCCAGCGAGAGCTCCTGGTGCTCCGGGTGGCCGCCCTGCGCCACTGCGACTACGAGTGGAAGCAGCACGTGATCCTGGCCGGCGATGCCGGACTCTCGCCCGACGACGTCATCCTGGTGGCCGAGGGTCCCGATGCGCCGGGGTGGCAACCACTGGACCGGGCCATGGTGAGGGCGGTCGACGAGCTCCTCGACGACGCCAGGATCACCGACGCCACCTGGGCCACCCTGGTCGGCGAGCTCGACGAGCACCAGGCCATGGACCTGGTCTTCACCGTCGGGGCCTACGACCTTCTCGCTATGGCTTTCCGGTCGTTCGGCGTCGCGCTAGATGCCGATCTCCTGTAAACGAAACGGCCCTCTCTTTTTGAGGGAACCGGTGCTACTATCCGAAGGACGAAAGGACGGGAGGAAGAACGCCCATGCCCCACTTCACGAAACCCGCGGAAGGATCCTGGACGGAGCATCTCGGACTCGGCACCGAACCGGTCTCCTACGAGGACTCGATCTCACCCGAGAACTTCGAGCTGGAGCGCGATGCCATCTTCCGTCGAACTTGGTTGAACGTCGGTCGTGTCGAGCAGCTCCCGAGGAAGGGCAGTTATTTCACCAAGGAGCTCGACGCCGCCCGCACCTCGGTGGTCGTCGTGCGCGACAAGGCGGGCGCCGTCCGGGCCTTCCACAACATCTGCCGCCACCGCGGCAACAAGCTGGTGTGGAACGACTATCCACGTGAGGAGACCAGTGGCACCTGCCGCCAGTTCACCTGCAAGTACCACGGGTGGAGATACGGCCTGGAGGGCGAGCTGACCTTCGTCCAGCAAGAGTCGGAGTTCTTCGACCTGGACAAGTCCGATTTCGGACTGGTGCCGGTGAAGGTGGACGAGTGGGCGGGATTCATCTTCGTCAATTTCGATCCCGAATCGCAGCCGCTGGCCGAGTACATGGGACGGCTGGGGGCGGGGATCGAGTCGTATCCGTTCGACAAGATGACCCAGGTCCACAAGTACCGCGCCGAGATCGGCAGCAACTGGAAGCTGTTCGTCGACGCCTTCATGGAGTTCTACCATGCACCGGTCCTGCACGCCAAGCAGGCCACCGAAGAGGAGTCGCGCAAGCTGCAGGGTTACGGCTACGAGGCCCTGGCCTACGACGTCGACGGGCCGCACGCCGTGGTGTCGTCGTGGGGCGGCATGTCGCCGCCCAAGGACGTGTCCATGGTCAAGCCCATGGAGCGGGTCTTGCGCAGCGGTCTGTTCGGCGTATGGGACGCCCCTGACATCGGCGAGCTGCCCGGGGGCCTCAACCCGTCGGGTCATCCGGCCTGGGGTGAGGACTCGTTCCTGTTCTTCCCCAACTTCATGGTGCTGATCTGGAAGCCCAACTGGTACCTCACCTACCACTACTGGCCGACGTCGTACAACACCCACATCTTCGAGGGGACCCTGTACTTCGTGCCCCCGACCAACGCCTACGAGCGTCTCCAACAGGAACTGGCCGTGGTCTCGTTCAAGGAGTACGGCCTGCAGGACGGCAACACCCTGGAGGCGACCCAGACCATGATCGAGTCGCGCTCGGTCACCGAGTTCCCGCTGTGCGACCAGGAGGTCATGCTGCGTCACCTCCACAAGACGTGCCGCCAGTACATCGCCGACTACCAACAGGCCAAGCCCGGCACCCCGGTGCGGGTCTCGGCCGCCTCCTGAGGAGGAGATCCTCGTGCCGAGCCTTCCCGCCGAGTTCGCCGACCTCGAGCCGTTCGCTGACTGGGCCCTGCCCAGCGAGTTCGACCGCTACGCCAAGCGTCTGGCCACCCCGATGGTCGACCTGCAGGCGTTCTACGATGCCGCCTTCCCCCGGCTCGAGGGCGGCACCGACTATCTGAAGGGCGTCCAGTTGGACGGGATCTCCGACCAGGACCGCAACCTCTTGTGGTTGTTCTCCTCGTTGGTCACAGTTTCGTTTCCGGTCGAGGTGTGGCGCCAGCCCCGGGTGCCGGACAGCGGGGCGTCCAGCATCGACGTCGTCGTCGAACCGGTGCCGTAGGCCGGACCGGGGACCCGGGCGTGTTGGTGGAGACCGAGGAGGTCGACGGGTGCGTGGTCGCCACCGTCGACGACGGGAAGGCCAACGCCCTCACCACCGATCTCATCGGCGGTCTCCGGTCCGTCGTCGGGGAATCGTCGGAGCGGGGCCGGCCCCTGGTCATCACCGGCCGGGACGGCTATCTGTCGGCCGGCTTCGACCTGGCCGTGATGGCCGGCGACGACCGCCACCTGGCCACCACCCTGTTGGCCGACGGTGCCCACCTCTACCGTTCCCTCATCGAGGCACCGGTGCCGGTGGTCGTCTCGTGCACCGGCCACGCTCTGGCCGGGGGAGCACTGCTCCTGCTCAGCGCCGACTACCGGATCGGACGGGCCGGGCCCTATCGCCTGGGTCTGAACGAGGTGGGCATCGGGATGGCGCTGCCGAGCTTCGCCGTGGCCGTGGCCGCCCATCGGCTGGAGCGCCGGTCCCTGACGGCGGCGACGATGTTCGCCGAGGTGGGGCCGCCCGACCTGGCCCTGGCCATGGGCTACCTCGACGAGATCGTCGACGATCCGCTGGCCCGGGCCTGCTCGTATGCGGCGACGCTGGCCACCCTGCCCGGGGAGGCGTTCGCCGCGACCAAGCGGCGGGTCCGACGGGGTCTTCGTGAGGAGCTCGCCGCCCTCGATCGGGGCTGACTACCAGGTTCCTCGACCAGGGTCTTCTCCATTGGACAGAGTGCTATTCTGTGCGATGCCGGTAGAAACTCTATCTTTTGCAGAACCAAATTTGGACCGGCCCGACAGCCCGAACGTGAGGAATGGAGCCCATGCCGTCACGGACACTCGATTTTCCGGTCTTCGACGCCGACAACCACATGTACGAGACGACCGACGCCTTCACCAAGTACCTGCCGTCCGAGTACGAGGGTCTAATCAGGTACGTCGAGGTCGACGGGCGGACCAAGATCGCCGTCAACAACCGCATCAGCGACTACATCCCCAATCCGACCTTTGCCAAGGTGGCGGCTCCCGGGGCCCAGGAGGCGTACTTCAGGAGCGGCAATCCCCAGGGAAAGTCCCGGCGCGAGATCCTGGGACGGGGCATCGATGCCCTTCCCGGATTCTCCGATCCCCGAACCCCGGCTCGAACTCATGGACGAGCTCGGTTTGGACCGGGCCATCATGTGGCCGACGCTGGCCAGCCTCCTCGAGGAGCGAATCCGGAACGACCCCCCGGCCGTCCATGCCGTCGTACACGCTCTCAACCAGTGGATGCACGAACACTGGACGTTCGACTACGAGAACCGGATGTTCCCGACCCCGGTGGTGCACCTGGGCATCGTCGACCGGGCCATCGAGGAACTGGACTGGCTGGTCGATCGGGGAGCCCGCATCATCCTTGTCCGCCCGGCTCCGGTGTGGGGCTTCATGGGACCGCGGTCGCCGGCCCTGCCCGAATTCGACCCGTTCTGGAAGCGGGTGGCCGAGGCCGACCTGCTGGTCGGGATGCACGCCTCCGACAGCGGCTACCAGCGGTACGCCAACGAGTGGGAGGGCATCCCCGACGGCGAGATGACCCCGTTCAAGGGCGAGTCGGGCTTCCGGGCCATCACCGGACACCAGGGCCGGCCCATCATCGACACGGTGGCCTCCCTGGTGGGCCACGGGCTCTGCTCGCGGTTTCCGACCCTCAGGTTCATCCCGGTGGAGAACGGGAGCAACTGGGTCCGCCCGATGCTGGCCGACATGGAACACGCCTGGATCCATTCCCCCAACGCCTTCGACGAGAACCCGGTCGAGGTGTTGAGGCGGAACATCTGGGTGCACCCGTTCCACGAGGAGGACCCCAAGGGACTGGTGGCCATCCTGGGTGCGGACCGGGTGCTGTTCGGGTCCGACTACCCCCACCCCGAGGGCATGGCCGACCCCATCACCTTCGTCGACGATCTCGAGGGCCTGAGCCAGGACGACATCGAGAGGGTCATGGGCGGCAACCTGACCGTCTGATGGGATTCGACGAGGCCGCCTGATCCGACGGACGACGAAGGGCCCCGGGCGTCGGCCGGGCCAGGGGAGGGTGACCGTGGACTTCCGGCTCGGCGAGGGTAGCGAGGCCTTCCGTCAGGAGGGCGCGCCGCTTCCTGGACGAGGTGCTCACCGACGACGTGCGGGAGGAGATGGAACGGACCGGCGTCCATCACAGCTGGCACTTCCACACCAGCCTGGCCGAGCGGGGCTGGCTGGCCCCCGGGTGGCCCGAGGAGTTCGGAGGCCAGGGCCGTGATCCCCTGGAGATGCTGGCCTTCATGGAGGAGTTCCACCGGGCCGGGGCTCCGACCTACGCGGTGGGCACCACGCTGATGGTGGCCGACATCATCCGCCACGTCGGCACCGAAGGTCAGAAGCGACTCATCCTGCCGCCGGCCCTCGGCGGGGACATCATCATCGTGCTCGGGTTCACCGAACCCGAATCGGGTTCGGACGTGGCCGCCGCCCAGACCAGGGCGGTGCGGGACGGCGACCAGTGGGTGGTCAACGGACAGAAGATGTTCACCACCAACGCCCAGGAGGCCGACTACGTCTTCATGCTGACCCGGACCAATCCCGATGTGGCCAAGCACCGGGGCCTGACCACCTTTCTGGTACCTCTCCGCCAGCCGGGAGTGGAGATCCGGCCGGTGTACACCCTGTCGGGCGAGCGGACCAACCTCACCTTCTACTCGGATGTCCGGGTCGACGACAGCCTGCGCATCGGTGAGGTGGACGGCGGGTGGGACGTCATGCAGGTGGGACTGACCCTGGAGCGGGCCGGGGACCACGGGGGCGAATCGATCCGGCTGCTGAGGGCAATGGAGGAGTGGGCCCGGGCCACGGTGGACGAAGAGGGTCGCCCGAGGGCCGACGATCCCGATGTCGGGGCCCGATTGGGACGGGCGGCGGCGGAGAACGAGGTGACCACGCTCCTCTGTCGCCGGAGCGCATGGATCCATGCGTCGGGGGGACTGCCCGGGGTGGAAGGATCGATGAGCAAACTCTTCGCCTCCGAGGCGCTGACCCGCCAGTCGGCCGACTTCGTCGATCTCCTCGGTCCTGACGGAATCCGCAGCCAGGGGGACCCCACGGCTCCGGCCGCCGGGGCGGCCGACTACGACTTCCGGTTCGCCCTGGGTACCACCACCTACGGCGGGACCAGCGAGATCCAGCGGAACATCATCGCCCAACGGGGGCTGGGGCTCCGGCGGCCGGGGTGAGGACGATGGGGCCGCCGTCTGCCCCCGGCCGGCCGTTCAGCCGACCGGCGTGAACTCGAGATGGAGGCGGTCGTGTCCCCGGAGCATCCACGTGGGCGTGTGCTCCCACTGGCGTCCCCCGGCCGGGCCGTGGTGCGACTCCGAGATCCGGATGTCCCCCATCCGGTCGAGCAACCGTTGCAGGGAGACGTTGGCCTCGGCCCGGGCCAGCGGGGCGCCGGCACAGGTGTGGATACCGTGACCGAAGGCGATGTGCTGACGGGCGTTGTCCCGGTCGAGCCGGAGCTCGTCAGGCCGGTCGAACTGGCGCGGGTCGCGGTTGGCCGCGGCGGGCAGGACCATCACCGTGCTCCCGGCCGGGATGTCGGTGTCCCGGACGGTGGTCGGTGTTCTCGACAGGCGGAAGGTCCCGTTGATGGGAGGCTCGAGTCTCAACGTCTCCTCGATGAACACCGGGACCAGGCTGCGGTCGTCCCTGAGCTGTTGCTGCAGTTCTGGTCGCTCGCCGATGGTCTGCAAGGCGGTACCGAGGAGGCGGGCCGTGGTCTCCTGGCCGGCGGCGAACAGGTTGGAGGCGATCTTCATTACGTCCTCGACCGGAGGAAGTGTGCCGTCGGGGAAGGTGGCGGTGGCCAGCCCGGTCATCACGTCGTCAGCCGGTTGGCGCCGCCGGTCTTCGATGTAGCGAGTGAACTGGGCGTAGAGGTACTCGAGCGGGCTGTGGGTCATCTCGATGTGGTCGTCGTGCATGAGTTTCTCGAGGAACTCGGCATGGTCCGCCTCCGGCACGCCCAACAGATCGGCGATGACCAGCATGGTGTAGGGCTGGGCGTACTCGCCGATGAACTCGCAGTGTCCCCGGGCGTGGAACCGGTCGATCCGGTGGTCGGCCAGCCTTCGCAGGGACTCTTGGTTCTCCTTCAGGCGCTTCGGGGTGATCAGTCGCATCAGCAGGCCGCGCTGGGCGGTGTGCTTGGGAGGATCGAAGGTGGGGAGCTGATCACCGAAAGGCAGATCGTCCCGGTAGGTCTCGATGATCGCGCTGACGTCGTCGCCTTCGAGTGGTACGGGGAACTTGGCGAAGGGGCCGATGGCCGAGTTGCAGTTCGAGAACGTGACCTGGTCGTGGTAGATCTCCACCGCCTCGTCGTAGCCGGTCACCATGTAGACATCGTGGTACGGCTCCTTGACCACCGGGCACTGCTCCCGCAGATGCTCGAAGTAGGGATAGGGGTTCTCGATGAGGTCCTTGGTCAGGAAGAAGTCGATGGAGTCGAACTGCTGGTCGCTCAATGGTGCTCCCTGGGGGCAGAGGGCGGGTGCCCTGATCGGATGGGTACGGGGGCGGGGCGGCAACGTCGGGGGCGGGGCGCCCGGGGTATGTTCGGTGGCCGGTCCGGGCTCGCCGGAGACGGTCGGGGAAGAGGGGCCGAGGTCGCCGCCCGGTGCCGCCGGCCAGTCGAAAGGAACCGCTGGACATGAGCCAGGAACTGTCGGGCAAGGTCGCCGTCGTCACCGGGGGGGCCAGTGGCATCGGTCGCGCCACCGTCGAGCTGTTCGCCGGCGAGGGGGCAAAGGTCCTCATCGCCGACGTCGACGTGGAGGGGGGCGAGGCGTTGGCCGCCGGGCTGGGCCCTGGCGTGGCCTTCAGGCGGACCGATGTGGCTGACGTCGACGAGGTCCAGTCGCTGGTCGACTCGGCGGTGGACACCTTCGGTGGTCTCCACGTCATGTTCAACAACGCCGGGATATCCAGCTCTTTCCGCCGTTTCCTGGGCGACGACCTCCGTGACTTCGACCGTGTGATGGCCGTCAACCTGTTCGGCGTGATCATCGGCACCCAGCGGGCCGCCCGCCACATGGCCGAGCAGGGAGGTGGCTCGATCATCAACACCTCGTCGATCGGTGGCCTCACCGGGGGTGGCCCGCCCATCGCCTACCGCACATCCAAGGCGGCAATCGTCCAATTCAGCCGGATGGTCGCCACCGACCTGGCCGAGTACGGCGTCCGGGTGAACTGCATCGCCCCCGGCCACATCCCGACAGGGATCACCAGCTACGACCTCGGCTCCACCATCGAAGCGGACCAACCACTGCAGCGCCGGGGGACACCGCACGATGTCGCCGAGGCGGTGCTCTTCCTGGCCGGCGAGCGCTCGGCCCAGATCACCGGCATCGTGGTTCCGGTGGACGGGGGGACGGTGGCCGGCCGGCCGGTGCCCCAGGCCATGAGGGGGCAGCTGCCCACCAAGGCGGGCGACACCGGCTGAGGTGGTGGCGTCGGTGGTGGCGCCCGGTGTCACGTCGGTCCCCGACCGTCCCGAACGGCCTGCTCGACCAACCCGATGACCCAGGCCATGCCGTCCACCGCCGACTGGTGGTCGATCCCCCAGTCGACGACCAGCCGTTCGTAGGAGGCCACGCTCCACAGCACGTCGAACACGGCTGCCACCACCATCCGATCCGAGTCGGACCATGGCCCGGTGCGCTCGGCCAGGGCCCCCAGGAGTGCCTTCTGTTGGCGTTCCTTGGCGGCCACCAGGGTCGGATCAAGAGGCGGTCGGGGCTCCCTCGGGTACTGGGCCACATGGTCGAAGATCTGGGTGGCCACCGTGACGATGTCCGAGAGCTCCATGCCGGTCAGCTCGATCCCGGCCTCTTCCTCGTTGCGGTGCATCACCGCGTCGCGCAGTCCCCGCTCACTCCCGAAGTAGCGGTAGACGGTCCGTTCGTTGACCCCGGCCCGTTCGGCCACGGCCCGGACCGTCAGCTTCTTCCAGTCCCGCACGGCCGTCCGGTGTATGAGCTCGGAGCCGGCCACCAGGATCCTCTCTCGCGTCTCGGCCGCCCGTTCACGGCGGAGCGTGCCGTCATAGGTCCGACCGGGAGGCGCCGGACGGTCGGTCGACGGCTTCTTGGCGGTGGTCACGGCGTCCATTCTCCTATGCCAGCTTTGCCGACCAACCTCCATCGACCGGGATGACTGCGCCGGTGACGAACGAGGCCCGATCGGAGGCCAGGAAGGCGCCGACCTCGGCCACCTCGTAGGGCTGCCCGGCGCGATCGAGGGCGGCCTTGGCGGCGATGTCGGGGATGAAGTCCTCGGCCCCCACCGCCATGATTTCGGTGAGGATGAACCCCGGACAGATGGTGTTGACCCGGATGCCCCGGGTGCCGTACTCGATGGCCGCCGACTTGCCGGCCCCGATGATCCCGTGCTTGGCCGCCTGGTAGACGCTGGTGAAGGCCGACCCGTTGAGGCCACCGACCGAGGACCAGTTGACGATGGAGCCACCTCCGGTCGGGAGCATGGCGCGGATGCCGTGCTTCATCCCGAGCATGACCCCCCGAAGGTCGACATCCATCAGCCGGTCGTAGAAGTCCATGGTCAGATCGGCCAGGGCGCAACCGTCGGCGATGCCGGCCACGTTGAGTACGGCATCCACCCGTCCGAACTCCTTGACGGCGGCCGCCATCATGGCTTCGACGTCGGCCTCCCGGGAGACATCGCAGTGCACGGGCACGACATCCCCGCCCACGTCGTCGGCCGTGTCCTGTTCGGCTCCGCTGATGTCGGCCGCCACTACCTTGGCGCCCTCCCGGACGAACACCTTGACCGAGGCCTTGCCCATGCCCGATCCCGCCCCGGTGATGACGGCAACCTTGTCCTCGAGCAACCCGGTCATGGGACGAGGACGGGGAGCGACTCCCACCCCCGGACCGTCGACGTCGGGACCAGCGTGGCCCGGTCGGTGTCGACCTCCCAGGTGGGGAATCGGTTGAGGACCTCGTCGAGGGCCACCCGGCCCTCGAGACGGGCCAGCGCCGCCCCCAGGCAGAGGTGGATTCCGTAGCCGAAGGTCAGAGGCTTACCGTCGTGGCGGTGGATGTCGAAGGTGTCGCCATCGGGGAATCGACGGTCGTCATGGTTGGCCGACGCCGGCAGGAGCATCATGATGCTGCCCTCGGGCACCGTCTGGTCGTGGATCTCGACGTCCTCGGTCACGTACCTGGCGGTGTGGGGGGCGGGCGTCTCGAAGCGGAGGAGCTCCTCGATGGCGTCGGGGATGAGCGACCGGTCCTCGACCAGTTCCCGTCGTTGGTCGGGATGGTCGGCCAGGACCTTGCCGGTCCACCCGATCAGCCGGCCGGTCGTCTCGTTGCCGGCCCCGGTGATGACACTGATGTAGGTCAGCAGCTCGTCACGGGTCAACCGGCGCACCGTCCCGGTCTCGTCCTCGAACTCGGCCTGGAGGAGCTCGGTCATGATGTCGTCGGAGGGGTGGTCGGCCCGCCAGTCGATGTACTCGGCGAACATGTCGGTGGGGACGAAGTTCTCGGAGACCTCCATGGGCCGGCCCGCCTGGGTGCGGAGGTTGGCGTCGACCTTGTCCCGCACGAACTCCTGGTCCTGCTCGGGGATGCCGAGCAGCATGCCGATGACCCGCATCGGCATCTGCGCACCGAGGTCGGCGATGAAGTCGAACTCCTCGGCACCGACCAGGGGGTCGAGGCTGCGGGCACAGAACTCCCGGATCTGGGGTTCGAGGGCCGCCACCCGGTTGGGCGAGAACACCCGGGACATCAATCGCCGGTGGATGGTGTGGACGGGAGGATCCTCGAAGATGAGCACGCCGGAGGGCATCTTGATGTTGGCCCTGATCAGCTCGATGATGCCGCCCCGTCCGGAGATGAACGTCTTCGGATCGAGATAGCAGCGTTCGACATCGGCGAACCGGCTGACGGCGTAGAAGTCGTGGGTCGGGTTGTAGTAGAGCGGGGTCTCGTCCCGCATCCGGCGGAACACCGGGTAGGGGTCGGCGTCGATGTCCACGTCGTACGGGTCGAAGTACACGTCGCTGACCCTCTGGCTCGTCACACCGCACCTCCCCTTGCTTTCATGTCGTACTGTGACACTAAGCTGTGGCGCGGTCAAGCGCGACGCACCGCCGTGAACCGGTGACGTTCGAGGAATGGGGGACCATGAAGACGCATGCTGCCGTGCTGTGGGGACGGGAACAGGACTGGCGGATCGAGGAGATCGACCTCGATCCGCCCAAGGCCCACGAGGTGCTGGTCAAGTGGGCGGCGGCCGGCCTGTGCCACTCGGACGAACATCTCCAGTCGAGCGAGATGGGCTCGGAGGCGGGCACCGGCCAACCGCCGAGGGCCGGTCTCTTCCCGATGGTGGGCGGCCACGAAGGGGGTGGGGTCGTGCTCGAGGTCGGTCCGGAGGTCACCGCCCTCCAGCCCGGCGACCATGTGGCCGCCAGCTTCTTCCCCATCTGTGGGCGGTGCAGGATGTGCATCACCGGCCACTCCAACTTGTGCGACCTGGGGGCGGCCACCTTCGCCCGCGGCCAGATCTCGGACGGCACGGTCCGGTACCACCTCGACGGCCGTTCGCTCAACGTGATGTCCAAGCTGGGCACCTTCGCCGAGCACGGCGTGAGCCACGAGGCATCACTGGTCCGGGTCGATCCCGACCTGCCTCTGACGGCGGTGGCCCTGGTGTCGTGCGGGGTGGCCACCGGCTGGGGATCGGCGGTGTACCGGGCCCGGGTGATGCCGGGCGACACCGTGGTGGTGGTGGGCGTCGGAGGGGTGGGCATCAACGCCGTGCAGGGGGCCAAGATGGTGGGGCGCGTCACATCGTGGCCGTCGACCCGGTGGAGTTCAAGCAGAAGTCGGCGCTCGATTTCGGCGCCACTCACACCGCCGGGTCCATGGACGAGGCCCTGCCCGTGGTCACCGAGCTGACCCGGGGACAGATGGCCGACGCGGTGATCATGGTCCCGGGGGTGATGTACGGGGACCTGATGGCCGGTGCCTTGTCCCTGACCGGTAAGGGCGGGACCTGCGTGGTCACCGGTGTCGCCCCCCAGACCCAGCTGGACGCCAGCGTGAACCTTTTCGATCTGGCCATGATGCAAAAGGAGATCAGGGGAGTGATCTTCGGCGCCGCCAACCCGCGCTTCGACATCCCCAATCTCCTGGCCCTGTACCGCTCAGGTCAGCTGAAACTGGACGAGCTCGTGACCAGGACGTACCGGTTGGACCAGATCAATCAGGGCTATCGGGACATGCTCGACGGCGTGAACCTCCGAGGCGTGGTCACCTTCGAGTCATGAGCCTCGATATCGACCCCTTGGACCTGGTCGACCCGGAGCGGTTCGCCCGCCACGGCTATCCCCACCAGGTGTGGACCCGGCTGCGGGCCGAAGCCCCGGTGGCCCGCATCGAGCCGCCCGGGCACCCGTCCTTTTGGGCAGTGACCAAGTTCGCCGATATCCAGTACGCGGCCAGCCAGCCCCAGCTGTTCTCGAGCGCAGGCGGGATCACCCTGGACATGGATCTCACCGGGGTGGACATGCCGGTCGAGATGATCGTCTACCTCGATCCCCCCGAGCACGGTCCCATGCGCAAGGTCGCCAACAAGAAGTTCCTTCGCAGCGCCGTCTCGGCCCGCCGCCAGGAGATCGAACGGATCGCCGCCGACGTCGTCGACCGGGCGTCGACCGGTGGCGAGATCCGGGAATGCGACTTCGTCGACACCTTCGCCGCCCCGTATCCGGTCGAGGTGATCTCCTGGGTCCTGGGCGTGCCCCAGGCTGACTGGGGGCACCACTTCCGCTGGACCAACGAGATCATCGGCAAGGACGATCCCGAGTACCGGCGCCCCGGCGAGAGTCCCGAGGACACGTCCACGCGGGCCCGTGGCGAACTGCACCGCTATTTCAAACAGATGGTGGCCGATCGCCGCCAGCATCCACAGGACGACCTGGTCACCCAGTTGACGCAGAGCCAGGTCGACGGGGCGCCACTGACGTCGCGCCAGCTCGTCTCCTACTGCGAGCTTCTGGTCGAGGCGGGCAACCAGACCACCCGTGATGCCATCGCCGGTGGCATGCAGGCCTTCTGCGAGTTCCCCGACCAGTGGGACAAACTGCGGGCCCATCACGGGCTCCTACCCGATGCCGTCGAGGAGATCCTTCGCTGGGTCACGCCCATCAGCTACTTCGTGCGGACGGCCACCGAGGACTGCGAGCTCCACGGGCAGCGGATCCGTGCCGGCGACAAGGTGGCCCTCTACTGGGCGTCGGCCAACCGAGACGAGGAGGTGTTCGAGGACCCCTTCGAGTTCCGCGTCGACCGCCCGCCGAGCCCGTCCCTGGTGTTCGGATTCGGACCGCACCTGTGCATGGGTGCCCACGTGGCCCGGGCCGAGCTGATGGCCATGTTCGGACTGCTGATCGGACGGCTGGAGTGGTTCGAGCAGTCGGGACCGGTGGAGCGCCTGAATTCGTCGGTCAACGGGGCCATCAAGCACCTGCCGATCCGCTATCGCCTGGAGTAGGCGCCGGCGCGGCCACCACCGGAAGGAAGGAAGGAAGCAGATGGACGAGACGAGCATCTACTCCTGTGACGATCACCTGGACCTGCGGGCCGTTCCACCCGACCTATGGCAGTCGCGCCTACCCGACGACCTGGTCGAGCGGGGGCCGAGAGTGGTGACGGGCCGAGGCGATCCGACGTGGGTGTGCAACGACCGTGTCCTGGGCCGCAGCGGGATCCCCACGGGGGACAAGCTCCAGGTGCTCAGCGCCGTCACCCGGGCCGGCCTGGAGGACGACGGCTTCCGGGTCAGCGATCCCAAACTCCGGCTGGAGGACATGGACCTCGACGGGGTGTGGGCCTCGGTCATCTACGGCCCCATCCCGCTCACCCTGTCCATCCCCGAGCCCGACCTCCAGACCGCCTGCTACGCGGCGTGGAACGACTGGGCCATCGAGGAGTTCAACGCCTACGCCCCCGATCGGCTGTGCGCCCTTCCTTTCCTGCCCAGCCATTCGCCCGAGGCGGCCGTGGCCGAGCTCGAACGGGTGGCCGGCCGGGGCCACCGGGGTGCCATCATCGACGTGTTCGACTTCGATGCCGGCGATCCGGCCTGGGATCGCCTGTGGGCGGCGGCCGAGGGCACCGGGCTGCCGCTCAGCTTCCACATCAAAGAAGGGGCGTCGCCGAGGCTGAGCTACCAGGTGGGCAAATGGCAGTCGGCGGCGTTTGCCTCGCTCCTCCCTCTCCAGCTCGACGAGGCGCTGGCCATCATGATCTTTTCCGGGGCTCTCGAGCGGCATCCCGGGCTCACGCTGGTGCTGGCCGAGGCGGGCGTGGGCTGGTTGCCGTACTTCTTGAACCGGATGGACATGGAGTGGGAGAACCTCCGGGACAAGATCGACGACGGACCCACCGTGGCCCCGAGCGACCAGTTCCGACGACAGGTCATGACCACCTTCGAGGAGGAGGAGCTGGCCTACCAGTCCATCCCGCTTCTCGGGGCCGACTCGTGCATGTGGGCGGCCGACTTCCCCCACACCGACAGCACCTTCCCCGAGTCCCGACACTCCATCACCCACACCCTGGGGGGGCTGTCCGACGAGGACCGCCGCAAGATAACCGCCCTCAACTGCGCCGGGTTGTACGGCTTCGACCATGTCGGCTGACCAGACCTCGACCAACTCGTGACGTACCCGGACAAACCCAAGGAGCAAGCCGATGGCAGCTGATGTGGTGATACGCGGTGGAACGGTGTACGACGGGAGCGGCGGACCCGGCCGCCGGGCCGACGTGGCCATCTCCGGCCGGATCATCGAAGAGATCGGACCGGATCTCCACGGGCCGATCGAGCTGGACGCATCGGGCTGTGCCGTGGCTCCCGGCTTCATCGACATCCACACCCACTTCGACGCCCAGGTGTTCTGGGACCGCCAGCTCAAGCCGTCGTCGTACCACGGGGTGACCACTGTGGTGGCGGGCAACTGCGGCTTCTCCATCGCCCCGTGCCGACCAGAGCACCACGATGTGATCGTGCACACCCTCGAGAACGTCGAGGGGATGGATGCCGCCTCGCTGGCGGCCGGAATCGCCTGGGAGTTCGAGACGTTCCCGGACTATCTCGACCTGGTGGACCGGCGGGGGACGACGCTCAACTTCACCGCCTACATCGGGCACACCGCCCTCCGGCTGTACGTCATGGGGGATGCCGCCTACGAACGGGCCGCCACCCCCGAGGAGATCGAGCGCATGTGCCAGTTGGTGGCGGAAGCGATGGAGGTGGGGGCGGCCGGTCTGTCCACCAGCTTCTCGTTCGCCCACCGGGGTGTCGACGGCAAGCCGGTGCCGAGTCGGTTCGCCGAGATGGACGAGGTCGAAGCGCTGTTCATGGCGGTGGGGAAGGCCGGCAAGGGGGTGGTGTTGGCCACCCCGGGCTGGCAGTGCGAATATCCCGACGTCTTCACCTGGCAGCCGCGGGTCGGACGGCCGTTCACCTGCCCGCTGTTCGCCCTGTCCAGTGGGAAGCACCGTGAGGTCGTCCAATGGCACGAGGAGGCCCTGGCCGGGGGGGCCGACGTCTGGCCCCAGGTGACGCCGCGACCGTTGACCATGCAGTTCACCCTGGCCGACGCCTACAACCTGAATGTCGGCCAGGTGTTCGGCGAGCTCATCAATGTCAGCCCCGAAGTGCGCCGGGCCGCCTTCCGCGACCGGGAGTGGCGTCAGGCGGCCTACGACGACCTGGAGAGAGGGGAAACGGGGATGAAGCCGCGCTGGGAGACCTTCGAGGTGTCGGAGTCGGAGCGGTTCCCCGATCTGCTGGGTCGTCGGGTCACCGACATCGCCCGGGAGCGGGACGTCACCCCGCTCGACGTCATGTGCGAGCTGTCGCTGGCCGAGGATCTCACCACGCGCTTCCGGGCCTACATCGCCAACGACGACCCCGAGGAGGTGGGTCGTCTGCTGACCGAGGACCATGTGGTGTTGGGACTCACCGACGCCGGCGCCCACGTGGACCAGCTGTGCGATGCGCCCCAGCCCACCGACCTCCTCGGCACCTGGGTCCGGGAACGGGAGATCATGCCGCTGGAACGGGCCGTCCGGAAGCTGGCCGGTGAGCCCGCCGACATGTTCGGCTTCGAAGGCCGCGGGTACCTGCGTCCGGGCCATACCGCCGATGTCACCGTCTTCGACCCGGCCACGGTGGCACCTGGTCCCCAGCGCCGCGTCCGGGATCTCCCCGCTGACGGTGAGCGGCTGACCAACGAGGAGCCGGTGGGGGTACGTCACGTCATGGTCAACGGCACGCTGATCCGAAACGACGAACGCCAGCTCGATCTGGAGGAACTCCCCGGGGCCCGCCCCAACCTCGTCTGACCGGGTGGGGACGGACTCCTCAGCGGGCCAGGCGGAAGTACCGGCGTAGATCGTCGACGAACAGGTCGGGCTGCTCCATGGCGGCAAAGTGCCCGCCGCGTTCCATGACCTCCCAGTGGACCACGTTGTACTGGCTCTCGACCCACGATCGGGGCCATCGCAGCACCTCTTTGGGGTAGCGGGCCACACCGGTGGGCACGTCGACGAATGGAGGTGCCGGAGAAGTGCTGTGTTTGGTCTCCCAGTAGAGGCGGGCCGAGGAGGCGCTGGTCTGGGTGACCCAGTACAGCATGACGTTGGTGATGAGCTGGTCACGGGTGAAGCAGTGTTCCGGGTTCCCGTGACAGTCGCTCCAGGCCCGGAACTTCTCCACCATCCAGGCCAGCAGGCCGGCCGGCGAGTCGTTCAACGCCACCCCGATCGTCTGGGGCTTGGTCCCCTGCTCGTTGGCGTAACCGGATTCCTCGTCGGCGAATTCTTTCATGGCGGCCAGGTCGGCCTGCTCCTCCTCGGTCACCGGCCCGGCGGCCTCGGGCCGGGTGCCGAGGGCCATGTTGAGGTGGATGGCCGCACAGTGTCCCGGGTCGAGCGAGCCGATGCGGGTCGTCACCTGGGCGCCCCAGTCACCGCCCTGGGCCACGTAGCGCCGGTAGCCGAGCCGATCCATCAACTCGACGAAGGCCCGGGCGATGCGGGGCGGGTCCCAACCCGGGGATCGCGTTGGTTCGGAGAACCCGTAGCCCGGCAACGATGGGGTGACCACGTGGAAGGCGTCGTCGGCCCGGCCCCCGAATGACTCGGGGTCGGTCAGCCGGGGGATGACGTCGAGGAACTCGACCACCGAACCCGGCCAACCGTGGGTGAGGAGGAGGGGGAGGGCGTCCGGATTCGGCGACCGGGCGTGGAGGAAGTGGATCTGTTGGCCGTCGATGGTCGTCCGGTAGTGCTCGAACCGGTTCAGCTTCGCTTCCTCCGAGCGCCAGTCGTAGGTGTCGCGCCAGTACTCGACCAGCTCACGCAGGTAGTCGACGGGGATGCCGTAGTCCCACCCGGTGTCCTCTATCTGATCGGGAAACCTGGCCAGTGCCAGCCGATGACGGAGATCCCCGAGGATCGAATCGTCGACCCGGACCTCGAATGGTTCGATCGACTCGCTCAACCTGTCATCACCGGTTCCTATCCACGGAGCACCCGCCGATATGGCTCCTCACCTGGACCTTCGTCGGACCACCCTAGCGGCATCGGGTAGGTGCGAAGGCCCGGTTTTGCCATCACCGGCTGTGCGACCGGGCTGTCGGCCGACCCGGGGCGACGGATCCGATCCCGGGCCGGGGCCGAGGTCGGTCATGGCCGTGCGATCACGTCCTGGCCGAACCGGGCCAGCGACGGTTCGAAGTCGGCACCGAACAGGACGGCCGGAATGAGGACCCGGGTCACACCGATCCTCTGCAGTGCCTCGACGGCGACGGTGGCTCCCTCGGCGCCGGTGGCATTGCACTGCATGGTCACCTCGATGGCGGCCGGATCCCGGCCCGACTCTTCGGCGCTGGTTCGGATCAGGTCGACCAGTGGGGCCAGCTCTTCGGGGCTGACGCCCAGGGGAAAGAACCCGTCTCCGATCCGACCGGCCCGCCGGGCGGCGGCCGGACTGTGACCGCCCAGGTGTACGGGGATGGTGCCACCGGGGGGCTGTGGTCGCAGGAAGCAGTTGGAAAAGCTGGCAGTGGTGCCGTCGAAGCTGGCCTGTTCCTGGGTCCACAGGGCTCTCATGGCCACGATGGCCTCCTCCATCCGCTGGGCCCGGCCGGCGAAGGGGACGCCCAACGCCTGGAACTCCTCCTCCAGCCAACCGATGCCCGCCCCGAGGATCAACCGTCCGCCCGAGAGGGAGTCCAAGGTGGCCAGCTCCTTGGCCAGAACCAGAGGATTGCGCTGAGGCACGATGAGGATTCCGGTGCCCAGGCGCAGGGTCGACGTCCGGGCGGCTACGAAGGCCAGCCAGATCAGGGGATCGGGGAAGACGGTTCCCTCCCCGGAGGGGAGCCGGCCCGACCGGTCGTAGGGGTACTTCGAGCGGTACCCGCCCGGGACCACCACGTGGTCGACCGTCCAGATCGATTCGAAACCGGCCGCCTCGGCGGCCCGCGCCAGCCGGATGGCCTCCGTCGGGTCGACGAACGCACCGATGTTGGCGAAGGCGACTCCGAACTTCATCGGCTCCATACTGAGCGTCTCCCTGCTCCCACCGCCCCCGTGGCCGGGGTCAGCATAGGACAGGGGCATGGGGCGGGAACACCGCTGTTAGCCTTACCCCCATGGCCGAAGAGTCGGGGAAACTGACGACGGGGGAGGCCGCGGCCCGCCTGGTGGTGGACCGGGACGCGTGCATGGGCTCGGGGAACTGCGGGTTCTGGGCTCCAGGCATCTTCGACCTCGACGACGACGGGATCGCCATGGTCGTCGGCGATCCCACCGGTCATGAGGAAGAGGTGCGGAAGGCGGCGGCGTTCTGCCCGACGTCGGCCATAAGCCTGGACGCGATGTTCCCGACCTGACCCTTCGACTCGTGGTCCCACGACACCGATGACCGTGGCGGCTATCGACTCTGACCAACCGAGGCCCATCTGACGGACGAAAGTGCTCCTCCATGCCAATGGACGTAGCCTTGGCGAGAAGGAGGCAGAGGGACATGACGCGGATCTCCATGTTCGGTCTGGTCTCCCTGACGCTTCTGACGGCGGCTTGCTCGGGGCCGGTTGCGACGAGTGCCCCACCTCGGACGGTTCAGACCTCGTTCACCTCCACAGTCGGGACTGTCGGGATACCGGCATCCGACTACCGTGTGGTCGTGACCACCAGTGGCCCATGCTGGGTTGCCTCCGGCTATGGAACAAATCCGGCTTTCTCCGGTGACCTGGTGCCCGCCGGTCAGTCACGCACCTTCTCGGCGAACAACGGGAAGGTCTCCGTGCAGCTCGGCTCGGTTCAGGTCAGGGTCAGCGTGCAGATAGGCGGCCAAAGGCTTCCGAGCTGGCGGTACAGGCCGACGGCGGCACCATTCACACTGAGGTTCGCCTCGGTCTCGTAGCCAACACACCAGGGAACGGATCCGAACGCCGGACCGGTCGGGGTTCTCGTGGACCGGAGGGATGGCTGAACCTCGGAATTGCCGGACCTGGGATGCCTAGACTGGCCGGCGTGCAGGTAGGCGCATTCTTCCCGGCTGTCCTCGACGGCTAGGCCTCCATGACGTCCAAGTACAGGGGTTACGGAAAGGACTACACGACATTCTCGTACCACGTCTCGGGCGACCACGAAGCCGAAGCCCTAGAGGCCGAGATGGCGAAGGAGCGGAACCGGTTCGGAATGTTCCTTCTGAGGCTCTTGGGTTTCAAGGGGAAGCCACCCGAACCGAAGCCGCGAGACCATCACTTGTGGGAGTGAGCCGGTCTTAGACGAGTAAGCCGGCAAAAGGCCCAGGGTTCAGCACGGCTAAGAATGGGCCTGTGGATCGAGCCGAGAAGATGAGGGCGCTCTATCCCGGGGGAAGGCCCACTCCGGAGGCAAGGCGATCCATCGCCGCTTCATTGCCGGTCCTCTTCCGCGTATCCTGCCGATCGCCTCAGTCCTCGAGGTCCGCGGGCGGCGAAGTGGACAGGCAATTCGCGTGCCTCTGGCCATTGTCGAACTGGGTGAAGAACGTTCGAGCTTCGAACGGCGAAGCCGTGCTGACCCACGGGAGACGGGGACCGGTTCGACTGGTCGAGGTTCCCGTCCCCGATCGGGCCCCCATCATCAGGCGCTACCTGTTTTTTGCTGTCGGGGCCAGGCCTCATGTGAAGGTCGGGTGGAAGGAACCGTCATCGGCGTTCCAGTCCGTGGCGTCGCTCTACCCCGTGTTCCGTGTGGTACGCCGGTAGGGACCCCCGAAAGCGGGTCCAGCCCGAGCCGCATCCGGCATTTCGGGGCCGGTTCCGATGAGAGCCACTGGTGCCATTCGGCCAGGAGGTCGCGGCATCGAGTGGGCCGGCCCGACGGGCCAGAAACCGATACACGACCGATTGGTGGCGGCGAACCAGGTCACCGAACGCCTCGTTGTCACCGGCGGCCGCTCTGGCCATCAGCTGTGAGTCCGTCTCTATGCAGCTCCCGTGCTCGTCCTCCTATCTTCTACTTGGCCCCCACTGACGGGAGCGTTGTAGCCGATCTGGGTAATCGACTCCCGACCAGATGGTCCTGGTCCACACTGTGGGTGTGATTCGACTGCGAGCTGCCTCGCCCGAGGACGAGCGGCGACTGGCATTCCTCGATCGAGTTACAAGGTCATCCTCGGACTCCCCGATCCCCCTGTGGGGTGAGGTAGTGGACTTCTTCTCGTCAGACCCCGTTGAGAACGTGATCGTGGCCGACTGCGACGGAACTGCCATCGGCTACGTGAAATTGAGGTCGGTAACCGAGGACGACCCAGATGTACCGAGATGGCCATCGGCGGAATCGCCGTCGAACCGGAACAACAGGGCCGCGGGATTGGCAGTCGCCTGATTGCCGGAGCCATCGAGGAAGCCACTCGTCGAGGAGCGGAAAAGTTGACCCCCCACGACCTCGGGACGAATGCGGCGGCTATTGCGCTCTACAGATCGCATGGATTCAGGGTCGCCGAAGTGCGATCTGGAGCATTTCTGGTCGCTGGAACCTTGGTCGACGACCTTGTGATGGAGAGAGGCCTGCATCGCCCTGAAGGGGTGACCCGAATCGAGGGATTTTCTCGGTCGTGGCCCATGGAGGCTTGGAGCTGGACATCGAGCCTGGCGACAGTCATCGTCCTCGGGTTGATCGTCCCGGTCATCGGCCGGGTCGCTCTCGCTCCCAAGGCCGAGCCGGGTCAGTGGGTCACCACCAGGCGGAGACCGCCGTCGAAAGATTCGGCGTTCAGCAGCCGCCCATGATTGGCGCTCCAGCGGCCGCTGTCCAAATCGGCGCTCAGTCGCCCCATCCGCTCCTCCACGAGAGATTCGGGTAGCTCGGCGACACCCGAACAGCACCTCCGAATCTCGGGATCCAAGTAGGCGTGCGGCCGTCTCCAGTAGGCCGACGCGAATCCGTCCCGGCAATTGGGCAGCACCGGCACCACGCTCACCCGAGCACCACCGAGTCGCTCCCCGATGTCCTCAGGGGTAGGAGGTCGCTGCGATGTTCTGGCCACGGCCTCGGGCAGGTAGTCGGTGAACAACCAAAATGCGTCATGAACGGAAGCGTCGAAGGTGAACACGACAACACGACGGGCCACTCGCCGCAGTTCGTCCAAGCCGGCATCGACATCGGTCCAATGATGAACCGTGAGCAGGGCCATGGCGGCGTCAAACGAGTCCGATCTCAGTGGCAGGCGCTCCGCCGCACCCTGAATGACCGGTGCACTCCCGCTTGGCCTCTGGGCGATCATCGTGGTCGATGGCTCGACGGCGATGCACGTTGGGGCGCAGGCTTCATAAGAGCCGGTGCCCGCCCCCACGTTGACTATGGAGACTGCCGGTCCCAGGGCGGTCCTGATGGCTGCGGCCACGTCCGGGTCGGTGGAGCGATGGTTCGAGTACCCCTGTCCGATGCGGTCGTAGATCGCCGACATGCCGAAAGTCTGGCACCGGAGCCTCCAACGAGCGCCAGCCAGTAACGCCCGGCCGCGCCGCGGCCACGTCTGCCTCCTCGTCCACCCGGAGCCGGTCGACCAGGACGGGTGGTCATCTACCATTACCGGACGTGGCTGTGGAGTGCACGTGCTGCTCGATGTCAGTTGATCGGTGGGTGAGGCTGCGGTCGCACCCCGATCTGCCGATCTGCCACCACTGCCTGGCCGGGCTGAACGCCCAGCGGGACGGCCAACTGCAGCTCATGACGGGCAGATGGTCGGTCACCGGGTTCGAACCGATCTTCAAGGTCGCTGATGTGGCCCGATCGACCGCCTGGTTCGAGCGGGCCGGCTTCGACGTGTCGATCCTCGATGATTCCTACGCCTTTGCTCGCCGAGATCGGGACCTCACCATCCACCTTGCTCGAGCAGGGGAGGGACCTCCCGGTACGGGTGCTCTCTACCTCCACTGTCAAGACGCCGATCGGGTGGCCGAGGAATGGAGAACGGCGGGGCTCGAAGTAGACGGGCCGAGCGATGAGGACTACGGCAAGCGGGAGGGCTCGGTGGCCGACCCCGACGGGAACGTCATTCGATTCGGCTCCCCCCTGCGTGGGCCGGCTTAGCCCATAGTGGTGGGACCCTGCCAGGGGAACCAGCTCCCGGGTCGGGGTGGTCGGTCCTCCGATGGCGTGACGATCGATGTCGTTACAATGTGCCGGGCCGGCACGGATCACTGGGCGGGCGGGACCGGAGACAGCGCATGGGCATCTACAACCACACAGGGCACGTCGTCACCGATCTCGAGCGGTCCAAGCAGTTCTACCAGGAGGTGTTCGGCTTCCGGTTCTGGTATGAGATCAACCCGCCCGACGCACCGACGGCCAAGCTCAGCGGTCTGACGCCGCCGCTCGGGGTCACCGCCTCGTACCTGACCCTCGACGGGTTCGTTCTCGAGCTGATGCACTATGCCGCCCCCGGGGCCGTCGCTCCGTTCCGGGTCCGCACCATGAACGAGCCCGGCCTCACCCACCTGTCGATCTCGGTCGATCATGTTCGCCACACCGCCCAGCGGGCTGTCGAGTGGGGAGGCCAGATCATCGAGGAGAGCGACGTCGGCGCCGCTCTGTTCATCCGCGATCCCGACGGCCAGCTGATCGAGCTGCTGCCGGTGGCCTACCGGGACGGCCTACCGCCCAAGCCCTGAAAGCGGGTGGTCGCCCGGTGACAAGAGGCCGGTGGTCGAGTTGACCACGCCCGACGGGTGGATGGGATGAGTACGCTGGTCGGCGTCGGCAGCCGACAACCGGCCGAGCCGAGCCGGCCACCGAAGAGGAGACCAACCACGTGACCTTGACCAGCGAGACAGTGGTTCCCCTGCGACACACCGACCGCTTCTTCATCGACGGCCAGTGGGTCGTCCCGTCCTCCGACGCCACCTTCGACGTGATCGACTCGAGCACCGAACAGGTGTACTTCCGGGTGCCCGAAGCCCAGCCGGCTGACATCGACCGGGCGGTGACCGCCGCCCGACAGGCCTTCGACGTCGGGCCCTGGCCCACCATGACCCACGCCGACCGGGCCGAGTTCCTCACCGGCTTCGCATCCGGCCTCCGGGAACGGGCCGAGGACATCGGACAGATCTGGCCCCGGGAGTCGGGTGCCCTCTACACCATGGCCCGGCGTGGGGCCGCCGGCATCGCCGGCAGCTTCGACTACTATGCCGGTCTGGCCTCCACCTTCCCATTCGAAGAGCGGGCCCAGCCGCAGATGGGGGAGTTCGGCGTGCTGGTGCGGGAGCCGGTTGGCGTGGTGGGCGCCATTATTCCCTGGAATGCTCCGATAGGGCTGATCACCTACAAGCTGGCCCCCGCCCTGCTGGCCGGCTGCACCGTGGTACTCAAGTGCTCACCGGAAGCCCCGGGGGACGCGTATGTGGTGGCCGAGATCGCCGAGGCCATCGGCCTGCCGGCAGGCGTGTTGAACGTGGTCACCGCCGACCGCCAGGTGTCCGAACTACTGGTCGGCGACCCCCGGGTGGACAAGATCACCTTCACCGGGTCGACGGCGGCCGGTCGGCGCATCGCCTCGATCTGCGGCGAGCGGATCGCCCGTTGCACGCTGGAGCTGGGCGGGAAGTCGGCGGCATTGATCCTCGACGACATGGACCTCCACCAGGCCGCCGTCACCTTGGCCAAGGCCGAGTGCTCACTGTCCGGACAGGTCTGTTCCTCGCTGACCCGCATCGTCGTCACCCGTCGGCGTCACGACGAGCTGGTGGAGGCACTGGCCGGGGCCTTCTCCGAAGTCCGGGTGGGCGATCCCTTCGACCCGGCCACCCAGATGGGCCCGCTCGTCTCCAGTCGCCAGCGCGACCGGGTCGAGGGCTACATCACCCAGGGTGTGCAACAGGGAGCCGTTCTGGCCACCGGGGGCGGACGGCCCGAGAATCTCGACCGCGGCTATTACGTGCAGCCGACGGTGTTCGCCAATGTCGACAACTCGTCGGTCATCGCCCGAGAGGAGATCTTCGGTCCGGTGCTCAGCGTGATTCCGGCCGACGACGAGGAGGACGTGGTGGCCATAGCCAACGACACCGTCTACGGCCTCAACGCTTCGGTGTTCACTCCCGACGTGGATCGGGCCCGCCACATCGCCGGCCGGCTGCGATCCGGCACCGTCGGCCACAACGCCTTCCGCACCGATTTCGGCATTGCCTTCGGGGGCTTCAAGCAGTCGGGCATCGGGCGGGAAGGCGGAACCGAAGGGCTCCTGCCCTTCCTCGAGACCAAGACCGTGATCCTGGAAGGCGTTCCCCGCCAGTACCGCTGAGCGGGCCGGCACCCCTCCCGTCGAGACGGAGGGGACTGCACCTCCTACGATGGCCGATCGTCGGCGCACCAGATCGGTCGCCGTCCCGAGAGGTGGGACGCTTGTTACCCGACAGGACAGAGACGTGACGAATCCGCCGCCGCTCCGGCGAATCAAGCTGTCGCGCATCAACCGCACGGCGGTGGTCGCCTTGGCCAGCAACAAGGTGAACGCCCTCGACCTCGAGGCCCTCAGGGAGATCACGACGGTCATCGACCAGTGCGAGCACGAGCCCGAGATCGACGCCGTGGTCATGACCGGTGAGGGCTCCGTGTTCTCGGCCGGGCTCAACGTGAACGAGGTCCTGGCCAACGACCTGCGCTACACCGAAGACCTGCTGGGCGCCCTGGAGGAGGCGTTCCTTCGCATCTTCACCTGCCCCCTGCCGACCGTGGTGGCCGTCAACGGGTCGGCCATCGCCGGCGGCTGCCTGTTGGCCTGTGCCTTCGACAGGAGATTGATCGCCGACCAGGCCCGGATCGGTGTGACCGAGCTCCGGGTGGGCGTGGCCTTTCCCATGGTGGCCATCGCACTGTTGCGCCATGTCTGTGGTCCGAACGCCGAGCGGCTCATGTTCGAGGCCGAGCTGCTCGATGCCGAGGCCGCCTGCCGGTACGGCCTGGCCCATCGGAGCCTGCCGGCATCCGAGCTCCAGGCGGCGGCCGTGGCCGCTGCCGAGGACCTCGCCTCGCTCGATGCCCGGGCCTATGCCTTGGCCAAGGCATCGGCCCGCCGACCACTGCTCACCACCCTCGGGGAACAGGGGAGCCGGGCCCTCGATCGACAGGTGCTCGAGCACTGGCAGGATGACCGGACCCGGGCCAGCCTGGAACGGCTGCTGGCGCCCAAGACCTGAAGGCCGGCCGGACCGGCAGGTGCCCGGTCCGGTCTGACCACCTGGGCCTGAACCCCGTCGGTGTCCCTCTCGCCGACACGAAGATCTCCTCTGGTGATATACGGTGTGTCGATAGAACAGAAGGACGTTTCGGGCTGAGCAAGCGACATCTCCTCTTTTGATATACGGTGTTGCGCGAGAGCAGAGGGGAGGTTTGGATGCTCCCGCGGACCGGGTCGTAGTGCTCTCGGCATGAGCTGGAGTTCCGCCACACCCGGTGGAGCCCCGAGCGGCAAGAAAGGGGGACAGCAGTGCTTCAGTTCGTGATCGCCGGACTCGTGCTGGGTGGCATCTACGCCATCGCGTCCGCCGGCCTGGTGATCACGTACACGTCTTCGGGCATCCTCAACTTCGCCTTCGGGTCGCTGGCCTTCTTCATCGCCCGCTTCTACTACTTCCTCAATACCCAGGAGGGTTGGAGCATCGTGCCGGCGGCCGTCGTGGCCATCGGGATCGCCTCCCCCGCCCTCGGGGTCGTGCTCTACGCCGTCCTCTTCCGCCACCTCCGGCTGTCGTCACCCCTCATCAAGGTGGTGGCCACCATCGGGCTGTCGGTGGCCATCCCCTCGCTGGCCACCCTGATCTTCGGCGACGCCGCCATTCAGCAGGCACCGGGCCTGGCCCCCCAGCCCGTCCGGGTCTTCCACTTCCTCGGGGTCCCGGTGACCCTCGACCAGATCATCGTCTACGGCTGCGTCATCGTCACCGTGGTCGTCGGGGCGGTGGTCCTGCGGTTCACCGACGTGGGCCTCAAGGTGAGGGCCATGGTCGACTCACCGGCCATGACCGACCTGTCGGGGACGAATCCGGGGGCGGTGTCGATCGGCGTGTGGGCCGTCAGCACTTCCTCGCCGGCCTGGCCGGCGTGCTGGCCGCCCCGATCATCGGACTCGACGCCGCCAACTTCACCCTGCTCATCGCCGCCACCTTCGCGGCGGTGATCGCCGCCAAGCTCCGCAATCTCCCGGTGGCCGTGGGGGTGGCCCTCCTGATGGGTATCGCCACATCGCTCATCCAGCGTTACCTCCCCCCGGCCAGCGCCTGGACCAGCGAGATCATCGATGCCGTTCCCTTCATCGTCATCGCCGTGGTGCTCGTCTACAGCCTGATCCGGCGGGGGAGTATCGGGGAGAACGACGGGTGGGGAGGCGCCCTCGATCGGGCCATCACGCCCCAGGGTGAGAGCCGGCTGGCCGGATCGACCACCAACGTCGTCGAGACGGCGTCGCTCAACTTCTTCGGCCGCTATGCCGGCCCGGTGGGGCTCATCGTGGTCGCCGGGGCCCTGCCCATGATCCTCGGCGGTTACTGGGTGGGATTGGTGGCGCAGGCCTTCGCCTACGGCGTGATCTTCCTGTCGTGGACCATCGTCACCGGGGAGGGCGGGATGCTCTGGCTGTGCCAGATCACCTTCGCCGGGGTCGGGGCCCTCACCACCGCCCAGCTGGCCAACCACTACGGGTGGCCGGTCCTGGCCGGTGTGGTCGTCGGGGGACTGGTGGCCGGAGCGGTGGGGGCCGTGGTCGGCTTGTTGAGCATCCGTCTCGGCGACCTGTACGTCGCCTTGGTCACCCTCACCTTCGGGCTCCTGGTCGAGAACCTCGTGTTCACCCTGCCGAGCTTCGTGAACCAGGGTCTCGGGCTGAACCTCAACCGGCCCGGCTTCGCCACGTCCGACATCGCTTTCTCCTACCTGTGCCTGGTGGCCTTCGTCGTGGTGGCGCTGTTCATCGTCAACCTCCGGAGGTCGACGACCGGGCTGGCCTTGAACGCAGCCCGCTGGAGTGACGCCGGGGCCAAAACCTCCGGGGTCAGCGTGGTGCAGATGAAGGTGCTGGCCGGGGGACTGGCCGCCCTCATCGCCGGCATCGGGGGAGGACTGCTGGCCCTGGCCCAGACGACGTTCCAACCCAGTGAGTTCGCCACCTTTGCCGGGATCGTGTGGCTGGCCGTGCTGGTGACCATCGGCATCCGGTCCAACGCCGCGGCTCTCATCGCCGGGCTGGCCCTGGTCATGCCACCCGCCATCCTCCAGGCCTACGCGCCGAGTTGGACGGCCAACCTGGTGCCGGTGTTCTTCGGACTGGGGGCCATTGCCGTGGCCCGGTACCCCGACGGGGTGCTGGCCGAGCAGGGTCGCCGAGTGCGTCGGCTGATGGTGCGCGCCGTCCCCGGCACCCTGGGCGGACGACAGGTCGTCGAGAGCGTGACCGCCGGTTCCGGTGTGCCCCAGCCGGTCGAGGCTGCGCCTCTGATGGTGGAGCAGGTCTCCTGATGTCGTCGGTGACCGAGCCGACCGCACTCCCCGGGGCCACCGGTGCCGGCTCACTGTCGCTGGCCGCCAGGGAGATCACCATGCGCTTCGGAGGGTTGACGGCGCTCTCCAACGTCTCCCTCGAGGTCGCACCCCGAAGCATCGTGGGCCTGGTGGGACCGAACGGGGCCGGCAAGTCGACCCTGCTCGGCGTGCTGTCCGGACTCCTGCGACCCAATGGCGGGACGGTGTGGCTGCGGGGCGAGGACGTGACCCACGCCTCCATCCGATCACGGGCGTCACGAGGGCTGGCTCGGACGTTCCAGCAACCCGAGCTCTTCATGGGACTGACCGTCCGCGAGCACCTGGTGTTGGCCCACCGGGCCCGGGTCTCCCCCAGGCGGCTGTGGCGGGACATGGTCGATCCCCGCTCGCTGTTCCCTCCTTCGAAGGCCGAGACCGAGCGGATCGACGGACTGCTCGAGCTCCTGCGGCTCACCCGGGTGGCTGACGCACCGGTGGCCGCCCTCCCCCTGGGGGTCATCCGTCTGGTCGAGGTCGGCCGGGCCCTGGCCAGCGATCCCCACGTCCTGCTTCTGGACGAACCTCTGTCCGGCCTCGACATCAACGGCTCGGAGAACCTGCTTTCGGTGTTCAGACGCATCGTGGCCCACAACGATCGCCATCTCTCACTGGTCATCGTCGAGCACGACGTGGCGGCCGTGCTGGCCCTGTCGGACTCGGTGGTGGTCCTCGACTTCGGAGAGATGTTGGCGGTGGGGGGCCCGGAGGAGATCCGCAACGATCCGGCCGTCCGGGCCGCCTATCTGGGAGACGGTGAACAGCCTCAGCGGTCGCCAGCCGAAGCACCGCCTCTCATCGACGCCCTGCTCGACGAGGTCCTGCCCGACTGGGTTGATCCACCATGACCGAGCCCCTCCTGCGGGTGAGCGACATCGACGTCCACTACGGCCCGTCACAGGCGTTGTTCGGGGTTTCCATCGACGTGGCCCCGGGGACGGTGCTGGCCGTCCTCGGTCCCAACGGAGCCGGCAAGAGCACCTTGGCCCGTGCCGTCTCCGGTCTGGTGCCGCCCACCACGGGTCGTATCTGGTTCGACGGCCAGGACATCACCGGGGCGTCCGCCCACCGCGTCCGCCGGTTGGGTCTCACGTACGTCCCCGAAGGTCGGGGCATCTTTCCGGGCCTTTCGGTGACCGAGAACCTGCGGATGGCGGTGGGGCAGGAGCCGCGCCACCAGCGGGCCGACGCCATCGAACGGGCCATCGAGAAATTCCCGGTGCTCGGCAAGCGCAGTGGGCAACGGGCCGGCAGTTTGTCCGGTGGAGAACAGCAGATGCTGGCCCTGGCCCGGGCGCTGGCCGTGTCCCCCCGGTTGGTCATCGCCGACGAGCTGTCGCTCGGTCTCGCCCCCCTCGTCACCGAGTCGGTCTTCCAGAGCCTGGAGGAGGCTCGGCGTTCGGGGATCACCATCGTGTTGAGCGAACAGTTCGTGCACCGCGCCCTGTCCATGGCGGACAACTGCGTCATCCTGAGTCGGGGTCGGGTGGGGTGGTCGGGACCCGCCTCGGAGGCCGGAGAAGAAGTGTTGGACCGGTATCTGGGAGAGGGCGAGACGGCGACGACTGCGGTTGCAACCGGCCAGTGAGAGTGACGATCCGCTCGTTCCGTCCGACTCCGGCCAACAGCACCGGGGGCCGGCCGACGAGTCCGAGGAGGGGAAGTCCTGAAGTGAGAACCGTGAACCCGGCTGCCGGTGTCTCCGGCGTCCGATCAAAGCAGCAACCCGCACACCATGGAGGAACAATGCCCAAAATCCGTCGGTTGGCCAAGGTGGGGATGGCCGTGTTGGCGGCGCTGCCGCTCCTGGTCGTGGGAGCCACGGTGACGGCAGCGACCACGGCCACCGCCGCCTCGGCCTCGCCGGCTCCGATCACCCTGGCCTACATCACCGACCTCACCGGCGAGGGGGCGTCCGAGAACGGGACGTCGCCGGCCGGGTTCAAGGCCCGGATCGCTCTGCAGAATGCCGAGGGCGGGGTCAACGGGCACAAGCTCGTCCCGCTGATCATCGACGACCAGACGAATCCCTCGTCCATCGCCACCGCCGTGCAGGACGCCGACTCGAAGGCCTTCGGGATCGTGTCGCAGAGCCCTCTGTTCTTTCTGGCGGCGAAGTACCCGCAGGAGGCGGGTGTCCCGGTCACCGGTACCTACGACGACGGGCCCGAATGGGGCGAGCAGCCCTACACCAACATGTTCGCCTCCGACCTCGGCAGCGTTGATCCGAAGTATCCGGTCAACACCCTGCTCGGCACCTTCCTCAAGCAGCACGGCGGGACCAACCTCGGCGCCTACGGCTACAGCATCTCGCCCTCCTCCAGCCGAGCGGCCATCGAGCGCGGCGTTGGCCTTCACCGCCGCCGGGGGCAAGGTCGGGGTCCTCGACACCACCGTTCCCTTCGGCGGGGTCGACTTCACCAGTACGGCGCTGGTGGCCAAGCAGCACAACATCAACGCCCTGATACCGGCCCTCGACAACAACTCCAACTACGCCCTGGCCACCGCGCTCAAGCAGGCCGGTGTGAAGCTCAAGGCCGTGGTGTTCGCCACCGGCTACGAGCCGAGCGTCATCCACTCCTCGGTGTGGAACACCCTCCAGGGTGACTACTTCTTGGCCCTGTTCCGGCCCTTCGACCTTCCCGACGCCGGCACGAAACAGATGCAGGCCGCCCTGGAGAAGTACGAGCACTTCACCTCGAGCCAGTTCCCCAACTTCGGCCAGTACGAGTCGTGGGCCGGGGCCGACCTCATGATCAAGGGCCTGGAGATGGCGGGGACGAACCCGACGCGGTCGGCGGTCATCAAGGACCTGCGGGGACTGAAGGCCTACAACGCCAACGGCCTGTTGCCCGACACCATCAACTACTCGACCATCTTCGGTCATGACTCGCCCAACTGCACCTGGGTCATGAAGGCGGAGCCGAACGGGTTCACCCCGATCTCCTCCCAACCGACATGCGGGAAGGACATCCCCAACACCACGACGGCCAACGCCTCGTGACCGGGTCCCACGATCGTCAAATCCCGGGAGGGAAGCCATGAGCGAAGTAGATGACCTGATCCTGATCAGCGTGGACGACCACGTCATCGAGCCGCCCGATCTGTTCGTCGGGCACCTCGATGCCAAGTACCACGACCGGGCCCCGAAGCTCACCCGCAACGCCGAGGGCTCCGACGTGTGGACCTTCGGGAAGGTGGTCATGGAGACGGCCGCCCTCAACGCCGTGGCCGGCCGGCCCAAGGAGGAGTACGGGCTCGAGCCCCAAAGCCTCGACGAGGTCCGACCGGGCTGCTACGACGTCAACGAGCGGGTGAAGGACATGGACGCCGGTGGCGTGCTGGCCTCCATGAACTTTCCCTCGTTCCCGACCTTCACCGCCCGGGTGTTCGCCAGTGACGACCCCGATCTGTCACTGGCCCTGGTGCGGGCCTACAACGACTGGCACATCGACGAGTGGTGCGGGGCCTACCCCGAACGGTTCATCCCCATGGCCGTCCCCGTCATCTGGGACGCCGACCTCACCGCCCAGGAGATCCGGCGGGTGGCGGCCAAGGGCTGCCACTCGCTGAGCTTCACCGAAAACCCCGCCGCCCTCGGCTATCCCAGTTTCCACGACGAGTACTGGGACCCGGTGTGGCGGGCCTGTTGCGACACCGGTACCGTCCTCTCCATCCACCTGGGCTCGTCGGGTCGGCTGTCCATCCCGGCTGTCGACTCCCCACCCGACGTGATGATCACCCTGCAGCCCATGAACATCCAGTCGGCGGCGGCCGATCTGCTGTGGTCCCGGGTACTGAAGAACTTTCCGGACCTGCGGGTGGCCCTGTCCGAGGGCGGCACCGGCTGGGTGCCGTACTTCCTGTCGCGGGTGGACCGCACCTTCGAGATGCATCACGCCTGGACGCTCCAGGACTTCGGCGGCCGGCTCCCGAGCGAAGTCTTCCGCCAGCACTTCCTGACTTGTTTCATCAGCGATCCGGTGGGCATCCAACTCCGCCAGGCCATCGGCATCGACAACATCGCCTGGGAGGCCGACTACCCCCACAGTGACTCGATGTGGCCCGAGGCCCCCGAGGAACTGGACCGCGAGTTCACCAAGAACGCCGTGCCCGACGACGACATCGCCAAGATGACCCACGAGAACGCCATGCGGTGGTACTCCTTCGACCCCTTCTCCCGCATCGCCAAAGAGGACGCCACCGTGGGGGCACTGCGCCGTCGGGCGGTGGGACACGACATATCGACCATGGCGCGGAGCACCCGGGTCCGTACCCCCGACGAGAAGCTCGAGGGCTTCCGGGTCCGGGCTCGACGGGCTGTGGCCGCCGCCGGCTGAACGGGCCCGAGCCGTCGTCGGATCAGGCTCCGGTGGCCGACTTCCCGGCCGGCCGGCCGGTCTCGGTCTCCCGAGCTCGCAACCAGTCGCCCAGGGCGGCCCCGGCATCGAGGACGTGGGCCTCGTTGAGGGCGCGGGCCGCCCGGCCGTCGCCGCCGTCGATGGCGTCGAGGAGCACGGCGTGATCGGACCGGCTACGGCCGACCTGTTCGGGGAAGAGCTCGAAGTAGCTGGCCGGCACCACCCGGACCGCCTGGCGCAGGTAGGTCAACAGGCGCGGCGAGCCCGAGGCCCGGTTGAGGGCCCGGTGGAAGGTCCAGTTGGCCGCCACCACATCGTCGGCACCGTCGATGGCCTCGGCCAGGACGTGGAGCTCGTCCCGTTCGGGACCGGTGATCCGCTCGGCGGCCCATTCGGCCGCCTTGCCCGACAGCGTGGCCAAGACGGCGAAATTGTCCACGGCATCCTCGGGCCTGATCCCCAGCACGGTGATGCCGCTGCGGGGGGTGACCGACACCAGGCCCTCGTAGGACAGCTCGAGGAGCGCCTCGCGCACCGGCGTGCGGCTGGTCCCGAACTCGCGGGTGATCTCGTCGAGGTCGATGCGCCACCCGGGCTGCAGCCGGCCGGTGAGGATCCGGTCACGCAGTTCGCTGGCGGCGCGGGCCCGCACCGTCCCCCCGATGAGCTTGCTGTCTGGCATATCAGATATTACATTTCAACCGACGGGGAGGGCCAGCACCGCCGTGGGGAGGCCGGGCGATCTCGGCCGTCGACCGGCAGGGACCGGCGAGATCCCGGCCCCTGCCGGCAGGGACCAACGAGAGGAGCGTGCCCGTGATGGTGGCGAAGCGGCAGATGTCCCTGGTGGGGTTCATGCAGGCCGGCAGCACCACGGTGTACGCCGGGTCGTGGCGCCACCCGGCCACCGAGCACGGGTTCCTGACCGCCAGTTACTACGCCAAGCTGGGCCGGACCCTCGAAGAGGGTTGTTTCGACATGATGTTCTTCGACGACCGTCTGGCCATGCCCGGCATCTACGGCGGGTCGGTGGCCGACGCCGTCCGCCTCGGGGCCCGGCCGGTCAAGCTCGACCTCAGCATCGTGCTGGGCATCGCCGCCGCCGCCACCGAGAGGATCGGCCTCGGGGCCACTTACTCGACCACCTACTTCTCGCCCTTCCACGTGGCCCGCACCTTCGCCACCCTCGACCACCTGTCCGGTGGGCGGGCGGCCTGGAACATCGTCACCTCGGTCAACGACAGCGAGGCCCAGAACTTCGGTCTGAAAGAGCACCTCGACCACGACGCCCGCTACGACCGGGCCGACGAGTTCCTCGAAGTGGCGACAGGTCTGTGGGACACCTGGGAGGACGATGCTCTGGTCCTCGACCGGGCCGGTGGCACCTTTGCCGATCCCGACAAGGTCCACGAGCTCGACTACGCCGGCGAGTGGTTCAGCGCCCGGGGACCGCTCACCGTGCCGAGGTCACCCCAGGGCCGCCCGGTGCTGCTCCAGGCCGGCTCGTCGGGGCGGGGCCGTGACTTCGCCGCCCGCTGGGCCGAGCTGATCTTCACCGGGGACCCCGGGCTCGAGGTCGCCCGTTCGCACTACAAGGACCAAAAGGACGCCATCGCCGCCGCCGGCCGGGACCCCCAGTCGGTGAAGATGCTGCCCATGGTGTACACCGTCGTGGGTGAGTCCCACGCCCATGCCGAGGAACGCGAGGATCTGTTCCTCCACTCGCTGGTCGATCCCCAGGCGTCGCTGACCCTGTTGTCGGAGCTGATGAACTACGACTTCTCCGGCCTGGCCCTCGACGCCCCCATCACCGACGAGCTCATCGGCTCGGTGTCGGGCATCCGCGGCCTGGTCCAGAACCTGAAGAAGCACATCGGGGGGGAGACGGTGACCTTGGCCGACCTGGCCGGCCACCGGGCCACCCTCCTACAGGGTCCCCGCTTCGTCGGCACCGGACCCGAAGTGGCCGACCAGATGGAAGAGTGGATGGAGGCCGAGGCGTGCGACGGGTTCACGGTGGCCGCCACCCACACCCCCGGCGCCTACGAGGACGTCGTCCGACTGGTCGTCCCCGAGCTCCAACGCCGCGGTGTGTTCCGTGACCGCTACACCGGCGCCACCCTCCGCGACACCCTGGGACTGGCCCGTCCCGAGCTGGTACACCATGCCTGAGGGGCGGGGCCCGCTGTGGGGTGTGAGGGTGGTGGACGCCGCGACCCTGGCCGCCGGGCCCCTGGTGGCCACGGCCATGGGCGAGTTCGGGGCCGACGTCATCAAGGTCGAGCAGCCCGGGGCGGGCGACCCCTTGCGCACCTGGGGCGACCGGAAGGGCGAGATCGGGTTGGTGTGGAAGAGCATGAGCCGCAACAAGCGCTGCGTCAGCCTCGATCTCCGTCAACCCGACGGCCAGGACCTCTTCCACCGCCTGCTGGAGGTCAGCGACGTGCTGATCGTCAACAACCGACCCAGTGCCCTGGCCCGTTGGGGGGTCGACTACGAATCGGTCCACCGGCGCCACCCCCAGTTGGTCATGCTCCATGTGAGCGGCTACGGACGGGGAGGACCGAGGAGCGACAGCCCGGGCTTCGGGACCCTGGCCGAGGCCATGAGCGGCTTCGCCCATCTGACCGGGCAGCCCGACGGGCCGCCCACCCTGCCGCCGTTCATGTTGGCCGACGGCGTGGCCGCCCTGGCCGCCACCTACGCGGTGATGATGGCCCTCTATCACCGCGACGTGCACGGCGGCGGGGGCCAGCTGGTCGACGTCAACCTGATCGAGCCGCTGGCCCGACTCATCGAGTCGTCCACTCTGGCCTTCGACCAGTTGGGGACGGTCACCGGCCGGGTGGGCAACCGCTTCGATGCCAGTGCGCCCCGCAACGCCTACCGGACCTCGGACGACAAGTGGTTGGCCATCTCCAGTGCCTCCCCCAACATCGCCGCCCGCGTCTACCGGGCCATCGACCGTCCCGACCTGGCCGAGGACCCGGACTACGTCGACCCGGTGCCCCGCCAAGCGCGGGCCGGTGAGGTCGACACCCTGGTGGCCGAGTGGGTCCGGCAACGCACGTTGGCCGAGGCCATGGCGACGTTCGAGGCCGCCTCGGTGGCCGCCGCACCCATCTACGACGCCGAACAGCTGCTGGCCGACGAACATCTCCGGTCCCGGGGAACATTCGTACAGATCGACGATCCCGACCTCGGCCCGATGACGGTACAGGCCCCGGTGGCCGTCATGAGCGAGACACCGGGTCGGGTCGACCACCTGGGCCGCGGCCTCGGCGCCGACAGCGATGCCGTCTTCGGTGACCTTCTCGGCGTCGACCCCGCCCGGCTGGACGCCCTGCGGGCGGCCGGGGTGATCTGACGGTGACGGCGAAGGAGGCAGCGGTGAGAGAACCCCGGGCCCGACGATCTGAGCTGGCCACCCCGGCCAGCAGCGAACGGATGTGCGAGAAGGCGGCCGGGTCCGCCGCCGATCTGGTCTTCTTGGACCTCGAGGATGCCTGTGCCCCGGTGGCCAAGGAAGCGGCGCGCCACACCGCCGTGGCCGCCCTGACCGGCTGCGACTGGGGTCGTACGGTCCGGGCCGTCCGGGTCAACGGCCTGGACACGCCGTGGTGCCACGGGGACATCATCGAGGTGGTGACCGGAGCCAGGGAGTCGCTGGACGTGCTCATCGTGCCCAAGGCCCGATCGGCGCGTGACGTGTGGTGGGTGGACGTGCTCCTGAATCAACTCGAGACCAAGCTGGGCCTGACCAAGCCCATCGGCCTCGAGGTGCTCATCGAGGAGGCCGAGGGTCTGGCCAACGCCGCCGAGATCGCCCGGGCCAGCGATCGGCTGGAGGCCATCATCTTCGGGGCCGGCGACCTCTCGGCCTCGCTGCGGGCCCGGGTCGACGGCAACTTCGATCCGATCAGTGCCTATCCCGGCGACTTCTGGCACTTCGCCCGGGTCCAGGTCCTGACGGCGGCCAGGGCCGCGGGCATCGATGCCATCGATGCGCCCCATCCTGCCTACCAGGACCCCGAGGGGTTCCGACGATCGGCCGTGCACGCCAGCCTGTTGGGGTTCGACGGCAAGTGGGCCATCCATCCCGATCAGATCGCCATCGCCAACGAGGTGTTCGCCCCCACCCCCGGGGAGATCGCCGAGGCCCGCCGCTCCATCGAGGTGTACCGGAGCTCGGAGGCCGACGGGGTGGGGGCCATCGGCCGGGACGGCAAGCTGGTCGATGCCGCCCACATGCGGCTGGCCGAGAACGTGCTGTACAAGGCGGCCCTGGACCGGGACGGGTGATGGCCGACCACGGGGTGTCCCCGCTCCGTGTGGTCCAGTGGGCCACCGGCAACATCGGTGCCCGCTCCCTGCGGACCGTGGTGGAGCATCCGGGCCTCGACCTGGTGGGGGTGTACGTGTTCTCGCCCGACAAGGCCGGCCTCGACGCCGGCCAGCTGTGCCGGCTCGACCCCACCGGGGTGGTGGCCACCCGGGACGTCGACGACATCGTCGACCTGGGCGCCGACTGCGTGCTCTACATGCCCCGCCAGTGTGATTTCGACGTGGTGTGCCGGCTGCTGGAGTCGGGCGCCAACATCGTGACCACCCGGGGCGAGTTCCACCATCCCGCCGGCATGGAGGCCGAGAACCGCCGCCGGGTGGAGGCAGCCTGTGAGGGCGGCCGCTCCTCGATCCACAGCACCGGCAGCAGCCCCGGCTTCATCACCGAAGCCGTCCCTTTGGTCCTCACCTCGATCCAGCGCCGGTTGGAGCGGCTGGTCATCGAGGAGTTCGCCGACCTGTCCCGGCGTGACTCGCCCGACCTCCTGTTCACCCTCATGGGATTCGGCACCGATCCGGGTTCCTTCGGCGAAAGCCGATGGTCGCACGGGGTCCAGAGCTTCGGACCGTCTCTCCGGTCGGTGGCCGACGCCCTGTCCCTACCCCTCGACGACGTGGTGGGAACCGGTGAGGTGGCGGTGGCCAGCGGCAAGACGGAGATCGCCGCCGGCATCCTGGAAGCCGGCACCGTGGCCGCCCAACGGATGAGGGTCATGGGCATGCGGGACGGCCGTGAGCTCCTCGGGTTCTCCGCCACCTGGTACTGCACGGCCGACCTCGACCCGGCCTGGGACCTGAGGGACACCGGCTGGCGCATCTCGGTGGTGGGCGATGCCCCGCTGGACGTCGAGATTAGGTTGGCCGTCCCGCTGGAGGACATGGGCGCATGGTCCCCGGGCTATACGGCCAACCGGGCGGTGAACGCCGTGCCCGTGGTGTGGGCCGCCGCCCCCGGCATCCGCACGACGGCCGACCTCCCCCAGATCATCGGCACCCTCACCGACGGGGGCCCCGATCTGGTGGCCGGCCTGGACCAACCGGCTCGGTGAGGCCCCTGCCCGAGCTGACGCCGGCCACCGAGTGGTTCTGGTCGTCGGGGGCCGACGGTCGCCTCCGCATTCAGGGTTGCCGGGCGTGCCGCACCCTGGTCCACCCACCCGTGCCCATCTGCCCGGCGTGCCGGAGCCGGGCCTGGGAGCCGAGGGTGGTCTCGGGTCGGGGCACGATCATCGGCTTCACCGTCAACCGGCACCAGTGGCACCCCGCCTTCGAGCCGCCCTACGCCGTCGCCGTGGTGGCGCTGGACGAGGACCCCGGGGTCCGGCTCACCACCATGATCGTGGACAGTGACCCGGCGGCAGTGGCCATCGGGCAGGAGGTGTCGGTCCGGTTCGAGCACCACGAGGACGTGTGGCTGCCTCTCTTCGCTCCCACCGGTCGGTGGAGTACGGCCGACCCGGTCGGCGAGCCCGAGCGTCCCCGGACCCGCCCGCCGGTCGGCCCCGACCGGTTCGAGCACCGCTCGGTACTGACCGGGGTGGGACGGTCGGCCCTCGGTCGCCGGTTGCTGGTGGATCCCCTCTCGCTGACCGTCGATGCCTGCCTGGAGGCGGTGGCCGACGCCGGGTTGGTGCTCGACGACATCGACGGGCTCTCGACCTATCCGGGGCCGGCCGGGATGGGCATGAGCGAAGGGGGGATCACCGCGGTGGAGGAGGCCCTCCGGCTCCATCCGACCTGGATCAACGGGGGCGGGGACCTTCCCGGCCCGGGTGGTGCCGTCGTCGCCGCCATGCTGGCCGTGTCCGCCGGTCTGTGCCGCCACGTCCTGTGCTTCCGGACGGTCTGGGAGTCGTCGTTCGCCGCCCTCGGCCACGGCGGTGCCGGTGGCGGGCGCTCGTCGGGTCCGTCGGCGTGGCGGGCGCCGTTCGGGGCCCTGTCGGCGGCCAACTGGATCGCCATGAACGCCCAGCAGTACCTGCACCGATACCGAGCCCCCCGCGAGCTGCTGGGCCTCATCGCCGTCAACGGACGCACCAACGCCGCCCGCAACCCTGCCGCCATCTACCGGCAGCCGATGACCATGGACGACTACCTGTCGGCCCGGCCGATCACCTCACCGTTCGGCCTCTACGACTGCGACGTGCCCTGCGACGGCTCCATCGCCGTCGTCGTGTCGGCGGCCTCGATGGCCGCCGACCGTCCCCGGCCGGCCGTCCGGGTCGAAGCGGTGGGGACCCAGATCACCGAGCGCGTGTCCTGGGACCAGGGAACCGTCACCCACGAGCCCCAGGTCCTGGGCCAGGCCGCCCACCTGTGGTCGAGGACCGGTCTCGGGCCGGCCGACGTGGATGTGGCCCTGCTCTACGACGGCTTCACCTTCAACGCCATCTCCTGGCTGGAGGCCCTCGGATTCTGCGGCTTCGGGGAGGCCCATGATTGGCTGGACGGGGGGCGTAGGATCGCCCTCGGCGGCCAGCTGCCGGTCAACCCCCACGGGGGTCAGCTCTCGGAGGGCCGGACCCACGGTTTCGGCTTCCTCTACGAGGCGGTGATGCAGCTCCGGCACGACGCCGGCGACCGGCAGGTGGCCGGAGCGGCCACCGCGGTGGTGACCTCGGGCGGCGGGGTCCCCTCCAGCGTGCTCCTCCTCCGGCGGGACGGTACGTGACCACGCCGCCGGGAGACGGCCGTGGCCGGTGGCCAGGGACGATGATGACTCTGTATTTGAGGAAGTCTCACATACACATAGACAAAACGACGTTTTCAAAGTAACTTCGACCTCCGGAGTCGCCGCCGGCCCGGCCGGCGGGTGTAGAGGAACGGACATACGGGGGGAGGTGGGCGGACCATGTTGCTGGCGCTGAGTTCTGATCAGGAGCTCTTCAGGGAGACCACGGTGAAACTGCTCGAGGACCTGGTCCCCGTGGCCGAGCTGCGCCGCCTTCGCCACCACCCGACGGGCTTCGACCGGGACTACTGGCGCCGGGGGGCCGAACTGGGGTGGACGTCCCTGCTGGTGGGAGAGGAACACGGCGGCGGCTCCCTCGGGGAGCACGGTCTCGTCGATCTGGGACTGGCCGCCTACGAGTTCGGCCGGCACGCCGCCCCGGGGCCACTGGCCGTCACCAACGTGGTGGCGGCCACCCTCGGCGAGGCCGGCGGCCCGGGACACCGGGACGTCATCGCCGACCTCACAGCGGGGGAGTCGGTGGCCACCTGGTGTCTCGGTGAACGCCCGCCCAACGACCGGCTGGGCCAGGTCACCCTGGAGATTCGCCCCGAGGGCGACGGCGTGGTGCTGAACGGGGTCAAGCGACCGGTCGAATCGGCGGGCGCCGCCGACCATCTGCTGGTCACCGGGCGCTCCGGGTCGGGACTGACCCAGGTGCTGGTCCCGGCGGGCACCCCCGGTGTGTCGATCTCCCCCATGGAGACCGTCGACCTGACCCGCCGTTTCTCGGTGGTCACCTTCGACGACGCCCGCCTGCCCCTCCCGGCCGTGGTGGGAAGGGTCGGGGAGGCCGACGAACAGGTGGAGCGACAGTTGCAGCGCGCCGTGGCCATCGGGAACGCCGAGTCGGTCGGGGCCATGCAGACGGCCTTCGACATGACGGTCGAGTGGGCCTTCGACCGGTATTCCTTCGGTCGGCCGCTCGCCTCCTACCAGGAGCTCAAGCACCGCTTTGCCGACATGAAGACATGGCTCGAGGCCGGTCATGCCGTCAGCGACGCCGCCACCGCCGCCGTAGCCGTCGGGGCCCCCGATGCCCAGGAACTTCTCGAGCGCGGCGTCGTCGTTCATCGGCGAGTACGGCACCGATCTGGTCCAGGACTGCGTCCAGATCCACGGCGGGATCGGGGTGACCTTCGACCACGATCTCCATCTCTACCTCCGCCGCCACACCCTCAACCGGGGCCTGTACGGCACGCCGGCCGACCACCGCCAGCGCCTGGCGGCCATGGCCGAACGAGAGGGCTCGCCGTGAGCCGGCCAGAGGTGGAGGACATCGAGGACTTCCGGCGACGGGCCCGCGCCTTCGTCCGACAACACCTCCGGCCGGCGGTGGCCAACGAGTCCATGGGCCCACTGCGCAACGAACGGACCGACGACCAGGAGCTGGCCGCCGTGGCCCGGGACCGGGAGGTGCAGCGGATGCTGTTCGACGCCGGCCTGGCCGGCATCTGCTTCCCCCGGGAGTACGGCGGACAGGGGCTGACGCCGGCCCACCAGCGGGTGCTCAACCAGGAGCTGGCCGGCCACGAGTACCCGGCCCGGATCCAGGCCCCCACCCTGTCGCCCTGCGCCGCCGTCCTCTTGGACTTCGGGACCGAGGACCAGAAGCTCACCCACCTCCCGGCCATCTTGAAGGGCGATGAGATCTGGATGCAGTTCCTGTCCGAGCCCAGCGGGGGATCGGACGTGGCCGGCGCCCTCACCAGCGCGGTGGCCGACGGCGAGGAGTGGGTGCTCAACGGCTCCAAGATCTGGACCACCGGGGCGTGGTGGTCCGACTGGGGTCTCTGCCTGGCCCGCACCAACTGGGACGTGCCCAAGCACCGCGGCCTGACCGTGTTCATCCTGCCCATCCGCCAACCCGGCCTCGAGGTCCATCGCATCGAGATGCTCAACGGCTCGAAGGAGTTCTGCCAGGAGTTCCTGACCGACGTCCGGGTGCCGGACTCCGACCGGGTCGGTGACGTCGACGACGGGTGGACAGTGGGCACCCGGTGGATGTTCCACGAGCGCATGCTGACCAACTCCCCGTTGGTGACGGTGCCGGCCGGGACGACCCACGGCGGCACCGGTACCCGGATGGAAGCGGTGGCCCGAAAGACCGGGCGTCTCTCCGACCCCTGGGCCAGCGATCTGGTGGGCGAGGCGCGCATGCTCGACATCGTCGACAGCCAGCTCCGGCGGCGGATCGGCGAAGGGATCGCCACCGGAGCCATGGCCGAACAGTCGGCCGCCATCGGCCGCCTGTTCGGCGGGGTGGCCACCGCCCGCCGGCGGACCATCGCCTTCGAGCTGGCCGGGGCGGCCGGGGTGGCCTGGACCGAGGACGACGGCGAGCTGGCCTTCTGCGGTTCTGACTTCTTGTTGCGTCAGGTGGCGACCATCGGTGGGGGCACCACCGAGATGGCCCGCAACGTCATCAGCGAGCGGGTGCTCGGGATGCCACGGGAACGATCGAACGACCGGGAGGTGGCATTCCGCGACGTGCCACGGGGCGGGTCGTAGCCGTGAGCCGCCACCCACCGTTCTCCTCGGTGTTGACCATGGCTGGTTGACCATGGGCGATCAGCATCGAGGTGGTCGGGTCCCCTCCCCCCTGTGGGGCTCGACCGTGCCAGCCGGGACCGGACCACGCCCCCCGGTCCGTGTCCCGGCTGGTGTCTTCGGCCCAGAGGGCGCCCACCCGGCCGGCCGGGCCGGCGACTTCGTCCCGGGGTACCGGTCGAACCGGCTGTCCCGGGCTGCGGCCCGGTCGCGCCAGTCCCGTCGATAACAACGTTTCGATGGGGCCGGTTCCCCTTACCGGAGTTTGGATAATCATGTTGCAGATTGAAGAGATGATGGTTATCGTTCGGGCTGGCCGGGGCGCCGGGGCCGATGAGCGGGTCCGGTCCCGCCGTGACCAGGTGGTCGGGACCCCGGATTCCGGGGCCGTCCACCGGACCGGGAGCTCGCCCGACCGAGGAGAAGGGATCGAAGCCATGGAGGTGGAGGGACGTTCGGCCATCGTGACCGGGGGCGCCGGGGGGCTGGGAGCGGCCACGGTTCGTCGACTGGTCGACCGGGGCGTACGGGTGGCGGTTTTCGACCGGGACGGCGACCGGGCCGGTGCCCTGGCCGAAGAAATCGGGAGCTCGGCGGTGGCGGTGGGCGGGGATGTGGTCGACGACCAGGCGGTGGCGGGGGCGATCGAGGCGGCCAGGTCGCTCGGTCCGCTGTCGATCCTGGTCAACGTGGCCGGTGGCGGGGTCGGTGGCGGGCGCACCGTGGGCCACGGCGGGGTGCCCCACGACAAGGACTCCTTCACCCAGACCATGGCGATGAACGCCCTCGGCACCTTCAACACCACCCGCCTGGTGGCGGCGGCCATCGGTGAAGGCGAGCCCGACGATGACGGTCAGCGGGGTGTGGTGGTCAACACCGCCTCGATCGCCGGCCTGGAGGGCAAGAGCGGGCAGGTGGCCTACGCCGCCGCCAAGGCCGCCATCTTGGGCATGACCCTGCCCATGGCCCGCGACCTGGCGCCGCTCGGCATCCGGGTGTGCGCCATCGCCCCCGGCGTCATGGGCACGCCCCTCATGCTCGGTGCTCTCCAGCACCTGAAGGAGGACCCGGCCCAGGGGATCGCCTTCCCCAAGCGGATGGGCTATCCCGAAGAGTTCGCCCAGATGGTGGAGTCGGTGGTCGGCAACTCCTACGTGAACGGCGAGAACATCCGACTCGACGGCGGACTGAGGTTCACCGCCAAGTAGACCGATGGTCCGGGTCCGGCCGATCGGGCACACTGGGCGCTCGACCACGGAGGAAGACGTCACTCTCACCAGGAGGAGCAGAACATGCAAGATGCGGCGATCGTCTCGACGGCTCGCACCCCGATCGGGACGGCGTTCAAGGGATCACTGGTCGATGTGGACCCCTTCGAGTTGGCCACCACGGTCATCGCCGAGTCGGTCCGGCGTTCGGGCATCGACCCCCTCATGGTCGACGACGTGGCCTTGGGCGAGAGCCTCTACGGCGGGGGCGACATCGCCCGCTACGCCGCCATCGAGGCGGGACTGGTCAATGCTCCCGGGGTGGCCCACAACCGCCACTGCGCGTCGTCGCTGGCCGCCGTGCAGGGGGCGGCGGCCTCCATCGGTGCCGGCATGGACCGCATCATCGTGGCCGGTGGTGCCTACTCCCAGTCCACCGCCCCGCGCGCCTCACGCCGGATTCCCGGCACCGACGAGTGGACCGACTGGATGTCGCCCAGCCACCGGGACACCCCCGAGGCCCCCAACATGGACATGTCCATCACCGTGGGCTGGAATGCCGCCGTCACCGCCGGAGTCACCCGTGAGCAGATGGACGCCTGGGCCCTGCGATCCCACCAACGGGCGGCGGCGGCCATCGACGCCGGTCGCTTCGAGGACGAGATCGTCCCCATCGAAGTCGAGCGGCGGGACGGGTCGACCTTCACCTTCGCCGTCGACGAGCATCCGAGGCGGGACACCAGCCTCGACAAGCTGGCCTCGCTGAAGCCGCTCCATCCCGAGATCGAAGGCTTCACCATCACGGCCGGCAATGCCGCCGGCATCAACGACGGCGCCGCCGCCATGGTGATGGTCGAAGGGGCCCTGAGCGACGAACTGGGCCTCGAGCCCTTGGCCGTGGTCAGGGCGTGGGCCTCGGCCGGCGTCCCCCCGGCCGACACCGGTCTGGCCCCGACTATCGCCATCCCCAAGGCTCTCGGACGGGCCGGCCTCCGCATCGACGACGTGGATCTGTGGGAGATCAACGAGGCGTTCGCCTCGATGTGCGTGGCCACCACCAGGATCCTGGAGATCGACGACTCCATCGTCAACGTGCTCGGGAGCGGCTGCAGCCTCGGCCACCCGATAGCCATGACGGGGGCCCGGATGGTCATCTCGCTCGTCCACGAGCTCCGCCGCCGGGGCGGCGGCACCGGGGTGGCGGCGATGTGTGCCGGCGGGGGCATGTCGACGGCCTTGGTCCTGGACGTGCCGGCCCCTCCGGGCGCCCCGACCTCCTGAGCCGGCCGGCGATCCGTGCGCATCGGCTTGATGATCGGCCCCGAGCGGGGCCGGTACGGGACCAAGGTCGAGCGGCTCCAGGCCGACGCCCGATGGGCCGAAGACGCCGGACTGGCCACGGTGTGGATCCCCCAGATCCCCGACGAGTTCGACGCCCTGACCGCCGCCACCGCTCGTCGGGGCGGAGACCGGCCGCATCGAGATCGGCACGGCGGTGGTGCCGGTCCAGCCCCGGCATCCCATCGCCCTGGCCCAGCAGGTCGCTGTCGGTCCAGACCGTGTGCCAGGGCCGGCTGGCCGTCGGGCTCGGCGTCTCCCACCACTGGGTCATCGACGAGATGTTGGGCCTGCCCTACGAGCATCCGGTGGCCACCATGAGCGCCTACCTCGACGTGCTCGACCAGGCCCTGGCCGGACCCGGCCCGGTCGACGTCGAGAACGATGTGTTTCCGGGTCACAACCCGCTCGACATCACCGACGTCACCCCCACGCCCGTGCTCCTGGCCGCCCTGGGTCCCCGCATGCTCCAGCTGTGCGGCGACCGGACCGACGGGACCGTCCTGTGGATGGCCGACGAGCGGGCCATCGGCACCCACGTCGTCCCCAACCTGACGCAGGGCGGCCGAGGCGGCCGGCCGGCCGGCCCCCCGGGTGGTGGCCGGCGTCCCGGTGTGCCTGTGCGGCGACCGGGAGATCGACGCCGCCGTGGCCCGGACCAACCGGATCCTGGCCGAGGCGGAGGTCTCACCCAACTACCAGAAGCTGCTCGATCATGGGTGACGCCCGAAGTGTCGGCGACATCCTGGCTGGCCGGCAGTGAGTCGACGATCCGAGAAGCGCCTGCAGGTCCTTCGCCGATGCCGGCATGACCGACCTGTCGGTGCGGGTGGTGCCCATCGGGGAGGGCCGAGACCAGCTCATCGCCTCCTCCGAGGCGCACCCGCGCAGCTGCTGGGCGACCTGGCCCCGTCACTCTGACCCGGGGGTCTCACAGTCGGTCGAGGGGGGGCGGCAGCTGGCGGGTGGCCAGCAGCTGGCGACCCAGGTCCAGGGTGAGGGCGTGGGCCGTCCCGAACAGCTCGTCGAGCACCAGGACCCGCCGGACGGAGCGGTGGAACTCGTGCTCGGTGGTGAAGCCGATGCCGGCCAGGACCTGCTGGCCGTGGCGGGCCGCCGTCCGCCGCCGCCCGTCCGGCCAGGGCCTTGGCCATGGCCGCCGTGGTGGGTGACCGGTCGTCCCAGGCCGACTGGAGGGCGGCGGCTGCCGCCTCGATGGCCACCAGGGTGTCGGCCAGCCGGTGCCGGACGGCCTGGAACGAGCTGATGGGCCGGCCGAACTGGATCCGCTGGACGGCGTGCTGGCGGGCCAGGGCTCAGCATCCTCTGGGACGCCCCGACCAGCTGGTGGCCGACGGCCAGGCGGGCCAGGTCCACCGCCCGGGCCCAGTCGCCCCAGCGCCAGGTCGGGCCCGGCGGTGAAGGGCACGTCGGTGCCGGTCACCTCGACCAGGCCGAGGAAGGGGGCCATCCCCTCGACGGGCCGGTGGACGAGGTCGGCCGGCGACACCTCGGCCACCGACCACGGCGTCGTCCGCGCCGGTCACCACCAGCATCGGGCCGGCGTCGACCGGCGGGGCGGTGGAGAGACCGCCGACGGTCAGGCTCCCGCCCTCCAGCGTGCCGGGAGGAGTCCCGGGCCCCGGCATCGGGAGCAGGAGCCCGCCCGGCCCGGGGGAGGGCAGCCCCAGGCCACGACCGAGGACGGCGGCGAGGGCCGACGACTCGGCATTGGCGGCGCCCAGCAGCTCGAAGAGGACCGACACGGCCGGTCGGCGGGTCCTCGGCCAGCGCCTCGTGCCACCCGACTCGGCCGAGGGCGGCATCGAGGTCCGGGCCGGTGTCGGACTCGCACGGCGTGGCGGAGGCTGCGCTCGAACAGCTGGCGGTCGGTGCCCTCCATCAACGGTCGGACCCCAGATCGAGCAGCCGGCGGGCGATGATGTTCCGCTGGATCTCGGCGGTGCCACCGTAGATGGTGGCGGCCCGCGAGTAGAGGAACTGGCGCCGCCACCGGCCGACTGGCGGCATCGTCGCCGACGGCCAGCTCCGGGCCCAGCCCGTCGGCCACCAGATCGAACACCGCCTGCTCGGCCGTGGCCACCAGCACCTTGTCGATGGACGTCTCCGGCCCCGAGGCGGTCGCCGGCGGCCAACCGGTACTGGGTGGCCCGGGACCGGGCCCGCAGGGCGTACAGCAGCTGGGTGACCTCGCCCACCGTCACCGGGTCGAGGGCGTCGGGGGGCACGGCCTCGAGGAGGTCCTGCAGCCGGGTGTGCAGGTAGGCGGCGCGATGCCACAGCGCCGTGCTCCGCTCGTAGGGCAGCAGGTCCATGGCCACCGACCAGCCCTGGCCTTCGTCGCCGAGGGTCCGCTCGACGGGGACGACGACGTCGTCGAAGAAGACCTCGGAGAACTCCGGCGACCCGTGCATGGTCTCGATGGGCCGGACGACGATGCCCGGGGTGTCCATGTCCACGAAGAGGGCGGTGATGCCCCGATGGGCCGACTCGGGTGGCCCGGTGCGGGTGAGCAGCACGCAGCGGTCGGCGTACTGGGCCAGGCTGGTCCACACCTTCTGGCCCGTCGACGTGCCAGGCGTCGCCGGACCGGGTGGCCCGGCAGGTCAGAGCGGCCAGATTGCTGCCGGTGCCGGGCTCGGAGAAGCCCTGGCACCAGGTCTCGTCCCCGCTGAGCAGCCGGGGCACCATGGCCGCCGCCAGCTCCGGGGCGGCGTAGTCGATCATGGTGGGGGCCAGCACCTCGGTCATGGAGTAGATGCCCGGCTCGACCAGGTCCCGGGAGGTCAGGGCCTCACCCAGATAGGCCCGGAGCAGGGGGGACCCTCCGAGCCCGCCGACGGCCACCGGCCATCCCCAGCGCATCCATCCGGCCTCGTAGGTGAGCTCCTTGACCCTGGCCAGCTGGGCCATCTGGCCGTCCAGGGTCTCGGCCGGCGGACCGGCCCTGAGGTCCCGGTCGTGCCGGTCGAGCCAGACGTCGAGCGACGCCCGGAACTCGTCGAGCTCCATCAGACCGGCCGTCGGGGTGGGTCGGGTCGGGTCGTGGGCCCGCCCGGCGTCACGGGCGCCGCTCTTCCGCAGGAAGGTCATCGACCGGGTGTGCAGCCGCCAGCCCTGGGGGGTGCGGCGGTAGGTGTCGGTGTAGTAGCCGATGCGCATGTCGTGGTTCGTCTGGTCGACGAAGCACAGGGGCTGCTGCCCGGTGCCGGTGTCGCCCTCGATGTCGAGGGCCGGGGGCCCCACCAGGAACAGCCCCTTGGGGGCCGCCGCCACCAGGGCCGGGAAGTCGGCCAGGGGGTAGGTGTCTCCGAAGGCGCGGTAGGTGCCGTCCGGAGTGAACACCTCCAGCACCGCCTCGACGTCGTCCTTGGTCATGGCGACGGCATAGCGGGCCAGCAGCTGCTGGAGCTCGATGACGTCGGCCACCGGGACCTCCCCCATCAGTCCTCCTCGCAGTCGTAGGAGACGTGCAGGGTGGGACTGGTGGGCAGCGCCTGGCAGGTGAGCACCCAACCGTCGGCCACCTCGTCGTCGGTGAGGGCGTTGTTGACCCGCATGGAAGCCGTCCCCTCTGTCAGCTTGGCCATGCAGGTGGCGCAGCTGCCCGATTCGCACGAGGACGGCGGGCCCATGTCCAGCTGCCGGGCCGTCTGCAGGATGGTGGTGCCGGGATAGTGGTCGGTCGATGCCGTCCGGCCACCGAGCTCGATGGTGATGCGGGTGGTGGCGGCCGCCCCGTCCACCGGGACCGGCTCCGGCGGCCGGTCGTCGGGGGTGAACCGTTCGATGTGGATCCGACCCGGATCGATGCCGTCGGCCACCAGGGTGGTCTCCACCACGTCCATGAAGGGGGCGGGGCCGCACAGGTAGAACTCGGCGTCCTCCTCCATGCCGTCGACCGCCGCCCGGACGTCGTCCGGTCCCACCAGCCCGTGGTCGACGTCCAGATGGTGGACCACCACGCACCGGCTGCCGTACCGCAGGCCCAGCTGGTCGAGCTCGGCCCGGAGGATGACGGCCTCGAGATCGCGGTTGGCATACGAGCAGGCGCACCCGCCGGGAGGTGGTGGCCAACGCCGTCTTCATCAGCGAGATCACCGGGGTGATCCCGCTCCCGGCGCTGAACGCCATCACGTCCCGGTCCTCGGGGCCGAGGCGGAAGAAGCCGGCCGGCCGGGCTACCTCCACCATGCTCCCCGGCGTGAGGTGGTCGTGGATCCAGGTCGACGCCGTGCCGCCGGGCACCTTCTTCACCGTGACCCGCAACTCGTCGTCCACCGCCGGAGCCGAGGACATCGAGTAACAGCGGACGTGGGGCGCCCCGTCCACCCACACCCTGAGGGTGCAGAACTGTCCGGACCGGTAGGCGAACGCCGCACGGAGATCGTCGGGCACCTCGAGCACCAACGAGGTGGCCTCGGCCGTCTCCCGCACCACACGGCCCACCCGGAGCCGGTGGAAGCGGCGGTCGGGGGGCACGCCCAGCGCCACCGGGCTGGGCTTGGAGAGTGCCATGTCGGTAAATGGTAACGGAGTTCTCATTGACTGGCAACGGACGTCCAGGCGGGGTGCTGCCGGCCGGCCCGGCCCCCGCCGTCGGCCCACCGGGGTCCACCACCGGGAGCCGGCGGACGGCGGGACGTCCGGCTCCCGACACCGAGTTCGGCCGCCACCCGACCACCCCCGGGAGCCGGCCACGGTGGGGAGCAGGCGACGCCACCCGGCTGCTAGAAACTGAAAACAGGATTCTGGGTGGGCAAAAGCGATCCTCTAACCGAGCGTCCCACCCGAAGGAGAGCTGCATGTCCGGAGACGAGCCGATCCGATGACCTCGCCCCGCACCGCCATCGTCACCGGAGGGGCTCGGGGATCGGATTGGCCATCGCCAAGCGGCTGGCCGCCGACGGCCGGTCGGTGGCCATCTTCGACCGCGACGGTGCCGCCGCCGAGGCGGCCGCCGCCGCCATCACCGCCGTCGGGGGCACCGCCGCCGGCTTCACCGTCGACGTGACCGACCGGGCGCAGATCGACGACGGCGTCAACCGGGCCCGGGAACAGCTCGGGCCACCCACCATCCTGGTCAACAGCGCCGGCATGGACGGCTTCGACCCATTCCTGTCGATCACCGCCGAGAAGTGGAACCGCATCCTGGCCGTCAATCTCACCGGCACCTTCGACTGCTGCCAGGCGGTGGTCCCGGACATGATCGAAGAGGGGTGGGGCCGGATCGTGAACATCTCGTCCTCGAGTGCGCAGGGCGGCCAGCAGCTCATGACGCACTACGTGGCGTCCAAGGCCGGGGTGATCGGCTTCACCAAGGCCCTGGCCCTGGAGCTCGGGCCCCAGGGGATCACCGTCAACACCATTCCCCCGGCTTCATCGACACGCCGATGCTGCGGAAGACCGAGCAGCGGGGACTGTTGGGCAAGGGGTCGAGTACCACGCGTCGCTGACCCCGGTCCGACGGGTGGGGACGCCCGAGGACATCGCCGTCACCTCCGCGTTCCTCGTCAGTGAGGAGGCCGGCTACATCACCGGGCAGGTGATCGGGGTCAACGGCGGCCGCAACACCTGACGCCACCGGTCCGGTCGTCGGGTCCGATGGCACCGCCACCAGGTCGAGGGGGTCCGGGCATCCTCGGGTACGCTCTGCTGGGTGACGAAGAACGATCTGGCAGCCGAGGCCACCGAGCCCGAGGGACCGAGCCGGCGTGAGCAGGCGGTGGCCCGGTCGCTCGACTCGGCCCGGCTCCGGGCCGAGAGTCGGGTCCAGCGCTTCCTCGATGCGGCCATCGAGCTCTTCGACTCGAGGCCGGCGGGGACTTCACCGTCCAAGAGGTGGTCGAGCGCTCGGGTCAGTCGCTTCACAGCTTCTACCAGTACTTCGGGGGCAAGCACGAGCTGCTCCTGGCCCTGTTCGAGGAGCAGGTGCGGTCGACGGCCGAGCGGCTGCGCGTCAGGTCATCGCCCAGACCGACGATCCCCTCGAGCGGCTGCACCGCTTCGTGGTGGAGTACTACCTGGCTGTGCCGGCCCCCTCGAGCCAGGACCGCCGAGGACCCGGCGCGCCGACGGACGCCGGCCCCTGGGCATGGCCGAGTTCGCCCAGCAGCTGCTCACCGAACATCCCAAAGAGGCGGCCCGGGTCTTCGCCCCTCTCGTCGCGGTGTTCGAAGAGGTCCTGCAGGAGGCCGCGGCCGCCGGCGCCGTCCGCTCCGGCCTCCGCAGCGGCCCCATCGTCGGCATCGTCGCTCGAGGCCATCATGTTCAACACCTTCTCGGCCACCATCGGCGGCCTGTCCCTCCGGACCGACGACGGCGATCCGGCCGAGGACCTGTGGAACCTCATCCTCCACGGCATCGGGACCGGCTCGGCCGCCTGACGCCGGCCCGACGGGTGGCGGCGCCTCAGGCGGCCCCCGTCTGTGGCGGTACACCTGGCCGCCCTTCATGACGAACCGGACGTCCTCGGTGACGCCGATGTCGGTCAGCGGGTCGCCCGGCACGGCGATGATGTCGGCCAGCAGGCCGGCCTCGAGACGCCCCCGGTCGTCCACGTCGATCAGCTCGGCGGCCACGGTGGTGGCGGCCCGGATGGCCTCGAGGGGGGTCATGCCCCGGTCGACCAGGGCCAGCCAGCTCCTTGGCGTTCTTCCCGTGGGGGATGGCCGGGGCGTCGGTCCCGCAGGCGATGCGGGCGCCCCGGGCGATGGCCCGGCGGATGGTCTCCTTGGCCCGGGGGAATACCTCGGCCGCCTTGGCCTGGAGCTCGGGAGCGGCGTGGGACACGTCCATGCCGTCGGCCAGGTAGGTGGTCGGCACCAGGAAGCGGCCCGAGCCCGACCAGCAGGTCGAGGGTCTCGTCGGACATGAGCGAGCCGTGCTCGATGCAGTCGATCCCCGCCTCGAGGGCGGCCCGGATACCGTCGTCGCCGTGGGCGTGGGCCGCCACTCTTGAGCCCGGCCCGGTGGGCCTCGTCGACGATGGCCGCCAGCTCCTCGTCGGAGTACTGCTGGGCGCCGGCCGGCCCGGTATGGGACATCACCCCGCCCGACGCGCACACCTTGATCAGCCGGGCGCCGTGCTTGATCTGGTAGCGGACGGCCTTTCGGACCTCGCTCACCCCGTTGGCGATGCCCTCCTCGACGGTGAGGGGCATGATGTGGGGCGCCAGGGCCTGGAACATGGTCGGATCGAGGTGGCCCCCGGTGGGGGTGATGGCGTGCCCGGCCGGCACCACCCGGGGCCCTTCGAACCAGCCGAAGTCGATGGCCTTCATGAGGGCCACGTCCAGCAGCAACCCGCCGGTCTGGATGAACAGACCGAGGTTGCGCACGGTGGTGAACCCGGCCTGGAGGGTCCGGCGGGCATTGGCCACCGACCGCAGGGTGCGGAGGGCCGGGTCGTCCTGGACGGCGTTGAGGGGGCTCCGGTGGTCGGGTCCGCCGAGGAGCAGATTGACCTCCATGTCCATCAGCCCGGGCAGCAGGGTCAGGTCGCCCAGATCGATCTCGACGGCCCCGTCGGGCACCGTGGCCGGCGCCACGTCGAGGATCCGCTCCCCGGCGATCAGCAGGTCGCCGGGGGACACGACCGAGCCGCCGGCCACGTCGAGCATGCCGGCGCTGCGCAGGTGGATGTGTTCCGGGGTCCGGGGGCGGGCCATGCGGTCCTCCTTGGGCTCGGCCGAAAGCGGGATTGTCGCAAAATCATTACTCGATTGTGCATTTACGAGAGCCGTAATATCGTAGCAAGGCCGGCGGTCGGGGGCCGGTGGCCGGGAGAGGGAGGACCGCATGGATGACGACCTCGGCACGGCCATGCTGCGCTTCGAGCGGGCCGGACCAATCGCCTGGTGCATCATCGACCGGCCCGAGGCCAGGAACGCCCTGACCCCCGCCATGTACTACGGGCTGAAGCGGGCGGTGGGCCTGGTAAACCGCGACCCCGAGCTCGCCGCCCTCGTCATCACCGGGGTGGGGGACGTGTTCGCCCCGGGCGGCGACCTGGGCGGCCGGAGCGAGCCGGGCGAGTCGGTGCCCGACCACCTGGGCCAGGACGTCCTCCCGTTCCTGGCCATCCGCGACAGCCAGGCCCCGGTCATCGCCGCCGTGAACGGGATCTGCCAGGCCGGGGGGCTGCTGATCGCCATGTTGGCCGACATCGCCGTGGTCAGCGACCGGGCCACGTTCCGGGTACCGGAGCTCCTCCGGGGCATCCCCGACGCCACCTATGCCGCCGTCCTGCCCGCCCATGTGGGCGTGGCCGTGGCCCGGGACCTGCTGTTGTCGGCCCGGCCGTTCGACGCCGCCGAGGCCCACCGTCTCGGGCTCATCGCCCGGGTGGTTCCCCACCACCAGCTCCATGCGGCGGCGTCGGAGGCGGCCCACCAGGTGCTCCAGACGGCCCCGTCGGCCCGGGCCCACGTCAAGCGCATGCTCAACGAGCGCTATGGGGACATCGACTACCAGACCATGTTCTGGGCCCTCGAGCACTCGGACGAGCCCCGGGAGGGGATGCGGGCCTTCATGGAGAAGCGGCCGCCGAACTGGGTGCCACGGGACCCTCGGGCCTGAGGGCACCGCCTCGGGGACGAGTGGGTACCCGCTCTTGAGAATCACGATCTCGTCAAGCTAGATTCATCGTTGTCGATTCTGGGGTACGGGGCTCTGTCCCGGGCCCGGCCGGCTCGGCACCAGTTGGGGGAGCGCGCCGTCGCCGGCCCTCGGTAACCACGATCGTCGGAGGTAGAGAGTGACCGCTGTCCTGCAGGGTGTCCGGATCCTCGAGGTCGCCGAGCACACCTTCGTCCCGGCGGCGTCGGCCCTACTGTCCGACTGGGGCGCCGAGGTCGTCAAGATCGAACACGTGCAGCGGGGCGACGCCATGCGCGGACTGGCCTCCTCGGGACTGGCCATCGTGCCCAGCGACGTCCACGCCCTGCTCGAGCACTCCAACCGGGGCAAGCAGAGCCTCGGTCTCGACCTGACATCTCCCGACGGTCTCGAGATCCTCTACACGCTGGCGTCCACCTCCGACGTGTTCCTCACCAACAAGCTCCCGAGCGTGCGCCAGAAGCTCAAGATCGGGGTCGACGACATCCGGGCCCACAGCCCCGAGATCATCTACGTGCGGGGCACCGGTCAGGGCGAGCGGGGCCCGGACGCCGACAAGGGCTCGTACGACGCCCTGGCCTTTTGGGCCCGGTCGGGCATCGCCGTGGGGGCCAAGCGGCCCGAGTACGACCTGGTGCCGGTCCCGCCGGCCCCGGGCTTCGGGGACTCGATCGGGGCCATGACCATCGCCGGTGGGATCATGGGGGCCCTGTTCCACCGGGAGCGCACCGGTGAGGCCACCGTGGTCGACGTGTCGCTCCTCGGGGTGGGCATGTGGGCCATGGGCCAGGCCGTGGCTCTGTCCCTGGTGCTGGGGATGCCCTGGGCGCCTCCGCCGGCCGACCGGGTCGGGTCCAATCCGCTGTCCCGCAACTACGAGACCAAGGACGGACGGGTGCTGGCCTTCACCTGCCTCCAGCCGGCCAAGTACTGGGCGCCGCTCTGCCAGGCCATCGGTCGTCCGGAGCTGGCCACCGATCCCCGGTTCGCCGACTACCAGTCCCTCATGGGGAACAGTGACGCCGCCGTGGCCATCCTGACCGACCACTTCGCCTCGGCCACCCTGGTCGAGTGGCGGGAGCAGCTCGACGGCTTCATCGGGCAGTGGGCCGTGGTCCAGGACACCCTGGAGGCGGCGGCCGATCCCCAGACGGTGGCCAACGGCTACATCCAGGACTGTCAGACGGCGACGGGGACGCCGTTCCGGCTGGTGGCGGCGCCGGTCCAGTTCGACGAGGAGCCTCCGGTACCGAGGCGGGCCCCGGAGTTCAACGAGCACGGCGACCGCATCCTGGCCGGCATCGGCCTCGACGAAGAGGCCATAATCGACCTCAAGATCCGCGGCATCGTCGCCTGACCGCCGTCGGGACGCCGGGGAGGTTGTGACGTGACCATGGCCGACGCATTCCGCTTCGACGGGAAACGGGCCCTGGTGGTCGGGGGGGCCACCGGCATGGGAGCGGCGGCCGCCGAGCTGCTGCAGGACGCCGGGGCCGAGGTGGTGGTGATGGACGTGGCCGCCGTCACCCTGGCCGGGGCGCGGCCCATCCACGTCGACCTGGCCGACCGGTCGTCGATCGACGGCGCCCTCGACCAGTGCGGGGGACGAGTGGACGTGCTGCTGGCCTGCGCCGGGGTGGCCGACGGCACGCCGGGTATCGAGCGGGTCAATTTCATCGGCCACCGCCACCTGATCGACCGGCTGATGGCCGCCGGCATGCTGGGCCGGGGATCGGCCATCGGCTGCATCTCGTCGGCGGCCGGGCTCGGCTGGGAGGCCAACCTGCCCGAGCTCGGGGAGCTCCTGGCCACCCCGGACTTCGACGCCGCCGTCGCCTGGGTGGAGGCGCACGGCCGGGCCGACTACCTGTCGTCCAAGCAGGCCATGTGCGCCTATGTGGCCAGCACGGCCTTCCCCTTCTCCAAGCAGGGCGTCCGCATCAACGCCATCTGCCCCGGCCCCACCGACACGCCACTGGCCCGGGCCAACGCCGAGACGTGGCTTGGGTTCGCCTCCGACTACCGGGCCGAGCTCGGCATCGAGGTCTCGACGCCGCTGGAGCAGGCCTACCCGCTGGTCTTCCTGTGCAGCGACGCCGCCGCCGCCGTCACCGGGATCACCCTGGTCACCGATGCCGGCTACATGAGCTCGGGCATCACCGGGTCGTTCCCCGGGGCCACCGCCATCGCCGACATGCTGCTCAACCGCCCGTCGTGACCGGCCCGGCCCGGGGGTCAAACCGGTGGTCGGGGGGTGACGGCCACCGAGGGCACGTAGGCACTGGCCCCGCAGCGCAGGACGGTATCCACCACCCGCACCAGTTCGTCGACGTCCATCAGGCTGCCGGCCAGGTAGTTGCGGGACTGCCAGATGGGATGGAACTGGGCGGCCAGGTCCCAGTCCCACTCGTTGGCGAACTCGGTGCCCGAGGGGCCCTCTCCACCGGCGCAGTCACCCACGATGACCCGGGTGAAGCCGACGGCCGGGTGCTCGGCCCGCCACGCCTCGATCAGGGTCTCGAGGGCCGCCTTGCTGGTGGCGTAGGCCCCCAGGCCGGGCCAGGGCGGTGTGAACGAGGCGCTCACCGAGGACAGATAGGCGGCCACGCCCCTGGTCTCGGTGAGGTGGGGCATGGCGGCCGCGGTGACCAGGGCCGCCCCGATCACATTGGTGTCGAAGGTCTTCCTCCAGGTGTCGGCGCTGACGTCCACCAGATGGCTGAGCGGGCCGATCCCTGGGGTGTAGACGAGGGCGTCGATCCCGCCCAGCCCGTCGGCCGCCTCCTCGACGGCCGACCGGCACGACGATTCGTCGGTCACGTCGCACACGATGGCCAGGGCCCCGGGCCCGGCCTCCTTGGCCGCCTCGACCAGCCGGTCGTGGCGTCGGGCCAACAGGGCCACGGTGGCGCCCCGCTGGCCGAGCCCGGTGGCGATGGAGCGACCGAGACCGCTGGAGGCACCGACGACGACCGTTCTCATGGCAAGGACATCCTCTCTCGACGTCTCCGCGGGCCGGCGTCAGGGGGTGGCGACGGGAAGTTTCTCCCAGCCTCGCACGGTCGAGGTCCGGGCCTGCACGGCGTGATCCCAGTCCACGTCCCAGGTGGGGAACCGTTGGAGGATCTCGTCCAGGGCCACCTGGCCCTCCAGCCGGGCCAGGGCCGAACCCAGGCAGAAGTGGATGCCGAATCCGAAGGCCAGGTGGGCGTCGACGTTGCGGTGGATGTCGAACCGGTCGGCTTCGGGGAACTTGCGCTCGTCGCGGTTGGCCGAGGCGTTCAACAACAAGATGGCGCTCCCGGCGGGAACCGACTGCCCGTGGTGCTCGACGTCCTTGGTCACGTAGCGGGCCTGGACGGGGGAGGGGGACTCGTAGCGCAGCAGCTCCTCGATGGCGTTGGGTACGAGGGAACGGTCCTCGACCAGCTGGCGGCGTTGGTCGGGGTTGTCGGCCAGGACCTTGCCCGTCCAACCGATCAGGCGGCGTGGTCGTCTCGTTGCCGGCGGCGGCGATCAGGTTGACGTAGCCGAGGACCTCCTGGCGGCTCAGGCGGCGGATCTCGCCGTTCTCGTCCTCGAACTCGGCCTGGAGCAGATCGGTCATCAGGTCGTCGGACGGATGGGTGGCCCGCCAGTCGATGTACTCGGCGAACCCGTCGCCCGAGTTCGCCCCCTCGGCCAGGGAGGCCTCGAAGTCGGGCATGGCCCCGTCGGTCAGCCGGAGGCCCTCGTCGATGCGGTCCCGGATGGCCTCCTGGTCGGACTCGGGTATGCCCAGCAGCATGCCGATGGTGCGCATGGGCATTTGGGCGCCGATGTCGGCGATGAAGTCGAAGCCACCCTGGTCGACCAGGGGGTCGAGACTGCGGGCGCAGAACTCGCGGATCTTGGGTTCGAGGGCGTTGATGTTGCGGGGGGTGAACGCCCGCGACAGCAGCCGGCGGTGGATGTTGTGGGCCGGAGGATCCTCGAAGATGATCGACCCGGGCGGCAGTTCCATGCCGCTCTTGATGATCTCGAGCAGCGTCCCCTTGCTGGAGATGTAGGTCTCCCAGTCCCTCGAGCACTGGTCGACGTCGTCGAAGCGGCTGAGGGCGAAGAAGTCGTAGCGCTCGTTGTAGTACAGCGGCCGTTCGTCCCGCAGGCGCTTCCACACCGGGTAGGGGTCGGTGTCGATCTCGAAGTCGTACGGGTCGTAGTAGAGCTCGGACTCCGTGGTGGTCATGTCAATCCCCATCTCGTGTGGCACGGTCGTCGGACCGCGGTCCGACGCCGTTCGAATGGACAAAACCAGCATGGCACAGAAGCAAGAAGAGCGTTCTCGGACGGGCCGTCCGTGGGCGGGGGGAGCCCGGCCGTCGGCCGGGAGGAGGCGCCCGGGCCCGGGCGGGGGACGGAGGACCGCCATCGGTCCCCCAGGCATGGGCACCCGACCCGTCGTAGGGTGGCGGGTAGCATCGTCCTTGGAGAAACGCTACTCTCCAAACTGCAAAATAGCATTCTCACATGTTCGGGATCCCCCTCCCGTGGGGGACGGTCCTCGAGGAGGAGTCATGTCGAATCCAGCGCCGGGCGTCGCCCTGTTCGATGCGGACAACCATCTCTACGAGACCCGGGAGGCGTTGACCAAGTTCCTGCCCGACCGGTACCGGGGGGCCATCGACTACGTCGACCTGCACGGCCGGACCAAGATCGTCATCCGCGGTCGCATCAGCGAGTACATCCCCAATCCCACCTTCGACGTGGTGGCCCGTCCGGGGGCCCAAGAGGACTACTTCCGCTTCGGCAATCCCGACGGCAAGAGCCGGCGGGAGATCTTCGGGGAGCCCATGAAGTCGATTCCCGCCTTCCGGGAGCCGGGGGCCCGGCTCCGGCTGATGGACGAACAGGGGATCGACCGGGCTCTCATGTTCCCCACCCTGGCCAGCCTGGTCGAGGAGCGGATGCGGGACGATCCCGAGCTCACCCACGCCGCCATCCATGCTCTCAACCAGTGGCTCCACGAGACGTGGACCTTCGACTACGAGGGACGGATCTTCACCACGCCGGTCATCACCCTGCCCATCGTGGACCGGGCCATCGAGGAGCTCGAGTGGGTGGTGGAGCGGGGAGCCCGCGTCGTGCTCATCCGACCGGCCCCGGTGGCCGGTTTCCGGGGGCCGCGCTCGTTCGGCCTGGAGGAGTTCGACCCGTTCTGGCAGAAGGTAGTGGACCACGACGTGCTGGTGGCCATGCACTCCTCGGACAGCGGCTACGAGCGCTACGCCAACGACTGGATGGGCAGCGACAGCGAGATGCTGCCGTTCCAACCCCAGGCCTTCCGGATGCTGTCGGCGTGGCGACCGGTGGAGGACGCGGTGTCGGCTCTCGTCTGCCACGGGGCACTGTCGCGATTCCCCGACCTCAAAGTGGCGGTGGTGGAGAACGGGAGCAGCTGGGTCGAGCCGCTGCTGAAGAACATGGCCGACCTGTACAAGAAGATGCCCCAGGACTTTTTGGAGGACCCGGTGGCCGTCATCAAGCGCAACATCTTCATCAGCCCCTTCTGGGAGGAGGATCTCGGAGCCCTGGCCGAGCTGATCGGGGTGGACCACGTGCTGTTCGGGTCCGACTACCCCCACCCCGAGGGGCTGGCCGACCCGGTCAGCTACATCGACGAGCTGGCCGGCCTGGACGAGGAGTCGGTGGCCAAGATCATGGGAGGCAACCTGGCCGGCCTGATGAACGTGGCCGACCTCGTCACCCGATGAAGGCGGCTGTCGACGCCGGGGGGACGACGGTCCCGGCGGTGGTGGCGGCGGCCGCCCACCGGTTCGCCCACCGGGTGGCCGTCGAGGACGGGAGCGTCCGGCTCACCTGGGCCGAGCTCTTCGACGAGGCCAGGACCTTCGGCGCCGCCCTGGTGGCCTCGGGCGTCGAACCGGGCGACCGGGTGGGGATCTGGGCCTTCAACAGCGTCCAGTGGGTGGTGTCGGTGCTGGGCCTGTGGCAGGCGGGCGCGGTGCTGGTGCCGGTGAACACCCGCTTCAAAGGGGGCGAGGCGGCCGACATCCTGTCCCGCAGCCGCGTCCGGACCCTGGTCACCGTGACCGACTTCGTGGGGACCGACCATCTGGCCATGCTGGACGGCACCGGTACCGATCTACCCGACCTCGACACGGTGGTGGTGGCGGCCGGCCCGGTGCCGCCCGACGCCGAGTCGTGGGCCGGGTTCATGGGCCGGGCCGGTCGGGCCGGTCGGGCCGAGGTCGATCGGCGGTCGGCTCGACTCGGGACCGACGACCTGTCGGACATCCTGTTCACCTCGGGGACGACGGGGGTGCCCAAGGGTGTGGTCATGACCCACGGCCGCACCCTGGGCGTGGCCACCGACTGGGTGGCCATGACCGGGCTGGGCGTCGACGACCGTTACCTCATGGTGAACCCGTACTTCCACATGTTCGGCCTGAAGGCGGGGATCCTGGCCTGTGTGGCCAGCGGGGCCACCATGCTGCCCGAGCCGGTGTTCGACGTGGACCGCATCCTCGGCCGGGTCGACCAGGAGCAGGTGACGGTGCTGCCCGGGCCGCCCACCCTCTACCAGTCGATCCTCGACCATCCCCGCCGGGCCCAGCACCGGCTGTCCTCGCTGCGGGTGGCCGTCACCGGGGCCGCCGACATCCCGGTGGAGCTGGTCCGCCGCCTCCACGACGAGCTGCCCTTCTCCACCGTGGTCACCGGCTACGGGCTCACCGAGGCGGGCACGGCCGCCGCCACCTCGCCGGGAGACGACCCCGAGACCATCGCCACCACCGTGGGCCGACCCCGGCCGGGATTCGAGCTCCGCATCGTGGGCGACGCCGGCGACGTGCCGGCCGGAAGCCCGGGCGAGGTGGTCCTGCGAGGAGGGAGCGTGATGGCCGGCTACCTCGACGACCCCGGGGCCACCGAACGGGCCCTGTCCCCCGAGGGATGGTTGCGGACCGGTGACATCGGTGTGGTCGACGATGCCGGCTACCTGCGCATCGTCGGACGGGTGAAGGACATGTACATCGTCGGTGGCTTCAACGCCTATCCCGCCGAGATAGAGAACTTCCTCCTGCGCCACCCCGACATCGTCCAGGCGGCGGTGATCGGCATTCCCGACCAGCGTCTGGGCGAGGTCGGCATGGCCTTCGTGGTGACGCGGACGGGAGGCGGGTCGGCGTCCGACATCATCGCCTGGTGCCGGGACCAGATGGCCAACTACAAGGTCCCGCGGGTGGTGGAGCTGGTCGACGAGCTCCCGGTCAACGCCACCGGCAAGGTGATGAAGGACGTCCTCCGACAACGGGCCGGGGACCGCCGGCCGCCGGTGACGACGTGAGCGGCGACACCGCCCCGGGGCTCACCGCCCTGGCCGGCCTGCGGGTGGTGGAGATGGGGGTGTGGGTGGCCGCCCCGTCGGCGGCCGCCCTCCTGGCCGACTGGGGAGCCGATGTCATCAAGGTCGAGGCGCCGGCCGGTGACCCGATGCGACAGGTGTTCGGTTCGCTGGGCATCGACAGCGACATGCCCAATCCGGCCTTCGCCCTCGACAACCGGGGAAAACGGAGTGTGGTGCTCAACCTGCGCCAGCCCGAGGACCGTCAGCACCTGGAGGACCTGTTGGCCACGGCCGACGTCTTCGTGAGCAACCTCCGCCCCGACTCCCTCGACGGGCTGGGCCTCGGGCCCGAGGCCACCGTGGCCCGTCACCCCCGGCTGGTCTACTGCAGTGTCAGCGGCTATGGGCTCCGGGGCGAGGATCGGGACCGTCCCACCTATGACATCGGGGCGTTCTGGGCCCGTTCCGGCCTGTCGGTGCAGATGGCCGACTCGGTGGGCAATCCCCTCAACGCCCGGGGGGGCATCGGTGACCACATCACCGGTCTGGCCACCCTGGCCGGCCTGCTGGCCGGGGTGATGGAACAGCGGGCCACCGGACGGGGCCGGGTGGTCGAGGTGTCCCTGTTGCGCACCGGCACCTACGCGCTGGGTTGGGACCTGGGGCTGCAGATGACTCTGGGCAAGGTGGCCCGGGCCGAGGCGCGGGACCGGAACCAGGCGCCGTTGATGAACCCCTACCGGGCCGGTGACGGCCGATGGTTCTTCTTGACCGGGCTCGAGGCGGCCCGCCACATCGCCACCGTGTGCCGGGCCCTCGGCCATCCCGAACTGCTCGACGACCCGCGCTTTGCCGACGCCTCGGCCATCCGCCGCCACCGCCGCGAGGTCATCGCCATACTGGACGGGATCTTCGCCGAGCATCCTCTGGACTTCTGGGCCGACCGGTTCGACCGGGAGGGTGTGTGGTGGGCCCCGGCGCAGACGCCGGCGGACGTCGTCACCGACCCGCAACTGTTGGCCAACGACGGGATCGCCGAGATCGAGGCCACCGCTACCGGCGCCGGTACCGGCGCTGGCCCCGGCACGGTGCAGCGTTCGGTCAACGGGCCGGTGAGCTTCTCGGACGTGCCCGCCCGCCGGTACGCGGCGGTGCCGGCGCTGGGACAGCACACCGACGAGGTGCTCGGTGAGCTGGCCGACCGGAGGACCCCGACGCCGTGACGTCCCTCGTGCCCCGTGGTGTCCGTCGCTCTGTAAAAAACCCGGTAAAAGCCGGCGCGGGTCGTTGCCGCCGTCGATGCTCGGAGCCAACATGATGGGAGAGGGGAGGCGAAGCAGGTGGACGCCGGGTGCCGAACGAGTAGTGATGCCGGAGACGCGGGGCATGTGCCGGCGCCGTAGTCCTCATGTCGGTCGGGCCGGGCCGATGAGCAGGGGGGCGTGGTCAGCCGGGAGGGTTGTCGGGTCATGGCCAGACTGATCCGACTGGGCGATTCGGGTGACACCGGGCGCACCTGGCCGACCCCGGGGCGACGGGCCACCTTCCGCTGCGTGGCCTGCGAGGGACCATTGGACGTCACGTATCACCCGGGTGCCCAGTTGGAGTGTCCCGGCTGCGCCACCCCGATCTCCATGCCGCCCCTGCCGCCCTGGTACCACGATCCCGCCATCAGGTGACGGGGGTCGGTTAGGTCGGGGGCAGGCGCGTCGGCGTGGCCTCGAACACCTGGATGTCGGAGGAAAGGACGGCGACGGGGGAGGGATCGGGAGCTGCCGCCCTCAGGTCGGCCATGTGGGCCTGCAGGTCGGGCATGGAGTCCCACAATTCGAACAGGCGCACCCGCCCGGCGTCGGCATCGTCGGCCGAAAATGCGTATTGGCGGCAGCCGGTCTCGACCAGGGTGCGGGCCGCCTGGGCCGCTTTGGAGTCCAGGTAGGCCCGACGATCGTCCTCGGCCACGTCGAAGTATCCGGCAACGATGATCACCGCGGTCCTCCTGTCCATGAGTGGAGTGTCGTCTCCCATTGGTGGTACAAACCCTGGATAGCACGGATGGCCGGGGCCCCGTGCCCGGGAGGAGCCACCGTGGACCAGTCGGCATTCGCAGGACGACCGGACTACCGGGTCGACATTTTGGCCCGACGCAACCGGGTGACGGCGTCGGCGGGCGATCAGGTCCTGGCCGACAGCCAGCGTTGTCTCCTGGTCGACGAGCAGGATCACGGGCTGGTCTTCTACTTCCCCGTCGAGGACATCCGGATGGAGCTCTTCGTTCCCGACGACCGCACCAGTGTCTGTCCGTTCAAGGGTGTGGCAACCTACCACCGGTTCCCCCGGGACGAGGGAGACGTGTACATCTGGTCCTACCAGGAGCCGTTCCCCGAAGTGGCCAGGCTGAGAGGCCATGCCGCCTTCTTCCAGGACGCCGTCGATCTCCGGGTCGGGGTGGCCACGCCGGCGGTGTCGGGCCGGTGAGTCGTGACCCGACGGTGTCCACCGTCGAGAACATGATGACGGTGTTCGACGTGGAGGCGGTGGGGGAGCACCGCTATCGGGGAACGAGCGACGGAGGTTCCCGGATGGTGGTCGACGGGAGCCAGCTGCTGGCCCAGGCCGTGGTGGCCGCGGCCAAATCCTCCCGGGTCACTCGGTGCGCACGGCCCACGCCGTCTTCGTCAGGGCGGTGGACGCGAACACGACCTGGAGCTGGCCGTCGACGTCCTCCACGCCGGACGGACCTTCGCCAGTGCCGTGGTCACCGTGAGCCAGAGCGGGCGCCGGTGCGCGTCGGTCACCGTCCTGTCGGATGTCGACCAGGAGGACCTCATCGCCCACCACCATCCGATGCCCGACGTCGGGTCGCCGGCCGATGCCGTCCCCTACTCGATGCCGATGGTCGGGCGCGAGCTACGCCTGGTCGGGATGACCGACCCCAACGACCCCGACGAGACCGGCCCCCCGTTGATCGACGCCTGGGTCCGCTACCACCCCGTCCCGGGCCGGGCCGACCTGGCCAAGGCCCTGGTGGCCCACTTCACCGGCCACCTGTCCATCTCGGCCACCATGCGGGGTCATCCGGGGGTGGGCACGGCCATGGCCCACGACACCGTGTCCACCGGCGTGATGGGCATCTCGATCACCTTCCACGAGCCGGTGCAGTGGTCCGACTGGCTGCTCTACCGCCACGAGAGCACCCAGGTCGGCCGGGGCATGAGCTACGTGCGGGGGCAGGTGTTCACCGTCCAGGGAGACCTGATCGCCTCGTTCACCCAGGACGGCATGATCCGGGCCTTCGCCCCCGGCCGGGCCGACCAGGCCCGTCCGGTGTCGGCCCGGTTGTGACGCCGGCCGGCCGGTGCGGGCCGGCCGGCACCCGCCGTCCTAGTGCTCAGACCGGGCCAACAGGCCGCGGGCGATGACCAGCCGCTGGATCTCGTTGGTGCCCTCGCCGATGACCATCAGCGGGGCGTCGCGGTAGTAGCGCTCGACGGGGAGGTCGGTGGTGTAGCCGACCCCGCCGTGGATGCGCATGGCCTCGGTGGCCAGCTCCAAGGCCGTCTCGCTGGCGAACAGCTTGGCCATGCCGGCCTCGACGTCGCACCGCAGTCCGGCCATCTTGCGCTCGGCGGCGTTCTTCGTGAGGAGCCGGGCCGCCTCCAGCCGGGTGGCCATGTCCGCCAGCTTGAGCTGGATGGCCTGGTGCTCGGCGATGGGCTTGCCGAAGGTGGTCCGTTGCCGGGCATAGGCGAGGGCGGCGTCGAAGGCGGCCCGGGCCACGCCCACCGCCCGGGAGGCGATGTTGATCCGGCCGACTTCGAGGACGCCGAGGATCTGGGCCAGGCCCCGGCCCGGCTGGCCGATGAGGTTGGCCACCGGGATCCGGTGGTCGGTGTAGGCCATCTCGACCGTCTCGACCCCCCGGTAGCCCAGTTTGCCCACGTGCTTGCCGACCGAGATCCCCTCGAACCGGGGACCGGGCTCCTTGTCCACGATGAAGGCCGAGATGCCCTCGTCGGTCCGGGCGGCCAGAGCCACCACACCGGCGCGCTCACCGTTGGTGACCCATGCCTTGGTGCCGTTGAGGACGTACTCCTCGCCGTCCCGCTGGGCCCGGCAGGCGATATTGCGGGTGTCACTGCCGGCGTCGGGCTCCGACAGCGACAAGGCCCCCCGCCGCTGGCCGGTGGCCATGGCCGGCAGCCACCGGCGCTTCTGGGCCTCGGAGCCGTGGGTCAGGAGCAGGGTGGCCGCCATGGTGTGGGTGTTGATCACCCCGGTCAGGCTCATCCATCCGTAGGCCAGCTCCTCGATGACGCCGATGTAGGTCAGGAGATCGAGGCCGAGGCCTCCGTAGACCTCGGGGATGGTGATGCCGAAGAGCCCGAGGCCACGCATCTGGTCGACGATGTCGGTGGGGAACCGGTCCTCGCGCTCGAGGGCGGAGGCCACCGGTGTGACCTCGCGGGCCACGAAGGTGCGAACGGTGTCGATGATGGCTTGTCGGACGTCCGGGCTGGTGGCGCCGTCCGTCGGCTCGGTCTGCACGGAGGAGAAGTGTAGCTCTGATAATTGTTGACGGTCGATCTCAAAATAGAGAAGAATGTTTCCGATGGCCTCGGCCCTGATGCACGACGCCCTCCGGCGGGCCGCCAGCCGGTTCGGGGATCGCCAGGCGGTCCGGAGCGGAGGGGAGGCCTGGTCGTTCGCCGATCTCGAGGGTCTGAGCAACGCCTTGGCCCGCCACCTGGCCGGCCGGGGAGTCGGCACCGGTGACCGGGTGGCGGTGATGACGGCCAACCGGGTGGAGTTCCTCGTCGCCGTCCAGGCCATCAGCAAGCTCGGAGGGGCGGCCGTCCTGGTCAGCCCGGCGTGGAAGTCGACCGAGGTCGGTCACGCCCTCGACCTGACCCGACCGGTGCACGCCGTGGCCGACGGCGACACCTCGCCCCTCCTGGTCGAGCGGCTGGGGGCGGGGGCGGTCACCGACCTCGACGACCCGTCCGTCGACCCGTTCGGCCCCAGCCGGGCCCCCGTGGCCGCCGCCGGCACCCGTTCCGGGGACGAGGCCGTCCTGGTGTTCAGCTCGGGAACCACCGGTCTTCCCAAGGCGGTGCGCCATACCCATGGCTCGATCGGTCTGGCCACCGACCACTGGGTCACGGTGCTCGGCCTCGGCCCGAGCGACCGGTTCCAGGTGGCCACCCCTCCCTCCCACATCCTCGGCCTGTTGAACCTGTTGGCGGCGGTGTCGGCCGGGGCCACCGTCCGACTGCACCGGCGGTTCGACCTCGACGAGGTGCTGGATCGGATCGCCACCGAGCGCATGACCCTCGAGATGGCGGTGGCCCCCATCGCCCTGGCCCTGGCCAACCATCCCCACCTCGAGGATCACGACCTGTCCTCGCTCCGCTACATCATGTGGGGGGCCACGCCGGTGACCGAGAGCGTGGCCGAGGTGGTGACCGAGCGCACCGGGGTGCGTTGGCTCCCGGCCTACGGGGCCAGCGAGGTCCCGGTCATCGCGGCCAATCCCGTCGACCGACCCGACCGTTGGCGACTGGACTCGGCCGGACTGCCGCCGGACGGCGTCGAGCTCCGGATCGCCGATCTGGACACCGGCACGGTGCTCCCGGCCGGGGAGATCGGTGAGATCCAGGTGATGAGCAGGTCGGTAATGGCCGGCTACCTCCCCGAGGAAGCCTCGGCTGACGCCTTCGCCGACGGCTGGTACCGAACCGGCGACGTGGGATGGCTGGAGCCGGAAGGATGGGTCCATCTGACCGACCGGTCCAAGGAGATGATCAAGGTCAACGGGTTCCAGGTGGCGCCGGCCGAGGTGGAGGCGGTGCTGCTCCGTCACCCGGCCGTCCTCGACTGCGCGGTGTTCGGGGTGGCCGACGAGCGGGCCGGCGAGGTGCCGGCGGCGGCCGTGGCCCTCGACCCCGACCTCCCGGTGGCCACCGGCGAGCTGCAGCAGCTGGTGGCCGACTCCCTGGCCACCTACAAGCGGGTCCACTACCTGGTGGCGGTGGACGAGATCCCCCGCCTGCCGTCGGGCAAGGTGCTGCGGCGGACCCTCCGCGACCAATGGCCGGCCCGGCGGCTGGCCGGACAGGCCGGGACCTGATGGACGTCCGGCTGTCGCCCGAGCAGCAGGCCCTTCGGGACTCGGCCGCCCGGCTGGTCGGCCGACTGGGTCCTCACGCCGTCGGCGATCTCGGGGACCCGGAGCGTACGGCCAAGCTCGATGCCGCCGTCACCGCCGCCGGCTGGCGGGAGCTCCGGTGCGGGGCCGAGGGTGACGTACCCCTCGCCTCGGGAGTGGAGGTCGGCATCGTGGCCGAGGAACTGGGCCGGGGGCTGGCCGACGTGTCGTTCCTCGGGCCCGTCCTGGCCGCCGAGCTCCGCCGGATGGCCGGCGCCCCGCCGGTGGCCGGGATCGAGACGGTGGCCCTCGGTCCCGATCTCTCGTCGCTGGCCCGTGCCGTCGACGGCCGGGAGCTGGCGGCGGTGGCCGTCGACGTGCAGGGATCTTCCGGGGCGCTGTTGCGGGCCGGGGAGGCCGCCGGTCACGGCCTGGCCCGGGTCGACCTGGTGTCGGCTCCGGTGCGGGTCGATCTCACCCGTCCGTCGGCGGCCCTCGACCCGGCGGCGGTGGCCACCCCGCTGGACGGCGCCACCCGGCCGATCAGCGGTGAGGGCCTGGACCGGTGGACGGCGCTCGGCCTCTCGCTGGCCTGCGCCGACCTGGTGGGAGCCATGGGCGGGGCGGTGGAGCTGGCCACCGCCTATGCCGCCGGGCGCCGGCAGTTCGGGGCGGCCATCGGTTCCTTCCAGGCCGTCCAGCACCTGCTGGCCGACGCCCTGGTGCTGACCGAGGGGGCCCGCAGCGTCACCCTGCACGCCGCCTGGGCGGTGGACGAGCTCCCCGGGCCGGACGCCCTGGCGGCGGCGTCGGTGGCCAAGGCCTACTGCGCCCGGGCCGCCCGGGAGGTGTGCGAGACCGCCGTCCAGGTCCACGGCGGCATGGGCAACACGTGGGACTGTCTGGCCCACGTGTACCTCCGGCGCTGCCTGCTGTCGAGCGACGTGCTCGGCGATGCCGGGGCCAGCCTCGGGCGGGTGCTCCACCACCGCGGCATCGGGGGCGGCCATGGACTTCGGTGACTCACCGGCCGAGTCGGCCTTCCGGCTCCGGCTGCGGGAGTGGCTGCCGGCCAACGACCCCGGCCTGCCCACGTCGTCGACCGACGACGACTACTGGGCGGGCATGGCCGCCTGGCACCGGTCGCTCTACGACGCCGGCTTCTTCGGCATGTCGTGGCCGTCGGCCATCGGCGGCCAGGAGCTGCCCACCGTCTACGAGGTGATCGTCGACGAGGAGCTGGCGGCGGCCGGCGCCCCGCCCCGGCCCAGCGTGGGCTATCTGGTCCAGGGCATCCTCGAGCACGGGAGCGACGAGATCCAGAGGCGCTTCCTCCCCGGCATCGTCAACGGTCGTGACCGGTGGTGCCAGGGGTTCAGCGAGCCCGACGCCGGGTCCGACCTGGCCTCGTTGCGGACCCGGGCCGATCGCCACGGCGACGACTTCGTCATCACCGGCCACAAGGTGTGGACGAGCTACTCCGACGACGCCGAGTGGTGCCTGCTGCTGGCCCGGACCGACCACGACGTGGCCAAGCACCGCGGCATCTCGGCCTTCGCCCTCCCGATGGACCAGCCCGGGATCGAGCAGCGGCCGCTCCGGATGATCAACGGTGTCACCAAGGAGTTCGGCGAGGTGATCCTGGACGGTGCCCGGGTCCCGGCGGCCAACATGATCGGCGGGCCGGGTGAGGGCTGGGCCCTGGCCATGACGGTGGTGAGCCACGAGCGGGAGCCGGGGGAGTTGGGCTACGTGGCCCGCTACGCCAAGGTGGTCAACGATCTGACCGGCCGGGTCCGGAGCCATCCCGAGCGCTTCCGGGCCGACCAGGTGCGGGAGCTCGGATGGGCCATGGTGGAGGTCGAGATGCTGAGGCTGCACGTGCGGCGACGGCTGTCCGACCGGCTCGACGGGATCACCCACGGGCCCGAGGGCTCGGTCGACAAGCTGCTCATGACCTGGGTCGAGCAGTCGGTCGGCCATGCCTCGTTGGCCGTGGCCGGGATCGACCACGGCCGGGGGGACGACACCCAGCTGCGCTCCTACCTCTACAGCCGGGCCCAGAGCGTCATGGGGGGGACGTCCCAGATCCAGCGGACCCTGGTGGCTCGCCGGATCCTCGGACTGCCCGGTGCCTAGGGGGCGACGGCCGGCGGGCCTCCCCGGCGGCCCCCGCCCCCGGCGGGACTTGCGAAAACACCATTCTGGACCAGGGAGATCGATGCTATCGTCACGGCGCCAGCCAACCGGGAGGACGACCATGGGCCACTGTCCGCAGTCAGACGAGGCGGCCGAGCCCCTCATCCCCACCCCACCGGGCCCATGACGGCGTACGACGTCCCCTCCGAGCTCGAGGTCCTGAACGACGGACCCGTCCGGCTGGTACGGCTCAACCGGCCGGACCACCTCAACGCCACCAACCACGAGCTCCACCACGGCCTGGCCCGGCTGTTCCCCCAGATCGACGCCGACGACGAGGTGCGGGCCGTCGTGCTCACCGGAAACGGAAAGGCGTTCTCGGCCGGGGGGGACTTCGCCTACCTGGACGAGCTGTCCCGGGACCAGGATGGCCGTCGCCAGACCCTGGCCCACGGCCGCCAGCTGGTCACCGGCATGGTGGGCTGCCGGGTCCCGATCGTGGCCGCGGTGAACGGGCCCGCCGTCGGTCTGGGCTGCAGCCTGGTGGCCCTGTCCGACATCGTGTTCATGGCCGAGAGCGCCCATCTGGCCGATCCCCACGTGGCCATGGGCCTGGTGGCGGCGGACGGCGGGCCGGTGACGTGGCCCCTCCTGATCAGCCTGCAACTGGCCAAGGAGTACGCCCTGACCGGTGACCGCATCCCGGCCCGGCGGGCGGCGGAGATCGGCCTGGTCAACCACGTCTGCCCCGACGGCGAAGTGGTGGATCGAGCGGTGGCCTGTGCCCACCGGATCGCCAAGCTGCCCCGGGGGGCGGTGGAGGACACCAAGCGCATCCTCAACCTGCATCTCGAGCGGGCGGTGGTCGCCACCTTGGACTTCGCCCTGAGCGCCGAGGACCGGTCGTTCACCTCGCCCGAGCTCCGGGCCAACCTCGACCGGCTCCTGCCCAAGTCCTAGCCCCGGGCAGAACCATGTTCTCCCCAGATGCACCACGGGCCGCCCCGGGGGGAGATCGATCGTGTATTGGCCTATCGGGTACCATTTCCCCCGTGGCGAAACAGGAGGTGGTGGCCGAACCGCCGGAGGTGGACGCCCTGAGCTGGCGGGACCAGGCGGTGGCCCGGTCGCTCGACTCGGCCCGGCTGCGGGCCGAGACCCGGGTCCAGCGCTTCCTCGACGCCGCCACCGAGCTGTTCAACGCCGGATCGGGCAAGGACTTCACCGTCCAAGAGGTGGTGGACCGGTCGGGCCAGTCGCTGCGGAGCTTCTACCAGTACTTCGGGGGCAAGCACGAGCTCCTGCTGGCCCTGTTCGAGGAGTCGGTCCGCACCACCACCGAGTACCTGGCCGACCAGCTCGCCGGGGACGACGATCCCCTGGGCCGCCTGCACACCTTCGTGGTCGAGTACTACCGGCTGTGCCGGCCGTCGACCGGGGGAGACCGGGGGGCCACCGGCCGGGCCCCGTTCATGGCCGAGTTCGCCCAGCAGCTGCTCACCCAGTACCCGAAAGAGGCGGCCCGGGTGTTCTCACCCCTCGTGGCCCTGTTCGAACAGGTGTTGGACGGGGCCACCTCGGCCGGGGTGGTCCGCACCGGGCCCCGCCGGGGCCCCATCGTCGGGGTGGTGCTGGAGGCCATCATGTTCAACTCGTTCTCCTCGACCATCGGGGGCATGTCGGTCGGCACCCCCGGGGACGGGACGGCCGAGGACCTCTGGGACCTGATCATCCACGGGATCGGGACCGGCCCCACACCCTGAGGGGGCGGCTCACCGAGCCGGGGACAGCCGCCGAGCGGGAGGACCCCATGAGCGAACCGACCACCGATGTCTGGGCCGTGATGTCGACGGCCAGGACCATCCGACGCTTCACCGACGAGCCGGTGGCCGACGCCACCCTGGCCCGGTGCCTCCAAGCTGCCACCTGGGCGCCATCGGGGGCCAACGCCCAGGGATGGCGCTTCGTCGTCCTCCGGTCGGGCGAACAGCGGGCCGTGGTGGCCCGGGCGGCGGCCCGGGCCCTGGAGGTGATCGAGCCGGTGTACGGCATGACCCGCCCGGCGGACGACGACCACAGCCGCCGGGCCCGTACCAACCGGGCCACCTACGAACTCCACGACCGGGCCGGCGAGTTCACCTCCGTACTGTTCGCCCAGCAGCGGTACCCGAGCGCCTCGGAGCTGCTCCTCGGGGGCTCGATCTTCCCGGCCATGCAGAACTTCCTGCTGGCGGCGCGGGCCATCGGCCTGGGGGCCTGTCTGACCAGTTGGGCGTCCTACGGCGGGGAGCAGCTGCTCCGCCACGCCGTCGGGGTGCCCGGCGACTGGATGCTGGCCGGGCACGTCGTGGTCGGTTGGCCCCGGGGCCGCCACGGACCGGTGCGCCGGCGACCGCTGGCCGAGGTGGTGTCCCTCGACCGTTGGGACAACCAGGCGGGCGACATCGTCGGGAGCCGTCCGGAGGCCACGCCGGCCGGTTGACGCCGGCCCGCGGAATCCGGCCCGCCCGGAGGTTTCGCCCCCCCGTCCGGGCCGACGGAGCATGGCCCGATGGGACGTGGCCATCGGGTCAAATCACGGCAACTACCAGGTATTATTTCTCTGGCAGACCGTCATTCTGCCTAGGACCGAGTCACCATGTCGGATTTACACTTTCGCACTCTGTTCTCTGTAACTAATGTTCTGGTCGCTCGGGCAAGAGGGCCCGGGCCGACGAGAACCGTAGGGGGATTCATGCGCAAATTTACTGCTGTCCGGATCGTGGCTGTCCTGGCGCTGGCCGGGTCGGCGATGACCGGGGCCGTGTTGGCCACCGCTGGCTCCGCCGGGGCCAGCAAGACTCCGGTAGCGGCAACCTGTACAACCATCTCGGGAACCACGACCGTAGCCATCGAGGTCTCGGGATCAGCGGCATCGGTGGTGCAGGGATGCACGGGTGGAAAGGCCACCAACTATGGAACTGACGTTTCCACCCTCTCCAACCCCAGTCCCACCGATGGTGCCGGCAACGGAACGATCTACTGGTCGGACAACAAGACGACCACCTACTCGTACACCGTGACGGCGCCGACGACGTCGTTCACCTGTGCCGACTGGTTCGGCCAAGCCGCCACCGGCCAGGAGACGATCACCGTCACCGGTCTCGGCGGTAATGCCAAGATCACCGCCGACGGCAGTTTCAATGTCTGCTACTACCTGAACGGCAGCGACATCTACGAGACCAGTGTGGGAACTGTGACGTTCTGACCCACCGGGCCTGAACCCTGTCGAAGCGGCCCCGGCAGATGCCGGGGCCGCTTCGCGCCCCACCCACGCCCGACAGCCGGGCGGCCCGGCACTCGGCCGATTTGTGCCCAGCCACCTCCCTCAACTGGGGATTCACCGGTTCGAGCCGGCGCTCGAGGCTCGAATGACGGGTAGTCGATCGGCTAAAGCCGCTTTTTGTTCGTGCCGATCTGTCGGGTATGGAGTCGGACCTGGCGGAACACCATATTTCCGGTATCTACACCAAGCTGTTGGTGGAGTTCCTGGTCCAGACCATAACGTCTGACCGGGTCGAGGAGCTGCTGGACCGGGCCGGTGACACCCGGAGCCTCCACGAGCTGGCCGACCCCGGCTCGTGGAGCTCGTACCGTCAATTCCGGCGACTGTTGGAGGAGCGGTCCAAGATGGATCCGGCGCGTCTCTACGAGCGGGCCGGCCTGTTGGCCGACTGGCTGAGGACCTGGGAGCTGTCTCAGGCCGTACAGACCCTCGAATCTCCGGGTGCTCTCCTGGCCGACGGATCGGACAGCAATCCGTTGGTGCCCATCCGCCGCTACGAGAAGTGCGAGGTGACGCAGAACGAGTGGACCATCCGGGAATGGTTCGAGGACGGCTACCAGCCCTTTCCCGAGTTCTGCGACTTCGCCGCCGTCCAGTACGCGGTGATACCCATGGTGTTCAATCTCCCCCCCGGCGAGGTGGTCGAAGAGGAGTGCCAATGTCGTGGCGACGCCGCCTGCCTGTTCCGGTTGCGGTGGCAGGGCCAGGGGGCGGATTCGCCCACGACCGACGCCTACCGGGCCCGGGCCGAACTGCTCGAAGCCCGGCTCTCACAGATTCAGGACATGATCACCGCCCTGGCCTCCAACCAGCGCCACGAGGACGTCCTCCAGGGGTTCGTGGCCTCCTCCCTCCGGGCCGTTGTCGGTACCGGCGGCGCTCTGCTGGCCCTGGCGCCCCGGCCGGGCACACCCCGGAAGGTGTATTCCGAGGGACTGACGGATTCCGAGGCGGACTCCATCGCCGACGATCTCCTGGCCGGGAGGGTCAGGCCCGACAACATCGTGGCCGTCGATGTGGCATCGGCCCGCCGGTACTACGGCGTCCTGGCCGTCGACGAGGGCGGCGGGGTGTTCTCCTCGGTGTCGAAGATCACCCTGGAGACCTACGCCCAGCTGGCGGCGGCCGCACTCGACACCGCCGACGCCCTCGAAGAAGCCCGTCACCAGGCCAAGACGGCCCAGGTCCTGTTGGAGCTGGCCACCTCGTTGACCGAGATCGTCAGCACCAAGGAGATGGCGGCCAAGTTGGCCCAGGCGGTCCCCGACGTCATCGACTGCGATCGGGCCGCCGTCTTCTTGGACGCCCTGGGCCTGCCGGGCCACGGTGAGGACGGAGTTCGACTGGCTGGATCGACGGGGTACAGCGACGAAGAGGTGGCGCTCATCAGCTCGCAGTCGTACAACACGGCCCCGCTCAACTCGGCCATGGAAAACGGGATCGTCCACGGAGCCCTGGCTGGTTCCACCAGCGCGGCCTTCGTGTCCGCTCCGATCGTCATCGCCGGCGAGACCATCGGATCCATCGTGGCCAGTGTGACGGCCAAACCCGAGCGCCTGGCCGTCACCCCCAGGCTGGCTGACCGGCTGAAGGGCCTGGCCGCCCAGGCCTCCACGGCCATCTCCAACTCCCGTCTGGTCGACCAGATCCGCTTTCAGGCCGTCCACGACACCTTGACCGGACTACCCAACCGAGCCCTGATCCTCGACCGCACCGAGCAGATGCTGGCCCGGGCTCGGCGCTCGGATGTGCAGGTAGCCGCCCTGTTCATCGATCTCGACGGATTCAAGGACGTGAACGACGACCTCGGTCACGGGGTGGGGGACCAGCTGCTGCAGTCCGTCTCCGACCGGTTGTCGCTGACCATGCGGGAGAGCGACAGCATCGGACGTCTGGGGGGTGACGAGTTCGTCGTCCTGGTCGACGGAAGCACGATGGACGCCGGGCCTGAGCTGGTGGCCGAGCGGTTGCTCGAGGTGCTCCGGGCTCCGTTCGACCTTCCGGGTCTGTCGGGTCCACTGACCCTGACGGCCAGCATCGGAATTGCCAGCGGCGTCCGGACCTCGGCTACCGAACTCCTCCGCGACGCCGACATCGCCCTCTACCAGGCCAAGGCGGCTGGCAAGAACCGCTACGTGGCCTTCGAGCCCGAGATGCACACGGCCGTCCAGGACCGCCACCTGCTGGAGATGGATCTCCGCGAGGCATTGGCCAATGACGAGTACCGCCTGGTCTACCAGCCCATCTTCAACCTGACCGGAGGTCAGACCACCGGGGTCGAGGCCTTGCTGCGCTGGGTCCATCCCCAGCGGGGAACGGTGCAGCCGGGCGACTTCATCCCTCTCCTCGAGGACTCGGGGATGATCAACGAGGTCGGTCGGTGGGTGCTCGACCAGGCCTGCCTCCAAGGAGCCCGTTGGCACGCCATGGGCTACGAGCTCGATGTGTCGGTCAATGTGTCGACCCGGCAGCTCGAGACGGAACGGTTGGTCGACGATGTTCGGGTCGCCCTGCAGACGTCGGGGTTGCCGGCTTCGTCGTTGACCCTCGAGGTCACCGAGACGGCCATCATGAGGAACGTGGCTGCTGTCGTGCCACGGTTGGAGGCGTTGAAGACCACCGGGGTCCACATCGCCATCGACGACTTCGGTACCGGGTACTCCTCATTGTCCTATCTCCAGCAGCTCCCCGTCGACACGCTCAAGATCGATCGTTCCTTCATCTCCTCCATGGCCGCCTCGGCCGAGTCCGGAGCCCTCATCCGCACCTTGGTGCAGCTGGGTAAGACCCTGGGTCTACAAACACTGGCCGAGGGCATCGAGGAGACCGAGCAGTACTCCCAGCTCGAACGCCAGCACTGCGACAGCGGTCAGGGCTTCCTCTATGCCCGTCCCCTCGAGGTGGAGGCGGTGGAAGCGTTCCTGGCCGCCCGGGGCCGCGGTCACTCCCCGACCTCGGGATCGCCGGACGCCGCCCGGGTGCCCTGATCGGGGATCGGTCGATTCCCTGGCCACCGGCCCTTTTCGATCGGCCGGGACCGGACCGGGAGCCGGACGCCCATCGACATTTAGTAGGACGTTGTAGTAATCTGGACGACATGGCGCTCCCTGTCGGCCTGTCCCGACCGGTCCGGCGATGACCGACCTCCACCGCCCGGTCCACCCGGTCCGGTTCGTGACCGCGGCCAGTCTGTTCGACGGGCACGACGCCGCCATCAACATCATGCGCCGGCTGCTGCAGGCCCAGGGCGTCGAGGTGATCCACCTCGGACACAACCGGTCGGTCGACGAGGTGACCACCGCCGCGGTGGCCGAGGACGTCCAGGGTGTGGCGGTCAGCTCCTACCAGGGCGGTCACGTGGAGTACTTCATGTACCTGATCGACCGGCTGCGCCAAGAAGGCCGCGGTGACATCAAGGTCTACGGCGGAGGCGGAGGGGTCATCGTTCCCTCGGAGATCGAGAAACTGGAAGCCTACGGCGTCCGCCGCATCTTCTCCCCGGCCGACGGTCAGCGGCTCGGCCTCCAACGGATGATCAACCTCCTGGTCGAGGAGTGCGACATCGACCTGGCCGCCGAACCACCGCCGTCACTCGATCCGCTGGTCGGGGGAGACCGCCGCGCCCTGGCCCGCTGGATCACGCTGATCGAGGCGGGTGCGGTCGGCCACCAGTTCACCGAGGCCCTCCTGGCCGGAAAGGAGCGGCGCTCGATGCCGGTCCTCGGCATCACCGGCACCGGGGGGTCGGGCAAGTCCTCGCTCACCGACGAGATCGTCCGGAGGTTCCGCCTCGACCAGGAGGACAAGCTCTCCATCGCCGTGCTGGCCGTCGACCCGACCCGGCGGCGTGGAGGCGGAGCGCTCCTCGGCGACCGCATCCGCATGAACTCCATCGAGTCGCCGAACGTGTTCTTCCGGTCGATGGCCACCCGCGGATCGGCGTCCGAGCTCCCCGCCTACCTTCCCCAGGCCGTCGGGGCCTGCGCCATCTCCGGTTTCGATCTCTGCATCGTGGAGACCCCCGGTATCGGCCAGGGTGACGCCGCCGTGACCGAGATCGCCGACGTGTCCCTCTATGTGATGACTCCCGAGTACGGGGCCCCTTCCCAGCTCGAGAAGATCGACATGCTCGAGTTGGCCGATGTGGTGGCCATCAACAAGTTCGACCGTCGGGGAGCCGACGATGCCTATCGCCAGGTGTGCCGCCAGTGGGGCCGGGACCATCCCGGCCCGTCGGCCGCTCCGGGCGGCGAGCCGGTCTTCGGCACCATCGCTTCCCGGTTCAACGACGACGGGACAACTGCCCTATTCCAGCGGTTGAAGCACGAGCTGGCGGCCCGGGGACTGGCGGCCGCCGACGGTGTGCTGGGCGACGTGGACGGCCGGCAGTCGACCAGGGCGTCGGCCATCGTCCCGTCCAACCGAGGTCGCTATCTGGCCGAGATCGCCGAGACCATCCGGGGCTACCACGCCACCACCCGGCAGTTGGCCGACGAGGCCCGGAGGGCCCAACAGCTGGCCGCCGCCATTGCCCTGGGGGCCGAGTACGGGGTGGACACCGGCGCTCTCGGCGGCCTGGCCGGCCAGTTGGAGGCCGGCCGCCATCCGGCGGGCCGCCGTCTCCTCGAGGAGTGGGATGCCCTGCGCACCTCGCTGGCCGTCGATGCCCCGGACGAGAGTTCGACCGGGGGGCCGGACCCAGCCACCCGGTGGCGCACCTCCCTGTCCGGCACCCGCATCCCCCGGGTGGCGCTGCCCCGGACGACCGAACACGGCGAGCTGGTGCGGTGGTTGAGGTCCGAGCACCTGCCCGGCCACTTCCCGTTCGCCGCCGGGGTGTTCCCCTTCAAGCGGGAGGGCGAGGACCCGGCCCGCATGTTCGCCGGCGAGGGTGATGCTTTCCGCACCAACCGACGCTTCCACCTGCTGGCCGAGGGCCAACCGGCCACCCGGCTGTCGACCGCATTCGACTCGGTCACCCTGTACGGGTTCGATCCTGACGAGCGTCCCGACATCTACGGGAAGATCGGGACGTCGGGGGTCTCGATCGCCACCCTCGACGACATGAAGGCCCTGTTCGACGGGTTCGATCTGTGCGATCCGACGACGTCGGTGTCGATGACCATCAACGGACCGGCACCGACCATTCTGGCCATGTTCCTCAACACCGCCGTCGACCAGCGGGTCGACCGGCTCCGGGCCGAGCAGGGACGAACGGCCACCACCGACGAGATCGAGTCCGTCACCGCCGAGGTGCTGCGCACCGTGCGGGGCACGGTGCAGGCCGACATCCTGAAAGAGGACCAGGGTCAGAACACCTGCATCTTCTCCACCGAGTTCTCCCTCGGGGTGATGGCCGACATGCAGGAATGGTTCATCGACCACCAGGTCGGCAATTTCTATTCGGTGTCGATCTCCGGCTACCACATCGCCGAGGCCGGGGCCAACCCCATCACCCAGTTGGCCTTCACCCTGGCCAACGGGTTCACCTACGTGGAGTCGTATCTGGCCCGGGGGATGTCGGTCGACGATTTCGCCCCCAGCCTGTCGTTCTTCTTCTCCAACGGGATGGATCCGGAGTACACGGTCATCGGTCGGGTGGCCCGCCGCATCTGGGCCATCGCCATGAAGGAACGCTATGGGGCCAACGAGCGGTCCCAGAAGCTGAAGTACCACGTCCAGACGTCGGGCCGCTCGCTGCATGCCCAGGAGATGTCGTTCAACGACATCCGGACCACCCTGCAGGCGCTGTGCGCCATCTATGACAACGCCTCGAGCCTGCACACCAATGCCTACGACGAAGCCGTCACCACCCCCACCACCGAGTCGGTGCGCCGGGCCCTGGCCATCCAGATGATCATCAACAAGGAATGGGGCCTGGCCATGAACGAGAACCCGCTCCAGGGCTCGTTCATCGTGGAGGAGCTCACCGAGCTGTTGGAAGAAGCGGTCCTGGCCGAGTTGGACCGGATCAGCGAGCGGGGCGGTGTGCTCGGGGCCATGGAGACCGGCTACCAGCGGGGCCGGATCCAGGACGATTCCATGCTCTACGAGCACAAGAAGCACGACGGGTCCCTCCCCATCGTCGGGGTGAACACCTTCACCGTTCCCGACCAGGCGGCGGCGGCGTTGCCCATCGAGCTGGCCCGCTCGACCGAGGAGGAGAAGCAGGCCCAGCTCCGGCGGTTGCGGGACTACCAGAGCCGGCACGCCCTGGACAGCGAGGCCGCGCTCCATGCCCTCCGCCAGACCGCGCTCGGGGGGGAAATGTCTTCGCCGAGCTGATGACCACCGTGCGCCACGCCACCCTCGGGGAGATCACCGCCACCCTGTTCGAGGTGGGTGGCTCCTACCGGCGGAGTGTCTGACCCGACCTCCGGTCCTCGGTCAGCCGGTGGCCATGGCCGCCTTGATGCGGGTGGTGAGCGAGGCACGAGCGGTGGCCATCGACGGCCCGTACCACGTGAGGTCCCGTCCCGACACCAACGCGGTGGGGATGCCGGGGAACGCCTCGGGACCGTCGTCCGGGGTGAAGACGTAGGGCTCATCGGGCAACAGGACCAGATGGGGCTGCAGTTCGGCGATGGCCGCCGGGGAGAGCTTCGGGTACCGCTGGTCGTCATGGCCGAACGTCGGGACCATCCCCAGCCGGGCCATCAGGTCGCCACTGAAGGTGTTGGCACCGATGACCATCCACGGGTCTCGCCATATCGGGGCCACCACGTGGAAGGCCGGCAGCTCGGGCGGTTGCCCCCACACGGCGGCCGAGGCCACCAACCACGCTGGTTCGCCCAGCTGCAGCACCTCCACGAAGAGGCGGCGCATCGACTGCAGGGCCTGGTCGACCGACTCTATGACCGTGACCCACACGGGATAGCCACCGGCTCGCAGCCGTTCGACGTCGACCCGGCGGTTCTCCTCCTGGTTGGCGATCACCAGGTCGGGACGGAGCCGTGCCATGGCCGGATGGTTGGGATTCTTGGTGCCCCGGACCCGGGGCACGTCGAGCCCCTCGGGATGGGTGCACCAATCCGTGGCCCCGATCAGGCGGTCGGGAGCGGTGACGGCCAGGGCCTCGGTGAGGGACGGGACCAGCGAGAGCACCCGGGTGGGCGGCCTCTCGAGTGGAACCGGGTGGCCCAGATCGTCCTCGAGCATCGTCATCTTCACCTCTGGAGGCCGGCACCGGGGGCGCCGGACGTTCGTCATCGACCGGCCCCTCCCACCGGATAGCCTCCACTTGGTGCCCGGCGACCCACTGGATTTCGACCCTATCGCGGAGGCCCGGTCGCAGTGGGCTGGTCGTTGGGATCCCGATGTGAGCGAGGCCATGGCCGCCGCCACCTCGATCATGAGGGCCCAGCAGGTGGTCCTGGCGGCGGTCGACGGTGCACTACGACCGTTCGGACTGACCTTCGCCCGCTACGAGGGTCTCGTCCTGTTGCTGTTCACCCGGACGGGCGCATTGCCGCTCGGCAAGATGGGACAGCGGTTGATGATCCACCCGACCAGCGTCACCAACATCATCGATCGGCTCGAAGCCCAAGGGCTGGTGAATCGAGTACCGCATCCAACCGACGGCCGCACCACGATGGCCGAGATCACCGACGAAGGACGGCTGCTGGCCAGACGGGCGACCGAGGCGGTCAACCGCGCTTCATTCGGCCTCGGCGTGCTCAGCCAGCAGGATCTGCGCCAACTGGTCCGCATCATCCGCAAGCTGCGTCTGGCCGTCGGCGACTTCCACCCTTGATGCGTCGTCATCGCCCCCACCGGGGCGCCGCCCGCTTGGAACTGCGGGCCGACCTCCGGTCGTGAGGCACCCCTCGCGGATGGTCCCCCGAGTCCTCGGGGCCGACAGTCGGCGTCGCCTGCGACTACCTGGACGAGTCCTCGGCCTTCGTCTCGTCGACCTCTTCGGGGGTGGGGGCCTCGGAGTAGACGGGCGGGTCAGTCGGCGCCTTGTCCACGGCCCGGTGATCGGAAGCTGGTGTCGGGGCTCTGCCATCGCTGGTCATGGCCGAACATCTACCCAGCCGATGGTCCGGTCAATAAGGCTGTGGGCCGCCGAGACCTGGCCGTCACTTCCGAGATCTGCCGGTACACCGGCACTGAACTGGCCAAATGGGCATGGTGGAAGGGATCGGCCCCGAGCGGCCCGGTGGTTGGTGCGGGCGGTGCTGCGCCCTTGGCTCGAACCGAATGACAATGATGTGATTCTGGGGCCGGGAAGGTCGCCGGCGGGGACCGAGGAGGACGCGATGAGCGAGACACTGAGCAAGGCCCTGGTTCTTACGATCCTCCGACACGCCGAGGACTTCCCTTGGAGAATGCAGGACATCGGGCTCATGGGTCTGCGCCTCGACGACCGGCGTCAGTGCCGGCTCCACGTGTGGGACCCGAGCTACAACGTCGGCGAACCACCGATCCACCACCATCCCCACGACTTCACTTCCACGATCGTCGTCGGTGAACTGACCGACCTTCGGTACGAAACGGCCCCCGAAGGTGACGAGCACGTCCGCTTCCGCTATTCGCCGTCCGCTGAGGACCAGCGGCGATCCGACGTGGTGAGGTTGTCGGCCACGGCGACGACCCTCACCGAGAGCAACGGATACCGTCAGCTGGCCCATGAGTTGCACGCCAGCCAACAACGACCGGGAACCGTGACGCTGATCCAGTGCTCATGGTTGGAGGTACCCGAACTGACCGTCTGTCTTCGAGATGTGGGGTCGTGGCGATCGGGCCTGGGGCGCGACGCCACGCGGGAGGAGATCAAGTCGTTGGCGGCCAAAGCCCTGGAGTTGTTCTGACCGATCAGCTACCGGTAATCGCAGTCACATCACACGTCCCGGGCCGTTCCACGGCGCCTTCCGATCGGACTCCAACTCCATGTAGGAGTCGACCGTGACGTGGGCCTATGTACGCTCTCCCGGTGTGAGCTCTCACCGAACCCCGCAACCTGGGATCCCGTCCGGTAGGAACGCAGGAGGGATCTCTACGTCGTTTTCGCTGATCGCCGAACCTATACGAGGCCAGTGTCGGACGACTTGCCACCCGTGTGGGACTTGTGGCAGTGCTTCCCACTCTTGTGGGAGCCCTTGTCGGACTTCTTGCAGGGCTTAGTGCCTGTATTGGACTGACTAGAAGTCCACTTATCGCCGGTGTTTGTATTGCAGGGCTTCCCACCGGAGCCGGACTGGCTCGAGGTCCAGGTGACACCGACGTTGGTCCATGTTCCGCCGGTGTTGGTCCACTTGCCACCCTGGTTGCCGGTACCCGTCTTGTGACATGGCTTCCCACCGGAGCCGGACTGGCTCGAGGTCCACGTTCCACCGGTGTTGGACCCCTTGCCACCCTGGTTGCCCTTGCCCCCCTGGTTGCCCTTGCCCCCCTGGTTGCCCTTGCCCCCCTGGTTGCCGGTACCCGTATAGTGACAGGGCTTCCCACCGGAGCCGGACTGGCTCGAGGTCCAGGTGACACCGACGTTGGTCCATGTTCCGCCGGTGTTGGTCCACTTGCCACCATGATTGCCCTTGCCGTCCTGGTTGCCCTTGCCACTTTGGTTGCCAGTACCCGTCTTGTGGCAGGGCTTCCCACCGGAGCCTGATTGGCTCGAGGTCCACGTTCCACCGGTGTTGGAGCCCTTGCCGCCCTGGTTGCCCTTGCCGCCTTGGTTATCAGTCCCCGTCTTATGACAGGGCTTCCCACCGGAGCCGAACTGGCTCGAGGTCCACGTTCCACCGGTGTCGGACCCCTTGCCTCCTTGATTGCCAGTACCCGTCTTGTGACAGGGCTTCCCACCGGAGCCGGACTGGCTCGAGGTCCAGGTGACACCGACGTTGGTCCATGTTCCGCCGGTGTTGGTCCACTTACCGGCTTGGTTGCCCTTGCCTCCGCTGTTGCCAGTGTCGGTCTTGTGGCAAGCCCTCCCACCGGAGCCGGACTGGCTCGAGGTCCAGGTGCCACCGTTGCCCTTGCCACCGGTGTTTGACTTGTTGCAGGACCATTTCCCGCCGCTGTTGGTCCAGGTCCCGCCGTTGCCGCCCTTACCGTTGCCACCAGACGAGCCGGTGGTGCAGGGATTGGGGACGCACTGGGTGCCACCGCCCTGGTTGCCACCTTGGTTGCCGCCGGCGACCACCTCGGGGTTGCCGCCGTTGCCGCCCTTACCGTTGCCACCAGACGAGCCGGTGGTGCAGGGATTGGGGACGCACTGGGTGCCACCGCCCTGGTTGCCACCTTGGTTGCCGCCGGCGACCACCTCGGGGTTGCCGCCGTTGCCGCCCTTACCGTTGCCACCAGACGAGCCGGTGGTGCAGGGATTGGGGACGCACTGGGTGCCACCGCCCTGGTTGCCACCTTGGTTGCCGCCGGCGACCACCTCGGGGTTGCCGCCGTTGCCGCCCTTACCGTTGCCACCAGACGAGCCGGTGGTGCAGGGATTGGGGACGCACTGGGTGCCACCGCCCTGGTTGCCACCTTGGTTGCCGCCGGCGACCACCTCGGGGTTGCCGCCGTTGCCGCCCTTACCGTTGCCACCAGACGAGCCGGTGGTGCAGGGATTGGGGACGCACTGGGTGCCACCGCCCTGGTTGCCACCTTGGTTGCCGCCGGCGACCACCTCGGGGTTGCCGCCGTTGCCGCCCTTACCGTTGCCACCAGACGAGCCGGTGGTGCAGGGATTGGGGACGCACTGGGTGCCACCGCCCTGGTTGCCACCTTGGTTGCCGCCGGCGACCACCTCGGGGTTGCCGCCGTTGCCGCCCTTACCGTTGCCACCAGACGAGCCGGTGGTGCAGGGATTGGGGACGCACTGGGTGCCACCGCCCTGGTTGCCACCTTGGTTGCCGCCGGCGACCACCTCGGGGTTGCCGCCGTTGCCGCCCTTACCGTTGCCACCAGACGAGCCGGTGGTGCAGGGATTGGGGACGCACTGGGTGCCACCGCCCTGGTTGCCACCTTGGTTGCCGCCGGCGACCACCTCGGGGTTGCCGCCGTTGCCGCCCTTACCGTTGCCACCAGACGAGCCGGTGGTGCAGGGATTGGGGACGCACTGGGTGCCACCGCCCTGGTTGCCACCTTGGTTGCCGCCGGCGACCACCTCGGGGTTGCCGCCGTTGCCGCCCTTACCGTTGCCACCAGACGAGCCGGTGGTGCAGGGATTGGGGACGCACTGGGTGCCACCGCCCTGGTTGCCACCTTGGTTGCCGCCGGCGACCACCTCGGGGTTGCCGCCGTTGCCGCCCTTACCGTTGCCACCAGACGAGCCGGTGGTGCAGGGATTGGGGACGCACTGGGTGCCACCGCCCTGGTTGCCACCTTGGTTGCCGCCGGCGACCACCTCGGGGTTGCCGCCGTTGCCGCCCTTACCGTTGCCACCAGACGAGCCGGTGGTGCAGGGATTGGGGACGCACTGGGTGCCACCGCCCTGGTTGCCACCTTGGTTGCCGCCGGCGACCACCTCGGGGTTGCCGCCGTTGCCGCCCTTACCGTTGCCACCAGACGAGCCGGTGGTGCAGGGATTGGGGACGCACTGGGTGCCACCGCCCTGGTTGCCACCTTGGTTGCCGCCGGCGACCACCTCGGGGTTGCCGCCGTTGCCGCCCTTACCGTTGCCACCAGACGAGCCGGTGGTGCAGGGATTGGGGACGCACTGGGTGCCACCGCCCTGGTTGCCACCTTGGTTGCCGCCGGCGACCACCTCGGGGTTGCCGCCGTTGCCGCCCTTACCGTTGCCACCAGACGAGCCGGTGGTGCAGGGATTGGGGACGCACTGGGTGCCACCGCCCTGGTTGCCACCTTGGTTGCCGCCGGCGACCACCTCGGGGTTGCCGCCGTTGCCGCCCTTACCGTTGCCACCAGACGAGCCGGTGGTGCAGGGATTGGGGGTACCACCGATGGTGGTGGATTGGTACTCGAAGGCCCCGGCATCGCAGTTTTGGCCGGCAACGCCGGGCCGGGGCAGGCCCCGCTCGTCGCTATGGGTGGTGCAAGCAGCAGAGGGCACTTCTTGGTAGGCGGAGCTGTTGGTGCCGATCGCTAGAGTCTCGGGGCCGGTTGATCCATTGGCAGCCAGCGCCGACGCCAGATTGATGGTCGAGCTGTTGTTGATACTTGTCGACCCGAAGTCGCAGCTGGAATCGGATTCGACGTTGTAGCCCTTGTCGGTGACAGTGGTTCCTTGGCAGTTGCTCGTGGAGTTGGACAGGATCGTGTTGCCCACCTTCAAGGTGCCACCGGAGACCCCGCTACCGTGTCCGGCCGTATTTCCGGCAACCGTGTCGTCGAGAAGGGTGACCGCGCTGGTACTGGCGATGCCGCCACCGGTCGCGGTGCCGCCGACCGCTTTGTTGCCCGAGATTGTGCTGTTGGTCAGCGAGAGGGTGCCGGTATTGTCGATTCCGCCGCCCACGTTTGCTGTGTTCCCCTCGATGGTGCTGCCAGTGACAGTGAGCGTGCCACTGCTGAACACCCCGCCCCCGTCTACTCCGGTGTTCCCCGAGATGGTGTCGCCCGTCAACGTGAGCGTGCCCTTGTTGTCGATTCCGCCGGCCTGGGTGTCTGACTTCCCGTTCTCGATTGTCAAACCGGAGATGGTGGCAACCACTCCGGACTCGATCACGAACACCTGAGAGGCTCCGTTGCCGCTCACGGCCAACTTGGTGGCCCCGGGACCGCTGATGGTGACGTTCTTGGTGAGGTCGATGTCGCCCGCAGTGAGGGTGATGAGAGGACAGGAGCCAGACAGAGAGATGGTGTCTCCCGCAGACGCTGCTAATACCTGCGCGGGAAGTGAACCGGTTCCCGATCCGTTGCAGTTGGTGACTGGCAACGTGGCGGCCGTGGCGCTCAGGGTCGGCAGTTGTGTCGCCGTGGCGGCAACAAGCCCGATCGTAAGGCTGGCGATCAGGAAGCGGGCTCTTCTACGACTGCCGACATTCCGCGCGTTGGATCGGGCACTGTGAGCATGGGGGGTTGGCACTCTTTGTCTCCGCGGGCAGGACTCATGGATAACGCAATTAACGCCATCCGCCTTCGCGCCCCCACTTGACTCCTGATGCCCATCACGAGCCAACCGTCTGGCATCTTGAATGACGGAATCCTGTGCGTCAACTGGGAACGGTGTGTCCTCACTATCTGTGACGCTCTGCATGATTCAGTGTCGATGAGCGTCGCTGTCTTGGTGGTCATGACGTAGTTGACCTCCTGGCTCTGGACATAGAAACTGACTGGTGCAGAAGGGAAAACGGTGTCGCGATCAAAACTGGTTCCCCCGCGTTTCAGAACGCGTTGCAACGAAATCTCATGTGTGTGATCTTCGCCACACACAGTGCCGTCGGATATTGCTTCGATGCGCCCTGCGCCCTGCGCCCTGCGCCCTGCGCCCTCGGATCGAGGGTCAGTGGACATCTGGTAGACAGCACCGTGTTGACCAGACGACCTCACCCTGCTCGGGATGCCTTCACTGCTCCAAGAGTTCCGGCCCGCCGTCGGCAACCGGATCGCAGGTGGCCGGTTCCGGCCGGCGTTGCATCCAACTGCGTTCACGGGCAGTAGCGGGTCGCGGACAGTGGGTGACAAACTCCAAGAGGTCTGGAACACTGACCGCGCAGAGTGCGACAGCTGATGCAGAAGGTGGTCCGAATGGTCCCTTCGTGATGTGGCGTGTGCACGCCAGAGAACTCAGTAGATCCCCGTCTCCGGCCCATCGGGCCGACCACCTTTCTCGACCCATGCCGCGCACGAGTGATCTGACGATGGCTCAGGCAGCATCCTCGGCCACTGTTGGGCATCCGCTCGAGTACCGATCGACGCGTTGGCCAAAGTCCGAATTCAAACCACGGCGGCAGGAAGAAGACGAGAGCCCCCGCCGCCCACCTGGCTTCTTCTCGACGCGGCTCATGGGGGGCAGGAGCGAACTGATTGCCCGTATGGCACAATTCCGACAGTGTCGGACTGAACCGACATGTTGCGAGACAGAGGGGAATTCGGTGAGCGACACCTCTCGGGGTACAGGCGGACGGTCGGTGATTACTGATGGCAGCCCCTGATCAACCTGAAAGCCCGCCGAATTCAACGACAGCACCGTCAGACGTCACCTATCCACTTGAGCCGGATGCCGAGGAGGGATGGTGGCAGGTCATCGACAGGCAGTTGCACCTAGCGGTTGCTGATCGGCCGGTTCATGACTCTGTTGAAGATCTCGGCCCCAGTTCCGAGGGCAATGGATCCCGCCGGTCCACCGAGCGCGGCGTAACAGATGATGGTGAAGGTGGCAGTGGTTACACGCCGTCCGGCGATCGGGAAGTGGCGACGAACACATCGTTGACGGAGGTGCCCGATTCTGAGTTGGTGAGTTGCGACAACGATCACTCGGTTAACTCGGCTCAAAATTTCTGCCCAGTGTGCGGTGTTCCGATGGCCACCGGTTCTCTCCGCCGCTGCTCCAAGTGTGGAGCGGACAGCGCCTCAAGCGCCTCTTTTTGCGCAGAGTGCGGGGACCCTCTTTCTGTCGGGGGTGCCACGCCGGCTCCCGGGCGACTCACCCCTACGACGGGGACGGCCCCGCGTGCTCGTGCAGTACGTGCAAAAGGGCCAAGAAACCCCCTGTCCGTGTGGTCGGTCGCGCTGCTGTTGCTCGGGACTATCGGTGCCCTGGTGGCGATCCCGATGGGATTCGTGGCGCGGAGACAAATCAGGGCGTCTCATGGCCGACAGAGGGGGGCGGGCCTCGCTCTCGCCGCCATCGTCATCGGGTTCGTGTTTGTCGGGACCACGGTGGTCGTCGGCGGTCTCGTACTAAGACACTCGGGACCGTCAGGAGGTTCGGGACCTTCTCTGTTCGGTCTGACGTCGACTGTCAAAGCCCAGATCGCTGGAAACGGATCCGACAGTTTGAAGGTTCCGGGTGTGGCCTCTGTGGTCTGCGATCCGCCGAATTCATGGCGAACAGGAGAACATTTCACCTGCACTGCCTCTGGTTCGACAGGCTCCACGATAGGTAGCTATGACGGGACCGTAGAGCCCGATCCATCGCCGGGAAAATATCAGTGGAACGCCAGTTGGCATCCCGGGTAGGTCATCCCGCCTTTAAGGTGGCGAAGAGCTGCCAAGGCTGGGAACATCCCCTCCCCGAAGACGGAGGGGATGTAGCTGAACGGGTTCGTCTGGTTTGCGCTCGGAGGCAGCTTCCTACAGAGGGACGCGGCTTGGGGCAGGGCGTGACGGACGATATGAAACGCGCTACTCAGAGAAAATGACCGAGAGGGTCTCTCAGGAATGTCCCGCCACCCGGGCACTGGGCAGGGACAGCGCGACGGCCGCGATGAGGACGGCCATTACCGGTATCCAGAATCCCGACGCCCGTGACGGCCCAGCACCAGCGACTATTACGAAAGGCGCAAGAGCCGGGACGGTCGGGCGGCTGCCATAGGTGCCCCACGTCGCAGGTGATCTCATTTGCGGTGCCCGGGGCTATGTTGTGCAGATGCTCAGCACGGTGCCCTATCGGATCGTCCAGTGGACGACCGGAAACGTCGGAAAGCAGTCGGTCAAGTCGATCACGGCGAACCCCACGCTCGAACTCGTCGGTTGCTTCGCCTGGTCACAGGAGAAGACCGGTGTCGATGTCGGTCAGTTGTGTGGCATCGCCCCCCTGGGGGTGACCGCTACCGACGACGTCGAAGCGCTCATCGCTTTGGCGCCCGACTGTGTCGTCTACAACCCAATGTGGCCGTCGGTCGACGAGCTTGTTCGTATCCTCGAAGCTGGTATCAACGTCGTCGCCACCGCCGCATTCATTACCGGCAAGAATCTGGGCCCAGAGCGGGACCGGCTCATGGACGCATGCGCCCGCGGGGGTTCGTCACTCTTCGGCACCGGCGTCAGCCCCGGGTTCGCCGAACTTGTGGCTCTCACCATCGCCGGAATCTGCAGCCGCATCGACAAGGTCGTCGTCTCCGAGACGGCCGACACGACTTTCTATGACTCTCCTGACACCGAACGACCGGCGGGCTTCGGACAGCCGATCGACAACCCTGAACTGCCCGAGATGGCCCGTACTGGCACCGCGGTGTTCGGTGAAGCCGTCGCCATGGTCGCTGATGCACTCGGCGTAGAACTCGACGAAGTCGTCTGTGAGACTGAGTTCGCGCAGACCACCGCCGATGTTGTGATGGCGTCCTGGACGATCCCCGCTGGCCACGTCGCCGGGGTTGCCGCCAGTTGGCAGGGCCGCATTGGCGGACGCACGATCATCGACTTGAGCGTCCGCTGGAAGAAAGGCTCCACGCTCGACCCGGAGTGGGAAATCGAGAAGGACGGCTGGGTAATCACCGTCCAGGGACTGCCGACGGTCACGGCCAGCCTCGACTTTCTTCCCCCACCGGACTTCCAGGCCGAAACCATCGAGGACTTCATGGCCATCGGGCACATCATCACCGCGGTTCCCGCCCTCAACGCAATTCCCGCCGTCGTGGATGGTCCCTCGGGGATCCTGACATACGCTGACCTCGCCATGCCCCACCCACGTGGCTGGGTGCCAGAAAGGTCTACCTGAACTTCTCCTGCTGGATCGCCCACCAGCCGGACTCTTCCCGGCATCGTCCAGACGCCGGACTGTGCCGTTGGTCCTGTCGTGGCAGGGCTCAGCCCACCGGACAGGACACGCCACCTTCATGGCGGCGGGCCCGCCCGACCTGGGTCGTCATCAGGTCGGCCGGTCCTACGGGTCGCCTGCTGGTTGGGTGCGGTGTGCCTCGGCGGCAGCAATCAGCGACATGATGATGGGGTGGGGCGAGTCCGATGTGCTCGAGGTTTGGGGAACGAAGAGCGTCGCCATGAAAAACCGCCGATCCGGTAGTTCGAGGATGCGCGGTTCTCCGTTCTGATCGGTTGCCGCCACTTGGAGACCCGCCTGGACGATCAAGTCGAGGTAGGTCAGGTTGAGCCCGAAGTTGCAGTAGTACTTTTCTGCGGCGCTCAGTCCGCAGTATGCGGTGGCGGCCCGGGTTCCCTCCTTGATATGTACCGTCATCACCTGGCCTGCCACAGAGCAGGACAGTGGGGTGACGAACAGACGGGACGCGTAGGGGTCGTACTCGGCATGCTGGGCGTCGGCGAAGCCGAGCACGTTACGGGCGAACTCCAGGACAACATGTTGGAAGCCACCACACGTACCGAGCAGGGGCAGATCGTGGACTCTGGCATGTTCGATGGCCACCAGGGCACCCTCCTGGCTCCGGTAGGGGCTTCCGGGGGCGATTATCAAGCCGTCACAACCCCGCAGCATTTCGCTACCGCTCCGGGCTATTTCTTCTGTGCCCAGCCAAATGGCGTCTGCAGACAGTCTTTGGGCGTTCGATGCGTGCCCAACGGCTGCAACCGTGGCGACGTGCGGCTCATAGGTCGGTTGGAAATCCCCGACGATCCCAATCTTCGGCACGATCCAACGCTAACCGTGAGTCGGGGGTGTCACCTGCTGCCAGGCACTTGGTGGCGCAGGTCTGGCACCGGTTCAGGGGCATCGCCCGGTGTAGAGCGCCGTCACAAAGTTGCGTTCAACACGGCCGCCGAAGGATTCAGAGGCCAGAACCTCAATTTGGTCGAGCAGCGCCTGCTGCTCTGAGAAGGGCCGGCGGATTACCGTCGCCATCGATGCGTAGAGTGCTCTCGCCCGGAGCGGGGAGAGGATGGAAGTCCAGGACTCGATGCGGCTCTCCACATCCTGCGCTTGGGCCCACACCGTCAGGTCCCTCCGCCGGTGCTCGTCGTCGAGTTGGAACGGTGGCCGGCCCGGTTCGTCGAAGGCACCCCGAGTAGATGGGCCCAGCAGTTCCTCGACGGCGGTACTGAAGTCATCTGGTCGGTTGGGATCGCGGAACAGCGTCCACCACAATGCGATCCAGCCTCCCGTCCTAACCGATGACCTGAGCTTCTGGAGGCCGTGCAGTTGGTCCACCCAGTGGAACGAGGTCGCCGCCACGGCCAAGTCGAAGTGATTGTCGCGGAGCTCGGCGGCTTCCAGGGTCGCACCGATGATCTCCAGGTCGTCAATCCGATGGACGCCGCTGAGAAAGCTGGCCAGGGACGGATCCGGCTCGACCGCCACCACCCGGGCACCAGCGGACAGCAGATGCCGGGTGACGATCCCGGTGCCAGGCCCAACCTCGACAACCCGGGCGCCAGGGACCAAGCCACACCTTTCACGGAGGTCGTCGTAGATGAAGGAGGGGTAGTCGGGACGCCCCGCCTCGTAGCCGGACGGATCGATTCCGAAGAGGTGGCGCCCTTCGTCCCTGACCTGCGTTTTCGAGTGGAGGCGATGGGACTCGAACCCACGAACCTCTTGACTGCCAGTCAAGCGCTCTACCAGCTGAGCTACGCCCCCGTACCTGCTCAGGGCCACTGTTCCCACTGAGCAACCTCTTCCACGTAGCAACCCGGACAGCATCGCCGGGCCGGCCACAAGTACGGAGAGGTCATCGTACCCGAGGCGGCGGTGGGGGAGTCGCTAATCGCCGTCGGACCCGGTAGTTCCCTGGGATCGACCCTGCTTCGACCCGAACCGCTGCCCTCGCCCGGCCTCCAGCCGATGCAGGGCCGATCTGGGCGGGACGGCCGTCCGGGTCGGATCCGGCGACCGGCCAGGCGCACGGATCTGGAAAGTCCGGACCGCATCCCCCGTAGGCCGATCGGACCAGCACCGGGCCCGAGACGCTCCCCGGTACCATCGTGAGCCATGGCACGTGCCTACGACGTGATCGAAGTCGAGAAGAAATGGCAGCAGCGCTGGGCCGACGAGGGTACCTACGAGGTGGACTCCGACGATCCTCGCCCCCCGGCCTATGTCCTGACCATGTACCCCTACCCGTCGGGACCCGCCCACATGGGCCACGTCCGCAACTACACCTTCGGTGACCTGCTGGTCCGCCATCGCACCATGTCGGGCCAGGCCGTGCTGTCCCCGTTCGGCTTCGACTCGTTCGGCCTGCCGGCGGAGAACGCCGCCATCAAGACCGGTACCCACCCCCGGGTGTTCACCGACGCCCGCATCGCCGAGTTGAAGGAATCGATCATCTCGTTGGGGGCCGTCTACGACTGGAGGCGGGAGATCCGCAGCCACGATCCCGAGTACATGAAGTGGAACCAGTTCATCTTCTTGAAGCTGCTGGAGGAGGGCCTCGCCCATCGGGCTGCCGCCCCGGTCAACTGGTGCCCCGGGTGTCAGACCGTCCTGGCCAACGAGCAGGTGTTGCCCGATGGCACCTGCGAGCGGTCGGGGGACATGGTCGAAAAGCGCGTCCTCGAACAGTGGTTCCTGCGGATCACCCGCTATGCCGACGAGTTGCTGGCCGGCCTGGACGACCTCGACTGGCCCGACCGGGTCAAGACTATGCAGCGCAACTGGATCGGCCGGTCGGAGGGGGCCGAGTACGACCTGGTGGTGGAAGGCAGGGACGGCACCGACGGACGGCCACCGCTGGCCCTCCGGATCTTCACCACCCGACCCGACACCTCGTTCGGTATGACCTACGCGGTGATCGCTCCCGAGCACCCCATGGTGGACGAGCTGACCTCGGCCGAGCACCGTAACGACGTGGATGCACTGCGGCAACGGGCGGCCGCCAGCACCGACGTGGAGCGCATGTCCGAAAGCGGGTCGGCCAGCCTGGCCAAGCGCGGCGCCTTCACCGGGTCGTCGGTGATCAACCCGTTCACCGGCCGCCCCGTCCCGGTCTACGTGGCCGACTACGTGCTCATGGGCTACGGGACCGGCGCCATCATGGCCGTGCCGGCCGAGGACGCCCGGGACTGGGACTTCGCCCACGCCTACGGCCTGCCGGTGGTGCGGACAGTGCGTCCGCCCGAGGGCTGGGACCAGGAAGGCGGCCCGGGGGGGGCCTACACGGGAGCGGGGGAGAAGATCAACAGCCAGTGGTTGAACGGTCTGGACATCCCCACGGCCAAGGAACGGGCCATCGAGTGGCTGGAGGCCCGAGGCATCGGCACGAGAACCGTCAACTACCGATTGCGGGACTGGCTGATCTCCCGTCAACGGTTCTGGGGCTGTCCCATCCCCGTCGTGTACTGCGCCGACCACGGCGTCGTCCCCGTGCCGGTCGACCAGCTGCCGGTCCTGGCCCCCGACGACGTCGAATTCCTGCCCACCGGCCAGTCGCCCCTGGCCACCAACCCGGAGTTCCTCAACACCACCTGTCCGGTGTGTGGCGGACCGGCCACCCGCGAGACCGACACCATGGACACCTTCGTCGACTCGTCATGGTACTTCCTGCGCTTCACCGATCCCTGGGCCGCCGACCTTCCCTTCGACCCGGAGATCGCCGCCCATTGGATGCCGGTCGACCAGTACATCGGGGGTATCGAGCACGCCATCCTCCATCTGCTCTATGCCCGCTTCTACACCAAGGCCCTGGCCGACATGGGCCTGGCCCCGGCCGGTCTGCGCGAACCCTTCGCCCGCCTGTTCACCCAGGGGATGATCCGCATGGACGGGACGAAGATGTCCAAGTCCAAAGGGAACCTGGTGGCCCCGTCGGGGTACCTGTCGACGGTGGGGGCCGACGCCCTCCGCCTCTTCCATCTGTTCGTCGCCCCCCCGGCCGACGACGTCGACTGGAGCGCACAGACCGGCAGCGTGATCGATGGCTGCGGGCGATTCCTCGACCGCGTGTGGCGACTGGCCGTCCCGCCGACCGGCGCCGAAGCGGCGGTGCGGTCCGGGCCGCTGTCCGACGAGGACACGGAGATCCGGCGAGCCACCCACCGGTTGATCGATCGGGTCAGCCGCGACTACGAGCGCTGGTCCTACAACACCGCGGTGGCCGCCTGCATGGAGTTCGTCAACCGGGTCCAGCCCTATGTCCGGGGCGGCGGGCATGCCGCCGTCGTGCTCGAGGCCGTCGACACCATGCTGCTGTTGCTGGCCCCCATGACCCCCCACGTCACCGCCGAGGCGTGGGAGCACCGCCATGGCGACCACATCCACCTCCACCCGTGGCCGGTGGCCGACCCCGAGTTGGCTGCCGAGGACACCGTCACTATGATCGTCCAGGTGAAAGGCAAGGTCCGCGACCGCATCGAGGTGCCCCCGACCATCTCCGCCGAGCAGGCCGAGGCTACGGCGCTGGCCTCGGCGGCCGTCGTCGAGGCGCTGGACGGGGCGTCACCCCAGCGGGTCATCGTGAAACCGCCCCGCCTGGTCAACATCGTCCCCTGAGCGAAGAGCCGGGGGCCTGCTACTTGAACCCGGCCAGCACCTCGGCCCAGCGGGCGGGGTCCATGGCATAGGGGGCATAGAAGCTGAACCGGTCGACCACGCCCTGGAACCGCGCCAATACCAGACCGGCGATGTCGTCGAGTTCGCCGACCACCGCGAAGGCGTCGAGCATGTCGTCGTCGATGAGGCCGGCCATCTCCTCCCACGCCCCGCGCTTGGACAGCCGGTTGAGCTCGACGTGGAGGTCGCCCCATCCGTGGAGCTCGAGCACCGGCAGGTAGGCGGGGGTGGACCCGTAGAAGGCCAGCTGGGTCTTGACGGCCCGGGCCGCGGCTTCGAACCCCGCCTCGTCGATGCCGGTGACCACCAGTCCCGGATAGGAGATCTCGACATCGGCCCGGACCCGTCCGCTGGCGGCCAGGCCCCGTTCGAGCGCCGGCACCGTCACCTCGCGCAGGTACCGCTCGGTGGTGAACCCGTGGGCCAGCATCCCGTCGGCCACCTCACCGGCCACCTCGGTCATCCGCTCGCCCACCGCGGCCAGAAAGATCCGGGGGTTGCCGAAGGGGTTGGGACCCGGGTCGAACATCGGGGTCATCAAGGTGTGCCGGTAGAACTCACCGCGGAAGGCGAGCCGGCTGCCGTCCGACCAGCTGGCCCAGATCGACCGGATGGCCAGGATCAGCTCGCGCATCCGCGGCGCCGGGTGGGACCAGGGCATGGAGAAGCGCTTTTCGATGTGGGGCTTGATCTGGGACCCGAGGCCCAGCAAGAAGCGCCCCCGGGACAGGGTCTGCAGGTCGTTGGCCACCTGGGCCAGCGTCATCGGGTTGCGGGCGAAGGCCACGGCGATCCCGGTGCCGAGCTCGATGCGGTGGGTGTGCTCGGCCGCCAGGGCCAGCGGCAGAAAGGGGTCGTGGCTGGTCTCAGCCGACCAGATCCCGTCGTATCCCACCTGTTCGGCCCGCTCGGCCGCCTCGATGACGCCTGCCGGGTCGAAGTCGAGCCCACCGTCCACGCGCATGGGCCACGGTACCCCGCCCCCGGGATCGGAGATCCCACGATGAACGCGGAAAGTGTTGCGCTTCGCGCATTGAGTGGCGCAAAATTGGTCGTGCCCGATGTACCGACCGACGGTCGCCCATCGACGGAGGAGTGGACGCGCCTGTCGACGGTGGCGTCGGACGCCCGTCCCATCCCCGAACTGCCGGTGGTCGACGACGTGGCCGGCGTCATGGCCGCTTTTGCCGGTGACACCGGGGTCGTGGGCGATGACGAACGCGCCCGTTACGGGGTGCTGTTGGACCGGGCCGCCGAACGGGGGCTGCTCACGCCCCAGGAGTACGGGTTCCGGCTGGGGGAGCTGGCCTCGGCCACCACGGTCGATCGGATGCGCGAGCTGGTCACCGAGCTGCCCATGCTGGTGAGCCCGGTGGCCAAACCGGCCAGGCGGCTCCGTTCGGCCAAGGCGCCGGCTGCCGCCGTTCCGCCCGCCGGCCTGGCTTCGTCCACCGGCCCGGCCGTACCGACCAGGCCGGCGGATGGCCGGTCCAACCAGTGGTTGATGCTGGCCGTGGTGGTGGTCGTCCTGGTGCTGGCCCTGTTGTTCTTCTCGATCTATGCCGAGCACGTGGCCCACAGCCACCAGTCGGGTCTGGCCCCCACCACCGGGGTGGTGGTCCGGACCCTCAGTGTCCTTCGTTCTTGAGGAACTGCTCGAGCTCGGCGGCGATCTCGTCCCCGCTGGGAACCTCCCCGTCGAGGCCCATGGGGTTGCTCTCCTCGGAATCGAGGTCGGTCTCCAGCCGCCGGACCATGTCGAGATGCTCGGGGTTCGAGCCGATCAGCTCGTCCACCTGGCGACGTGACGCCTCTCCGGCGGCCCGCACCGAGGAGGCGTCGAGCACCACGCCGGTGACGGCGCACAGGCCTTCGATGAGGGCGGCACTTGCTTCGGGGTAGGGCATGGCCGACACGTAGTGCGGCACCCGGGCCCACAGACCGATGACGGGGATCCCGGCGTTGCCCAGGGCCACCTCGAGTGCCGCCTGCACCCCGGCGGGGACCTCGAGGGTGCCGTGGACCGAGCCGAGCCTCCCGGCCAGGTCCACCGACTGGGGGGGAACGGTCGAGGCCAGCCGGACCGGCCGGGTGTGGGGGGTGGGGGCGGGGAAGGCACCCAGCCCCACCACGGTGCGGACCCCGAGGTCCTGCACCAGGGCCACCACGCTGTCGATGAAGGTCGGCCACCGGAAGTCGGGCTCGGGACCGGTCAGGTAGACCAGGTCGGCACCGACCCGGTCCTTGCCCGCCACCACCTGGATGGTGGGCCAGGTCAGCCCGGTGGTCACCCCGTCCTCCAACCTGGCGATCGGACGCCGGGCCCGCTGGTCGACGAGCAGCTCGGTGTCGAACGAGGCGATCAGGGTGGTCGGGGACGAGCTCAGCAACTCGGCCACGGCGGCCGAGGCCCCCATGCCGGCGTCCACCCAACCCTCCAGCGACACCACCATCACCGGGCGTGACAACCCGGCCCCGGCGGGCTCGGCCCACTGGGGATCGAACTCGATCAGCGACGGTGGTTGGGGATCGGTCACAGAGACTCCACTTCGGACAGCGCCCGCTCACCCAAACGCCCGACGTGGGTGGCGAACTGATCCACACCGGAGCGGTCACCGGCAGCGGCTCCACCGGCGTAGCGCACGTAGACCCCCTGGAGGATACAGGCCAGTTTCCAGAACCCGAACGCCCGGTAGTAGGCGATCCCCGAGACGTCCCGGCCCGATCCGGCTCCGTACCGGGCCAGCAGGTCGGACCGGGTGGCGAATCCGGGCAGAACGGTGGGGGCCACCCCGAGCAGCGCCTGGTCCTCGTCGCCCGGCTCGGCCCAGTAGACGAGGAGCAGACCGAGGTCGGCGAGCGGGTCACCCAGCGTGCAGATCTCCCAGTCGAGGATGGCCAGCACGGCGCCATCGTCGTCGAGGACGGTGTTGTCCAGCCGGTAGTCGCCGTGGACGATGGCCACCCCCTGCTGGTCCGGGACCCGGGCGGCCAGCAGCTCGTGCACCCGGTCGACCACCGCCGGCCCCGGTTGCCCGTCGACCGTCGACTGGGTGAACTGGGTGTGCCACCGCTTGAGCTGGCGGGCGATGTACCCGTCCCGGCGGGCGAAGTCGCCGAGCCCGATGGCGTCCACGTCGACCTCGTGCAACATGAGCAGGGTGTCGATGAGCGACTGGCCGGCCCGTGTCCGGCTGGCCTCGCTCAACTCGGAGGCGGCCTCCTTGTCCCGCAGGATGTGGCCGTCCACGAACGACATCACGTAGAAGGGTGCGCCCGTCACCTCGTCGTCGGTGCACAGTCCGAAGGTCCGGGGCACGGGTACCGGGGTGTCGCCCAGGGCGCTGATCACGGTGTGCTCCCGGGCCATGTCGTGGGCGGTGGGCAGGACGTGGCTCACCGGTGGCCGTCGGAGGGCGAAGTGCTGGCCGGCATGGTCGGTGACCCGGTAGGTGAGGTTCGAGCGGCCGCCGGCGATCAGCTCGAAGGTGAACGGTGGCTTGGCCGAGGCGATGGCGGTGGCCATCCACCGGCTGACCCTGGCCTGGTCGATCCCCTCGACGGTCGGTGGAACCGGGCTCATGCCCTACGACGCTACCCGCGTGGCCAACCCCCTCCGGATGGGTCGGACGGCGGGCCGGGTCCCGGTATCGTCGTGACGATGGTCGACGTCACCGATGCAACGTTCGAAGAGGAAGTGCTCCACCGCTCCGAGGAGGTTCCCGTGGTGGTGGACCTGTGGGCGCCCTGGTGCGGGCCGTGCCGCACGCTCGGGCCGATCATCGAGAAGGTGGTCGACGCCACCGACGGGGCAGTGGCCCTGGCCAAGGTCAACGTGGACGAGAACCCGGCCATCTCCTCCAGTTTTCAGGTCCAGTCGATCCCCGCCGTCTTCGCCCTGAAGGACGCCAAAGTGGTCGACGGGTTCATCGGCGCCCTGCCCGAGGCGGCGGTGGCCGAGTTCGTGGCCAAACTGACCCCCGCCCCCTCGGAGACCGATCTCCTGGTGGAGCAAGGCGTGGCGTCGGGCACCGAGGAGCCCCTCCGGCAGGCCCTCGAGATCCAGCCCGATCACCAGGGGGCGATCGTCGCCCTGGCCTCCATGCTTATCGCCCGGGGGGCGTCCGACGAGGCCGTCGTCCTGCTCGGTCGGATCCCCGAGACGGCCGAGACCCGGCGCCTCCTGGCCGAGGCCCGGCTCTCCGCCCAACAGGTCGACGTCGCCTCGGTGGGGGTCGAGCAACTGCTGGACGGGCTCCTCGACCGGGTGGGCGAGGACGACTCGGCCCGCCAGGAGTTCCTCGATCTGTTGGAGACCCTGGGGCCCGACGATCCCCGGACCGCCGACTACCGCAAGGCCCTGGCCGCCCGGCTGTTCTGAGCGCCGTCCTGTCGGCCCCGCCGGTCGTGCCGGCCCGACCCGGGCGATAGCGTCACGGTCGTGCACGCCACCCAGCTGACGCTCGGCGATCGGACCTTCGACATCACCGACCGTGCCCTGGTCATGGGCATCCTCAACCGGACGCCCGACTCCTTCTACGACAAGGGGCTCACCTTCGCCCTCGATGACCTGGTGGCCAGGGCGGCCGAGCTGGTCGACGCCGGAGCCGACGTGCTCGACGTGGGCGGCGTGAAGGCCGGCCCCGGTCCGGCGGTGGGGGAGCCCGAGGAGCTCGACCGGGTCATCCCGGCCATCGACGCCCTCCGGGCCCGGTTCGACCTGCCCCTCTCGGTCGACACCTGGAGAGCCTCGGTGGCCAAAGAGGCCTACGCGGTGGGAGCGGTGGTGGGCAACGACATCAGCGGGTTCGCCGATCCCGACTACCTGCGGGTGGCGGCCGACGCCGGTGCCACCGTGGTCGCCACCCACATCCGCCTCGGGCCGAGGATCCCCGATCCCGAACCGGTCTACCCCGACGTGGTCGAGGCCGTGAGGTCCTTCCTCGTCGAGCGGGCCGCCTGGGCGACCGAGGCCGGCCTGGCCCCGGACCGGATCGTGATCGACGCCGGCCTCGACCTCGGGAAGACGGCCGGTCAGTCGCTGACCCTCCTGCGCAACTCGGATCGGTTGGCCTCGCTCGGTTACCCGCTGTTGTTGTCCGCCTCCAACAAGACGTTCCTCGGAGTCGTCCTCGGACTGGAGCTCGATCAGCGACGGTCGGCCTCACTGGCGGCCGCCGCCCTCGGTACCGCCCAGGGATGTCGGATCCTGCGGGTCCACGACGTGGCCGCCCACCGCCAGGTGCGCGACGTGATGGCGGGCGTCAACGCCGCCCGTCGGGCAGGCGCCGAGGCCGGGGTCCTGTGACGGCGACCGGGCCATGAGTGCCACCAGGGCCGCCGCCCCGCCCGATGACCCCGCCACCGGCGGCGCCGGGGCCCGCCCGGTCTACCTGGTCCGGGGGGACGACCCCTCGCTGGTGGCCCAGGCCGCCCACGCTCTGACCGCCCGCCTGGTCGCCGGGGGCGATCCCTCCCTGGTGGTGGAGGAGTTCGGCGGGCCCGGCGTCGAGCAGTTCGACGTGGGGATGGTCATCGACGCCTGCACCACCCCTCCGTTCCTGGTCGAGCGCCGGGTGGTGGTGGTGCGGGAGGCTGGCCGCCTGGGCGCCGAGGACGCCAAGCGTCTGGTCGCCTATCTCCGGGACCCGTTGGACACCACCGCCCTGGTGCTGGTGGCGGGGGGCGGCACGGTGCCGGCCTCCCTGGTCAAGGCGGTGGGCGCCTCCGGTGAGGTGGTGGACACGGCGGTGGGCACCGGCAAGGCCCGTTCCCGGTGGCTGTCCGACCACCTGAAGGGCGGACCGGTGCGGCTCGACAGCCAGGCCACCGCCCTGCTCTCGGGTCATCTGGGCGGAGACATGGGCCGGCTGGAGGGCCTGCTCGCCACCTTGGCCTCGGCCTACGGGAGGGGGGCCACCGTGTCGGCCGCCGACCTAGAGCCCTTCCTCGGGGAGGCGGGAGCCCTCGCCCCGTGGGATCTGACCGACGCCGTCGACGCCGGTGAGACCTCCAGGGCCCTGGCCGTGCTCCACCGGATGCTGGTGGCCGGCGACACCCACCCCCTGGTGGTGATGTCCCAGCTCCACCGGCACTACCACCAGATGCTGCAGCTCGACGGAGCCGGGGTCACCTCACCCGATCAGGCCGCCCAGGTCCTGGGTCTGCGCAGTTCCTACCCGGCCGGCAAGGCCCTGGCCCAGTCGGCCCGGCTGGGCTCGGCCGGCATCGCCCGGGCCTTTCGGCTGCTGGCCCAGGCCGACCTCGACCTCCGGGGGGTCACCGACCTGCCGGGCGAGACGGTCCTCGAGATCCTGGTGGCCAGACTGAGCCGACTGGCCCGACAGAGCCGGTAGGGACGGGGGTCCCGGCTCTGCCGGACCAGCGGATTGTCAGGAGGTCACTGCATCCCTCGACTGTTCGCCGTCGTCGGCGACGTTCTCCGTCCACGTCGATCCGGCCCAGTAGCGGAACTGGTGCCGCCCGGTCGGGTCGGCCTTCCATCCGGCCGGGACCGCCGCCGGCTGCGACACGGACGGCGCCGAGATGGGCAGGCTGGTCCGCTGCTGGGGACGGTAGGTCCGGACGGTGGCGACCGGTGCCGTGGCCGTGAGGGTGGAGCCGCCCCCGCCGCCCAGAGGTCCGTCTCCCGACCCGGGCCGGGAGAGGCCGATGTCCGCCCCCACCAGTCGGATCTCGCCGTCGGCGATCATGGTGGCTCCGAGGCCGGTGAACCTCTCGGGAGCGGTGATGCTCTCGATCGGCCAGTCGTCCTCCAGCTGGGCCCGGAGGGCGTCGTCGCCGAAACTCTCGAAGGGGAGGCTGGCCGCCCGGCCGGCGGCGGCGATGGTCTTCACCCGTGGTCGGGCGATGCGCCCGTACATGGCCAGTCCGATCAGGGGGACCAGAAGGACCAGGACGAAGTAGGCCGGTTTGCTCTCCTCGGCCTTCTTCCATGCCCACCCGGGTTGTCGCAGCACATCGACTGCCCCGGCGATCATGGATCCGGCCACGATCACCACCACCAGTTGGAAGGAAAGGTTGTCCGTACTCATGAACCACAGCCTCCTGTTCTTGCCATCTCCACACTCACTGCTGGAACCGTCGGGTCCGGTGGCCGGACCCTCACGCCGGAACCGTCCCGGGCGGGTGGGTCCGTAACGCCTTGCTCTGTTGTGGGCACCACCGGAGTGGCATCCGTCTTGCTCAACGACCGCGTGCAGTATGGGAATGATGGGCGACGCTGTGGTACTTCGTACTTCACTGTAAGTGTTGATCAGACCACGAAGAGTAGTCAATAGGAAATTATCGGAAATCTCGGGAGGCGGGGACCGGGCCGAGGTCGAGGGGCTCGAAGCGTTCGGCCACCAGGGTCATCGATCCCTCGGACCGCTCGATCCGTCCCCGGACCAGCAGTGCCGGGCACGACCGGGCCACCGACCTCCACCGGACCCAGGCGCCACGGGAGCAGACGATGTTGACCATGCCCGTCTCGTCCTCGAGATTCAGGAAGACGGCCCCGTGGGCGCTCTCGGGTTGCTGGCGGTGGGTCACCACGCCCCCGACGGTGATCCGGTCCCCGCTCGGTCTCGACGCCAGCTCGACGGTGGACAGGACTCCCCGCCGGGTCAGTCCATCCCGGGCCAGCTCCATGGCGGTGGTGTCGGGTGTCATCCCGAGCGACCACAGGTCATCGGCCACCCCCTCCCACGGGGTGGGGCGGGGGAGGGGCGGCGGCTCGGATCCGGTGACCACGCCGGGGAGGCGATCGGCAGTGGCCTGGGACGCTGCTCCTGCCCCCCATACCAGGGCCCGCCGGTCGTCGCCCGTCTCCGGACATCCCGCCCCCAGGCTGTCGAGGGCGCCGGCGGTGCCCAGCGCCTCCAGCTGGACCCGGGTGAGGCAGGCCCGGCGCACCAGGTCCTCCATGCCCGACCAGGGACGCCCCTCGGCGATCCGGGCGGCTGTGTCGGCGCCGATACCGCGTATCGAGGACAGCCCGAGACGCACGGCAGGCCCGCCGGGCCCGCCCGGACCGGGGCCGGTCTCCTCCAGGCCGGCGTCGGCCTCCCCGACGTTCACGTCGGGTCGCCGGACCTCCACCCCGTGGCGTTTGGCGTCGGCCACCAGGCTCTGGGGGGACCAGAACCCCATGGGTTGGGCGTTCAGCAGCCCGGCGGTGAACGCCGCCGGGTAGTGCACCTTGCACCAGGCGGTGGAGTACACCAGGTGGGCGAAGGCCACCGAGTGGCTCTCGGGGAACCCGAAGTTGGCGAAGGCGGCCAGAGCTGTGTACACCTGTTCGGACACCTCGACCGAGACGTTCCGGGCGGCCATGCCGGCGAACAGCCGGTCGCGCAGACGGGCCATCCGCTCGCCCGACCGCTTGGCACTCATGGCCTGGCGCAGTTCGTCGGCCTCGGTCGGGGTGAACCCGGCCACGTCGATGGCGATCTGCATCAGCTGCTCCTGAAAGAGGGGCACGCCCAGCGTGCGCTCCAGGGCCGGCTGCATCAGGGGATGGAGGTAGGTGACCGGCTCGCTCCCGTTGCGACGCCGGATGTAGGGGTGGACGGCGTGTCCCTGGATGGGCCCGGGACGGATGAGGGCCACCTCGATGGCCAGGTCGTAGAAGCACCGGGGCTGGACGCGGGGCAGCGTGTTCATCTGGGCCCGCGACTCCACCTGGAACACCCCGACGGTGTCGGCCCGGCACAGCAGGTCGTAGACCTCGGGCTCCTGGTCGAGGTGGGCCAGGTCGATCTCGACGTGGTGGAACGCCCCCACCAGGTCGACCATGTGGTGGAGGGCGGTGAGCATGCCCAACCCGAGGAGGTCGAACTTGACCAGCCCGACGGCGGCGCAGTCGTCCTTGTCCCACTGGAGCACGCTCCGGGCGGGCATCCGTCCCCACTCGACCGGGCAGACCTCCACCACCGGCCGATCGCAGATGACCATGCCCCCGGAGTGGATGCCGAGGTGTCGGGGGAAGTCGACCAGGTCGCCGGCCAGCTCCCTCACCAACGTCGGCAGGTCGCCCCGCCCGCCGAACGGCTCGCCCCGGTCGACCGACTTCGCCCAGGCGTCCACCTCCTCGGGCGGGTGTCCGAGCGCCTTGCCCATGTCCCGCAGGGCCGAGCGTGACCGGTAGGTGATCACGTTGGCCACCTGGGCGGCGTGGAGCCGGCCGTACCGTTCGTACACGTACTGGATGACCTCCTCGCGCCGGCCCGACTCGATGTCGACGTCGATGTCCGGCGGTCCGTCACGGGCCGGGGAGAGGAAGCGTTCGAACAGTAGCCCGAGGGAGACGGCATCGACGTTGGTGATGCCGAGGGCGTAACAGACCGCCGAGGTGGCCGCCGAGCCCCGGCCCTGGCAGAAGATGTCCTGGCGCTGGCAGAACATGACGATGTCCCAGACGGTCAGGAAGTAACCGGGGAACCCGAGGGCGCCGATGATCGCCAGCTCGCGGTCGAGTTGGGCATAGGCCCCCGGTACCCGCTCGGCCCCCCTCGGTCCGTACCGGTCGGCGGCCCCCCGGCCGACCAGCTCGACCAGCCAAGTGTGCTCGGTGTGCCCGGCGGGCACGGGGAAGTCGGGCAGTCGCGGTGCCACCAGGCGCAGGTCGAAGGCACAGCTGGCGGCGATCTCGGCCGTCCGTTCGACCACCCCGGGCCACCGGGCGAAGCGCCGATGTTGTTCGGCCTCCCCCCGCAGGCAGGCGGTGGCCGACGGGGCGAGCCATCCCTCGAGGTCTCCGAGCGTCCGCCGGGCCCGTACGGCGGCCAGGGCGGTGGCCAGAGGGAACCGCGACGGGGTGGCGTAGTGCACGTTGTTGGTGGCCACCGGGGCCACCCCCCGGACGGTGGCCAGCAGGGCCAGGGCGTCGTTGCGGGTGGCGTCGACCGGGTTGCCGTGGTCCCACAACTCGACGGCCAGGTGGTGGCGGCCGAACCGCTCGATCAGGTGGTCGAGCACCTGGGCGGCGGCCGCCGGGCCGCCGTCGGTGAGGGCGGTGGCCAGCGCCCCTTTCCGACATCCCGTGAGGATCTGCCAGTGCCCGCCGTGGGCCTCGGCCAGGTCGTCCAAGGTGATGATCGGCTTCCCCTTCTCCCCGCCGGCCAGGTGGGCCTGGGCGATCACCCGGCTGAGGCGGGCGTATCCCTCGGAGTCCCGGGCCAGCACCACCAGGTGGGTGCCGTCCGGATCGGGTACGCCCGTCCGGGGGTGGGAGACGTCCGTCCCGCTGATGGTGAGCTCGGCCCCGAAGATGGTGGGCAGCCCGAAGGCCCGGGCCGCCTCGGCGAAACGGACCACGCCGTAGAGGCCGTTGTGATCGGTCAGGGCCAGGGCCGAGAGGCCGAGCCGGGCCGCCTCGGCGGTCAGTTCTTCGGGATGGCTGGCGCCGTCCAGGAAGGAGAAGTTGGAGTGGGCGTGCAGCTCGGCGTAGGCCATCGTCGGGAGAGCTGTCCGGTCACCCGTAGGTGGCTTCGACCCACCACCGGCCCTGTTCGGCCAGCAGCAGGTGAGCCACCGGTCCGGCCACCGCCTGCATGCGTGCGCTCCTCCGGCCGGACCTCGACCACCACCGCTCGTCCGACGGCCACGGTCCGGCCCAGCTGACCACCGGCGACCAGGGGTCCTGCTCCACCGACAGGCGGCTCGGCACGGCGGTGAGCAGGCCCCGTCCCGACACCGACACCGGTCGCCCGTCGACGTCGACCAGTTCGGCGGCGAGGGGATGGGGGTGCACCAGCGCCGGTGCCGGTGGAGGGATCCGTCCGGGCCACGGGGCTCCGGAGTCGGCTTCGCCCTGGCCCTCCCGGGCGTTCCAGGTGACGAAGCGGGCCCGCTGGGCCGGCCCGCGTCCGCCCTGGAGGTGGGCGGTCACCACGCCGTCCGGGCCGAGGAGGCTCTGCACCCCGGTCAGGGCCTGGGCCGCCCGGGCATCGGCGTCACTCACCCCGCCCCAGAACTCGGGCTCGACCATCACGGTGGCTCCGCTCCGTCCTCCGCGCTCCGCTCGTCCCCCGACGACCCGGCGGCGGGTGGCCGACGGCTGGCCCGGTTGGCCCAGTCCGCCCAGTTCGCCGCTCCGTCCACCGGCCACCCGGTGGCAGGCGACGCCGTCGGCACCGAACCGGCCGAGCACATGGGACTCGGGGAGGGCGGCGAAGTCCCCCAGGGTGCGGATGCCCAGCCGGGCCAACAGCTCGGCCAGTTCGGGGCGGTCGAGAATGCTGACCGGGTAGGGAGCCAGGAAGTCGGGGGTGCCCCCGGCCGGGACGACCCGGTGGTCGCCGGCGGCCAGGACGGCCGCGAACAGCCCGTCGGCCACACCCACCTCCACCGGGGTGATGCGGGCGGCGGCGGCGGCGATCTGCTGGGCCAGCGGGCTCTCGCCGCCGAAGTAGCGGGCCGGCCCGCGGACCGGGAGAGAGCAGATGCCGGGTCGTACGGTGGTGATCCACGGGCAGAACGCCCCGATGGCCTCGACCACGTCGGCGAACGCACGGTGGGACGCCCCGGCCTCGTCCTCCTCGAGGAGGTCGGGGCAGCGCACCACCAGGAGCCGGTTCATGCCGGCACCACCGTGCCGGTGGCCGAGGGGAGCCAGAGATGATGGCGGCGGGGGCGCGCCGAGGCCCGTCGCCCGGTGGCGGTCAACATCATCAGCCGACCGGAGAGGTACCCCTCGCCGGAACCGGCACCTTCCCAGCGCAGGTCGTCGATGCTCAGCCGGATGTCGGGAGGGTCGGGCCACCCGGACCGCCCGGGCACGATCACCAGCACCGAGCGACGCTCCCTGGCCCGGGCCACCAGCTTGCGGGCCATGGCCGGGCGCGGCCGGAAAGGGGGACGGAGCACGACGAGGTCGACGCCCCCGAGCAACAAGGAGGCGGTCTCGGCCCAGGCCGCCCCCGGGCGGGGGACCACGGCCAGACGGTCGAGGTCGATGCCCATGTCGTGGGCGGCAACGGCGCCCAGATCGTCCACCCCGACCAGCGCGCACCACGAACCGGCCCCCGACGCCGCGGCCAGTAGGGCCAGGGCCATGCTGATATCGCCGGTGCCGCCGGCCGACGACCCGGTGACCAGGATGGTGCTGCCGCGGCGCAGGGCGCCGTCCGGAAGCAGCCCGGCCAGCGGTGCCAGTACCGGGATGAGCCGGGTCTGGCTCGACGAGACAGGCCGGGTGCGCTCGGCCAGTAGGGCCAGGGACGACAGGTCCCGCTCCCGGTCGGGGCGCTGGCCGGTGGACGGCCCGGGAGGCGGGGTATCCACACCCTGGCGGCCGGGAGATGATACGAACATATGTTCGATAGTACCGACTGGGGGCCCGTCGTGCCCAGTCGTCCTTTCCGGGGGCGCCGGCCGGCCGGAGGCTCACCCGATTGGCGCGGGTCCCTCGCTAACATGGGGCCACCAGAGAGAGGAGGTGGTCCATCTGAGCAGTCAACGATTTGGGACCCTGGAGGTGGCTGGCCGCTGAGGCGGCTCGCTGTACCACCTGGCGAATCCCAGCCAGACACCCACCGGGCCACCTAGCCGGACCCAGGTCCCATCCGGCATCTCACGGGGAACCCGGTGCACTCAATCAGCACATCTGTACCTGCAGGGCGTCTCTCCGGAGGCGCCCTGCAGCGCGTCCCGGCCCCGTCGTCACGTCCGGCCCCTGCACGTCCCCGGCCCCGTCGTCAGGGGCGCATCGTGGTCTCGTCCACATCGAGTGCGGCCCGGACACTGCCGGCCACCCGCTCGGAGATCTTCCGTCGGGCCACCAGTTGATCGAGCTCGGTCCGCTCGGCGGTGATGACGAGCATCCGCAGTTCGCGTTCGGCATCGAGATCCCCCGAGCCGTTGGCCGGCGCCCCGCCCCGGCCCTCCGAGCCGTCACCGGCCGCACCCTCCACCCCGATGGATTCCAGCACGCGGTCGGTGCGGGCCAGTTGTGACTCGTAACCCATCCGGATCCGATCGATCACCTCGGGAGGGAACCGGTCGGTCTGGCCGAGGTCGTCGATGCACGACAGCGCCAGCACCGTCAGCCGTCGCCGGGCCTCGGCCGTCAGCACCACGTCCTGTTCCTCCCGAGTCACGAGTCCGAACCGCCGGATGAGGAGTGGGAGGGTGAGGCCCTGGCCGACCAGGGTGGCCACGATGACGGCGAAGGCGAGGAACACCAACAGGTTCCGCTCGGGAAAGCTCTGGGGCAGGGCCAGCGCCGCGGCCAGGCTCACCGCCCCGCGCATCCCCGCCCATCCGATCACCGCCGTCTCTCGCCGGGACCGGGGCGAACGCTGACCGGTACCCATCAGCCGTTGGCCTCCCGGCAGGGCGGTGGCTCCGAAGATCCAGACCATCCGCACGACGATGACCACGCCGACCACGGACAGCGCTTCGATGACCAGAGACCCTGATTCCCGGTTGACCAGGCTGTCGAGGATCGGGCGGAGCTCCAGTCCGACCAGAAGGAACGACATCCCGGTGAGGAGGAACACGATGAGGTCCCAGATCTCCCGCTGTTGCAGCCGGGCGGCGGCGGTGAGCGAACTGGATCCGTGGCGACCGAAGTAGAGCCCGGTGGCCACCACGGCCAGGACTCCCGACGCCCCCACCTTGTCCGCCGGGAGGTAGGAGGCGAAGGGGAGGATCAACAACATGGTGTTCTCGATCACCGGCGTCTCGGTGAAGCGGAGCATGCGGGCACCGATCCAGCCCACGGCGATACCGATGGCCACGCCCACGAGCACCGCGAAGAAGAACTTCCCGAATACGTCGGCCACCGTGAACGTCGTTCCCACGGCGGCGATGGCCAGTTGGTAGGCGGTCAGCGCGGTGGCGTCGTTCATCAGCCCCTCGCCGCCGAGAATGGTCACCAGGCGGCGGGGCAGCCCGAGCTTGCCGGCGATCTGGGTGGCGGCGATGGAGTCGGGAGGCGAAACGATGGCGCCGAGGGCGAAGGCCACGGCCCAGCCCATGCCGCCGACCAACGAGTGGATGACCACCGCCACGGCCACCATGGTGGCCACCACCAATCCCACGGCCAGGAACAAGATGGGCCGGAGGTGGGTCCGTAGCTCCCGTCCCGAGGTGTCCAGCGAGGTGTCGTATATCAGTGGTGGCAGGAACACCAAGAGGACGAGGTCGGGATCGAGCTCCACCCGGTGGTGGACCGGGAGCAGGGCCACGGCGATTCCGGCCAACACCAACAGGATCGGATAGGCGATCCGCAGCCGGTCGGCGGCGGTGGCGACGACCACGATCCCGATGAGGAGACCGATCCCATCGGCCAGGCTGATCATCGGCGACGCCCGTCCCTGTCGTCCCTGTCGTAGCTGTTGTCCCGGTGGTGGTGAGCGGCGGTGGCGGCCTTCACCGTGGACAAACTACTCAGCTGCCGGGCCGTCCTCTCTGGCAATCGAAAGGTTGACGTGCATCGAGCCGAGAATCCAGATGTCCCGCCGCACCCCGTTGGCCGACCACTCCTTGACCACCAGGCCACGCCCGACCCGGGTGCCCGACGGGGCCAGGACCCCGGCGATGGGTGCCGGCAGGAACCCGACCCGCATCCCGCCTCCCATCACGGCCAGCGCGTTCCGGTCCACCGGATTTGCCGGTTCGGGTCTGATCTCGACCGATTTCCCGGCCGCGAAGTGCGGGAGTTGGAGCACGTCGTCATGGAACGCCACACCGGCCACCCGGGTGAAGAACACGCCCGGTAGGACGGGGGCCACCGCGTTCTCACTGAGCTCGACCGTCCGCTCCTTGTCGAGGTACGGCTTGAACCCGAGCCCGAACATCTCCCCGTCGGCCACCGACACGGTGCACTCGTCGCTCACGAGGTAGATGGGGAGGAGTATGTCGTCGGCGGCCCGGCGGTTGGGGACGGACACAGGGATCAATCCCCCCGGGTGGATTCGTCGTCGCGCCCGGTGACGGGGTGCTGCACCGGTCCGTGCATCTGTCTGCTCACTCGATCGTCTCCATCGGGATCGTCCCTCGGGGTCGTGCACTACCAGGTCGAACTCTAGTGACCCTCACGCGGAACCCGTCACCATTCGGCCCTCGGCGACCGCCCGGTCGGCGTCGGGGGAGGATCCGGCCGTCCCCCGGAAGTGTCTCAGCGAATCGGCGCCGTCGAGTCGATGGCCAGGGCGAGGTGCTCGCTGTAGTCGACCGAGCCGAGGGGGCCCGACCCCTCTTTGACACGCACGGACTCCCGCTCGGCCAGGATCAGCGCGTCCCCCGATATCCAGTAGTCCGTTGGGTTCGTCCCCGCCTCGGCTCCGGTGAAGGTCAGGGTCAGCCGGGTGTGGATAGCCGGGACCTCAGACCCTCCCGCCTTCACCTCGGAGATCCCCAGCACCTGACCGGTGAAGTCCACCCGCTCTCCCATCCCGTGGCAGGTCGCCTTCCACCGCTCGCCCGGGCTGGAGTGGGGCGGCACGAAGTAGGCCGCAGTCGGGCAGTGGTACGTGTCGACCACATGCATGCCGGCGATCTCTTCGTTGGACGTGGCCGTGGTCATGGTCAGGCCCCCCTGGTTCGTCGTGCACACGACCACACCTTCGGTGTGCTGTACGAGGGGATCCCACATGATGGTGGCGCACCCGGCGTCGGTGACCACCATCTCGGTGGTGGAGGGGTACGTCCGAGCGATTCCCCCGATGCTCAGCTGCTCGCCGCCCGACGTCCGGTAGCGGTAGACGCCCGGAGGAGGAAGGAGGGCGTTGCCGGCAACCTTGGTCAGTTGGTCGTGCCGGTAGAGACGGAGGGCCTGGCGCAGGTCGACCTGGGTGCCGGGGCTCCGGAGGAGGAAGAACCACACCCCGGCGGCCACAGCTACCAACAGCGTGGTCACGCCCAGCCCCAGAATCCAGAACCGATGGTGGGTCATCCAGGTGAGTACCGGCATTCCATCCTCCGTCGACGCAGGTCGAGAGTTCCGAGTCCGCCCCCAACTCTCGCGCTGTTGGGCCGGCGTTTGCCATCGGGCCAGCCCTGGCTCGGCTGGGGCCCCTGGCTCGGCTGGTAGTCCCTGGCTCGGTTGGGAGACCCTGCGCCAATTGGTTCTGCATTTGGCCGACCGTCGGTATGTTGTTTCCGAAAGCGGATGGCCGATGCTCGTGGGTCGCCGGGATCGGCCCAAGCCGTTGACACCGAAGGTCGGGGCGTCGCCCCTCCGCCGGAGTCCGTGTGTTCGAATGATCGGATGGACCAGTACCGGGATGGCCGGATCGAATGCACCGATCGTGAGATCCACGTCCGTGGGTACTACTTCCCATGGGGCACCAAAAGCATCCCGTATACCTCCATCCGGTCGCTCGATCATCCGGTCGCTCGATCATCCGGTCGCTCGATCGCTTCAATATGACTGCCATCAGGGGAAAGGGCCGAATCTGGGGATCGCGAGATTTCCGCCACTGGGCCAACCTCGATCCCCGGCGACCACAGAAGAGCTTCTTCGTCGACCTCGGAGCGAGGATCGTCCCGTTCCTGGCCCCCGACGATCCCGACGCCTTCGAGCGAATCGTGCGGTCCAGGACCGGCCTCGCCGCTTGACATGTGACCAAAAGGTCACATATTGTGTCCGTGTGGACGATGTGTTCAGGGCCCTGGCTGACCCGACCCGACGGAGCCTGCTCGACGAGCTGTTCCGCCAGGACGGCCAGACGCTGGGAGCGCTCGAGGAGCGCTTCGAGATGTCCCGTTTCGGCGTGATGAAGCACCTGCACCAGCTGGAAGAGGCAGGTCTGGTGGTCACGAAGAGGCGTGGAAGGGAGAAGCTCCACTTCTTGAACCCCGTCCCCATCCGGCTCGTCCACGACCGGTGGGTGAGCAAATACGCCGAGCCCTGGGCCGCCACCCTCAGCGGCCTCAAGAGCAGACTGGAGAGACCCATGGAGAAGGTATTCGAGATCTACATCCGCACCACGCCGGAGCGTCTGTGGGAGGCGATCGTCGACCCTGAGATCAGGAGCAAGTACAACTTCGGGGCCGGGGTCCGCTCGGACTGGAAGGTGGGGTCGCGGATGGAAATGGGGTCACCGAAGGCCGGCGGGCTTCTCGGTGACGGAGAAGTGATCGAGATCGACCCGCCCCGCCGGTTGGTTCACACCTTCGTCGCCCTTTGGAGCGATGCCGTGAAGAGCGAAGGGGAGTCGCGTGTCACCTGGGAGATCGAGCCCATCGACGATTCCTGCCGCCTGCTCGTCACCCATGACCAGCTCGGCGAGGAGGCCAATCCCGAGATCTACGGTGGCTGGCCGATGATCCTCTCCGGCCTGAAGACCTGGCTCGAGACGGGTCAGCTGCTCACCACTCCGGGATCGCTGAAGTACACCTGATGTCGGTGTGAGCAACGGGCGCAGTTCGGGCACCGGGCCCGCCAAACCGGACGACGTTGTCGTTTGGCGGACCCGGCACCGAATGCATCGGCCGAAACGGCGCCCTGCTTGAACGACGCCTACTGGTTCCGCCGGAAGGCGAAATGCGCCTTGACGGAACCGTCGGTGGGCAGGTCACCGTTCTCGTCCTCTTCCTCCAGCAGCTCGAAGGCAGGAGTCAGCGCCGCCTTGATCCGCCACAGGCTGACGCCCAGCTCACCGATCTTCTCGTGGTGCAGCAGGTACTGGGACTCTCCCACGTGTTCGAAGATCTGGATGTCCCAGCAGGAAAGACCGTCCTCGGCCAGGGTCACGTCCATGATCATCACGTGATCCTCGAAGTCGTGCACCCATGGTGGCTCCGACCCCAGGCGCCGCAGTTCGCCCACGGTGTTGACATCGAAGACGAACAGCCCATCGTCAGCGAGATGGGCGTGGACGGTGTCGAACATCGATCGCCAGGCGTCGAACGTCAGCACATGGTTCAGGCTGTCGAACACGCAGACGACCACGTCGAACCGTTCGCCCAGGGAGAACGACGTCATGTCGGCCTCGACCAGTCGCGCCCGGGGCACCTTCGGGCCGGCGATCGCCAGCATCTCCGGGGAACGGTCCAATCCGGTCAGGGAGGGGACGTCGGTCAGTCGAGCGAGGATGGAACCGGTCCCACAGCCCAGCTCCAGCACCGAGGTCGCACCGGGCCGGTGCCGATCGATGAACCGGCGGACACGGGCCGCCCTCGGGCCGGGATCGTCCATCACCGTGTCGTAGAAGCGGGCGAAGCGCTCGTACTCGGTCACCGGTCAACCGTGCCACCCGGCCATCGTGGATGCCACATCCCTGGTCGGCCGGGGAGGACGGGCAGGGGAGACGGGCCCACGATGGCCGATCAGGTCGCCGTCTTCCCCGCCGAGCGCGATGCTCTTGTTCGGTGACTGATGATCCCCTGCCGGTGGCTGCCGAGCTCGATTCGCTTCCGGTGCAGGCGGCCGGTGTCCCGTGGCCGACGACCTCGTGGCCGGAGGGAGCGGTCCCAGAGGGCGTCAACCTCGACGCTCTGGTGGACGCGGCCTTCGATCCCGAGGGGCCGCTTCACCAGACCTATGCGGTGGTGATCGTCCACCGCGGTCGCCTGGTCTTCGAGCGGTACGAGGGGGCCATCCCCCGGTGGGACCGACCCCCGAAACCGGTGACCCGGGACACCCCGCTGCTCTCGTGGTCGATGGCCAAGTCGATGCTGCACGCCGTGGTGGGGATGCTGGTGGCCGAGGGGCGACTGGTTCTCGATGGGCCGGCTCCGGTGGCCGAGTGGCGGGCCCCCTCCGATCCACGGCGGGCCATCACCCTCCGCCACCTGTTGGAGATGCGCGACGGGCTGGACTTCGACGAGGGGTACGAGGACCAGGACGGCGCCGACAAATCCGATGTGCTCCAGATGCTTTTCGGCCGGGGCCGGTCCAACATGGCCGCCTTCGCGGCCGACCGACCGCTGGGGGCGCCGCCCGGGTCCCGGTTCAACTATTCGAGCGGCACCAGCAACCTGATCTCGGGCATCGTGGCCCGAGAGGTGGGGCCAGGTGATCCCTACCGCAAGTTCCTGGCCGGGCGGCTGTTCGGCCCTTTGGGCATGACGTCGGCCTCGGCCACCCTCGACGAGGCTGGTACCTGGGTGGGCGCCTCCTATGTCCACGCCACCGCCCGCGACTTCGCCAAATTCGGCTTGCTGTACTTGCGGGGCGGGATGTGGGACCGCCGGCGGCTGCTGCCCGAGGAGTGGGTGGACTACGGCCGGCGGCCCCGGTCCGTCGATCCTGACGGTGGTGACCTCTACGGTGCGCACTGGTGGACCCGGGTGGACCGGCCGCAAACGTTCTGGGCCTCGGGTCACGATGGACAGTTCATCGACGTGTGCCCGTCCCTCGACCTGGTCATGGTGCGCATGGGTCGAACCGGCAGCGACCATGCCGAGGACGTCAAACGATGGCGAGCCGACGTCATCGAGGCCTTCGGATCCCGCTGAGCGCCACCGGTCGTCGCCTCCGCCGGATCGACACCCCGGCCCGGTCGCCCTACCAGCCCTGCGTCCCGGCTTCCCCCTTGAACGGGCCGACCAGGTCCGAGGTGATCCACCCCCCGTAGAATCCGCCGGGCTGGGGCTCGACCTCCTCGTCATCGACCAGGCACCGGTCCATGGGACGCGGATAGAAGGCCACGAAGCCGGCGATCCTGGCGAAGGCCCGGTTGGGGGTGAGTAGCCCCATGCGGCCCCGGAGGCGACGGAGTCGCCGACGATCACGTCGTAGTAGTGCGCCATGCCCTTCCACTCGCAGTAGGTCGAGTCCATGATCCGATCGAGACAGCCGTCGAGGACGTCAGCCGGCGGAACGTAGTAGTTGGGGGGATGGCTGGTCTCGAGGACCCGAAAAGCGCCGGTGGTGTCGACGATGGTGCACCCGGCGAACTCCACTCGGATCCTCTTGGTCGTCGGTTCCAGACGGGGCGGTCGGGGATAGTCCCAGACCGATTCCCGGCCTTCACCGACCAGGTCCCCCGGGCTCCCCGGGCCCCCCGGGACGGCGGAGCCACCGGGCCGGCGCGGTGATCTGCGGGGCATCCTCACCAAGCCAGCATGCCGCGTTCTGGGGCTGCTCGGTTACACGCCCTCCCATAGACCGACCGGAGCCTCGCCCGGTCGGTAGTGGCCGGGTTGGCGCTGGCCCGAGCCGATCCTCTCGATTCGCTTCTGCATGGCCGGAGTCAGGGCCCCGGCGTTGATCATCTCGATGAAGATGGCGGTGGCATTGCCCACGTCGTAGAAGTCGCGTTGCCAGCCCCACTGGAAGTTCCCGGCATAGCGGAACCAGCTGCCCCCCAGACCGGCGATCTCGTAGTGACGGCCGTCGGCCCGGGTGGCGTCGGCCACCTGCTTCCACAGGCCGAGGATCTCACCTTGCTGGTCGTCGATGAGCACGCGTTGGTACGGATAGGTCCATCCGCCCAGGCCCTCCATCTCGAGGCCGAGGGCGTAGTCGCGGATCTGGTCCCGACCCACGGCCATGAACTCGTCCTTGGGGCCGTTGTTCCAGCCGTAGGTGGCGTCCTCCGAGTACATCTCGGCCATGGGCGTCCAGTCGAGGTCTCGCTCGCACGACTTGTTGACGTCGAGCCATCGCTGCATCATCTCTTCGAGCTCGCGGCGCGGGAATGCCGGCATGGGACTATTCCTCCTCGGTGATACGAAGTGCGGACGTGGGGCAGAACCGGACGGCGGCTTCGACCTGGCTGCGGAGGGCCTCGTCGGGCCTCTCCTCGAGGATGGTCACCGTGGCGTTCTTGGCCAGCAAGAAGACGCTGGGTGCCTCCGACTCACAGACGCCATGACCCTGGCAAAGGTCGAGGTCCACCGAAACCCGCATCACGAACCGGACGAACCGGACGAACCGGACGAACCGGACGGACCGGACGAACGCCGGCGGTAGCGGACGACGCAGGGCTGCTTCAACTGGACGACCATCTTCGAGTGGTCGTTCCGGTAGCTGTCCGGAGGCTGGGCCAGTTCGAACTCCCAGTCCAGTAGCAGGACCGAGAAGATGGCCTTGAGCTGCATCATGGCAAAGGCCGCTCCGACGCATCGGTGACGACCAGCTCCGAACGGGATCCAGGTCCAGGGGTTGTTGCGGTCCTCCTCGCGGCTCGAGATAGCGGACCGGCTGGAAGGAGTCGGCGTCGGGGAAGTCCTCGGCGATCCGGTTGGACACCGCCGGGCTGGTCCCGACCATCTGACCGGCGGTGATGTCGAACCCGTCGACCTCGACGTCCTCCTTGGCCACCCGCAGCAGCAAGATCAGCGGGGGGTGGAGCCGGAGGGCCTCTTTGATGGCCGATTCCAGATGCGGCATGGCCCGCAGGGCCTGGTAACTCACCTCGGCGCCGTCGGCGTACAGCTCGGCCAGCTCGCGGTCGACCGTCTGCAGCTCGTCGGGATGCCGGAGGAGCTCGATGAGTGTCCACGCCGCCGTGCCCGAGGTCGTGTGGTGGCCTGCGAACATCATCGAGATGAACATGCCGGTGATCTCGTCGGCGCTGAAGCGGTCCGAGCCGTCCTCGTTCTTCACCGACATGAGCACGTCGAGCAGATCACGGTCCTCCTCGTCCGAAGGAGGTCCCGCCGCCCGCCGTTCCATGATCCCCTCGACCAGAGCCACGAGGCCCCGACGGGCGGCATCGCGGCGCCGGAAGCTCTCGATGGGGGCGTAGGGATCCACGTAGGCGATGGCATCGGTCCCCTGCTCGAGATCGTGGTAGAGCTGGGCAAAGCGTTTGTCGAGCTCGTCACGGAACCGCTTCCCGATGAGGCAGGCCGACGAGGTGTAGATGGTCAGCTCGGCGAACCAGTCGAGCAGGTCGATCTCCCCTTCGTCATCCCAGGCCACCACCATCCGCTCGACCTCGTGGGAGATGGTGGCGGCGTGGCCGCGCATGAACTTGTCCCGCAGGGCCTGGTTGTGGAGCATCTCGCGGCGGCGTTCGGGAGGGGCGTCGAACACCACCCCTTCGCCGAACACCGGGGTCATGAACGGGTAGGCCTCGGCCTGGTCGAGCATCTCCTCGGGAGCCCGAAAGAAGAATTCGTTGGCTCCGGCGCCGGTCAACAGCACCACCTCGCGGTCAGCCAGGCGGAACACGCCGACGTCGCCGCACTCGGAACGGACTCGGTTGAGCAGGGCGATGGGGTCGACCCGGAGCTCGTCCAGGTGACCGTTCTTCGTCCTGCCCCCGGACACGTTGGGCGGTAGACGATGGCCGACTGCAGTGGTCATGGATTTCCCTCGTCCTTCAAATCGTCGTTGTTGTCGATACGGATCGGTGCTTCGGGTTGGAGCTCGATGACGGTGGCATTGGTTCCCCGGGGTAGTGACACCACCGCGGCGATCGCCTCGGCCACCCCGGCCGGTCGCATGAAGTTGGAGTGGCGGGCCAGCCCCCAGGCCGTCCATTCCTCGATCACCTGGGCGGTCACCTCCGGACCCCAGTCCATGCCCATGCCGGTGGCCGTGGGACCGGGACGCACGATGGACGCCCGCACCCCGCTGCCTTCCAGCTCCATCTGCAGGGAGCGGACGTAGCCCTCGAGCCCCCACTTGGAGGCCACATAGGCGGCCATCACCGGCCGGGGTCGTTCGGTCACGTCGGAGGTGACGAAGGCGATGTCGCCCCGGCCCCGGGCGATCATGGCCGGCACCAGGGCCCGGACCAACCGGTGCGTGCCGCTCACGTTCACCCGGAGCACCCCGTCGAATGCCTCGGGACCGGTGTCGAACACCGAGCCGGCCACGATCTGGCCGGCGTTGGACACCAGGATCTCCACCTGGCCCAGCACGTCGACGGCCGCCTTGGCGAACTGCTCGATCGAGTCGCCGTCGGCCAGGTCCAGGTGGATGGCGACCGCCTCGCCACCGTCACCGCGGATGGCGGCCGCCGTCGCCTCGCACTCGTCCACCCGCCGGGCGGCCAGCACCACCGGATGCCCGAGCCCGGCCAGGGCCACGGCCGTCGACTGCCCGATGCCCGACGACGCTCCCGTCACCACCGCCGGACGCCTCTCGGGGTGGGGCTCGAACCGGGCCATCAACGGAGCTTCACGGTGGTGGGGAGGGCGGCCAGGCCCCGCACGTTGATCGAGTGGACGCGTTCGATGCCGTCAGGGTCGACGTCGTAGTGGGCGACCCGCTTGGTCAGTTCACCGAGACCGATCCGCGCCTCGAGGCGGGCCAGGGGAGCGCCCATGCAGAAATGGCGACCACTGCCGAAGCTGACCAGCTTGGTCGTGTCGCGGTCGAGGTCGTAGCGGTCGGGTTCGGGGAAGACCGACTCGTCGCGGTTCGCCGAGCCCACCAGTAGGAGTACGCGGTCACCCTCGGGGATCTTCGAACCGTGCAGTTCGATCACCATGCGAGTGACCCGGACCAGCATCTGGCTCGATGTGTCGAACCGCAGGGTCTCCTCCACCCAGTCGGGCACCCGGGACGGATCGGCGAAGGGCTTGGTCCGTTCGTCGGGATTGCGCCAGCCCCAGTACCAGGCGTTGCCCAGCAGCTTGGTCGTGGTCTCGTTGCCCGCCACCACCATGAGGAAGAGGAAGGCGATGATCTCGTCGTCGGTGAGCCTGTCCCCGTCGATCTCGGCCACCAGCAGGGCCGAGGTGAGGTCGTCCTTGGGTGACTTGCGACGCTGATCGACCATGTCCTGGTAGTAGCCGACCAAGGTGAATGCGGCGTCCATGCCGGCCGGGGGGACATCGAACAGCCCGTCTTCGCGGTGGACCACCAGGTCGGCCAGCCGGCGGATCTCCGCTCGGTCGACGGTGGGCACACCCACCAGCTCGGAGATCACGTCCATGGGCAGCATGCCGGCGAAGTCGGCGATGAAGTCGAACGAACCGCGCTCCAGGGCCGGCTCGAGATGCTGGAGGGCGATGGCGCGGATCCCCTCCTCCATCTCCGCCACCTTGGACGGGGTGAAGCCCTTGCCCACCAGCGAGCGCATGCGGGTGTGCCTGGGAGGGTCGAGAGCCAGGAACGACATGAACTGGTGGGCGTCCGGGCCGAAGGCGCTGGGCTCGAGGGACACCCCTTGGGCGTTCGAGAACCCGTCGAGATTTCGGAAGGCGCCCAGTACGTCCTCGTGGCGGGACAGGGCCCAAAAGTCGAACTCGTCGTTGCGATAGACCGGCGCTTCGTTCCGGAGCCGGGCATAGACGGGATACGGGTCTTCGTGGATCTGGTAGTCGTACGGGCTGTAGGTGAGCGGTTCGGTCATCGCGGGTGGGCCCTCCTCTTCCCGTCCCCCGACGAGGTGGCCGCCCCGGCGACCAGCAGATCGGCGGCGCCGGCCACGAACTCGGGAATGTCCATCGAGGACATGTGGCCCATCCCGGCGGTGAGCAGGGCTCCCGAGAAGGTGGTCTCCAGCACCCTGACCACCCGCGGGTCGCACCCGGGCCCCAGCACCGCCGACAGCCGACGGTGGATCTGGGCGCCGATCCGGTCGCGCAGGTGCTTCACGTCAGGACTGATGCTGAGCAGGGCCACCGTGCAGGCGTCGACGAGGCCCGGGTTCTCGGTGGTGAAGACCACCATGGCCGACACCGCCTCCACCAGCCGCTCGTGCATGGGCCGGTCCTCGGATCCGTCGACCGGGGGGAGGGCCTGCATCCTCCGCCAAAGCACCTCGGCCAACAGGTGGTCCTTGGAGCCGAAGTAGGTGTAGGCGGTGGCCGGCGCCACGCCCGCCCGCCGGGCCACCGACCGTACGGTGAGCCCGACGTAGCCCGCCTCGTTGGCCTCCTCCTCGGTGGCCTCCACCAACTGCATGACCACCTCGGCCTGTCGTGGGGTCAGCCGGCGTCGGGTCGCCTCGAACATGGGGGAGTCGCCGATGGCGCCGACGGCCGCCGCCTCGGTCATCCCCACCCCCCGGCCGGCACCGCACGCCCCGAGGCCGGCACCTCGCCGGGCCGAACCGCGCCCCCAGCGTTGCCGTCGCTCATAGTGCTGGACTATAGTCTGGACAAGTGTCCAACACAATGGGTCCGGACCAACCGGGCCTGGCGCCGCCGCCGTCCGTCGGCGCATCGCCCGGCCGGGGCGACGAGGACACCGCGGGTGACATCATCACCCGGCAGGTCATGGAGCATCGACCGGGGGAGAGCGAGTGCCGAACGACGAACTGACGGATGGTGACGGGCCGAAACCGGTGGTGGGGGTGATCGGGCTCGGAGCCATCGGCGACGGTGTGGCCTCCAGCCTCGTGCGCGAGGGCTTTCCCGTCGTGGTGTGCGACGTACGCACCGAGGCCACCGATCAGTACGGCGACCGGGCGACGGTGGCGACGTCCCCTGGCGAACTCGTTCGACAGTCCGACGTGGTGGTGGTGGCCGTGGTCAACGATCAACAGGTCCATGCCGTGCTGTCCGGCCCCCACGGTGGTCTGGCCGCCGCCGATCCCGAGACGACGTTCATCGTCGTGAGCACCATCTCCGTCGCCTGTGTCGAAGCGATCGGAGCCGAGGCGGCCGCCCTTGGGGTGCCGGTGCTCGACTGCGGGGTCAGTGGGGGTCCTTCCTCGGCCGCCACCGGCGAGCTGGTGTGCATGGTCGGAGGGGATCCTGCCGCCATCGGGCGGGTCCAGCCGGTGTTCGACGCCATCGGCTCGCTGACCGTGGCCATGGGGGCGTTCGGGAGCGGACTGGCGGCCAAGCTGGCCCGCAACTTGGTGACGTACGGATCGTGGTTGGCCGCCTATGAGGCCCAGCGCCTGGCCGAAGCGGCCGGCATCGAGTTGTCCAAGCTCGCCGCGGTGGTCAAGGCCAGCGAGCCCCGAATCGGAGGTTCGTCGACCCTGATGTTCCGCTCGACGGTGGCCCCCTTCACCGCCGCTGACGACAAGGGGCTGGTCGACGCCATGCGGGCCGGCTCGGAGCTCGCCCACAAGGACCTGGCGGCGGCAATCCAGCTGGCGGCAGAGCTCGACATGGACCTGCCGCTGGCCGAAATGGCCGAGGAGCGCTGCGACCAGATCTTCGGTATGGGGCAGGTCCCGTGAGCGCCGCCGGGTCGTGGTCGGCCGGCGAGGAGAGCCTCTTCATCGACGGTGAGCTGCGGCCGTCGAGGTCGGGCCGCACGTTCGAGACGATCAACCCGGCCACCGAGGAGGTCCTCGGGGTGGTGGCCGACGCCGGGCCGGAGGATCTGGACGACGCCATCGAAGCCGCCCGGCGGGCCTTCGACTCGTCACCGTGGTCCACCGACGTGGAGCGCCGGGTCCGCGGCATCCGCCAACTGCAGGCGGCGTTCCTGGCCCACGCCGATGAGATCCGGGCCATGACGGTGGCAGAGACCGGAACCCCGATCTCCCTCACCTACTCGGCCCAACTCGACAGCCCGGTGGAGGGACTCGGGTGGGTGGCGGATCTGGCCGAGGGCTACGCCTGGGAGACCGACCTGGGCGACGCCTCGCCGCTCGGCATCCCCTCCCACCGGTGGGTGCGCCGCGAGGCCACCGGTGTGGTAGGTGCCATCACCCCTTGGAACGTGCCCCACCAGATCAACCTGGCCAAGGTCGGGCCGGCCCTGGCCGCCGGCAACACCGTGGTGCTCAAGCCGGCGCCCGACACCCCCTGGTGCGCCACCGTGGTGGGCCGGTTGATCGCCGAGGAGACCGACATCCCGCCCGGTGTGGTGAACATCGTGCCCTCGTCCGACCATGCCATCGGGGCCCGGCTGTCCGAGGACCCCCGGGTCGACCAGGTGAGCTTTACCGGATCGACCGCCACCGGCAAGAAGATCATGGGAGCGGCGGCCGACTCGCTGAAGAAGGTCTTCCTCGAGCTGGGCGGCAAGTCGGCGTTCGTGATCCTCGACGACGCCGACCTGCGGGGCGCCTGCGCCACCGCCGCCTTCACCGTGTGCACCCACGCCGGTCAGGGTTGCGCCATCACCACCCGGCTGCTGGTCCCGCGTCACCAGTTCGACGAGGCGGTCGAGTCGACGGCCAAGGTGCTGGGCAAGCTCCCCGCCGGAGACCCCACCGACCCCGGCACCATCTGCGGTCCCCTCATCAGCGACCGCCAGCGCCAGCGGGTCGAGGGGTACATCGCCCTGGCCGCCGACGAGCACGGCACCGTCGTGACCGGCGGAGGCCGGCCGGCCGGATTTGATCGGGGCTTCTTCGTGGAGCCGACCCTGATCGTGGGGGTGGCCAACGCCTCACGGGTGGCCCAAGAGGAGATCTTCGGGCCGGTCTTGGTGGTGATCCCCCACGACGGGGACGACGATGCCGTGGCCCTGGCCAACCAGTCGGCCTACGGGCTGTCGGGCTCGGTGTGGTCGGCGGACCGGGACCGGGCCGTCGACGTGTCCCGCCGGATCCGCACCGGGACCATCGGGATCAACGGCGGCTTGTGGTTCAGCCCCGACGTCCCGTTCGGTGGGTACAAGCAGTCCGGCATCGGCCGTGAGTCGGGCGTGGCCGGCTTCGAGGAGTACCTCGAGATCAAGTCGATGGCCGAGCCGGCCTGAGCCGACCGGCCCGAAGGGGAGGACAACCAGCTGTGACCGAGACCGAGGATGCAGGCTCTCCGGGTTCCTCGCGGGCCAGGGGAATGGCCAAGATGGAGGAGGTCTACGGATTTTCCGTCGACCCGGCCGATGTTCGGGGTCCCTACGTGGCCTTCACCGTCGACCACCTGTTCGGGGAGGTGTGGACGCGTCCCGGACTCGACATTCGCGATCGGCGGCTGATGACCATCGGGGTGCTGGCCGCCCAGGGCCTGGCCCCACTGATCGAGATCCAGTTCCAGTCGGCCCTCGATCGGGAGGAGCTGACCGAGGACCAGGTGCGTGAGACGGTGGCCCATCTCACCCACTACATCGGATGGCCGCTGTCGACCGGCCTCAACGAGGTGGCCGAGCGGGTCATCAGCCGCCGGCATCGCCAGTCCGTGGAGTCCGGGTCATGAGCGAGCGGGACGCCGATGGTGCGCTTCGACTTCAGCGGCAAGGTGGCCATCGTCACCGGGTCGGGCGGCGGTATCGGCCAGGCCTACGCCGAGGGACTGGCCGAGGCCGGGGCGTCGGTGGTGGTGGCCGACATTGCCGAGGAGTCCGCCGCCGCCGTGGCCGAGGGCATCGTCTCGCGTGGAGGCCGGGCCGAGTCGATAGGGGTGGACGTGGCCGACCCCGAGTCGGCGGCGGCCATGGCCCGACAGACGGTCGAGCGGTTCGGCGGCATCGACTACCTGGTCAACAACGCCGCCATCTTCGGCGGGATGCAACTCGACCTGCTGTTGACCGTGGACTGGGAGTACCTCAACCGGTTCTTGTCGGTCAACATGCTCGGCGCCCTCAACTGCGTCCGGGCCTGCTACCCGGCGATGAACGAGCGGGGCTGCGGTGCCATCGTCAACCAGTCGTCAACGGCGGCGTACATGTACGCCGGGTTCTACGGGTTGGCCAAAGCCGGGCTCAACTCGATCACCCAGCAACTGGCCCACGAGCTCGGCGGCCAGAACATCCGCACCAACGCCATCGCCCCGGGTCCGATCGACACCGAGGCGTCGCGGACGGTGGTCCCCGATGCATTCATGAAACCGATCCTGGCCTCGCTGGCCCTCAAACGGCAGGGCCAACCCTCCGACCTGGTCGGGCTGTGCCTGTTCCTCCTGTCCGACGAGGCCGGTTGGATCACCGGGCACGTGTTCAACGTCGATGGTGGCCAAGTGGTCAGACCGTGATCCGTTGAGCGAGCACCGCATCGACGTCGAGGACGGCGACGGCGTCCGGTTGATCGCCTTCGACCGGCCCGAAGTCCGCAACGCCTTCGACGGCGCCATGTACGCGGCGGTGACGGGGGCGCTGGCCGATGCCGTCGGCGACGACGGCATCCGGGCGGTGGTGCTGACCGGGCGGGGGGCCGCCTTCACCTCCGGCCAGGATCTCCGGGAGATGGCCACCATCGCCAACGGGGCCGCCGGTCCCGACGCCGGATCAGGATTCCGGGATCTGCTCGACATCCTGGTGGCCTTCGACAAGCCGCTGCTGGCGGCGGTGCACGGCGTGGGGATGGGTCTCGGACTCACCCTGCTCGGTCACGTGGACCTGGTGCTGGTGGACGAGGGGACCCGATTGAAGGCGCCGTTCGCCGAGCTGGGCGTGCCCCCCGAAGCCGGTGCCAGCCTGCTCCTTCCCGAGCGGATGGGATGGCAGCGGGCCGCCGTCGTCCTCTTGGCCTCGGAGTGGATCGACGCCGACCGGGCGGTGGAGTCGGGCCTGGCCCTCCGGGTGTGCCCGGCGGGGACGGTGGTGGCCGAGACCATGGAACTCGCCCGGCGTATCGCCTCGTTCCCCCCGCACGCCACCCGACGGATCAAACAGTTGATGATGGAGGCGCGGGGCGACGGCATCGTGGCCGCCCGGGCCCGGGAGGAGGCGGCCTTCGCCTCGCTGTTCGCCGACCCGCTCAACAACCCGGGACGGCGGCTGACGTCAGGCCTGGAGCGCTGACCGGCAGTGCGTCTCGGCATCACCGCATTCCTGACCGACCGGGCCATGACGCCAGCAGCCCTGGCCCGGGCCGTCGAGGAACGCGGCTTCCACTCCTTATATCTTCCCGAGCACACCCATCTTCCGGTGCGGGCGGGCACCCCGCCGGCGCTGGTCGACGGCGTGCACATGGACGACTACCAGCGGAGTCTCGACCCGCTGGTGGCGCTGTCCACCGCGGCGTCGGTGACCGATCGCATCCTGCTCGGGACCGGGGTGGTCCTGGTGGCCCAACACGACCCCATCGTGCTGGCCAAGCAGGTGGCCACCCTCGACCACCTGAGCGGTGGGCGGGTGGTGCTCGGCATCGGTTTCGGGTGGAACCGCCAGGAGGCGGCCGACCACGGCGTGGCCTTCGGGTCCCGGCGCCGGGTGGCCAGGGACTACGTGCGGTGCATGCAGGCCCTCTGGTCGGAGGACGAAGCCGAGTACCACGGCGACCACGTCGACCTCGACCCGTGCTGGAGCTGGCCCAAACCGGTCCAGCAGCCGGGCGTGACCATCATGGTCGGGGGTGGTGCTTACCCCTCGGTGTTCGCCGCCGTCGCCGAGTACGCCGACGGCTGGCTCCCCATCGGCGGCGCCGGGCTGGCCGATGCCCTCCCCGTCCTCCGTCGGGCCGTCGAGGACGCCGGGCGTGATCCCGACCGGATCAGGGTGGTGCCCTTCGGCACCGTACCCAACGACGAGAAGTTGGACCGGTACCGAAGCCTGGGAGTCGACGAGGTCGTGCTCCGGGTGCCGTCGGGAAGCGCCGACCAGATGATGCCCGTGCTCGACCGACACGCAAACTTTCTCCGGCGATTCGGAGGCGATGATGGCTGACGGGGTCGAGCAGGTGGCCGAGGTGGGCAAGCCGTGGAGCGGGGGAGGCCGCGACGAGCTGGCCCGAGCGGTCCGCCGCCTGATCGCCCTCACCGTCACCGCCGCCGCCCCGCCCGAGGCCCTGGCCGACGCCGCCCGCCGGGCCGAAGCCCTGGCCGATGAGCTCGAAGGCCATGTGCCGCCACCGGGGGAGGGGCCCACCACCCGGTTCGCCGAACACTCGGTGGGGGCCGACAAGGCGGACACCCTGGCGTCGGCCATGCCCTTCGACGTGATCATCGGCTCCTGCAACCCGCTGGCCCTTCCCATCGCCATCGAGTTCGAGCCGCCCAAGGCCATCGGTCGGGCGGTATTCACCGCCCCGTACGAAGGGGCGCCCGGATGCGTGCACGGAGCTGCCATCGCCGGAGCATTCGACATCATGTTGACGGCGGCCAACGTCATCGCCGAAGGAGCGGGGCCCACCGTCGAGCTCTCGCTCCGCTTTCTCAAGCCCACGCTGGTGGCCGAGCCCGCCCTGTTCGAGTCGTGGGTCACCTCCCTCGACGGCCGCAGGACCCACAGCCGGGGCCGGCTCGTCCAACGAGGGGTGGTGACCGTCGAGGCGGTCGGCGAATTCGTCAACATGGAGCGGTCGCGCATATCCGCCATGCACCGGCGCCCCGGTACCCGGAACCCGGGGGACCGGTCACGAGGAGCCGAACAGTGAAGTTCCGTATTCCGCCGGCGACCGGCGGCCCGGCACTGCTTTCTCTAGAGTCGTATCGGCATGAGCCGGGTGGGGCGGTCGTTGACCTGCCACCGGGCTCGATGGACAAGGGGGAACACCACCATGCACGACACCGATGAACGAACGGCGGGGGGGCGATGGCGGTTACGGATGACCGGAGCCCTGGTCGTCACCCTGGTGGCGGCGACGCTCACCGCCTGCTCGTCCACCACCTCGACGGTCAAGTCGTCGTCGACCTCGGAGATCCCGTCGTCGGCCTTCAGCGACACCACCGGTCTCACATCGAACTCGGTGCGCATCGGGAACGTGTCGACTCTCGAATTCGGATTGTTCAAGGGAGCGGCGGTGGGAACCGAGGCCTACGCCGACTACGTCGATGCCGCCGGCGGGGTCAACGGACGCAAGATCTTCGTCGACAGCGGCGACGACCAGTACTCCGGCGCCCCCAACAAGGAGCTCACCCAAGCCGATATCCACCAGGACTTCGCCATGGTCGGCGGGTTCTCGCTGTTCGACAGTTTCGGGGCCACGGTGTTGGCCGCCAATCCCCAGGTGCCCAACATCACCGTGTCATTGAGCCCGGTGGCCAACGACCTGCCCAACACCTTTAGTCCCTCGCCGGCCGTGGGTGGCTGGCAGCTCGGACCACTGGTCTATTTCAAGAACAAGTTCCCGTCTGACATCACCCACACCGGGGCTCTCATCGCCGATGAGCCGTCGGCCACCGACAAGTGGGTGGCCGAGAAGGCGGCCATGGCCTCCATCGGGTACAAGGTCGTCTACGACCCGACCTTCGACATCACTCAGTCCAACTTCAATCAGAACGTCGTGGCCATGAAGAACGCCGGGGTGAAGATCCTCTTCCTCGAACAGATGCCCGCCAACTACGCCGGCAGCGTGTTCAAGGCCCTCACCCAGCAGAACTTCCATCCCGAGGTGGTGCTCGGTGCTTCGACCTACGACGAGCAGCTGATTTCCGACGCCGGAGGCCCGTCGGCCATCGACGGTGCCTTCATGGAGCAGAACACCGCGCTCTACCTCGGCGAGGACCTCTTCACCATTCCGGCGGTGGACACCTTCTTGAAGTGGGTGCAAAAGGCGTCACCGGGATTCAGCCCGGATCTCTACACCCTCTACGGCTGGATGTCGGCCGAGATGTTCACCCAGGCACTGCGGGCCGCCGGTCCCAACCCCACCCGCGGTTCCGTGCTCGAGCAGCTGCGCAAGATCACCTCGTTCGATGCCGACGGTCTCATCACCGCCTCCAACCCGGCCAAGAAGATCCCCGGCAAGTGCTACATCATCGCCACCATCGTCGACGGTCATTACCTGCGCCTCGACGACCCCCCGGTGACCGGGCCCACCAAGGGGTTCCGGTGCGACGAGCCGTACTACTACTACCCGCCCAAGTGAGCCGGGGCTACTACCCGCCCAAGTGAGCCGGCGCTACTACCCGCCCAAGTGAGCCGGGGCGGCGGCGTCCGTTGCCACCGGGTCTTCGCCTATGGTGACCACCGCCAGGGAGCCAACCGGTCCGGGCCCGTGGGCTCCGCGCTTGTGCGCCATAGTTGACGAATGGACCGAGACGAGAGTGCACATGACTGAACCCGACGAGGGTGGCGCCAAGGGCTTCCGCCTCCGGAGCCTGGCACTGCTCATGACGCTGGCCGCCGGCGCCCTGATCTGCGCCTGCGGCGGTGGCAGTGGGGCGTCGACGGGCGTGTTGGAGGGAACGGCCCCACCCTGCATCGCACCGCACCCGAGCAGCTCCCCGCACGCCTGGACCGTGCAGGTCGTACTGCGACGCGGATCGACGGTCATCGCCAAGAGGACGGTGCTCGATTCGCAGAACACCGGCGACCCGGTCATCGACGAGGTCTTCAGCTTCTCCGAGCCGGCAGGGTCCTATTCGGTGTCCGGTGCCACCCCGGAGCAGCAGCCGGTGGTCATCAAGGCCGGAGCCACCTCGACCGTCCAGCTCGCCGCCGACTGCACCTGACCGCCACTGCTGACCGCCGGGGCTGACCGCCGGGGCTGACCCGGCCGGACCGCCGAGGACTCAGTCCTCGGCCACCGCCGAGGCGGCCCGCTTCATCAGGCGGGACTTGCGGTTGGCCGCCTGGTTCTTGTGGATCACGCCCTTGGCCGCCGCCTTGTCGATCCGCTTGATGGCCAGGCGCAGCTTCTCCTCCGAGTCCTCTGATCCGCCCTCGATGGCACCGATGGCCCGCTTGGTTCGGGTCCTCAGCTCGGAACGGACCGCCTTGTTGCGCTCCTGGCGCTTGACGGTCTGCCGGTTTCGCTTGATCTGGCTCTTGATGTTTGCCACTGGTGGTTCCTCGTCGTCCTCGTCGCTCGTCGATCATGATCCGTCCCGCACCGCGGCGCAGCCGTTGCCGCGGGTGCAGGGCCATCGACGGTTCCGGTGGTGGATGGTGCTCGGCGGAGCCCTCGTGGATCCCGCCTCCGGAGACCCAAAAGAGTAGCAGCCCAAATGGCTGCTTCCCACCGCCGGGGACGGTGGCCGGGCTGGATCCGGGGCCGAGCCGGAGCCGGGTCCAGGTCCTGACGCCGCCGGTACCGGGCCGGTGACGGGCGGCCGGGCCCGCTTGGGTACGCTGGTCGTTCCGTGCCAGCCGTCGACCGCATCCGAAATTTCTCCATCATCAGCCACGTCGATCACGGCAAGTCGACCCTGTCGGATCGCATCCTCGAGCTCACCAGGGCGGTCGATCCCCGCCTGATGCGCGAGCAGTACCTCGACTCCATGGACATCGAGCGGGAGCGGGGGATCACCATCAAGGCCCAGAACGTCCGGGTGTCGTGGCGGGACCACATCCTCCATCTGATCGACACTCCGGGCCATGTCGACTTCGGCTACGAGGTGAGCCGGTCGCTGGCCGCCTGCGAGGGGGCGGTGCTGTTGGTCGACGCCTCCCAGGGTATTCAGGCCCAGACCCTGGCCAACTGCTACCAGGCGATCGAGCACGACCTGGAGATCGTGGCCGTCCTCAACAAGATCGATCTGCCGGCCGCCGATCCGGCCCGCTGCGCCGCCGAGATCGAACAGGTCCTGGGAATCGAGGAGTCGGGGATTATGCGCATCTCGGCCAAGACCGGCCAAGGGGTTCCCGAGCTGCTCGATGCCATCGTCGAGCGGATCCCCCCGCCTTCCGGCGACCCGGCTGCACGCCTGCAGGCGCTCATCTTCGATTCGGCCTACGACCAGTATCGGGGGGTGGTCAGCTCCATCCGGGTCATGCAGGGCACCCTGGTCGGAACGGCCAAGCTCCGGTTCATGCAGGCGGCCAGCAACCACGAAATCGAAGAGATCGGCATCCGGACCCCGGTGACGGTGCCGGTGGACGAGCTCGGGCCGGGCGAAGTCGGCTACCTCATCGCCGGCATCAAGGACGTCGGTGGGGCCCGATCGGGCGAGACGGTCACCACCGCCGACCATCCGGCGGCCACCGCCCTGGCCGGGTATCGCGACCCCAAGCCGATGGTGTTCTGCGGGCTGTTCCCCATCGACGGTGACGAGCTCCCCGACCTCCGGGACGCACTGGAGAAGCTCAGGCTCAACGACGCCAGCTTCACCTACGAACCCGAGTCGTCCCGGGCCCTCGGGTTCGGGTTCCGGTGCGGCTTCCTCGGCCTGTTGCACATGGAGATCGTCCGTGAGCGTCTCGAGCGGGAGTTCGACCTCTCGCTCATCGCCACCGCCCCGTCGGTGGCTTACCGGGCCTACCTGAACGACGGCAGAGAGGTCGACGTCGACAATCCAAGCGAGCTGCCCGACCCCACCCACCTCGACCACGTCGACGAGCCGATGCTGCGGGCCACCATCCTCACCCCGGCCGAGTACACCGGGGCGGTCATGGACCTGTGCCAAGGGCGGAGGGCCGAGATGGTCAAGATGGAGTACCTGTCTCCCGAGCGGGTGGAGTTCGTCTACTCCATCCCCCTGGCCGAGGTCGTGGTCAACTTCTTCGACCAGTTGAAGAGCCGGACCAAGGGGTACGCCAGCCTCGACTACGAGCCCGACGGGTACACCACCTCCGACCTGGTCAAGGTGGACCTGCTGATCAACCACACGCCGGTGGACGCCTTCTCCACCATCGTCCACAAGTCGCAGGCCGACTTCTACGGTCGCAGGATGACCGAAAAGCTGCGCGAGCTGATCCCCCGCCAGATGTTCGACGTGCCCATCCAGGCCGCCATCGGGGGACGCGTCCTGGCCCGCCAGACGGTCAAGGCCCGACGCAAGGACGTGTTGGCCAAGTGCTACGGCGGCGACATCACCCGCAAACGGAAGCTCCTCGAGAAGCAGAAGGAAGGCAAGAAGAAGATGAAGAGCATCGGTCGGGTGGAGGTCCCCCAAGAGGCCTTCGTGTCGGCGCTCCGCCTCGACGACTGACCGGTCGGAGGTGTCGGCCCGGCCCTGATCGCCGGGTCGGGGCGACCGGGCCCCTTGCCGCCGGGCCCTGATCGCCGGGGGCGGCCCCGTCGGCGACCGGCCGCCGACCGGCCGGTGATCGGACGCCCACCGGACGCCCATGTCACCCGAGGGATACGCGCTGGTGCCGAGATGCCCGGGGTACCGTGGCCTGTGGACGGCGAAGGACCATCGGATACGCCGCCCGAACCGGAGCGTCCGGTGGCGGCCAACGCCAGTTTCGTCCAGCTGTTCCGCAACATCGCCTACCAGTACGCCGGCTTTTTGGTGGGACTGGTGGCCAGCCTGGTCCTGACCCGCGTCCTCCTCCGACATCTGGGTGCCGGTGCCTACGGCCTGTGGGTCGTGCTGCTGGCCATCGTCGGGTACCTCGGACTGCTCGACGTCGGGGTCGGTACGGCCACGGTCCAGCGGATCGCCCAATTGATGGCCAGGGACGACCTCGAAGGCGTGGCCGACGTCATCCGCACCTCGTCGCTGTTCTTCTCCGTGTCGGGGCTGGTCTCGGTGCTGGTGACCGTGGGCCTGGCCCCGTTCCTCTCCTCGTTCCTCCACCTCGGCCACATCAGCCCGACCGTCGCCGGCACCACCCTGATCATCCTGGGCGTGATGACGATGGTGACCTTTCTGGCCACCGGTCCCACCGCCGTGCTGTTCGGAGCCGGGCGGGGCGACCGGCTGGCCCAGATCGGGCTCTTGACCCTGGTCCTCACCGAGCTCGGACAGATCCTGGCCGTCCTGGCCGGGGCCGGCCTCATCGCCCTGGCCGTCCTCCAGGCGGCCGGTATCGCCGTCGGGCTGGTCCTCAGCACCATGGCCGTCCGGAGGATCACCGGCTTCTCCATCAGCCGGGGTCGGTTCAGGCGGACCCTGCTCGGGGAGCTGGTCCGCTTCGGTGGGATCCAGGCGATCATCTCGGTCAGCGACGTGATCGCCTACCAACTCGATGCGCTGATCATCGGCATCATCCTCCCGGTGGCCCAGGTCGCTCCCTACAACGTCGCCCTCAACACCTCGAACCTGACCCGGAGCCTGAGCACCCTGGGCACCAATCTGCTCCTCCCCACCTACACGCACTTCGAGACCGTCGGCGACCGGCACCGCCAGGCCGGCTACTTCTTCCGAGCGGTGATGGTCAGTCTGGTGATCTCGGTCCCCATGGTCATCGCCCTGGCCGCCTTCGGTGAGCCCGTGCTGAAGCTCTGGCTCGGCACCGTGCCCCCCAAGACCTACGAGATCGTCATCGCTCTGGGCATCATGACCGCCCTCCAGCTCCCCGGGCACCAGTGCTTCCTCTTCCTCACCGGTGTGGGCCGGAACGCCCAGCTGGCCCGGATGTCCTCCATCGGGGCGGTGGTGAACCTCGGAGGCAGCATCGCCGCCACCTTCTGGCTGGGGCCGGTGGGGCCGGCCATCGGGTCCCTGCCCGTCGTGCTGGTGCTGTACTTCGTCATCCTGCCGGCCACCGTCTGCCGCTACCTCGACGTGACCGTCGGGCGCTACATCCGGTCGGCCCTGGTCCCCGTGGTACCCGTGGCCGCGGTGGCCGGGGCGGTGGCGCTGGCCCTGGTCAACCTCCACCCCGCCCACTCGGGGCTGGCCGCCGTCGTCGGCGCCATCATCGTCGTCTCCGTCTCGTGGGTCGCCTTCGCCCTGGTCATTGCCCGGACGGAACCCGACTTCCGGGCCTCGGTGTGGCGACGCATCCGCTCCCGGGCCCGCTGAGGCCGAGGCTCCTCACGCAGACAGGAGCCTCGGCCGGGCGCCATCCCGGTCGAACGTGGTGACGATGTGGTCGATGATGATGTCCATCATGGCCAGCCGTTGCTCCATCTCCCACGACGCGTGGTCGAGCTCTTCCAGTTCGACCAGCCGGAAATTGGGCGTCTGCTGCAACACCCGGAGCCGTTGCTCGTGCCCGAGGGCGATGGGCACCAGGTCCACCGACCCGGCGATGAGCAGTGTGTCGACGCCGCCTCCGACCGCCCGTTCCAGGCTGGCCATTCCCGTGTTCCCGAACATGAACCGGTTGACCATCCGCCACACCGGTTCGGGCACACCAGGATGGCGCACGCTCAGGGCGGCCGGCCAGCTCCCGATCTCCACCGCCCTGATCCAGCGTCCGATCTCGGCCGAGTGGCGGCGGCGGGCGACCGAACGCAGCACCGGGTTGACCAGGTCCACGAACCACCGCTTGGGGACCTGGCGGGCTGGGCGCTCCGCCGTTCCCGCCGGTTCCGGTGGCTCGAAGGAGAAGGACGGGTTGATGATGCACATCCCCCGCAGCCTCTGGCGCAGTGCCTCCTCGACCGCCACGTAGGCCCCCGAACAGAAACCGACCAGGACCACGTCGGAGGGATCGTCGGGGGAGATCGCATGCATGGCCACCGACACGTCCTCCACCGCCTCGGGGGCCCGGGCCACGTGGGCCGGCTGCCCGGGCCGGGGATCGCTGTCGCCGTTTCCGCTCAGGTCGAACCGGAGCACGCGAAACCCGGATGCGGCCAGTTGGCGGGCCACGTCGATCCACACCCGGGCCTGCCCGATGTGGTGGGTGCCACCTTCGTTGACCAGGACGACGGTGGGACGACCGGTGACGTCGGGACCCTCGGTCACGATGCCGAAGAGCCCGACCTCCCCGAGCTCCAGCGTCGACTCGACGATCCGATGCCCGGCCTTCGTCGTGGCCACCGCCGCACTCGGCCGGTGCGGCGCCACCACGGCCACCGGCGGCCCGGCCAGGGCGTCCGACAGCCAGACGGCCAGCCGTTCCAGCGTCTGGTAGGGAGGGTCCTGGCGCTGGGAGTCCATCAGGGCGGCCTGGCCGGTGGCCTCCTGCCACTCCACGTCGTGTCCCTCGAGGCGACGTTCGAGGGCGCGGGGCCTCGAGACGTCCGGAGGCACCAGCACCAGTGTCCGGCCGGCCAGCACACCGTCGTGCCCGAGGTCGAAGTCACCGAAGGCCTTGACCGTCTCGGGCTCGAACCGGAGCCCGGGCGCCTCCACCGCGTCGTCCCGCTGTTCCTTGTCCCCGCTCAACGTGCGCAGAAATCGCTGTTCCCGCAAGAACGCCTTGCCCGAGATGCACGGGTCCCACAGGACCAGTACATCGACGCCGCCCCGCCTGGCCGCCTCGTGGGCCGCGAACAGTCCACCCATGCGGATGCCGACCAGGCCGACCGGTCCCACCCCCAGGTCGACCAGCAGGTCGGTGGCGGTCGTCACGCTGGACAGCCAGGCCTCGAGCCGGTCGGGGTCGGTCTCGGCGCCCGAGGAGTCGCCGGTCCCGTCGTAGTCGAATCGCAGCACGGCCAGGCCCAGCTGGGCCAGTCTGTCGGCCAGCTGGCGATAGCTGAAGTAGACGCAGGTGGCCTCGATGCCCAGCGGCTGGCACAGCACCACGCCCCCGTGCACGACGCCGTCGGCCGGAAGGTGGAGCCATCCGAACAGCGGCCGGTCGTCGGGGCCGAACCAGAACGAGGTGGCGTCGGCCCGTGGAGGGTCGAGCTGGTCTGTCACTGCCCCTCCTCGCATGCTGTTCGCCGGGTGTCCATTGCCACCCGATCGCCGTCCGATTGCTTCGTGGGCGGTCGGCCCCGCACTCCAGCCGACGAAGTGGGGCGGGCCGCCGTCCGAAACGTGGGACCAGCGTAGTCGTGGCATGAAGAACGCGCCCACGGCGGTGACGTTCGATCGGTTCCACCGCCGACGACGGGGTACCGGGGCCGCCCCCGAGGGGGCCGCCGGGCCGGCCGCCGGGACCGTGCGGGGGGAGGACTGGATCTGCGACCCGGCGGGTACTGTTCCCCGGGTGGGCACCGCGTCAGCCGTTCCCGGCAGACTAGCGACGGGCAAAGCGAGCAGTTCGCCGGCCGCCCGGACCGCCGCTCGGACCTCTCCCCGGGGCCGGAGCGCCACCGTCGAGATCGTGGTCGGCGCCGTCCTCATCCTGGTCACGGTGGCCGTCGGCTCCCGCTGGGCCGATCGCTCGGCACCGAACCGGGTGGACAGATGGGTCTTCGACCGGATCGGGGACAGCAACAGCTGGATGGTGACCTGGGTCACCTATCTCCGCTATCCCGCCGTGATCATCGCCGGGGCGCTGGTGGTGGCCGCCCTCACCGTCCGGCGGGATCGGATCCGGGCCGTGGCCTGCCTGATCGGTCCCATCCTGGCCCTGGGGACCAGTGAACTGCTGGTCAAGCCGGCGGTGGGCCGGACCTTCGACGGCCTGTTCTCCTACCCATCGGGATCGACGGTGGGCGCCGCCGCCCTGGCGGCCGCCGTGATGATCGCCACCCCGGCCCGGTGGCGGGCCGTCACCGTGGTGTTGGCCTCGGCCTACGCGCTGTGGATGACGGTGGCGGTGATTGCCCTGCGCTGGCACTACCCGACCGACGCTCTGGCCGGCCTGGCCTACGGGCTGGGGACCGTGCTGGTGGTGGACGGCGCCCTCTGGTGGCTGGCCCGCCAGTTCGGGACCTGGACGACGGTGCACCGGTTGCGGGATTCCGGGCGGCCGTCGGACCCGGCCCCTCCGGTGCCGTCGGAGCCGACCGCCACCTGAGGCCCCGGCCGGCGGGGGCCTACTCGGTGGGCGGGCCGGCGGGGTGCCCGTCCGGTGACGGCTGGCGGATGATGGCCACGGTGTCGGCCGGATTGTCGGGGTCGAAGTGGAGATCGATCGGGTTGTCGGGATCCTCGGGCTGTCCCGACGCCTCGATCATGAATGCCGGCTCCTTCGCGGCAGGCTGGAGCGCTTCGCGCAGTCCGATGCTGATGCCGGTCATGATGGCTCCGGTGGCCGAGCGCTTCATCCACCGGTTGAAGCGGAGTGGATCCTTGCCCTCGGTCGGGTCGTCCCCGGCCTCGGGCGTACCCGGGTCGTCCCCGGCGGTCGGTCGGTCGGCCTCGGTGCTGTCGGCGGCCGGTTGGTCGGCCTCGGCGCCGTCGGGGTCAGGCTGGCCGGTCCCGTCCGCCCCGCTGTCATCTTCGGGGGGACGGTGTCCCGGCGATGTGTCCACGGATCCACGGTAGTCCCGGGGCCGAACCGGTCGTGAGGTCGTGAGGTCGTGAGGTCGTGACGAAGGGGTGACGAGCGCCGGACCCGGGGTCGACACCGCACCGCCCGACCGGGCGAACGGCGATCCCCCCGGGTGCCGTAGGATCGGGACGTGCTTGACCGCTTCCATCCGCCGGTCGAGGAGTACCTCGAGACCATCTTCGCCCTCGAGGAGGAGGGGATCCCGGTCATCCAGGCCCGCCTGGCCGAGCGGCTCGACAAGGCGGCCCCCTCGGTGTCCGAGATGCTCGACCGCCTCGAGTCCGACGATCTGATCACCCGCAGTTCCCGCCAGATCTCCATGACCTCGAAGGGCACGGCGCTGGCCGAGGGTGTGGTGCGCAAGCACCGGTTGGCCGAACGCCTGCTGGTCGACGTGATCGGCCTCGACTGGGACAAGGCCCACATCGAGGCCGGCCGGTGGGAGCACGTCATCTCCGACGACGTCGAGGAGCGGTTGGTGGAGCTGCTGGGCAATCCGGCCACCTGCCCCCACGGCAATCCCATTCCGGGCGCCGACACCCGTCCCCCCGGCAGAAGTCGCTGGGCGACGCCGTGCCGGGCGAGAGGATCCGACTCGAACGGATCACCGAGAGCGTCGAGCACGAGCCCGCCTCACTGTCCTATCTCGGCGACCACGGACTGACGCCCGGCACCACCGCGGTCATCCAGTCCAAGGCGCCGGACGGCACGCTGACCCTCGTCGTCGGGGAGGCAACCATCGCCCTGGGTCCGGCCATGACGGCCCGGATGTTCGTCGCCACCGCCTGACGCCCCCGGCCCCGGCCGCCTGGTCGCACCCTTCGTAGCTGGACCTTCACCCCCCGGGGACCGGTGTCGAGCGGGCCCGTCGGCCCCTTGACTGCCCCAATGTGTTCAGCACTCACTAGAGTGGAGTGCCAACACCGGGCACACCGGCTTCCGGCATCCCCGGTGGCCGTGGGTCCCGGTGGGAACGACGACCACCGATGCCCACCACTCACGACAAACGACCAGAAGAGAGCGTCGCCGCCCCGGCTGAGCTCGACGCCCGCAAAGCGGCCATCCTCAATGCGGTGGTCACCGAGTACATCGGCTCGGCCCAGCCGGTCGGATCCCAACACGTGGTCGACGCCCCCGGTGTCAGCGTGTCCTCGGCCACGGTGCGGTCGGACATGGCGGCCCTGGAGCGCGAAGGGTTCCTGGCCCAGCCCCACACCAGCGCCGGACGGATCCCCACCGACAAGGGGTACCGGTTCTTCGTCGACCACCTGGGACGGCCCGGTTCCCTCGATCCGGTGGGCCGCCAACAGGTGCGCCAATTCTTCAACCGGGCCCACGGCGAGATCGAGTCGATGCTCGAGCACACGTCCGGACTGCTGGCCGACCTGACCGACTGCACGGCCATGGTGGTGGGCCCGTCACACGAGTCGGCAGCCATCCGCTCCGTGCAGCTCGTCGGGCTGGGACCGCGCCTGGCCCTGTTGGTGGTGGTGCTGGCCGACGGCGCGGTGAAGAAGCAGTCGATCGAGTTCAGCGACGAGGTGGACGACGACCGGCTGGGCCAGGCGGCCTCACGGCTGGCCGCCAACTCGCTGGGCGTGCCCTTGACCCAGGTGTCCCCCCATCCCCCCACCACCGGCGATCCGGCCACCGACATGGTGGTCTCGACCGCCGCCGCCGCCCTCAACTCCCTGGGCGGCCAGGAGGCGAACGAGCTGTTGTTCGTGGGAGGTTCCTCCCGCATGGCGGCCGCCTTCGACGCCGTGGACACCGTGCGTTCGGTCCTGTCCATCCTCGAGCAGCAGCTGGTGGTGGTCACCTTGCTGCGCGACATCCTCGACACCGGCCTGTCGGTGGCCATCGGCGCCGAGCACGGAGTCGAGCCGTTGGCCTCGTGCGCCATCGTGGTCATGCCGGTGTCGGTCGACGGCGTCGAGACGGGCACCATCGGCCTCCTCGGCCCGACCCGCATGAACTATCCGCTGGCCCTGGCGGCGGCCCAGGTCGTGGGGGACCGGTTGGGCAAGCGCCTGGGCGAGGCCGGTCGATGACCTCCACCGACCTCTATGCCGTGCTCGGCGTGGGACGTGACGCCACCGACGAGGAGCTGAAGCGGGCCTACCGGGCCAAGGCCAGGGAGTACCACCCCGATGCCAATCAGGGCGACGCCGACGACGGCGACCGGTTCAAGGAGGTCAGCCTGGCCTACGAGGTCCTGAAGGATCCCGAGCGCCGCGCCCGCTACGACCGTTTCGGCCCCGAGGGCGTCTTCGGGCCCGGCGCCGGCGGCGGGGGGGCCGGCGATCCCTTCGCCGGCGGGCTCGGCGATCTGTTCGACGCCTTCTTCAACGGGATGGGGGGAGCCGGTGGCCGGGGACGGCGCACCGGTCCCACGCCCGGACCCGACGCCGAGCTCGTCCTTCGTCTGGAATTCCGTGAGGCGGTCTTCGGGATCCAGCGCGACGTGGAGGTGCAGACACCTGTTCACTGCAACTCGTGCGAGGGGACGGGGGCCCAGCCCGGCACCACGCCGGTGCGGTGCCCCGAGTGCCAGGGGGCGGGCGAACTGCGCCGGGTACGCCAGTCCATCCTCGGACAGGTGATCACCGCCGTCCCGTGCCCCCGGTGCCAGGGTTCGGGACAGGCCATCGAACAGCCGTGCCCGGACTGCCAGGGCGAGGGCCGCCGCAACGAGCGCCGGACCCTGACCGTCGACATCCCGGCCGGGGTGGACGACGGGTCCACCCTGCGGTTGGCCGGTCACGGTCCTGCCGGCTTCAGGGGTGGTCCCAACGGCGCCCTGTTCGTCCACGTGTCGGTCAAGCCCGACGACGTCTTCGAGCGCTCGGGGGTGGATCTCCACGCCGCCGTCCATGTGCCCGTGACCCTGGCCGCCCTCGGGGGCAGTATCGGATTCGACACCCTCGACGACTCGCGTGACCTGGCCATCGCCGCCGGAACCCAGAGCGGGGCCGTCATCCCGCTCAAGGGCCTGGGCGTGCCCAAGCTCCGGGGCCGGGGCCGGGGCGACCTGTTCGTCCATGTGGAAGTGGACACGCCCACCGACATCGACGTGCACCAGCGTGAGCTCCTGGTTGCGCTGGCCGCCGCCCGCGGCGAGGAGCTCGGCGAGGCCCCGCACGGCGAGGGGATCTTCTCGAAGCTGCGCTCCGCGCTCAGCTGACGGTGGCGCCGGGCGCTCCGGACCCGGAGCTGGTATCGGCCTCGGCCATGGTCTTCGTCGCCGACCTGGGCTCCCCGGTGATGGACGAGGCGACGGCCCATCACGTGTCCGACGTCCTGCGGTTGCGACCCGACGAGGTGGTCGTGGCCTCGGACGGCGCCGGCTCGTGGGTGCGGTGCCGGCTCTCGGGATCGGGGGACCCAACCCTGCTGGTGGAGGGCGAGGTGTCGAGCCAGCCCGGTCCCGAACCGACGATCACCGTCGGGTTCGTGCCCACCAAGGGCGCCCGTCCGGAGTGGGTGGCCCAGAAGCTGACCGAGCTCGGAGTGGACCGCATCGCCCCCCTGTGGTCGCGCCGGTCGGTGGTCAGGTGGGAGGGTGAGCGGGCCGAGCGGGTGGTGGAGCGGATGAGACGGGTGGTCAAGGAGTCGTCGGCCCAGTGCCGGCGGACGCGGCTGCCCGAGGTCACGGCGGTGATGGGACTGGAGGAGCTGGCCGGCCTGACCGGGACCGATCCGGTCCTGGCCCATCCGGGCGGCGTCCACCCCGGCCCCGTCCACACCGTCGTCGCCGTCGGGCCCGAAGGGGGATGGGACGACGACGAGCGCCGACGGTGGGGCACGGCCATCGGGCTCGGCCCGACGGTCCTGCGGTCCGAAACCGCCGCCGTGGCCGTGGGCACCGTGCTGTGCGCACTTCGCAGCGGAGTGGTCGGTCCGCTTGCGTAACCACGCTACGTGAGGAAAACTACACACAGAGGCAGGGTGCTCCTTCTAGGAGGCTGGCGGTTCCTTTTAGGGGCCGTCGGCGCTGAGTGTGACTCCTTTGGAGTCGTCGGTACTGAGTGTGCGCCCGCATCTCTTGGGCAAAGCCGGGGCTAGTGGGGCAATCGGTGCAGACGAGCGGAGGTGCACATGTCGTTGATTGGTAGTGGGGTCGAGGTTCTCGACGACGATGACGAACAGGAAGAGGCGGCCCGCATCGCCTACGCCCGTGCCGTCGGCGCCCGGCTACGCACCATGCGCAAGCAGATGCGGCTCTCGCTCCAAGCGGTCGAGGCCATGTCCGAACAAGAATTCAAGGCATCGGTGCTCGGTGCCTACGAGCGCGGCGAGCGGGCCATCTCGGTTCCCCGGCTCCAGAGGCTGGCCAAGCTGTACGACGTCCCCGTCGACCAGCTGCTGCCGCCCGACGACGTGGCCGTCACCCGGTGGGGGGCGAACGGCGGCGGCGACGTGGTGGCACCACTCAGCGCCCGCCGGGCCATTCAGGCCGCCTCGGGTACGGAAAAGGTGGCCATCGACCTGACCAAGCTCCACACGGTGAGCGGTCCCGAACGGGACCTGCTGCGCCGGTTCCTGAGCATGATCCAGGTCCACCGCCAGGACTTCAACGGACGGATGATCACCATCCGGGCCGAGGACGTCCGGGCCATCGCTTGTCTGTTCGGCGTGACCCCCGACAGCATGGGTTCGCGCCTCGACGAGCTCGGCCTGCTGGTGACCGTATGACGGTGGTGCGAGCCGCTCGATGACCGAACCGATCACCTGGTTGAGCACCAAAGAGGCGTCCGAGCGCCTGGGGCTCACCTTGCGCAGCCTCTACCGGTTCATCGACGAGGGCGATCTGGTCGCCTACAAGTTCGGCCGGGTGATCCGCATCCAGGAGTCGGACCTCGACCGGTTCATCGAGGCCAGCCGGATCGCCCCGGGCAGCCTCGAGCACCTCTATCCGGAGGCCAAGAGCGCCAGCAACGGCCGGCCGGCCCTCGGCGCCGACCCCGTGGCCACGTCACGAGGAGCCTGACGCCCATTGGCCGACTGCCTGTTCTGCGCCATCGTGGCCGGGGACGTCCCGGCCGACATCGTGCGGACCGACGACCACACCGTGGCCTTCCGGGACATCAGTCCCCAGGCCCCGGTCCACGTGCTGGTCGTCCCCCGCCGGCACATCGTGAACGCCTCCGAGGTGGACCCCGAGGATGCTCCGGAGGTGGCGGCACTGCTGGTGGCGGCCAAGGCGGTGGCCGACGCCGAGGGGATCGGAGGTGCCGACCGCGGCTACCGGCTGGTCTTCAACGTCGGGCCCGACGCCCTCAATTCGGTCGACCATCTCCACCTGCACCTCCTGGGCGGCCGCTCGTTCGACTGGCCCCCCGGCTGACGACCGGGTGCTGGCGGAGCCCCTGACCATCGGATCGCCGTGCCCGACCCGCTGGTAGGGTCGGGTCCAGAACGCACGTGGCAGGCACCAAGGTCAAAATTCTCGTTCCTGGCAACCACCTCATGGCCGGCCTGCTCGGCCAGCGGGACGAGTTGCTGCGCCTGGTCGAAGGGGCGTTCGGCGATGTCCGCATCGCCGTGCGGGGCAACGAGATCTCCATCGAGGGCGACGGTGCCGAACGGGTGGGGTCCCTCTTCGAAGAGCTGATCATCCTGCTCGAGTCGGGACAGGGCCTCGACGCCGTCCAGGTCCACCGCACCATCGACATGATGGACGACGACATCCGACCCTCGGAGGTCCTGACATCCCAGCTGCTCCGGTCGTCACGGGGTCGGGCCGTGCGCCCGAAGACCAGCGGTCAGAAGCAGTACGCCGACGCCATCGCCTCCAACATCGTCACCTTCGGCATCGGGCCGGCCGGAACCGGCAAGTCCTACCTGGCCGTGGCCCTGGCCGTCCAGGCGTTGCAGGCCCGCCAGGTCAACCGGATCATCCTCACCCGTCCCGCCGTCGAGGCCGGCGAGCGCCTCGGGTTCCTCCCCGGTGACCTGATGGCCAAGGTCGATCCCTACCTGCGCCCTCTCTACGACGCCTTGCACGACCTGTTGGAACCCGAGGGAGCCCAGCGGCTGATCGACCGGGGCTCGGTCGAGGTGGCGCCCCTGGCCTTCATGCGGGGCCGAACGCTCAACGACAGCTTCATCATCCTCGACGAGGCCCAGAACACCAGTCCCGAGCAGATGAAGATGTTCCTCACCCGCATCGGGTTCGGTTCCAAGGCGGTGATCACCGGCGACATCACCCAGATCGACGTGCCCGGGGGTCGGTCGGGGCTGGTCGGTCTGGAGTCGGTGCTGTCCGGGGTGCCCGACCTGGCTTTCGTCCACCTCGGCCAACGCGGACGTGGTCCGACACCGGATCGTGGCCGACATCGTGGCCGCCTACGAAGGGCGCAGGCCGTCGGAGGACCCTGGTGAGCCTTGACATCTATGCCGCCGACGAGCAGGCCGACCATCCGGTGGCGGTCGACCGCTGGTCGGCCCTGGCCCGCTCGGTGCTCGAGGCCGAGGGGATCGTGAGCGAGACCGAGGTGTCGTTGCTGTTCGTGGACGAGGCCACCATCGCCTCGCTCAACCAGCGGTTCCTGGCCAAGGAGGGCCCCACCGACGTGCTCTCCTTCCCGATCGAGAACGAGTCCGACGGCGGCGGCCGCTCACCCGACGAGGGCGGGACCGGCCCCGGTTCGGTGGAACCGAGCGGCCACCTGCAGCTGCTGGGCGACGTGGTGATCTGTCCGGCGGTGGCCGCCCGCAACGCCGTCGAACACGAGGTGAGCTTCGAGGACGAGATCGCTCTGCTCGTGGTGCACGGGATCCTCCACCTCCTGGGCATGGACCATGAAGTGGATGACGAGGCCGGGAGGATGGAACGGCGCGAGCAGCAACTGCTCTCCCGCTTCTACCGCGGGACCCCATGAGCGCCGCCCCCGGCCGCGGGCCGACCCGGTGATGACGGCCACCGGCTCCTTCACCTGGAGCGACGGGATCCTGGTGGTGGTGGTGGTCCTGCTGCTGGCCGCCTCGGCCCTGCTGGCCCTGGCCGAGACCAGCCTGGTCCGGATGAGCAGGGCCAAGGCCATGGCCCTGGCCGACGATGGCCGGCGCGGCGCCAGGGTGCTGATCCGGCTGACCGAGAACCCCCAGGGGTTCCTCAACCCGGTGCTCCTGTTGGTGCTGATCTGCCAGCTGGTGGTGGCCACTCTGGTCGGCATCCTGGCCCACAGCTGGTTCGGAGCCTGGGGCGTGGCGGCGGCCACCGTGTTCGAGATCGTGGTGATCTTCGTGCTGGGGGAAGCGGTGCCGAAGAACTGGGCGGTGCACCATCCGGAACGGGCGGCGCTGTTCAGCGCCCCGCTGGTGTCGGCCCTGGTGCGCTTCTGGCCGGTCCGGATGGTGTCGGGAGCGCTGATCGGCTTGGCCAATCTCCTCATCGGTCAGCAGGGCCGGTACCTGGGTTCCGCCGTCACCGAGTCGGAGCTGCTGGCCATGGCCGACGTGGCCGTGGAGGGTGAGGTGATCGAGACCGAGGAACGGGCGCTGATCCATTCGATCATCGAATTCGGCGACACCATCGTCCGCGAGGTCATGGTGCCCCGCCCCGACATGGTGACCGTCGGGGTCGACCAGTCGGTGGAGGCGGCACTGGAGCAGGCACTGGAGGCGGGGTTCAGCCGCATGCCGGCGGTCGAGCAGCAGGTCGACGACGTGGTCGGCATCGCCTACACCAAGGACCTCATCCGGACCGTCCGGACGGGCAAGGAGACGGACCCGGTGCGGGCCCATCTCCGGGTGGCCCACTTCGTCCCCGAGACCAAGCGGGTGTCGGACCTCATGCGGGAGATGCAGGCCGACAAGTTCCACCAGGCCGTGGTGGTCGACGAGTACGGGGGAACCGCCGGGCTGGTCACCCTGGAGGACCTCATCGAGGAGCTGGTGGGGGAGATCGTCGACGAGTTCGACGTGGAGGAGGCGCCCATCGAGCAACTGGGGGCCGGCGTCCTCCGGGTCAGCGCCCGTCTGCCGGTCGACGAGGTCAACGAGCTGATCAACGCCGACCTGCCCACTGGGGCGTGGGACACGGTGGGAGGGCTGGTCTTCGACCTGCTGGGGCACGTTCCCGTGGCCGGGGAGTCGGTCACCGTCGACGGGTTGCGGCTGGTGGCCGACCGGGTCACCGGACGGCGCATCGAACGGGTCAGGATCGCCCCGGTGGCCGGCTACGCCGGTGAGGGGGACGGGCCGGACGCCTGGGGGGAACCGTGACGGTCTTCCGGTCGGGATTCGCCGCCGTGGTCGGCCGGCCCAACGTGGGCAAGTCGACCCTGGTCAATGCCATGGTCGGCACCAAGGTCTCCATCACCTCGCCCCGGCCCAACACCACCCGGTCCCAGGTGCGGGGGGTGATCAACCGCCCCGACGCCCAGGTCGTCCTGGTGGACACTCCCGGTCTGCACAAGCCCCGGACCGCACTGGGCGAGCGGATGAACGACTCGGCCACCTCGTCGTTGGACGACGTCGACGTGGTGGTGGCCATGGTCGAGGCCACCGGGGCCGTCGGTCCCGGCGACCGCATGGTGCTGGCCCAGTCGGCCCGGCGGGTGCGGGCCATGGCCCGGGCCGCCCGACCCGAGCGCCGGCTGCCGATCGGAGACGCCGGCACCGACGGGGCCGCCGGGGAGCCGACCCTGCTGGTCGTGGTGAACAAGATCGACCGGGTCGGGGGAGACGGGGTGCTCACCCACCTGACCGCCGTGTCCCAGGTCATCGAAGCCCTCGATCAGGACGACGGCCAGCTGCCGGTCCCGGTCGAGTACTTCCCGGTGTCGGCCACCACCGGCCAGGGGGTGGCGTCGCTGGTCGATGCGGTGGTGGCCCGGATGCCCGAGGGCCCCCGCTACTACCCCGAGGGGATGGTCACCGATGTGGCCGAGGCCTTCTGGGTCGCCGACCTGGTCCGAGAGGAACTGCTCCACCGGGTGCAGGACGAGCTGCCCCACAGCATCGCCTGCCGGGTCACCGAGTGGGAGTGGCCGCGGGTCCGCTGCGAGATCATGGTCGAGCGCGACTCCCAGAAGGGGATCGTCATCGGCAAGGGGGGTGCCACCCTGAAGGAGGTGGGCACGGCCGTCCGCCGCCAGATGCCCCCGGGCGCCTACCTCGAGCTGTTCGTGCGGGTGGAGAAGCGGTGGCAGCAGCGCCAGGACGCCCTGGACCGGCTGGGCCTGTGAACGCCGGTCGGGGTCACGTCCCGGCGGCAATCCGGCGCAGGAAGTCCACCACCTCTCGTCGGTCCACGGTGCGCTTCATGGGCGGGACCCGGGCCAACAGCGCTCCCCGGTAGCGGGCCGTGGCCAGCCGGCTGTCGAGGACGGCCACCACGCCCCGGTCCTCGGCCGATCGGATGAGGCGGCCCGCTCCCTGGGCCAGCAGGGTGCCGGCCCGGGGCAGGTCGACGGTGGAGAAGGCGGCCGATCCGGCCCGTTCCCGGCGGGCCTCCAGCACCGGCTCGTCGGGCCGGGGGAAGGGGATCCTGTCCACGGTGACCAGGCTGAGGGTGCGTCCGGGGATGTCCACCCCCTGCCAGAAGCCGAGGGTGGCGAACAGGCAGGCCGACTCGTCGGACGAGAAGGCCTCGATCAGGGCCGGCTTGGGCAGGTCCGACTGGGAGAGGAGGGGGAACGGGAGGCGGTCGGCCAGCGCCTGGCGGGCGGCGTGCATGGCCCGCCAGCTGGTGAACAGGGCCAGGGTCCGGCCACCGGCTGCACCGATCAGCACCTCGAGCTCGTCGTGGAGGGCGGGCTCGGCCTCGGGGCGCCGCCGGTCGGGCAGGGACTGGGCCACGTACAACAGGGCGTGGTCGCGGTAGTCGAAGGGACTGCCCACGTCGAGGTCGTCGCACTCGTCCCCGGGGAGCCCGAGGCGTTCCGCCAGTCCGATCGGCACGGTGGCCGAAGTCAGGATGCCGGTGACCGTGCCCCACAGGTGTTCGGACAGCAGGGGCCCGACGTCGATGGGCGATATCCGCAGGCTGGGCGACCGGGCCCCGCCGTCCACCCAGGCCACCTCGTCCTCGGTGAGGGTGCCCACCCGGGCCAGGTCGGCGGCCAGATGACCGGCGGCCAGCAGCACCCGGTCGCGCCGGGAGCGGACGGCGGACGGTTCGTCGTCCCCCGCCTCACGTTCGGCCTGGCGCAGGCCGTCGACCAGCCGACCCACCCGTCCCGACGCCAGCTCGACCACCTCGCCCAGCCCCGGTTCGGCGGTCGGGCCCCGGCCCGACGGGCGGCCGCCACCACCGAGGGAGGCGGGAGGGACCCGTCCCCCGACCAGCGGCCCGAGGGTCCGCTGCAGGAGGTCACCGAGGTCGGACACGGCATCGACCGGATCGAGGCCACCGGACGGGGCCGGCTCGAGCAGCGGTCGGGCGGTGGCGGCCAGCGCCCGGAACCTCCCCGGCCCGATCTCCACACCGAGGCTGTCGGTCATCACCTCTTCGACGTCGTGGGCCTCGTCGAACACCACCACCTGGTGGGGCGGCAGCACGGCTCCACCGCTGGCCAGATGGGCGCCGTACAGATGGGTGTTGACCACCACCACCTCGGCCTCGGCCGCCCTGGCCCTCGCCTCCTCGGCGAAGCACTGGCGACCGGACGGGCACCGGAAGGCACCCGGGCACTCCCGCGCCGTGGTCGACACCATGGCCCACGCCCGGTAGTGGGGTTCGAAATCGAGCTCGGCGCGGTCCCCGGTGGTGGTGTCCCCGGCCCAGCGCACCAGCCGTCTGACCTGGTGGCCGAGCCTCCCCGAGGTGACGGTGTCGCCCGCCTCGTCCCCGGCGGTGTCGGTGAGCGGGTCGTCGGCGTCGGGCGGATCGGCCGCCCCGGGCTGGAGCGAGAGCTGCCGGCCCGGCCCACCGACCTCGGAGACCCGCTGCTGGCACAGGTAGTTACTGCGGCCCTTCAGCACGGCGAAGGAGAAGCTGCCCCCCAGCGCCCTCGACACCAGCGGCAGGTCCTTGGTGGCCAGCTGGTCCTGGAGGGCCTTGGTGGCGGTGGCCACCACCACCCGCTGGCCGGACAGGGCGGCCGGCACCAGATAGGCGAGCGACTTCCCGGTGCCGGTGCCCGCCTGGACCACCAGGTGGCGTCGACCGGTGATCGAAACGGCCACGGCCTCGGCCATCTGCTCCTGGCCGAGGCGCCGCTCGCCGCCTCCGGGCAGTGCTCCGGCCACCGCCCGCAGCGTCGCCGTCACCTCGTCGGTCATCCACCGACCCTACCGGCGCCCCACCTCGGGACGGTCCCGGCCATCAGCGCCACTCGACGGCCAGCCCCACCGCCACCCCCAGGCCGCCGAACACCACGACCCACCGGAGGACGGACGCCGGGATGCGCCGCCCGTACCGTCCCCCCACCTGTCCACCGATGATCGACCCGGCGGCGATCAGGCCGGCCACCGACCACGACACGTGGGTGACGGCCACGAAGAACACCGCGGCCACGGCATTGGCGGTGAGTGCCAACACGTTCTTGGTGCCGTTGAGGCGTTGCAGGTCGTCGTCGATGAAGATGGCCAGCAGGGAGATGAGGATGACCCCCTGGGCCGCCCCGAAGTAGCCGCCGTAGACGCCGGTGAGGAACACGCCGGCCACCAGGCCGGCCCCTCCGTGCTTCCGGCTCCCACCCCGCGACTCGAGCTTGGCCCTCACCTGGGGCTGGACCGCCATGAGCAGGGCGGCGACGGCGATGAGGGCGGGCACGGCCGCCTTGAACACCTCGTGGGGGAGGCCGAGGAGCAGCGCCGCCCCGGCCAGGGCGCCGAGCACCGAGGAGGAGCCCAGCTGGACGAGCCGGCTGCGCTGACCGGCCAGCTCCCGCCGGTAGGCCACCGCCCCGCTGGCGTTGCCCGGGACCAGTCCCACCGTGTTCGACACGTTGGCCAGCACCGGGGCGTAACCCAGGCCGATCAGCGCCGGGAAGGTGATCAACGACCCCGAGCCGACGATGGTGTTGACCGTCCCGGCCGCCAGCCCGGCGACAAAGATGACCAGCGCCGACCAGGGAGACATGGAGAGAGGGTCTAGTGCCCGCAGCACGGCAGCTCAACCACCGGTGTTCGGACCCGGCGCCCGTCGGCCCCGACCACCCTTCGGTGGCCGCCGATCCCGGCTGACCCGGGCACGGGCCTTCCATCGAAACGATAGGTTCGCAGGGTGCGACCGGAGCAGACGGGTGAAGACGGGGACGACGACCAGCTCCGTCCGGTGGTGTCCGCTTCCGACGTGGCCGGCGGTCCGATCCCCGCCCATGTGGCCTGCGTCATGGACGGGAACGGCCGGTGGGCGGCCCGGCGGGGACTTCCCCGCACCGAGGGACACGCCGCCGGGGAGGCGGCGCTGCTCGACGCCGTAGAGGGCGCCCTCGAGCTCGAGATCCCCTGGATCACCATGTACGCCTTCTCGACCGAGAACTGGCGCCGGCCGGCCGACGAGGTTCGCTACCTGATGGGCTTCAACGAGAGCCTGCTGGCCCGCCGCCGCGACGAGCTGCACGAGAAAGGGGTCCGGATCCGGTTCGCCGGCCGGCGCGACTGGCGCGTGCCCAAGCGGGTCCTGCGCCGCATGGACGAGTCGATCGAGCTGACCGCCTCCAACCGCCGTTGCACCCTGACCATGGCGTTCAACTACGGGGGTCGAGCCGAGATCGTCGACGCCGTGCAGCGGCTGGTGGCCGACGGGGTGCACCCCGACAAGGTCAACGAGAAGGCCATCCGCTCCCGGCTCTACTTCCCCGACCAACCCGATCCCGACCTGGTGATCCGGACATCGGGCGAGCACCGCATCTCCAACTTCCTGCTGTGGCAGCTGGCCTACAGCGAGCTGGTGTTCGACGACGTCCTGTGGCCGGACTTCCGCCGAACCCACCTGTTCGAGGCGGTGCGGGACTTCCAGCGCCGCCAACGCCGGTACGGTGGTGTCACGTGATGACCGAACCGACCACGCGCCGGCGCCCCACCCCGGGGACCAGGACCCACCGCCACCGGGACGACGCCGGCGGGGTGTGGATCGTCACCGCCGTGGTGCTGTGCGTGATCATGTACGGCTTCATCGTCCTGATGGACGTGGCCGGGTTCACCGAGGTCCTCCCCCTGGTGGTGCTGCCCCCGGTCGTCCTGGGACTGATCGCCGCCAACAACCTGTTGCGGGGGGACCGTCGCCAGGGCGCCCCCACCGGTGGCCGGCCCGGGGCCGACGGTCGCCCTCCGGCCGGGGAGAACCGCTCCCGGCGATGACCCTGTTCCGTGACCGGGGCATGGTGCTGCGCACCATCCGCCTGGGCGAGGCGGACCGGATCGTCACCTTGATGACCGAGGAGCACGGCAAGGTGCGGGCGGTGGCCAAAGGGGTCCGCCGCACCACGTCCAAGTTCGGATCCCGCCTCGAGCCGCTCAGCCACGTGGCCCTCCTCGGCTGGCAGGGACGGGGGGACCTGGACACCATCAACCAGGTCGAGGTCATCGACACCTTCCGCCCGGTCCGCGAGGACCTGGACCGCATGTCCGCCGCCATGTCCATGCTCGAGGTGGTCGACCAGATCGGTCAGGAGCGGCACGGCAATCCCGAGCTGTACGGGATGCTGGTGGGGGCCATCGGCGTACTGTCCGAGCGGAACTCGCCCATGGTGGCTGCTGCCTTCTTCTTGAAGGTGCTGGCCCTCGAGGGATCGGCCCCCATGCTCGATGTCTGCGTCTCCTGTGGGCAGGAGGATGCCGGGCAGCTGGTGGCGTTCGACCCGGTGGAGGGCGGCGTGCTGTGCCGCGTCTGCCGGCGGGGACGACCGCTGTCGGCCGGAGCCCTCGACCTGTTGCGCCGCACCCTGGGCGGGGGGTTGGCCGGTGTGCTCGGCGAACCCCGGTCGCCGGTCACCGACGAGGTGACGGCCCTGGCCACCGAGGCCATGGAGGCCCATCTCGACCGGCGTCTCCGGTCGGTGCACTCGGGCCAGGTCACCTGAGTTGGACGCCGTGGCCGCAGTGAGCGGACCGGCCCCCTTCGGCGTCTACCTGCACGTGCCCTTCTGCCGGTTCCGCTGTGACTACTGCTCCTTTGCCACCTTCACCGACCGCGACCACCTGATGGAGCGCTACGTGGACGCCTGCATCCTGGAGCTCGAACGGGCCCGGGACGTCGAGGGGATGCCCACGGCCACCTCGGTGTTCTTCGGAGGCGGCACGCCGTCCCGTCTCCCGGCCGATCTGCTGGTCCGGCTGCTCGACGCCGTGCCCCGGGCCGCCGGCGCCGAAGTCACGGTGGAGTGCAACCCCGAAGACGTCAGCGCCCGGCTCTTCGCCACCTACCGGGCCGGCGGCGTGACCCGCATCTCGCTCGGTGTGCAGTCGACGGTGCCCCACGTGCTCACCGGGCTGGGACGGCGCCACGGCAGCCGGCAGGCCCTGTCGGCGGCGGCGGCGGTGGCCGGTGCCGGGTTCGAGTCGTGGAACATGGACCTGATCATCGGGGGCGCCGGCGAGACCGACGACGACTGGGAGCAGAGTCTCGGTGCCGTGCTCGGCCTGGAGGACCCGCCGCCCCATATCAGCGCCTATGCCCTGACCGTCGAGCCGGGCACGCCGCTGGCCGCAGATCCCCGGCGGCATCCCGACGACGACGTGCAGGCCGACCGCTACCAGACCACCGAGCGGATCCTCGGTGGGGCCGGGTACGAGTGGGAGGAGATCTCCAACTGGGCCCGGCCCGGGCACCGGTGCCGACACAACGGCCTCTACTGGGACCAGGGCGACTACCGGGGCATCGGGTCGGCGGCCCACTCCCACCGGGCCGGGCGCCGGTGGTGGAACGTCCGGACCCCCGACCGGTACGTGGCCGCCATCGCCGACGGTCGCCCGGCCACCGCCGGGGAGGAGGTCCTCAGCCATGACCAGCGGCGGTTCGAGTCCCTGGTCCTCGGCCTGCGCACCCCGTCGGGAATTCCCGCCGAGGCACTGCCCGACGACGAAGCCCTCGAGGGATTGGTCCACCGGACGGGTGGGCGGGCCGTGCTCACGGTGCGGGGCAGGCTGCTGGCCAACGAGGTGACGTCACGGCTGGTGGTCCGACCGTGAGCCGGGCCGGGGGCGCATGAGCCGGGCCGGGGGCGCAGAACCAGCCGGTACCATTCCTCTCTGTGCCTGATCCCGACATCTCCACCGACGCGCCTTCGGACCTGATGGAGAAGGTGGTGGGCCTGTGCAAGCGGCGAGGATTCATCTTCCAGTCGGCGGAGATCTACGGCGGCTTCCGGTCGACCTACGACTACGGGCCGTTGGGGGTCAACCTTCTGCGCAACGTCAAGAACGCCTGGTGGAAGGCCATGGTCCAGCTCCGCGACGACGTGGTCGGCCTCGACGCCGCCATCCTGTCCCCGCCGGCGGTGTGGGAGGCGTCCGGCCACCTCTCCAACTTCACCGACCCCCTGGTCGACTGCATGAACTGCCATCAGCGGTGGCGCCAGGACAAGATCGAGGGGGTGTGCCCCAACTGCGGGTCCACCGAGTTCACGCCGGCCCGTGCCTTCAACCTGATGTTCAAGACCCACGCCGGTCCGCTGGAGGACGAGGGGGCGGTGGCCTACCTGCGACCGGAGACGGCCCAGGGGATGTTCATCAACTTCGCCAACGTGCTCCAGACCACCCGCAAGAAGCCCCCGTTCGGCATCGCCCAGGTGGGCAAGTCCTTCCGGAACGAGATCACGCCGCAGAACTTCGTCTTCCGCACCCGTGAGTTCGAGCAGATGGAGATGGAGTACTTCGTGCCGCCGGCCGAGGCCGACCGGTGGTTCCAGTACTGGTCGGACGAGCGCTTCGCCTGGTACGTCGGGCTGGGCATCCCCGCCGAGGAGCTCCGGCTTCGCCACCACGACGCCGACGAGCTGTCCCACTACTCGGCGGCCACCGCCGACGTGGAGTACCTCTTCCCCTGGGGGTGGGACGAACTCGAGGGCATCGCCAACCGGACCGACTTCGACCTGCGGGCCCACGCCGCCGCCTCGGGGGAGCGGCTCGAGTACTTCGACCAGGCGGCCAACGAGCGGTACGTGCCCTACGTCATCGAGCCGGCGGCCGGCGCCACCCGTACGATGATGGCCTTCTTGTTGTCCGCCTACCACGAGGACGAGATCGGCGGGGAGGCTCGCACCGTGCTGCGCCTGCATCCCCGGCTCGCCCCCTACCAGGTGGCGGTGCTCCCCCTGTCGAAGAAGGAGACCATCGAGCCGCTGGCCCGGGAGGTGCTGGCGTCCCTCCAGCCCCACTTCATGTGCGACTACGACGTCACCCAGTCCATCGGCAAGCGCTACCGCCGCCAGGACGAGGTGGGCACCCCCTGGTGCGTCACCGTCGACTTCGACTCGCTGGAGGACCGGGCCGTCACCGTGCGGGATCGAGACACCACCGACCAGGTCCGGGTACCCGTCGACGGCCTGGTGGCCGAGGTGCGCCGGAGGATGGACTCGGCCTGAGCGGAGCCGTCCGCGGTCGGCGCCGCCCGCCGGCACCGTCGGTGCGGGCCCCGGGTCGGGCGTAGGGGCGGGGCGCCGGGCAGGTAGGGTTGATCGGTCGTCTCCGCTGGCAACGCCGGCGCCATCTGCAAGTGCACATCGAGCCATCCCAGGAGTCCCCGCCCCATGCCGTTCGTCTTCGACTTCGACCACACCCACCGCAAGCCGCCCATGGAGATGAAGGATCTCCTGGGTGGCAAGGGTGCCAACCTGGCCGAGATGACATCGGTGCTGGGTCTGCCGGTGCCTCCCGGGTTCACCATCGGTGCCACCGCCTGTCGTGACTACATGGAGACCGGCTGGCCCGAGTCCCTGTCCGGCGAGGTGGCCAAGGCCAAGGCCCGGCTGGAGAAGAAGATGGGCAAGCGCATCGGCGACCCAGCCGACCCGCTGCTGGTGTCGGTGCGTTCGGGGGCCAAGTTCTCGATGCCGGGGATGATGGACACCGTCCTCAATCTCGGCCTCAACGACCAATCGGTGGAAGGCCTGGCCAAGCAGACCGACGACGAGCGTTTCGCCTACGACTCCTACCGCCGGTTCGTGGCCATGTACGGGCGGATCGTGCTCGGCATCCCCGGTGAAGAGTTCGACCTGCTGCTCGAGGCGGCCAAGGAGCTGGCCGGCACCGTCATCGGATGCCGGGGTTCCCGATCCTGTTCCTCCGCTATCTGGTCGATGCCTACAAGCAGATCGTGGAGCGCCACACCGGCACGCCCTTCCCCCAGGATCCCGACGACCAGCTGCGCGGGGCCATCGAGGCGGTCTTCGCCTCGTGGAACGGCCCCCGGGCCATCGCCTACCGGGTGCGGGAGCGGATCCCCCACGATCTCGGCACGGCCGTCAACGTCCAGGCCATGGTGTTCGGCAACCGCGACGACGCACTCGGGGACCGGTGTCGGCTTCACCCGTGACCCGGCCACCGGAGCCACCGGCGAGTACGGCGACTTTCTGGTCAATGCCCAGGGCGAGGACGTGGTGGCCGGAATCCGCAACACCCAGCCGCTGTCGGCGCTGAAGGACGAGTTCCCCGAGATCCACCGGGAGCTGCTGGCCATCTTCGACCGTCTCGAGGCCCACTACCGGGACATGTGCGACACCGAGTTCACCATCGAGCAGGGCAAGCTGTGGATGCTGCAGACCCGGGTGGGAAAGCGCACCGGGCGGGCGGCTCTCAAGATGGCCGTTGACATGGTCGGGGAGAAGGCCATCCGGCTGACCAAGGAGGAGGCACTGGAGCGGATCACCGCCGACCACCTCGACCAGGTCCTCCATCCCCAGTTCGCCGGGTCCGGGCACCCGGTGCTGGCCCGGGGTCTCGGGGCGTCGCCGGGGGCCGCCGTCGGCCGGGTCTACCTCACCGCCGACGACGCGCAGGAGGCGGCCGAGCGGGGGGAGCCCGTGGTGCTGGTGCGCAGCGAGACCTCCCCCGAGGACGTGCACGGCATGCTGGCCGCCGAGGGGATCCTCACCGCCCGGGGCGGGCTGGTCAGCCACGCCGCCGTGGTCGCCCGGGGCTGGGGGAAGCCGGCGGTGGTGGGTGCCGAAGTACTGCGGATCTCGAGTGCCTCGTTCTCGGTGGGCGACACCGTGGTCAACGAGGGCGACTGGATCTCGGTCGACGGCACCAACGGGATCGTCGTGCTCGGCAAGGTGGAGGTCTCCGAAGGGGAGACCCCTCCCGAGTTCGGGATCATCCTCGAGTGGGCCGACGACGTCCGGGCCGGGCACCTGGGTGTCCGGGCCAACGCCGACACCGGACCGGATGCGGCCAACGCCCGCCGTCACGGCGCCGAGGGCATCGGCCTGTGCCGCACCGAGCACATGTTCCTGGCCGAGGACCGGCTGCCCATCGTGCGCCAGATGATCCTGGCCTCCACGCCGGCGCAGGAAGAGGCGGCCCTCGAGGCCCTCCGGGTCGCCCAGCGGTCGGACTTCGACGAGATCCTCGAGGCCATGGACGGCCTGCCGGTGACCATCCGGCTCCTCGACCCGCCCTTGCACGAGTTCCTGCCCGATACCGAGTACCTGGCCGTCAGGGAGGCCACCGTCGGTCTGACCGAGGACGAGGCCAAGCTGTACGAGGCGGCCAAGTCGTGGCACGAGTACAACCCGATGCTCGGGACCCGGGGGGTGCGGCTCGGGGTGATCAAACCGGGCCTCTACGCCATGCAGGTCCGGGCCCTGATGGAGGCGGCGTTGGACCGGGTGGCGGCCGGCGGTCACCCGATCGTGGAGATCATGATCCCGCTGACCATCTCCCGCCAGGAGATGGCGCTGGCCCGGTCATGGGTCGAGGGGGCCATCGCCGGGGCCGAGGCCGCCGCCGGGGCGTCCTCTCCCCGGTCGGGCAAGGGCACGGGGCCGGGTCGGGGTGCGAAGGCCAGGGCGAACGCCGGTTCGCTGGAGGTGCTGATCGGTACCATGATCGAGACCCCGCGGGCCGCCCTGCGGGCCGGTGAGATCGCCGAGGTGGCCGACTTCTTCTCCTTCGGTACCAACGACTTGACCCAGATGACCTTCGGGTTCAGCCGAGACGACGTCGAGGGACGGATGATGTCGGCCTATCTGGAGCAGGGCCTGTTGAAGCGGAATCCCTTCGAGGTGGTCGATGCCGACGGGGTCGGGGAACTGGTCCGCCTCGGGGTCGAGCGGGGACGGGCCACCCGGCCGACATTGAAGGTCGGGGTGTGCGGTGAGCACGGTGGGGACCCCGAGTCGATCGCCACCTTCGCCCGTGCCGGTCTCGACTACGTGAGCTGCTCACCGTTCCGGGTGCCCATCGCCCGCCTGGCCGCCGCCCAGAGCGTGCTGGCCGGGGACACGAAGACAAGGGACAAGGACAGGGCGAAGGCCGGGGCCAAGGGCGGGGCGAAGACCAGGTAGGTAGACAGGGGCCGGTCCCGGTCTGGATCTGCGGTCCGGCCTGGTGACGGCGGGGGGTCGCCGGGGCCGCCAGGCCGCCGGGCCGCCGGGTAGCCGGGGCCGCCCACCGGACTGCTGAACGGATCCGGTGGGCCACGCGGTACCGTCGTCACCTATGGGCATCCCCGACGAGGACGTCGCCAGGGTCCGGGCGGCCACCGACATCGTCGCTCTCATCGGCGAGCACGCCGCGCTCAAGCGGCAGGGTCGGCGCTGGGTCGGCCTGTGCCCGTTCCACGGCGAGAAGACCCCCTCGTTCAGCGTCAACGCCGAGGAGGGCTTCTACTACTGCTTCGGATGCCAGGCCAAGGGCGACGCCATCACCTTCGTCCGGGAGATCGAGCACCTCGATTTCGTCGACGCCGTGCGCCGCCTGGCCGACAAGTCGGGGATCACCATCCGCGAGGACGCCGGCTCCGGGCGCGACAGCCAGCGCCGCAAGGTCTTCTTCGACACCATGGAGCGGGCTGCCGAGTGGTACCACCAGCGACTGCTGGTGGGTGCTGACGCCGGACAGGCCCGGGACTACCTCCGCAGCCGGGGCTACGACGGGGACGTGGTGCGGCGGTTCCGTCTGGGGTGGGCCCCCGACGGCTGGGACGAGCTGTGCAAGGGCCTCGGCCTCAACGAGGAGGTCGCCGTGGGGGCCGGTCTCGGGTTCCTGAATCGCCGGGGACGGCTCCAGGACGCCTTCCGGTCCCGCGTCCTCTTCCCCATCTGTGATCCCTCCGGCCACCCTGTCGCCCTCGGGGGCAGGGTCCTTCCCGGCAGCGACGACCCGGCCAAGTACAAGAACTCGACCGAGACCCCGATCTACTCCAAGCGACGGACCCTCTATGCCCTCAACTGGGCCAAGCAGGACATCATCAAGTGCGACGAGGTGGTGGTGTGCGAGGGGTACACCGACGTCATCGGGCTCTTCGGTGCCGGCGTGGAGCGGGCGGTGGCCACCTGTGGGACGGCGCTGGCCGAGGAGCACGTGAAGCTGCTCCGGGGCTTCGCCTCCCGGGTGGTGCTGGCCTTCGACGCCGACCTGGCCGGCCAGTCCGCCGCCGGCCGGTTCTACGAATGGGAGCGCCGGTTGGAGATCAACGTGGCGGTGGCCGCCCTGCCCGCCGGTTCCGACCCCGGCGAACTGGCCCGCACCGATCCCCAGGGTCTACGGGCCGCCATCGAAGGGGCGAAGCCGTTCCTGCAGTTCCGGGTGGAGCGGATACTCGACGGCGCCGAGCTCGCCACTCCCGAGGGCCGGGCCAAGGCGGCCGACACCGCCCTGGCCGCGGTAGCCGAACATCCGGACAACCTGGTGCGTGACCAGTACGTCATGCAGGTGGCGGAACGGTGCCGGCTCGAACCACTGCTGCTCCGTGACCGCCTCGAGCAGTTGCGCAAGGAGGGCCCGCGCCCTGCCTCCCCCAGGGGGTCCGGCCGAGGGCGGCCGCGGCGCAGCGAGCCGTCCGCTCCGGTCGATCCGGGCGATCCGGGCGAGCAGTGGGTCCGCGAGCCCGACGACGGGTGGGAGCCCGACTGGACCGACGGTGGCTCCCCGGACCACGGGCCGGGCCCCCACCGATCGCCGGCCGGCGGCCGGGGTCGACCGGTGCGTGAGTTCCGCCCCGGTCTGGAGGCGCTGCGGTTGGCCATCCACCGCCCCGACGACGTGGGCCAGCGCCTCGAGCCTGCGCTGTTTCGTGACGGCCTCCAGCGATCGGCCTATCAGGCCCTGGTCGATGCCGACGATCTCCACCAGGCCATCGATGCGGCAACTCCGGAGGTCAGGGCGCTCCTGATGCGGCTGACGGTGGAGGAGCCGACCGGTGAACCGGACGAGGTGGTGCTCCAGCTGGTGCGGGACGCGTCCCGGCGCGAGTTGACCAATCTCACGGCCGAGGCCCGCACCTCGCCCAAGGCGATGATCGAGGCGGTGGAGGTTGCGCGCTGGCTGCAGGAGCTGGACATTCCGGGTGCCTCGGCCACGACCACGGCCAGGTTGGTAGCCTGGCTCGTGGTGAGGTCGACGGCAGAGAGTTCCGGAAAGGGATCATGATCTCCGAACAGGACTCTGGTGTCGTGTCGGTGGCGGAAGAACGGGTGGTAGGCCCGACCGGGCCGCCACCGGTGGCGTCGACCCCCGAGGCGACCGGAGCGGTCGGCAGGGTCGGAGCGGGTGGCGCGGTCGGTGGGGTGGGCGGGCTTCCCGATGCCCAGTTCGAGGCGCTGATCCGCAAGGGGCGTGCCCTCGGCGGCCTCACCCAGGACGACGTGGTGACGGTCCTGCGGTCGGTGGAGCTCGACGCCGATCTCATCACCGAGGTGGTCCACCGGATTCGAGCCGCCGGCATCGAGTTCACCTACGACGCCGGGGAGAGCACGGTGGTGCCCCTACCCAAATCGGCCGTCGACGATCTCACCGCCCAGTTGGGCCAGGCGCCTCCGGACGTCGATCAGGTCGACCCCGGCGTGCCGGCCGCCGACCAGGCCCCGACCGCCCGCATCGTGACATTGGAGCCTGCCGACTTGGCCCGGGGCGGCATCCGACCGGACAGTGGAGGGCCGCGGCGCCCACCGGCCAAGCGCGAACGGGCGGCCCGTCGCTCATCCTCGGGCGATGGATACTCGGAAGGCGACGTGTTCCGGGGATCGGCCGCCGATCCGGTTCACATGTACCTGAAGGAGATCGGCAAGGTCAAGCTGCTCGACGCCTCACTCGAGGTGGAGCTGGCCGAGCGGATCGTGGCCGGTAACGAGGCGGCGGCGCGTCTCGCATCCTTCGACGGCGCCGTGGGCGAGGCCTACCCCGAGCGCTCGGCCGATCGGATGCTGGTCCGACGAGGCCAGGGCGCCAAAGAGGCCCTGATCGAAGCCAACCTCCGACTGGTCGTCTCCATAGCCAAGCGCTACCGCAATCGGGGGCTCGCCTTCCTCGACCTCATCCAGGAGGGCAACCTCGGGCTCATGCGGGCGGTCGAGAAGTTCGACCACACCAAGGGGTTCAAGTTCTCCACCTACGCCACCTGGTGGATCCGTCAGGCCATCACCCGGGCCATCGCTGATCAGGCTCGTACCATTCGCATTCCCGTCCACATGGTCGAGACCATCAACAAGGTGGTGTGGGCCCAGCGCCAGCTCCTCCAAGAGCTCGGGCGCGAGCCCAGCGCCGAAGAAGTGGCGGGACGGGTGGACTTCACCATCGAGCGGGTGCGCGAGATCCAGCGGATCAATCAGGACACCGTCTCCCTCGAGCAGCCCATGGGCGACGAGGACGACTTCAGTCTGTCGGATCTGATCGAGGACCGCGAGGCCATCGTGCCCGACGATGCCGCGGCCCGGATGATGCTCGACGACGCAGTGCGGGAGGCGCTCGGCCATCTCTCACCCCGTGAGCAGGACGTGGTTCGACTGCGGTTCGGGTTGGACGACGGCAAGATCCGGACGCTGGAGGAGGTGGGCAAGGCGTTCGGGGTGACCAGGGAGCGAATCAGGCAGATCGAGGCGAAGACGCTGGCCAAGCTGCGCCGTCCCGAATCGGCCCAGCTGTTGAGGGACTACCTCGACGAGGCCTGAGACGAACCGTCGGTCGGCATCGCCAGACGGTTCACCCGGCGGGTCGGCAGGTGACGGCGACTGTTGATGGCGAGCGCCAGGTCCTCCGCCAGGTCGAGGCGGATGGCGTCGGCCGCCTCGTCCCCGTCACGCCATCCGAGGCGGACTCCGATGGTGTCCTTCAAGCGTTCGACCCCCAGCGTGGCCGCCGCCTTGGATTTGTCGGCTATGAGGCCCGTGGTCCCCGACACGGGACGGGACCGACCGACCTGGCCGGCCACCCGGACCAGTTGCAGGTAGCGCTGGCGACCGGCTCGGGCTCCCAATACGTACCCGATGCCGAAGGCGATGACGGTGCCGGCGCGGAGGTTCACCCGCCCATTGTGCCCCCGGTGCGGGGTTCGTGCATATCCGCCCGTCGGCCCGGTGCGTACCGGCTAGTGTCCACAGGCACGTTGAGGTGGACAACCCCTCCTCGGTGGGCCCTTCCGGGGTAGCTCAATCGGCAGAGCGAGCGGCTGTTAACCGCTAGGTTGAGAGTTCGAGTCTCTCCCCCGGAGCAAGAGCGTGGACATCACCACGCCGACCGGGCAGCGGTAGGGTGACCGGGGGATCCGATGGATCGCTCTTCCCGGCCGAGTGGCGCCTTCCAGGGGATCGATGACAGGCGCAGGAGCATGACCATGGATGGCTTTGTGCTGACAGTCGAACGGTTGATCCGGGCCTCTCCCGAGGCCATCTTCGATGTGTTGGCCGATCCGTCGAGGCACTCGCTGATCGACGGCTCCGGGATGCTCCAGGGAGCAAAGGAGGCAGGCGGGTCGCGGCTCACCCTGGGGACGACGTTCGGCATGTCCATGAAGATGGGAGTGCACTACTCGACGGTCAGCACCGTGGTCGAGTTCGAGGAGAATCGGCTGATCGCCTGGCAGACAGGGCCCAAGGGCAAGCTCGAACGCTACGTGGCCGGCCGGATCTGGCGCTACCAGCTCGATCCGGGCGACGACACCACACTGGTGCGGGAGAGCTGGGACATCACCCACGACCACCAGCGGGTCTTGTTGAAGCTCGGAGACATCTGGTCGGGTAAGACCCGCAGGGACATGGAGTTGACTCTGGCCCGTCTCGATGCGTTGCTCACCACGTCGGCCCAGGCCGGCGAGCGCTCGTAGTCCGGATGGTGCCGGGACCCGGCAGCCGGACCCGACATCAGACATCCTGCTGAGGAGGGGTGTCGGCGAGAACCGGCCGGATCCGGGTCCCTGGTCGGCTCCAACGCCGCCCGGGTTGCTTCCGCCCCGGTGGGCCGGGCCGATCGATGTCCGATCGGGATTGTTACGATGAAGCCAGGGTCCGAGGAGGTCCGATGAGCTACATCCGCCAACTCAAAAAGCAGACCGGCACCCTTCTCGCCGACCTGGGGGACAGCGCCGACGAGGTGGCCGAGTCACTCCGGACGGCTGGGGTGAACGGAGTCCGCCAGAACAATCGGAGTTGCGCGGTGGCGGTGTACGTACACGCGCTGATGGGATCGGATCCCCGTATTCGTTCGGTGGCGGTCGGACACTGTGCCCTCCAGATCAGCGTGGCGGCCCCGCCTGAGTTCCGGCCGGCAGGTCGGTTGCTGGTCCAACTGCCCAAGCCTGTGCGGCAGTTCGTGGCGGCCTTCGATGCCGGCCAGTACCCCGTGATCGTTCGGGGACAACCCGGTTCGCCGGTGGCGGCCCACGTACTCAGGTAGATCCCTGCCCCGCCCGATGGGCCTATGAGGCGCTCCAGCGCACTCCGGACCGGGCTCTCGTCGGGGCTGGGAGGAGGCAGGGCCGGGTACGGAGCGAAGCGGCGGAACTTCGTTCGACGGACCCTACGGCGGTCAAGTGAGCGGGGCGAGCTGAGAATCGCCTGAGAGCTCCGTCGCCGCACGGGAGGACGAGTGGCCTCCTTGCGGCCAAAAAAGTCCAAAAGGCAGGCCGGAAACGTGCCGATACATGGCCAGAACACCTGATCCCGGATGCAGAGGTGCCCCCATGACCGGTCAGTTCCCACCGACCTTCACCGATAACCAGGGAGACTCTTCTGTCGAAGAGAACGCCAGGTTGTTCAATGCCTGGAGCGACGCCTGGGCCCTGGCATGGGACGCCGCACTCTCCGACGAGCAGCTGGAATCCCAGACCCGGATGTCCCGCCCGGAAGACACCGCTCTGACGGCCACGTTGGCCTGGGAGATGGCGGAGCGCAAGCGGAAGCTGGAGGTCAATCGTTCGGCTCGGGACATCTTCGAGATGCGGGAAGCCGAGCGGCGCCAGGGAGACAGCCAGTAACCAGCCCGGTCCCCAGGCGGCCGGCGGTCTTTCGTCGGGCTGCTCGATGATCCGGGAGAGCGGCACTTATGATCGAGCTCGGTCTGGCCCCGCCAGCCACCGGCCGGATCCCGACTGAGCCCTTCCGTCAGTGGCCCACATCGACGGCAGCCACGGCCGTCGGTCGTCGGGAAGCACGGAGTCCTGACAAACTGCGGGTGTCAACACCGCTCCAAAATTGACCCCCTGCCACCGGTTGAAAATTGACCCCCCGCCCGGGGCCACCGTCACGCAGCGTCGTCTGTAGGCACCCTCCCGAGGTCTCGGTCCTTCAGCCGGTAGCTGTCGCCCTTCATGGAGACGACCTCGGCGTGGTGGACCAGCCGGTCGATCATGGCGGCAGCCACGACGGCGTCGCCGAAGACCTCACCCCAGCGCCCGAAGGGCTTGTTGGAGGTGACGATGACGCTGGCCCGCTCGTAGCGGGAGGAGACCAGCTGGAAGAACAGGTTGGCGGCCTCGGCCTCGAAGGGGATGTAGCCGACCTCGTCGATGACGATCAGCGGGTAGCGACCGAGGCGGGTGAGCTCCTCGTGGAGCTTGCCCGGCGTCGTGGGCCTCGGCGAGGCGGTCCACCCATTCGGCCGCGGTGGCGAACAGGACCCGGTGTCCGGCCTGGCAGGCCCGGATGGACAGGCCGATGGCCAGGTGGGTCTTGCCGGTGCCCGGCGGTCCCAGGAAGATGACGTTCTCCTTGGCCTCGACGAAGTCGAGGGCCCCGAGGTGGGCGATCACGTCCCGCTTCAGGCTCCGCTGGTGGTCGAAGTCGAACTCCTCCAGGGTCTTGCGGGCCGGGAGGCGGGCGGCCCGGATGCGGATCTCCCCGCCGTTGGACTGGCGGGCGGCCACCTCCCGCTCGAGGCAGGCGGCCAGGAACTCCTCGTGGGTCCAGCTCTCGGCCCGGGCCCGGTCGGCCAGGCGCTCATAGGCCTGGGCCAGGGACGGGGCCTTGAGCGCCCGGCACAGGTAGGCGAGGTCGCTCGCCGGCTTGGACTTGGTGGCCATCACGCCACTCCCGAGCGCTCTGTCGTAGTCGGCCAGGTCCCGCTCTTCGACGCAGGGTCTCGAGCGGCTGGGACCGGGACCTCCTCGGCCCGCATCATCCGCAGTGTCATGGCGTGGGTGGCGTCCAGGATGCTCTGGTGCTTGGCCAGGCATCGCCGGTGACGGGCCACTTCCACCCCGCCGCAGGTGGCGACCACCGAGGTCGAGGTCGACCCGGACCTCGATGCGGCGGCCCACGAAGCGGGGGTTCACCGAGTAGTCGTTGGTGTCGACTCGGACGTAGTGGTCCCGGGGCAGCCGGGTGGCCAGGCGCAACGCCGGGTCGGGCAGGACCGGTGGGAAGCGTGCTCATCGAGCCCCGGTCCTCATAGATCTGCTCGGCCGGGACCATCCGGGTGGTGGCGTGCACCCTGCGGTTGGCCCGCTTCAGCCAGGCGTGGAGCTGGGTGTTGAAGTCGGCAACGTCGGAGAACCTCCGTCCCGGGAGGAAGGAGGTCTCGTAGTAGCCGTTGGCCCGCTCGTTGACGCCCTTGGCCTCGGGGTCGTTGGGCTTGCACAGCCGGGCGCCCACCCCGAGGGTCCCCCGGAAGCGCTGGAAGTCCTCGGTGTAGACCTGCTTGCCCCGGCGCCACTGGCCGATGCAGCCCTCGCCGTCCCACACCAGCGGTGCGGGGGATGCCACCGATCTGCTGGAAGCAGGACAGCATCCCGGCCAGCACGTCGTGAGCGGCCCGGGTCGGGACCATGTGGGCGCCCATGAACCGGGAGTAGCCGCTCACCGCCGTCACCACCCAGAGCTTGTCGGTCTGGCCGAAGCCGAGGGGGATCTCGTCGTCCGGCTGCCACAGGTCGAACTGGACCAGCTCGCCAGGCCCGTAGTGGGTGCGTTGGCAGGGATCGGGCGGTCGGAACAGCGGCCGGAGCTCGGCCACCCGGTCCCGCAGGATGGTGATGCCGTGTGCCCACTCGATCCGCTCGGCGATCACCGTCGCCGGCATCGTCGGGCAGTCCCGCAGCAGCTCGCAGACCTGGTTCTCGACGGCATCCACCAAGGAGCCCTTGGCTGCTCGTTTGTAGTCCGGCGGGGCGGATCCCCGCACCGCCGTCCGCACGGTGTTCCTCGCCACGCCGAGCTGCCTGGCGATGGTCTTGATGCCCAGCCGCTCGGCGAAGTACAGGCGACGGATCTCGGCCCAGTCGTCCACGTTGATCATGTCCTTCCTCCCCGGCTGGCGATCCAGCCAGGGTTCGTGATCCAGCACGCTCAGTGGTGGACCACCGGGAAGGGGGGTCAGTTTTCGAGCGGTGATAAGGGGTCAGTATTCAGCCGGTGGCGACAGCGGGCCGGCGGTCGGGTTGTACGCTCTCCACTCAACGCGACCAGGCGGCCGTCCTTTCATTCCGGATTCTGGCCTGGGGCCAGGAGCAATTCGGGTGGGATCCAGGGGACGGAAAAAGGACCAACACCAAGTGGTACAACTCCAAGTCAGATTAACCCAGCCCAGGGGGGCAGTAGCTCAGTGGTCAGAGCAGGGGACTCATAATCCCTCGGTCGCAGGTTCGATCCCTGCCTGCCCCACGCAAAGCTTGTGGACGCCCCACGACATTGCACGACACCGCACGACACCGCACGACACGAGGAGACCCATGAACATCGAACAGTTCTACAGCGCAGACGAACGGCGTCGGCAATCGGCGGAAGTGGAGTTGGGGACCAACTGGTACGACGAAAAGGGAAATCGGTACGAACTGAGCTGGGTCGAGGACACGGGCGAGCTGTACGCCATGCTGGAGCTGGTGCCGGAGGCTGACTCATGGACGCCATTCGGCGACATCGAGGTCGAGTCGCTGTCGGTTGACCGGGTCCTCGTCCACGTCATCTGCACGATTCCCAGGCTCGAACAAGTGGAGCAGATCCTGGCCGGCTGGCCCGAGCACATGGCTGAACCGAACGGGATCTCGTGGGTGGCGGACCAGCTCCGCTCCAACGGGATCCCGGTGGATCCGGCGTCCTGAGCCGCACCGACCCCGGTCCCGAATCGGACGCTGTAGGGTCCGGGTCGGCTCACCGACGAGCAGAGGGAACGTGCGGCATGGACGTAGTTGTGGATCTGTCCACCAAGGAGGTCAGTGTGCGAGACAGCGACGACCTGCATCGATTTGCCGTTCGAGTTGTTCGCCCGGCCACCGGTGGCGATGGCGACGGTGACCTCCGGGCTCTGGGCTCGGCCTTGCGCTCCCATGCCATCGGAACGGTCGGAGCCGATGGCGATGCTCTCGTCGCCGCTTCGGTGATCCGGCAGTTGGCCCACATGGAGGCGGCGGACCGGGGAGCACCCCTGGACACGACCTGGGACGCCGAATTCACGTCGATGCTCGAGTACGCGGCTTCAAGAGGCTGGATGGAAGGCAGCGACACCATCCGGGCCCACGTCGAATGGGGGGCTGCACGGTGAGATTCTCCTACGCCGAGTCGATGGTCGATCCGACCTACTACCTCCCGTTGGCCCAGGCCGCCGAGGAAGCCGGTTACGACGGCATGGTCGTCCCCGACAGCATCTGCTACCCGCTCGAATCCGATTCGACCTATCCGTTCTCGCCCGACCACTCGCGAGAGTTCCTCGATGACAAGCCGTTCATCGAGCCGTTCTCGCTCATACCGGCCATGGGCGCCCTCACCGAACGCCTCCGGTTCATCACCTTCGTCCTCAAGCTGCCCATGCGGCATCCGCTGTTGGTGGCCAAGCAGGCGACGTCGGTGGCCGTCCTGACCGGGAATCGGCTGGCATTGGGCGTGGGCACGAGCCCGTGGCCGGAGGACTATGAACTGTGCGGTGTGCCGTGGGAGGGTCGGGGCAGACGCATGGACGAGGCCGTCGACATCGTGCGGGGCCTATCGGCCGGGGGCTACTTCGAGTACCACGGCGAGGTCTATGACCTGCCTCCGGTGAAGATCAGTCCTACACCCGACCCCACCCCTTCCTATCCTTGTCGGTGGTCACGCCATGCCAGCCTTGCGCCGGGCGGCTCGATCCGACGGCTGGCTCCACGGAGGCGGCGATCCCGGCCGATCTCCCCGGTCTGCTCGAGACCGCTGGGCCGGTTGCGGGAGGAGGAGGGCACGTCCGATCGCGACGTTCGAGGTGCATGTGATCTCGACTCGAGGCATTCTCGGTCGACGGCATCCGCCGGCTCGAGGAGCAGGGAGTGACCGACGTGATCGTGGGATTCCGGTGGCCATACGCAGTGGGACCCGACACCGAGGCGCTTCAGGCGAAGCTGGACCACCTTCGGCGATTCGCCGACGACGTGATCGGAAAGGTGAGATGACGAGCAGTTCCACCACCGCTCGTGACCTGGGAAGAGCCTCCATGGCCGCGGTGGAGGCGTTGCGACCGTCAGGCCTGGCTCGAGCTGTTCGCCGAGGACGCCGTGGTGGAGGACCCGGTCGGACCTTCCATGTTCGACCCGGAAGGCAGAGGACATCGGGGGCTCGAGGCCATCGCCGCCTTCTTCGACAACGTCATCGCCGCCAACAAGTCGATCGCTTTCACCGTCAATCGAGTCCTTCCTCTGTGGGGACGAGGTCGCCAACGTGGGGGTGATCCGCATCACCTTCGAGGGGGGATCAGCGGTCGAGGTGGACGGGATCTACATCTACCGCCGGTCGCCCGAGGGCAAGATCGCCTCGCTCCGCGCCTACTGGGAGCCGGACGCGGTCCGCCCCGTCACCTGACGTTCTTCCGCCGCAATCGGGTGGTGGATCGGGCCGGGTCGTCCCAGACGTTTTCGGACCCGGCCTGGACCAGTGAGCTGTCGAGCGGCACCTCTCCGTCGTCCATTCGGTTCCGCAGATAACATACGGTCAGTACGCCATTGGCGAAGACGAAGGCCCAGAACACGCCCGGTCAGTCCGCTCGACACGCCCTGAACACGTCCGGACCGCGTCCGGTCAGTCCCAACCGCTGAACCCGTACTGCTCGTGCGGACCCATCACCGCGTTCTCGAACATTCCGTAGCCGACATGCCCGTCAGAGGTGAATCTGGCTGCGTACTCGGTGAGGCCCCAGTTCGAGTAGGTCGGATCGGCCGGGGGGATCGTCCTGGCCCTGGATCACCAGTTCGCCTTGGTACATCCCGTGCTTCCAGTCGGGCTCCAGCCCGTAACCGCTGCCCAGCAGCAGGGGGAACGCCAGCAGGGTCTCGACCTCGATCTCTGCGGTCTTCCGTCCGTGGGCGCCGAAGTAGGAGAGGGTGGCCCCGGTCACCGATCGGGTGCCGGGGCGAACCGCAGCTGCGTGTTCGGGTCGACCCAGCCACTCGGGCTCCCTGCCCGAGCCGATGGGGAACACCCGATGGGCGTCCTGCATGATCCGCTCGCCGTCGGGCCGCTCCTGGATGATGGTGACCATGGCGTGGTCCTCGAAGCGCACCGGCGCGTAGATCCAGAAGAATCCGCCCGCGGTGTCGGTGGCCCGGATCCCCGGCGGCTCGGGCTCTCCGACCGGGCGGACGCCCCACGATCGGTCACGTGATCCCCACAAGCGGTCCGGGGTGAGTTGGAGCTCGCGGTCACCCGACCTTGAACGTGCCGGTCCACGAGCCCACCTGGGCGAATCGGGTGGAGTCGAAGGTGACCCGGGTGAACTGCCGGTCGAAGTGGCGAGCCTCGAGGTGGGCCTCGGAGAACCCGTCGTAGACGGCGTCGAGCTCGATTCCCCACTCGTTCGGCTCGACGATGACCCGTACCTGTTCGAGGCCCTTGTGCACCTCGACCCGGATCGGGCCCACCGAGGCGTCCATCCGGTCGGCGCCCAGCGTCTGGGAGGAGCGGACCACCCGGTGGTCGTCTCCCCACAGCACGGAGACGAAGGCGTCGGCCACGCTCAGGTTCGGGTACTGGCCCACCCCGATCACGGCGAACAGCTCGTCATCGGCTCCCGTGGACCCCCTCGGCGCCGTGGATGTTGAAGTAGTAGCGGTCGTAGAAGTTCCGGTCGGAGGTCCCCACGAACCGCATGGGCTCGGAGATCTGATGGACCGGGTAGTCGTCAAGGGGGGAGAGCATGGGGTCCTCGGTCGATGTCGGTGGATTCGCGGTGGCAGGTGACGGGCTGCAGAGGCGTCGGCCGGCCTGGGGACGACCGGGTCGGTGCCGTCGCCAGGGGAGCGTAGCCAGGTTCGGAGGTGACGGGGCGTCAGTTGGCTCGGGCTACAATCGGCCGATCGGCCGTGGTCGGCCGCTGCACCCTGAGGGAGCGGCGGCCGGCTGCCGGATGCCCGCTCGAGCCAGGGAGGGCACCGTGAAGTCGTACGATCGTCTGTTCATCGGGGGGGAGTGGGTCGAGCCGTCCTCCTCGTCCGTGTTCGACGTGGTCTCCCCGACCACCGAGGAGCTGGTCGGGCCGGGTCCCCGAGGCCCAGAACGCCGACGTCGACCGGGCGGTGGCCGCCGCCCGCCAGGCATTCGACAACGGGCCCTGGCCCCGGATGGCCCCGGCCGAGCGGGCCGCGGTCCTGACCAAGGTGGCCGACGCCATCCGCAACGACATGCAGGGCATCTCCGAGCTGATCTCCAACGAGATGGGATCGCCGGTCTCGTGGGGAACGTTGGCCCAGGTGCTGGCCCCGACCATGATCCTCGACTACTACGCCGGTCTGGGCTCGACCTTCGCCTTCGACACGGTCAAGGACGGCCTGCTCGGCCCGGTCCTGGTGTCCAAGGAGCCGGTCGGCGTGGTGGCGGCCATCACCCCGTGGAACGTCCCCCTCTTTCTGGCCTGCGCCAAGCTGTCGCCCGGCCCTCCTGTCGGGGAGCACGGTGGTGTTCAAGCCGGCGCCGGAAACCCCGCTCGACGCCAACGTGCTGGCCGAGATCTTCGCCGACGCCGGCCTGCCCAAGGGCGTGCTCAGCGTGGTCCCGGCCGGTCGTGAGGTCGGCGAGCACCTGGTCAACCACCCCGGCGTGGACAAGGTGTCCTTCACCGGTTCGACGGTTGCCGGTCGCAAGATCGGGGCGGCCTGCGGCGCCAACCTCAAGCGGGTCAGCCTCGAGTTGGGTGGAAAGTCGGCCGCCATCGTCCTCGACGACGCCAACCTGGCCGAGACGATCCCGCTGATGCTGCCGAATGCGATCATGAACAACGGCGAGGCCTGCATCTCGCTGACCCGGATCCTGGCGCCCCGGGATCGGTACACCGAGGTGACCGAGGCCCTGGTCGAGCAGGTCCGGACCATGAAGGTCGGCGACGCCCTCGATCCCGCCACCGAGGTCGGTCCCCTGGTGGCGGAGCGTCAGCGCGACCGGGTGGAGAACTACATCCGGATCGGCCAGGAGGAAGGGGCCAAGGTGGCGCTGGGCGGTGGGCGCCCGGAGGGGATCGACAAGGGATGGTTCGTCGAGCCGACCGTGTTCGTCGATGTCGACAACAGCATGCGTATCGCCCACGAGGAGATCTTCGGCCCGGTGCTGTCGGTGATCCCCTACGACGACGATGCCGACGCTGTCCGCATCGCCAACGACTCCGATTACGGGCTGTGTGGTGCCGTGTTCACCGGCGACGTCGACAGGGGAGTGGCCGTCGCCCGCCAGGTCCGGACCGGAACCTACATGGTGAACTCCAACATTCCCATCGACTTCTCGTCGCCCTTCGGGGGCTACAAGGCATCTGGGGTCGGCCGCGAGTTCGGCGAGGACGGCCTCGAGCTCTTCCTCGAGAAGAAGACCATCAACTTGCCCGCCGGGTACAGCCCGAACGTGTGACCGTACGGCCGCCAGTGGCGGCCGACGGCCCTCGGTGGGATCTGGGCAAAATCGGCTGGTGGGTACGCTCGTCCACCGGCGTTCGCTGTCGCGTGCGTAATTGCGCTTTGATCTGCGATCATGGAAAGAGCGAGCCGTCGCCCGTTCAACCTCGATACGGCGCCGGTGTACCCGGAGGAACCCCACCCACATGAGTTCTGGCACCCACGCGGTCACCAAGAGCCTCGTCCCCGCGGCGTCGACGGTCGACGTGGCTCGGGGCCGCCCGGTCCGCTTCGGGTTCGTGCCGGGACTGGACGGCTTGCGGGCCCTCTCCGTGCTCGGGGTGATGATGTACCACGGGGGAGCTCTCAGCGGCGGATTCCTCACCATCGACGTGTTCTTCGTGTTGTCGGGATTCCTGATCACCTCCCTCCTGATCGGCGAATGGGCGACCCGCATGACCATCCGGCTGGGACAGTTCTGGACCCGGCGGGCCCGCACGGCTACTGCCCGCCCTGCTGGTGATGCTGGTGGGCGTGGCCATCTACGCAAAGGTGTTCGCCACCCCCGGCGAGTTCGTCAATCTCCGACTCGACTCTCTTTCGACGCTCTTCTACGTGTCCAACTGGCACTTCATCTTCGGGAACAGCAACTACTTCCAATCCACCGCCCAGACGTCGCCCTTGGCCCACATGTGGTCTCTGTCGATCGAGGAGCAGTTCTATATCGTGTGGCCGCCGGTGGTCCTGATCATGCTGCGCCTCGGTCGCCGCCTCCGGCCCTCGAGGCGGCTGTGGCCGGTACTCGCCACCGCCGTCGTCGGAACGCTGGCCTCCGCTCTCGAGATGAGCCTGCTCTACCGGCACGGGGCCTCGGTGATGCGGATCTACGAAGGTACCGATACCCGGAGCCAGGACATACTCGTGGGGGCGTCCCTGGCCGTAGGGATGGCGATCTGGGCTCAGCACCGTCGGGTGGTCGACGAGGGCGGCAGGCGTGCTCGGGGCAGCCACCGCCTCCGGCCTCACCCGTCGGCGGGGGCGGCCGGGTCGGCACCGCCTCCTTCCCTCCGCCGTGACTTCCAACGTCGGCGCGGTTCGGGGATCAAGCTCATCTCGGCCTGGGAGATCGAGTCCCCCACCATGCGGTTGGTGTACCAGGTCCTCGGTTGGTCGGCCCTGGCGGTGTGCCTGATCCTGTGGTCCAGACTCACCCAGCCCACCGCCTTTCTCTTCAACGGCGGCTATCTCCTTTTCGCCCTCGGCGTGGGCCTCGTCATCTTCGCCACCATCACCGCCCAGATGGCTTCTCTGTCCCGGGCGCTGGGCAATCCGGTGTTCCGCTACGTCGGCAAGATCTCGTATGGCACCTACCTGTGGCACTTTCCGCTGTTCGACTTCCTCGACGGGGCCCGGCTCCACCTGCTCGGCTACCCGTTGCTGGCCGTTCGGATCGCCACCACCCTCATGGTCGCCACCGGCTCCTACTACCTGGTCGAAGAGCCGGTCAGGAGGGGGAAGATGCACTCACTCACCGAGTGGAAGGCGTGGTTGGCCACCTCCGCCGCCTTCTTGAGCGTCGTCCTGGTCACCGTGGTGGCCACGCTGCCGTCGACGGCGGAGGCGGCCGGGAACGTCCGGGTGGTCGGAGCCCAGTACACGGGTCCCCCCGTCAAGGTGGCCGTCTTCGGGGACTCGGTGGCGTGGCGGATGGGATTCGCCATGCTGGACAGTCAGCCGCAGGACACCTACGACGTGAACATCGACAATGGAGCCATTCTCGGCTGCGGGGTGGTCCGCAGCAGCCAGTACATCGAGCACGGGGTGGAGTACAACACGGCTCCGGCCTGCAATACCGCCACCCCCGCCTCGGATCAGTGGCCCGCCCTGTGGCGGGGGGACCTCGAACAGTTCCGACCCAACGTGGTGGTGGTGCTGGCCGGTCGATGGGAGGTCCACGACCGGTTGATCGACGGCCAGTGGATGCATATCGGCGAACCGAAATTCGATGCCGACCTGAAGCAGTCGCTGCAACAGGCCGTGCAGGTGGGGACGTCACAGGGAGCCCTGATGGTGATGATGACCTCCCCGTGCTTCGACTCCGGGGAACAGCCGAACGGGCAGCCCTGGCCGGAGGACTCGACCACCCGCCTGGCCGAGTACAACGCCATGGTCCGCCAGGTAGCGGCCGAGTATCCCGCCACCGTCCAGGTGGACGACCTCGGAGCCCAGCTGTGTCCCGGTGGCGTCTTCACCTCGTCCCTCGACGGGGTCCAGGTGCGCGACGGCGACGGGGTGCACATCGCCCCGACGGCGGCGGCCGGGCAGTGGTTGGACGCCCGCGTGCTCCCCGAGGTGGTCAAGGTCGGTCGCCTCCAGATGGCCGGCAACGATCTGCTGACGCCCACAACCGTTACCCCGGCCTCCGCCCCCACCACCTCGACGACGGCGGCGGCGGCGACGACGGCCCGGGGGCGGGACCACCGAATCGGGCCCTGACCGTCGCCGGACGCCACCCCTTCCGCTTCCCGGGGGGGATCGGGGTCAGGGCGAGGAGGAGACAGGGGCCGGCGGCGGGATGGAGGACGGCGGTGCCTGCTGACCGAACACCGAGCTGTCGGCCTGCTGGCACTGGGCCTGCAGGGCCGGCACCAACGTCGTCTCAGCCACCCTGCTGCTCTCGGCCACGGTGGTCATCAGCGCCTGCCACTGGCCGTCGTCGTAAGCGGCCTCGGCCGCGATGGGCAGGGCCGCCCTGAGCTGGAGGTAGGCCTTTTGACGGACGGCGGCCGAGGCGGTGGGGTCGCTCTGGTGTTCGGCCTCGTCCAGGAGCTCGATCGACCGGTTGACGTGGGTGCACGCCTGTTTGGCCAGCGCCGTGCCACTGGTGCCGCAGGCGCTGAGCACCACCCCGAGCCCGATGACGGCCATGACGACGACGGCGAGTCGCCGCACTGTTCCCCGGCTCGGGCTCCGGGTCACCCCAGCCAACTACCGGCGGAGTCGAGTAGGTAACGACTGACGGCCAGGCAGCGGTCGAACACCTCGCACATCATCTCCTCGCCGGCCAGTATCCGGGTGAGGGAGACGGGCGATCGGGCCACGATATTGAGCCGGCGCTCGGCCGCATCGGTGGCCGAGGCGTACGAGTCGATGGCCGATACCTCGAGGGGCAGCTCGATGCCACCGACTCCGGCCAGATCGATGGCCAGCCGCAGGAGATCCGGGCCGTGGGGGAGCGGGGGCAGCGCCCAGGTGAAGGTCAGGGGGAAGTGGAACTCGTCGGGCGGCTCCTCGTCCTCGGGGAGCCCGAACACGGCGTCCTCGAAGGAGAGAAGGGTCCGGGGGTCCACCTCGAGGGCCAGGTGGAGATCGAGTGGACCACCGCATCCGTCCTCGGGGTGGAGCTCCACCTCCCATACCTGGCGGAGGGAGTAGGTCTCCACGAAATGGCGCTCGTCGTGGACATGGAACCCATGGTCGACAGAATGATCCTTCAGATCCGCTACGTATCCGGCCACATCGATGACTGCCACAGGGGAGACAGCCTACCGGTCCCAGCCTGCTCCGGTAACGTCCAAGGATGGACGACGACGACCTGCTCGAGGTGCTCTACGCCGCCGCCGCGGCCGTCACCGCCGCCCTCGGAGATCTGGACGATTGGGGACTGGCCGGTACCCGGGCCGGGCAGTACCGGTCGGACCTGGTGGCTGACGAGGCCGCCCTGGCCGTGCTCGATGCGGCCGGACTGGGGGTGATGTCCGAGGAGTCGGGACCCCACCGGCTGGACCGGCCGGTGGGAGTGGTGATCGATCCAGTGGACGGTTCGACCAATGCCTCCCGGGGCATCCCCTGGTACGCCACCAGCCTGTGCGCCGTAGACGCCGCCGGCCCACGGATGGCGCTGGTGGTCAATCAGGCATCGGGGGTGCGCTTCGAGGCAGTACGGGGCGGGGGCGCCCGCCGGGACGGCACCACCATACGCGCCTCCTCGTGCACCGATCTGGGCAAGGCCATCATCGGTTTCTCCGGATTTCCCGCCCGGTCGTTCGGCTGGAACCAGTACCGGTGCCTGGGGGCTGCCGCCCTCGATCTCTGCGCCGTGGCCGAGGGCGTACTCGACGGCTATGCCGTCGTCGGTGGGTCAGCCCTCGGGAGCTGGGACTACCTGGGCGGCATGCTGATCTGCACCGAGGCGGGTGGGGTGGTGGCCGACTCGCAGGGGAACGAGCTGGTCACTCTGGCCCACGGCGACCGGCGCACGCCGGTTGCCGCCGCCACGCCGGCCCTGCTGGAACAACTGTCGGCGGCCGCCCGAGCTTGACCGGCCGAGACACCGGCTCTGTCCCGGCAGCGAGGCCCGGAGACGGCGGGAGGGTCCGGAATACGGGGCGCTACCCTACGGGTGGCCCTGCTGGGGTCATGTCGGGCGTTTAGCTCAGTTGGTCAGAGCAGCTGGCTTACAACCAGCAGGTCGTCGGTTCGAGTCCGACAGCGCCCACTGCCCTGGACGCGCCCGTCGTCCGGCCAGCGCCGGCCAGCGCCGTCGCCGACGAGCTCGGACCGTGTTGGTTTCGGTCCGGACGCGACAAAAGAGTGAGGCCGCAGCCCCACCCTTTTGGCGGTTTGTTGCCCCTCCGCTGGCCGGCTGTGCCTATTTGGCCGACAGCGGCTTGAGAGCTGTGATCGCTCCCGTCGGGCTGAGGCAGATCGCACCCTTGGCCGAGCCGGGCAGCTTGAGGCCGTCCCCGGTGTCCGAGGTCACGGTGGCTGTGAAGCTTTCGCCGGTGGGATTGGAACTTGCCGTCTTGGAATAGCCCGGGCAGTGCTTGTCGTTGGGCGTGGTGGTCAGCGTCGGGGCGCCGATCGTCGTGCTTCCACCGGACAGCCAGTCGATGGTCCCACCGTCCGCCAAGGTGAGCCCCGAGAACGCTTCCGAGCCTCCATCGGTGTCGCCCCCGGTGCACCCACTGACCGTGATGGAAGCCGCAGTCCCGTTGATCGTGGTGCACGTGAGGTCGCTCGACGTCCAACTGAACTTGATCGCCTTCAATATGGTGATGTTGGCGGTGGTCGAAACGCAGATGTCACCGGTGACCGATCCCGGGATGAGTATGCCGTCACCGGTGTCCCCCGTCACCGCCGCCGTGAAGAGGATGCCGCTGGGATTGGAGCTTGCCGTCTTGGAATAGCCCGGGCACTTCTTGTCGTCAGGCGTGGTGACCAGGGTGGGGGCCGCCACATTGGTGGTTCCCCCCGATAGCCACGTGAAGGTTCCTCCATTCTCCAAGGCCGTGGCCAGAAGCGGCTCCGATCCCCCTCCGGTATTGGGTCCGTCCGGTACACCCACTGACGGTGATGTAGCTGCTCGCATTTCCCGAGATCGATGTGCACTCCATCTTTCCGGCTGCCCCCGCCGTGCCGGCCAGTCCCAGTGTGGCGACGCCCGCCGCCGGAATCAGCAAGGCGGCAACCGTGAGCAGAATTCGTCGTATGTCCTTCTTCAACTTCATTGCTTCTCCTGTCATCCGAGGCCCCTCTGATTTTCGATTCGACATCCCGAGTGTTCGGTTGGCGAATGTGGTTACATCGAGAACACGGTGTGCTTCACCAGGGTCAAGGCACCGGAGCCGGTGACACAGGCTCGAGCTGCCACTGCGTCTCCGATGTGGACGATGGACGTCCCACTTCCGGTGGCGGCGGTAACCGTGTCCGAAGCGTCGTACTCCTTCGAACCTGTCCGGCAGGCTCCCCGACCGGGACTGGTCACCGAGCCTGAAAATGACACTGAGCCGGCGTGCCTGCCGGCCCAGGTCACGGTGCCGCCGGTGGCCAACGCCGTGCCCTGGGCACTGCCCTTCCCGAACTTGGTGTTGCATCCTTTGAAGGTCAGGGTCCCGGCCAGCGAGCCGGTGACTTTGGCGCAGGTGACGGGGGTGGAAGCCCCGGCCGTTCCGGCTGTTCCGACGATCCCGAGAGTCGTCGTCCCCAACGGGATCGCCAATGCTGCGACGAGCAAGATCCTTCGCATGGCGTCCCCGTCCCCTCCCCATCGTTGGCCACGCCGACTGGTTCGCCGGCTGTCAGCCCGGGTCATCGCGACATGTCAAGCTTGGAGGGCGATGGGAAAATTGTGAGGGTTCTATGAGCCCCGGTTGCCGGCCCCACGTTCAGTTTTGCGACCCGTCAGTAACCAATGCCTCCCGACGCAGAAGATCACCGAGTACCGAGATCGAGCTCCATGACGTCAACTGCCTCGCTCGGGTCGTTCCACATCGGCCGGGTCTCTCCGGTCGGCCGCATCCCCATGGTCAGGTATGCAGCACTGGCTCCGTCGTTGCCCTGGCGCACACTGAGGATCAAGGTCGACGCTCCATCTGATCGGGCCCAATCGGCCACACGGTCCAGCAGTTCCCGGGCCACACCTTGGCGCCGGTGGGAGGGGGCCACCCACATGCCGATCAACTCCCGCTTCGCCGGATCGCCCGACCATCCATCGATGCCACCGGCCACCCCGATGGGCCCGGTGTGGTCCACGGCCACGAACCACTGACAGGTGGAGGACCGGTGGCGCCACGTCCCCTCGTCGAATTCCGACTCGTCCTCGAAACTGGACGTGAAGGCGGACGGGGCGTCCTCCAGGGAGCGGAGACGTACCTGGCGGACGATCCGCCAGTCATCGGGTCCGAGAGCTTGGATCTCGATCACTGGCGGGTGAAGGCTGTCCGTGGTCGGCTGGGGGCATCCTCACCGATGGCACCGGTCGTCCCGAGGGCCGGCACAAGCGTCGGCCCTCGGGACGCAGGTCTAACGCGACTACCGGCAGGGAATCCGGAACCCGTCCACGCTGGCATCGATTCGGGCGCCGTTGATGCCGGCCGCATCGTCGGCCGGACAGAACTGGCTGGGTTCCAAATTGTATTCGGCGTTGAGCACGCCTTTGCCATTGGCGATGTAGGTGCTGGCCTGGCCACATTGGTCCCATTGGTTGCAATTCTCGGTGAGCAGCCCGTCAGCCAGGGGTTCCATGACGGTGGCGAAGTTGTCACCGGTGTCGACCAGGTTCTTGGCGATCCAACCCATGCCCAGGGAGTGGATGTAGTCGGCGATGGTGGTCAGGAACGTCTGCTCATTCGACTCGGTCAGGGGAAAGCCCGTGGCCCCGTCATATCCCGTATAGGTCTCGTCGAGATCGGTCTCGACGGCATCGAACCCCTTGGCCCCGCACTGCTGACTGATCTCCGATTCGACGATACTGACGGCGGCCGGCGATGTGATGTTGACGAATCGCTCCTCGGGATAGCCGGGCAGTGTGTTCCCCAGCACGCCCGCTGATTGGAGCTGGTCATAGTAGGTGGTCGGAATCCCTTCCTGGCTCGCCGAGTAGTAGTTGCCGGCCGAGCCAGACTCGATGTAGCAGATGACGTGGTCACCACGGGCATGAAGGGCCGCCACCGTGGATGCGGGATTGATGATGGCGTCGATGTCGTAGACCGTGGGGGCCGGGGCCGGGCTGCCGTCGGCCAGATAGTCGTCCGTTCCCATGTCACTGGCGCTCGAGGTACTGAACGGATGATTGAGCACCCATTGCCACGAGACCACACCGGTGGGGATCGACCAGTGGCTCGGGGGAGGCGGCGGAGCCGGGGTGGAGGTCTTTTCGCAGTTCACGGTCAGGCCGGTGGACGACTGTCCGGAAACCTGGATGTTTCCGCCCGAACAGGTCACCGAGGTGCTCTGTCCCGGTTGGAGGCTGAGGCCGGGAAGGGCGGCGTCGGCCACCCCGTAAGCGACGAGGGCCACCGGTATGACGATCGCCACCGCCACGAGGAGGTGCCGGGTTCTCCGACGTTTGTTGTGAGTGATGTCACCGAGATTCATGTCGAACCACTTTCTTGTCTTGGGCGCGATAGTGCTTTTTCGGGCGGGATGTAGGTTGAGCCCCGGGACGTCCCGGGACCTTTCTGCTGGCCAGGCTGTAATTCACCGCGGTCGGGGACCGATCCGGGCACCGGAACCCCCCTGTGCGGGCTGAGGGCGAGCCGGAGGTGACCCTGCGGGCCCATTGTCCGATCCTCCACCCTCGCACCTCGTCGGTGGCCGTGTCGGGATCCCCGGAAGACGTCATCGTGGCGCCAGCACCGCTAGTCGGCAACGAGGGTCTCCGTTCTGGCCGAGGCGATCAGGGAGAAGTTGTCGAGCGATTCCATGGCCCGACCATCGACCTCGTCCGGCTCGAGCTGCCCTCCGGCCGGCAGACCTCCCGCCTCGCTGTAGATGAGGTCGATGGTCCGACGGTTGGCATCCGTCACTTCCAGCTGCCTCTCGGCCGAGAGGCAGCCCAGCTCGGCGTAGAGGAGATCGATGGTGCGACGGTTGGCCTCGACCGGGTCGAGGTGCCGGTCCGGGGGGAGACCGCCCAACTCGATGTAGAGCTGGTTGTAGGCCCGGATCACATCTTCGAGCTGAAAGAAGTTCCTGACCCGTTCCCGAGCGTGGTGGGCATACTGGCCGTAGCTCTCTGGGTCGTTCATGACCGCTTCGAGAGCGTCGGCCATGGCCACCAAGTCGCCCGGAGTGACCAGGCGACCGCAGGGACCCCACGTTTCTCCGTCCGGTGTGACGAGCGGATCGGTGATCAACTGCGCCATACCCCCGACATCGGTGCCCACCACTGGAATGCCGGCGGTCATGGCTTCGAGAACGACGATCGGCTGACCTTCGTTGTAGCTCGGCAGGACCAGAAGGTCGAAATCTCCCAGGACGTCGCGCACGGCCACCGTGCCCCGGAAGGTGACGTAGTCCTCCACTCCCAATTCCCGAGCCTTGTCGCGACAGCTCGTGTAGTAGTCCGGGGCGTGATCTGTCGGGCCCAGGATATCGAAGTGGAAATTGGTGACCCCCCGCTGCAACAGCAGCTCGATCGACGAGATCAGATCGGTGAGTCCCTTGATGGGGACGATGCGAGCGATGTAGGCAAGGTTCCATTTCCGATCAGTCGCCCGTTCCGTGATATCTGCCAGTGCCTGCTGGCGCTTCTGGTAGATGTCGTCGAATTCGGCGATCTGCATGCCATTGGGGACGATGGTCGACTTCTCGATGGGTGAACCCAGGTCCGCCGCTTCGGAGATGGCGGCCGGATAGAGGTAGGTGATCACCTCGGCGCTCGGGTAGCAGAAATGCGCCATCTCGGTCCACCACGCCATCCATGCCCGCTTGTCCGGTGGCACGTCGAACTCACGCCAGTCACGATCGGTCAGGGGAAGGGCCAGGCTCCGGTCCAGCAAGGTGTTGACCGTGTCGCGCACATAGAGATTGTGCTCGGTGAGGAGGAACTTCCTGCCGTTCTGATGAGCTCCCACTGCCCCGAGCAGCGATGCGTACCCGGTGGTATGTGCGTGGTAGACGCGTGCTCGGGGCACTTCGATACTCAGGAGCGCATAGGCCAGCGAGAAGAACTCCCGCAGGAGCCAGAAGGTGTCGGTCATGGGGAGATTGAGGCCCCCCAGGCGTTCGAGAGTGGCCGACATGAACTCCTTGGTCCCGAGGATGGGCCAGATCGAGTAGGTGCGTGTCCGGGGATTGATACCGCGGTCATAGAGCTCCCACAGCGGTTCGTAGTCGCCCCGGGTGATGGCCGAGAGCGCGTTGAAGACCTTGTGGGCCAGCTCATATCTTTCGGCCGCCCCCATCCTCAGCGACTTGGGACTGGCCAGCATGAAGTCCTCACGGTGCTCTTCCATGCTGAGGTACACGTGCCGCACCCACTTCACATTGGGTGCCATCCCGTACAGGTCTCGCTTCGAGCCTTTGGAGTCCCACGCAATGTGGATGATCCCGAAGGTCAGACCGGGGTTGCCGATGATGATGTCGTGGATGACGGCGGAGACCCCGCCCTTCAGGTACGGGTACGTCGATTCGGCGACGATGGCCACATCGACCTCTGGATACTCGTGGAACGGTCGGTCGGCGCAACGCGGGTCTTGATCGGCCGCCGGGGGTGCTCCGGGGAGTGCCCTAGCTACGGGACCACGACTCTCGCTCTGGGTTCGAAGGAGCTGGAACATGGTCAGCTCACCATGCCGTGGCGTGGCGCCAGAACAGGCTGTACTCGGGCGAGCGCCAATGATCGAGAGTGATCCGCAGCGTCACGGCAAACAGGAGAACGTCGAATCCGATGAGAACGACGTACGGTGCGGCGCCCAGCGGAAAGAACAGGAACGAGGCCCCGCAGATGGCCAGGTACACGCCACTGAGGGCCTGGGCGATGGCACGTTGGCCGATGTAGTCGAGTTGGTAGCACAGCAGAGTGATCATCATGGCCAGCCATGATGCGATTGCGACCGCCACCACCAGAGACTCCGATCCGGGTCGCAAGACCGTGAGCACCCCGATGACTACCATGGCGATACAGGCGCCCACAAATGCGCTCCGGCGGAGCGATTTGGTCACAAACCGGTAGACGGTGCGTGAGCGCCTGATGAGAACGTCATACGGCGCCTCCTCCATGGCCCCCCGTAGCTCGGTGACCGATGCGTCGAAGCGGGGTGCCAGGCGTACGAAGTAGTAGTTGTAGGCCAGCACTGCGGGAAGGAGGGCGATGTACACGTAGGTGACGGCGAAGTGATTGCCGGCCTTGAGAAACAGGAAGTACTTGTCGGCCCAGAGCACGGCGCCCAACAGCAGGCCTCGGACGACATCCACGGCCACGTCGGCGAAGTGGAGGCGGGCGAATCGGGTGAGCGAGTCCCAGTGGCGCCGCAGGGGGATCAGTTGGGTTGCCAGCCCGACCAGCGGGGGGAGGAACCATATGGTCGGGGCGATCAGCAATGAGAGTGCCACCCCGGCCCACGCCACCGCCCACAGGCCTCTCCTCCGATAGACGATGCTGAGAATGAGGGACTGAGCGAAGGCCAGGTAGAGGACACAGAGACCCAGGTAGGTACCCAACGGCTCCAAGGACCACCTCATCGACAGCTCCACGGGTACGGCGAACAGCAGGACCACCGGCAGGCACTGAAGGAAGGTCATCGGCCACAGTTCGCACAGCCGCTGAGTGACCTTGTGGAGCTCTCCCGACGCCACATGGGGAGCCACCGCCTGGTAGAGCGGAAGACAGACCGTCTGGGTCAGCCACGGCACGGTGACCGATGACGCCAGCAGCAGGGTGGTGAAGCGCACGTTCCCGACGAAGGCGTTGTCGAGCCGATGGCTGGCGATGGGGTAGGCGATGCTGAGCATGGCGATGGGGGACAGGTAGAGGAGCATCTCCCCGGTCGCCTTCAGGGAATGGGCGACGCTGGCCCGGTGCCGGCGGGCCAGATTGATCAGGGCTCTCCGTGGCTCGAGCACCACGACGGCGGCGCCGCAGGTGGCAATGATCAGCCCGGTGGTCCGCACGTCGCCGCCGCTCAGCACCAGTGCGCAAAGGAGCCCACCGACGAGGACCAACAACATCCCGGTCCGGGGTGGACGTGTCTTCCTCGAATGAACTTTCTTTCCTATGAACAACGGACCCTCACCCTGCCTGCTCCGGTGGGTGCACCGAGTCGTCCACCGCACCTCGGGCGGCTGGCACGACGGCGTCGGCCAACACGACCGGGGCACGAACGACCCGGTGACCCTGCCTCGTGTTCAGGCAGTGGCCGCCCCGGAGGTTTCCCCCAGGTTGCCTACGGCCCGGCGACATGGCCGGGCCGTACTCGGGATCGGGGCAAAGGGCTCCCACGACCGGGCCGCGAAACTGCCTGCATGGTCCTTGTGACTCGAAGTGTCTCCACACACTTCCCGCCTCTCAGTCCGCTCCCCGAGGGCGCCCTTATCTGTCTCGCCTACGACAGGAGGCGCGGTCACGAACTGTACCGGTGCGATGACCCTGCGCCAACGGGCGACTGAGAATAATCACCCGGAATTATCACGCCGGAAACCTAAGCGGCACAGGATGTGGCAATTTCGTCACTTTCTGTGAAGAAAGCTTCAGCAGGCGGGCATCTGGGCTGGGCTGGGGTGGGCTGGGGTGGGCGTGGCGGGGCTGGGCGGGTCAGGGCCGGGCGGGTCAGGGCCGGGCGGGCATCGAGGCTGAGCGGGTCAGGGCCGGGCGTGGCGGGGCTGGGCGGGTCAGGGCCGGGCGGGTCAGGGCCGCACGTAGACGACGCCCTCGTGGGGAAGGAGCTTGACGGTCGTCGGATTGGGCGAGGAGCCGTTCGGGGAGTGCATGCCCTTGGGCACCTGAAAGGTGACGCTGCGCCTGCGGTTGGAGTTGAAGTTCACCGCCGCCCACCCGTTGGTGAATGTCCTGGACCAGCCGTTGCCTCGCTCGTGGGGCTCACCCAGGGGTGTTCCGAGGTCGAAATCCAGTTCAGGGATGAACGGGGTCGCCGAGTAGCCGTCGTGAGCGGTGGCTGTGAACGCGCCGCCCTGTCCGCCACCGAACACCCAGAAGGCGGCGAGACCGTACATGAAGTTCTTGTGGTTGTCCGACCCGTCCGATGGGACCCGCATGATGGTGAAGCCGGGACCCGACGCTTCCGCCGATTGAGCCCGGACAGTTTCCGGATCGAAATAGTCATCCGGACTGTGGGCGAGCCAGACTTCTTCGAGGCCGCCTCCGAAGGCGGCATGTCGCTCCCATCGTCCAGGCTCGCGGTGAGATTCGGCGATGTTCGGGACGAGCAGTTTGTCGATGTCGTTCAGCCGACGACCGGCCAGGTCGACGAACCGGTCAAGGGCCTCTCGGATATCGCTCATGCCCCGCCCGCCCTCGATCGGCGGGTGGAGGCCGTAGTAGTCGTCGTAGACGTCGTTGTCGGCCAGGACGCCATCCCACTGGGATCCTTCGAGCTCATCGCTGACGTTGTCACACCAGCGCTCGCAGTAGTCCTCGTCCCATACCGCCATCTGCCAATGGCCGTCATAGGTGTTCCAGGCGATGCGACTGCCATCTTGGCGATGGGCGAACCAGTGCTCACCGCTCTCCTCGGCCTCGTCGAACCCGACGCCGGAGCTGATGATCGGCCCCTTCTCGTAGTCCCGTGACGAAGACAGGCACTTGTAGCACAGGGCGATGAAGTCGGGCCGCTCGGCCTTGATCTGCCGGACCGCCTCGGTCTCCCAGGGTTGGAGAATCGCGGCCCGGTAGTGATCGATGGCAAATCGGATCTGCTCGTCGTCGAGCGGCTCCCCGTACCGCAACCAGGCGCCGAAGTGGGCGGACATGGGCGAACCTTAGCCAAGTGGGCATGCCCGGGCGCACCCCACTTCGTCATCATGGGGCACTCCCACTGCAGGCGCGCCTTGCGATTCAATGGTGGGCGTGGTCACACCGGCCGAGCTCGAAGGTGCACTGTCGCAGGAGAGCGGAACGGTCACGGCATTCTTGGAGCGGCTCGTCGGCGAGCCGGTCGATGCCCTCCAGCGACATCACGAGACGACCGGTGCCGATTCTTCGAGTGGTCTGGAAGTGGCGCAAGGCCACCCGCTGCTGCGTCGGGCCGCCGTCCTCCACGGTCGATTGTCGGGCCGACCGTATCTGGCCGCCCGAAGCACGCTGGTTCCCAGTCGGCTGCCGGCCAGGTTCCGCCGGTGGCTCCGGTCCACCGAACCGATCGGCCGGATCCTCGAAGGCGAGGGGGTAGTCGTGAGCCGCACCCCGCTGCCCGGGCCACCCGGCGTCGGCGGCCCTGTCTGGCCGTCCGCCGGCGGTTCCATTGACGTGTTCGCCGGTGTGCCGACCGCTGACTTCCCGCTGGCCCGGTCCTACCGGGTCGATGCCGACGGCGCCCCCATCATGATGATCGACGAATGGTTTCTCGCGTCACTGGGGAAATTCCTTCTCTCCGGGTCCGGCCCCGGGCCAGGTCAAGGACCGTAGACCTCGACCGAATAGACCGTCGGTACGTTGAAGAATCCCTTCTGGAGATTCCAGTAGTACGGAATGGCTCCCCCGGCCAGGTCCCCGTAGTCGATGGAATCGACGGCGATCCGGACGGCGGACGCCCCGGCCACACTCGGGAACGAGAACAGTTCCATCCGGTCGAAGAATTGGTCCTTGACGGTGGCCACCGTCGTCCATCCACCGGCCGTGTCCACCTGGACGGAGTAGCCCCGCAGCCCCGGCTGCACGCTCCCGATGGTGCTGGTCGACACGATCACCCGGTTGACCGTCTGGGGTGACTTCAGGTGGACGGCGATCCACGGTGACCGATCGCCGGCGTCGGGAGCCCAGGCCGGGGTGGTACCGAGAGCTCCGCCGTCAGCGGCGGTCGCCGTGCCCCGTATGACGTCGGACGCGGCATTCTCCCTCGATCTGCTGGACGACGCCGTGGCCGTCACACCCTCGCTGGCCAGGGCGAGATTCGGTCCGAACGGTGGCGAGGGCCCCACCGACACGCTCGACCCGGCGGGCACGGTCAGATAGGTGGGCGCGCCCGACAGGAGGAGCGGGGCCGGCGAGCCGGGGGACACGGTCAGCGACGCCGGCGCCCCCAGCGAGCTGATCGTCGGGATGGTGACCCTTCCCGATCCCGGGGCAACCGAGACGGTTCCTGGCACTTCGAGATCGTCGGTCCACACGGCCAGGACGTCGTCGGTGGCGCTCCCGTTCGAAGGGGGCCCGAAGAGCATCCCGTAGGCGTGGGGTATCCCGAGGTCCACTTGCTTGATGAAGGGCCGTGATCCCAGCAGGGAGGAGACGGTCATGAGCCCGATCGCTCCAGGCTTGACGAAGTAGTCACCGTTCGAGGCGTCGATGAGCGAGTAGTCGGTTCCGAACCCGCTGAACTGACCTTCGGTGATGAAGTAATTCCAGCTCGTGACCCCGAGCGCCCTGAGCCACATCCATTCCCGCGGGGCCCAGTTGCCCACGTCGTAGAAGTCCTCCTCCCCGTCCGACCACCAACCCTGTTCGGTGATCCAGATGGGGAGAGAGCTCGCTCCGTAGCTGGCCATGAGGCCCTTCAGCTGGGTGATGGCGGCCGGCGTCCCCTCTTCTTCGAACGATCGGTTGTACCCGGGGTAGGGGTGGATGCCGACGATGTCCATGTCGGCGAAGCCCCCTGCCTTGGCAATGCCGGTCCACCAACCGGAGACGTCCATGCCGAGCACCGTGCCTCCGATGACCTGGACCGTCTTCCCGTCGGCCGCGTCGGCCGCCTTGACGGCGGCGTGGACCGGCTCGAGCACGGTGTCGACGTAGCTCGCCGGGTTGAACGGCCCGGTGTTGGGCTCGTTCCATGCCTCGATGGCGTCGAGATCGGGAGCACTGGAGGCGAAATGCTCGGCGATCGCCTGGACATCTCCCTGCCAGTAACCGCCGGAGACCAGTGCCTCATCGACTGGATCGTCCTGACCGATCTGGACCTCGAAACTGACCCCGAGCGACTTTGCCTCGGCTGCTGCCTGTTCGGTGGCCGGGTCGTAAGCCGACCAGTTCTGGAGGGCACCCGGGCCGCACTGGGCCGCCTTCGGTGACGAGGCATTGCAGTTGGGGAGCAGGGTGGCCATATCGAGTTGTTGGCGCATGTCTCCTGTGCCCAGCACCGATGCCAGTTGCACACCGCGTTCGGGAGCCGGTCCGCTGTAGTCGATGCCGGGCGCCAGCTGCGAGAAATCGAGGGAGGCCCCGGGCGTCCCGACCGAGTAGGTGAGGCATGTCGAGCCGATGGTGGCCTTCGTCCTCGTATCGACCAGGTCGGCGTTGACGAGGTACGTGCCCGGAGCATTCTGGATCTGCAACTGCACGGTCCGACGGAATCCCCGCTGACCCCGGAGCGGCACCGCCGTCGGGGCGGGAAGGTCGGCCGTGGTGACCTGCGTGCCGCTCGCCACCCAGTAGCGGAGCTCGAGCGGATCGGGAAATGTCCGCCACCACGGGTCGAGGCTGGCGGTCACCACCGGTGGAGTGCCGGAAGGAAAGTAGCCGGCGGTCGCCGACGTGGTGATCCCCGCCCCGACCCCCAGGGTGTCGCCGAACCCGTTCTGAGTGGGGGCTGCCGGGTCGCGCACCAGGTCGCGTACAGCACTGAGGGATACCGCGGCCACACCGTTCCCGTTCAGGAAGATGAGCGACTGGTCCCCGGATTCGTAGTAGAGGGGGGAGCCTGGTTGGAGATTTTCGAGGGCGGTTGTCGATGCCGCACCCTCGTAGATCCCGTCTGTGGCGAAGAGCTCGATCCCATGGCCGTAGTTCGACGGGCCTGCGTCGGCGACGTAGATCGTCGAACCGACCTCGACCGCTCCCCCCAGCCCGATGAAGGCGAAGGCCGCTCCCGGGGTCTGTCCGGCGGTGGAGTCCCCCGATCCCGCCGATCCGAAGGAGGGGACGGACGTCGTGGAGGGAGCGATGGGTGAACCGGAGGCGGACAGCACGTGGATGTAGTTTCCGTCGGTGGAGACGAGGCCGCGGTTCGCCGTGGCGTTCACGTACTCCCCGTTGCCCGTACCGGGAACGGGAACGGTGCCCGAAGCTCGAGCTCCCGAAGGCAGGACGAGCAGAGACGTGCCCGGTCCGGACTGGCGAACCACCACGGCCGCCGCCCAGGCCCCTGAAGCGCTGTGCCAGGCGAACAGGCCGTTCGGGGTGCCGTTGATCGGAAGGTCCCACTGCTGGGCGCCTGACGAGCCGAGTTTCACGAGGTCGTACGCATATCCCTGCATCATGAAGAAGTAGATGTCGCCGCTGGGGTCGACGATGATCGTCGGATTGGCATTACCGGTGACCAGCGACGCTCCCCGTGTCGTGCGCTTCGGCAATTGGATGCTTCTCAGCTCCTGGCCCGCCGCCGAATAGACACCCAAGGTGGTAGGGGACGTCTCCACGTAGAGGTCACTGTCACCGAACCCGGTGGCCGCCACCTGGTTCGAACGTATGAGGGTGCGCGGTGCCGGGACGGGCGTCGCCCGGAACACCGCGGGTGTGGCCAAGCCACTGCTGGACACACCGTCGACGTCGGCAACCCCGCACACCGGGATGGCCGGCGACCCTGCGGTCGGAATCCCCGGGGGCGAGCTGCCGTTCGAGGGTGCGGCCGACGCGCTCTGGCCGGACAGGGTGGCGCCAGGCAGGACGAGGCCTGCCAGCAGCCCGACCGAGGCAGCCGCCATGGCCCCCCTGCCCGTCCATCGGGCCGAACCGCCCTGCCGGGGGCCTCGACCCGCCCCCCGGCCGAAGCCGACCCTCGGCCCCCGACGTCGAAATCCCGGTAACCCTGCCCAGATGGCGGCCGGTCTCGTGGGGCGAACCTCGGTCATCGCCGATCCCCGGCGAGGACCGGCCTCGCCCGGTGGGGCGAACCTGCCTCCGCCACCTGCGATGCCCCGGTCATCAGCCCGACTGTATCCACCGGAAGCCGGCTTGAATCTTCGCTCCGCCTGGACGAGGCGGCGGCGGACGGTCTCTGCCGACGGCGCCTCCGCCACCCGGGGAGAGTCCTGACCTGCAACGAGAGGACGGCCGGGCCAAGGCATCGGGGAACTACCCTCGGGAGCGTGACCGAAGATACTCGGACGGTTGAGCTGGTCGGCTGGGAGGGACCGTGGGAGACCGACGATCCAGACGCCAATTTCAAGGCGGACGTCGCCCTGTACGCCCACGTGGACCCGATGAGCACCATCAGTCGGCTCGCCGCCGCCATGGGGATGCCCGAGGGCGCAGTGGTCCACTATGTGCTGGCCAAGTGGGCGTCGGCGGGCAGCGGCGGACTTCTCGAGCTGGGCCCGTCGATGGTCCACCGACTGTGGGCGGCCATCGAGAACGCTGAAGAGATCGACACCTCGGAAGCTCGACTGGAGGCGTACGAGCAGCTCCGCCAGATGGTGTCGTGGCTCCGCCTACCCCTCGTCGACGGCGGCCCAGCCTCGGGATACTGATCCAGCCCGACCCGCCCCGACGGTCGGCTCGAGCGAACGGTGCTCCTGTCGTTGGTGGCGATGTCACAGCCGGGTGCTGGAGTGAGGGCATGGAACTCGACCTCCTGACCGAGGCCATCGACCGGCTCACCGGATCGGACCCTTCTGCCTGTGCCGACGCGGAGTCGATCGAGCGCCTCCAACGCCAGCTGGTCCGTCTCGACGCCTTCGTGACGGAGGCGACCGCGGCCTTCGACGCGTCTGGGAGCTGGGTGTCCAGCGGTGCCCGAAATGCCGCATCGTGGCTGACGACCAGGTGTCACATGCCGCGGGGGCAGGCCCGGCGCCTCGTCCGTCGGGGTCGTGAGCTCCGTCATCTCCCGGCTTGTGGGCGCGCATGGTCGAACGGCGACATTTCCTCGGTCCAGGTGGATGTCATCGCTGCCCTTCGGACCGACACGACCGAGGACGCCCTCGTTCGTGACGAGTCCATGTTGGTCGAACAGGCCCGCACCCTGCGTTACGAGTCGTTCGTCCGAGCCGCCCACTATTGGCAACAGCTCGCCGATCCCGACGGTGCCGAAGCGGACGACCAGAGCCGACGTTCCCGTCGCCATGCCTACCTGTCCAGCAGTTTCGGCGGCATGTGGTTGGGAAAGATGACTCTCGACCCCATCTCCGGCTCCGTCGTCTCGGAGGAGCTGGAGCGCCTCGAACGCCAGTTGTTCGAATCCGAGTGGTCCGCCGTCCGGTCGGAGCTGGGGCGCGATCCCACCTCGGCGGATCTACCTCGGACTCCGGGGCAGCGTCGTGCCGATGCCTTGGTCGAGATGGCTACGCGCAGCTGCATGGCGCCCAGCGACGGGCGCCGCCCGGCCCCTTTGTTTACCGTGGTGATCGACTACGAGACACTCCGGGGGCGTGTCTGCGAACTGGCCCAGGGCACCGTGCTGGCGCCGGGGGCGCTCGTCCCCTGGCTGGACCAGGCCTACATCGAACGAGTGGTGTTCGCCCCGGCGCGCCGCATCGAGGTCAGCGCCTCGGCCAGGCTGTTCAGTGGCGCCACGCGGCGGGCCATCGAAGTACGGGATCGTGAATGCACGCATCTCTACTGTGACGTGCCGGCAAATCGGTGTGAGGCCGATCACGTGGTGCCGTTCGAATCGGGTGGTCCGACCACCGAGGAGAACGGCCGGCTTCTCTGTGGCTACCACAATCGCCTTCGGAACCAGCGGCCCCCGCCTGACGGTTAGGCCTCACGGCCCGAGCTCTGGGTGGAACTGCAGTGGACGTCTGCCGTACGCCGGCGGCCGCGGTATCGAGGATTTGGATCAGCGGCATCGAGGATATGGATACTGTGCTCGGATGGCCGAGGCACTCCGTAGCGTGACTCCCGAGGATCCACGTCGGGATACGACGCGGCTGCAATCGTCGACCCGCCCGGAATGACGACGGCCACACCGCCCGGTGTTCGACCGACGATTCTGCCCAGTTGAACATGGCGAGGGGACGCCGGCTGTGCCTGGCCATCGACCTCGGTACCGGCGGACCCAAAGTGGGCCTCGTCACCCTGGACGGGGTACTCATGGCCCGCACCCACGAGATCACGACCACCCGGTTCGCCGCCGACGGTACGGCCGTACAGGACGCCGCCCATCTGGTGGGAGCTGGTGTGCAACTCCACTCTGACCCTCCTGGGACGTGACCCGTCGTTGGCCGCGGCGGTGGTGGCGGTGGCGGTGACAGGTCACTGGGCATCGACCGTTCCGGTCGACAGCGCTTGGGGTGCCCACGGGACCCTGCCTCACCTGGCAGGACCAGCGCGGCGGGCCCTACGTCAGAGACCGGATCGGCGGTCGGGTCGGCGGCTATCGACCGTCGGCCATCCTCAGCTGGGTACGTCGCACGGCCGGAGCGCCCTCGCTGGCCGGAGCCGATCCCATTGGTCATCTGCTCTACCTCGAGCACGCGGCACCCGAGCAGCTGGCCCGGACTCGGTGGTGCTTGGAGCCGGTCGACTATCTCACCATGCGCTTCACCGGGCAGGCCTCGGCCAGCCACGCTTCGATGCAGGGGGCGTGGCTCACCGACAACCGCAACCTCACGACCTACTCGTTATGACCAGGTGCTGCTCCGACGGTTGGGTCTCACCGACGAGCGATTGGCGCCGCTTCGATCCATCGGCTCGATCGTCGGGACCGTCCAACCCCGGGTGGCGCGTCTCGCTCGGTCTGAGCGACGAGACAGTGGTGATCACCGGCCTCCCCGATCTCCAGTCGGCGGCTGTCGGGGCGGGCGCCACGAGACCGTTCGCCGCTCATCTGGCCCTGTCCACGACCTCGTGGATCAGTTGCCCGGTGCCGGACAAGCGAACCGACATGTTCCACTCGGTGGCCTCGGTTCCCGGCCTCACCAACGACAGCTACCTGGTGGCGAACAACCAAGAGACCGGGGCCAAGGCCCTCGAGTGGTTCCGATCCGAGCTCGTCGGCGGACCCGACCCCCCCTCGTTCGCATCGCTCTGCCGACTGGCGGCTTCGGCCCCTCCCGCTTCCGACGGGGTGGTCTTCATGCCCTGGTTGGCCGGCGAGCGGTCCCCGGTCGACGATCGCCGTGCTCGGGGAGGCTTCACCAATCTCTCGATCACCACCACCACCGCCCACATGGTCAGAGGCGTGCTCGAGGGAGTGGCCTACAACTCCAGGTGGTTGCTCCAGGCCGTCGAGCATTTCACCAAGCGGACACTGACGCCGATCCGAATGGTCGGCGGTGGGGCCCAGAGCGATCTGTGGTGCCAGATCTACGCCGACGTACTCGACCGGGCCGTCGATCGAGTTCCCGATCCGATGTTCGCCCAGCTCCGTGGCATGGCGCTGATGGCCGGGGTGGCCCTGGGGGAGCACCGTCTCGACCAGGTGGACGACGTCGTCCCTGCCGCCCGGCGATTCACTCCCGATCCCGGCAACGTCGAGCGCTATCGAGCCCGGGCCGAGGAGCTCCCGGTGCTGTACCGGACGATGCGCAGGCACCGCCGGCGGGTGGCCAGGCGGAGCTGAATGGGTTCCGAGCCCGCATGGTCCCACCGAGGTCCGACGGAGTGGTGTTTCGATGGAGTGGTGGCCGACGCGGTGGTCATCGGTCACCTTCGTCCGGCCAGAACCACTCGGGTTCGTGGCCCCTGGTCTCTGGGAGCAGGTAGATCAGTGCGCTGACGGCCATGGCCGGAACGAAGGTCGCCACCGAAGCCGTGGCAAAGCGGTTGCCCACATCGGCGACGGCCCCGAACACCAGGAGACCGGCCACCGCCCCGAGAACCGAACCGACGATGTTCCATCCGGCCACCGAGGCTCGCACTGACGTCGGGAACAGCTCGTTGACAAACGCTCCTGCGGCCGGGGCGAACGTCCCGGCCGCCGTGATTCCGGCCAGATAGCCGGCCACTAGGGCCACCCGACTGCCGCTGTAACAGAGGATGCTGGCGGCGCCGATGCCCACCATGGCACCGGTCGCAGTGGGACGCCGCCCGACCCGGTCAGCCAAGAAGCGGCCCAGGATGAGACCACCGAGCCCGAGGATGGCCGCCGCCACCACCATTCCGGCCAAGGCGAATCCGGGGATCCGCTTGACGTTCTGGGCGTAGATGTAGACGAAGCTGGTGGCGGGTCCGGTGATGACGGCCAGGCCGAAGGCAACGGTGGTGACCAGCAGCAGCCGGCTTCGAAAGGGACGGGCCACGGCTCCGACCACGGGCAGGCGGGTCTCCTGCGATGCCGCGGCCCGCACGAATCGGTCGGGCTCGGTGACTCGGCGCCCCAGCAGCGGTAAGGCCATCATGGGGATGACGGCCATCAGCAAGATGCCCCGATAGCCGATGGCGTTTCCCGTCAGGAAATAGATGACGGCTGTGAGTCCCGCTCCCACCGAGTAGCCGGCGGCCACCAGGGCGACGGCCGAAGCCCGTGCAGCAGATGCGGTCTGTTCCGCCGCTTCGACCTGGGACACCGCCGTGGTGGCCGACAGGAACGGTCGGCCGAGGGCGAATATGAAGACGAACCACCAGTAGCCGGGACTGAACGCCGAGGCGACGGTGACGGCCAGCCCCAGTGCACACGAGACCAGCATCAACTTGCGCCGGCCCACCCGGTCGGCCAAACCGGCCAGGGGGAGGCCGCCGAGCGACGCCAGCCTCACCGTGGCCAAACCGAGCCCGAGCCGGGTCCCCGACAGCCCGGCCTGGTCGGCGATGGTCGAGCCCTTCATCAGATGGCCGAAGTGACCGGCCACGCTTCCCAGAGTCGAGGTCAGCCCGAACTGGCCGAAACCTGCTGCGGCGGCGACCAGGGCCACGGAGACGACGGCCGGTTCCGTCCATCCGTGAAGCCGCAGCGCAGAACGCGGAGTGGACGCGTCCGGCGTCGGGACGTCGACCGGGCCGGTGTCGCTCTCGCTCATGTCACCCCGTCGACCTGTGGTCCACCGGTTGCCGCCGGTGGCGACGGCCGACGATGTACGGGGTGACGATCGCCTTCATCGGGCCAGTCTTCCCGCTGGGGGACCGGCCATGAGGCCACCAGCCCCCGACCAGCCCCCGACCAGCCCCCGACGGCTGATCGGTGCCGGCAGCGCGTCGTTGACGCCCGCCCGCTTCGGGACTGGCAGTGGCATCCTCAACTTGGCCCGTCAGGTCGGCAGTCCTGGGCGTTGCCGCACTGGTGGCCGTCCTGGCCCACGTCGATCCGAGCGACCCGGTGGCCACCTACCGTGACGGCGTCCTGTTGGTCGTAGGGTTCTTCGTGGCGCCCCGCCCCGCCCCGCTCACCGGTTGACGGCAGGGACGGCCTGGCCGGCCGGTAGCATTGACGCACTACGGGACCAGCCGCCAGATCGGGGAGAGATCAGGTCATGCGACGCAGGATGCTGAACGGAAAGATTCACCGTGCCCGGGTGACCGATGCCGACCTCAACTACGTGGGCTCGATCTCGATCGACCCGCTGCTGCTGAAGGACGCCGACATCCTGCCCAACGAACAGGTGACCGTCCTCAACCTGATGACCGGGGCGCGCTTCGAGACCTACGCCATCGAGGGAGGCGAGGGCGAGATCTGCATCAACGGCGCCGCCGCCCGGCTGGCCCAGGTCGACGATCTGGTGATCATCCTGACGTACGTCGATGTGGACGACGACCAGCTGGCCGCCCACGAACCCAACGTGGTGTTCGTCGACGAGGAGAACCGCTCCATCGGCCATTCCTGACCGGAGCTAGACGCCTGGACCGGGGCCCGGGCCGGGCCCCGGGTGTCGGCCCCCAGTAGTCACCCGACGAAGCGCTCGAGTGCCCGGGCGTGCCAGGTCTCGTGCCCGGCCCTCTCCTCGGCCCGGTCGGCGCTCCGGGCCAGCAACAGGCCGGCATTGATGCCGAGGTAGCGCAGCGGCTCGGGCTCCCACCGCTTCGAGCGGTGGCCGACCCAGGGCAGCTGACGGTCAGCTCGGTGTCCCGGCCGAGGATCAGGTCGCGCAGGGTGCGACCGGCCAGGTTGGTGGTGGACACCCCGTCACCGACGTAGCCGCCGGCCCAGGCCAGGCCGGTCTGCCTGGTCGAAGCCGACCGAGGTGAACCAGTCGCGGGCGATGCCCAGGGGGCCGCCCCAGCGGTGGGTGACGGCCGCGCCGGCCAGCGCCGGGAACAGGCTCGACCAGCGTCGTCCGCAGGCCTCGTGCACGCCGGCGTCCCGATCGAACTCGCGGCCGGATGGCCGAACCGAAGTGGTAGGGCGCTCCCCGGCCACCGAAGGCCATCCGGCCGTCGTCGGTGCGCTGGCCGTAGATGATCAGGTGGCGGTGGTCGGCGAAGGTCTCCCGGTCGGGCCAGCCCGACCTCGCTCCCAGAACGAGGTCGGGCAGCGGCTCGGTGGCGATCATCAGCGAGTAGACCGGCACCAGGGTGCGCTCCTCGCCGGGCAGGGTCGCGCGTGTACCCCTCGGTGGCCCGCACCACGATCGGCGCCCGCACCGTGCCCCGGTCGCCGTCTCGACGGCACCGGGCCGGATCAGCGCGGGCCCCGGTCTGCTCGTAGATGGTGACGCCCCGGCCCCTCGACCGCCTCGGCCAGACCGCGCACCAGGCGGGCCGGGTCGACGGCGGCGCAGTGAGGCGTGTAGGTCCCCCCGAGCACGCCGGCGGCCCCGACCAGGTCCGCCGCCTCGGCGGCCGACAGCAACCGAGTCGTCCTCGCCGACGCCCGACGCCCGGGCCGTCGCCACCTCGCCGCGGGCCCGCTGGGCAGCTGGGCGCCGGTTGCGGGCCAGCACGACCGTCCCGCCGTGGGCGAAGCCGCACTCGATCGGCTCGGCGGCGACCACCCGGCCCACCTCGTCGACGGTGGCGACCATGGCGCGCCGCATGGCGGCGCCGGCCCCCGGGCCGCCCGACCCGTCGAGCCGGTCGGCTCGGGGACGGCGAACAGGGCCGAGCACCAGCCGCCGTTGCGGCCCGAGGCGCCGAAGCCGGCCGACTCTCCGCTCGATGACGGCGATGCGCAGGCAGGGGTCGGCCTCGGCCAGGTAGTAGGCCGTCCACAGCCCGGTGAAGCCGGCGCCCACCACGGCCACGTCGACCTCGACATCGCCGGGGAGCGGCGTCCCGGACGGCGACCGGATCAGGGAGCCCGTCCCACCACAGCGAGAGTCGACGGTAGTGCTCGCCCGCGGGTGGGCTCAGATCTGCTTCCACGCCTCGGTCAGAACGGAGCGCAGGATGGTGGTCATCAGCTCGAACTCCTCCGTCACCGCAGGTGAGCGGGGGGGCCAGCTGGACGACCGGGTCCCCCGGTCGTCGGCCCGGCAGATGAGGCCGGCCTCGTAGAGGGCGCCGGACAGGAAGCCGCGCAGCAGCCGCTCGGCCTCGTCGTCGTCGAACGTCTCCCGGGTGTCCTTGTCCTTGACCAGCTCGATCCCGTAGAAGTAGCCGGCCCCCCGGACGTCGCCCACGATGGGGAGATCGCTCAGGGTGTCGAGGGACGCCTTGAACGCCGCCTCGTTGCGCCGGACGTTCTCGAGCAGCCCCTCCTTCTCGAAGACGTCGAGGTTGGCCAGGGCCACGGCAGCGCTCACCGGGTGCCCGGCGAAGGTCACCCCGTGGAGGAAGCTCTCGCCGGCGAGGAACGGCTCGCACCAGCCGGTCACTGACCGCCATGGCCCCGAGCGGCGAGTAGCCGCTGGTCAGCCCTTTGGCCATGGTGACGATGTCGGGCCGGTAGTCGTAGCGCTCGGCCCCGAACCAGTAGCCCAGTCGGCCGAAGGCGCAGATGACCTCGTCGGACACCAGCAGCACGCCGTAGCGGTCGCAGATCTCCCGAACCCGTTGGAAGTAGCCGGGCGGCGGGGGGAAGCAGCCCCCGGCGTTCTGGACCGGTTCGAGGAACACCGCGGCCACCGTGTCCGGCCCCTCGATGAGGATGGCCTGCTCGATGGCATCGGCGGCCCACTGCCCGAAGGCGTCGATGTCGTCGGCTTGAAGTACTGGGCCCGGTAGAAGTTGGTGTTGGGCACCTTCAGCGCCCCGGGTACCAGCGGCTCGAACGGGGTCTTGATGTCCGACAGCCCGGTGATGGACAGGGCACCCATGGTGGCCCCGTGGTAGGCGATGTTGCGGCTGATCACCTTGAGGCGGTCGGGCTGGCCGGTCAGGCGGAAGTACTGGCGGGCCAGCTTCCAGGCCGACTCCACCGCCTCGGAGCCCCCGGTGGTGAAGAAGATCCGATTGCAGTCGCCCGGGGTCAGCTGGGCCAACCGGTCGGCCAGCTCGACCGCCATCGGGTGGGCGTAGCTCCATACCGGGAAGTAGGCCAGCTGACCGGCCTGGCGGGCCGCCGCCTCGGCCAGCTCGGTGCGGCCGTGCCCGACCTGGCTGGTGAACAACCCGGACAGGCCGTCGAGGTAGCGCTTCCCGTACTGGTCGTAGACGTAGACCCCCTCGCCCCTGACGATGACGGGGATCTCCTGCTCGTCCGACATCCTGGTGAAGTGCATCCACAGGTGGCGATGGGCGGCCTCTTGCAGTGCTTCGTTGGAGAATTCGGTCATCTGGTCCCCCAGCTGTAGGTCTGTTTGGTCAGTTTCAGGTACATGAACGTCTCGGTGTCGCGTACGCCGGGCATCGCGCCGGATGATTCCGTTGAGCAGCTCGAGGAGGGTGTCCTCGTCTTCGGTCACCAGCTCCACCAGAATGTCGAAGGAACCGGTGCACATCACCACGTAGTCGATGTCGTCGACGGCGGCCAACCGTTCGGCCACCAGGCGGGTGTCGCCGTCGGCCCGGATGCCCACCATGGCCTGGCATCTGAACCCGACCTGCAGGGGATCGGTCACGGCCACGATCTGCATGACCCCGGCCTCGCGCATCTTCTGGACCCGTTGCCGGACGGCGGCCTCGGACAGTCCGACGGCCTCGGCGATGGACCCGTAGGTCCGTCTGCCGTCTTGTTGGAGCTCTTCGACGATGGCCTTGTTCACATCGTCGAGGAGCCCGGCAGGTGACTGGATCGGACTGGGGGTGGCCATGGTCAGGTCCGCTCCCACCGGGCCACCACCGCCAGGGCCACCACCGCCACCGCCACCACCGGCGCCGCCGCCCCGGCGACGCTGACGCCCACCATGGCCGACGGCCCGGCCGACGGCCACGAACCGCCCGGCCCGCCAGGCTAGGGAGCAAAAAGTCCATGTCCCGTCTGTTATAGCATTTCGAGCGGATTCTGGGGAAATTCAATCGAAATAATGGTTACCGACCGGATTCTCTCCAGAAAAAGCTTGTCTGGTGGCTGATCTTCGGTCACTATGACCTAGCAGGAGTGGAATGACGCAGTCGCCCGGTCCCCGACATGCGGACCGGAAAGGGAAGCAGTGGGAACCCCGGGGAGGGAACGTGAGCAGCCACACGGGCCAAAGGCCTCGCCGGACGCCACCGTCTATCGAACTTCGTCGGCGGTACCTACGTCGAGACGAGGACGGCACCTCGTCGACCCTGATCGATCCCAGTACCGGCGAGGAATACCTCGACGCCCCGGTGTCGGGGCCAAGGACATCGACTTGGCGGTGGCCGCGGCCAGCGCCGCCTTCCCGGAGTGGCGCGACGCCACGCCCTCGGAGCGGAGTCTGGCCCTGTTCCGGATCGCCGACGCCTTCGAGGCCCGGGCCAACGACCTGGTGCGGGTGGAGTCGGCCAACACCGGCAAGCCGGTGGCCGTGACCCTGGTCGAGGAGATCCCTGCCCTGGTCGACCAGATCCGCTTCTTTGCCGGGGCGGCCCGACACCTCGAGGGCAAATCGGCAGGCGAGTACATGAAGGACCACACCTCGTTCGTCCGCCGGGAGCCCATCGGGGTGTGCGCCGCCGTCACCCCGTGGAACTATCCGCTGATGATGGCGGTGTGGAAGTGGGCACCGGCCCTGGCCGCCGGAAACACCATGGTGCTCAAGCCTTCCGACACCACTCCGGCATCCTCCCTCCTCATGGCCGAGATCATGTCCGAGTACCTCCCCGAGGGCGTGATCAACGTGGTGTGCGGTGACCGTGAGACCGGTCGGCTGCTGGTCGACCATCCCACCCCGGCCATGGTGTCCATCACCGGCAGCGTCCGGGCCGGCATGGAGGTGGCCGCCGCCGCCGCCGCCGACGTGAAGCGCGTCCACCTCGAACTGGGAGGCAAGGCCCCTGTCATGGTGTTCGACGACGCCGACATCGCCGCCGCCGCCGAGGGCATCGCCGTGGCCGGGTACTTCAACGCCGGGCAGGACTGCACGGCCGCCACCCGGGTGTTGGCCGGCCCGGCGTCTATGACGACTTCGTGTCAGCCCTGGTCGAACAGGCCCGGGCCCAGACGGTGGGTGGTCTCGATGTCGCAGACGCCGACTTCGGGCCGCTCAACAGTGAGGCCAGCTGGCCCGGCTCACCGGGTTTCTTGATCGGTTGCCCTCCCATGCCGAAGTGGTCACCGGTGGAGTCGGGTGGGTAGCCGTGGCTTCTGCTTCGCCCCTACGGTCATCGCCGGATTGGATCAGAACGACGAGGTCATCCAGGAGGAGATGTTCGGCCCGGCCATCACCGTCCAACGCTTCTCCGACGAGGACCAGGCCCTGGCGTGGGCCAACGGCGTGCGCTACGGGCTGGCCTCCAGCGTGTGGACGCGGGACCACGGCCGGGCCATGCGCATGGCCAAGGGCCTCGACTTCGGAGCGGTGTGGATCAACACCCACATCCCCATCGTCGCCGAGATGCCCCACGGGGGCTTCAAACACTCCGGCTACGGCAAGGACCTCTCGTCCTACGGCTTCGAGGACTACACCCGCATCAAGCACGTCATGAGCTACATCGGCACCTGAGACCACGAGCACCAGTGAGACGAACAGCAGTGCCGCGCACCCGGACGCGGAGCAGTCGGTGGCGCCCGTCCACCACCACACCGAATCGCCGCAAGGGGAGAGCACATGAGCACTGACGTCGTCGACAGCACCGGAACCCGCCCGAGGTGCCGGGGCCGTTCGGGGCACCGGTCCCGGCCAGCGAAGACGCGGCCACCCTGCGGGCCGACACGCTCAACCTGTTCGATTCCACCGCGGTGGCGGTCTCCTCGGTGGCCCCGGCCTACAGCCTGGCCGCCACCATCAGCCTCCTGTTCGTCGCCGCCGGCGTGGCCTATGCCGGCCCGGCCGTGATCATCGTCAGCTTCATTCCCGTGCTGTTCATCGCCATCGCCTACTTCCATCTCAACCGCAAGGACCCGACCTGCGGCGCCTCCTACTCGTGGTTGTCCAAACTGGCCTCTCCCTACCTCGGTTGGTTCAACGGCTGGGTCCAGGTCGCCGTCGGCGTCCTGTTCTGCGTGTCGGCCCCCATCGTGGCCGGCCAGTACACCCTGCAGTTCATGAACGAGCTCGGCTGGATCTCCACTCCACCGCCAACGCGGTGCCATCGCCGCCGTCAGCGCCGGGGCCTGGCTGGCCCTGATCACCTTCATCTGCATCTGGGGCATCCGATGGACGACCAACTTCCAGTGGGTCCTGCTCATCATCGAGTACACCGCCGTCATCGGGTTCTCGATCTGGGGCATCATCAAGGTGGCGGTCAGGCACCCGGCCGGATCCACCGGGTTCCACTGGTCGTGGCTCAATCCGTTCTCCATCGCCGGGATCTCGGCGCTGTCGCCGCCGGACTGGTCCTCGGGGTGTTCTTCTTCTGGGGCTGGGACACCGCCACCAACCTCAACGAGGAGTCCAAGAACTCCTCCAAGACACCGGGCCATGCCGGCATCATCTCCATGTTCCTGCTGCTGTGGTGTTCGGCATCAACATCATCGCCGCCCAGATGCTGCTGCCGGCCAAGGACTGGAACACCCATTCCGCCACCATCCTGTTGTACTTCGCCCAGCAGGCGGCCGGTCACTGGGTCGGCTACGTCATGCTCATCGCCGTGCTCTCCTCCACGGTGGCCACCACCCAGACCACGCTGTTGCCGGCGGCCCGGATCACCTTGTCCATGGCCCGTGACGGGGTCTTCCCCAGCGTGTTCGCCACCATCCAGGGCAAGCTCAAGACGCCCATGGTCGGCACCCTCATCCTGGCCTTCTGCTCCCTCTTCGGGATCATCCTCACCAGCAGCGTCCACTCGGTCAGCGACGTGTTCGCCATCCTGATCTCCAATATCGGGGTGCTGGTGGGCTTCTACTACGGGGTGACCGGTGTCACCTGCGCCTGGGCCTACCGCAAGGTCGCCTTCCAGCGGCCGGGGTTCTTCGTGACGGGTGTCCTCCTCCCGTTGGTCGGTGGTGCCGTGCTGCTGTGCGTGGGGATCGACGTGATCACCCACTCCGGGTGGAGCGGCGCCTATCCCGACATCATCACCTTGCTGCTCGGCATCCCGCTGGTCATCCTGGCCAGGCTCACGCCAAGAGCGACTTCTTCAAGCAGAAGCCCGTGGCCTACACCGAGATCGGCGATTGAGGACGACGCGGTGATCGTCGGGGTGCCCAAGGAGGTCAAGGACGACGAGTACCGGGTGGCCATCACCCCGGCCGGAGTGCGGGAGCTCACGTCGGCCGGCCACACGGTCTACGTCGAGCAGGGCGCCGGGGTGGGTTCGTCCATCCCCGACACCGACTTCGCCGCCACCGGGGCCAAGGTGGTGGAGCGACCCGACGACATCTGGTCGGAGCTCCGATCTGATCCTCGGGGTGAAGGAACCGATCGCCGACGAGTACCCCCGGCTCGGGCTGCGCCAGGGCCAGGTCCTGTTCACCTACCTCCATCTGGCGGCCTCGCTGTCCTGCACCGAGGCCCTCCGGGCCGCCGGCAACACCGCTATCGCCTACGAGACGGTGCGGCGGCCCGACCACTCGCTCCCCCTGCTCACCCCCATGAGCGAGGTGGCCGGCCGGATGGCGCCGCTGGTGGGCGCCCACCACCTCATGCGGCCCGGGGGAGGAAGGGGCGTACTGGTCTGCGGGGTGCCCGGAGTCCGTTGCGCCAAGGTGGTCATCCTCGGGGCGGGCGTGGCCGGTATGGCGGCGGCCACGCTGGCCGTCGGGATGCACTCCGAGGTGTACATCCTCGATCGCAATCTCGAGCGGCTCCGGCAGGTGGACCACCACTTCCGGGGCGGACTGGAGACGGTGGCCTCGAGCACCCACGCCATCGAGGAGACATGTGTGGACGCCGACATCGTGATCGGGGCGGTGCTGGTGGTGGGGGCCAAGGCGCCCAAGCTGGTGTCCGACGAATTGGTCGGCCAGATGCGGGACGGATCGGTGCTGGTCGACATCTCGGTCGACCAGGGCGGGTGCTTCGAGTCGACCCGGCCGACCACCCACTCCGATCCGACGTTCGAGGTGGCCGGCTCGCTGTTCTACTGCGTGGCCAACATGCCGGGGGCGGTGCCTTACTCGTCCACCCATGCGCTGGTCAATGCCACCCTCCCCTACGTGTTGGACATCGCCAATCACGGCTGGCGTGACGCGGCCCGGTCCGATGCCGCCCTGGCCGAGGGGGTGAACGTGGTGGAAGGCTCGGTGGTCTGCCAGCCGGTGGCCGCCGCCCACGGGATGAAAGCGGTGCCCCTCGCCTCCTTCCTCAACTGATGGGCCGGTCCCGGGTGGGTCGGTCATCCCCGGTCGAGGTGGCGCCACGGGGTCGTGCCCGGCGCGGCCCGACCACTGATGAGATGGTCGGGGAGGCGGATGCCGGCGCCCAGGGACGGATCGGCCACCGGATCGAGGCGTACCGTGCGCAACGGGATCTCGCCGGCCCACACCCCGAGCGCTCCGTCAGGTCCGTCCCCGTCCTCGGGGGGACCCTGGCTCGTCTTGACCGACGCTTCGTCGAGGGCCAATCGCAACACCGTGGTCTTGGCCAGCTCCTGTTGGGACGGGGACCTGGCGTACTCCCACTGGCCCGGGGCCACATGGTCGCTGATGCACCGGAGCCCGGCCAACTTCTCCTCCCCGTCGGTCAGTACCTCGGGGGTCCCGAACACCATGGCGCACCGGTAGTTGACCGAGTGATTGAAGACCGAACGGGCCAGCACCAGGCCGTCCACCAGGGTCACCGTTACGCACACGTCCACCGGTTGGCGTGCCTCCCGCAGGCTGCGACTGGCCACCGAGCCGTGCAGGTACAGGCGGTGCTCCCGCCGGCCGTAGCTGGTGGGCACCACCATCGGGTACCCGTCCACCACGATCCCGAGGTGGCAGACGAAGCCGGCATCGAGGACGGCGTACAGGTCGTCGGCCCGGTGCGAGCCCTGTTCGGGGAAACGCCGGAGGCGGGTCCGATCGGTGGCGGAGGCCGGGCCTGGCCCGGCTGTCGGGTTCGGGTCTGACATGGGTGGATTCTCCCACGCACCGGTCGGGTCCCGGCCGGGCACCGGGGGCCATGCCCGTGGGGCCGGAGGGACCCGATGCGCCCCGACGACCGGAAGCACCAGAAGGACCAGCACCGGAGAGACCGGAACCGGAAGGAGCAGAACCCAGTGAGCACCATCGGGACCACCGCCGAGCCCGGCCCACCGAGGACCGCACCGGTGTACGACCCGGCCAGCGGGAAGCAGACGGCGGACGTGGTGCTGGCCTCGCCGGGCGACGTCGGTCGGGCCGTCGCCCGGTCGGTGGCGGCGTACGCCCGGTGGCGGGACACCTCGCTGACCGCCCGGGCCCGCATCCTGTTCTCCTTCCGCCAGCTGGCCGACCAGTACCGCCACGACCTGGCCCGGTTGATCACGGCTGAGCACGGCAAGGTCCTGGAGGACGCCCTCGGCGAGGTGGGGCGAGGCATCGAGGTGATCGAGTTCGCCTGCGGCATCCCCCATCTGCTGAAGGGGGAGTTCTCCGAGGACGTCTCCAGCGGTGTCGACGCATCGTCGGTCCGCCAGCCTCTCGGGGTGGTGGTGGGCATCACCCCCTTCAACTTCCCGGTGATGGTGCCCATGTGGATGTACCCGGTGGCCATCGCCTGCGGCAACACCTTCATCCTCAAACCCTCCGAGCGGGATCCCTCGCCCTCGGAGCTCGTTGCCGACCTGTGGCGCCGGTCGGGTCTGCCCGACGACGTGTTCACCGTGGTCCACGGGGACTCCGTCACCGTCGACGCACTGCTCGACCACCCCGACGTGGCCGCAGTGTCCTTCGTGGGGTCGACCCCGGTGGCCCGCCACGTGTTCGAGCGGGCAACGGCCACCGGCAAGCGGTGCCAAGCGCTCGGTGGTGCCAAGAACCATGCCGTGGTCATGCCCGATGCCGACGTGGCCGCCACCGCCGACGCCCTGACGGCCGCCGGCTACGGTTCGGCCGGCGAGCGGTGCATGGCCATCTCGGCCGTGGTGGCGGTGGGGGGCGGTGACTCGCTGGTCCGGGCCCTGGCGGACCGGGCGGCTGCCCTCACCACCGGACCGGGTACCGATCCCACCTCGGACATGGGCCCGCTGATCACCGAGGGCCATCGCCGCCGGGTCGCCGGCTACCTGGCCTCGGCCGAGTCGGAGGGGGCCGAGGTGGTGGTGGACGGCCGGGAGGTCGAGGTACCCGGCCACGACGAAGGGTTCTTCCTGGGACCGAGTCTGGTGGACGGGGTCACGCCCTCCATGCCGGTCTACCGGGACGAGATCTTCGGGCCGGTGCTGTCGGTGCTGAGGGTGGACGACCTGGACCAGGCCATCGATCTGGTCAACGCCAACCCCTACGGGAACGGTACGGCCATCTTCACCCGGGACGGGTACGCGGCCCGCCGGTTCCGCCGGGACGTGCAGGTCGGGATGGTCGGCATCAACGTGGCCATTCCGGTGCCGATGTCCTATTACTCCTTCGGAGGCTGGAAGCAATCGCTGTTCGGGGATTCCCATGTCCACGGCATGGAGGGTGTCCGGTTCAACACCAGGCTCAAGTCGATCACCACCCGCTGGCCCGAGGATGCGCCGCCGGCCGGAGGCCCGGGTGCCCCGTCCGGTCCCATCGATCTGCACTTCCCTTCGGGTGATGCCCGCTGATCAGGGGTGCCGGGCCGGGCTGCCGATGACCACCGGGCTGCCGATGACCGGTGTCCAGTTGCGTGCGCATGGAGGGTCCCGGCCACTGGATCCAGCTGGATGCGCCCGATGCGTCGAACGAGCTGCCGGTCGGGTTCCTGCCGGACTGAGGACCGGGGCGGGCCCCCGGTCAGTTGACCTGTCGTCGACGCCCCTCCCAGTAGGGGGCGCGGAGTTTGAACTTCTGGAGCTTTCCGGTGGCGGTACGGGGCAGGGCCTCCCTCAGCTCCACCCGCTTGGGACATTTGTAGCCGGCCAGGGAGGCCCGGCAGTGGTCGGTCACGCCCTCCTCGGTGAGCTCGTACCCGTCGGCCGGTACCACCAGGGCCACCACCATCTCCCCCCAGGTGTCGTCGGGGACACCGATCACCGCTACCTCGGCCACTCCTTCCATCGAGAAGATGACGTCCTCCACCTCGATGGACGAGACGTTCTCGCCTCCGGTGATGATCACGTCCTTCTTCCTGTCCACGATGTTCAGGTGGCCCTCCTCGTCGATGAGGCCGCCATCGCCGGTGTGGAACCAGTCGCTGTCCAGCGCCGCCTCGGTCTCGGCTGGCTGGTTCCAGTACCCCTCCATCACCGTGTTGCTGCGGGCCAGGACCTCCCCGCTCAGGTCCACCTGCAGCCGGGTCCCGACCGCCGGGGTCCCGGCCCGCATCAGCTTGCGGGCCCGGTCGCCCGAGGAGTGGCCATCCCACTCGAATCGGTGCCGGTTGATGGTCAGGAGCGGTGAAGTCTCGGTCAGACCGTAGATCTGCAGGAACTCCCAACCGAGCTCGGTCCCGACCCGTTCGATGGTGCGGCTGGGCGGGGGAGCGCCGGCCACCACCACCCGGGTCCTCCCGTCCCCGGGGATGGGGCCCTCCCAGCTGCCGGCCGCCTCGAGCACGGCGTTCACCACGGCCGGTGCCGCGCACAGGAGGGTCACGCCGTGGCGTTCCACCCGCCTCAGGATCTCGGGACCGTCGATCTTGCGCAACGCCACCTGGGTGCAGCCCATGGCCGAGGTGGCCCACGGCATCCCCCACCCGTTGGCGTGGAACATCGGGAGGGTGTGGAGGTAGACGTCCTGATCGGAGATCTGGACGTGCCACCCGAACATGGCGGCGTTCAGCCAGCAGTTCCGGTGGGTCAGCTGCACCCCTTTGGGCCGGGCGGTGGTCCCCGACGTGTAGTTGAGGGTCGCCGTGGCCTGCTCGTCGGAGTCCCAGGGCCGGGGCACGGCGTCGGACGGGAAGAGGACGTCGTCGCTCTCGGCCCCCAGCACGAACCGGTGGGGTGCCTTGATGCCGGAGAGCTCGTCCTCGAGCTCGGGGTCGACCATCACCACCGATGCGCCGGAGTGCTCCACGATGAAGTCCACCTCGGCCGAGGCCAGCCTGAAATTCACCGGCACCAGGATGCGGCCCCATCCACACACCCCGAAGAACGAGGTCAGCAGCCGGGACGAGTTGTGGGACACGACGGCCACCCGCTCGCCGGCCCCCACGCCGAGCCGGTCGAGACCGGCGGCCTGAGCCCTGGCCCGGGCGGCCATGCCGGCGAAGGTGAGGGCGTCCCACGGGGCGGCGGGCTGGCTGGGCTCGTCGATCAGCCCGATCCGATCCGGATAGGCGGCCTCGGCCCGATCGAGGAAGTCCCGGACATTGAATTGAACGATCATCGTTCCCCCTGGTTCCTCGTCCGGCCGCCTCCGTCGGACAGTGCTGCCCAACGAAGTTAATCCCGAGCCAGGGGCGGCGACGACCGGACCGGTCGGGCCCGCTCACGGCGACCCCACTTCGGTAGTCTCCGGGGCATGACCCCGCCCCGGTCGCCGTCGGACCCTTTGCATCACCCTTCGCCACCGAGGCGGTGGTCGAGGGCGGAGGATCGGTGGTACCCGTCGCCGACAGCCCCGACGCCCTGGTGTGGCTGGACCCCGCCGATGTGGGCGGCCTGAAACAGCAGCTCACCCTGGCCCCCGACGTCTCGTGGGTGCAGCTCCCCTTCGCCGGGGTGGAACGGGTGGCCGAGGCCGGGGTGCTGGACCACGACCGGATCTGGACCTGTGCCAAGGGGGCCTATGCCGAGCCGGTGGCCGAGCACGCCCTGACCCTGGCCCTGGCCGGCCTCCGCCATCTCCCGACCAGGATCACCGCCCGCTCATGGGGGATCCCCGCCGGGACCAGCCTCTACGACCAGAGGGTCACGATCCTCGGCGGCGGGGGGATCACCACCTCGCTGCTCGAGCAGCTGGCCCCGTTCCGTGTGGACGCCACCGTGGTCCGGCGGCAGGACGAGCCCACACCGGGGGCGACCCGGACCGTACAGGTGGGCAAGCTCCATGACGTGCTCCCCGGATCGCTGGTGGTGGTGGTGGCCCTGGCCCTGACCCCGGAGACCAGGGGCATCATCGGCGCCTCCGAGCTGGCCCTCATGGACGAAAGCGCCTGGTTGGTCAACGTGGCCCGCGGTCCCCATGTCGACACGGATGCGCTGGTCTCCGCCCTCCGGTCCGAAGCCATCGCCGGAGCCGCCCTCGACGTGACCGATCCCGAGCCGCTCCCGGACGGTCACCCGCTGTGGGACCTGCCCAACTGCATCATCACACCGCACACCGCCGACACCATCGAGATGGTCATGCCCCTGTTGGCCGACCGCATCCGGATCAACGTCGCCCTGTTCGCGGCGGGAAAGACCATGGTGGGACTGGTCGACCCGGTGGCGGGGTACTGAACCGGAGGTTCCTGGTCCCGGGCATCCCCGGGTCGGCTCCGGGCCGCCCGGCTGTGGCCCGATCGGGCCGATGAGCCCGGATCGTCGCCGGATCGGCGGCGGAGTGGCGGTGCGGCCTCGGAGCAGCGGAGTACCAGGTCGGAGGGGTGACACCGGCGATGTCACACCCGCCGTGGATCATGACCGGGCAAGGCAAGCCCACGTAAGGGACGTCGAACACAGGAGGCATGACCGTGCCGATCTTCACCGCAGTGCCCACCACCGGCGGGGGCCCGACCCCTGCCGACCCGGTCCCGGTGCCGGTCCCGGTCCCCACCATCCGCCAGGCCCGGCCGGCACCGGCCGAGGCCTCCGTCACGGGGGCCTTCACCATCGACTGCGCCGACTGCTGCCACCGGAACACCGATGTCTGTGACGACTGCGTGGTGTCCTTCATCGTCGGACGCCAACCCGACGACGCCGTCGTCGTCGACGCCGACGAGGCCCGGGCCGTGCGGCTGCTCGAGCAGGCCGGCCTGGTGCCCGGGGTCAGGCATTCCCGCCAGGCCGCCGGCCTGTAGGAGCCACGGCGGCGCGGTGTGAGGGTGCACGACCGGCGTGCCAGCATGGAGCGTGGCACGATCAACGGTCTCTTCCCAGCCCCGACCGGATATCGCCGACGGATGCGACGGGCTGGGCCCCGAACTTGTCCGGCTGGGAAGGACCTCGGGACTGGCGGCGGTGGGCATCGCCTCCGCCGAGGTGTTCGAGCCGACGCGTGACGACCTCCACCGGCGCAGGAGTCAGGGGCTCGACGGCGGGATGCAGTTCACCTTCCGGAACCCCGAGCGCTCGACCGACCCGGGCCGGCTGCTGCCCGGAGCGCGTGCCCTGGTGGTCGGCGCATGGGGATACCGGCGCCGGGAGGACCCGGCCGGAGACGTACGACCGGGTCCCGACGAAGGGCCCGTCGGGGCGGTGGCCCGCTATGCCCGGCGCGACCACTACGCCTCCCTCCGCGGTGCGTTGGAGCCGATGGCTGCACACCTGCGGACGCTCGGTTGGCGGGCGAGGGTGGTCTGTGACGACAACGCCCTGGTCGATCGGGCCGCCGCCCACCGTGCCGGTCTCGGGTGGTACGGCAAGAACTCGCTCATCCTGCTGCCCGGGCTCGGTTCGTGGTTCGTGCTGGGGAGCGTGGTCACCGACGCACCGCTGGTCGGGCCGGGGCCGGCGCCGGAGCCGGCACCACCGGCCGAAGGCTGCGGACCCTGCCGGCGGTGCATGACGGCCTGCCCCACCCGGGCGCTGGTGGAGCCCGGGGTCCTCGACGCCCGCCGGTGCCTGGCGTGGCTGGTCCAGGCGCCCGGCGACTTTCCCGAGGAGTACCGTCGCTCCCTGGGCGGGCGCATCTACGGTTGCGACGAGTGCCAGCAGGTCTGCCCGATCAACCGGGTGGCCGACCGGCGTCGGCCACCTCCCGCCCCCGAAGCCGACACCGTGGCCTCGGTCGACCTGCTGGGCCTCCTGGCCGCCAGCGACGAGGAGCTGATCGTCGACCACGGTCGGTGGTACATCCCGGCTCGGGAGCCCCGCTACCTCCGGCGCAATGCCTTGGTCGCTCTGGGCAACGTGGGCGACGGGAGCGATCCCGCCACCCGGCGGTCGCTGCGCCGGGCCATGGCCGACGACGATCCGCTGATCGCCGAACACGCCCGGTGGGCGGCCCACCAACTCGGACTCGACGCCGGCGAGGACGACAGCCGCACCGGCCACCACCGGCTCGCCGACGACGGGCGGCGCCGGTGACCCACCTACTGGTGACCAACGACTTCCCTCCCAAGGTCGGTGGGATCCAGGCCTATCTCTGGGAGTTGTGGCGGCGTTTCGATCCCGACACCTTCACCGTCCTCACCGCCAGCTCGCACCCGGACGCCCCGGCCTTCGACTCCGAACAGGCGGCCCGCGGCATCCGCATCGAACGGGTGGCCGGTCGTGTCCTCGTCCCCACGCCCGATCTGGTACGCCGCATCCGCCGCACGGCCGACCGGACCGGGGCCGGGCTCGTGGTCATCGATCCGGCCTTCCCACTGGGCGTCATCGGACCGCGGCTCGGGCTCCCCTATGCGGTGCTGCTCCACGGCGCCGAGGTGGCGGTCCCCGGTCGCCTGCCCGTCGCCCGGCAACTGGTGGCCCATGTGCTCCGGCACAGCGCCCTGGTGGTGTCGGCCGGGGGCTATCCGGCCGCCGCCGCCCGCCACGCCGTCGGGCAGGGAACCATGCCGCCGGTGGTCGAGATCCCTCCCGGGGTCGACCTCCGGCGCTTCCGGCCCCTCGATCCCGACGAGCGGGGGAAGGTGCGCACCGATCTCGGTCTGCCGGCCGACGGGCCGCTGGTGGTGAGCGTCAGCCGCCTGGTCCCCCGCAAGGGCATGGACATCGTGATCGATGCCGCCGTCAGGCTGCAGAGGAATCATCCTGACCTCACCGTGGCCATCGCCGGCCGCGGCAGGGATGCCGACCGGCTGGCCGGGCGGATCGCCGAGAGTGACGCCCCTGTCCGCCTGCTGGGCGGCCTGTCGGACGAGGACGTCCCCCGCCTGGTCGGTGCGGCCGACGTGTTCGTGATGCTGTGCCGCAACCGGTGGCTCGGGCTCGAACAAGAGGGGTTCGGCATCGTCTTCGTCGAAGCCGCCGCCGCCGGGGTGCCGCAGGTGGCGGGAGCGTCGGGCGGGGCGGTGGAGGCGGTCGAGGACGGACGTACCGGACTGGTGGTCAGGCGCCCCACCGATGCCGGCTCGGCCACCCGGGCCATCGGCCGCCTTCTGGCCGACGACAGGCTCCGATCGGAGATGGGTGCCGCCTCCCGTCGCCGGGCCGAGGCATCCTTCGACTATGACAGACTCGCCCCTAGGCTGGCCGCGTCGCTTGCCGACATGGAAGGCTGAGGTCTGTCCGGCCACAGCAGTCGATTCGAGGAGGAGGGCCGAGTTGTGGCGGAACAAGCCACCGAACGCATGACCGTGTCGGCCACGCCAGAGCGGTGCTTCGAGGTCAGCGCCGACATCGGCGCCTATCCCCAATGGGCGGCGGACATCAAGGACGTCATCATCGACGAGCGTGACGACCAAGGCCGGCCGACGGTGGTCACCTTCCGGGCGGCGGCGTTCGGTCGCAGCACCAACTACACCTTGGCCTACGACTACAGCCGGGCGCCGCAGGTGCTGTCCTGGGTACAGACCCAGGGTGACATCACCTCCAAGTTGGACGGGGAGTACGTCTTCTCGCCGGCGGCCGACGGCGGCACCGAGGTCGTCTACCACCTCGAGGTCGAGATGAAGGTCCCCCTACCCGGCTTCATCAAGATGCGGGCCCAGAGCCGGATCATGTCGATCGCCCTGCGGGAGCTGAGGGCACGGGTCGAATCGACGGCGTGACCGTCGGGGCGGTGCCGGGCACGGCCCCCGATCGGCGACCGGACGGCCGGGTGTGAAGGTCGGCATCACCCTCCCCCAATTCGACGACGGCGCCGGCCCGGCTCTGTCGGCCGCCCGGGAGGCCGAACGGCTCGGCATCGACGGCGTCTTCTGCTTCGACCACCTGTGGCCCATCGGGAATCCGGGACGCCCGGTGATCTCCTGGGCCCCGCTGCTCGGGGCCATCGCCGCCTCGACGTCGACCATCGTCCTCGGCACCCTGGTGGCCCGGGTCGGGTTGCTCCCCGACGAGATGCTGGTGGCCACGCTGGCCGGTATCTCGGCGGTCAGCCAGGGCCGGTTCATCGCCGGCATCGGCACCGGCGACCGCCAGAGCCGACTCGAGAACGAGGCCTACGGCATCCGCTACGGGCCGGCCGACGAGCGTCGCCGCCATCTCGGGGTGGTGGCGTCCGCCGTCGGCTCCCTGGGCATCCCGGTGTGGGTGGGGGGAGGTGCCCCGAAGACCATCGAGGTGGCGGCTTCGCTGGGTGTCGCCGTGAACCTGTGGGAGGAGGCCCCGACCCGGGTGAGGGCGCTGACGGCGGCCGGGATGGAGGTCACCTGGGGGGGTCCGGTCGGGGCGAGCCCCGCCCAGGCCGCTTCGCAGTTGGTCGAAGTGGCCGAGGCCGGAGCCAGCTGGGCGGTGTGTGCCTGGCCGGAGTCGCTGGAGGCCGTGGCGGCCGCCGCCGACACGGTGCGGTGGTCGTTCCCGTCGGGGTGATCGGAGGCCGGGACGGGTGTCGGGCGGTGGGGGAGGAGGGCGGTAGCCTTGAGGGCATGGAGTTCCGCCGGATCAATGGTCTGCCCCCGTACGTCTTCGGCACCATCAACGAGCTGAAGGACGCAGCCCGTCGGGAGGGCCGGGACGTGATCGACCTCGGTTTCGGCAATCCCGACCTCCCGTCTCCCGACGTAGCCGTCGAGAAGCTGGCCGAGGCGGTGCGCAATCCCCGCAACCACCGCTACTCGGCCAGCCGGGGCATCCCCAAGATCCGCCAGGCCATCGCCGATCTGTACCTGCGCAAGTTCGAGGTGGCACTGGACCCCGACACGGAGGTGGTCACCACCATCGGGGCCAAGGAGGGCCTGTCCCACCTGATGTGGGTGCTGGTGGGCCCGGGCGACACCGCCCTGGTGCCGTCCCCGTCCTACCCGATCCACATCTACGCCCCGCTGTTCGCCGGAGCCGACGTGCGACACGTCCGGCTCGACGCCCCCGGGGCGGAGGACGTCGGGAGCCCGGGCGAGGCCTTCTTCGACAACCTGATGGAGGCATGGGAGTCGGCGTGGCCCAAGCCCCGGCTGGTGGTGCTGTCGTTCCCGCACAACCCCACCACCGAGTGCGTGGACCTGGCCTGGATGAGCCGGCTGGTCGACTTCGCCCGCCAGCACGACATCGTGCTGGTGCACGACTTCGCCTATGCCGACATCGCCTTCGACGGGTATTCGCCGCCTTCGATCCTCCAGGTCCCCGGGGCCAAGGATGTCGCCGTCGAGCTCTACACCATGACCAAGTCGTTCTCGATGGCGGGCTGGAGGGTCGGGTTCCTGGTCGGCAATGCCGCCATCGTCCAGGCCCTGACCAGGCTCAAGGGCTACCTCGACTACGGGACCTTCCAGCCCATCCAGATCGCCGCCATCGTGGCCATGAACGAGGCACCCGACTATCCCAAGGTGATCAACGAGACCTATCAGGCCCGGCGTGACGCCCTGTGCGACGGGCTCAACCGCATCGGCTGGCCGGTCACCCCGCCCAAGGGCACCATGTTCGTATGGGCCCCCATCCCCGAGCCGTACCGGGAGATGGGTTCACTCGAGTTCTCCCGGTACCTGGTGCAAGAGGCGGACGTGGCCACCTCTCCCGGCGTGGGCTTCGGCCCCGGGGGGGACGGGCACGTTCGATTCGCCCTCATCGAGAACGAACAGCGGATCGGACAGGGCGTCCGCAGCCTCCGCAAGGCGCTGATCCGCCTCCGCTGATCCGCCTCCGCCGACCGGCGGCTTCAGGGCAGGCCGTCTCCGCCCACCGTCACCCGGATCTGCTCGATCCGCCCCTGCCGGGTGGAACTGACCGTCGCCTCGTTACTGGTCGGTGCGGTCATCACGTACAGGGTCCGGCGATCCGATCCCCCGAGCATGCAGGCGAAGCACGTCTGCGAGGTGGCGACCCGGTCGACGATGTCGCCGCCCTCTTCCACCAGCAGGCACTCGGAGGTCAGGGCGTTGGCCACCCACACCCGCCTCTGCCCGTCGAGGCAGATCCCGTCAGGTGCGCACCAGGTCAGCGAGGCCCACACCCGCTGGCCGCTGAGGGTGCCGTCGTCGGCGATGTCGAAGGCGGTCAGCCGCCCGGCCAGCGATTCGGCCACGATCAACGTCTTGCCGTCGGGTGTGATGACCGAGCCGTTGGGGAAGGCCAGCTGGTCGGTGGCGGCGTGGGCCGATCCGTCGACGTCGACGCGGATGAGGGGTGTGGTGGGGGCCCCGGGCGTCTCCACCAGCGCCCCCAGGCCCTGCTCGTCGATGAACCGGTCGAGGTCGAAGCCGAAGTTGCCGACGTAGGCCCGTCCGTTCTGGTCGACCACCATGTCGTTGCCGTAGAAGGTGGCGATCGGGTTGAGGTCGCCGTGCTCGACCAGCTCGCCGTCGGGCTCGACCCGCAGCACGGTCCTGGGCTTGCGGGCCACGATCAGCAGTCGGCCGTCGGGCAACCAGCCCAGACCGGCCGGCTCTCCGGGCACCTCGACCTCGACCCGGACGGCACCGGACTCGTCGGCCGACAGCACCGCACTCCGGTAGAAGTCGGCAAACCACAGCCGTCCCTCGTGCCAGCGCGGGCATTCGCCGAAGTGGAGGCCGTCGACGAACGGGGCGGTCTGGCGGGCGGTCAGCTCGGTCATGCGATCCTCCGGGTCAGTGCGGGACTGGCGGCCGCCACGTAGCCCTGGCGGCAGAAGGCGATGGCGGCCTCGGCGACCGTGTCGGTGTCGTGCCCCTGTTCGAGGACCAACACCCGGGCCAGATGACCGGTCACTCCGAGAATGGCCATGGTGAGCACCACCGGGTCCTCCCCCCGCAGCAGCCCGGCGGTGATGCCGGCACTCACATGGGGCAGGGCGTCGGCCACCGTCTGGCGGTCCCCCTGGCGAATGACCGGGGCGAACCGCTCCTCGGTCCGGGCGAACTCCATCAGGGCGAACAGATGGCGATGGTCGGCCAGCCATCGCAGGGATGACCGGATCCCCTGCTCGATACGCCGGGCCGGGTCGGGCTCACCGGCGATGGCGTCGCGCTGGGCCTCCCGCATCGATCGGAGGGCGTCGCCGAGGATCTCGATCAGCAGTTCGTCCTTCGAGTCGAAGTACCAGTAGAAGACCCCCTTCCCCACGCCCAGCCGGTCGACGATGCTGGTGACCGAGGTGGTGTGGTAGCCGTCGGCGGCGAAGCTGCGGGCCGCCAGGTCCATCAGCTCCGCCTTTCGCTGCGCTCCCTTCGGTGTGAGTCGACGATCCACAGTTTCCAGACGCTACGGGTGGGACCGGGTGGGGTCAATCTGCGCCCCGGCCGGTGGCGGCGCCGGATCGCCCCCACCGGTCGTGCCGGTCGGAGGTCGGAGGTCGGAGGTCGCCGACCGTCACCGCCCGGGCGGCGCCGAAAGAGGCGGTCATGAGGGCGGCCGACGAGGAGAACAGGGCCCGCTTGGGGAGTCCGAGCGAGCGCAGCTCGTCGGCCACCGGATGGTCGCCGAGCACCAGGGTCGCCCCTCCCGGACGCCCCGCCGTGCCGGTGGACGACATCGTCCACTCCGTGCACCGCAGGACGCCGTCGGCGAACGAGTAGGTGGGCGGGGCCTGGGAAGGGAGCCGCAGCCGACCACCGGACCTGATGGTGAGAGTGAGGATGTGGTCGCCGCCGTCGGTGAGGCGCGCCGTGGTCCCGGTCCCGGGCCTCGGCCGCCCCGGCGGGGGCTCGTCGATGTCGATGGAGGTGACCCACTTGGGGAACCCCCAGATGTCCCGTCCGGCCGCGCAGGTGAACTCCTGGTCGACCGGAAGCCGGTGGATGTAGGCGCCGATGGCTCCGGTGGCGAACTCGCCGGCCTTGTGGGCGGCCGAGGCGCCGGTGGGCGCGTCGTGGGTCCGGACCACGAAGCTCATGGCCACCTCGTGGTAGGGGTCGAGGTCGGTGTCGTCGTAACGGCAGACGGCCAGGGCCAGCATGGCCCTTCCCGGCACCGGCCCGGCGACCTCCAGGCCGGTCGGTGCGACGATCCGCTGGGCCGCCGACGCCGGCACCAGGTACTGGGCACTCCACTGGGCGGCCCGGTGCACCTCGACGGGGAGGCCCACCCGTCGCCCCAGCACCGTCCACGAGGTCGCCGGGGGCGCCGGAGCCGGGTGCGAGGGATCGGAGAGACCGGAGCGATCGGTGGCGACCGAGGACATGGAGTGCAGTAGAGCACAACTGGCGGTACCGTTGGCCGTGGCCTACTGGATCCTCAAGGCGCTGTTGAGCCCGGTGTTCTACCTGTTCTGGCGGATCGACGTGGAAGGGCGGGAGCACGTACCGGGACACGGGCCGGTGGTGCTGGCGGCCAACCACCAGTCCTTCTGCGACTCCTTCTTCCTCCCCCTGGTCCTCCGGCGCCGCGTCACCTATGTGGCCAAGGCCGAGTACTTCGACGACTGGCGCACCGCCTGGTTCTTCCGGTCGGCCGGGCAGATCCCCATGAACCGGGCGGGAGGCGACGCATCCCAGAGGGCACTGGACACCGCCGTCAAGGTGCTCGAGTCCGGCCACGTCCTCGGCATCTACCCCGAGGGGACCAGGGCCCCCGACTACCGCCTACATCGGGGCCACACCGGCGTGGCCCGGCTGTCGCTGCACTGCGACGTACCGATCATCCCCGTCGGGATCGTGGGCACCCGGGCCGTCCAGCCACCGGGAAGCCGGATCATGCGCCCGTTCCATTCGGTGACCATCCGGTTCGGACCGCCGGTCACCTACCTGCGGGACGGCACGGTCATCACCACCGGGCGGTGCGGTCAGCCCAACCCCGATTGCGAGAAGGACGAGCTCCGGGACCTCACCGACTCGCTGATGTCGGAGATCGCCCGGCTCTCGGGCCAGGAGTACGTGGACCAGTACGCCCACCGGGACCGGGCCGCCTGATCCAGAGGGTGGGGGTGTTGCGGCGACCAGCCCGGCCCGGGCCGGCACGGAGGTGACTATCGGTGAAGGGGATAGCTCTGATCGGCACGTGGGATGTCGTAACCGTTTGGAAACAGTCCGTACACAGACAACGCCTAGCCTGAGCCGGTGTCCAACTACCTGATCAGGGTGCGGCTTCCCGATCGGCCTGGCGCACTCGGAGCCGTGGCCAGCCGAATCGGCTCCGTGGGCGGCGACGTGATCTCCATCGACATCCTCGAGCGCCACCGCGGGGTGGTGGTCGACGAACTGGGAGTGGGCCTGGCCGGCGACGATCTGATCACCCTGTTGCGGGACGAGATCCTCGAGGTCGACGGGGTCGTCATCGAGTCGGTGCGGCCGGTCGAAGGCGCCCTGCCCGACCGCCATGCCGAGCTCCTGGGCATGGCCACCGAGCTCTTCACGCAGGCTTCCGGCACCGGGCTGCTCGAACATCTGGCCGTGCGGGTGCGGCGGAGCCTGGGTGCCACCTTCGTGGCCATCTACGACGTCGCCGGGGCCGACATCGTGGCCTGTGACGGCCGCCCGCCCGCCATCGAACAGCTCTCGGACATGGCCGGGACGGTGGTGGGCCCGAGGGTGGGCCGGTCCGGATCGGAAGCGACGGCATCGGTGCCGATGGCCGACATCGTGGTGGTCGAGCACGCCACCACCGCAGCCGCCGGCATGGTCCACGCCGGTCTGGTGTTGGTGGTCGGTCGGGCCGACCCGATCCTGCGGGAGCGGGAGCTCCAGTGGATCTCGATCATGGCCGAGCTGGCCGACCACGGCTGGCAGAAGCCCGACTGAGCGCCGGCCCGCGGTCAGGCCGGGGCGGGCTCGTCCCCGGTGGTCCACTGCCTCGATCGGGCCACCGCCCGCTGCCATGCCCGGTGGGCCAGGTCGGCGTCCTCGGCCGGCACCACCGGGGCGAACGAGGCATCGGCCGTCCACAGCCCGGCCAGCTCGTCGAGAGAACCCCAGACCCCCTCGGCCAGCCCGGCCAGGGTGGCGGCGCCGATGGCGGTGGTCTCCACCGAACGGGGTCGCACCACCTCGAGGCGCGACTGGTCGGCCACCAGCTGGAGGAGGAGGTCCATGACCGACGCCCCGCCGTCGACCCGGAGCAACGACGGAGCGGTGGCCGTGGCCCCCATGGCGTCGGTGACGTCCCGGATCTGAAAGCTCATCGCCTCGACCATGGCCCGGGCCAGGTGGGCCCGGCCCACACCGCGGCTGAGGCCGAGGATGGTCCCCCGGGCCCCGGGATCCCAGTGGGGACTGCCCAGTCCGGTGAAGGCGGGGACCACGGTGACGCCGTCGCTGGTCTCCACCGAGCGGGCCAGCGGCTCGAGCTCGTCGGCCCGGCCGATGATCCCCATCCCGTCGCGCAGCCACTGGATGCCTGTCCCCGAGGAGAACACCGAGCCCTCGAGGGCGTAGGCGACGGCCGACCGCCCCTCGGTCGGCCCTCCGTCGGCCCCGATGGCGTGTTGGCCGTCGGCACCGAGGTCCCAGGCCAGCGTGGTGATCAGCCCGTCCACCGGGGGCGGGCACACCGGTCCGGTGTTCATCAAGACGAAGCTCCCCGTGCCGACGGTCACCTTGGTCATCCCGGCGTCGAAGCAGGCTTGACCGAACAGGGCGGCGTGCTGGTCGCCGGCCATGCCGCTGATGGGCACGCCGAGGAGCGGCGAGCCGGCTCCGAGGGCGGTCTCGGCCAGCCGACCGAACCGGCCACACGATGGCCGCACATCGGCCAGGTGCCGGGGGGCACTCCGAAGAGATCGCAGAGCTCGTCGGACCACCGCCGGACCACGATGTCCAAGAGCATGGTCCGAGAAGCGTTGGTGGCATCGGTGGCGAACACGCCACCGTCGGGGCCGCCGGTCAGGTTCCACAGCACCCACGAGTCGACGGTGCCCAGGGCCAGGCCCTCGGCGGGGGAGACGCCGCCTTCGGCCAACAGCCAGTGCATCTTGGTGGCCGAGAAGTACGGATCGAGGACCAGGCCGGTTCGTTCCCGGATCAGCGGGAGGTGACCGGCTTCGGCCAGGGCCCGGCACCACCGAGCGGTCCGGCGGTCCTGCCAGACGATGGCCCGGTGGGCCGGGGTGCCGGTCCGCCGGTCCCACGCCACCACCGTCTCCCTCTGGTTGGTGATGCCGATGGAGCGGGCCACCCGTCCGGCATCGACCAACCGACCGGCCACCTCGGCCAGGGTGGCCCGGACGGCGTCCCAAATCTCGGCGGCATCGTGCTCCACCCATCCGGGACGGGGGAAGTACTGGGTCAGTTCGCGGTAGGAGACGTCGACCACCTGGGCGTGCTCGTCGACCACCAGGGCCCTGACGCCGGTGGTACCGGCGTCGACGGCGACCGAGACCGGAGCACGTGATGCCACGCAGGGACTGTAGTTATTCCGCACCGGCGGCCAGGGTGCTCGCGCTGCGCAGCAATCATTTGCAATTCTTCGCGAACGTCCCGCCAACTGGGAATTCGGCGGCCGGGAATCGGCCTTTCGGGAAGAAATCGATTGACAGGGGTGTAACTACGCTGCTGTAATAGACCCACTATCTCGTACCTCGGGGGAGGGACAACCACAACATATAGTGCTTTGACGGTAAAGTGTTGTCCTGACGCTCTTCGAGACGAGCGTGGGTGCCGACTCGGTCGGGGACGGTGAGGCCGGGCGGTGTCGGTCCCGGGGAGGGTCCCCGGTCCGACCCGGCAGCCAGCCACTCGACTCCCGACCACGTCCTCCCGACCGGCGCCCGACCACACGACCGACCAGCCACCACACAGTCAGCATCAAGCGTTCACTACGAGCAGCGAATCCAGAAGAACCGAGAAAGAGGTCCACCACATGGCTATTGCCCCCCAGCGCACCGGTATCGGCATCCGCCGCCGCTTCACCACCGAGGGTGTCCATCCCTACGACGAGGTCGTGTGGGAGCGGCGCGATGCCCGGATCACCAACTACCGGGACGGGACGGTGGCCTTCGAGCAGTTGCAGGTCGAGGTGCCCGAGAGCTGGAGCTTCAACGCCACCAACATCCTGGCCCAGAAGTACTTCCGTGGCACCCCCAACACCGATGAGCGCGAGTGGTCGCTGCGCCAGGTGGCCGACCGGGTGGTGGATACCGTCACGTCGTGGGGCATAAAGGACGGCTACTTCTCCGACGACGACGAGGCCGAGACCTTCCGGGACGAGTTGAAGTACCTGATCATCCACCAAAAGGCGGCATTCAACTCACCGGTGTGGTTCAACATCGGAGTGGCCGGCGTTCCCCAGCAGGGATCGGCGTGCTTCATCCTCTCGGTCGACGACACCATGGACTCGATCCTCAACTGGTACACCGAGGAGGGCGTGATCTTCAAGGGCGGCTCGGGGGCGGGGGTCAACCTGTCCCGCATCCGGTCGTCCAAGGAATTGCTGAAGGGCGGGGGCACGGCGTCAGGACCCGTGAGCTTCATGAGGGGGGCCGACGCCTCGGCCGGGACGATCAAGTCCGGCGGCAAGACGAGACGGGCGGCCAAGATGGTCATCCTCGACTCCGACCACCCCGACATCGAGGACTTCATCTGGTGCAAGGCGACCGAGGAGCGCAAGGCCCGGGTGCTGCGCGACGCCGGCTTCGACATGGACCTCGACGGCAAGGACTCGATCAGCCTGCAGTACCAGAACGCCAACAACTCGGTGCGGGTCACCGACGAGTTCATGGAAGCCGTGGTCGAAGGACGGGACTGGGCCCTGACCAGCCGGGGGGACGGGCAGCCGGTCCGCTGGGTCCCCGCCCGCGACCTGTTCCGCCAGATCGCCCAGGCGGCATGGGAGTGTGCCGACCCGGGCATGCAGTTCGACACCACCATCAACCGGTGGCACACCGCCTCCAACACCGGGCGGATCAACGGGTCCAACCCGTGCTCGGAGTACATGCACCTCGACAACTCGGCGTGCAACCTGGCCAGCCTCAACCTGATGACCTTCCTCCACGAGGACTCGTCGTTCGACATCGAGGGCTTCCGGTCGGCGGTCGAGGTGATCTTCACCGCCCAGGAGATCATCGTGGGCAATGCCGACTATCCCACCGAGAAGATCACCGAGAACTCCCGACGGTTCCGCGAGCTGGGCATCGGGTACGCCAATCTGGGCGCACTGCTCATGGCCGAGGGCCTCCCCTACGACTCGGACCAGGGACGGGCCTGGGCCGCGGCCATCACCGCCCTGATGACCGGCCACGCCTATGCCACCTCGGCCCGCACCGCGGCCCGGATGGGACCGTTCGCCGGCTACCACGAGAACGTCGAACCGATGCTCAACGTGTTGAAGATGCACCGCGACGCCGTGGCCGACATCGACGAGGAGCTGGTCCCGACCGATCTGCTGTCGGCCGCCCAAGAGGCGTGGGAACTGGCCGTCGAGACCGGGGAGCAGTACGGCGTGCGCAACTCGCAGGCCAGCGTGCTGGCCCCCACCGGCACCATCGGGCTCCTGATGGACTGCGACACCACCGGGGTCGAGCCCGACCTTGGTCTGGTGAAGACCAAGAAGCTGGTGGGCGGGGGCACCATGTCCATCGTCAACCAGACGGTGCCGAGGGCCCTGACCCGGCTCGGGTACTCGCCCGACCAGGTGGACGAGATCATCGCCTACATCGACGAGCACAAGACCATCGTGGGGGCGCCCTACCTGGCCGCCGAGCACCTCCCGGTGTTCGCCTGCTCCATGGGCGACAACACCATTCACTACCTGGGCCACGTGCGCATGATGGGCGCGGTCCAGCCGTTCATCTCGGGGGCCATCTCCAAGACGGTCAACCTGCCCGAGGACGTGACCGTGGAGGACGTCGAACAGCTGCACATCGACGCCTGGCATCTGGGCATCAAGGCCGTGGCCGTCTATCGCGACAACTGCAAGGTGGGCCAACCCCTGTCGACCACCAAGAAGGCCGGCGCCGAAGAAGACGCCGGATCCGTGCCTCCCGGCTCCGAGGCCGAGGCCCACGCCCGCGAGCTGGCCGAGAAGATCGCCGGCCTGGAGAGGGCACTGGCCCACGAGCAGACCCGGACGGCCGACACGGTGGTGGTCGGCGCGGTCCGCGAGCGGCTGCCCCGGCGTCGGGCGTCGTCGACGTTCGCCTTCAGGGTGGCCGACTGCGAGGGGTACGTGACGGTGGGGGAGTACGAGGACGGCCGCCCCGGCGAGGTCTTCATGAAAGTGTCCAAGCAGGGGTCGACCCTGGCCGGCATCATGGACGCCTTCTCGATCTCCGTCAGCCTGGGCCTCCAGCACGGTGTGCCGCTCGCCACCTATGTGCGGAAGTACACCAACATGCGCTTCGAGCCGGCCGGTATCACCGACGATCCCGAACTTCGCATCGCCACCAGCCTGGTCGACTACATCTTCCGTCGGTTGGCCGTCGACTACCTCCCCCTCGAGGCCCGGGCCGAGCTCGGCGTGCTGTCGACGGCGGAGCGGATGCAGCCCACCCTCCCGGGCGTGGAGGAGACGGCCACCCAGTCCAGTGGGATCGTGGAGGACACCGTCGACCCGGTGACCGCCACCGTCATCGATGCCAGTGCGGGCACCGCCGACCCCGCCGACCAGAACGAGAAGGGCCTCCCTGGGTCGCAGGGTGGCGCCGTCGGCTCGCCCGTCCCCGCCGATCAGCCGGTGGCGCGGTCCGAGCCCCGGGACGCTCCCTACTGCTACCAGTGCGGCAACGCCATGCAGCGGGCGGGGTCCTGCTACGTGTGCGCCAGCTGCGGCACCACCAGCGGCTGTTCGTGAGATGAGGCACGCCCGGTGATCCGTCCCGGGCGTGCCTCACGCCTTTGCCGCCTTCCCGGGGCCCACCGCCCGTTCGGTTCCGACGTGTCAACCCGGCTGTCCGGCAGCTCGTAGGAGGTAGCGAGACCAGGAAGGGCCGGAGATATGCGGACACGCCGAAGTCGACGCGGGCGCAGGGGCGGGAAGTGGTCACCGGCGGGCGTGGTGGCCGGTTCGATCGTCGGAGTGGCGGCCCTGCTGGCCGGCTGCTCGCAGTCGTCGGGGCAGCCCTCGCCGCCCCCGAAGCCGGCACCGGCGGTGCTCACCGGATCCGTCTACCCATGTACCGGAGCACCGGGGCTCACCCACCGCCGGTACGACGAGCTCCGCGACTTCATCACCGTCTACCGGGGGGGAAGGCTGGTGGCCCACCGGAGCGGTCACGGCACCATGACCTACCGGTTCACCGTCGCCCCCGGGCGGTACGTCCTGGCCGGACAGCCCGACACCCCCACCCGGACGGTGAGGGTGGGTCCCCACCAGGTCGTCGGGACCGACCTCGCCGCCGACTGCTCCTGACCCATGCACCCGAGACCGGTCATCGGCCCCGGCCGCCTCGCCCCGATCGTGCCGTCGACCTGGACGGTGAAGCACGATCTGAACTGTCCCAACACGACCGGCCGCGGCCCCGGCCCCGGCACGTTGCTCCTGGGCCTCCCGACAGTCATCGACCACCGCCCCGCATACCACTAACCGGCCAACGTGGTGACTCTCACCACATCGGATGTGGTCACGCTGCGCCGGGCCATAGCCCCGGGGTAGCCGCACGGGCCGGCCGGCCGGGGCCGTTCCGGCACGGTCCGGACAGGCCGTCGGGGACCGGGGCAGGACTAGGGTGCTGGCCCATGGACGAGACACCCCGTGTCCGTCATCACCGGAACGATCCCGTTGATCGTCCACGTGGTGTGACATCTGTCGTGGCGTGGCCGCCAGTGCCGATCGGGGCCGGCGAGATGTGGCGTGGCCCTCGGTGACGGACCGACCCGACCACCCGTCGGAACCACAGCCGGAACCACAGCCGGAACCATCATCGGTACCATCGGACCGCTCGGGTTCCGAAGGCGATCGGCACGATCCCTCGGTGCGGTGGCTGGCCGGCTATGTCTACGGGACCATCTCCACCCTGGTGGCCATCGCCGGGCTCACCTACGAGAACACTCCCAGTGCGTTGACGGCCGCCGGCGTCGTCATCGTCGGGGCGGTGGCCATCTGGCTGGCCCACGCCCTGTCGGCACTGGTCACCATGCACTCGTGGAGACGGCTGGAGATGACTTGGGCCGACGTGGCCGACGAGCTCCGCGGCTCGTGGTCGATCGTCTCGGCGGCCATCCCCGCCGTCATCATCTTCGTCCTGGCCGATCAGGGAGTGTGGTCGGTCAGGCACGCCTTCGCCATTGCCGATGTCGTCGGGGTCCTGGCTCTGGCCGTGGTGGGCATCGGGACCGCCGGCGGGCCCGACCGTCCGGCGGGACGCCGGATCTTCTACATCCTCGCCCTGGTGCTGGTCGGGGTGTTCATCGTGGTCCTGGAGTCGGTGGTCCACCTGCTGCTGACCCACCTGTAAGGAGCCCATCGGGCCCGGGCAGGTAGGATGGCGGTGCGGGCCTGGCGCCCGAGTCTCGGAGGGAGGCCCCCGGTGGACGAGCATTTCGAAGGACGGGAAGCGGACCACCCCGGGCCTGGAGGTGCGATGGGTCGGGATCGCCTTTCGACCGCCACCGTCCCATTGCCCCAGGGCATCACCGAGGAGCAGCTGACCGAGCTGGCCATGGCCGCCGATCCGAACGAGCCCATCGACGAGGAGGCGGTACCGCTGTCGGTGTACCTGGGCGGCCTGGAGCAGTCGGGAGGTCTGTTGCCCCAGTGGTACATGCCGACTCCGATGGCGAGGAGCGGCAGCCGATGGAGGCTGCCGGTGGTCCTGGTGATCGTGGCTGCCTTCGTGGTCATCGAGGCGTCCGGCCTGTGCAGCACGTTCGGCCAACTGGTTCCGCACTGACCTCCAAGGCGGGTCCCTGGCGGCCCGGATGCGTCGCCCGCCCCCTTCTTTTTTGCTTTCCCACCGTGCCCACCCTGCGTGGTGAAACGCATTTCGACCAGGGAAAAGTCACAAAGAGTGGTAGCTCGATGGCTCAACGTGGTACTGATTGCGAATGTTGCACGCGCGATCGGCATTATTGATGAGTACCGAGGTCTCGCTGTGAGTCCGTGGTGTGTACGAGGGGTACGCAGAGGCTCTGCCTCTACGAAAAGAAGGGCAACCATGATGAGGGCAAAGCGAATACTGATCGGTTCGGGCATGGCCGTGGCATCTCTTTTGATGGTGTCGGGGACCGCCGGTGCGGCGACCGCAATTGCACGGTGACTCAGACGTTCAACGAGCCGACCTGTGTGGTCACGCCGGCCGTGCAGAGCACCACCGGCACGGTGACGACGGCCACCACTCCTGACGGGCCGGCACCGGCTGCCACCACCGTCTCCGCCAGTTCGACCAGCCTGCCCTTCACCGGTGCAGACGTGGAGGAGTTGGCGGTCCTGGGTCTCGGAGCGATCGTGGCGGGGGGCGTGCTCATGCGCCGTCGCCGTCGGATGTCCGCCTGATCCAACTCGGCCGCCGGGCTCGGGTCTAGTAGCTGGCGGGTAGCAGCGGCGCCAGCGACTGGAAGAAGTAGAACACCACCACCAGCCAGACCAAGAGCCCGCCTCCGAGGACCAGGGCCCGGGCTCCCCGGCGGGTCCGGCGGGCCCCGATCCACACGGCGGTGATGCCGGCGGCCACCACCACGCCCCACAGGATGGCCACCGTCCAGTTCTTGGCCGGCGGGGTCGGGGTCTTGGCCCGTGACAGTTTGGGCGGGACGGGATCGGTGGTGGTCTTGGGCCCGGTGCCGTTCAGCACGCCCGACACCAGCACGGCGTGGACCACCAGCCGCTGGGTGGCGCTGTAGCGGGGGTTGCAGGTGGTGAGGGTCAGCTGGGGCGTCGTCGTCTGGTCGACCACGGAGACGTCGCTCGGGCCGACGATCTGCTGGCCGGTGACGTCGTACTGGAAGTTCCCCTGGGTGGTGACGATGTAGATGGGGGTGCCCGGGGTCAATTCGTTGAGATCGTAGAACGGGTGCAGGTACGTGGTGCGGTGCCCGGCGATGGCGGCGTTGCCGGCCTCGCCCGGAAACGGCGTCCCCGGGTAGTGGCCCGGTCCCAGCGCCAGTTGGGCGTCGGCCGTGCCCTCCACCACCACCATGGACAAGCTGATCAGGGGGATGTCGATGGTCCCCACCGGGCTGCCCAGCGGAGGAGCGGACTGCGGCGGTGCCACCTCCAGGGTGGGATGGCCGGTCTTCGGGAGGGTGGTCGGCGTGGTGGTGGCCAGCCGATGGAGATCAGCCTTGAACTGTTGGCGGAGCAGGCTCTGGTTGTGGGATGTCGACAGCCCGGTCCCCCACAGGAGATAGGGGATGAACAGCAGGATCAGGACGCCGGCGACCAGCAAGATCCGTCCTACCGCCATGCGAATGGCCGTGAACGACACGCAGCGATGCTAGCGGCGCAGCCGGCGAGGTCCGGCTCATGGGGCGTCCTGGGTGTCGCCGTCCCGGGCACCGTGGCCCCGGGAACCCACAATTCCGGTGCGGGCTCCAGTACGATTTGGCGGGCCCTGGTACCCCGCGTCGGCAGCCAGTGCCTCCTGCAGCCGATGCCTGGAACACCGAGAGGGACCTGTGAGCAAGCGAGCCGGTCGGCGTCGGCGGAGGTGGCTGATCGCCACCATCGTGATCGTCGTGGTGGTGGTCTGGCTCCTGGTCATCGGCACCAAGGCCATGTCGGCCTACCGAAACGACAAGCGAGGCCTGGCCCTCCTCGAAGAGGTGAAGTCGAACCTGTCCCCCGGTGAGCTGACCTCGTCGGAGTCGCAACGCCTCCTCGATTCGGCCCACGCCCAGTTCGCCGGCGCCCGGTCCGATCTGTCCTCCCCCCTCTTCGCACCGGTGACCATCGTGCCGGTCATCGGCCGGCAGTTCAGATCCGTCCAAGCCCTGAGCACGGCGGCCGGCACGGTGTCGTCGGTCGGGTCCTCGTTCCTGTCCCAGGTGCATGCCGTGCTCAACCAACCCCATGGCGCCGGTCCCGAGCGGGTGGCCTCACTCCGGACGCTGTCGGCCATCTCCCTTTCCTCGGCCCGACAGCTGGACGGCATCGACACCGGACCGTCGCAGGCGCTGGTGGCCCCGCTGGCCTCCAAGTACAACCAGTTCGTCTCCCAGCTCGACGTGGCCCGGCTCCGCCTGACCAGGGCGGCGGGGGTCTCGGCGGCCACGGCCACGATCCTCCAGGGACCCCAGACCTACCTGGTGCTGGCGGCCAACAACGCCGAGATGCGAGCCGGCTCGGGGGCGTTCCTCGAGGTGGGGACGGCCATGCCCCAGGACGGCTCCGTGCATCTCGGGAGCCTCCAACCCTCCGGCGACGTTCCCCTGACCGAAGGCGAGGTGCCGGTCACCGGTGACCTGGAACGCAATTGGGGATGGCTGCACCCGTCACTGGACTTCCGGAACCTCGGGCTCACCCCGCAGTTCGACGTGACGGCTCCGTTGGCCGCCAAGATGTGGACGGCGCGGACCGGCCAGCCGGTGGACGGTGTCCTCACCCTCGACGTGGCCGGCGTGCGGCAGCTGCTGGTGGCCAGCGGACCGGTGGAGGTCGACGGGATGACAGTGAGCGCCGACAACGTCGAGCAGTACCTCCTCCACGATCAGTACGAAGGTCTGACCTACACCTCGACCACCTCCAGCGATCGTCAGGACGGCCTGGGGGCGCTGGCCGGAGTGGTGCTCAGCCAGCTCCAGGGACAGACCGCCGATCTGAAGACGCTGGCCTCGTCGGTGTCGAGCGCAGTGGCCGGGCGCCACCTGATGATCTGGTCGGCCGACCCGACCGACGAGGCGGCGTGGGTGGTGAGCGGTGTGAGCGGCAGTCTCACCCCGACCTCGGTGGCCGTGTCGGTGATCAACCTGGGTGGCAACAAGCTCGACCCGTACCTGTCGGTCCACGTGGGGGTCACCACCAGCCGCTCGGGGTCGAACACCGCGGTGACCATCACCACCCACATCGCCAACGACACCCCGGCCGGGGAGTCGCAGTTCATCGCCGGGCCGTACCCGGGCAATCCCGCCCCCTACGGGAGCTACATCGGGCTGGTGGCCGACAATCTCCCGGCCCGGGCCTCGCACATCACCATGACCGGTGCCGGACCGGTGGCGGTCAAGGGGGCCGACGGACCCACCTGGGCGGTCGCCGCCCCCGGCACCCTCGACCAGGGCGCCACCGGCACGATCGTGACCAGGTTCGTGATGCCGGGACACCGCGGGTCGATGACGGTGGTGCCCTCGGCCCGGATCCCGGCCGAGCAGTGGACGGCCGACGGACGGACGTTCGACGACTCGGCTCCCGCCACCATCAGCTGGTGACGGTGGTGCCGGAGCCGCCTGCCGATCCACCGCCGGCTCCCGACGGGACGCCCCTCCGGGTCCTCCGCATCTCCAAGAGCGGGGTGGTCACGGCGTGGAGGGAGCGGGAACGACAGCTGCGTTCGAGAGGGGTGGACCTGACCCTGGCCGTGGCCGCCCGCTGGGAGGAGGGCGGATCGATGGTGGAGTTCGAGCCGGCCGGCGACGACTTCGTGGTTGCGGTGCGGACCCTGGGCCGCCATCCCAACCTGTTCGTCTACGACCCGCGTCCACTGTGGCGGCTGCTCGGATCGACGGCGTGGGACGTGCTCGACCTGAATGAGGAGCCCTTCGGCCTGGCCGTGGCCGAGATCCTCCTCTTCCGGTGGTTGCGGAACCCGACCCTCCCCTTCGTCGTCTATTCGGCGCAGAACATCGAGAAGCGGTACCCGCCGCCGTTCCGGTGGTTCGAACGGTGGTCCCTCGAGCGGGCCGCCGGGGCCTATCCCTGTAACGAGGAGGCCGGTCGCATACTCCGCGGCAAGGGACTGCGGGGTGAGCTCGTCGTCCTGCCCCTCGGGGTCGACCTCGACCGGTTCGCACCGGTGGGGCGACCGCCGCCCGTCGGCACCCTGCGGGTCGGGTTCGTCGGCCGGCTCATCCGGCACAAGGGCGTGGACGTGCTCCTCGAGGCGGTGGCCCCCGATCCCCGGATGAGCGTGGAGGTCTTCGGGGCCGGGCCCGAGCTCGGGGCGCTGGAGGCCCAGGCCCTCTCGCTCGGCCTGGCCGACCGGGTCACGTTCCACGGCCCGGTGGACGGGGAGCGGATCCCCGAGACCTACCGCCGGTTCGACGTGCTGGCCGTGCCCTCGGTCCCCCTCCCCAGCTGGATCGAGCAGTTCGGGAGAGTGGTGGTGGAGGCCCAGGCTTCGGGGGTCCCGGTGGTGGCCAGCGCCAGTGGGGCGCTGCCTGATGTGGTCGGTGACGCCGGCCTGTTGGTGGCGCCCGGCGACCCCGGGGCTGTGGGAAATGCCCTGGCCCGGTTCCTCGACGAGCCGGGTCTGTGGGAACGCCTCCGGGCCGCCGGTTTGGCCCGGGCCCCGCGGTGTTCGTGGGACAGGGTGGCCGACCTGCAGCTCGGCCTGTACCGGGCCGCCGTCCGGGGTGACGGCGGTCATCCAGGGGACGGACGGTCCTCGGCCACCACCTCCCGGTAGAGCTGTTCGAGCCGTTCGACGTGGTCGACCAGCGAGAACAGCCGTCGCTGGCGCCGCCGCAGCGCCGCCCCCATCTCCAGTCGCCGGGTCCGGCTGCCAGCCAGGTCGACCAGGGCCCGGGCCGCGGCCTGATCGTCGCCCGGGGTGAACAGGATCCCGTCGTCCCCCACCGTCTCCAGGTGGGCCCCGCCGCCCGCCGCCACCACCGGGACCCCGTGGGCCATGGCTTCCACCACCGACAGGCCGAACGGTTCGGCCGGGGCCGGAGCCAGCACCGTCGAGCACTCGTCGAGCAGGCGGTCGGTGTCGGACACCAGGCCCAGGAAGTCCACGCTGTCGACCACCCCGAGACGGTCGGCCAGCTCGACCAGGTCGGGCCTGAGGTCACCCACACCGGCCACGGCCAGCCGCCACCCCTCCCGGCCCAGCCCGCTGGCCGACCAGGCGCGGATTCCCACATCGGGGGACTTCTCGGTCGTCAGCCGGGCCAGCATGACCACGATCGGGGAGTCCAAGGGTGCCTGGTCGCGGTCGGGGACCCCGTTGGCCAGGAGGACCGACGGTCCCGAGATGGTGGTGGCCACGAACCGGCTGATGGCGATGTCCCGGGACAGGGAGCGGGAGGTGACCCGGCTGAGCCACTGAGCCGGTGGGCTCGAACCACGGTCGCCGGCGAAGTGGCGGGTGGCCACGATCGGGGCGCGCTGGACGGGGTGGGCCAGCCACGCCGCCACCTCGGCCGCCGTCATGTGGGCATGGACGATGTCGGCGTCACGACGACCGAGCAGGGCCCTGGCCGCCCCGGCCACCGACGACGCCGGAACATGGTCGACGTCCCGATCGAGTTCCGATCGCATCCGGGCCGGGTCCCCACCGATGACCATCACCTGGTGGCGGCGGCCGACGAGCTCGTTGGTGACCTGGCAGATGTAGCGCTCCACCCCGGCGAATCCGTCGCTCCGTACGACCTGGACGATCCGGAGGCCGCCTGATCGGTTCGATGGCGCGGGCCCCTTGTCGTGACGGTGGGGGCCGGGTCGGCCGGCTTGGCGCGGGGCCACGGGACTCCTCTCGACGGCAGAGCTCGGTGTCGCTCGCTCCGGGGCGTCTCCTATCATGCCTGACTGGCGGGTCCCTGCCGGGTGGGCGACCGACCCGGTCAGGACGAGCCGAGGAAGTGATCAGCATCCCGTGAGTGGCCCAGAGATAGCCGTGGTGTTTCCGCAGTTGCACCGGCAGGGCGGCATCGAGCGCACGTGTTGGGACGTCCTCGACTACCTGGGCCCGCGCTACGAGACGGCCTTCGTCGGCACCTCGGCGCCCGAGGGCACGCCCCCGGCCGTCCGGTGGGTCCGGGTCGGCGGTCCCGTCCAGCCCGGTCCGGTGGGGATGCTGGCCCGGTGGTCCCGCACCGGCAAGGTGCTGGCCGAGCTGTCCCCGCAGGTCACGATGACCTTCGGCTCGGTGGTTCCCCCCGGTGACGTGCTGTGGGTTCCCAGTGTCCACCGGGCGTGGCTCGAGGCGGCCCGCACCGTCGACGTGGGACCGGTGAAGGTTCCCGCCCAGCTGCGCTTCGCCATGCCCCGGCACCGCGTCCTCCTGGCCATGGAGTCGCGGTACTTCCGACGGTCCCATCCCCGGTACGTCCTGTGCGCCTCCGAACAGGTCATCGCCGATCTGGGCCGGCTCTACGACGTCGACCCGGCACTGTGCACCGTGGTCCCCAACATGATCGATCCCGAGCGGTTCAATCCGGACGGCCGTTCGCAGAACCGTCCCCGGGTCCGCCGCCAACTCGGGATCGGAGACCACGAGGTGGCCCTTATGCTCATCGCCAACGAGCTGCATCGCAAGGGACTCGCCCAGCTGCTGGAGGCGCTGGCCCTCACCGGCGACCCGCGGTTGACCCTCCACGTGGTGGGCAAGGCCGGCCTCGGCCCGTTCCGACCCACCATCGAACGGCTGGGACTGGCCGGCCGTGTCCACTACCACGGTGCCTCCGACGACGTGAGCCGTCAGCTGGCGGCAGCCGACCTGCTGGTGCTCCCGACCCAGTACGAGCCGTTCGGCATGGTCGTCATCGAGGCATTGGCCAGCGGGGTGCCCGTGCTCACCTCACGGTTGGCCGGCGCCTCGGTGGCGGTCGAGAACGGCCGCACCGGCCTGATCCTCGAGGACCCCTACGACGTGCACGAGCTGGCCGCCCTCCTCGACCAGGCGGCGTCGGCCGACCTGGAGGAGTGGGGGAGGGCGGCCGCCGGCTCGGTCGACTCCTATCACCGGGACCGGGTTCTCGCCCGGGTGATGGACATCGTCTTCCCCTGAGGTCCCCCGGCCCGGTGGCTGCCGCCCCCGCTCAGCGGGCGCCGGCCGAGTCGAGTGCCGACTCGGCCCGGACCGGTCCGATCCGGTAGAGATGGAGACGATCGGCGGCGGCCCGACCCCTCCGCCCGCCGAGCAGAAGAGCGCGCACCAGGGCTCCGGCCGCCACCCCGGACCGGAAGATCCGCCATCCCGAGGTCCCGTAGTGCTTCCTCATGTAGCGCTCGTTGGAGGCGTGGAAGCGGATGTCCCGCTCGGTGGTGTTGCCGCCGGTGCCCGCCCCCACGTGGGTGGCGACCACCTCGGGGCACAGGGCGCTCTTCCACCCCAGGAGCGAGGCCCGGTACTGCCAGTCGGTCTCCTCGGCGTAGAGGAAGAACCGCTCGTCGAACCGACCCACCTCGGCGAGAGCGGTGGCCCGGACCAGCAGGATCGAACCGATCATGAACTGGCCGCCCCGCCGCCACCGGCCGAGGCCGGCGGCCTCGACCCACGCCCCGAACGGGGTCGGGAACGGCCACGCCACCCGGGCCGGGCGGTGGTCCCGGGGATCGGTCTGGGCCGGGGCCACGCAGGCCAGCCGGGGCGAGGTGTAGAGGCAGGCCTCCAGGCCGTCGATCCCGTCGGGGGTGATCTCGGCGTCGGGGTTGAGCAGCAACAGGTCGGACTCGGGATGGAGACGGTGGGCCATCCCGGCATTGACCCCGCCGGCGAACCCGAGGTTGGCCCCCGGATCGTGGTAGGTGGCGCCGTGGCGCCGGGCCACCTCGTGCACCGACGGGTCCGAGGAGTTGTCGACCACCACGACCGGCAGCCGCCCGCCCAGGGCCTCCAGGCAACCGTCGAGGAGCTCGGGGGCGCCGAAGGCGACGATCAGGACTTCAATGCGCCCTGGCACGGGTCCGCTCCCGGGCAGAACCGTGGGGGCCCGCCCCGGGGGTCATTGGGTGTAGGTGTAGGCGTAGGACGGGTAGGGCTCGCTCGACGAGCGCCGGACCCGGTTGAGGGCCACACCCAACACCCGGCACTGGGTGGTCTCGAGCCGGTTGACGGTGCGTTCCAGGGCGTGACGGTCGGTCCGGCCCTCCGAGGCCACCACCACCACCCCTTCGGCCATGCGCCCGAGGATGGCGGTGTCGGGCACGGGCAGAACGGGAGGCGTGTCGAAGATGACCACGTCGGCCAGCATCGGCAGCTGAGCCAGCACCGGCCGGATACCGGGGCTGCCGAACAGCTCGCTCGGGCTGTCGAGCTGGGACCCGGCCGGCAGCACCTGCAGCCCCCAGATCCCGGTCTCGATGAGGAGGCTCTTCACCGACAGCTCGTCCTCGTGGCCGGCGCCCCGGTCCCGGGCGCTCCGGTCGCCGGTGCTCCGCTCCCGGGACGGACCCGTCCGGCCGGCCCGCCCGGACCCGTGCTCGTCCGACGAGTCGTCCTCGTCCTCGTCGTCCTGGTCGTCGACGGCGGCGGCCTCCCTCGAGGCGGCCAGCCGGTCGTCGTTCTCCGGGCTCTTCCAGTTCGACCTGATGAGGTCGGCCAGCCCGGGGAGCCCGGTGGCCTGCAGCCCGAAGATCTCCTCCAGGCGGGGTCGGCGGAAGTCGGCCGACACGGCGATGACCTTGCTGCCGCTCATGGCCCAGGCGGCGGCCAGGTTGGCGGCCACGAACGTCTTGCCGTCCCCGGCCTCGGGGCTGGTGACCACCACCAGCGGACAGGGCACCTCCTCGAAGATGACCCGGAGGCTGGTCCGGAGCTCCCGGATGGCCTCGGCCATCTGGGACTGGGTGGCCTGCACCAGCGAGATGGCGACCCGGCCCGTCCGGACCTCGGTGTCGTAGGGCAGCTCGGCCAGTATCGGCGCCGAGGTGATGGACTCGACGTCGGGGCTGGTCCGCAGCCGGTTGTCGAACTGCTCTCGCACCAGGGCGATCCCGATGCCGACCAACAGTCCGGCTAGGAAGCCGATGCCCAGCAGCTTGCCCTTGCTGAGGCCGCTCGGTGCGGTCGGGAGGTTGGCGGCAACCTCGGTCGTGGCGTAGGGCTCGCCCGACTGCATGTTGTACTGCTCGGACAGCAGGGTCGACACCGTTGCGCCGTAGGCGGTGATGGTGGGGGCATTGGTGATGGCGCCGGTCCCCGCCGACAGGGCGTTGATCTTGGCCTGCAGGCTGTTGATCTCGGCGGAGATCTTGTCGATCTGGGCCTGCACCAACGAGGAAATCTGGTTGACGAAGGCATCCGAGTAGGCCTTGGTCACCGCCTGGGCCCGCTCGGCCGTCGATCCGGTCCCGGTGATGGTCAGCGCCCCGGTGGTGGCGTCGACCGTCCCGGTGACGCTGTCGGCCACCGCATTGACGTCGGGGTCCTTGAGGAGCTTGGCCGCCGAATCCTCGACCGCCGTGCTTCCGAGCTCCTGGACCGGGTCGGGCAGGGTGACGGCCGTCCCCGACGATGCACCGGTCCCGGTGGCGGCGCTGGAGGTGGTCGAGATCTCGATCAGCGAACTCGACTGGTAGCTCGGAGTCTTGATCTTCGAGTAGGCAAAGGCGGCGACGACGGCCACCACGATGCTGACCAGGATGATCAGCCGTCTACGCCACATCGTGGAGAGAAAATCACGGAACGTCAGTGGAGGCTCGCCTTCGGTGAGATTGTGCCGACCCGACGAGGATACGGCGTTCCTGACAAGACGGGCACCATACTGTCACCGGTTGGGTGTCCCGCCGTTCCACCCCGGGCCTTCCTCGGTCCCGGCCGGTTGTCACGACGCCCGCCCGGTGGCCCGCACCCGGTCCATCAGCGAGGCCATCGACTCGGCCCGACGGTGCCAGGTGGCCACGCCGGTGTCGTCCCCGCCCACCGGTTGGCCCGGGATGGGGGCGGAGGCGAGGGCGGCCGTCACCGCCGCCGTGAACTCCCCCCGATCGGCCACCACCACCGGTGGTCCGAGGTCGCGGAACCCGGCGACCGGCGTGGCCACCGTCGGTCGTCCGACGGCCAGGCACTCGTAGGCCTTGATCGGGTCGAGGCTCTCGGTGAACGGATTGACCTGGTGGGGGACGATGATGACGTCGGCATGCTGCATGAAGGCGGGGACCTGCTCGTAGGGTCGCGGCCCCAACAGGTGGACGGTGGGCACCCGCTCCAGCCGGGCGGTCTCTTCGGCCGGCAGGCTGTTGGGGCCGACCAGTACGACCTGGACGTCGGGTCGGGCGGCGGCCAGGTCGAGCACCAGTTCCACGTCGACCCGTTCGGTGTGCAGGGTCCCGACGTACAGGGCCACCGGGCCGGCCGGCAGGGCGGCCGGCCGGGGCCGGGGCGACCGGAACAGCTCCACGTCGACGCCGTTGGGAATGAGCTCGACCGGCCTCGTCCGGCCCCGGGTCCGGGCCAGTTCGGGCGAGCACACGACCACGGCCTCGGCCCGATCGAGGAGCAGGTTCTCGTTGGCCACCAGCCGGCGCAGGGCCCGGGGCGTCAGGGGCGACAACTGCCAGTCATCGGTGATGTCGTAGAGGATGGGCCACCCCGTCCTGGCGGCCAGGCGGGCGTACCCGGCGTCGTTGACCCACTGCAGCGGGCGGTCGAGGCCCACCTGGCCCACGGCATCGAGCACCTGGCGCTCCAGCGAGTTGTCGGCGAACTCCCCGAGCACCCTGGGCAGCCATTTCCGGGGGCGGAGCACGTGGATCCGGGGATGGACCCTCTCCAACCTGGTAGCGGCGATGCCGGCCAGGTCCCCGTGCCGCAGGCGGTGGGGGATGTCGACGGCCGGGGCCACGTACAGGACCTGGAGCGAAGGATCGAGGTCCACGAGCTCGTCGACCAGGATCCGCATCCTCCGCCTGACCTCACCCCACGGCTCGAGCGAGCACACCACCAGCGACCGGGGCCCGGTTCCCGGTCCGGGTCTGCTCTCGGCGATGTTTCCGGGGCTGTGGGTAGCCATGCCTGTTCCTTGTTGCCTGACGCGTTGCCTGACGCGTTGCCTGCCTGGACCGGCGGCGGGGTGGTCGATCGGCGGCCGGCCGGGTGTCCCGGTCCGACGGGCGCCGGCACCGTAGCGTGCGATCATACGGTCCGATCGACGCCGGCGTTCGCCCGGGTCGGCCGGAGGTACGCTGAGCGGACGCAGGTTCCCGAGCACCCACGGCCGATGAGCGAGAGCGCGCCCCCACCATGACGAGCCGGATCACGATGGCCAAATCCCACCGGATGCCCGGCTGGTCGGGACGGCTGGCTTCCGGCCTGGCCACCTGGACGGCGATCGTGGTGGTGGCGGCGGCCGTGGGGTGCGTGGCCGCCGGGCACGCGATCGTAGGACTGGTCCTGGCCGGGGTGGTCCTGGTGGTGGGGATCTTTGCCGCCGACCCGCTGTTGTTGGTGGTGTTGGCCCTACCCGGCTCGCTCCTCATACAGAGGGTGGGGGGGTCGGGGACGAACCTCAGTGTCGCCGACCTGCTGGTGTTCGTGGCCGCGGTGGTGGCACTCTTCCACGTCCGCTGGAAAGAGGCGGTCTTCCTCCGACAGTTCATGATGGGGGTGGTCTGGTTCCAGGCGGTGTTGATCCTGGTGGTGGTGGCCCACCCCTTCCGCGACGACGTCATCGAGTGGTTCCACCGGTGGTCGTACATCGGCGGGAGCGTGTTGGTGGGGTGGGTGATCGCCGCCAACGGCCGGACTCGACAGGCCCTCCGCCTGCTGCTGGCCGGCTCGTCGATCCTGGCGGTGGTCGCCATGGAGCACGCCGTGGCCCTCCACTTCCAACCGGCCCAGTGGGGCGCGTATCAGAAGAACGAGATCGGGGCCATCATGTGGATCGCCGCCTTCGTGGCCCAGATCAATCCCCCGTGGGTGGGGATCCGCCGCAACGAGGCCCGGCTCTACAAGTACCTGTGCATCGGCGGACTCCTGGCCTCGCAGTCACGCCAGTCGATCATCCTGTTGATCCTGGCCGTCGGAATGTCGGTGTTCATGAACCCCGAGCTCCGCCGCCGGTCCCGGATGTTGATGGTGGCCGCCATCCCTGTGGCCGTCGCCCTCTACTACAGCTTCACCATCAACGCCCGGAACAATCCACGGTTCAACTCGGTGTCGGTCCGGGTCGACCAGCTGGGGGCGGCCATGCACGTCTGGCGGCTGAGCCCCCTGCTCGGTGAAGGGCTGCGGTTCTACAACCTGCCCCAGTTCATCACCGTCACCGCCCCACCGAACATCCTCGTCGACAATCTGGCCGAGACCGGGATCATCGGATCGTTGGCCTTTCTCTTCTTCGCCTTCGTGACGTTGCGGACGATGTTCCGGCTCCCCTACGTGTACGGGACGCTGGGCCTGGTCGTTCTGCTCGGTCACTACGTCGACGGCCTGTTCGACATCTTCTGGATCGGAGCTTCCTCCATCGGCCCCTTGATCATCGCCGGGATCTCCCTCGGGATCACCGACACCCGTCGACTGGAGGAGGGCTCGGCCGCCGCTACCGACCTGTTGCCGGCCCGGGTGCCTGACCGCCGGGCCCAGCTGCCACCCCCCGACCGCCGACCGGTGGCGGGGGCCGGTCGATCGTCGATCCGGGCGCCGAGAGGCGGCTACGCCCCGGGCATCGACGCCTCCCGCTGAGCCCCAGTGGCCCGACCGATCCGTGGCATCGTCTACAACGCCCTGCCCCTCGACGCCCGAGGGGGAGGCGTGAGCACCTACATCGGCGAGCTGCTCGGCGCCATGACCTCGGTGGTGGACGGGCCGCTGGCCGCCGCCGTTCGGCCCTCGGGCCTGGCCGAGCTCCCGCCGGGGGTGACCCCCCTGGTCAAGCGGGAGTCGAGCGGTGTGGCGCGAGCGCTGACCGGGGCCAGGGGGTTCGGTCCGTGCCAGCTGGTCCACGGTCTCGATGTCGATCTGCCCCTGGGTCGGAACCCACTGTCGGTCTCCACCGTCCACGACATGGCCATCTTCGACGTGCCGTCGACCTTCCCCCGCTACCGGGTGGCCGGCGAACGGCTGCTCGTGCGCCACGCCCTCCGGCGGGCCGATGCCGTCGTGGCCGACTCGGCCTTCACCGCCGATCGGATCCGACAGCTGGTGGGTCGTGAGGCGGTGGTCATCGGGCTGGCCCCCGGCACGGGGATGGCCCCTCCGTCCGAGGAGCGGGTGGACGAGGTCCGGGCCCGCTACCGCCTCCCCGACCGGTTCGTCCTCCACGTGGGGAACATCGAACCCCGCAAGGACATCCCGACCCTGGCCCAGGCGTGCCGGGCGGCGTCCATCCCCCTCGTCCTCACCGGACACAGCCTCTGGGGTCACCAGTCCCCACCGGGAACCATCGAGATCGGGCACGTGCCGCCCGACGACCTTCCCGGTCTGTACGGCGCCGCCACCCTGGTGGGCTACGCATCCCGGTACGAGGGATTCGGGTTGCCGCCCATCGAGGCGATGGCCTGCGGGGCCGCAGTGGTCACCACCCCGGTCCCGTCGGTCACCGAACTGGTCGGTGACGGTGCCGAGCTGTTCCGTCCGGGAGATGTCGACGGGTTGACCGAGACGGTGCGCCAGCTGGTCCACGACGAGCCCCGTCGGGCCGAGTTGGCCGGACGGGGGAGCCGGCGGGTGGCCGGGCTGAGCTGGTTCCGGACCGCCCGACAGACCGCCGACGTCTACCGGTCGCTGGGGCTCGCCGTCTGAACCGGCGGCCTTGGGGCCGGGGCGGCAACCGGCTCCGGGCCACCGGGATTCCCGGTCCCGGCGTGGTCCACGGCCGGAAATTCACTTCAGTGCAGGGCCGATGATGCCGACACGAGGGGCGTGGGGCAGCTATCGAGAAGAGGGCGCGGTGCCCTCACGCGGCGACCGTCGCCGCCACCCCTGTCGGCCTGCGCACTGTTGGGCGATCCTCTGGTCGGCGGGTCCGACCAGTTCGATGTCCACGTGCCGCCCGAGCTCGTCGCCGACCTCTATGCCCCCGACCTCGTCATCACGCCCCGCTACATCGGCCCGAGCGACCGGAGCGGGCCACCACAACCCCAGCCCCGGCCACAACCGCAACCGACCGGGGACCACCCCGCCCCCGGGTCCGTCGGCCGGCCCGGGTTGCGACTGCGCGAGATCCTGGTGGTGGTCCTGATCACCGTGGCCGTGGCCGTTCCCCTCACCCTGATGGTGTCGGGCCGCGCCGACCATCCGGTCTCCGCCGCCCCCGGCTCGACGGTGCCGGTCCGGACCGGGGCGGCCACTTCCCCCCAGCCCGTGGCCGCCCCCCAGCCCGTGGCCGCCCCCCAGTCCGGGGCCCGCCGGCCGTCGGGACGGGAGACGCGCCGGTCGCCCGGGGACCGGATGGCTCCGAAGGCGGCGGCTGAAGCCCGAGCAGCCCGCCGCGCCCCGTCCGCTCCGGTGAGCTTCGGCTCACCTCGGGATCAGCCGATCCACCAGCGATGGGTTCGTTGACCGACAGTTCCGGTGCCCCGGCGCTGGACACCTCGGCACCACGAGGGGGAGCCGCCCCCGATCTCCGGACCCCCGGGGCCGGGGAGCCGGGCGGGGGTGCACCCGCCGGCGTCGACGGAGTATTCGAAGAGCTCCTGAGCGGCGAGCTGCTGGACGATCTGGATGAGCCGCGCCTGGTCCTGTCGGAGGGGTACATCGGTCCGGATCGCCGGAGCTCGGGGATCGGGCCCCGCCTGTACCGGGCGGTCTTCGGCCACCGTCGCTCCTTGCTCCGTCTCGAGCTGGCGCTGGCCGTGGCGGTGGCGGTGATCGCCGCCTCGGTCGTGGCCGTTGACTCCTCCGGGCACGCGGCGGCGGCCCGCCGCGACCCGGCTCGGGCGTCGACCCCGGCAGCCGGGGCCCACCCGGTGTCAGCCGCCACCCCGGCGGCCACCGTCCCCATCCCCACCACCACCGTCCCGGCCACCACCACCACCGTCCCGGCCACCACCACCACCACCACCACCGCCCCACCGCCGCCGGCGGCGGCCCCGGCGGCCGCGACTGCCTCGGCCGCCACCACCCCGGCCCAGCTCGGGGCGGAGGCACTGACGCTGGTCCGCTACCCGTGGCAGAACATCCCGGGCTACACGATCCAGTTCCTTCCGATCTCGGATGCCCCGTCCCCCGGTTTCTACGGCAACACCACCTTCACCTGGGGTCACACCGGCGGCTCCTCGGTGCTGTACGTCTACTCCGGCGAGACGGTGCCGCGGCTGGCCGGGATCATCGCCTTCGAGATCGGACACGAGGTGGACGCCTCGGCCGTCGAACCCCAGGGGGGCGAGACCCAGATCGAGAACATCCTGGGGATCCACCCGGCCAGCTGGGCCCCGGACTGCGACTGTGCCGAGCAGGGGTATCTCTCCGGCTGGTATGCCGCGGCGTTCTCGGATTTCTGGTCGCCGGGAGTCGGCGACTGGAGCACGATCGCCCCCGAGCCCAGCGGAGCCGAGCTCACGGCCATCCAGCCGTGGCTGAACCCGACCATCCCCTGATCGCCACCCATGCCCGGTCTGCCCCTGCTCGTGCTCCACGGCACCCTGTTAGCGTCGCCCCGGGACCCTGACGCGTCGGCGGACGGCCTCGTCGGCAGAGAATCAGGTCGACGATCGTGACCCGCATAGCCCTCCTGCCAAGCTCCTATCCGCCCGCGGTGGGCGGCGTCGAGGAGTTGACGCGCCATCTGGCCCTGGCCCTGGTCGACCGGGGCGACCAGGTGGAGGTGTGGACCGGGGCCCATGACGACGCCGGGCCGGGGACCTCGGAGATCCGCGACGGGCTGACCGTCCGCCGGCTGCCCCTGCCCCTGCCCGCCACCAACTGGCCGTCGGTGCGCCGGACGGCGACGACCGGTCCGCGCTCGCTGCTCGGTTTGCGCCATGCGGTGCGTGCCTTCCGGCCCGACGTGTTGCACGTCCAGTGCTTCGGCCCCAACGGCGCCTACGCCACCGTGCTGTCACGGGTGACGGGCGTCCCCCTGGTCATCACGCTGCAGGGGGAGACGATGATGGATGACGCCGACATCTTCGAAGAGTCGACCGCGTGCTGCGGGCCGCCCTGCGGTCCGGGATCAAGCGGGCCTCGGCGGTGACCGCCTGTTCGATGTTCACCCTGGCCGATGCCGAGGGGCGGTTCGGGCTGGAGAAGGGGAGGGGCCTGGTCATCCCCAACGGTGTCGTGCTCGTGGCCGACGCCGGTCCCCACCCGGCATCGCCACCGGCGTCACCGGCGGCCCAACCCGGCTTCGTCCCGGTGGCGGAGGATCCGGGGCAGCCATATATCCTTGCCCTGGGCCGCGTGGTGGACAAGAAGGGATTCGATCTGCTGCTACAGGCCTATGCCGCCATGGGCGACCAACAGCGCACCGCCGATCTGGTGCTCGCCGGTGACGGCGCGGCCCGTCCGGGCCTCGAGCGGATGGCCGGTGATCTCGGCCTGTCCGGACGTGTCCACTTCGTGGGCAGGCTGTCGAGGGAAGAGGTGGGACAAGCCATGGAAGGGGCCACACTGTTCGTGATGCCGAGCCGGCTCGAGCCGTTCGGGATCGTCGTGCTCGAGGCCTGGCGGGCCGGGGTGGCGGTGGTGGCCACCACCCGCGGGGGACCTCCTGAGTTCGTCGACGACAACGTGACCGGCGTGCTGGTGGACCCCTTCGACACCGACGCCCTGGCCGCCGCCCTGGGTGGCCTGCTGGCCGACGGCGATCGCCGGCGGGCCATCGGCGCCGCCGGCCGCCACCGGGTGCGGCAGTTCGACTGGCCTTCCATCGCCGACCGGTACCGGGCCGTCTACTCGTCGGTGTCGGGCCCCGACCGGGCCGACGAGGGCCCACCGGCGCCGCCGGCCCTCACTGACCACGGGGAGCCGATCCGATGAGCACGCTGTTCTTCCCCGGGAACGGGACGGCCCGCCCGGCCGACCCCGCTGCGGAGGCGGCCAGCGGGGTGAAGCAGGCGGCGGTGGTGGCCACCGGTGAGTTGGCCCGCACCGTCGGGGGCGACCGGTCCGGTGGGGAGCCGACCGACCGTCGGCCGGGACTGCGGGTCGGTGTCGACCTGGTGGCGGTGGCCGACATCGTCGATTCGGTGCAGCGGTTCGGGGACCGCTACGTGCGGCGGATCTTCACCGCCCACGAGATCGCCTGCTGCCGCCGGCCCGGGCCCGTGCCGGTAGACGCCCACCCCCACGGGGCCCACGACGACTACGCCTACGAATCGCTGGCCGCACGGTTCGCGGCCAAGGAGGCGACCATCAAGGTGCTCCGTCCCGAGGGCCCACGACCGGAATGGCGTAGCATCGAGGTGCACCGGTCCGAGAACGGATCGTGCGAAATGCGCCTCTCCGGCCTGGCCGCCGGCCTGGCCAACCGGGCCGGCGTCGATCAGCTGGCGGTGAGCCTCACCCACGAGGCAGCCATGGGGGTGGCCGTGGTGGTGGCCACCTGCGCCGGCCACCGGGGCCAGGATGTTCATGGCCCGGGCGGCGGGACCGCTACATTGCCTCGGACCGATCTGAATCAGACCGATCTACCACAGGAGTGAGGATGGACGAGACGATCCGGCTGGTCCTGGCCGAGCATGGCAGGCTCGCCGTCAACGTGGACACGATCGACGACCACACCGATCTCTTTGCCGCCGGGATGACGTCCCATGCCAGCGTGAACGTGATGCTGGCCCTGGAGGACGCCTTCGGTATCGAGTTCTCGGAGGCCATGTTGAAGAAGTCGACGTTCGAGTCGATCGCCTCCATCCGGGCCGGCGTGCTCGAGATGCAGGGTGCGTGAGGTCGGGGTGAGGGCGTCGACGGCACCCGCCCCGCCGACGGCACCCGCCGCGCCGACGGCATCCGCCTCGCCGACGAGAAGGCCATGACCATGGCCGCCGGCAGCCGGCTGGCCGCGGTCCGTCGGGGCCAGTGAGAACATCCGGTGAGCACCGCTGACAGGGGTCCCACGTCCCACCCCGGCGGCGACCCCATCGGCGGGCCGGCCGACCCGGGCGGTGACCCCTGGACCCCGTTCCGCAACCTGCTGCTGGCCGAAGGGCTGCTGATCCCGACCGGCGTGGACGGGCTCTACGGGCGGTCGGCCACCTACGAGTCGGTGGCCGAGGCCCTGGACCGCCTGGTCCTGCGGGTCGGGGCCGATCAGGACGCCACCTCGGTCCGGTTCCCGCCGGTGATGCCGTGGGCCACCTTCGAGGGCAACGGCTACCTCGAGTCGTTCCCCGACCAGATGGGCTCGGTGCACACCTTCCGGGGCGACGAGGGCGATCACGCCGAGCTGCTCCGCCGCACCGAGGCGAAGGAGGACCGGGCCCCCATGCTGGTCACCACCGACATGGTGCTCTGTCCCGCCGTCTGCCATCCCCTCTACCCCACGATGGGGGGCGTCCTGCCCGACGGCGGTCGCCGGGTGGAGATCTACGGATACTGCTTCCGCCACGAGCCGAGCACCGACCCGTTCCGGATGCAGGCGTTCCGCCAGCACGACTACGTGTACCTCGGCACCCCCGAGGGAGCCCGGGCCCATCGGGACCAGTGGATCGAGCGGGGCCTCGGCGTCCTTGCCGGTCTCGGGTTGGAGGTCGAAGCGGTGGTGGCCAACGACCCGTTCTTCGGTCGGCCCGGTCGCATGCTGGCCGCCAATCAGCGCAACGAGGAGCTGAAACTGGAGATCGTGACGCCGGTGTATCCGACCAACCGTCCGACGGCCATCTCCTCGTCGAACTGTCATCTGGACCATTTCGGTCGTCCTTTCGGGATCCGGTCGGCCGACGGCGAGGTGGCCCACACCGCCTGCTTCGGATTCGGGATCGACCGCATCACCCTGGCCCTCCTGTACCGCCACGGCCCGGACCCGCAGAGCTGGCCCGGCGCCGTCCGGGCCACGCTGTGGCCCTGACCGGGGGGTCCGGGGCGGCGCTGTCGATCCGAACCCGATCGGGGCCGGAAATGGACCACAATTGGGCGGCGGCTACGGGTACTCTGGGGGGACATTACGGGACCTGACGGCGGGAGGCTGCGGGTGGTACTGGCAGCTCCGACATGGGCGAGCGGTCGCGGGTGGCGCGGACAGCACCTGGCGTGGGCTCCAGGCAGGGTCCAAACCTGCCGATGGATGGGGATGGACGCGATTTCCACCCCTTGCGTGCGGGGCACGGGATCCCACTCGATGTGGCACAGCGCTCGTCACGGTCAGCGTTATTCACGAACTTTCTGCCAAATGAACCCTGTCGGCTCCGAACGGTGCTGTAGGTTGCCCGTGAGGACACGGTTTGATGTCTGAATTCCCCGAGAAAGCAGCTCCCGAGGGTCCAGACGAGCGGACATCCGGTGCAGGAAAGGGCAGGCCGGTTGGTATGGCGATTCTTGATCCAGAGTGGCAGGCAGTTCTTCGCGAGGAAGTGCCGGAGTACGCAGGTCGCAACTACCCCCCAGATCGGTCCGACAATTCGTCGGGGCCGGCCGCCCTGGTCCGCCGACACGCCCTTCGCCGTCTGCTCACGGCCGACGTGTTCGGTCTGGCCCTGGCCGCGTTCATCGGTCCGTTGTTGCTGAGCCTGATCTCTTCGAACCCCGACAGCTCGGCCGGTCACAGCACCCGGGTCTACCTCTTCAACCTGGCCGCCATCCCGCTGTTCATCGCCGTGTTCGGGATCTACGGACTGTACCGGGGTGTGACCCGGCGCATCACCAAGAGCATCTTCTCCGATCTCCGTAACATCGTCCACGCCCTCATGATCAGCGGGTTCCTCTACGCCATCATCGGCTACGTGGCCCGCAAGAACTTCGGTCTCGCCGAGCTCTCGGTGGGCAAGATCGTCGCCATGTGCCTGGTGGCCGTCATCACCATCCCGCTGGCCCGGGTGGTGGCCTACGGCCTGCTCGGGCACGCCTCGGTCGGCTCCATCCCGGTCATCGTGGTCGGCACGGGGAAGTTGGCCCAGACGGTGTCGAGCCACCTCCGCGCCCACTCCAGTGTCAACTTCGTCGGCTTCGTCGACGACAACCCTCTGGGACGCAGCGACGTCATCGGCGAGCTGGAGGATCTGCCGGAGCTGTGCCGGCGCCACAATGTCGCCAGGGTGGTGGTGTGCTTCTCGCGGACCCACCCCGAGCGCACGACCGAGATGCTCAAGAGCCTGGCCGGACAGGTGGGGGTGTCCATCGTCCCGCGCTACTACGAGCTCATCACCGCCCGTTCCCACTTCGAGGACCTCTCGGGCCTGCCCATGCTTGACATCGCCCCGGCGTCGCTCAGCGCCGGGTCCCGGTTCCTCAAGCGGTCCTTCGACATCGTGGTGTCCTCGGTGGCCCTGCTGCTCGCCATCCCCTTCTTCTTGGTGGTGGCGGCCATCATCAAGGCCACCAGTGCCGGCCCCGTCTTCTTTCGGCAGGTGCGCACGGGACGGAACGAGCAGCCGTTCTCGATGATGAAGTTCCGCACCATGTACGACGGTTCCGAGGACCGCCGGACCGAGCTCGAACATCTGAACGAGGTCGACGGACCGCTGTTCAAGGTCCAGAACGACCCCCGGGTCACCCGGGTCGGCCGGCTGCTACGCAAGACCAGCCTCGACGAGTTCCCCCAGCTGATCAACGTCTGGAAGGGCGACATGTCCCTGGTCGGGCCGCGGCCCTTCGTGGTGCCGGAGGCCATGAAGATCGAAGGGTGGGCCCGCAAGCGCTTCGAGGCACGTCCGGGCATGACCGGCCTCTGGCAGGTGTCCGGCCGCAACGAACTGTCCCACCTCGAGCTGTGCCGGCTCGACTATCTCTACGTGGCCTCGTGGTCGTTCTGGTGGGACATGCAGATCCTGTGGCAGACCCCGTCCACCATCTTCCGGGGGCGGGGCGCTTCCTGAGCGACTAGAGGAGTGACCGCTCCTCGTCGACCACCGTCCGCATGCGCTGGATGAATCGGTCGGCCGAGAACAGCCCGGCATGGGCGACGAGGGCGTCGGCGTCCCACGACCGTCCAAGGAGCCGGTCGACGGCGGCGGCGATGAGGACCGGTTCGGGCCGGTCGAAGAACACCCCGGTGACGCCGTCCACCGTGGTGTCGAGAAACCCGCCCCAGCGGAGGGCGGCGGTCGGCTTGCCGAAGCTCGCCGCCTCCAGGGGGGTCAGGCCGAAATCCTCGTAGGACGCCGCCACCAGGCCGATCGAGTTGGCATACAGCCAGCGCAACTCGGCGTCGGTCACCCGGCCGAGCACCGAGACGTTGGCCGGGGCGACAGAGACGATGTGGTCGTGGAGCGGGCCGGTTCCCACCACCACCAACCGGAGGGAGGGGAGCGACGAGAAGGCGTCCACCACCGCTTCGACGTTCTTGTAGGCCAGCAGCCGCGACACGCACAGCACGAACCCGGGGGCCACACCGTCGACGGGATCGAGGGGACCGTCCCCGTCGACTTCGACGGCCGGGGGGACGACGTCGGCGTCGATCCCGTACAGATCGGAGACCCGGTGGCGAACGGCATGGGAGTTGACGAGATAGCGGTCGGCCGAGGCCGCGGCCCGACGGTCCCACCGCCGGAGCGGAGGGGCCAGCAGCGCCAGCGCCCTGGCTGACCAGCCGGTCGATCCGACCAGGTAGCGGTCGGACTGGTAGAGCCACCGTGCCGGGGTGTGGCAGTAGACCACCTTGCGACCGGTCACCGAGGCGCCGTGGGCCCACCCGCTGGACGAGCACACCGTCACCGCCGCATCGACCCGCAGCCTCGAGAACGCCGGAGCCAGCACCGGGAGGGCCAGCCGGTGGTGCCGGCGGAGCAGGGCCACCCGGTCGAGGGCCAGGGGACGTACGTCGAGCTCCCGGAACTCTCGAAACGTCCCGGCCGGGTAGTACAAGGAGGTATGGACGGGAGCCCCCGGGAACGCCTCGGCCAGGGACAGCACCACCCGTTCCGCCCCGCCCTGCTGGGTGAGGTAGTCGTGGACCAGGGCCACGGGGTCGGTCCCGGTCACGCGGCACCGGCGGCGGCACCGGCGGTGGCGGAGCCGTGACCCGAGCTCGGGGTCACGGACCTCGCGATGTCGGCGGGGGAGGGCACGGCGGGCTCCTTGTCGGTTCCGGTCACCGCCCGGGGGGACCGGCGCTCGGAGGGCGATCGTAGCCCCGCCCCGGACCGTTCGGCTCCCGGTGGAGACCGTCCCCTGGGACGTTTCGGTCGACGGTTACTATGCCCACGTTCACTTCCTCTTCGTCTGCACCGCCAATATCTGCCGTTCACCGATGGCTGCCGCCCTCGTGACGCGACAGACCCGCGACCTCGCCGATCCGGTGGAGGTGTCGTCGGCCGGCATACTCGACGCCGGGATCCCCGTGCCCGGGGAGGTGTTCGAGGTGATGGCGCCGTTCGGTATCGACCTGTCGGGCCATCGGAGCCAACGGCTGACCGCGGCGATGTTGCAGTCCTCCGACCTGATCGTCGGTATGGGACGTCGGCACATCCAAGAGGCGGTCCTGTTGGACCCACCGTGCTGGCCCCAGGCGTTCACCTTCAAGGAATTGGTGCGACGGGGCCAGCAGGTCGGGCCCCGTCGTCCGGACCAGGGCGTCCGCTCGTGGATCGAGTCCGTCCAGGGGGACAGGACCCGCGCCTCGCTCGCCCACCGATCGACGGCCGACGACATCGCCGACCCCTACGGGAAGTCACTCGACCGGTACGCCGCCACCGCCGCCGAGCTGGCCCGCCTCACGTCCCAGCTGGCCGATCTGCTGTGGCCGGACGAAGTGCGGTACTCGTTGTGAGGCCGGCGCCCCCTTCGGTGATGTGCGGTCCCCGGCGGCCAGGTGCGAACATGGCCCGGTGGCCGACGGCTTCCGCATCAGAGAGCTCCCCGACGGAGGCAGCCAGTTCGTCCTCGACCAACCGTCCCTGAGCTTCATCCGGGTCGACGACCAGTCCAGGTTGCAGTTCGGGGAGACCGAGCTGGCCATCGGGGCCCGGTTCCGGCTGGAGCTCGACGGTGTGGTGCACCACCTCGATCCCCGTCAGTGGAGCTATCTCGGCCCCTTCCTGTCGCTCTACCCGTCCACGGTGCGTTGGCTATGGACGTCGGCGGTCGGTGAACTGACGGCGGTGTTCGAGGGCGGGGCGGCCCTGTCGGTGGCCCCCGATCCGAACGTCCGGGCCTGGACCCTCGGCACCGTGTACTGCCTTCCGGCCGGACCCGACCTGGTCGGAGGACCCTGACCGTCCCGACTCAGGCTGCCACCAGCTCCGGATGGCGGGCGGTGACCATGCGGCGCATGCCGTCCTTCCAGTCGACGGTGGCCGCGCCGACCAGCTCGTGCAGTCTGGTCAGATCGACCTGCACGCTGTCGATGGTGTCGGCGGTGGGGGCGAAGCGGGCCGACAGTCCGGTCAGCTCGGCGAGGTAGCCACACCAGTCTTCGATGCTCACGGCCTGGTCGCCCCCCCAGTTGACGGTAAGGGCCGGCGTGGTGGCCGCACCCAGCAGTCCCGGGATCATGGCCATGATGTCGTCCTGGTGGATGGGGTGGTAGACGCTGGGGGCGTCGATGTGCACCGGGATCTCGCTTCCGTTGATCATCATCTCGAGGTGGATGGCCGGCCACCCACCCCGGTCGCCGTAGGGGACCGACAGCCGGGCGATGGTGGTGGGAAGGTCGAACCGGTCACACGCCCATCGGGCGGTGGCTTCGGCGGCGATCTTGCCGATGCTGTAGGTCCGCAGGAACGGCCAGACGCCGTGATTGTCTCCGAGCTGGTCGTCTTCGGTGAACACGTGGTGGCCGAGGGGCTTGTACACCGCGGTGGTCGAACAGTGGACGAAGGCGGCGGCGTTGCGGTGGTGTTCCATCAACCATGCCAACCCGCCGCTGTTGGCCCGCAGGTCGAGCTCCCAGTCATTGGACTTGGCCACGGCGAAGTTGAGGACGTAGTCGGCATCGGCGGGGAGGTCGCCCACGTCGCCCCTGACCAGGTCGATGGGGACGCACCTCACCCCGGCCGCCTCGAGGCGCTGGCGGGCGGCGTCGTCCCGGAACCGGGCCGCCCCCACCACCTGGTTGTCGCCGGCCAGGGCGACGGCCACCGGCTCGGCGACCTGGCCGGTCACCCCGGTGATCACGATCGACTTGCCCGACAGGTCTACTGGCGGCATGGAGGACTCCTCTCTGGACCTGCGGGAACCGGTCCCGGGGGACCTCGCCGGCTGATACTAGACAGACGGCGGGTCAGAGGCCCGCCGGCGCCCGGATCGGTCCAGGGGGTAGCCCCGCCCCACCCGGTGGGCCGGCCTCCCGTGCCGTCGCCGTCCCGAGCCCCGTGGGGGGCTCCGGGGACCGTCCGGCCCGATCCGAGCACCGCAAGACCCGAACAATGAGGGTGCCAGCTGTGGACATCGCCACTGTCGGTGCGTCATACTGGCTGTTCCGCCCCCTCTCGCCGGCAAGACCGCATTTTCCCAGGTCACCAGGGCCCGTTCCGGGCGGAACGACCAGTGAACCCGAATCGAAGCTAGGAAGTGACGTTCCCATGAGTGCCACCTGGCGCAAGCACGCTGCCTGCCGGGGCATCGACCCAGATGTGTTCTATCCGATCTCCGACGAGGAGGCCGGCGAGGCAAAGGTCATCTGTGACCAGTGCGCGGTTAGAGAGTCCTGCCTCGAGCACGCCCTGGCCAATCGGGAGCGCGAGGGGATCTGGGGCGGGACCACCGAACGTGAGCGTCGTCGGATCCACCGCCAGCGCCGCAAGTCTGCCTGAGCCGGGTCCTGCCACCCGCGGAACCGGATCAGCAGGTCGACGATCTGAAGTCGGTACTGCGGCTCCATCCCGCGGTCGACCGGCGGGAGGCACGGTCCAAGGCGATCATGCTGGAGGAATTGGAGCGGCTGGAGCTCCCTTTCGACCAGGGATCCGACCCGACCCATGTGACGGCCTCGGCCATCGTGGTGGGGCAGCGGGGGGTGATCCTGCACCGCCACCGCCTGCTTCATCGCTGGCTGCAACCGGGTGGACACATCGAGCCGGGCGAGTCCCCGGAGGTGGCGGTGGTCAGGGAGTGCGTGGAGGAGACCGGTCTGCCGGTGGCCCATCCGGCCGGCGGCCCCGTCCTCGTTCACGTCGATGTCCATCCGGCGGCCAGGGGCCACGTCCATCTCGACCTCCGGTTCTTGTTGACGGCGCCGGATGTCGATCCGTCCCCGGGGCCGGGCGAGAGCCAGGAGGTGGCCTGGTTCACCTGGGATGAGGCGTCGGCGGTGGCCGATGACGCCTTGGAAGGGGCACTGGTGTCGGCCCGTAGGCTGATCGGGACCCCCGGGAACAGTCGAGCCGACCGAGAGTGATGGTGGATGCGATGGCCGAGCCGTTCGACACACTGATGCAGGTGCAGTTGCACGACACCACCCTCGAGCAGTTACGGCACCGCATCGAAGTGCTGCCGGAGCGCATCGAGCTACGGGCGGTGCTGCAACGGCAGGCGGCCGTCGCCGGGGCCATGGCCGAGGTGCAGATCCAGGTGGACGATCTGGCCGTTCGCCAACGGGACCTCGAGGAGCGGATCGCCTCGGCCGCCCGACGCCGCCACGAGATCGAACGGCGCATGGAGTCGGGCGAGGTCTCCGCCTCCCGCGATCTACAGGCCATGGACCACGAGGTCCATCAGCTCGAGGCACGACAGGTCACCTTCGAGGAGGAGGAGCTGGCGCTGCTGGAGGAAGAGGAGCCCCTCGACATGGTCCTGGCCGAGCGGCAGGAGGCGTCCGAGGTGCTCCTGGCCGAGATCTCACGACTCGAGGCGGCCGTGGCCGCCGCCGAGGTGGAGATCCGAGCGGCGGTGGTGTCCGAGGAGGCGCTGCGCACCCAGCTCGTCTCGGGACTACCGGACGAGCTGGTCCAACAGTACGAGAAGCTGCGGTCCCGCCTGGGCGGGGTCGGCGCCGCCCGACTGGTCGGGGACCACTGCGACGGCTGCCACCTGGTGCTGTCCTCGGTCGAGATCGAGCGGATCCGCCGCCTGCCCCCCGACGAGCTCACCACCTGCCCGGAGTGCGACCGCATCCTGGTCCACTGAGCCGGTGATACTCGGCACCCCCTCCTGTCGGCCGGCCCGGGGCCGGCGCCTGCCCCGGTGCTGATCCTCGTTCGCCACGGCGAGTCGACGGCCAACGCCGCCGGTCAGCTGGTGGGACGCCAGGACGCTCCACTCACCGAGCGGGGGCTGGCCCAGGCCCGCACCCTGGGCCCGGCACTGGCCGATGTCACCCGGGTGATCTCCAGCCCTCTGGCCCGGGCCCGGGCCACGGCCGATGCCCTGGGGACCGGCCTGCCCGTCGAGATCGACGAGCGGTGGGTGGAGATCGACTACGGAGAGTTCGACGGGCAGGAGCTGGGGTCGGTGCCGGCCGAGGTGTGGGTCAGGTGGAGGTCGGATCCGGACTTCCGCCCCACCGGCGGCGAGACGCTGGCCGAGGCCGGGCTGCGGGTGCGTTCGGCCTGCGAGGACCTGTTCGCCTCCGACGGAGATGGGGCCCGCGGCCCCGGGTCGGTGGTGGTGGTGAGCCACGTCTCGCCCATCAAGCTGGCCACCTGCTGGGCGCTCGGGCTCGGCGACCAGGGGACCTGGCGGCTCTATCTGGCCACCGCCTCGCTGACCAGGATCGCCTGGGGCCCCGGGGGGCCTGTCGTCCACCGGTTCAACGAGACCCCCTGGTCCCTTCCCGACTGACCGGGCCCGGTCGGCGGCCCACAGGCCTCAGTGCAAGAGGACGGTGACGGTATAGACCATCACCTGCTCGGCCTGGGAGGCCGACCGACCGGCTTCGAATCGGAGGGCCGTCCAGTTCTGCCAACCGGCGGCCAGGTCGAGGGTCTCGAGGAGCAGCGGGGCATCGCCACCGTGGGAGAGGATCTCCGGGCGGAGCGATACGGCCAACTGTTGGCGGAGGAGGGCACGGAGGTCGGAAAGGCCACCGGGGAGGCCCGGATCTCTGGCCTCCGAGGCCCGGAGTACGGGACCGATGGCCTCGAAGAGCTGCCGCCGTTGGCGACAGATGGCCCGGATGCGAGCGTCGAGGGGTCCGTTGGGCGGGATGATGCCGATGAGCGACCGGCTGCGCGAGGATTGCCGCTCGACGGCGCGCCGGTAGAGGCCGGGCACGTGTTCGAAGTGGTGGAACAACACGCGCACCGAGACACCGGCCCGATCGGCCACCTCCCTGGAGGTCGGCCGGGGATTGCCCGACTCGATCAGCTCGATCATTGCCTCGACGATCGAGTTGCGGGTGCGGAGGCCTCGGGCCAGTCGACCGTCGAGCGGTTCGCGGTCCAAGTTGGCGCCCGACCCGGCGTTGCGTTCTGGCATTCACCGCACCTCTGTGCCCCCTGTCATCAACCCTAGGTCCGGTGATGGCCGGGCGATATGCCCGGACAGGGTGATTCCGGGGGTGACGGGGAGGGTGATCCGGAGGGTGATCCGGGGCGGACCGGCCGGGGCGCCTCAAGGATGCACGACCACCTTGATGGCATCGGTGCTGCGGTCTCCGGCCACGCGGAAGGCCTCGGTGGCGTCGTCCAGCGCGAAGTGGTGACTGACGACGGCTCGGGGCAGCTCGGGGACGGCACCCAGTATCCGCCCTGCCTCCTCGAACTCCGACGTCCCGTGGTGATGGCCGTAGGTAAAGGCCGGGACGATGGTGACCTCTTTCATCTGGAAGCCGAGGCCCACCGAGATCGGATCCCAGAACGTGCCGAGTACGGCCACGGTGCCGCCCGGCCGGACCAGTTCGACGGCTCGGTCGACCGAGCCCTGGGTGCCGGCGGCGTCGAGGACCACGTCGTAGTGGCGGCCGATGGCGGTGGTGGCACCCAACCTCTCGCCGGCTTCGATGCGGTTGCGACGGTGGGCCAGAAGATCGACCGAGGCCCCCATCTGCCGGGCCACGGCGATGGTGCACAGCCCGATCGGTCCGGCCCCGATGACCAGGGCCCTGGCCCCGGCCTCCAGACCCGAACGGTTGACCCCGTGCAGGGCCACGGCGATCGGCTCGACCAGGTTGGCGTGGTCGAAGGACCCCGGGTCGTCGATGACCTTGGCACAGCGCGGGTCGACCCAGACCTCGTCGGCCAGCCCGCCGTCACGGCTCACGCCATAAGCGGTGCTGAGGGCGTCGGCACACTGCTGTTCGTTCCCGGCCGCGCAGCGATCACAGGTCCCGCACGGTACCGCCGGCAGTATGGCCACCGGCGTGCCGTCGTCGAGCCGACCACAGAACTCGTGACCGAGGGTCACCGACATCGGTCCGAAGGACGCCAGGTGGAGATCCGAGCCGCAGATCCCCGAACTGGTCACCGACACCCGTATACCGGTGGTGTCCGTCTCGGCCGTCTCCACCACCCTGACCCCCTCGGGAGTGACGCGGACGCCGCGCACCTGCCTAGGTTCCCACCACGGCCGGCCGGCCGGCAGAACGGGGCGGATGGGTCATGGGGCGGCAATCTAACACCCGCCCGGCCGCACCGGTCGGGGAAGAAAGCCATGGGAACGGGGTTGAACTCCTCGAGGCTGGAGCGGGTGGACGGCCCGTTGCCGGGAGGAGAAGACCATGGTGACCGAGCTCGTCAAGCCGCTCTACACCGCCCGGGTGGCCGCCGTCGGTGGGCGCCAGGGGCATGTGAGGAGTGAGGACGGACAGTTGGATGTCGACCTTGAGCCCCCGGTCGAGATGGGCGGCCCCGGAGGGGCCACCAATCCCGAGGAGCTCTTCGCCGCCGGCTACGCAGCCTGCTTTCAGAGTGCGCTCCAGGTGGTGGCCAGGCGGAAGAAGGTGTCGGTCGACGGATCGACGGTGTCGGCCAAGGTGACGATCGGCACCATCGGGGGCGGAGGGTTCGGGCTGGCCGTGGCCCTCGACGTCCATGTCCCGGACCTCGATGAGGCCACCGTGGACGAGCTGATCGCCGGGGCCCACGAGGTGTGTCCCTACAGCAACGCCACCCGGGGGAACATCGAGGTCACGTTGTCGGCGGTGTGACCGGCCAGCAGGCAGGCTGTGTCGTCATGGACGGTTCCCACCCCGACGCCGACGGTCGGTCCCCGCGGGACCGGATGCTGTCGGGCCGGCTCTACCGGGCCGACGATCCGGGGCTCGTCGAGGACCACCTCCGGGCCCGGCGGCTGACCGACGAGTTCAACCGCTGCCCGGCCGAGGACTCGGAACGTGGTTTGGAGATCCTCACCGAACTGCTGGGATCCCTCGGACCCGGAACCGAGGTCCGTCCACCCCTGTCCTGCGACTACGGCTCGTATCTGCACATCGGTGCACGATGCTTCGTCAATTTCGGTCTGGTCGCCCTCGACGCCGCTCCGATCGTCATCGGTGATGACGTGCAGATCGGCCCGGGGGTGCAGCTGCTCACGCCGACCCATCCGATCGATCCGGAACTCCGGCGGGCGAAATGGGAGGCGGCCGAGCCGATCGCGGTGGCAGACAACGTGTGGCTGGGCGGGGGTTGCATCGTCCTTCCCGGCGTGTCCATCGGCGAGGGCTCGGTGGTCGGGGCCGGGGCAGTGGTGACCACGAGCCTCCCGGCCGGAGTGGTGGCCGTCGGCAACCCGGCGCGGATCATCCGCCCGACGGACCAGCCGACATGACCCGGGCGCCGGGTACGGCGACATGGCAGTATCTGGCCATGGCCGACGAACGACTGGAAGTGCAGCGTCTCATCCCTGCCGAGCCGCATGCCATCTTCGAAGTGCTGTGCGACCCGCAGGGCCACGTCTCCATCGACAGCTCCGGCATGTTGATGGACGCAACCGGTGATCCGGTTTCGGCGATCGGCGACTCGTTCGTCGTCCACATGGACCGCGAGGCGCTCAACGACTATCCGATGGGCCTCTACGACGTGACCGTCACCATCACCTCGTTTCTGGCCGATCGCCAGATCGCCTGGACGATCCTGGGTGAGATCCGTCCGCCCATCGGCCATGTCTACGGGTACCTTCTCGAACCGGTGGAGGGCGGCACCGAGGTGACGTCGTACTATGACTGGTCGAACATCGACCCGGTGTGGAGGGAGGCCGGGATCTTCCCCGTGATTCCGGAGAGCGCCCTGCGCGCCACCCTGGGGATATTGGCCCGCACGGTGGTGAGGGCCGGATCCGCTTCTGCCACCTGACGGCGCGCCGCCGGGCCGGTGGCGGTCGTGGGCCGTCACCGGTGACTGCTGACGTCGTGTGAAGGTCGACGCGCCCTCCGTGGCCGCCTCTGCGCGTCGGGCCGGTGGCCAACGGAAGTCGAGCGTGGGGCGGGATGCCGGGCGTCTATGCTGAGGCCGTCGGGCCCCCGTGGAGCAGGGGCAGGCGATTGCGGGTCGTCTCCGGACCCGTTCGGTACAACCGCTGGTGCAGATCGGTCATGGTCGGCATGGTGCGGTGCCGTGGTAGTCGAGGGACTCGAGACGAAGGTGTTGGACTGTGACCGCCATACCGAATGACCGGCCGGTACTGACGGTCACCGAGGCCGCCAGGGCCTCGGGGGTGGATCGGCGCACCCTCCGGCGTCGGCTCGACGGCGGCGATTTCCCCAACGCCCACCGCGCCGCCGGCAATCAGGGCCCCGAGTCCGGAGCTTGGTTGATCCCGGTCGAGGACCTCCTGCGGGCCGGACTGAGCCTCGAGAGCCGGACGGGACCGGACGTTCCGACCGCCAGCCCGGACGGCCGGTCCGAACAGGCCTCCCTCCGGTCGGCGCTGGCCGGCGCCCTTCGACGGGCCGAGGTGGCCGAGGCCACCGCAGCCGAGCGGGAGCGGATCATCGAGGCCCAAGAGATCGCCTTGCGGGCCTTCGCCGCCGCCGTCGAGCTCAAAGATGCCGTACCGGTCGAGGTGATCGCCCTTCCGGACGATTCGTCGCAGGCGTCGGCACCGGAAGCCTCCGCCGAACCGGCCGAACCGGCCGAACCGACCGAACCGGTCGAACCGGAGGCCTCAGTCGACCTGTCCGACCCAGGCGGGCCCGAGCCGGCACACCATGGCGAGGCCCTCACCGAGCCCGGCGAACCAGGCGAAGCCGAACCGGGGGAGCCCCGGCCCGAGGAACCGCGGCGACCGGCCTACGCCGAGGCGACGGCCCGACCGGTCCCGGCCATCCTGCCGGGAGCTCCGAGCCGGCCCACCCCACCGTGGGTTCCGGTGTCGACCCCTCCCGTCCCGCGCCGCTGGTGGCAACGCAAATACCGCTGACTCCCGGCAAGACCGCATTCGAAAAGTCCGGCAAGACGCTCGACGTCCTCACCGTCAGGCGACAGCTCCCGCCGGCAGTCGGGCCAGACTGCGGATGGTGTCGGCGCAGGCCCGGGCAGCCTCGGTGCCCTTCACCTTGAAGTGCTGGCCGAAGAAGACCTCGTGCTCGTCGTGCCCGTGGAAGTGGTGGGGGGTGAGCACGGCCGAAATGACCGGCACGTCGGAGTCCAGCTGGACGCGCATGAGGCCATTGATCACGGCCTCGGCCACGAAGTCATGGCGGTAGATGCCTCCGTCGATCACGAACCCAGCGCCCACGATGGCGGCGTAGCGACCGCTCTCGGCCAGCCGCTTGGCGTGGAGGGGGATCTCGAATGCGCCCGGCACCCTGAACAGATCGATCTGGTCGCCACCCACGCCGTGCCGGGCCATCTCCTCGATGAACGAATCCCGACACTGATCGACGATGCGCTCGTGCCATGTGGACTGCACGAAGGCAAGTCGGACCGCCCGGTCTGCTGCCACTCCATGCTCTCCGTCGCTCACGGGGCCTCCCTCCGAGTTCGCCACCGCCGATACGCGAGGAACACTAGAACGCCGGTGGTCGGGCTGTCATCGGAGGCTGTCCCACCCCGACGGAAATCCGCCCCAGCCGAGCCCGAGCCGGCCCGGACGGACGGGACGAGCTGGGGGTCCAGGAAGAAATAGGGTTAAATTAAAGTGACATACAGATGAACGTAGGGTAAACTACACCCATGGCAGATACCCGATTCCACGCTCAGGGGTGGTTCGCCGATCCCTTCGGCCGGCACGAAGCCCGGTGGTTCTCCGACGGGAGCCCCACCGCACTGGTCCGTGACGGCGGGCTCGGATCGATGGATACGCCCCCGGTCAACGCGTATGCAGGTCGTCTCGAGCCCATTGCCGAGGGGGAGGGCGAATTGGTCCATCCGCATCCCGATGAGGACAAGGATCGAGAGCGCCGGATGAGTTCGATCAGGGCCTTGTTGGCCCTGACGGGCGGGGACTGAACCGAGCACAACCCGATTCAGCCCGGCCCCGTCCCGGTGGACCGGTCGGCGCCAGGATCGAGCCCGACCCGGGCGCCCGATTTCGGCCCCGGCCCCCGTCGACCTATGGTTTGGCGTTGCTCGAACCGAGGGCGAAGGATTCCGTCAATTGACCAGCCGCGAGGGTCACCGATGAGGGTCGAGGACCAGTTCGCGTCCGCCACCATTCTGGAGCAGGACGAACCCGAGTTGGTGGCCCGGACCACCGACGAGTTCAAGGCGGCGGCCGAGCGCGACCACCAGGGTGGCGTCCCGCGGGGAAGGGCCTATGTCCGCCGTCTCCAGGAGTTGACGGTCGAGCATCCAGCCCTCGGTATCGCGGTGGGCCGCGCCCTCGGGTTGGAGCACATCGTCGAAGAGCTGATGGAGGGGACCACGGTCGAGGGAGTGCCTGGGATCGGTCCCGACGGCCGGGCGCTCATGCCCAACCGCCGCCACCAGACACGCCGTCGGGGGAAGTACATCCTGGCCGTCTCGGCCATCCTCCTCCTGGTCGAGGCGGTGGTGGCCGACGGTCTGGCTTCGGTCCTGGTGTACATCTGGACCACGGTGGCGCTCGGCCTGTTCTTCGTCGGCGGATATCTGGTCATGCTCCGAGAGTGATCGGGCGCCGCCCGTAACAGGTCGATACCGTGGACCGGCATGGACGTCGATCCCCACCGCCCGCTGGTCTTCCCCAAGGGATTCCTGTGGGGTGTGGCCGGCTCCGCTCACCAGATCGAGGGGGGCAACACCAACAACGACTGGTGGGACTTCGAACATGCACCGGGCTCGAACTGCGTCGACTCCAGCGGCGACGCTTGTGACTCGTTCCACCGGTGGGCCGAGGACATCGACCTGGTGGCCGGCATGGGTCTCGGCGCATACCGGTTCTCCCTCGAATGGAGCCGGGTCGAACCGGCCGAGGGGGAGTTCTCGGGGGCAGCGCTCGATCACTACCGCCGGCTGTGCGCCGGATGCCACGAGCGGGGCATCGTCCCGGTCATCACCTTTCACCACTTCACCATCCCGGGCTGGCTGGCGGCTCGAGGAGGGTTCGAAGCTCTGGATGCCCCCGAGCGGCTGGCCCGGTTCGTCCAGCGGGCCGGAGCACATCTCGGTGATCTCATCGGCTCGGCCTGCACCATCAACGAGCCGAACGTGATCGGAGCGATGGGTTACACGATCGGGGACTACCCGCCCGGCGTGAAGGACGACCTGACCCGTCACCTGGCGGTGAACGAGACCATGGTCCGGGCCCACCGGCTGTCTGTCGAAGCACTGCGCTCGGGTCCGGGGAGCTTTCCGGTGGGACTGACCCTGTCCATGGCCGAGATCGTGGCCGAAGAAGGTGGCGAGCTCGCCCGTGACATGGCCGAGGACATTCTCGAAGACACCTTTCTCCGGGCCACTGACGGCGACGACTTCGTCGGGGTCCAGGCCTACACCCGGATGCACTTCGGCCCGGAGGGCCTGGCCCCCGATGACCCGTCGGTGGCCCAGACGCAGATGGGAACCGAGAACTGGCCCCAGGCGGTGGCCCATTGCGCCAGGCGAGCCGCCGCCTTCACCGGGCTTCCGGTACTGATCACCGAGAGCGGGATCGCCACCGATGACGATACCGAGCGCATCGCCTACCTCGACCACGCCCTCCGCGGGGTCCACGCCTGCCTGGCCCAAGGGGTCGACGTACGTGGATACTTCATCTGGAGCCTGCTCGACAACTTCGAGTGGAACATGGGATACGAACCCAAGCTGGGCCTGTATTCGGTCGACCGGGCGACATTCGAGCGTCGACCCAAACCGAGTGCGAGATGGTTCGAGCGGGTGGCCCGGGGCAACCGGCTGGCCGAAGGGAACTGACGGCGGCCATCGGGGTGACGGGGGAGGACGTCGGGTCGGGGGTGGTGGCGGGGAGGTGACGGCGAGGAGCCGGACGAGTCGTAGGATCGCCGGTGAGGCCGACCGGAGCTCACCGGCCCGGTTGGAGAGGGAAGGTGCAATGTCGCTCGACTACGAGGAAGCCCGTGACCAGGTGACGGGACCGGGTCAGCTCTTCGAGGTGGTGCACGAATCGGTCGACGGTGGACAATTCCGACTGTTCAAGAACGCCCCGGCCAACCTTGGTCAGCTGTTCGCCGGCGCCCGCGGCGAGCAGTCGACGTTCCTCGTCTACGAGGACGAGCGGTGGACGTTCGACGAGACCATGCGCCATGTCGACGCCCTGGCCAGTGCCCTGGTGGGCACCTTCGGCATCGGCAAGGGCGACCGGATTGGAATTGCCATGCGAAATCTGCCCGAGTGGATAGTGTCGTTCGCCGCCATCCTGTCGATCGGTGCCGTCTCCGTCTCTCTCAACGCCTGGTGGACGGAGGGCGAATTGGAGTACGCCATCGACGACTCCGGCCTCTCGCTCCTGATCGCCGATCCCGAGAGGATCGCCCGAGCCCACCGGGCGGCGCGCTCGCGGGACATCCCGATGGTGGCGGTGCGAGCCGATGAGATCGAGCCGGCGCCCACCGGTGTCCACAGCTACGAGGAGGTCGTCACCCTCGGAGATCCCATGCCGGTGGTCGAGGTCGGGACGGACGACGACGCCACCATCCTCTACACGTCGGGGACCACAGGGTTTCCCAAGGGGGCGGTGTCGACCCATCGGGCCGTCACCCAGGCGTTGATGGCCTTCTGGGCCGATGCCATGATCCAGGGGGCCCGCAAAGGCGTGGATCCGCTCAGCGCCAAGGGTCCCACCCAGTCCTTCATCCTGATCGTCCCCCTCTTCCACGTGACCGGCTGCATCCCGGTCATGCTGTCGTGTTTCGGTCTGAAGCTGAAGCTGGTGATGATGCGCCGGTGGGATCCGGAGACAGCCCTCCGTCTGATCGAGAGGGAACGGGTGACGACATTCGTCGGGGTGCCCACGCAGAGCTGGGATCTTCTCGAGTCCCCGGCCTTCTCGGACTACGACACCTCCTCGCTGGCCAGTATCGGCGGAGGCGGCGCTCCGGCCCCGGTCAGGCTGGTCGACCGCGTCGAAAAGGGATTCAAGCGCGGTCGGCCCAACATCGGTTACGGAATGACCGAGACCAATGCCTTCGGGCCCGGAAACAGTGGCGACGACTACGTGGCCCATCCTTCGTCGACCGGTCGGGCCCGCACCACCATCATGGACATCGAGATCCGCGACGAGGACGGCAAGATGGTCTCCCCGGGACAGCCCGGCGAGATCCGGATGAAGGGACCGAACGTCATCCGGGGCTACTGGAACAAGCCCCAGGCGACGGCGGAGACGATCGTCGACGGTTGGCTGATCTCGGGAGACATCGGCAGGATCGACGACGAGGGGTTCCTCTACATCGAGGACCGGGCCAAGGACATGGTGCTGCGGGCCGGCGAGAACGTCTACTGCGCCGAGGTGGAGAGCGCCATCTACGAGCACCCCGCCGTCTACGAAGTGGCGGTGTTCGGCGTTCCCGACGAACGACTCGGCGAAGAGGTGGCGTGCGTGCTCCACCTGAAGGCCGGCCAGGCGCTCAGCAGCGATGAGCTCAGGGATGCCCTGGCCGAAGTCCTGGCCCCGTTCAAGATCCCGACTCGGATCGCCTTCAGCCACGATCGACTTCCTCGGAATCCCTCGGGCAAGATCCTGAAACGCCAGCTACGAGAGCGCTACTTCGCCGACCGCCGCTAGTCCTGACCACGGTGGGGTTCGACCCTGGTGCCGAAGCCACCCGGCGGGTCGGCGGTGCCCCGTCAGTCCGGCGATCGGGCGACGGCCAGCAGGTGACCGCTGAGACCCAGGAGGGCGGGATGGCTCTCGACCGCCCGGGCGGCGGACAGGATGATGTCCCTGCCTTCACGGGTGTCCCATCTGGGCCCGAGGCCGGTGAGCCAACCGGCCAGGCCCTCGATCCCGACGAGGGTGGTCACCTCGAGGCCCACTTGTTCGATCTCTTCCCTCGAATTCCGCCGCCTCGTGCAGATAGGCGGTAGTGAACCAGTGCTCCCGATGGTCGGGATTGCGATGCTGACCCTCGGCCAGGTCTCGCCGCACGATGGTCTGGAATTCCGGGTCGAACAGGTAGCCCCGGGCCAGCCCGTCGAACAGTGAGGCGAATCTGTTGATGGCGGCGACCGCCACCATGCCATGGGGCCGGACCACTCGCCTGGCTTCACCGAGGGCCCGGTTCCGATCGGCCCGCTCGGTGAGGTGGTACAGGGGTCCGAGCAGCAGGACGCAGTCGAAGCTGTCCTCCCCCTGAGAGAGCTGCCTGGCATCGCCGATCTCTCCGGTGACCCCGCGCCGGCCCAGCGTGTGCTGGACCAATTCGATGTGGCGAGGGGTGAGGTCGACGACGTGTACCTGGTAGCCGTCGGCGGCCAGCCAGTCGGCATGGACGCCCGTTCCACCACCGACATCCAGAATCCGGGCGGGCGGTGCGGGCAGATGACGGCGGAGCACCTCCTGGGTGCGCAGCAGCTCCAACTGGCCCAGGCCTTCGACGATCCGGTCCTCCTCGTGGCCGGACTGGTAGTGGGCCCTGATCGCCTCGACTTCGTCCACGTCGGAAACGATACCGGGGCCGGTGTGGGCCTTTCCCACGGCGGGTCGGAGGCCAGCCCGCTCAGGGGTGCCTCGACGGGACGGAGCCAATCGGCGAGGCGGGGCCCCGTGGAGGGCAAGGCATGTCATGATCTTGGTGAGGGCCGATCGGCCCACGGACGGGAGGCAGACGATGAGCGAGACCAACGGTGCATCCGCCGGCGATGACGAAATCGAACTGGTCGAGGTCGAGGCGGATGGTGTCGACGAAGACGGCAACATCGTCGCTGATGACCTGGTGGTGGCGGTCGACGGTGACGGCACCATCATCGCCGCCGACGAGACCATCGCCGTGTTGACCCCGGACGGGGACATCGTGATCGACGAGACGGTCTCGGTCATCGGCGATGACGGCAGCCTCCACGCGGTGGAGGAAGACATCTCGGTGGTGGAGGCTGACGAAGCCGAGTGATCCGGCGCCCCTGCCGGTCGGCACGACGGCCGGGCTGATCGGGAGCACATCCGTGGCCAGGGCAACGCCGGATCGGCGGTTCAGTCGTCGAGCTGGTACGCGGTCTGGTGCTTGGGCTGGTACAGGCCGAGCTCTCCGGCGCCGGGGATCCGCAGCCGGGTGATGAGTCCGAATCCCTGGTCTTCGACGGGCCCCACGAACTCGACACCCTTGGCGGTGAGATCAGCCACCGTTTGCTCGATGTCATCGCACATCAGGTAGAGCTCATGGTGTCCCGACGGCGGCCCGGACTCGGCCATGCCGGGATTCCCTGACGGATGGACCCCCAGCTCGGCCGGCGGCAGCTTGAAGATCAGCCAGCCACCGTGGGCGTCGACGAAGGGGAGCTCGAGTACATCCCTGAGGAAGGAACGTGCCGACTCCGGGTCCTCGGCATAGATGATGGTGTGGCTGGCGGTGATCACCGGGGACCATGCTCTCACCTTTCGGGCCACATGGCGGTCGGCAGTTCGATCGACCGGAGCGGTGCCGTCGGACCAGTGTCGGCACCGGGTCAACCCTTCCGGAATACCCCGGAAGCCAGCACGTGCGGGGCCACGATGCCACGGGGAAACCGGCACCCGGGGCAGAAATCGAAGGCTTTGACGTCCGAGATGGCGAACTCCCTCTCGATCAGGGAGAGGGTGTCCCGGTCGGGTCGGCAACCACCGGCGGCCCGGCTCCAGGCCGGGGCGAAGAGGCGTTGGTAACGCGCCAGTTTCGGGTCAGCGGATAACACATGCTCGTAGAACCGGACCGCCGCCCCGTCGACGAGGACCTTCTTCGTCTCCCGCAGCACCGCTTCCGGATCAGGGACACTGCAGAGCATGAGCGAGAAGACGGCAGCGTCGAACGGACCACTGACCACCTGGGAGACCGCTTCGGCCCGGCCCCTGACGATGACGACACGACGGGCGGACACCGCGGCGGCCAGGCGAGCCTGTCGAAGTAGGTACTCCTCGGGATCGACCCCCACCACTTCGGAGACCTCGGGGGGGTAGTGACCGAAGTTCATGCCGTTGCCGCACCCGACCTCGAGGACGCGGCCCGACAGGCCGGCCAGCAGCTCCTGGCGGTAGCGCTCTTGGTGTCGAGCCTCGGCCACCGATGTCCGGGCGTAGATGCGGGCGAAGATCGGGTGGTTCATCCTCATCGATCCTTACGGCTGACATACGTTCCGGGGCGGGCAACGGTGGTCGGTGTCTGTCGACTGCTGGATCGAGAAGGCGGCAACCCCCACACGGCACCTGCCGGAGCAGAGTGCGTTCACGCCCGAATGTAGTCCACGCCTGGCGCGGCGGGGACGGGGCGGCGCCGCCGAGCACGGAGACGGCACCGCCCTCAATTCTGGCTCCCGGTCCGGGGTGCCCTGGGCCCCTACCACAGCTAGACGAGGGCGGAGACCTGGGAGCTGATGTGCGACTCGAGCTGGCGATGGATGAAGGCGTGGTCGTCGACCAGTGGATCGTGGCGGCTCCCGAGCCGGTGGATACGACTGACACGGTCGGGGTCGGCCAGGTCCATCGAGTGGTGTAGGAGGGCCGTCGACGCGTCCCACAGCAACGTCTTGATGACCTGGTCGTCCATCCGCTTCAGCTGGCAACTGTCGAAGATGCTCCGCAGGGAGCGGTCCATCCCGTCCGACCGGGCACTCGGCAGTTCGAATTGGTCGACGAATTCACCGAGGACGGGCGTCGGTCTGGTGCGGTCGGCCTCGATGCAGTTCATGAGGGGACTGACGTCACCTGCCGACAGCGGATCGTAGGTGCCGGGATAGGCCTCCGCCTCGTAGCCTGGCGGATAGCCGGTGAACACGATGGGGGACTGCGAGTCGGGGTTGTCGGCCAGGTAATCGAGAGTGAGGTCGAGGAGGGTGATCGGTGGCCATCCGAGATCGCGCAGGGCCAGGAGCTTGGGCCGGCCCTGCTCGGCGATGACTCCGGCCGTCATCAGTAGTTGGTAGCACTCGAGGGCGGACTGGACGGGAAGCAGCACGAGAGGGGAGTGAAGCAGGATCGGCTCGTCGTTGGCGATCCACTTGTGGATGTTCTGGCCCACGATGCTGTTGTCCACCACGTGGGTGAAGCGGGCGCAGGAGATCTTCATGTCGTGCCGTCCGGCCTCCACCCCGGTCTGGTACTCGACGAGCTTTTTGGTGGCGGCGTACGTGTCCCCGGTGAACAGGCGCACGGCCTTTCCCGTGCTGGCGATCACCACCGTGCCCACGCCGGCGTCACCGGCGGCATCCAGGACGACCTGGGATCCGAGCACGTTGGTGGAGACCGTCTCGGCGACCCGCCGCTCGGCCAGAGCCGGGCTCCGCTGGGCGGCGAGATGGACAACGAGATCCGGCCGGATCTCCCGCATGACCCCGGCCATCTGGTCGGGGCGGCGCACGTCGCCCCGCAGGTATCTGACCTTGTCCACCCTACGATCCGGGCTCGGGCCATGACGGGCCACCGAGGCGAACCGCGGCATCAGGGAGGTCGTTGACGAGATTCCTCAGCACCACATTTCCGACACAGCCGGTACCGCCGGTGACAAGCACGCGTTCCCAACGGGGGAGAAGGTCACCGCAAAAGCCGGTGATCCCCCGGGACCGGGTGTCCTCGAAGCGCATCTTCTCCAGCTGCGGGCTGTCACGGAATTCGACCAGTTGACGCGTGAGGTTCCTGAGCTGATCGAGATCGCCCTCGGGAGACAAGCCCAGGATCTGCTCGACCAGGTCAGTTTTGGTAGTCATGCCCGTGACGCCCCATCAACTCTGCGCGCCTGCGCAACGAAATATTCGCCGTCCCGCTCGGTGAAACACCCGAGGTCCTCCGGCGGCGACGTGCCGGCACGGATGTCTTGAATGTGCAGCCCGCGAACCGGCGACAATGGCGCGCCAGCCCGGCGCAATCAGATGGTGGGTTCGCCATCGATTCTCCGCCTGGTCGCCCCTCTCGACTGCACAGCCCTTCTCACTTTCTGTTCCATTTGGAAGTGGCTCCTCCGTATAGTTAGTCACGCGGCGTTGTACCTGCAACTGAGGCCACGGAGAGTGCTTGAGGGATCGACGAAGAGCGGCCGACCCGTCAATGGAGTGGGACCGCTACCCCCGCTGAAGGTCGTCGACACCCGTCGGGCATGTGACCGAGGATGGCCGCCGACGTCGGCTGCCCATTCCGCAGCGTCGAACGATCCGGCCGGTGGCTGAGCCCGACGGCGATCGGGCGTCCGCCGCCATGGCACCGGCCCGGCGTCGAAGTTTCGATTTCGGGACGACCGGGTGAGCGGTCCAGATGTTGCTGAACGATCCGATGCTCTCCTCGGATCCCCGACGCCGGGCCGGCGGATGGTGAGCGTGGACGACCACTCCGAACTCATAAGGGGCTGGTGAGACGGGCCGGTCGGTCGGGTCGTGGTCGCCTCGTACGTGGCCGGGCCGACGGCCATTGGCGGAAGGGGGTGAACATTCGTAGTATCAGGCGATGATGGCTGGAGCGGCACGGCGATGACTCATCTGGAAGATCAGACGGGTGCTGCGCTGATCGGGGCGGACCTTCAGGGCCGGGATCTGGCCGGCTCCGACTTGGCGGGTCTGGACCTGACCGGTGCCGACCTGAGCGGTGCCGACCTGACCGGGGCCAACCTCCGAAAGGCCAACCTCACCGATGCCGATCTGTCCGGCACCTTTCTCTCCGGGACCGCACTGAATGGCGCCGACCTGACCGGGGCCAACCTGAGGGAGGCCAATCTTCGGGGTCGGGATCTGAGCGGTACCACCTTCAACGGTGCCGACCTTTCCGACGCCGACCTCGTCAATGCCGACCTGACCAGCGCCGACCTGACCAGCGCCGATCTCCGGCACGCCAAGTTGTCCGGGGCCGACCTGGGCGGCGCCAATCTGACGGAGGCCAGACTGGCCCGTGCCGATCTGTACGGTGCCAACTTCAACGGCGCCAATCTGTCCGGCGCCGATCTGACTCAGGCCAACCTCGGCAGGGCCAACCTGTCCGGCGCCGATCTGTCCGGGGCCGACCTGTCGGGAGCGAACCTGGGCAAGGTCGATCTGACCGAGATCGATCTGTCGGGTGCCGACCTGACCGGGGCCAACCTCGGAAAAGCCAACCTCACCGATGCCGATCTTTCTGATGCAGACCTCGGTCAGGCCAACCTCACCGAGATCGACTTGACCAACGCTGACCTGACCGGGGCCAACCTCGAACAGGCGAACCTGAGCGAAGCCGAACTGACCGGCGCCGATTTGACCGGCGCCGACCTGACCGGCACCGACCTGACCGGCGCCGACCTGACCGGCACCAATCTGACCGACGCCGACCTGGCCAAGGCCAATCTGACGGGAACGGACCTGTCGGGTGCCGACCTGTCCGGCACCAATCTCGGGCGGGCCAATCTGACCGACGCCAGTCTGCAAGGAACGAACCTCACCGATGCCGACCTCGGCAAAGCCAACCTGACCGATGCCGAACTGTCCGGAGCCGATCTCTCCAACACCAATCTCGAGGATGCCAACGTCACCAATGTGACCTGGTCGGTCGACTCGGGCCCCAACAGCTAGGACGGCGGCTATCCGATCCGGCCGCCGACCGAGGGGCGGCGGGGGTCCTCCACGCCGAGTTGGACGGCGCCGGGCGGCATCTGGTTCCGGCGGTGGGACCAGATGAGAGGGGCGGAAAGCCCTCGCCGATTCGTTCCGGCACCCGGCGAGTCGGGATCCGGTGTCCCAAACATATAAAGACGACTTGATTAGTCGTCTTTATATGTTTAAGCTGGAGCCATGGCTGCCAGTCCTCTGGTCCGGGCCCGCCGGGCCGTCCGTCACCCGTCCCCGCCATGGTCGCCGGCGGTGGTGTCCGATGGGGGTCGAGCCGGAAGAGCCCACCGACCGTCCTAGGGTGATTTCCGTGTCTGATCTTTACGCCGACCAGAAGATCATCGAACATCGGGCTCCTGGCCCCGACGTTGCCGAGGGCGGTTCCCGAACCGGGCAGACGGTGCTGGTCGACGAGGGGCGGGACGAGACCGGCAACCGGGAGTGGATTGCCCGCCACGACACCGATCGAGAACTGAAGAGGCTTCAGGACAAGGTGTCGCTTCTGGCCATGCAGAAGAACTACTGGCAACAACGGAGCGCCGAGCACCTCAATGCGTGCCGGGCCGCCGAAGCCGAGGTGTCCCGGCTCAACGAGGCACTGGCCGAGTCGAAGGCCCGACTGGAAGTGACCCGGGACGTGGGCGAGCCGCAGGTGCCGCTGACCGTCACTTCGTTCTAGTCTTCTGGCACGTGGCGGGCGCCCTGTCGACGATGACCCCGGTCTACCTGGTCGGAACGGTCACTTGGTCAGAATCAACTGCTGGACGGCGTTGGCGAAGCCCTCGTCCTCGTTAGTGGTGGTGACCCTTCGAGCCGCCCGCTGCACCTGACCCGAGGCGTTGCCCATGGCGATGCTGAGCCCCGAATGGGCAAACATCAACACATCGTTGGGCATGTCCCCGATGGTGGCGATCTGCGAGGCCGGGACCTCGAAGCGGGACGACAGGAACTTGACCACGCTGCCCTTGTTGGCGTCGGGATGAGTGACGTCGAGATAGTAGGGCTGTGACTGGGCGGCGGTCAGGTGATCGCCGAATTGCCGGCGCGGCCGCAGCGGTGGCGCGTTCCATGGCCTCGGGATCGTCGCTCACCCCGACGATCTTCGCCACGTTGTCGGTGAGCCCGTCATAGGTCTTGGTGACGGTCGGCTGGAATTGGACGGTGGCGGCCTCGATATCGACGTGGGGTCCCTGAGAGTCGCGCACGTACCAGTCGGCTCCTCGGTAGATCCAGGCGGCCAGGCCCGATGACTCCATGAGGGCCACCACCGGGTCGACCAGCGGCTCCGGCACGACCTTCTGCTCGATCACCGTCATGTCCGGAGCCACGATGAGCCCACCGTTGAACGCGGCAATCGGAGTGGTGAGCCCCAGCGGCTCGATCAGCATCGACATGCCCCGCGGCGGACGACCGCTGGTGATGGCGAACAGCACGCCGGCAGCCCGGAGATCTTCAACGGCGGCAATGCTGCGCTTGGTCAGGACCTTCTTCTGGGTGACCAGGGTGCCATCTACATCGGCAAGCAGTAACCGGATACCTGACTGGGGCATCGGTGCTCCTCTCGTGGGGCGCAAGAATGGGCCTCCGAATCGATTGCCGGCTCGATCCGATCACGGCCTACCAGCCTAGAAGTGCCGGGCACAGCTTTCACCGACAACATATGCCATGTCCGGCGACGGGGCGTGTTGGTGGCGGGACCCCGACCCGTCCCCGCCCCATCGGTCGCACGTATCACGTTACGTCGGCGCGCACGGTGGTCATGGCGCCGGCCACCGCCAACGCCACCCCGTAGATCAGCAGCATGACCACTCCTCCCCACCACGGCAGGATGGCTGTGGCGCCGGATTTCAGGTTGAGGTTCTCGACGGCTCCGGCCGCACCACCGGGAAGGTACTCACCGACGGTCGGCCAGATGCCTCCGATGATGCCTTCCACCACCAGGGTGAACACCAGCCCGACGACGATGCCGAAGACCTGGTTCTTCAGCAGCGCACCAAGTCCGGCCCCGTACACGCAGAAGAGCGCTCCGGCGGCAACGACGCCCGGGGCGACATGCCACCAGGCGGTCCAAAGATTGGTGGTGTTGGCGACGTAGTAGATGCCATGGAGGGAATGGCACGTCGACTGGCCCATCCCCTGGAAAACATGGCCTCGCTGATATGTCGAGGAACCGACCAGACAGGAGTGGACCTTGGCCAGCACCAGGGACCACCCCACACCCAGCCCGACCACGGTCGTGAGCAGCCCCAGCACGGCGCCGGCCAGCAGGCTGGCGACGAGCTTGGCCGCCACGTTGAGCCCGCGCCGCGGCTCGGCCAGGTAGACGGGGGTGATGGTCTGGTGCCGATACTCGGTGGTCACGATGATCACCCCCAGTACCAAGGTCAGTTCGATGGTGAATCCGAGCGGCGTGAACGCCCTGAAGAACCAGAGGTACGAACCGTGGGGGACCCGCCCCAGGCCTCCGCCTCCGTTGCGGCGGACGCGGGGGACGACGAGCCCGATGACCAAGCCGAGGGAGATGTCGAGCAGAACGACGAGGCCGGCGATCAGATAGGTCGACCACACCGTGTAGAGCTTCTGGAACTCCCCTCTGAGCAGCCGGATCACGGCTGACCTTCCACCGTCGACGGACCCGGACCGGGTGGATGCCCAGGTGGCGGCCCAGGGGCGCCGAACTGCGTGAAGTCCCCCATGGGGGCGGCGCCGTGGGCCGGGTGCGAGCCACCTCCCTCGGTCAGGGAGAAGAACAACGACTCGAGCGATTGGTGGTCGGAGCGCATGTCCAGCACGAGTATCCGCTGGTCCAACACGATCTGCCCGACCACCTCGGGCGTCGATCCCTCACACACCACATATCCGTCCTCCACCTTGGCGGCGAGATGGGCAGCACCGAGCGCCTGCACCAGTCGGTGCGGGTCAGGTGTACGGACCCGGACGGTCCGGTCTCTTCCGGCGAGCAGTTCGTGGAGACCGCCCTGGGCGGCCACCCGTCCAGCGGCCAAGATGATGACGTTGTCCGCCGTGAGCTGGGCCTCGGCCAGCAGGTGCGAGGAGACGAGTACGATCCGTCCCTCTCCGTCCTTGTCGGTCCCCTCCGAGGCGTACCACTTGAGGAAGTCCCGGAGCCAGACGATGCCCTGCGGGTCGAGACCATTCGACGGCTCATCGAGGACGAGAATGTCAGGATCTCCCAGAAGGGCACGGGCCAGCTCGAGCCGCTGACGCATACCCATCGAGAAGCCGCCTGCTCTCCGGTTTCCGGCATCGGCCAATCCCACCAGTTCGAGGCACTCGTCGACCCGGGAGTGGGGGATCCCGGCCACGGTGGCGATCAGCTTGAGATGGTTGCGGGCCGTTCGGGCCGGATGGATTCCCGATGCCTCGAGGACGGCACCCACCTTGGTCGAAGGGGCATGGATGTGCTCGTAGGTCTTCCCGTCGATGAGGACGGTTCCCGAGGTGGGTGTGACCAGGCCCAGCAGCATGCGGAGGGTCGTCGTCTTGCCGGCACCGTTCGGCCCGAGAAACCCGGTGACCCCACCCGGGGACACATCGAAATCCAGATGGTCCACGGCCAGTACGTTCCGGCCGAACCGCTTCGTCAGTCCTCGAGCTGTGATTGTCGTCATATTTCCGCCGGCGCGCGCTGGTCGATGATTGTGTCCACTGTCCTCAAGGCCCCAGGATCATTCCATACCTCGCCCCGGAATCCGGTGCAGCAACCCGGGGCCGGGCAGGGTGGTCCCCGCCGGATCACCCGATGGGGGGAACCGTTCGGAGAAATGCCCGCTCGCTGGCATATCGGGCGACCAGACTCCGATTGAGCCATCCGGGCATGTGGGCAAGGCTGGCATTCCTGATTCCGGTGAGGGCACCCGATTGCGCCGTGGCCAGCTTGTTGAGACGGCGGGACTCCCTCACCATCGACCGGACGCGTGGCAACCGGGCAGCTTCATAGTTGCCCAGAGCGGTGTCGGGGTTGCGATCCTGAGACAGACAGGCGGCCACCACCACACCGTCCTCGATGCCTTGACACGCCCCCTGAGCCAGGTCGGGTCTCATGGGATGGGCGGCGTCTCCCAGCAACGCTATGGGCCCCGCTCTGAGGGTCTTCGGTATGGACTCGTACACGTCGGCGATCACCAACAGGTCCTCCGGAGTGCGCCGGATCAATGCCGGCACCGGGTGGTGCCACTCAGCGAACGACTCGAGCAAAACTTCTCTTCTGTCGTTCAGGGCCTCGTTCGCTCCCTCGGGCATGCCGATGTCGGCCGCCCAGTAGGTCCGGCCGCCCGCCATCGGGCTCGATATGAACTGCATTCCCCGCCCGGCACTGAGGCAGGCTTCGCTGACCAGATCGCCGGCATGATCCACTACCGCCCGAAAGCTGGTCCGACCGGTGTAGTGGGGTGCCGGGTTGTCAGTGAGCCTTCGGGCGATCGACTGCACGCCGTCACAGGCCAAAACGGCCGTTGCCCGAAGTACCTCGCCGTCAACGAGCTCGGCGAAGGCTCCGTTTCCGTCCGAACCGATCCGCTTGGCCAGTGAGTGGAGCCGCACCGGCACACGTGACACCGCCTCCAGCAACACCCGCTGCAGATCGCCGCGATGCACCGACAGGGTCGGTGTCCCGAGTCGCTCGTGCAGGCGGCTCTGATCGAGTTTGGTGATCACCCGGCCTGACCAATCGCAGATGGTGCCGTTCGGCTCCTTGTATCCGATATCGGACACGGCCCCGGCCAGCCCGATGCGTTCCAGGGCGGCCTGGGCACTGGGCCAGATGGTCAAGGCCCCTCCGGCCGGAGTCAGGGCCGTAGCCCGCTCGACGATCCGGACCGATATACCCGCCTGATCAAGGGCGATGGCCGCCGTCAAGCCTGCGATTCCCGCTCCAACCACCAGTACGTCCGGATCGTCGGATGAGCTCATCGCTGACATTCTCGCAGCCCCCTCTGCATCCAGGGGCGTCTTTGCTTCACCGGCACCTGATCGAACTCGCCGACCGGTACTCTCGGCCACATGGAGACCTGGGACGCCATCCGAGCCCGTCGCAACGTCCGGTCCTACAAGGACCGGGACATCCCGTCCGGGCACCTCGACCGGATCCTCGAAGCCGGGTGGCGCTCGCCTTCGGCCTCGAATCGGCAGAAATGGGATTTCGTCCTCGTGACCTCACCCGATCAGTTGACAGAGCTGTCGACGGTCTGGGTCGGGGCCGGACATCTGGCAGCGGCCAAGGCGGCCATCGTCCTCGTTCTCCCCGAGCCCGAGGCCGAGCGCTATAGACTGATCGACCAGTACGACCTGGGCCAGGCCACCATGTCGATGATGTTGGCGGCCGCAGACCTGGGCATCGGGAGTGGGCACTCTGCCGTAGGGGACCAGGACGAGTGTCGACGGGTCATCGGAGTGCCATCGGACCACACATGTGCCTACATGATCGGTTTCGGGTACCCGGCCGATCGGCCGCTACGGCCGATCCTCAAGCCTGACAGGCGGCCCTTCGACCAAGTGGTCCACCGCCATCGCTGGTGACGAGATTCTCGCCACCGCCTGAGGAACAGATCCAGCTCCGGTCAGGGATCGGGGTTCCCGAGAAGGTCGAAGACTCCGCGGCACGATCGAGCCGTGTCAGGCCGCCCCTCCCTCGGCCCGGGGGGGCGAAGACGAGATGTCTTCGATCATTTCGATCACCTCGTCGATCCGATACCCGTGGTGTCGGGCAAAGTCGATCAACTCCTTGACCTTGAGGAGCATGGCGCTCTGCTCGGGGGTACCGACAACGGTGATCCCCCGGCCTCGGCGAAACTCGAGGAGCCCCTCGTCCCGAAGAATGTGCATGGCCCTCAGGACGGTGTTCTTGTTGACGCCGAGTACGGCGGCGATGTCTTTGACCAGTGGCAGGCGGTCACCCGGAGCCGCCTCTCCTTCGGCAATAGCTCGGCGAATGTCGGCGGCAACCTGGTCGTGGAGAGGGATGGGACCGGTTCGATCGACCTCGACGAGATGCATAGTACTACTGACCATAGTTCTATGCCGATCGTCAGTAAAGCACCGATCTGCCGTCCCCGATGCTCCCCGGAGAAAATGTGGGTCTGGCCGAGGGAGGGGTACCGTCGCACCCTCGGCCGGCACTACGGAAGGCAACCAATGGTCGGGGTCTAGCGGAGCACCCGCTTGCACTCCTCGAGGCTGGTCTCAACCGACTGGACCTTGGCGAAGGCATCCTGCAACAGCGTGTGCATCCCGTCAGCCATAGCGGCGGCAGCCACCGCGTGGGCCGGAGCTCGCTCCAACACCAGGGTCTTGATCTCGTCGTTCATGACCAGTACCTCGTGAACGGCGATCCTCCCCTGATAGCCCCGCCGACCACATTGAGCGCATCCGTTGGCCCGGGGGAGCAGTACATCCGACGCCGAGGCGTCAACCAGCTTCATCGTGTCGAGCTCCAGTCGTTCTTCGGGACTTGCCGGCTCGACGATCTTGCACCGGCTGCAAAGCCGTCGGAGCAGCCGCTGGGCGACCACGCACTCCAATGAGGAGGTGACGAGATACGGCTCGAGACCCATCTCGATCAACCGGGTGGTGCTTGACGCCGCATTGTTGGCGTGGAGCGTCGACAGGACCAGGTGTCCGGTCAGCGCCGACTCGGCGGCGATACGCGCCGTCTCGATATCCCTGATCTCCCCGATCAGGATGATGTCGGGGTCGGACCGCAGGGCGGCCCGCAGGCCGGACGCGAACGTGTAGCCGACCTTGTTGTTCACCTGCGTCTGCTTGATGCCTGCCACCCGATATTCGATGGGATCCTCGACGGTGATGGTGTTGAGGGTCGGGACGTTCAACTCGTTGACCGTCGCATACAGGGTGGTGGTCTTTCCCGATCCGGTCGGACCGGTGACCAGGATCATTCCCCACGCCTTCTGAAACGAGGCCTGATAGCGGCTCAGGGGTTCGGGCATGAAGTCGAGATTGGCGATGTCGAGCATGCCGTGGTCCTTTTGGAGCAATCGAAGGACCAGCGCCTCGCCGTAGATGGTGGGAAGACTGGCCGCTCTGATGTCCACCGAGACTCCACGGGCGACCATCGAGACCCGCCCGTCCTGCGGTCGCCGGTGATCGGCAATATCCATCCCGCACATGATCTTGACCCGGCTGAGCATTCCGGATTGAAGGGATGCCGGAGCGGTGGTCACGTCGTGAAGGATGCCGTCGACGCGGAACCGGACCCGAAGGCCCTCGGCGGTGGGCTCGAAGTGGAGGTCCGAGGCCCGTTCGTCGGTGGCCCTTCTGAGTAGCTGGTTCACGAACGTGATCACCGGGCCCTCGGCCTGGGACAGATGGGCGCTGGGGGAGACATCGATGTTCGAGAAGTCACCGGCGTCGGGTACTTCCGCCGGAAAGGGAGCCTCGTCGGTTGCGGCCGACGAACCGTCGCTCCCCACCACCAGGTCCATTTGCTCGTATCCCGTCTCGATTGCGTGGTGCAGCTGCTGTGGCGAGACGACAACCACTCGGATGGGCAGTGAGGCCATCATGGCCAGATCGTCGATGGTCTCGATGTCGTGCGGGTCGGCCAGCGCCACCACGATGGCGTCGTCCTCGAATCCCACCGGCAGCACCCGGCGCGACCGGCAGAACGGTTGAGGCAGCTGGCTCAGGGCGGCAGGATCGGGCGGGTCCAGCGTGAGATCCCGATAGGGCAGTCCGAAGACGGTCGCCAACGCCCCGGCCAGGTCGGCCTCGTAGACGACACCGTGGGCCACGAGGATCTCGCCGAGCCGGTTCCCAGTCTGGCGCTGTTCTTCGAGTGCCGCCTCGACCTGCGCCGTCGTAGCCAGGCCGCTGGCAATCAGTTGCTCTCCCAGTAGCAGGTGCTGATTGCTCGGGTAGTACGGATCAGATGGGTCGTCCGTCTCAGTCACCTCGATGTTTCGTCGTGGGCAAGCGCCCTGGTCGAGCGTACCCCGGCTGGGTCGCCACGGTGTCTGGGTCAGGCCGGGCCCTGTCCCAGCCGGCGCCACCGCAGGCTGGGACAGCCGGTCATCCGGGGTCGATCTGCTGGTCGACCCCGGGCCGGCTCAAGGCGCACTTCCGATGGGCCGATCAGACAACATGAAGGCAATCGCCGACAACGGCCCGGATCGGGGTCATTCGTTCCGACTCCGAGCAGTTGTCGTGGCGGGAATGATTTACTCCACCATCGGGATCGCCGGGCTCGTCGTCGGCTCGAGTCTGGTGGCCTGGCGGGGCAATCGAGATGCGCTTCCCCTCGGATTGTTCATCTCCGTTGTCGGTCTTTGTCTGTGCCTCACCGGTCTCGGTCGGGTGACGGCCCGAATGGAGGTGACCGAAACCTGTGTTGCCTGGACGTGGGCCTTCTCGAGACACGAGGTGCCATTCACCGAACTCGAGGACGCAGCCCTCGTCGAGAAGGGTTCACCTGCCTCGGGTGCATCTTGGGCGGGCTTCCTGGGGGGTGGCTTCATTTCTTCCATGGTCTGGTGGTTGGTCGAACTTGTCAGTGATGTCGTCACCAGCGAACCCAGTCTCGGTGCTTACGACCTGGTCCTCATCAGACATCACGGCGCCTCGTCGGAGGTCAAGCCGATCAGCGCCTGGTCCACTCGCTCTTCCCACTCGCAGGCCAACGAAGCGCTTGAAGTGGTGAGGGCGGCCATCGCCTCTTCACCGGGTCGTGCACCGGAGGGTCCACGGATTCTCCGACACGATGCGTGGGACCCACCCAAAGCCAGCTGAGGGTCTGGACGAGTCTGCCTGGGGCATGGATACGGGCGGCCGCTGAGCGCCGACCCCTCTCTTGCATGTGGGATGCCGAAACTCTCCTTGGGCCTGTCAACCGGCGATCACGACCGAACGTACTCCAATGGTGTGAAATGGAACGCCGGTGTTGTCGCCGTCTTGGTTACAGCAATCCTGGGGCTGAGCGCCGTGGCCTGTGGGGGACCGAGCGCTACCAAGGCCGATACACCGATGCCAGCGCCCTCCCGAACAAAGGCATCGACCGTGCCCAAGAAGCAGCACCCGGCCACCACTAGGGCAACAACGGCACCCTGCCGATCGACGGTGGCCGCGGAGAATGCCCCCACCTGCCCGGTAGCTACCCGCGTATCGCTCCCCAGCGTCATCGGAATGTCGGCGGCGTGGGCGGCCGCACTCTGCACGCCGCCGGTCTGCGGGCGGCCTTCGTTCCTGGGTCGGGGGGGACCATCGACAACGAGTCCCCAGATCCCGGCAGCATGGTGGCCTACGGGTCGACCGTGGAATTGCGCTCCGTGGCCTGCTCCTGCCCGACGGTGGCGGTTCCTCCGGGCCCTCGCCTCCTTCCAACGCCATCAGTGGACCTCCGTGCGGGTGTCCCTACGTGGTAAGGAACGACGCGGCCCACTGAGCAGCCGGCCTGGTCAGCCGGGCTCGGATCTTTCGAGGCGTCCTAGCCGGATGGTATCGGTTGGGGCGTTTCGGGCGTTACCGGGGTGATCGACAGGGAGCAGTCTTCGGAGACGCCGATGGCGGCTGACGTGCGCTTGGCCATTACCCGAGTCGACGCAGTCATGTTCGGTGGGGTCACCAGGAACGAGCGAGTGAAGAACCCGCACTCCTGAGCAGACCCGTCGCTCCCCTGGACCAATGCCTCGGCAAGCTGCCCCGGAGCGAGAATCACATCGGTCGGCGTCCCACCGTCGATGTCACTCCGCTCGGCCTGGGCGATCTGGCGACCCTGGAGATCGAGGGCGGCAACCCCGGGATAGCCATGAAGAGCGCAGGCGGACTTGCCGGTGTTCAGGAACCCGAGCTCCTCTGCTGCCGATCCCGCCCCCACATAACTGGTCTGAATCGACACCCTGACCTGATCGTTCGCGCACCGGTGCCCGACTGGAGTCGTGCCGGCGATTGCGGTCGATGCTCTTGGGAGCAGGTAACGTGTCGAGGTTGTCGTTGGCGACGAGCTGGAATTGGTTGTCGAGCAGGCGACCGAGCCAATAGCCACCAAGACCAGAATCACCGCCGACAAAGAGCGACGATGGCGCCGGTCCGCTTCCTCGACGGCGAGCTCTCCGGTGGCGGTGCCAACCGGTCTACCCGATGACGACAACTGGTCGCCTGCTCCCTCGGTTACGGAATCGGCCGGGCAGCCGACCGGGTGGCCGACTGAGCCGCTTCTTCCGCTTGGGCTCGAGGCTGTTCTTGGCCGGTGGTCAGGGATGCCTGAGCGGCCGCAGCCTGTTCCGCGGCTTCCTCCGCAGCCTGGGCTGCGACCCGAGCGTTCGTGTGGCTGTCGCTGCTGGCTGGGAATGGCAGAGTTTGTGGCGCCGGCGATGGGGGAGCGACAGAAACACTTACGGCAACGGGATGGCGGGTCGGCTGTCCATCTCTGCCACCGAGGAGCACGACAGTCAAGGCTCCCGCCGCCACCACTGCGGCCACAGACATCGCCGTGATGCTGCGCCGTCGCCGTTGGTGTCGACGGGCCTCGTCGATGAGGGTCGAGGGCACCGAGTCCGGTTGGGGTTCGAACTGCGGATCAAGTGGATTCGTCACTGTCTCTAGGAGACCTGTTGGATGATCTGAACGAGTTCGTCGGGTCGGTAGCCGTGACGTCGAGCAAAGGTCACGAGTTCACGAGCTCGTTCGAGCACGGCATTTCGGTTGGCCGCCCCGCCCGAGACGGTCACCCCACGGCCGCGTCGGAACTCGACCAGTCCTTCGTCGCGGATAGTCCGCAACGCTCTCAACACGGTGTTGTTGTTCACGCCGAGCACGGCGGCCAAGTCCCTGGCCGGTGGAAGACGCTCACCAGCTTTCGCATCGCCATTTCCAATGGCTCGACGAATCTCGGCGGCCACCTGTTCGTGAAGAGGGGTGGAATCGGTCGAATCGATCGTGGGCTCGAGCATGGTGCTAATGAATATAGTTCTATTCACTCTATGGGTCAACGGCTATCGACATCGCCGTTTCCGGAGCCGAACGCCGATTGAAGTGCGTGCGGCCCCCGGGCGGGTCACGCGACCGTCGATCATCGGTTTCCGTCATCCCTCCGAGGAGTTGTGATGATGAGCTCGGAGGGATCGAGCCATGCGTATCTGTGTCCCATGGCCCTTCCGCCACCGGGGAAGGGTCCTCTGAGTTCGCTGCTGACTCGGACCCCTCCTCTCGCCCGGTAGAACGACTGGGCTGACCGGTTCTGGTCCAGAACCCACAGGAAGAGACGGCCGGAAGATCTGAAGCGAAGCAGTTCACCGGCTACCGCCGACAGCAGCAGTGTGCCGACCCCGCTTCTCTTTCGGGTTGCGACCACATGCAGGTTGTCGAGCAGTGAGCCCCACGTCGGATCCTGGTCGAAGACCAGGTGAGCGAATCCGACAGCCTTGCCCGCCCTGTCCGCCATGATCGTCAGCCGCTCGTCAGCCGGTTCCCTTAGGCGCCGGCTCCACACCTCGAGACGCTCAGGATAGACATCCCCATCAAGATAAGAGTCGAGATAGGCCCCTCGGTAGTTCTGCCGCCAACTCTCGGCATGGATTGCGGCAATGACCTCAGCGTCATCGGCTACCGCCAACCGACAGCGGACGAGGTCGACAAAGGATCGTCCCCGGCCGGGCACTGGTACATCCGGCATACCGCCTCCACATCGGCTCACAGCATTGGCACCAGCGCCTCTTCGGCAGGTTGCCAGGTCGTCATCGGGCTGCGTCCCTCGGACTTTCTGGATGTCGGCCGCATCATATCCAAAGGGCCCGAGAAGTTACTAGAGGTCAGCCCAACCGCAGTTCCGGGTCTGGCCCCCGCGAATCCGAGGCATCTATCCCCAGCCCAGCTCCTTCAAGCGGGGGTCGCTGATACCGAAGTGATGGGCGATCTCGTGAATCACCGTCGTGTGCACCAACTCCCTGACTTCCTCCTTCGTCCGGCAGTGTTCGCAGATCGTCCTTCGGTAGATGAAAATCTGGTCGGGATTGGCGTACCAGGTGCCGCGGTAGCGCTTGGTCAGGGGGACGCCCACGTAGAGGCCGAACAAGTCCCTTCCCTCGGCCTCTTCCTCGACCGTGATGGCCACGTTGGTCATGGCCTTTAGGAACTCCTCTGGGAGTGAGTCGACGGCGTCGCCCACGAGGCCCTCGAACTCCCCGAGGGAGACATCGATGCCCGGCTTGCCGTTTACCTCAGCATGGAGCGTTCGATGCGGCTGGCGGGCCCGGCCGTGGAGGATTCCGAGCATCGTCCCTTTGACACCGAGCGAGGTGGCGATGGAGAGAAACTCGTCCCGGGTTGACGGAGCGACCGGCAGCCGTGAGTCCATGGTCCAGCTGGCCAGGGATTCGATGGCCTGTCGGTAACGTTTGGCCTTCAGATTGCTGTCGAACCAGTGCCGCTGCGTCTTCGACAGATTCGGGAGGAGGGTCCTCTCCAGGTGAAGAAGGCGGCGGCGGATATGTTTGTCGTGCCCAACGGTCTCGGCGTCCTGCCCATCACCGGACAGCCTGTCCGAAAGGGCCCTCTGCCCAGCGGTCCGACGCAGTCTGCCCGGGCCCAGAACCCATCCGGTGGGCCCGGTGGAGGGCGGTGATCACCAGTAGCACGGCGACAACCACGGCGATGGCAATGACGAGCTCGACACCCGAGGCGCCGACCGTGGCCGTGCTGACGGCCTCGGCTTTCAAGGCCTGGGCCCCTGGCTAGCTCTGGCAGGAACTCGGATCGATCGCCGCATTCGATCTCGACGCCCTCTGCGACCGGGCAAGGGCCACATCGGCCCCAAGGTGCCGGGACCGAGGGACCTACCAGTCGGCTGCATACACGAACTCGGCGGCCGGACGTTCCAGCCACTGGGTGATGCGCATGGCCAGCCGCACTCCGATGGCAAAGCGGGCCGTCTTGATACCGGTCAACTGGCTCTGAGTGCAGCTCAGCCTGTCGGCCAACGACTTCCAGGTGAGGCGCTCCTCCCGACGACGGGCGTTCATGGCCTCGTAGGTCGCACCCAGGTTCCATCGCAGTCGATGACCCGGTCCGGCGAAGGGGAGCCCAACTCCCGTGCTGACCGGCACGGGATCTGCGATGAACTCCTCGGGGGGGCGACCGATCCAACGCAACATGAACAGCGCATGCTGGCACGAGACGTTGTTCCGCTTCCGCATTCCAGTGATCGTCTCGATTGCAATGGGGTGGTCGTCACGACCTTCGTTGAGCTCAGAGGATTGCGACCAGATCGCTTCGGCGACCTCGCTCCAACTCATCGCCCTCCCCAGCCGTTGACGATCCAGCGCCTCGAACAGGGCACCGGCCTCGAAATCTCCAGCCCTGACACCTCCACTGGCGTCACGGGTCCTCCGCGGTGCGCCTCCGGAGGTACTCCCCACGATCCAACGCTATCTTCTTGTAGAGCGCTCACCACCGGGTGCTTCACGGTCGCCCCGATCGCCGGGTTCGAGCTGGTCGTTGACGGGATCTGACCGCGGCTGGCGGGCTCAAGCCCGTGAGGCTGACCGAGCGATAATTCCCCACGTATTGCATCATTGTGGCTTCGAGAGATTCGGGGGTTTCTGTGAGCTATCTGACCTTGCCGGCTGCGCTCGCCGCCCACGAGCGGGTGACCGATCGGTTCACCAATCTCTTACGAACAGCCTCGGACGGCACTCGAAAGGTGCCCAACCTGACCTGGACTGTTGGCGAGACCGGTGCTCATGTGCTCATGGGCCCGCGGCTCTATCCTGAGATGCTTGCTGGCGTTTCGACCGGATGGTCGAGCCTGAGTGACGGAGAGTCCGAGAATGCCCGGCTCTTGGCTGAGATCCCCGAGCGTGAGCCACGGGAGATTGCCGATGCCATAGACAGTGCCGCACTGAAGATGCGGGAAGCCTTCGCCAGCTATTCCGGGGACTACGCAACATGGCATGGCGGGACCCGCCTTCCTCCCGCTGCCATGGTGGGGATGCTGGTGGGTGACATGCTCGTCCACGGCTGGGATATCGCCACCGCGATCGGCGGTACCTGGGCAATCGATCGATCGGACGCTTGCCTCTCGTTCGCGGCGACAATGCCGGTCGTCCCATATTTCGTCAACGAGGAGGCAGCGCAGGGCTTCTCGGCCATCTACGGCATTCAGCTGAGGCAAGGGCCCACCTTCACCCTTGCCTTCACTGAGGGGCGTCTTGTGGCAGACGAGGGTCGACCGCCCCATGCCGACTGTCGGATGTCGGTCGATCCGGTCGCCAATCTCCTCACTGCCTATGGCAGAGTCCCTGTATGGCGTCCAGCAATCAGAGGTAAGTTGATCGCCTATGGCCGACGCCCCTGGCTCGGGCCGAAACTGTCTTCGCTTTTGGTCGCCCCGTAGCTAAGGAGTCTGATCCATGGACGATCTGTCATCCCTCCCCCAGGCCGATCAGGATGCAATCGGTGTCACGCTGACCTCCCTGTTGACTGGGTTCCAGGAACGCAACGCCGACAAGCTGGTGGACGTGTACAGCGCCGACGCAGACTGGGTGAACGCATTCGGAACGGTAAAGCGGGGTGCTGCCGAGATCGTTGAGTATCTCCGAGGACTGTTCGCAGACAGCAACTTCAATGCCGGGAACGTGAAGGCCCCTCCTGAGACGAGTTTCCGGTTGCTGACTCCTGACGTTCTCCTGGTCAACGCCCATCTACAGGTGGAGGGCCAGAAGCTGGTTGATGGGGGCGTGATCGAAGTGCGGGATAACCACTCCCTGCGCGTTCTCCAGCGCCAGCCCGACGGCACCTGGCTCATCGTGTCGGAGATGTACAACGACGCCAACCAGGAAACGACATACGGAGGTCATTCTTGACAAGGCGTCCATCGAAGCGGGTCAACTCCAAATTCGCCGTGTCGGCTGGTGGGCATCATGCTCGGAAGGAGGGCAACAGAGTGCAACTTCATGGCCCGGTGCCCACGATTTGGCCCTCTGAATGTGATCCAAGGCTGATCTGGACTCTCTCATTGATTGGAAACGCGGCCCATGGGTAGGTAGCGGGCATGAAGTTTGTCCTTGCCTTCTCGCACGACACAAGCGTCACGGTTGCCGAAGTGGCATTTCTGCTTCTGCTGATCGCAGGGGTCTGGACGGCGGTCGCTTGGCTCGCCCGGGGCAAGTGGGAGCGGTTCAGGATGGTGGTAGCAGGGATTCTCATCGCGGTAGCCGGACTACTTCTCATCATTGCCACCCATTGGGGTCACTTGTTCGGCTAGCTGGGCGTCAGGCAACGTTCACCCTGTTCTCGGATGCCGTTCGGAGCCGCGCCGTCTGGGGCTGCTCCACTCCCTTCCTCTACTATTCAGGTCGTTTCGGGATCCCCTGGGAGGACGCCTTGGGCGCGGCAACGACGATCGTGAACGCGAAGGTATTCGACGGGACCAAGTCGCAGGACTGGACATCGGTCCGGTTCGTTGACGGCGTGATCGATGAGTGCTCCACCGCCTCGGCCGCCCGAGAAGGCGACGAAGTGATCGACGCCAACGGCGGGACGGTGCTTCCCGGTCTGATCGACGCGCACGTGCACCTCGTTCCCGGCGCTCTCGCACAATCGTTGACCTTCGGCGTCACCACCGTCCTAGACATGTTCAGCAAACCCGACATGGTGGCCAGGGCCAAGGAGGAGGCTGCCTCGGGTCCGGACGTGGCCGACCTACGTACCTCGGGTGTTGGCGCCACCGCGCCCGGCGGGCACCCGTCGCTGATATACGCCCCGTTCCCGACCTTGACCGCCGCTGACCAGGCCGAGCAGTTCGTGGCGGAACGGATCGCCGAGGGCGCCGACTATCTGAAGATCTTCTCCGGCACCGGGGGTCTGTGGCCCTGGCTGAACCCCGAAACCATCAGGGCGCTGGTGATCGCCGGCCACGCCGGCGGGTTGCTCGTCGTCGCTCACGTGAGCTCGACGGCCGGTGTCGAGGAGGTCGTCTCCGCCGGGGTCGATGTGGTGGCCCACGTCCCTGCCGACGCCGAGTTGGACAAGGCCCTGGTCGAACGGATGGCCGAGGCCGGAATCGTGGTCGGTCCGACGCTCGCCACCATCGAGAACACCCTGGGCGAACCGGGTGGTGCAGCAGTTGCAGGGGACCCACGGCTGGCCGAAGCGCTCGGCGACGCCTGGGTACGCCGGTTGACTTCGGACGCCCCGGGAACGCATGGCCGGCAAATGCCGCCCTACTCCCGGGCCGAGGACAACGTGCGACGCCTGGCCGATGCGGGGGTCACTCTGCTGGCGGGCACGGATGCTCCGAACCCGGGGACGGTGTTCGGAGCTAGTTTGCACCGGGAGCTCGAGCTTTTTGTTCAGTGCGGCATCGGCCCGGAGCAGACCCTGACGGCGGCCACGGCTGCACCGGCACGAGTGTTCGGCCTCGCCGACCGAGGACGTGTCGCCGTCGGGCACGGCGCGGACCTGGTCCTCGTGTCCGGTGACCCGTTGACGGACATCACCGCCACGCGCGCCATTGAGCGAATATGGCGCGGCGGCAAGGTCTGCGATCGACAGGCCTTCGTGGCGAGCGCTGCCGAAGCTGAGCAACTTGACGTTTTCGACGCTCAGCTCGCCAAGGTCGTGGCCGCCGTGCGCGAACGCTGGTCCAGCTGATCCGGGGAAGGCCCCCTGGAAGGCGGGACACCGACACCCATCCTCGCGGCGGATCGGTGGGGCGCAGGGTCACGGGGACGTGATTGTAGAGGTTCGATCAGCGGTTGATTTCATAGATTCGCAGTGGAAACCCTAACCGCGGGTGTCGGGCCTCCTTCCAGAATGTCATCCCAATCTTTTCCATCACGCGTCCTGAAGCCAGATTTTGAGCGTTGTAGATACCGATGAGGTGCTCGATGCCTAGCTGACCGAAGGCGAATCGGACAGCTGCAGTCGCTCCTTCTGTCGCAAGTCCTTGGCCCCAATAGTCTCGGGCAATGAACCACCCGATCTCGGTTGTGGGCATGAGTTCGGGGAACCAGGTGGGTTCAGTTACACCGAGCCAACCGATGAACTTTGCCTCCGGTTTCAATTCGACCGCCCACATCGAGAACCCTCGTTGCCTCCACTGGTCGGAGTGCCGGGTGAGCCAGGACTGGGTCTCCTCCCTTGTCGGAAGGTGGCCATCAGATATGTAGCGCATCATTTCGGGATCTTGCTGAATGCGCGATAGATCCTCGAGGTCGTCCACCATCGGAGGGCGCAGACGTAGTCGTTCGGTATCAATCTCGGTCGGACCACCCATGAGAGCATCGTTTCACACGAGGGCGATCGACCTCCCCGTGGCTTGCGGAGGGGGTCGCCCGCAACACCGGCTGAAGGCCACCCACTCTGCACCGGTCGAGGGAGCGCTACGGCGGGTGGTGACGGTGAGCCGGCCTGTAGGCGGGATTCTGTCCACCCTCTCTCGAGGGTTGGGTGGCCATCCATCTGAGCGGTCCACCTGGGGGTGGCATCCCGAACGGGACGCCGGACGGGCCGTCCTGCCCCCGATTCGACCTTGCTCCGGGTGGGGTTTACCGAGCCGACCGGGTCACCCCGATCGCTGGTGCGCTCTTACCGCACCGTTTCACCCTTACCTGTGCGCCGCCCGGGGGCGGCGCCATCGGCGGTCTGTTCTCTGTGGCACTGTCCTGCAGGTCGCCCCGACTGGCCGTTAACCAGCACCCTGCCCTGTGGAGTCCCGACCTTCCTCGGCTCGTGCCCGACAGGAGGGGTCGCCTCCCGCCCGGACGTTCCGCGGCCACCCGGCCGGCTCACCGTCGCCTCCATGGTCCCACACAAGGACCCGTCGGCGCCCGGTCGACCCCGATCAGGGCCCCGGGACCGGTCCGGTCACACGGTGGCTCTATCCTGGCGCCGTGTCCCTCGAATCACGCCGCTGCTCGCCTGGTGGCCGAGCACGGCGGCGCCGATGCGCTCTCCATCACCGAGTTCTACAACCAGGTCGACCGAGCCCTCCGGTCGGCCTTCCCCGGTGGGATCTGGATCACCGGTGAGATCCGTTCCATGAAGGTGCTGCCCAGGGGACACTGCTTCATCGACCTGGTCGATCCGACCAACGCCCAGGACAGCGGAGCCCCGACTCTCAACGTGAAGTGCTGGTCGACCAGGTGGCGGAGCATCCGCTCCACCCTCGACGGTCTGGGCATCACCCTCGACACCGGCATGGTGGTGCGGGCTCGTGGCGACGTCCAGTTCTACAAGGCCCGGGGCACCGTCGACTTCATCCTTTCCGAGCTCGACACCGACGCTCTGCTGGGCAAGGTGGCAGCTGAGCGCGCCCGAGTGGTCAAAGCCCTGGTCGACGAAGGCCTCTTCGACCGCCAGCGGCGCCTTCCGGTGCCAGCCCTCCCGCTCCGGGTGGGCCTGGTGGCCAGCCCCGACACCGAGGGCTACAACGACTTCCTCGGTGGCCTGCGCAACTCGGGTATGGCCTTCGACGTGACGGTGGCCCCGACCGCCGTCCAGGGCAAGGCCGCCCCGGCCACGGTGGCGGCCGCCGTCTCGGATCTCCAAGGGCTGACTCTCGACCTCATCGTGGTGGTGCGTGGGGGGGGATCCAAGGCCGACCTGGCCACGTTCGATCACGAGCGGGTGGCCCGGGCCATCGCCGGCTCGGCCATCCCGGTCTGGACCGGCGTCGGCCACACCGGGGACCAGTCGGTGGCCGACGAGGTGGCCAACCGCGCCTTCATCACCCCCACCGAGTGCGGACAGGAGCTGGCCCGACTGGTCGTCGAGTACTGGCGGCGGGTGGAGGAGTCGGGGAGCCTGCTGGCCCGAGTGGCCCGCCACCAGGTGCTGGCGGGGGACAGGCTCCTGGCGGCCCGCCAGCGGGCGGTGGCCATCGGTGCCCGTTCGCAGCTGGGCCGTCACTCCGACGGGCTGGGCCACCGCGCCCACACCCTAAGGGGTGTCGCCCGGGGACAGCTCGACACCCACGGGCACCGACTGGCCACCCGGGGCGACGTGCTGGCCGGCTCGGCCCAGCGGCTCGTGAGGGCCGGGAGCGAGTCGCTCGTCGGGCGCTCTCGCCGCCTGGCCGGCCTACCCGAGCGCCAACTCCTGACCGAAAGTCAGCGCATCGAGCAGTGGACGAGGCTGCTCGGGGCCTACGACTACCGCCGCCAGCTCGAGCGTGGCTACTCGGTGACGCGGGATGCCTCGGGCACCGTCGTGCGGTCGGTGTCCGGGGTCGCCGTCGGATCGCTCATCCGCACCCGCCTCACCGACGGCGAACTGGTGTCGAAGGTGACCGAGCCGGGGCAACCGGCCCCAACCGATAGTGCCGCCCGACCCGGGCCGCCGGCGACACCCACCCGACAAGACGGAGGAGAGCAGTGATGGCAACCACACGAGGACCGGGGCGGACCGACCCGGAGGCCGACGACGGGCCGGGCAACGTCAGTGACCTGAGCTATTCGGATGCCGGGGCCGAGCTCGATGCCATCATCGAGGAGTTCGAGACCGGCGTGATCGACGTCGACCGCCTGGTCGACCAATTGCAGCGGGCCACCGACATCGTGGACGAGCTCGACCGCCGCCTGCGTCGCACCCGGATGCAGGTCGAGCAGCTGGTTCCCCGACTCGAGGCGATCGGGCAGACCGAGGACACCGGGGGCGAGGTCCTCGAAGTCGAAGTCGAGCTCGATGTCGAACTGGAAGAGGACGACGGGGAACCGTCGCCCCCCGGGCTCTTCTGACCGTTGATCGACCCTTCGCCACCAGGGCTGGCCCCGGTAGGCCGTCAGTGGATGTTCCGCCCGGTGTCCTTCCAATAGGGCTGGCGCAGCTGGCGCTTGAGCACCTTGCCCGACGGATTGCGGGGAAGGGCGTCGACGAAGTCGATCGACGTCGGGCACTTGTAATGGGCCAGACGGGTCCGGGTGGCGGCGAGGATGTCGGCGGCCAGGGCGTCGGGGTCGTCGGGGGCGTCGGGTGTCCTGACCACGATGGCCTTCACCGTCTCGCCCCACTTTTCGTCGGGCACCCCGATGACGGCGGCATCCGCCACCGAATCGTGGGCCAGCAGGGCGTTCTCCACCTCGGCCGGGTACACGTTCTCTCCGCCCGAGACGATCATGTCCTTGATCCGGTCGTGCAGGAACAGATAGCCCTCGTCATCGATCCAGCCGGCGTCGCCGGTCCGGAACCAGCCGTCGTCGGACAGGACGGTGGCGGACTCGTCGGGCTTGTTCCAGTAGCCGAGCATGTTCTGGTCGGAACGGGTCCACACCTCGCCCACCTGGCCGGCCGGTAGTGCCGACCCCGACCCGGTGTCGACGATCTTCAGCTCCACATGATCGAAGGGGCGGCCGGCCGAACGCAGCAGGCCGGCCCGGGGCCCGTCGGGATCGTGGTCGGCGGGCATCAGTGAGGTGATGGCCCCGGTCGTCTCGGTGAGCCCGTAGACCTGGGCGAAGTCGCATCCCAGCGCCTTCATCGACCGGACCAGGACGTCCTCGCTGATCGGCGAGGCGCCGTAGAAGATGGTGCGGAGCGACGAGACGTCGGCGGTGGCCAGCTCGGGGGTGGCCAGCAGGAACATCAGCACGGCCGGCACCACGAACGTCTCGGTGATCCGATACCGCTCGATCAGCCGCAGGGCCTCGGCCGGATCGATGTCACGGAGGATCACCGAATGCCCGCCCCGCGACATGCCGCACAACGCCCAGCCGGTGCCGCCGATATGGAACAGCGGCATGGCCACCAGCGACACGGTGTCAGGCCCGATGTGGAAGACGAGGTCCGCCTCTCTCAGGATGCACGAGATGTTCCGGCCCGACAGCATGGCGCCCTTGGGCAGGCCGGTGGTCCCCGACGTGTAGAGCTGGGTGACCACATCGTCCGGGTCGGGCTCGAATCCCGGGTCGTCGGCCACCGGGCTGCCGACGGGGTTCCGCCACTCGGCCAGTCGGTCGAGTGGCACCCAGGTGCCCACCGTGCTCACCAGTGGGGCCATCTCCTTGACGGCGGCGGCATAGTCGGGTCCGAAGAAGAGGACCGGGGCCCGGGCGTCATCCACGATGGCCGCCATCTCGGTGGGAGCCAGCCGCCAGTTGACGGCCACGCTCACCGCCCCCATCAGCGCACAGCCGAAGAACACCTCGAAGTAGTCGATACCGTTGCGGTCGAGAAACGCCACCCGGTCACCGGCCCCGACCCCCGCCGCCGCCAGTTGGCGGCTGACCTGCTTGGCGTGCTCGTAGACCTCGGCCCACGAGCGTGTGGTGGTCCCCTCGGTGAGCATGGGGGCGTCGGGTGTGGTGTGGGCCCATTGACGCAACATGCCCGACGCCGTCCGGTAGTCGGTTCCGCCGTCAGGCCCCGGGCGCTCGGTCATCCAGATCGTTCCCCTCGCTGCTCGGCGGGCGGCCGACGGGCACCACTGCCAACCGTCGGCGTCTCCGCCTCCACTTGGGGCGATGGTACTCCGGAGTCTCCACGGCGGGCCGGGACGGGGTCCATCGGCAACCGGTTGCGCCCGTAAGGTGGGGCGGTGAACGACGACGCCCCCGAACCCGCCGCCTCCGACCGCCTCTACTTCCGCCAGCTGCTGGCCGGCCGCGACTTCGCCGCCGACGACCAGATCGCCCGCCAGATGGTCAACTTCGTGTACCTGGTCGGCGACCGTGACACCGGCGAGGCGGTGATCATCGACCCTGCCTACGGGGTCGACGACCTGCTGGGGATCCTGGCCGCTGACGGCATGACCTGTGTCGGGGCGCTGGCCACCCACTACCACCCCGACCATGTCGGCGGCGACATGATGGGTTGGGGTATCGAGGGGATCTCCCGGCTGCTCGAGGTGGCCCCGGTGCCGGTGCACGTCCAGGCCGACGAGGCCCCCTGGGTCGATCCGGTCCACCGGGGTCGGACAGGGCGACCTGGTGGCCCACGCCGGCGGTGACGTGATCAGGGTGGGCGCCGTGCCCATCACCCTGGTCCACACGCCGGGCCACACCCCCGGCAGCCAGTGCTTCCTGGTCGACGGTCGTCTGGTGGCCGGCGACACCCTGTTCCTCGACGGGTGCGGTCGCACCGACCTTCCCGGGGGTGATCCCGAGGCCATGTACGAGTCGCTGACCACCCGTCTGGCCCGGGTGCCCGACGACACCGTCCTCTACCCGGGCCACCTCTACTCGCCCGAGCCGTCGGCCACCATGGGATACACCCGGTCCCACAACTACGTGTTCCGGCTGCGCACCCCCGAGCAGTGGATGACCATGTTCGGTAGGTGAGGCCCGGCTTCCGGCCGCCTACGATGCCGGCCATGAGCGAGCCCCTGACCCCTGACGCGACCATCGTCGTGGTCGGCGCCTCGCTGGCCGGACTCCGGGCCGCCGAGGAGCTCCGCCACGAGGGACACGCCGGCCCGGTCATCATCGTCGGCGACGAGCTCCATGCCCCCTACGACCGGCCCCCGCTGTCCAAGCAGCTCCTGGCCGGGAAATGGGACGTCGAGCGCATCCACCATCACGCCCCCGACAAGCTGGACGCCCTCGGGACTCGAGTTCCGCCTCGGGCCGCCGGGCCGCGTCGCTCGACACCGCCGCCCGGATCGTGGCCTGCGCCGACGGGAGCCAGCTGCCCTTCGACGGGCTGATCGTGGCCACCGGGGCGGCGGCCCGTCACCTCCCCGGGACCGAGGGGATGGCGGGGGTGCGGACCCTCCGCACCCTCGACGACTGCCTGGCCATCCGGTCCGATCTGACGGCGGCCGGGCGAGGGGGCCCGGGTGGTGGTCATCGGCGCCGGCTTCATCGGCTCCGAGGTGGCCGCCACCTGCCACGGGCTCGGGGCCCGGGTGACGGTGGTCGAGGCGCTCCCCACCCCGCTGGCCGGGGTGCTCGGCGACCAGATGGGTGAGGCGTGCGCGGCGACTCCACCGCGCCCACGGCGTGACGCTCCGGACCGGGGTCGGGGTGGAGCGGGTCTCCGCTCCGGACGGGGCCGGCTCCGCTCACCGTCCAGCTGGCCGACGGCACCGAGCTCGACGCCGACCTGGTGGTGGTGGGCATCGGGGTCGTCCCCGAGGTCGACTGGCTCGAGGGTTCGGGCCTCGCTCTCGACAACGGGGTGGTGTGCAGCGAGACGCTGTTCGCCGGCGACCGGGTGGTGGCGGCCGGGGACGTGGCCCGGTGGCGCCATCCCTCGCTCGGCGAGCCGCTGCGGGTGGAGCACTGGACCAACGCCGCCGAGGGCGGGGCGGCGGCGGCCCGCAATCTGCTGGCCGGCTCGGCGGCCGCCCAGCCCTACGCAGCCCGGTGCCCTTCTTCTGGTCGGACCAGTACGAGACCAAGATCCAGGTGATCGGCCTGCCCGGTCCCGACGACGAGGTGGTGGTGGTCGAGGGATCGCGCGACGAGGGGAAGTTCGTCGCCCTCTACCGCCGGGGCGACCGGCTCCGGGCCGCGCTGGCCTTCAGCCGGCCCCGCCAGCTGATGGCCTACCGGCCGCTGCTGGCCGCCGGCGCCTCGTTCGACGAGGCCTTGGCCGCTGTCCCGGTCCTGAGGCCGGGACCGACCGGTGGTGCCGCGACGGCCGGCCGCCGGCGACCGGAAGCGCCGGGTGAAGGCCAGGGCCGGCGGCGATCTCGTCGGCCGAGGGCTCGACGCCGCCGTAGGTGCAGCGCTCGACCAGCCCGGTGGTCCACAGCAGGTCGTCGGCGTGGGCCGGGTCGGCCTGGGCCAGGCGCTCGCCGTAGGCGGTCAGGGTCTCGTCGACCCGCCGCTGCCGGCCCAGGCGGAGCCCGCCCCGTTCGAGGTCGGCGGCCACCTGGTGGGCCCAGGTGGGCGGGCGGCGCAGCCGCGGCGCCGGACCGCAGCACGATCGCGCCGACCACGGCCGAGCGCGATCCCGATGGGGATCCAGGGCAGGTGGGCCGAGGACGTGGCCGGCGCGTGCGGGCCAGGACCGAGCCGGGGACGGGGTTGGCCAGCGGCACGTCGGCGGTGGGATCGAAGTTCTGCCAGCCGTACCCGGGGAACCACACCTGCACCCAGGCGTGGGCGTCCTTGGCCTGCACGTCGTAGAGGTCGGTGATCGGGTCGTAGGAGCCCGGGACGTAGCCCGACCGTCTCGCGGGCGGCGATGCCGAGGGTCCGCAGCATGACCACCGTGGCGGTCGAGATCTGCTCGCAGTAGCCGCGCCGGCTGCCGAACAGGAAGCTGTCGACGGCGTCGGCCCCGGGGGCCAGCGGCGGGATGTCGGTGGTGTAGGTGACGTGGGTCGGCCATCCACTGCTCGATGGCCTCGACCTTGTCGTAGGTGTGGGGGTCGGTGTCGCCGGGGATGCCGATGCCGGCGGTGATCGCCGGGCCAGGGCCGCGACCCGCGGGTAGGGGTGGGGGAGTTGGAGGTAGCGGCGACTCCTCGGTCGGCCGGGAGCCGGTCGGCGTACCGGCAGGGTCGCGGCGGCGGGGGCAGGTGGCGTCGCGGAGTTGCTGGGCGGTGGCGGTGATGTCGTCGGACACCACCGTGTAGATGGTGCCGGCCCCCATCGAGGCGGCCGACACGATGGTGCCGTCGCCGGTCAGGTAGAGCGACGCGCGACTGGAGGTAGACCCGCTCGGCGTTGTCGGCGTGGAACACCAGGTTGGGCCCGGACTGGGCCAGGTAGAAGGTCTGGATGTCGGTGGTGCCGGTGGCATCGGGCGCCTGCTGGTCGGCTGCAGGCGGGATGTCGAAGGGTGAGCCCGTCTCCAGCTTGGTGACCCCCTTGCCCGAGGTCGGGCCGGTCGGTCCAGCTCTCGCCGTTCCAGGTGTCGTAGGTCTGTCCCACCCAGAAGACGGGCCGGCCGGCCCGCACCCGCAGCACCGACTGGTTGCCCGAGCGAGGCCCGGACCCCGGTGTCGAGCGACTTGGCGAAGCCGAGGTAGCCGCCCACGCCGGTGCGCCCGCTGGGGCTGGCGGCATGGGCGGGCAGGGACGGCGACCCGTCGGTGAGGTTGCTCGGGCGTGTCGACCGGCGCCGAGTTGGCCGCCGACGACGGGAAGATCAGCGAGGTCGGAGACGGTGGGAGCGGGCAGCACCGCAGATCAGCAGCGGCGGCCACCACGGCCACCGCCACACCGGCGCACGCCCAGGGTGAGCCACGGGACGCCGCGGGTCCCCGACATCGACTGCCACATGGCGACCAGGCCCCACACCCCGGCACGCCACCCAGGCCAGCACGTAGACGCCGAGGGAGAGGTCGACCGACTGGGCGGCGGCCACCGCCATCAGGGCGGCCGACCCGGCCAGCGAGTAGGCGACGTCCCGGCGGGCGGGCACGTCGAAGGCGTGGGTGCACAGCACCCAGGCGAACAGGACGGCCAGCGGCGCCTCCACCGTGGAGATGTCCCCGGGGGTGGCGGTGTGGCTGACCCGGGCGATGAACCAGACGAACCCGCCCACCGCGCAGACGGCCAGGATGGGCTTCACCACCGGCCACGGTCGCTCCCGCCGCCGGTAGGAGAGCACGTTGCCGACCACCGTGGCCACGATGGCGAACACGGAGAACGCCGGGCCCAGCTCGCCCTGGCTCCAGCAGGCTCCGACGGCGATGACCACCGTGGCCGTCGAGGCCACCCGGAACGGCACCGAGTGCTCGGGCGGCCCCGGGCCGGTTGGCCTGGACGATGCGCTGCCAGAGGGTCATCGTCGACGCTCACTCCGGGGCGGGGCACCGGGTCGGGTCGGTCGCCGGACCGGCACGCCCGGGCCAGTCGCCGACCGAGGTCGACCCGGTCCCGCACCAGCCGGGTGACGTGGCCGTCGGCCTCGAGGGTGCCGAGCACCACCGGGCCGGCCCCGGACCAGCTCGCGGCCGACGGTGGCCATCATCCGCTCGGACACGGCCTCGGCCTCCGCCGGGTCGGCGGGCAGCACGACGTCGATCACGAGGGGGTCGTCGGTCTGGCGCTCCGTCTCCCGCACCATCAGCGTCCCGGTGTGGGAGGTGGCCGGCCAGTGCACCGAGTGGCGGGCGTCCCCGGACCGGTAGGGGCGGACGCCGCGGGGCTCGCCGGCGACCGGCGGGCACCCGGAGCGGGGCGTCTCCCGAGGCGTTGTCGCGCCGGGTCTCGAGCGGCGCCGGGCCGCCCCGACCGCGGGGCCACGTGCAGCGGGCGGGGGAGGGCCACCTCGACCTCCCGGGCCCACCACAGGATCCCGAAGGGGGCGCACGACGCCACCTCCACCGCCACCGTCTCCACCACGCCCCGCCGGTCCGGGTCACCGTCCACCTCGACCGTCGCGTCGCCCCGGGGACGGCCCCGCCGCCCGGGCCGCCGGCCCGACCGGGTAGCGCGGTCGGATCCGGACGGGCCCGTTGGCCGCCATGGTCAGCGTCGACCGGCCGGCCGGCCTCGCCGTCCGAGGGGCAGGCCGTGCAGGCGACGGCGGCCCGGCCGGCCGGGAAAGCCGGCAGCGACCAGCCCGATGAGCAGCACCGCGGCCAGCAGGGCTCCGACCGCCTGGACCCAGCCCGACCCGCTGGAGTGGGCCACCCCGGCCCAGGCCAGCATGGCCACCACGCTGCCGGCCACCGGCGCCGAACCACGCCACCGGGTGGACCCGGGTGCGGAGCCGCCGGCCGCCGGGGAGCCGCAGGCGTCCTGGCGGCGCCGGCGGGCGGTGGCCACCTCCCAGCGACAGGAGCAGACCCGACAGCAGGGCAGCCACGCCGACGCCCGGCGCCGGCCACGCCGCTCTCGGGCCGAACAGCGGCCCGGACGACCACCACCGCCGCCACCCCGCCCGACCACGCCGGCCAGGACGGTGACGGCCGCGCGCCAGCCCGACCGCCCGCGGTCCGGGCCCGGTCGGGCTCACGTCGGCGGGACGGGTGCCTCGGCGATGATGCGGCCGACCAGCTCGGCCCCGTCGCCGCCGCTCCCTTCGGCGATCAGCCGGTGGGCCAGGCAGGCCACCGCCACCGCCTGGATGTCCTGGGGGGTGACGTAGGCGCGGCCGTTGAGCACGGCGTAGGCCTGGGCCGAGCGGATCAGCGAGATGGCGGCCCGGGGGCTGGCCCCGAGCCGCACGGTGCCGGCGGTGCGGGTGGCCCGGACCAGGGACACGGCGTACTCGGCCACCGGCGTGACCACCTGGACGGTGGCGGTGGCGTCGATGGCCCGTCCCCACCGGGTCGGGTCGGACACCGGGACCAGGGCGTCGAGGGCGTAGCGCCCGCCGTTGTGGAGGACCAGCCGGGTCTCGACCTCGGCGTCGGGATAGCCGATGGAGGTGGACACCCCGAACCGGTCGAGCTGGCTCTCGACCAGCGGGTAGGTCCCGAGCTGGCCGATGGGGTTCTGGGTGCCGATGACCAGGTGGGGCCGGGGGAGCGGCCACGACTCGCCGTCCACCGACACCTGCTGCTCCTCCATGGCCTCGAGCAGGGCCGACTGGGTGCGGGGCGGCGTCCGGTTGAGCTCGTCGAGCAGGACCACGTGGCCGAAGACCGGGCCCGGGCCGGAACTCCCAGGTGGCGGTGTCCGGGGAGAAGACGGTCACCCCGGTGACGTCGGAGGGCAGCAGGTCGGGGTGGCCCTGGACCCGTGGACAGCTGGACGCCGAGGGCGGTGGCCAGGGCCCTGGCCATCACCGTCTTGCCCACGCCGGGCACGTCCTCGATGAGCAGGTGGTTGCCGGACAGGGCGGCCACCACGGCGAAGGTCACGGCCCGCGGGGTACCCAGGAGAACACTGGACAGGGCGTGGTGGAGGTTCCTGGCCGTGGCTACCGCCTCGTCGATCTGCGTGGGTCCCGGTCTCACTGGCGGCGCCGGCTCGGCTCCGACTGTTCCGATGTCCGTGCTCATGCGTTCCCCTGGTTCCCCTGCCGTCGCCGGTTGCATCGGTCTCGCCAAGCGTGGTGACCCACCCACTCTAGGCGTTCCCCGGGGCATTCTTCAATGATTCGCCCTGTCGGAGGCCAACTCTGCGGTGTCCGGCGGCGGCCGGCCGGGGTCGGGACACCGGCCGGCGGTCGGACTGGCGGCGGGGCGGTCCCGGCTCAGAAGTCAAGGGCCGACAGCTCGGGAATGGTGGCTTCGGACCGGGCCCGGGCTTCGAGCCACCGTGCCCGTCAGCTGATGACGCGACTGGTCGTCGACCACCGGGTCCACCACCAGTCGGGGAGTCCAGGCCGCCGCCACCTCGTCCTCGTCGGCCCAGGTACCGACGGCCATGCCGGCCAGATAGGCGGCGCCCAGGGTGGTGGCCTCGACCACCGGGGCGATCTCGATCGGGCGCCCGCAGGCATCGGCCAGCGCCTGGACGAACACCGGGTTGGCCGACATGCCCCCGTCGACCCGGAGGGGTCCGATGGGAAGTCCCGAGTCCGACTCGGCCGCCTCCAGCAGATCGGCGCCCCGGTGGGCCACCCCTTCGAGGACGGCCCGCACCAGCTCGGGCCGTCCGGTGCCCCGGGTGAGCCCGGTGAAGGTTCCCCGGGCCCCGAAGTCCCACACCGGCGTGCCCAGGCCGAGCAGGGCGGGCACGAACCAGACGTCCCCGGTGTCGCTGCAACGGGCGGCCACCTCGGCCGATTCGGCCGCCGACCCGATGATGCCCAGATCGTCGCGGAGCCACTCCACGCAGGTACCGGCCGACAGCATGATGGCCTCGACCCCCCAGGTGACCTTCCCGCCCCGCCGCCAGGCGATGATCGGGATGGTCCCGGCCGGGCCGCGGGCCGCCTGGGCCGGCCGCTCGGGGCCCACGCACTGGTCGAGCATGCCCCCGGTGCCGAAGGTGGCCTTGGCCAGACCCGGCCGGGTGCACCCCTGGCCGATGAGGGAGGCCTGCTGGTCCCCGGCCATGCCGGCCATGCAGCGGTCGACCGGCCAGGGCGTCGGCCGGACCCATGGCACCCGGTCGAGTCGACGATGGTGGGCATGACGGCCGCCGGGATCCGCAGGGACGCCGAGTATCTCGGGGCTCCAGTCCGAGCCGTCGGCGTAGGTGAGCCCGGTCACGCCGGCGTTGGAGGCATCGGTGACGTGCAGGCGGCCCTCCGACAGCGTCCAGGCCACCCAGGTGTCGACGGTGCCGAAGGCCAGCTCGCCGCGTTCGGACCGCGACCGGTCGGGATCGGCCAGGTCGAGCAGGGCGGCCACCTTGGTGGCCGAGGCGTTGGGTGCCACCCGGATCCCCTGGGCCTGGAGCTCGAGGCAGGTGCCCACGGTGCGCAGGTCCTGCCATCCGAGGCCGGGAGCCACCGGAACGCCGCTGGCCCGGTCCCACACGATGGTCGAGGCCCGCTGGTTGGCGATCCCCACCGCCTCCACCGGACCACCGTCGGCCAGGCTGGCCGAGGCCACGGCGATCACCGCCTCGGCCATGGCCACCGCGTCGAACTCGACCAGGCCGGGAAACGGGCTGTCGGGCAGGACGGGGATGTGGTGGACGTGCTCGACGGTGCCGTCCGGGCGCACCACCGCCCCCCGCACCCCCGAGGTGCCCACGTCGACCACCAGAATGCTCACGGCCAGGTCACCTCCCCGAACGGGCTGTCCAGTCCCAGCTTGCCCGGGTTGAGGATGCCGCGGGGATCGAGGGCCTGCTTGACCGAGGACAGCACGTCGAAGCCGGCCCCCAGGGCCTCGGCCAGGAAGCGGGCCCGGTTGAGCCCGATGCCGTGGTGATGGCTGATGGCCCCTCCCGCCGCCATGGTGGCCCGGGTGACCTCGTCCCAGGCCCGGCGGTAGTAGCGCCCCGGCCCAGGCGCTCGTCGCCGGGTCCGTGACCGTCGGGGGGCCGGCCGGCGAACGTGAAGTAGAGGCAGGCGCCGTCGGTGTAGGCGTGGGACTGGTGGGACGAGGCCACCAGGGTGCCCTCCACCCTTCCCAGGGCACCGAGCACGGCGTCGTACAGCCCGGGCAGGGCCCTCCAGCGGGCCGACACCTCGACGGTGTCGACCACGATGCCCGACTCGCCACAGCGGGGCGAGGGCCGACACGTCGTTGCGGTGCTCCAGCCATCGGTCCACCAGCCCGTCGTCCAAGCGGTCGGCGCCCCGGCACTCGGCGTCCACCACCGCCAGGGTGGCCTCGACCAGTCGGGGGTCGGCCTCGTCCAGCACGATGAGGACGTTGGTTTCGGGGTGGTCGAAGGACCGGGCCGACTCGGTGTCGTCGTAGAGGCGCAGCACGGCCGGGGTGGCCCCCCGGCGGAGGATTCGCCGGCAGGCGTCGAGGCCGTCGGCGAACGAGGCGAACCCGAAGGCCCGGCGGCCCTCGCCGTCGGGGACCGGGTGGACCCGGAACCGGCCCTCGGTGATGACGCCGAGGGTGCCCTCGCTGCCCACGAACAGCTGGGTCAGGTCGGGACCGGTCGCCGACCGCGGGCCGTGGCCGCCGGTCCGGACGACCCGGCCGTCGGCCAGCACCACCTCGAGCCCGATGACCATGTCCTCGATCTTGCCGTAGCGGTTGGAGTACTGGCCGGCCCCCCGGCAGGCCAGCCACCCGCCCGACGGTCGAGAGGTCCATCGACTGGGGCCAGTGCCCGAGGGTCAGTCCGTACCCGTCCTGCAGCCCGGACTCGACGTCCGGACCGAAGGTGCCGGCCCGCAGGTCGGCCACCAACGACTCGCGAGTCGACCCCGCCGATGCCCGCCAGCCCGCACAGGTCGAGGGCCACGCCACCGAACAGCGGGACCGACGCCGCCGCACACCCCGCTGCGGCCCCCCGCAGGCGGTCACCGGCACGCGGGCCTCGTGGCACAGGGCCAGCACCGCCGCCACCTGGTCGGTGTCGGTCGGCCGGGCGACCACGGCCGGCCGGGCCGGCACCTCCCCGGCCACGGCCCAGCTGATGGCCAGCGGCCACCAGTCCCGGCCGGCCTCGGCCCGGTCGTCGTCGAGATCGGAGACCTCGGCGCAGGCCCCGGCCAGCCGTCGACGGAGGTCGTCGTCGACGGTGGCCCGACGGCCCCCCAGGTGGTCCACCACCGCCCCGGCGGCGGCGTCGATGGGAGTCACGGGAGTGGGGCTGGTCATCGTGGCTCCGACGCGCCACCACCGGTGGCCACCGACCGATCCGTACCGCCGCCTCCGGCCTCCAGGCCGGCCCGGGCCAGTTCGGCCCGCACCCCGGTCGGCGTAGGCGCGGGCCTCGTCGGCCATCCTGGCCTCGTCCCATCCGAGAGCCGGACCGATCAGGGCGGCCACGTCTCCGGCCGATCGGGCGGCGGCCCGGGCGTCCCGGAGCGAGGCCCGGGTCCGGCGGTCGAGCACGTCGGCCACCGTGGTGGCCATCTCCTCCCGGACGGCGTAGAGCGCCTCGACCCTCAGATAGTCGAGTCCGTCGACCAGCGGGTCCGAGCAGGCTCGGGCACCGTCGCCGACCAGCGCCAGCACGTCGGGAGTCTCCGATCCGAAGCGACCGGCCAGGTGGGCGGCGATGGCCGCCGCCCGGTCGGCCTCGGGCGCGGTCCACCGGCCCCGGCCCCCCCGGGCCGGGCCGGGGCGTGCACGCCGCCGCCGGCCCCCCGGAGCCGGAGGTCCTTGGTCGTGCACCGCAGTGATCGGCGCCCGAGCGCCCGGACCACCACGTCGACGGTGTCCTCGGCCATCTTCCGGTAGGTCGTCAGCTTGCCCCCGGTCACCGTGACCAGGCCGGAGTCGGATGTCCGGACGGTGTGGCGGCGGGACAGGTCGGCGGTGCGCTCGCTCGGGCGTGCCTTCCCTCCACCGGAGCCAAGCAGGGGGCGCAGACCGGCCCAGATCCCGGTGATGTCGCGGCGGTCGATGGGCGTGGTGCTGATGGCGTTGGCCGCGCCGAGGATGTAGTCGACGTCCTCGGGCAGGCAGCTCGGGTCGTCGAGGGGACCGTCCCACTCGGTGTCGGTGGTTCCCAGGTACACCTGGTCCCCCCACGACACCACGAAGATCGACCGGCGGTCCTCCCGTACCGGGATCACCGCGGCGATGTCGCAGGGGAAGGCGCGCTCGGGCACGGTGATGTGGATCCCCTTGGCTGGGCGGATGGAGTGGGGATTGCCGTGCTCGTCGAGCTCCCGGACCCGGTCGGACCAGACCCCGGCGGCGTTGACCACCACCGTGGCCCGGACCTCGAAGGGATCGCCACCGTCGGGCGACGACTCGGGCGCCGGTCAGCCGGCCGTCCGGCGACCGAGGTGAGGGCGGTGACCGGCGCGTGGTTGGCGGCCACCGCTCCGTGGTCCAGTACCGCGGTGCGCAGCACCGCCAGGGTCAGCCGGGCGTCGTCGGCCCGGGCGTCCCAGTAGAGGAAGCCGGCGGCCAGACGGTCGGCCCGGAGGTGGGGCATGTGGGCCAGGGCCTGGGCCTGCGGTCACCTTCTCGTGGCGACGCCCGATCCGCACCCCGCCGGTGAGGTCGTAGAGCCACAGTGCCGTGCGGTAGACCCGGGCCACGCTGCGAATTGACCACCCCGTCCTTCCCGAACAGGGGGATGAGGAAGGGCAGCGGGGACACCAGGTGGGGGGCGTTGTCGAGCAGGCGCTGGCGCTCGGCCAGGTTCTCGTAGACCAGGCGGTACTCGCGCTGCTGGAGGTAGCGGAGGCCGCCGTGGATCAGCTTGGACGACTTGGACGAGGTACCCGAGGCGAAGTCGTCCTTCTCCACCAGGGCGGTGCGCAGCCCCCGGCTGGCGGCGTCGAGGGCCACCCCGGCCCCGGTGATGCCGCCTCCGATGACCAGCACGTCGAACGTCTGGTCGGCCAGGCGCTGCAAGAGCATCCGTCCGGTCGAACCGACCTGCGCCCGGCTCGGCGACGCGGGCTGGATCCGGCATGGTCAAAGCCTGCCACAGGTCGGAACCGGCCCCGCGGCCGGGCCGTCACCGCCGGACGACCAGCATTTCTACAATCGTTGTTGACAAACAATTGTTGGTGATAAGATGACGGGCGATGAGAACCCCCGAGGAGCTGACCGAGCTGTTCCGGTCGACCGGTCGGAAGGTCACGGCCCAGCGGCAGTGCATCTTCCGGGTGCTCCAGGGCGATGTCACCCATCCATCGGCCGAGGCGGTCCACGCCCTGGTGAGCCGGGAGATGGAGACCGTCTCTCTCAAGACGGTGTACCAGACCCTGCACGACCTGGCCGAGCTGGGGGAGATCGCCCGGCTCGACGTGGGGACCGGCATGACCCGGTTCGATCCGAACGTCGACGACCCCCATCATCACCTGGTGTGCCGCCGGTGCGGCAGCGTGCGCGACCTGGTGGCCGCCTTCCCCGATCTGCAGGTACCCGAGGGCGCCGACCAGGGGTTCGAGGTCGGCTCGGCCGAGATCGTCTTCCGCGGCCTGTGCCCCGGATGTCGGACACCGGGCCGGAGGCGCCGGCGACCAGTCACGGCCGGCAGATGACCGGCCGACCCGAGCCCACCAGCAAGCAGGTCGTGGGAGTTCCCACGACCACCACCCCCAGGAAAGGAACAACGTGCCAGCACTGAAAGATTCAGAAGACCGAAGGAAATCTCAAAGAGGCGTTCGCCGGCGAGAGCCAGGCCAACCGCCGCTATCTCTACTTCGCCCAGAAGGCGGACGTCGAGGGCTATCCCGATGTCGCCGCCCTGTTCCGCTCGGTGGCCGAGGGGGAGACCGGCCACGCCTTTGGCCACTTCGACTTCCTCCGCGAGGTCGGTGACCCGGTCACCGGCGTGCCGGTGGGCCCGACCGAGGACAACCTGAAGTCCGCCGTCGAGGGCGAGACCTACGAGTACTCCGAGATGTACCCCGGCTTCGCCCGCACCGCCCGTGACGAAGGGTTCGACGAGATCGCCGAATGGTTCGAGACGCTGGCCCGGGCGGAGAAGAGCCATGCCGGCCGCTTCACCGAGGGACTGGCTTCGGTCGCCTGATTGAGGCCGGTGCCCGCCCGGTCCCGCTCCAAACGGGACCGGGACCGGGTACCCGCCGGCCGGGAAAGGATCAAACTGCCATGACCACGGGACCCCTGACCCTCGACGACATCGCCGACCAACGCGCCTACGAGCGCCAACGTGACCAGTTCCGGGCCCAGGTGATCGCAGTCAAGAAGCTGCGCCGGGTCAGTGTCGGCCCGGTGGTCACCGTCACCTTCGAGAGCCGGCTCACCATGCGGTTCCAGGTCCAGGAGATGGCCCGGACCGAGCGGATGGTGTCCGACCAGCAGATCCAGCACGAGCTCGACGTCTACAACCGGCTCGTGCCCTCACCCGGGGAGCTGTCGGCCACCTTGTTCTTGGAGCTGACTTCGGAAGAGGAGCTCAGGACCTGGTTGCCCCGCCTGGTGGGCATCGAGAGCGCTGGCCAGCTCCGGATCGGGACGGGAGCGTCGACCGAGGTGATCGTCTCCACCCCCGAACAGGAGCACCAGGCCAATCTCACCAGGGCGGCCACCACCTCGGCCGTGCACTACGTGCGGTTCCACTTCACCGAGGCCCAGTCGGCGGCCTTCGCCCGGCCCGAGGTGGAGGTCAGGTTGGCCGTCGACCACCCCGAATACCCCGACGGACTCCCGGGGACCCTCCTCAGCCAAGCCTCCCGCCACGAGCTGGCCACCGACCTGACCGGCGGGTAGCCGGTCGGGTGCCGCCCGCCCGGCCCGGGCCCGGCCCGGCCCGGCCCGGGCCCGGTCGGCGAACTACAGGTAGGCCAGGTGGACGGCGGCTTCGGCGGTATGGACCCGGAAGGTGAGGCTCTCCTCGATGAACAGGTCGACCGAGGTGGGGTCGAAGGAGCGGTAGCCGACGGAGAAGTCCTCACCGACGGCGAGCTCGAAGTCCCCGCCCCGCTGGCTGAGCACCACAGCTCCGTCCACCGCCGGGGCCCACACCACCGGGCCCCCGAGGATCTGGCGGAGATGGTCGAACACCGGATAGCCGCCGTGCTCGGTGGTTTCGGTGACGCCCGTGTAGCAGCGGGCGCCGAGGGCGATGGCGTACGGCCCGGCGATGTCCGAGGACCGGAGGGCGGCCACCGCCTGGGCCACGTGGGAGGGGTAGTGGTTGTAGTCGTCGGAGATGGCCACCTTCTCGTGGGGCGACGCCGGGATGATCCCGGTGACGCCGGCCTCCTCGTAACCGTGGAAGACGAGGTGGTCCTCGGCCAGGGCGGCCGTGCGACCGGCACCGATGACCGCATCGAGGTCGACGTCGGTGGCCCCGCGCTCGGCGGCGGCCAGCTCGGCGCGATCGAGTGAGAACGCCGACCGCAGCTCGATCAGGGGTGCCACCCGGCGGCGGGCCACCTCCACCGCTCCCAGGGACCCGATGGCCAGGACGTCGATCCGACCGGTGTCGACCGACGAGTGGTCCCACCCCAGCGGTCCGGTGAAGTCGACGAGGCGGCGGGCCGCCAGGTAGTGCTTGAGCGATCGTGCCGCCTCTTCGTCGATCTGCTTCCAGGCTTCGTCGCCGACCGGGGCCAGCTCTCTCATCAGATGGTTCATGGGATGGTCCTGCTTTCGCTTCGTAGGTTGCCGATACCCAGACTCCCGGCGTCACGTGGAGCGGCCAGGGCCAGGGGATTGGGCGTGGGCGGTGCGACCCTGGTGAGCGTGTTGCGGTCGATGTGGGAGAACGGTTCGTCTCGATCGGGGATGGTGAGCACCCCTTCTTCCTCGTAGGACCAGGTGTCGTCGGGATGGACGGTGATGGCCATCCGATAGCTGAGGGTCCGGAAGGCCTGGTCGAGGAAGGGGTTGGACAGGATCCCGTACACCTCGGAGCCGACGGCGGCGTGGACCTCGAAGCTGGTGGCATCCGCTGGGGCCGTACCACCGGCCAGCAGGACCTGGCCCCGGGGGATGCCCAGGGTGAGGGTGACGGTGTCGGTGGCCGGTTCCCACAGCCAATAGCCCACCTGGTCGTGGAAGGTCTCCACCTCGCCCGGCTTGACGATGTGGGTGTGGTAGCGAAGGCCGAAGAAGAGCTGGGGCCCGTTGGTCTGACGGTCGATGGGCTGCAGCTCCATGTGCTCGACGAAGTCGTTTTGCTCCACGCCGTCGTCGGTGTCCGGGTCGATCGGGTGTTGATCGCGGCCCCCGCCTCCCCGCCACACACCGGCGAGGGCCCTCAGCGGTCCGAGGTTGGACAGGGTGTCGGGGTCACCGTCCGGTTCGGTGTACAGATCGTCTCCGTAGCGCGCCAGTCCGGTCATGGCCATGGCCCGTCGGCTCCTCGGGGTCGTCCTCTCAACCTCAGCCTTTCCGTCAGGCCCGCTCGGCGCGGCACCCGCTCGGCGCGGGCCCGGCCAGTGTAGGCCGCAACCAATTCCATCCCAAGCTGCCCGGTGGTGGTGGGGCGGGCAGCCGGACCGCTGAGGCATTGTGACCGGCGGAGACGGTCATCGGCAAGGTCTCCGACCAGCTCCTGACACCGGACCCGGGCAAGGTGGCTCCCGCATCCTCTGTCCGTCGCCCACGGCGGGCGACCCCGACCGGGACGGCTTGCCGGCATCCGGCGGTGACGCACCGAGGTGCGCGAGAGAAAGGCATCGCCCTGTGAGCACGACCACCACCACCATCGTCGGGAACCTGACCCGGGATCCGGAGATCCGCTACACCCGCGAGGGCCAAGCCACCGCCAATCTCGGTGTGGCCGTCAACCGGCGCTGGCAGAACCGGGCCACCCAGGAGTGGGAGGAGTCCACCTCGTTCTTCGACGTGGTGGCCTGGCGCGACCTGGCCGAGAACGTCGCCCTCAGCCTGACCAAGGGCATGCGGGTGGTCGTGACCGGGCGGCTCGAGCAGCGGAGCTGGGAGACCGAGGACGGCGATCGACGGTTCAAGGTGGAGATTGTGGCCGACGAGGTCGGGGCCAGCCTCCGGTTCGCCACCGTCGACGTCCACCGGATCGAACGTCCCCAGTCGGAGGCGGCCGACGACGCCGCCGCCGGGGCCGAAGCGGCGGACGACTCCCTCGGGTCCCTCGGTGCCACCGCCTGAGCGGCGTTCCCTCCCGGCCGGGTCGGGGCCGGCGCTCCGGTTCGCCTCCTCGGTGAGACTCACGAAGGACGAGGTGTTCGTGGCCTGTCAGGCCCTGGCCGATGCCGACCGGCATCTGGTCCGGGCCGGGTGCACCGCCGAGGCCGACGCTCTCGGTGATCTGTTCGAGCTCTTCGAGGACCGGCTGGCCGGTGCCCGGCCCGGGGTCGGGCACCGGCCGGTCTCAGCCCGGCTCGGGCTGGTAGTCGATGGACAGCGAGTTCACGCAGTAGCGCCGGCCCGTCGGTGCCGGCCCGTCGGGGAACACATGGCCGAGGTGGCCTCCGCAGCGGGCGCAGGTGATCTCCGTCCTGCGCATCCCGAAGCTGTTGTCCGTGTGCTCGTCGATCACCCCGTCGTCGAGCGCCCGGTAGAAGCTGGGCCATCCTGACCCCGACTCGAACTTGGTGGTCGCTCGGGAACAGCGAGGCACCGCAGCCGGCACAGGTGAACATCCCGCGGCCCTCGACATGGAGGAGCGTGCCCGGACCAGGCCGGCTCGGTGCCCTTCTGGCGCAGCACGGCGTAGCGCTCGGGCGACAGCTTCTCCCTCCACTGCTCGTCGGTGAGTTCGACCCGCCCGCCCGTTCCCGTTCCGGTGCCAGTGCCAGTGCCGGTATCCGTGCTCTTACTCATCAGATGCCTCCTCGGTGACGATCCGCCTCCGGGCCGGTGGGCCCGGATATCCAAACGATAACGACCACTGGTGGGAACGTCGCCAGGTCCGGGCCTGTTCCCGCCCCCGGCGGACCGCCGGTTCCCCAGGTCGGGAGGGCGAAGACCGGTTTGCTAACGTCGCGTCAGATTTGGCCGGAACCGCCCGGGGGTGGACCGAGGACCCGGTTCCCACCGTGTCCGGGCACGTCCCACCCGTTCCCTCGACGCCACAGGATCGTGCACCATGGACCTCCGAGACCGACCTGAGGACGAGGCCTTCCGCAAGGAGATCCGTGCCTGGTTGGCCGACCACGTGGTCGGCGAGTTCGCCGCACTGGGCGGTCGTGGGGGATCGGGCGACGAGACCTTCGGTTTCGAGACCCGCCTGCGAGTGGGAGCGGATCCTGGCCGCCGACGGCTGGACCTGCATCGGGTGGCCGACCGAGTACGGTGGCCGCGGCGCCTCCATCGCCCACCAGGTGATCTTCAACGAGGAGTACGCCCGGGCCCGGGCCCCCGGCCGGGTCAGTGTCCTGGGCGAGGGGCTCCTCGGTCCGACCATCATCCAGTACGGGACGGCCGAGCAGCAGGACAGATTCCTCCCACCGATCGTCGGCGGAACCGAGCTCTGGTGCCAGGGGTACTCCGAGCCGAATGCCGGCAGCGACCTGGCCAACGTCCAGACCAAGGCGGTGCTCGAGGGAGACGAGTGGGTGATCACCGGCCAGAAGGTGTGGACATCGCTGGCCCACCAGTCCGACTGGTGCTTCGTGGTGTGCCGCACCGAGCCCGGCTCCGTCCGCCACCGCGGGCTGTCCTACCTGCTGGTGCCGATGGACCAGACCGGGGTCGAGGTCCGGCCCATCACCCAGCTCACCCGGACGTCCGAGTTCAACGAGGTCTTCTTCGACGGGGCCCGCACCCGGGCCGAGCACGTGGTCGGTGAGGTGGGCGACGGTTGGAAGGTGGCGCTGGCCACGCTGGCCTTCGAACGTGGCGTGGGCCTGCTCGGGCATCAGCTCACCTTCCGCCGGGAGCTCGACGCCCTGGTCGAAGTGGCGCGGGCCAACGGCTCGTCCGCCGACCCGCTGATCCGCCAGCAGCTGGCCCGCTCCTACGCCGAGCTGGAGATCCTCCGCTTCAACACCCTGCGCAGCCTGTCCGGCTACGACGGGCCGGTGGCGCCCGCCGGAGGCGTCGATCATCAAACTGTTCTGGAGCACCTGGCACCGCCGGCTGGGCGAGCTGGCCATGGACATCCGGGGCCCCGAGGGCCTGGTCGCCGAGGGGTTCCCCTACGAGCTCGACGCCTTCCAGCGCACCTTCTTGTTCAGTCGTTCCGAGACCATCTACGGCGGCTCCAACGAGATCCAGAAGAACATCATCGGCGAGCGGGTCCTCGGCCTGCCACCCGAACCCAAGGGGACGTCCCGATGACCGATGTCCGACCGACGCCCCGACCACACCTGCCTGCCGGCACCGGCCCGGTCCCGCGCCGCCGGGTCACGGGCTGCTCGACCGGCAAGATCGTGGTGATCACCGCGGCCGCCGGCACCGGGATCGGCTTCGCCACGGCCCAGCGCTGCATCGAGGAAGGGGCCACGGTGGTGGTCTCCGACGCCCATGAACGCCGGCTCGGCGAGAGCGGCCGACGCCTTGGCCGCGCTGCCCGGAGGCCGACGGTGTGCGCCCGCTGGCCGTGCCGTGCAACGTGACCGACGAGGCCCAGGTGCAGCGCCTCTACGACGCCGGCCGTCGAACAGCACGGCCACTTCGACGTGGCCGTGAACAATGCCGGCCTCGGGGGCCAGGTGGACGTGGTCGACATGACCGACGACCAGTGGTCGCTGGTCCTCGACGTCACCCTGACCGGCACGTTCCGGTGTACCCGGGCCGCCCTCCGCCACTTCTACGGCCGCGGCGAGAAGGCGGGATCATCGTGAACAACGCCTCGGTGCTCGGCTGGCGGGCCCAGGCCGGCCAGTCGCACTACGCCGCGGCCAAGGCCGGGGTCATGGCCCTCACCCGCTGCAGTGCGGTGGAGGCCGCGCCCCACGGTGTGCGGGTCAACGCGGTGTCGCCCGAGCCTGGCCCTCCACCCGTTCCTCAACCGGGTGATGGCCGACGAGGAGTTGGCCGAGCTGAGTCGGCGGGAGGCGCTGGGCCGTGGGGCCGAGGTGTGGGAGGTCGCCAACGTGATCGTCTTTCTGGCATCGACTACGCCACCTTCATGACCGGAGAAGTCGTGTCGGTCAGCAGTCAGCATCCCTGAGTCCCGCGTGCCGGGCGGCCGGGTCGGCGACCGGACCGGGCCCGGTGCCCGGACGCCAACGGGCCGGAGCCCTCGAGCCTGGCCGGACCGGTGGGGTGGGGGCATGCACTACCCTGACGGAGTGTCAGATATCACGGACCCCCGCGGGGATCTCCAGTGGGGGACCATCCCCGGGCTGGTCGAAGATGCGGCGGCCCGGTTCGGGCAACAAGAGGCGCTGGTCGACCTGCACGGGCCGGGCGGGACCGACCACCCGGCTGACCTTCGACGAGCTGGCCGAGCGGGTGGCCGCCGCCACCCGGGCCATCGTGGCCAACGGCATCGACCGGGGCGACCGTGTGGCCATCTGGGCACCGAATTGCGCCGAATGGATGCTGGCCGCCCTGGGTGCCGTCGGGGCCGGCGCCCTGCTGGTGCCGCTGAACACCCGGTTCAAGGGGGCCGAGGCGGCCTATGTCCTCCGCGAGTCGGGGGCCAGGATGCTCTTCACCGTCGAGGGGTTCCTGGGCAACGACTACCCCCGGATGCTCGACGAGGCGGCGGCGTCCGGCGACAAGATGCCCGACCTCGAACGGGTGGTGGTCCTCCGTACCGGCGACGGGGTGGAACCGACCAGGACGTCCAAGGGAGAACAAGTCGTCGACTGGCAGGTCTTCCTCCAAGAGGGTGGCCTCTGCTCGGAGGATGTCGCCGCCGGCCGTACCGCCTCGATCACCGCCGGTGACCTGTCGGACCTGGTGTTCACCTCGGGGACCACCGGTCGCCCCAAGGGGGCCATGACCACCCACGGGCAGACGCTGCGGACCTTCGCCACCTGGTCCGAGGTGGTCGGCCTGGAGCAGGGCGACCGCTACCTGATCGTCAACCCGTTCTTCCACACCTTCGGTTACAAGGCGGGCATCCTGGCCTGTCTGATGGCCGGGGCCACCATGGTGCCCGAACCGGTCTTCGACGTGGACCGGTTGCTGCACCGCATCGAAGAGGAGCGCATCTCGGTGCTCCCGGGACCTCCGACCATCTTCCAGTCCATCCTCGACCACCCCGATCGCAAGGGGTTCGACCTGACCACCCTCCGGCTGGTGGTGACGGGCGCCGCCCTGGTGCCGGTGGAGTTGGTCGAGCGGTTGTGGTCGGATCTCGAGATCGAGACGGTGCTGACCGCCTACGGTCTCACCGAGGCGTGCGGCACCGTCACCATGTGCAGGCGGGGCGATCCTGCCGAGGTCATCGCCGGGACATCCGGCCGCGCCATCCCCGATGTGGAGGTGCGGATCGTGGATCAGCTCGGCTCCCAGGTGCCGACGGGCGACGCCGGCGAGATCGTGGTGCGGGGCTACAACGTGATGCAGGGGTACTTCAACGACTCCGACGCCACCGATGCGGCGGTGGACCGGGCCGGCTGGTTGCACACCGGCGATGTCGGGGTGATGGACCCGGCCGGCAACGTGACCGTGCACCGACCGGTTGAAGGACATGTACGTGAGCGGCGGGTTCAACGTCTATCCGGCCGAGATCGAGGCCGTGCTGCGCTCAGCACTCCGATGTGGGCCAGGTGGCGGTCATCGGGGTGCCGGACCGGCGGCTGGGCGAGGTGGGCCTGGCCCTGGTGGTGCCGGCCGGTGACACCGTTCCCGACGACCTGGAGGACGCACTGGTCTCCTGGACCAAGGAGCGTGTGGCCAACTACAAGGTTCCGCGGTCGGTGGTGGTGGTGGATTCGCTACCGCTCAACGCCAGCGGCAAAGTACTGAAGCGCGAGCTCCGGGATCGCCACACAGAGCCGGACTTGACCTGGCTACCGGTGCACCAGACGGACGACGATTCGAGATGAGAGAGGGAGGAGCGCCATGCGAGGCATCGTCTACACCGGCGACGGAGTAGAGGTCACCGACCAACTGGGGATCGGCGACCCGGGGCCCACCGAGGTGAAGGTGGGCATCGGAGCGGCCGGGGTGTGCCACAGCGATCTGTCGGTGATCAACGGGACCATCCCGTGGAAGTCGCCGTCGGTCCTGGGCCACGAGGGCGCCGGGGTGGTCGAGGCGGTGGGGTCCGAGGTCCGGTCGGTCAAGCCGGGCGACCACGTGGTCATCGCCACCCTGGCCAGTTGCGGCACGTGCCGGGCCTGCAGCACCGGCCACCCCACCTGGTGCGTCAAGACGCTCGGGAACGTGTCCCAGCCGTTCACCTTCAAGGGCGAGCCCGCCTCCAACTTCGCCGCCACCTCGGTGTTCGCCGAGTCCACCATCGTCCAGGAGGTCCAGGCGGTCAAGATCTCGAAGGAAGTGCCCATGACCTCGGCCTGCCTCATCGGGTGCGGGGTCCTCACCGGGGTGGGCGCGGTGTTCAACCGGGCCAAGGTCCGGGCCGGTGAGACGGCGGCGGTGTTCGGCGTGGGCGGCGTGGGACTCAACGTGATCCAAGGGCTCCGCCTGGCCGCCGCCAGTCGGATCATCGCCGTGGACACCCTGGCCTCCAAGGAGGAGCTGGCCCAGCAGTTCGGTGCCACCCACTTCGTCGACGCCTCCGACACCGATGCGGTGGCGGCCATCCGTGAGCTGGTGCCGCCCGGGCCGGCCCGGGTGACTGGCGCCCTCGGCTGGACCGGTGGGGTCAACTGGTCGTTCGACTGCGTGGGTCACCCGGCGGTGCTCAGGAACGCCCTCGACGTGCTCGACTGGGGTGGCAACGCCCTGGCCATCGGCATCCCGCCCCAGGGCACCGAAGTGGCGGTCGACGTCAACGCCCTGGCCTACGTCGACCGGGGGCTCCTCGGCTGCCGGTACGGATCGTCCCGTCCCCATCACGACATCCCCCTGATGGTGGAGCTCTACCTCTCTGGTCGGTTGATGCTCGACGAGCTGGTGACCGAGGAACGCCCGGTGGAGGGATTCCGAGAGATCGTGGAGGACATGGAGGCGGGCAAGTTGGCCCGCGGCGTGCTCACCTTCTGAGCTCTGCCGGCCTGTCCGCCCTGACCGTTCCCGGGGATGGCGCTGTTACAGTCGGCACCGATATGACGGCGCGTCAGATTGAGGGGGACTTCGAGACGGTCGTCGACGTCCTGGGGGCGGCGGCGGTGGCCAACGCCGGAGTCGAGGCGTACGTCGAGCCCGAGACGGAGTCCTCGCCCCGGCGCCACCTGACCTTCGATGAGTGGGATCGGGCCGCCGACGGTGTGGCCGGGCTGTTGGCCCGCTGCGGCGTGACCCGGGGCTCGGTCGTCTGCCTCCTGCTGCCGAGCTCCATCGACTACATGGTCTGCTACGCGGCCGCCACCCGTCTGGGCGCCATCACCTCGGGGGTGAACCTCCGCCTGGGCGCTCACGAGGTGCGCTCGATCCTCGACCGTACGCTTCCGGTGTTGACGGTGGTCGAGGACCGTGCCCCGACGCCCGGGGGACCGACCGGCCAGGTGCTCCGGCGGTCGACGGTCATGGAGGCCTCCACCGGACCATGCCCGACGGACCGGCCACTGCTACAGGGTTCGGACCCGGTGGCGGTCGTGTGGACCAGCGGGACCACCGGACTTCCCAAGGGGGCTGTGTTCGACCACGGCAATCTGGCCGCAGTGGCGGCCGGCACCGATGTGCTGTCGGCCATCGGCGACCGTCGTCTGTCCCCCCTGCCGTTCGCCCACGTGGGTTCGATGACCCGGACCTGGGACGAGATCGCCCACGGGGTGACCACGGTCATCACCCCGACCCCATGGCGGGCGGCCGACGCCATCCGGATCATGGCCGAGGAGCGGATCACCGTGGCCCAGGGTGTGCCCACCCAGTGGGCCCTCGTCCTCGCCCATCCCGACATCGCCCACGCCGACCTCTCGTCGCTGCGCATCGCCGGGACCGGGGCGTCGCCGGTGCCTTCCGAACTGGTGGCGGCCATGCGCCAGCGTCTCGGCGTCCCCATCGTCGTGCGCTACACCTCGACCGAGGCGTCACTCGGCACCGGCACCGTCCCGGGTGATCCTGACGAGGTGGTGGCCACCACGGTGGGCCGTCCGGTGTCCGGGGTGTCGCTGGCGGTGGTCGACGACGACGGGTGTCCGGTGGCCCCCGGTGCGGTCGGCACCGTCCGCCTCCGGTCGGCGGCGGTGATGCGGGGATACTGGGGTGGTCCACCCACCGGCCCCGGGGCCGCCGGGTTGACCTATGACCGAGCATCGACGGCCTCCGTGCTGGCCGAGGACGGTTGGCTCACCACCGGCGATTTCGGATTCGTCGACGACGATGGCTATCTGCACCTGGTCGGGCGGGCCAACGAGCTCTACATCCGGGGCGGCTACAACGTCTATCCGGCCGAAGTGGAAGGTGTGCTCGGGCGCCACCCGGCAGTCGATCAGGTGGCCGTCGTCGGTTGTCCCGACCCGGTGCTCGGCGAGATCGGTGTGGCCTTCGTGGTGCCGGTAGCCGGGGGGCCGCGTGACGAAGGGGTGCTGCTGGCCGAGCTCGGCGCCGCCGCCCGGTCCAGCCTGGCCGACTACAAGGCGCCCGACCGCGTGGTCGTGGCCGACAGCCTTCCCCTGACCTCGATGATGAAGGTAGACAAGAAGGCCCTGGCCGAGCGGGCAGCATCCCTGCCGCCCACCGGTCGCCCGCCCGCAGACCCTCGGGCCGCGGAACCCGTAGAGGAACGATCCAAGCAAACGAACGGAGCCAGCGCATCATGACCGGACGATCTGTACCTGCCCAGGGTGGCGTGACCGACGATCCCATCCGAATCGGGACCATGCTCTACACCCTGGTCGAGCCCCACCGGGGCAGCCAGGTGGCCTTCAACCGCTGGTACGAGCGGGACCACTTCTATGCCGGCTGCCAGATCGGTGCCTACAACTTCGCCGGGGCCAGGTTCGTGGCCACCGCCACCCTCAAGTCGTTGCGGCTGCCGGTGGCCGGCAGCGACGGCGGCCCGGAGCCGCTGGTGGCCGACCCGGAGATCGGCAGCTTCCTCGGCCTCTACTACGTCCTCGACGGGCACCACGACGAGTGGAACCGATGGGCGGTCGACCAGGTCAACACCCTGCATGCCGCCGGACGGATGTTCAAAGAGCGCGATCACATCCACACCGGCCTCTACCACTTCGAGTGGGAGTACCGGCGCGACGAGGACGGGGTGCCGGCCGAGCTCACCCTCGACCACCGGTTTGCCGGCCTGGTGTCGGTGTTCGTCGACCCGGCACCGGGGGTCGACCCGGCCAAGATCGGAGCCTGGTACCGAGACGAGTACCTGGCGTCGGTGCTCCCCGGGTCGCCGGTGGCCACCGTGCTGGCCTTCAGCCCGCTGCCGCTGCTGGCCGACGCCCCCGGTGACGTACCCCGCTCGGAGGCCGAGGACCAGCGGGTGCTGTTGCTGTGGTTCCTCGACGAGGAGCCCACCGGCGTGTGGGGGGCGGCCTTCGCCAACCAGGGGGAGCAGCTGGCGGCGACCGGGTTGGGCGAGATGATCTGGGCCTCCCCGTTCATCGGCACCGTCCCGGGGACCGATACCTACACCGACCAGCTGTGGTCGACCCCGGCGCCATGAGCGACTTCATCGAGGATCTGGAAGCGAGGACCGCGGCCCGGGGATGGGTGGGGGCCACCACGCTGTGGGGACTGATCGAACGGCGGGCCGAGCTGACTCCCGATGCCTTACTGGCCCACGAGGACACCGGACACGAGCTCACCTTCGCCGGGTACCGCGACGCCAGTCTGAGGGCGGCGGCCGGCCTGCACAACGATTACGGGGTCGGTCCCGACACCGGTGTGAGCTGGGAGCTCCCGACCTGGAACGAGTCACTGGTGCTGGTGGGAGCCCTGTCCCGCCTGGGGGCCCGCCAGAACCCCCTCATCCCCATCTACCGGGGAAGAGAGGTCGGCTTCATCGCCGCTCAGAGCCATGCCTCGTTGCTGGTCGTGCCCACGGTGTACCGGGGCTTCGATTTCGAGGCGATGGCCCTGGAGATCGCCGCCGGCCGGCCGGAGCTCTCGGTACTGGTGGTCGACCGGGATCTCCCCGACGGGGACCCGGCCGGACTACCCGAGGCGCCGGCCGCCCCGGCCCGGGCGATCGATGCCCCGATCCGGTGGCTCTTCTACACCTCGGGCACCACTGCCGATCCCAAGGGGGCACCGCACACCGATCTCACCGTGATGGCGTCGGCACTGGCCATGGCCGAGTGTCTCGAGATCGTCGCCGACGACGTGTCGGCGCTGATCTTCCCGTTCACCCACATCGGCGGCATCGGCTGGCTGATTGCCGCCCTGATGACCGGATGCACGCTCCTGACCACCGAGGTGTTCGATCCCAAGACCACGCCGGGCTTTCTGGCCGCCAACCATGTCACCCTGGCCGGCTCGGGTACGCCGTTCCACATGGCCTACCTGGCCGCCCAGCGGGCCAGCGACGATCCTGCCCCCATCTTTCCGAGCATCCGCTCCTACCCGGGCGGCGGGGCGCCGAAGCCCCCCCAACTCCACCACGACCTGAAGCGTGAGATCGGAGGTGTGGGCATCGTCTCCGGCTACGGGCTCACCGAAGCGCCCATCGTGGTGATGGCCACCGAGGGCGATCCCGATCAGAAGTTGGCCGACACCGAGGGTCGTCCCACCCCGGGGGTGGAGCTGATCGTGGTCGGCCTCGACGGAGAGCGGGTCGGTCCCGGCGTCGAGGGCGAGATCCGGTTGAAGGGCCCCCAGGTCATCCGGGGCTATCTCGACCCCAGCCTCGACGCCGACGCCTTCGACGACGAGGGCTACTTCCGATCCGGTGATCTCGGGATCGTCGACGAGGACGGGTACGTGACCATCACCGGGCGGTTGAAGGATGTGATCATCCGGCACGGCGAGAACATCTCGGCCAAGGAGGTGGAGGACCTCCTCTACGCCCATCCGGCGGTGGCCGACGTCGCCGTCATCGGCCTCCCGGATCCGGTCACCGGCGAACGGGCCTGCGCGGTGGTGGCCGTCTCCGAAGGCCAGTCGTTCGCCATGGATGACATGGTCACCTATCTGAAGGAGCGGAGTTTGAGGGTCCAGTCCATACCCGAGCAGCTGGAGTTGGTTCCGGTGGTGCCCCGCAATCCGGCCGGCAAAATCCTGAAGCACACCCTGCGTGAACAGTTCACGCCCAAATCATCGACGTAGGAGCCAGGCATGAGCCCGATTCAACGGATCACTCTCGGCCAGGGCGGGACCGAGCACGACGCAGCTGATGCCGCCATCAGCTCATTCACCGGTCGGCGCTTCGTCGACAAGGTGGCGGTGGTCACCGGGGCCGGCTCCGGTATCGGCAGGGCGGTCGCTGAGCGACTGGCCCGGGAGGGAGCGAGCGTGGCTGCCCTCGACGTGGCCGATGACGCGCTGGCCGCCACCGTCCGAGCCATCGTCGCCGAGGGTGGCACGGCCGCCAGCTACCACTGCGACGTCACGTCGGAGCCGTCGGTCGGCGAAACGGTCGCCGGGCTGGCCACCGACCTCGGAGCCCCGACCGTGGTCTGCAACGTGGCCGGCATCGGTGGCTTCTTCAACACGGTGGACATGCCGCTCGACCGGTGGGAGAAGATCCTGGCCGTCAACCTCACCGGTCCGTTCCTGGTCTGCCGGGCGACCCTTCCACACCTGCTGGAGCACGGCGGTTCCATCGTCAACGTGGCCTCCAACACCGCACTGATGGGTCAGTCCTATTCGGCGGCCTACTGCGCGTCCAAAGCCGGGTTGCTGATGTTCTCGAAGGCCCTGGCGGCCGAGTTCCTGACCCGGGGGGTCCGAGTCAATGTGGTCGCTCCTGGAGGGGTGGACACCCCGCTGATGGGGGCCTTCGAACTGCCAGAGGGGGCGGACGTCAAGGAGCTGTCCAAAATGATGACGCCGATGGGCTTCTCCACGCCGGCCGAGATCGCCGCATCGGTCGCCTTCATTGCCTCTGACGAATCGACCTATACGACCGGGGCGGTGCTTTCGGTCGACGGGGGCCTCACGATCTGAGCCCCGTCTCTGGTCCCGGAGATGTTCTCGCCGGGGTCGGCCCAAGGCGGGACGGCTGGGCCGGCCATGGGCGGTGGCCGACCGGTTCGGGGTCTCCACCCCGGCTGACGGCTCCACCGGCCTATTGCTTTCCCGTTTGGCGTACCCGAGGTATGCGAACTGCGAAAACAAATGCGGCACGGAGCGAGGTCGGCCCCGAAGGCGGGACGGCTGGGCCGGCCATGGGCGGTGGCCGACCGGTTCGGGGTCTCCACCCCGGCTGACGGCTCCACCGGCCTATTGCTTTCCCGTTTGGCGTACCCGAGGTATGCGAACTGCGAAAACAAATGCGGCACGGAGCGAGGTCGGCCCCGAAGGCGGGGCCCCCGAAGGCCGGCTTGGGCAGTGCACTCCATCGACCTGCGACAATGGTCGGAGAGACCAGTCTGATTCGACGACTCGAGGAGCACCATGCCGAGAACGCAACCGGTCACCAATTGGGAGACCGATTTCGATGTCCTCAGTCCCGAGTACGTGGCCGATCCGTTCAGGATCTGGGACGGGCTGCGCCGAGAATGCCCGGTGGCCCACAGCGACCGGCGGGGGAGTACCTGGCTGCCCACCACCTATGACGACGTAGTCGAATTGGCCCACGACATCGAGCATTTCAGCTCGCTCCAGATCTCGGTCATCCCCTTCGGTGGCCCGCCTGGCGATGCGCCGGTCTTGCAGTACGGACTTCCTCCCATTTCGGCGGATCCACCACTCCACACCTGGACTCGGCGACTGCTGCTGCCATGGTTCTCCCATCGAAGGGTGGACGGGTACGAGCCGATGACCCGCGCCCTCTGCGCCCAGCTCGTGGACAGCTTTGTCGACAAGGGCGAGGCCGACGCCGCCGGTGACTATGCCCAGCAGATTCCCGTCCGGGTGATTGCCGCAATTCTGGGTGTACCGAGCTCGCTGTCGGACATGTTCACCGGGTGGGTGCGCGACATCCTCGAGTTCGCCGACGATCCCGAACGCCGCCAACGCGGCGGGACCGGCCTGATCGACTTCTTCGTGACCGAGGTGGCCCGACGGAAGACCGAACCGGGCGATGACCTGTTGAGTGATCTGCTCCACAGCGAGATCGACGGGCAGCCGGTGGAGGAGAGTGTGGTGCTGGGCGTAGCGGCGTTGGTCCTCATCGCCGGCGTGGACACGACTTGGAGCGCCATCGGTTCGTCTCTCTGGCATCTGGCCACGCACCCCGATGATCGTGCTCGCCTGGCCAGCGATCCCGGCGCCATGCCGCTGGCCATCGAAGAATTGCTGCGCGCCTATTCGCCCGTCACCATGGCCCGAGTGGTCACCGAGGACATCGAATTCGGCGGCTGTACGATGAAGGCGGGGGACAAGGTGCTCCTCAATTTTCCGGCCGCCAACCGCGACCCCGCAACCTTTGAGGACGCCGAACGGGTCATCCTCGACCGGGAGCTCAATCGACATGTTGCATTCGGATCGGGCATCCACCGGTGTGCCGGTTCCAACCTGGCTCGGATGGAGCTGCGGGTGGCGCTGGAGGAGTGGCTGAAACGCATCCCTGAGTTCCGACTGGCCGACGGTGCCGAGATCACGTGGGCCGGCGGGCAGATTCGGGGCCCGCGGCAAATTCCCATGGTGTTCCCGTGAGGATCCGGGTCGATCCTGACAAATGTCAGGGGCATGCCGCGCTGCTACGGCTTGGCTCCCCAGTTGTTCGAGGTCGACGACTACGGCCTGTCCACCGTGGTCGGTGACGGCACTGTCCCCGAGGACCTGGAGGACAAGGCTCGTCTGGCCGTCGCCAACTGTCCCGAGTTCGCCATCGAGGAGATCCCCTGAACGGGTGCCGCCGCCCTCTTCGGTCAGGAGAGCCGCTCGACGATCATGGCCATGCCCTGACCGCCGCCGACGCACATTGATTCGAGCCCGATGGTCTTGCCGGTGTCCTCGAGGGCGTTGAGGAGGGTGGTCATGATGCGGGCTCCCGTCTGGCCGAAAGGATGGCCCAGGGCTATGGCCCCGCCTCTGACGTTCAGCTTGTCGTAGCTGATGCCCAACTCCTTGGCCGACGGCACCACCTGAGCGGCGAAGGCCTCGTTGATTTCGACCAGGTCGATGTCGTCGATGGTCATGCCGGAGCGCTTCAGTGTCTGACGGATCGCCTCGATCGGGCCGAGCCCCATGATCTCGGGATTCAGGCCGGAGACACCGCTGGCCACAATGCGAGCCAGTGGGGTGATGCCGAGCTCATTGGCCTTGGTGTCACTCATGACCACCACGGCGGCGGCGCCGTCGTTGAGTGGACAGGCATTGCCGGCAGTTACCGTCCCGCCCTCTCGGAAGACCGGCTTGAGGGCAGCCAGACCCTCGAGCGTGGTGCCCGGCCGCGGTCCGTCGTCCTTGGTCACCACCGTGCCGTCCGGGGTCGTGACCGGAATGATCTCCCGGTCGAAGAAGCCCGATTCCTGGGCGGCCACGGCCCGGGTCTGAGACTGGACGGCGAATTCGTCCTGTTCCTGGCGGCTGACCTTCTTGTACTCGGCCACGTTCTCGGCCGTCTGGCCCATGGCGATGTAGACGTCGGGCAGACCTGTCAACGGAGTCCACCGTTCGCCGGCCGCCGGCGTCCGGGCTGCCGTGCGGGCCTCGGCCTCGGCGAACAACGGATTGTGGGGACCGGTGTCGGACGCACCGTGCAGGTAGCGGCTGACCGTCTCGACTCCGGCGGCCACGAACACGTCACCTTCGCCGGCCCGGATGGCATGGGCGGCCATCCGGATGGTTTGCAACGACGAGGAGCAGTACCGGTTCACGGTCACGCCGGGCACGTCGGGAAGTCCGGCCAGAAGTGCGGCCACCCGCCCGATGTTGTAGCCGGCCTCGCCCCCTGGTTGGCCGGACCCCATGATCACGTCCTCCACTGACTGGGGATCGAGCTGAGGGACCTTGGCCAGGACCTCGCGGATGACCAGGGCGGCCAGGTCGTCAGGACGGCACTCGATCAGCGAGCCCTTGTTGGCCCGTCCTATCGGGGTCCGACCGGTGGCGACGATGACGGCTTCGGGCATGTGTTGCTCCTCGGGTCTGGGCCTTACCGCCGCTCGGAGGGATGAGACCGCGGTGCGGATCGAGTACTTACCGGGTGGTAACCCTAGCGGCGTCGGTGGACCTGTCTGGTCGGCGTCCCGCCGGGCAGGCTATCCGGACCGGTGATTCGTGTGCCGGCCGGCGGTGGTGGCGCCCGGCCGAGAGGTGAATGTAACGTGTTCTAGTCGTCGGTTGCCAACCGCTGGCCGCCAGAGCCCGGCCGCCGGCCGCCGGCCGGGCGTCCACGGGCAGGCTTGCCGGCTTCGGTCGGAGTCGCGATGTGATACCAAGGCAGTCGCCACGGCGATCGTCACGCGCACGCACAACAGGGAGGGACCAATGGAGATCGGCTACACCGAGGACCAAGAGGCGCTCCGGAACCGCTTGCGCGAGTACTACGCCACCCTGCTCACTCCCGAAGTCGAAGCCCAGCTGGCCGACAGTCACGGGATCGGCCCTCACATGCGTCGGGTGGTCAAGCAGATGGCCGAAGACGGTTGGCTGGGGATTGGATGGCCAACCGAGTACGGGGGCCAGGGCCGCTCGGCCATCGAGCAGTACATCTTCTTCGACGAGTCGATGCGGGCCGGGGCGCCGGTCCCCATGCTCACCATCAACACGGTGGGACCGACCATCATGCAGTTCGGGACGCAGGAGCAAAAGGACTTCTTCCTCCCCAAGATCCTGGCCGGCGATATCCACTTCTGCATCGGGTACACCGAGCCCGAGTCCGGTACCGACCTGGCCTCGCTCCAGACCCGCGCCGTGCGTGACGGGGACGAGTACGTCATCAACGGGCAGAAGATCTATACGTCGCTGGCCGGCGGGGCCGACTACATCTGGCTGGCCACCCGGACCGACCCGAACGTGGCGAAGCACAAGGGGATCTCGATGTTCATCGTCCCCATGGACACTCCGGGCATCAGGGTGGTGCCGATGAAGCTGCTCGGCGACCACAACATCAACTACACGTTCTACGAGGACGTGCGGGTGCCTGCGGCCAACCTGGTGGGCGGGGAGAATGCCGGGTGGTCACTGATCACCAACCAGTTGAATCACGAGCGGGTGACCCTGTGCTCGTCGGGCATCATCGAGCGAGCCCTCAACGACGTCCGGGCCTGGGCCCAGGACACCAAGTTGGCCGACGGACGGCGGGTGATCGACCAGGAGTGGGTGCAGATCCACCTGGCCCGCATCTACGCCCGTCTCGAGTTTCTCAAGCTGATCAATTGGAAGGTGGCCTGGACGGCCACCCAGGGCCACCTCGACGTGGCCGACGCCTCGACGACCAAGGTGTTCGGCACCGAGTTCTACATGGAGGCGTTCAAACTCCTGTTGGAAGTGGTGGGACAGGCCGGCTACCTGACCCGGGGCACCGAAGATGCCGTGCTGGCCGGCCGGCTGGAGATGTACGCCCGCAGTCTGGTCATCCTGACCTTCGGCGGGGGTACCAACGAGATCCAGCGGGACTTGATCGCCATCTTCGGCCTCGGGTTGCCGCGGTCACTTCGATAGATTCGACAGAGAGGACACGCCACCATGGACTTCTCCTTCAGCGAGGAACAAGAGGCAGTGCGGGATCTGGCCGGTCGGATCTTCACCGACCTGGCCACCCACGAGCGGCTCCGTGAGCTCGAATCCGAGCCGGACGGCGACTACTTCGACCGCAAGCTCTGGTCCGAGCTGGCCGCCGCCGGACTGTTGGGCATCGGCCTCCCCGAAGAGGTCGGGGGCGCCGGACTCGGATTCGTGGAGGCGGGCCTCATCGTGGAAGCGGCTGGCCGCAGCGCCGCCTACGTGCCGACCGTCGAGACGCTGGCCGTCGCCGCTCCGGCCATTGCCCGGTTCGGGAACGAGGACCAACGACGGCGGTGGCTGCCCGGAGTGGTGGCCGGCGACACGGTGGTCACCACCGCGCTGGTCGAACTGGGCGGGGTCCCGTCGTCGCCCTCGGTGCTGGCCGAGAGGGACGGCGACAGCTGGATCCTGTCAGGGACCAAGGCGTGCGTGCCTTCCGGCACGATCGCCGAGGCGGTGCTGGTGCCGGCCAGGGTCGAGCCCGACTCGGTCGCCGTCTTCATCGTCGAGACCACGGCGCCGGACATCGATCGCCAGCGTCAGGTCACCAATACCGGACAGCCCGAAGCGGTGCTCACCCTGGCCGGTACCCGGGTGGGCCCGGAGGCGCTGCTGGGGTCGGTCGAGGACGGACCGGCCATCATCGAGTGGTTGGTGCAGAGGACGACAGCCGCGGTGTCGCTGGCCCAGGCCGGGGCGGCGGCGGCGGCTTTGGCCCTCACCGCCGAGTACACCAAGACCAGGGAGCAATTCGGCAAACCCATCGCCACCTTCCAGGCCGTCGGCCAACGGGCGGCCGACGCCTACGTCGACACCGAGGCCATCCGGCTCACTGCCTGGCAGGCGGCCTGGCGTATCGCCGAGGGCCTGCCGGCCGAAAAGGAGGTGTCGGTGGCCAAGTTCTGGGCGGCCGACGGCGGTCAACGGGTGGTGCATGCCGCCGTCCACCTCCACGGTGGGGTGGGCGTCGACCGGGCCTACCCCCTGCACCGGTACTTTCTCAGGACCAAGCAGTATGAGTTGACCCTTGGTGGCGCCACCGATCAGTTGCTGCACCTGGGGGCCACCCTGGCGGCCGAGCCAGTCTGATTCCTCACTTTCCGACACCGGTGCTCGTAGGGGACAGGAGGTAGGGGCGGTGGTGATGGGTCGTCGCCCCGACGTGCCCCGCTCCTCGTGGCCGATCGCCGCCATCGACCTGGCCGGCCTGGCCAGCCAGCTGACGACCGGTCTCGGCCGGGTCCCGTTCCGGAACCCGTGGTCGGGTCGGGGAAACGTGCCGCACAATCTGGCTGTCAATGTCACCCGGGAGACGATCCGGTCCTTCATGGGATATCTCACCTCCCTGCCCATCAAGGAGTTCCGATCGTTGGAGATGGTCCTCGACGACCTGTCCGGTGCCGTGCTCACCCCGGTGGTTCGTTCACTCGAGGTGGACCAATGCCCGGACACGGTGGCCGGGGTACCCGGCATCTGGTACCGGAGGAAGGGGGGCGGGTCGCCCGGTACCGTGCTCTATCTCCATGGGGGCGGATACGTGGGAACGTCTCCTCGCATGTACGCGGCCTTCATCGCCTGGTTGTGCCACATGACCGGGTGCGACTTCTTCGTAGCCGACATCAGGCTGGCGCCGGAGTTCCCGTTCCCGGCCGGGCTCGAGGATGCCGTGCTGGTCCTGGAGGAGTTGCTGACCAGTGGCACCGATCCACAGCGGCTCTTCGTGGCCGGTGACTCGAGTGGCGGCGGATTGGCCTCGTCACTGGTCTACACCATGCGCCAGACGGGCCATCGACCGATTGCCGGCGTGATCCTGTTCTCGCCCGAGCTGGATCTGCTGCTCGACGAGCCCTCCATCTCCGACAATGCCGATCGGGACATCCTGCCGTGGAACATTCCCACCTCGGGTTATCTTCACGGAAGGGATCCCGATGCCGCACCGGTTTCGGCCGTCGACCAGGATCTGGCCGGCTGGCCGCCCACCTTCGTATCGTTCGGCGGGGACGAGATGTTCCGCGATGCCATCCGCCGCTTCGTCGACCAGCTGGAGGACGCCGAGGTGGACACAACGGTGTTGGAGGAGCCGGGCATGTTCCACGTCTTCCCCATCCTCATGCCGTGGGCCGACGGGAGCCGTCGGACCTACCGGGGGGTGGAGCAGTTCGTGGAGACCCACCTGCCCGGTGACGGACCCGGCACCACCCCGGTCGAGCAAGGGCTGTCGTGACACTCTCGTTCTCCCATTTCGGTATCTGCGTCTCGGATCTCGATCGGTCCCTGCGCTTCTACTGCGACGGCCTCGGTTTCGAGCAGGTGGCATCCCATCAGGTGGGGGGAGAGTTCGGGACGCTGATGGAGGTCGAGGAGGTGGAGCTGGAGTCGCGGATGCTCAGCCGGGACGGGATCACCATCGAGCTCCTCGGGTTCGTCTCCCCGGACGTGACCGGCGACGGCCGCCGCCGCCCGATGAACCAGCTGGGGTTGACCCACCTGTCGTTCCGGGTCGACGACGTCGAGGCGGTGGCGTCCGCCATCGAGGAGGTCGGGGGCACGGTGATCCGCAGCACCCGGACCACCTTCGATCTGAGCGGTACCCGGCTCGACTTTCTCTACTGCACGGATCCCGACGGCGTGAGAATCGAATTGATGGACCTTCCCTCGTGACCATTCGGGGTGACGAGGCAGTTCGGCCCACTCGGCCGGCGTCCTCCGGTACCGTGATGCAGTGACTCCAGAGCCATCGTCCGTATCCCAAGTCGACCCGGCAGAAGCCAACCGCCTGATCGGGGCGGGCGCCTTTCTGCTGGACGTCAGGGAGGACGACGAGTGGGAGGCGGGCCACGCCCCCGAAGCGGTTCACCTGGCCATGGGACTGGTGGCCGACCGGGTCGATGAACTGCCCTCCGACCGGACCGTGGTCTGCATCTGCCGGGTGGGTGGCCGCTCGGGATCGGTGGCCGCCGCCTTGGACGGCGCCGGCTACGACGTCCGGAACGTCGACGGTGGCATGCTGTCCTGGGAGCAGGCCGGTCTGCCCGTGGTCACCACCGACGGCGCCGTTGGCCGGGTCGTCTGAGCTACCCGGCCCCTGTCACCCGTGGCCGTGTACATCGACGACTGGCGGCAACCGGCCCGGCTGGGTCCGGTTGACGATCGCTGGTCGCACCTGGTTGCCGACGGGGACGAAGAACTTCACGACTTCGCCGCCCGGTTGGGGATGCGGCGCGAGTGGTTCCAGCACAAAGAGCGCCGTCCTCACCAGGCACACTATGACGTCCCCGAACGGGCCCGTCAGGATGCCCTGGATCTGGGGGCCATCCCGGTGACGTGGCGTCAGCTGGGCAAGATGCTGCGGCAACGGCGGACCGATCCGGTCCACCACCGATGAGCCCCCTGCCCGCCGATCTCGGGCCACTGGGGCCCCGCACTCCTGTGCTGGTGGGGGTGGCCACGGCCTCGGGTGACGCCGAGGCCAGTCAGCTGATGATCCGGGCGGTGGTGGAGGCCGGCTCCGATACCGGACGGCCGGACATCGTCGGGATGGTCGACCGGGTGGCGGTGCCCCAGGGAAGCTGGGCCTATCCCGATCCGGCCCGGTTGGTGGCCGACGGCGCCGGATGTTCCTCGGCCCGGTCCCACCTGTACGAGCTGGGCATCCCCCAGCAGACGCTGGTCAACGACGCCCTGGCCGCCATTGCCGGAGGTCGATCCGATGTGGCGGTGGTGGTCGGTGGTGAGGCCAAACGGTGGGAACGGGAAGGAGCCGGACCGGCCGGGCCGATGGCCGGCACCGATCAGGGCGTCTCGGTTCCCGACGTGGTCCACCGACGCCTGGGCCCGGTCCTCGAACCGGTGGAGGTGGCCAACCGGTTGTGGGAACCGGTCCAGCAGTACGCCATGATCGAGAACGCCCTCCGGGCCGCCGAAGGTGCGTCCATCGCCCAACAGCGCGCCGACGTGGCCGACCTGTGGACCCGGTTCAACGAGGTGGCCCGGTCCAATCCCGAGGCGGCGTTCCCCGGGCCGCTCGACGCCGAACAGATTGCCACGCCGTCGGTATCCAACCGACCTCTGGCCTTCCCGTACAACAAATGGCACTCCAGCCAGTGGACGGTCAACCAGGCGGCGGCGCTGATCCTCTGTTCGGCGGCCCGGGCCAGCCAACTCGGGGTGACCGCCGATCGATGGGTGTTCCCGCACGTGGGCATCGAGTCGAGTCATGCCGTTTCCATCGTTCGGCGCCCCGAACCCCATCGCTGGCCGGCCATGGAAGTGCTGGGCCGGGCCGCTTCCGACCGCATCGGTCGAGCCCTGGCAGATGCCGAGATGGTGGAGACCTACAGCTGCTTTCCCGCTGCCGTGCGGGTCCAGCAGCGCGCTCTCGGGCTGGCGCCCGATTCGACACCCACGCTGACCGGTGGGATGGCCTTCGCCGGCGGGCCTTTCAACAACTTCGTGCTCCAGGTCACGGCCACGATGGCTCGGGCGCTGAGGGAGCGGAACGGATCGATCGGAGTGGTCACGACGGTGAGCGGCCTGTTGACCAAGCCGGGAATCGGCGTGTGGTCCGGTCGACCGGACGGCCAGCCACCTCTCGTCGCCGACCTGGCCGATCGGGCCGAGGCGGGGACAGCCGTCGTCGATCCCGGAGCGGTCGTGGAAACTCTCGACGGGTACCGGGGCGAGGCCACGGTGGTCACCTACACCGTGACCTACGACGCCATGGACCCGGTGCGATCGGTGGTCCTGTGCGACACCTCCGACGGCCGGCGGTGCGTTGCCATCAGCGAGGACCCCGAACTGGCCGGCCAGGCGGTCAGGCGCGAGCTCATCGGAGCCCGGGTCCACATCGACGAAGGGTCCTTCCGCTCGGCCTGACCCACCGGGGCGCGGGCCGACCCCGGGCCGGCCACGCCCGGGGAGCAGGTCAGATCGAGCAGGCGCCGTCGTCGCAGGAGCCCGCCGGCGTCTCGTCACCGCTCGGGGCGGTGGCGCCTTCGACCATGGTGACGGGGTGGGACGCCGACCAGGCGGTCTCGAGCGCCCCGAGCAGCACGTCAGCCGATTGGGCCCCCGACACCCCGTAGGCCTCGTCGATCACGAAGAAGGGGACGCCGGTCGCTCCCAGGGAGGCGGCCCGCTTCTCGTCGTTGCGGACCTCGACCGAGAACGCCTCGCCTTCTAGGGTGGCCACCACTTCCTCCTTGTCGAGGCCGGTCTCGACGGCCAGCCGGGCCAGCGTGACGTGGTCGCTGGGCGACTCGCCCTCGGTGAAGTAGGCAGCCAACAGCCGCTCCTTCATGGCATCGCCCAGCCCGTGGGCGGCGGCCAGATGGATCAGTCGGTGAGCGTCGAAGGTGTTGCCCACCTGCACCTGGTCGAGGTGATACTCGAGCCCCACCGAGGCGGCCAGGGACGTCATGTCGGCGTTGGCCTGGCGGGCCTGCTCCTCGGTCATCCCGTACTTCCGTTGCAGGATCGCCGTCATCGGCATGTCCACCCGGGCCGGTGCCGAGGGGTCGAGCTCGAAGCTGCGCCATTCCACCGCCACCTGGTCGGCATGGGCGAACCGGGAGAGAGCGGCTTCGAAGCGCCGCTTGCCGACATAGCACCAAGGGCAAACCACGTCTGACCAGATCTCTATCTTCACCACAGGCTCCTCGTTCTTGCTCTCGACGAGGCAACCTGCGGAGGCTCCCTGGTATTCCGACCGGCCGCCCGGTAGCTTCCCGGCATGGTCCTCGAGCACGCCCTGATCACCGTGCAACCCGGTACCGGGAGTCAGTTCGAAGAGGCGCTGGGGAGGGCCCGGTCGGTCATCGCCGCCTCGCCGGGGTTCACCTCGCTGACCCTGCACCGCTTCATCGAGACGCCGGATCGCTACCTGCTGCTCGTCGAGTGGGAGACGCTCGAACATCACACGGTGGGCTTCAGGGAGTCGGAGGTCTTCACCGAATGGCGGGCACTGATCGGTCCCTTCTTCGGACCACCGCCCGAGGTCGGCCACCTGGTAGCGGTGGACTGGCCTGAACGGTGACGGTGCCGAACCGGCCGGCCCGACCCACCCCCGACCTGACCCGGGGCTAACCGGTTCGGCTCCGGTCGGCCAGGGCGGCAGCCTCCTCGAAGTGCCGGGCCAGACTGTCGGGTGTCGAATGGGCATTGAGCCCGCTGGTCGAGGGCACCACGTAGGCGGGCCGGCCCCCGACCGTCTCGGGTTGCACCCCGGCGGCAGCCTTGGGATTGACCGCTGATCTCCATCCCGACAGACCCACGAAGCAGACGGCCCGCGGTTGGAGCCACGCCGCCAGTCGCTCGACCCGGGCAAGGCCGGTCCGATACTCGTCGGCCGACACCTCTGCCGCCGTGCGGGTGGGACGCTTGACGAAGTCGGTCATTCCGACCCCGTGGGTCATCAGGGCGTCGATCGGATCCCGCAGCTTGGTCACCAAGCCGGCAGCCACCATGGCCGGCCAGAACCGGTTGCCCGGCCGGCCGTAGCCCACTCCGACGTCGGCCGAATACGGCGAAGGATTGACCCCGCAGACGAGCAGTCGCATGCCCGGTCTCACCGTGTTGGCCAATGTCCAGGCCCGCACGGCCGACAGTCGCACCTCGTCCCCGGACACCTCCACCGACCGGCTGGCGATTTCGAACCCGGCCCCGGTGACCACATCGATCAGGCGATCGGGCGACCAGGCGGCGAAGAACCGACCGCCGATGTCGTCACCCGGCAGGTCATCACCCTCGTAGTTGCCCGCCAGCACCTGGAGCTCGAAGGGAGCACCCACCGACAGCACCCGGTGCAGGTCCCAGAGGGCCAGGGGAAGGCGGGTCGACGGTATGTGGAGGTGGGACATCCACGACCAGGCCCCGTCGACGGTGTGTCGGCCGAAGGGAAGATGCTCCAGGTCGGCCTGCACGTACAGCGCATCGGGGGTGTCGGCCCGACAAGCTTCCAACATGACCCTCGAGGCGTCGATGGCCAGTGTCGGGTTGCCGAGATGGGGAAGATAGCGGCCGGCCCCGCATCCGGCATCCATGCGGAGGGAGCGCGGTCCCATCCGACCGGCGAACCGTTCGGCCGCCGTCCGCTGGCCGGCGGTGGAATGGGTGGACGCCCATTGGAGTCCCCGCCGGTCGTAGACATCGACCGTCTCCCGCTCCATGGAATCGATCCTAATGACTCGGCAACGGCCGGCTCATGGCTCGAAGCGGTAGCCCATGCCCGGCTCGGTACGGAAGTGGCGGGGACGGGAAGGATTGACCTCCAGCTTGCGCCGCACCCGGCCCATGAGGACGCGCAGGTACTCGGTCTCGGTGTCGTACTCGAGGTCCCCAGACGTCGTGGAGCAGCTGGCGTTGGGATACCAGCCGACCCGGATTCCGCACCAAGACCTCCACGATCTCCCACTCCTTCGGGGTCAGGTGGACATCGACGCCGTCCCGGGTGACCCGTTTGCTGGCCAGGTCGATGGTGAACCCCTCCACCTCCACCTTGGGAGTCTCGACGCCCGCCGGCTTCCGCCTCAGTGCCGCCCGCAGGCGGGCCAGCAGTTCGTCCATGCCGAAGGGTTTGGTGACATAGTCGTCGGCCCCGGCGTCGAGGGCCTCGACCTTGCTGACACTGTGATGGCGGGCGGACAGCACGATGATCGGGATCGAGCTCCAGGACCGGATCCCCCGGATCACCTCCACCCCGTCGATACCGGGCAGGCCGAGGTCGACCACCACGACGTCGGGCTTCTGGCCGGCGATTTGGTCGAGCCCCTCCTCGCCGGTGTGGGCCACCGTCACCTCGTAGCCGCGGGCGGTCAGGCTGATGGAGAGGGCCTGCAGCAACGAGGCGTCGTCGTCGCAGACGAGGACCCGGGTCCCACCGGCGTCGGTCGACCCCCCGGTGACCGGCTCGGGTGATGCCCGCCCGGTGGGGTTCATGGAGGGGTGGGCCCCGCCGGGGACACCGAGTCAGCTGTTTCGGCGCCCGGCCGGGCAGGCTCTTCGGCGTCGGCCGGCGGCCGCCCCCCCGGAGGCGTCTCGACCTGCGGGATCCTGATCACCATGGTGCAGCCGCCGCCGGGTGTGTCCTCGATGTCGAGGTCACCACCTACCGCCTGGACGAAGCCCCGGGCGACGGCAAGACCCAAACCAACCCCGGCCCGCTTCTCCGAGTCGCCAACCCGCTGGAAGGGTCGGAAGACCCGCTCCCGGTCCTCCCTTTGGATTCCCGGGCCCCGATCGATGACCCGGATGTCGACCCGGTCGACGACCGGCCCGGCCTCGACCCGGACGCCGCTTCCGGCCGCGTGGACCAGGGCGTTGTCGATCAGGCCGACCACCGCCCGCTCGAGCAGCATCGGGTCGGTCCGGATGCGGGGGAGCGCCTCGGGTATCGCCACCTCGACCGGCTTCCCCCTCGGGCCCGAGGCTGTCGACGGCGGCCTCGACGATCTCGCCGACCTCGCAGCTCTGGTCGAGGATGTCCATCGAGCCGGCCCGCAGTCGGCTCATGTCGAGCAGGTTCTCGACCATGGCGTTCAGACGGTCGGCTTCGTCGTCGATGGTCCGGATCAGGATCCCGGTCTCCTCGGGTCCGAAGGTGAGCTGCTCGGAGAGCAGGCTCGACGACGCCGCCTTGATCGAGGCCAGCGGCGTCCGGAGGTCGTGACTGACGGCGTCGAGCAGCGCGGTACGCAGCTGGTTGGCCCGGGCCAGTGAATCGGCTTCGGCCGCCTCGGCGTGCAGCCTGTCGCTCTCCAGGGCGGTGGCCAGCTGAGCGGCGAAGGCCGACAGGATCTCGCGATCCTCGGCGGTCAGGCCGGGGCCCTTCAGCGCCAGGTCCTCCCGCTCGGTGAGGGGCAGGACCAGGGAGGCCTCGTCGGGTCGGAGGGGCGGTTGTTCGTCCGGCCGAGGCCACCAGCTCCCACGGGGTGCCAGCAGGGGCGTCGCCCCGATCCTGGGCGGCCCGATCGCCCCGATCGGCGGGGCGGCCGGTCTCGGTGCGGAGCACGCTGGCCCCGTCGAGGCGGAAGGCCACCATCAGCTCACCCAGCAGGGCGGGGAGCGGGTTGCCTTCGGGAGAGACCATGCGACCGGCGACCCGGGCCAGCATCCGGGCGTCGGTACGGGCCTGGATGGCGGCGGTCGACCGCCTGGCCGACAGGTCCACCAGTACGCTGACCACTCCCGCCGTCACCAGGAACATGATCAGGGCCAGGATGTCCCGGGCGTCGGCGATGGTGAAGCTGTGGAAGGGCGGGGCGAAGTAATAGTTGGAGAGGAGGAACCCGGCCACCGCCGCCAGGGCCGCCGGCCATACCCCGCCGATGGCTGCCACCACCACCACCAACACCAGGTACGAGCTGAGGGCGGTGGCCAGACTGTCCCCGCCCCGATCGGCGGTGAGCACCAGGGTCAGGGCAGCGGGAACCCGATGATGCCGATGACCAGAGCCGCCGCCCGGCGACGGACCGGCAGCGGCGAGAGAAGGCTGGGCCGGTAGCGGCCCCGGGGACGGTCGGTCGGTTCGGCCTCGGGGCGGTCCGACGGCGTTCTCGCGCCGATGCCGGTTCGAGTTCGGTCTCGGTGGCGATGACGTGGACATCCAACGAACCTCCGGCCGCCCGGATGACCGAGTTGATCACCGAACCGCGGACGAACTCGGTGATGCGGCTCCGGTGGGTCGCCCCCATCACCAGCTGGGTGGCGTTCTCGGCCTGTGCCACTTGCACCAGGGCCGGCGCCACGTCGGCCCCGACCACCTCCACGTAGCGACCGCCCAGATCGTCCAGGAGGGCCCGGTTCTGGACCAGGCCCTGGGTGCCCGGCCCGGTCAGGCTGTCGTCGGTCCGCACGTGCACCCCGACCAGTTCCGCCTTGATGCGCATGGCCATGCGGGCGGCCCGTCGGATCAGCACTGCGCTGCCCTGCGATCCGGTGAGCGACACCACCACCCGTTCCTTTGTCTCCCAGGGCCCGGCGATGTTGTGGCGTTCGCGGTAGTCGTTGAGCTCCTCGTCGACCTTGTCGGCCACCCAGAGAAGGGCCAGCTCCCGGAGAGCGGTCAGGTTGCCGGTCCGGAAGTAGTTCCCGAGGGCGGCATCGATGCGCTCGGGCGGATAGACGTTGCCGTGGGCCATCCGCCGGCGAAGCGCCTCGGGGGCCATGTCGACCAGCTCCAGCTGGTCGGCGTCGCGGACGACCGGGTCGGGGACCGTCTCGTGCTGGGCCACCCCGGTGATCCGCTCGACGACGTCGTTGAGCGACTCCAGGTGCTGCAGGTTGACCGTCGAGATCACGTTGATGCCGGCGTCGAGAAGATCCTCGACGTCCTGCCAGCGCTTGGCGTGCTTCGAGCCGGGCACGTTGGAGTGGGCCAGCTCGTCCACCAGGCACCAGCTCGGGCTTCCGCTGGAGCAGGCCGTCGACGTCCATCTCCTCGAAGATCTGGCCGCGGTATTCGGCCACCCGTCGGGGGAAGACCTCGAGGTCCCTGATCTGGGCGTCGGTCTGGGGTCGCCCGTGCTCCTGCACCCAACCGATCACCACATCGGTGCCGCGCTCCTTGCGGCGCCAACCCTCGTTGAGCATGGCGTAGGTCTTGCCCACTCCCGGGGCGGCGCCGAGATACAGCCGCAGCCTTCCTCGAGCCACTCTCGCTGGCCTCCTGGACCTAGGGTCGATCTGCGGGACGCCGGCGCGCCCGCCCCTCACCAGGCTACGTCCGGTGACGTGCTGTCTCCCGTCTCGACCCGGTCGGTCGGGATGGCCGACGGTCACGCCCTGGCCTCCGAGCTCCGGCCCGGATCGGGATCGAGGCTGTAGCCGATGCCCGGAGCCGTCCGGATCAGCGTCCCCGAGTCGCCGAGCTTCTGGCGCAACCGGTGCACGTAGGCGTGGAGGTACCCGGCCTCGCTGCCGTAGCCGGCACCCCACACCGCGGAGAGGATCATCTGGTGGGTGCAGGTCCGGCCGGCGTGACGGGCCAGGAACGACAGCACCTCGAACTCCTTGGTGGTGAGGTCGACGGGGGCACCACCCAGATGGGCTTCGTGGTGGACCAGGTCGAGATCGAGCGGACCGACGGTCACCGCCGGTGCCGGCGTCTCCTCGGGCTCGGACGGCCGGTGGCGGATGGCCGTCCGGATGCGGGCCTCGAGCTCGGCCATGCCGAACGGCTTGGTCACGTAGTCGTCGGCACCACCGTTGAGGGCCGCCACCTTGCGTTCCTCGCTGCCGCTGGCCGAAAGGATGATGATCGGCACCTCGCTCCACTGGCGGATCCGCTTGCACACGGCCAGGCCGTCGAGGTCGGGCAGCCCGAGGTCGAGGATGACGATGTCGGGGAGCGTGGACGGCGGTCTGGGCCATGCCGTGCTCGCCGTCGACGGCGGTGACCACCTCGTGACCGCAGGCCTTGAGGCCCAGTCGCAGGGCCCGCAGCAGCGACGGGTCGTCGTCGATCACGAGGACCTTGGCCATGCCGCTACCGTCCGGTGCCGTTGCTGATGCCGTTTCCCTCGCTCGAGGGGGCCGAGGCGGCCGAAGTCCGATCGGGCACCAGCGTGAAGACGAACCGGGCTCCCGCCGACGGGCCGTCCTCGACCCAGATTCGCCCTCCGTGGGCCTCGACGAACGTCTTGGCGATGGTCAGCCCGAGACCGGTCCGGCCTCCGGTGTCGAAACCCACGAACCGGTCGAAGACCGCCTGGCGATCGGCCGGGGGCACGCCCGGACCGGCGTCGGTGACCGACAGGGCAACCCGGTCACCACGGACCTCACCCGCCACCGTGATCAGGCTCTTCGGTGGCGCATGTCGGTTGGCATTGTCCAAGAGGTTAGCGAGTACCTGGCCGATGAGCAGTCGGTCGACGTACACGGCCGGCAGATCCTCGGGCACCACGATGTCCACCGGACGGTCCTGGAGCATCGACCGAAGCGGGGTGACGGCATCGACGACCAGTTTCCCGACCGGGGTGGAGACGGGTCGGACCTCGAGCACCCCGGCATCGATACGGGTCATGTCGAGGAGGCTGGTGACCAGCCGGGTCAGCCGGTCGGTTTCGACGTCGATCAGACCGTGCAGTTCGTCGGCGTCCTCATCCGACAGGGCGATGGCCGGATCCACCAGTGCCGAGGATGCCACCTTCATGGTAGCCAGCGGGGTACGGAGGTCGTGGGAGACCGCTCCCAGCAGGGAGTGCCGAAGCCGGTCGACCTCTTCCAGCAGCTCGGACCGCAGCGCCTGCTCTCGCAGTCGGGCCCGCTCCAAGGCCAGAGCGGCATGGTTGGCGAACGTGCGGAGCAGGGCCCGGTCGGCCTCCGAGGCCGGCATTCCCTGCAGGACCAGCATCCCCACCGGATGACCGGAGGCGGCCAGGGCGACCGTCTGGATCTCGTCCGGGGAGCCAGGGGCCAGACCCAGGCTGACGGGGACGCCCGACCGGGGGCCGAGCCGGGACAGCTGGTCCACCGACAACAGGTGCCCGGCCGAGGCGGCGACCTCCAGTTGATCGCCCTCCAGTACCAGCAGGGCCACCCCGGGCACGTCGAAGGCGGTGGCCACTGCGGTAACCACGGTGCGCAGCAGCTCCTCCACCGACCGGTCGTCGACCAGGAGCTCCGACAGGTCGGACAGACGACGGGCCTCCACCGTGCGGCTGAGAGCCTCAGCCCGGGCGGCGTCGAGACTGGCTACCACCCGGGCCACCAGCAGCATGACGGCCACATAGACGACCAGCGCCACCCAGTTCTGGCCGTTGGCCACGGTGAGCCGATCGTATGGGGGGATGAACCAGAAGTCGTAGACGAGGAGCCCGGCCACCACGCTCACCACTCCGGCCCGGAGCCCCCCGGCGATCACTCCCGCTACCACCGGGACCACCAGGACCAGGGCGGCGGTGGCCAGGCCCAGGTGGGAGCGCAGCGGAAGCATGGCGGCCCCCAGACCGACCGACACGATGATCCCGACTATGGAGCCGGCAATTCCCTTCCGCACCTCTCCATTGTCCACCTGTCGGCGTCCACCGGTCGGCGGATGACGGGGCGTTCAGGGATTATTCAGAGATTCGGTCCTCTGTTGAGAGCCTGTTCAGTGGCCAAGGCAGATACTCGCTCCATGGCAGATTTTCTCGCAGTTCTCGGCATGATCGGCTTCGTAGTGGTGTTCCTCGGCCTCATCTGGGCGCTGGACCGGGTATGACCGTCACCCAGGGAATCCTCCTCGGCGTCGCCATCGTGATGTTCCTCTATCTCGGCTTCGCCATGTTCAAGCCGGAGAAGTTCTAGATGGGCTACGCCTGGACCCTCGTCGCCCTGGTCGTCGCCCTGGCCCTCACCTGGCGGTACCTGGGGTCCTACATGGCCGCCGTCTTCGACGGCAGGGTCCACTTCTTCGGCTGGGCCGAGCGTCCCGTCTACCGGGCGTTGGGTACCAGTCCGGACCAGGAGCAGAACTGGAAGCGCTACGCCGCATCGATGGTGATCTTCTCGGCGGTGGCGATGGGGATCACCTACCTGCTCCTCCGGATCCAAGGGTCGCTGCCGCTCAACCCCCAGCACTTCGGGCAGGTCGGCCAGGCGCTCAGCTTCAACACCGCGGCGTCGTTCATGACCAACACCAACTGGCAGAACTACGGGGGGGAGACGACCATGTCGTACTTCTCCCAGATCGGCGCCCTGACCTTCGAGCAGTTCGTCAGCCCCGCCATCGGCATCGCCGTGGCCATCGGCATGGTCCGCGGCTTCTCCCGCCGCAACTCCCCGACCATCGGGAACTTCTGGGTCGACATCACCCGGGCCCTGCTCTACATCTTCTTCCCCATCGCCTTCGTCTTCGGGATCATCATCGTGGGCCAGGGTGCCGTGCAGACACTGGCCGGCACCATCAGCGTCCACGATGCCATCAACGGGGTCGTGCAGACCATCGCCCGTGGTCCGATCGGCTCCATGCAGTCGATCATGCAGCTGGGCAACAACGGTGGTGGGTTCAACAATGCCAACCAGGCGACGACGTTCGAGGACCCCACTGGCTTCACCAGCTGGTTGGACATCTATCTGCTGTTGTCCATCCCATTCGCTTTGACGTACACCTTCGGCAAGATGGTGGGCAGTGTCCGCCACGGCGCCGCCCTGCTGGCCGCCATGGTCATCATCTTCGCCGTGTGGGTGGGCGGGGCCAGCATCGCCGAGCACCAGCAGAACCCGGCCATAGCGGCGGCGGGTGTGCATTCGAACGTGGGCAACACCGAGGGCAAGGAGGTGCGCTTCGGCGACGAAACCTCCGCCCTGTTCGGGGTGGCATCGACCAGCACCTCAACCGGCTCGGCCAGCTCCTCCTACGACCAGTTCACTCCCATGGGTGGCTTCTGGCTGATGAGCGGCATGATGCTCGGGGAGGTGACACCGGGGGGCACCGGAAGCGGTATGTACACCATCCTCATCTACGCCATCATCGCCGTGTTCATCGGCGGCCTGATGATCGGCCGAACGCCGGAGTACCTGGGGAAGAAGATCCAGGCCAAGGAGGTGAAACTCGCCGGCCTCGGGGCCCTGGTCATGCCCATCATCGTGCTGGGCCTCACGGCGGTGGCGGTGTCGATCCACGCCGGACGCGCCGGACCCTTGAACTCGGGTCCCCACGGATTCTCCGAGATCCTCTACGGGCTCACCTCGCAGGGGAACAACAACGGCTCGGCCTTCGACGGCCTGACCGGCAACAGCACCTTCTACAACGTCATGGGCGCCGTCGACATGCTGATCGGCAGGGTGGGCATCATGATCCCAGCCCTGGCCCTCGGGGGGTCGCTAGCAGCCAAGAACGTCGTGCCCGAGTCCCTCGGCACCTTCCGCACCGACAACGGCATGTTCGTCGGCCTCACCATCGGAGTAATCGTGATTATCGGTGGCCTCACCTTCTTCCCCGCCCTCGCCCTCGGCCCGATCGTCGAGCAGCTCAGCCACGGGATGTTCTTCTGATGACCATGACCACCACCCAACCAGACCAGCCGCAGCAACCAGTTGAGGCACATGGCGTGGCCGAGGCCCGGAGTCTCTTCGACGGGGAGATCCTGCGGATGGCGTCGGTGGGCTCTTTGAAGAAGCTCAACCCGGCGTTGGAGATCCGCAACCCGGTGATGTTCGTGGTGTTGGTGGGGACGGTGATCACCTTCATCGAGGCCATCGCCCACCCGAGCACCTTCACCTGGTCGATCACCATCTGGCTGTTCCTGACGGTGATCTTCGCCAACTTCGCCGAAGCCATGGCCGAGGGACGGGGCAAGGCCCAGGCCGACACCCTGCGCCGGATGCGGTCCGAGACCGAAGCGCGCCGCCTGAACACCGACGGCACCGAGGAGCTGGTGCCGGCGGCCTCGCTGACCAGGGGCGACCTGGTGGTGTGCGAGGCCGGCGACCTCATCCCGTCCGACGGCGAGATCACCGAGGGCATCGCCTCGGTCGACGAGTCGGCCATCACCGGTGAGTCGGCCCCGGTCATCCGGGAGTCGGGGGGTGACCGCTCGGCCGTCACCGGCGGGACCAAGGTGCTCTCTGACCGCATCGTGGTGCGCATCACCGCCGAACGGGGCCATACCTTTCTCGACCGGATGATCACCCTGGTGGAAGGGGCCAATCGGCAGAAGACCCCCAACGAGATCGCTCTCACCATCCTGCTGGCCGTGCTCACCATCGTCTTCCTCCCGGTGGTGGTGACACTCCAGGCGTTCGGCCACTATGCAGGAGCGACAGTCTCGGTGGTCATCCTGATCTCACTGCTGGTCTGCCTGATCCCGACCACCATCGGCGCTCTGCTCTCGGCCATCGGCATCGCCGGCATGGACCGCCTGGTCCAGCGCAACGTGCTGGCCATGTCCGGCCGGGCCGTGGAGGCGGCCGGTGACGTGCAGACCCTGTTGCTGGACAAGACCGGCACCATCACCCTCGGCAACCGGATGGCCTCGGACTTCTACCCGGTCGCCGGCCGCACCGAACGTGACGTGGCCGACGCCGCTCAGCTGGCGTCCCTGGCCGACGAGACCCCCGAGGGCCGCTCCATCGTGGTGCTGGCCAAGGACCGCTTCGACATCCGGGAGCGTGAGTTGGAAGGCGAGCATGCCTTCGTCCCCTTCACGGCCCAGACCCGCATGTCCGGGCTCGACATCGGCACCCGCCAGATCAGGAAAGGGGCGGGGGAGTCGGTCAAGCGCTGGGTGACCGAGCAGGGCGGGACCGTCCCCGACGACCTCGACGTCACCGTCGAGCGGGTCTCACGGGCCGGTTCCACCCCCCTGGTGGTGGCCGACGGTCCGGACATCCTCGGGGTCATCGAGCTCAAGGACGTGGTCAAGCAGGGCATTCGCGAGAAGTTCGACGAGATGCGTCAGATGGGGATCCGTACGGTGATGATCACCGGTGACAACCCGCTGACCGCGGCGGCCATCGCCCAGGAGGCCGGGGTTGACGACTTCCTGGCCGAGGCCACCCCCGAGGCCAAGATGGCCCTCATCAAATCCGAGCAGGAGGGCGGGAAGCTGATCGCCATGACCGGCGACGGCACCAACGACGCCCCGGCCCTGGCTCAGGCCGACGTGGGCGTGGCCATGAACACCGGGACCACGGCGGCCAAAGAGGCCGGCAACATGGTCGACCTCGACTCCAATCCAACCAAGCTCATCGACGTGGTCGAGATCGGCAAGCAGCTCCTCATCACCCGGGGATCGCTCACCACGTTCTCCATCGCCAACGATGTGGCCAAGTACTTCGCCATCATTCCGGTGATATTTGTGGCCACGTACCCGCAGCTCAACGCCCTCAACATCATGCACCTGCACAACCAGCAGAGCGCGGTGCTGTCGGCCGTCATCTTCAATGCCCTGGTGATCGTGGCCTTGATCCCCCTGGCGCTCCGTGGCGTCAAGTTCCGGGCGGCCGGTTCTGCGGCCATCCTGCGCCGGAACGTATGGATCTACGGTGTTGGCGGAATCATCGCCCCGTTCATCGGCATCAAGCTCATCGACCTAATCCTCGTCGCCCTCCACGCCTACTGATGGAGACTCCCTGATGCTCGTCCAAATACGCCGTGCGGTCGTCCTCGCCGTGATCGCTCTCGTCCTGACCTTCGCCTATACCTTTCTCGCCACCGGCCTCGACCAGGTCCTCTTCAAGCACCAGGCCGACGGCTCGATCACCCCGAACGGGTCGACTTTGATCGGCCAGAGCTGGTCCATCACCAAATGCCCGGGTCATCCCCTGGGCAGCTGCGTCTTCCAGGGTCGCCCCGACGCTCTCGGGCCCTACGCCAGCACCACGTTCAACCCCAACCTGCACCCTGGGGACGACCCGCTCTACAGCAACGGCCTGACGCAGAGCACCAAAGTGGCGTGTTCCTTTCCCACGGCGGCGTCCAAGCCGGTGACCGACATCCCCGGTGAATCGGGGGGGACGAGTCTCGGCCCACGGTCCAAAGAGCTGCTGACCTACACCCAGTGCCTGGTCGGCTACTGGAAGGCCCGGGGCGTGAACCCCACACCTGACCTGGTGACCACCTCGGGCAGCGGGTACGACCCCGATATCAGCGCCGCCGATGCCCTGGCCGAGATCCCGATGGTGTCCCGCGCCACCGGGCTATCTCCTGCCACCCTGCGAGCGCTCATTGCCCGTGAGAACAACAGCGCGCGAGTTCGGCTTCCTCGGCAGCAGCTACATCAACGTGCTCCAGCTGAACGAGGCCCTCGTCAAGCTACGATGAGCGTCGCCAACTGAGGTTGGAAAAGTCGAACGGGCTCGACGGGTCGGCGAGCGAAGGGTCGGATGCCACGCCGTCCGTGGAGGCGACGGGGAGGTTCCGTGTCTACCTGGGTGCGGCACCCGGGGTGGGCAAGACCTTCTCGATGCTGGAGGAGGGCCGACGGCGCCTGGAACGGGGCAAGGACGTGGTCATCGGCTTGGTCGAGTGCCACGGCCGCCAACGCACCGAGGGGTTGGTCCACGCCTTCGAGACCGTGCCTCCGCGGATGGTGGAGTACCGGGGATCGACCTTTCCGGAGATGGACCTCGAGGCCGTACTGGCGCGTCATCCCGAAGTGGCCCTGGTCGACGAACTGGCCCACACCAACGTGCCCGGCTCGGGTCGCAACGACAAGCGGTGGAAGGATGTCATCGAACTCCTGGACGCCCATATCGACGTCGTCACCACCGTCAACATCCAGCACCTGGAGAGCATCGCCGATGCGGTGGAGCGGATCATAGAGGTGCCGATAGGCGAACGGGTCCCCGACTGGGTGCTGCGCAAGGCCAACCAGATCGAGTTGGTGGACTCGTCACCCGAACAGCTCCGTCGGCGGATGATCCACGGCAACATCTACCCCGAAGAGCAGGTTCCCCAGGCGCTGGCCCACTACTTCCGGACCGAGAACCTGACGGCCCTGCGGGAACTGGCTCTCCGATTCTTGGCCGACGAGACCGAAGAACAGCTTCTGGAGTATCTGCGCCGCCAGCAAAAGGGTGTGGTGTGGGAGACCAGGGAGCGCATCCTGGTCGGCATCACCGCCGCCCCGGGCACCGACGGGATCGTGCGGCGAGCGGCCCGGATGGCCTCCCGGATCAAGGCCGATCTCCAGGTGCTGCACGTGGTGGCGGCCAACGAGAAGAGCCGGTTCCCCAACGACCAGCTCATGGGCCTGCGCCAACTGTCTGCCGATGTGGGTGCCGAGTGGAACGAGATCCGTGGCGACGACCCGGCCCAGGCCCTCATCGACTTCGCCCGACTGCGACACTTCACCCAGATCGTGGTCGGTTCGAGCGACCGCAGCCGCATCCAGGAGCTACTCGGCGGGGGTTCGGTGGTCCGGAAGATCGCCAGGCTGGCGTCCACCTCCGCCATCGACGTGCACATCATCGCCCGGCGGGATCCCCTGATCGAGACGGAGCACGACGTCGAGGCCGTGAGCGAGTCCTGACCCGTCCTCTGAGCGGTGACGGCCCAGGGGCGGGACACCGGTGTTGCCGAGCTGGACGGAGGTGGACGTCAGCGGCGCGGGTCGACCAGCTGACCAGTCTCGGCTCGGGCCGTACCGCCGGGTCCGCCCGGTCCGCCCGGTCCGCCGGTTCCGGGGCTGCCGTTGCCGGAGTCGTCGGCGGCCAGCGCCGCTCCGACCTGGTCGGCGATGGTCACCGCCACCAGGAGGCGCTCGTGGGACACGGGCTTGCCGGGGGTGGGTGTGAGAAGGAAGTGACCGAGGAGCCATCCCCCGCTCCGCACCGGGAGGTCCACACTGCGGGTGGGCAGCCCGATGTCCTCGGTCGACCAGGTCTCGTTTCCCACCGTCACGTCGCCGTTCGGCGTCACCCTGGCCGTCGTCCTGCCGGGCTCGCCCGAGGTGAACCGGCAGTCTCGCAGTCCGAGCAGCTCCCGCAGTTCGCGGGCGGCAGATGCCACCACCAGCTCTGGTTCCTGGCCGGTGGCAGCCAGCTCGGTGACCGTATGGAGGAGGGCCAACTGCTGTCGCCCTTCTCCGGCGGCGTGGCGGTGGCGCCGACCGCGGGCGGCCAGCTCACCGACGGCGAGGCCGACCACCAGCAACAACAGCTCGGTGATCAGATCCGAGCGGTGGCTGATCCGGAACGAGTAGTAGGGCCTGGTGAGAACGAAGTCGAAGGCCATGGCCGAGACCAGAGCGGCTACGGCGGCGGCCAGCCTCCGTCCGGTGCTGGCCACCGCCACGATGACCACCACCAGGATCAGTGCACTGTCGGCGCTGTCGAGGTGTCCCCGCCCGGGGATGAGTGCGACGGCCGCGATCAACGGGGCCATCACGGCGGCCAGCAGGATCCACACGTCGGGGCGGACCGCCGGGCGGCGGCCACCGGGCCGGGACGACTCGGAACCGTCCCTGGCCGACCACTTCTCCGGTTGGATCAGGGTGCCCATCTCTCCACTGTCACATGCCAGTCGGCGGCAGGCTAGTCACGTTGTCCACTCCTCCGGCACGGGGCCGAGAATTCACGCGTTTGTTACGCAATCATCATGTTCCCTCCCGGCAGCGCGTATCGGTGCTACGAAGTCCGGGTGGAACATCGCCAGCCGTCGGAGGTCCGGGCCCGGTGACGGCTCGTAAGGCCGCTCCCGTCGAGGGAGAGCATCCCATCGCCGTGGTGTCACTGACCAGCGTCGCCGGTTACCGGGGGGACGTGCGGGCCGGACGCCACCGGTTGACCACCGACGAGGGGCCCGACCTCGGGGGTGACGACGAGGGGCCGAGCCCTTACCAACTGCTGCTGGCGGCCCTGGACCAGTGCACGGCCGCCACCCTCAGGATGTACGCCAACCGCAAGGGCTGGGCGCTGGGGGAGGTGAAGGTGCGGGCCCAGCTGCTCCGCACCGGGGACGGCGCCGCCAAGGTCGAGCGGATCGTGCGGACCATCACCGTCACCGGTGACCTGACCGACGAGCAGAAGGACCGGCTGGCCGAGATCGCCTCCCGGACCCCGGTGAGCCGGACCCTCCAGGCCGGGGTGAGCATCGACACGACCCTGTCCTGACGGGCGGCGGCTGGTTGTTTCCCCCCGGTGGCGACATCGGCCGGGCCAGGGGGATGGTTGACTGCATCCATGACGGCATGCCCCACGCTGGTGACCGAGCGTCTCATCCTCCGACCCCTGGAGGAATCCGATCTCGACGCCTACACCGAACTGTTCGCACAACCCGAGGTGCGCCGGGCTCTCCGCCTTCCGGACACGTACTCGCGCCGTGACGCCTGGCTGGGTATGGCCCAGTGGCGCGGACAGTGGGAGCTCCGGGGCTCGGGTCAGTTCGCGGTGGAGGAACGGGCCACCGGACAGTTCGTGGGGCGGGCCGGCCTGCACCGGCCCGAGGTCCACGACTGGCCCGGCCTCGAGGTGGGCTGGACGCTGCACCCGCGCCACTGGGGAAAGGGCTACGCGACCGAGGCGGGAGCGTGCTCGGTGGCCTACGCCTTCGAGGTGGTCGGCGCCGACGAGGTGTTCAGCGTGATCCTCCCCGAGAACCGTCGGTCCCAGGCGGTGGCCAGCCGGCTGGGTCTCACCTTGTTGGAGGAACGCGTCCTGTCCACCTACCCCGATCAGCCACACGGGATCTGGCGGCTGGAGCGGGCGCAGTGGGAGCGGTCGGGCCGGGGCCGTCCGGGCGACCGCCCCGACAGCCCGTTGTGAGGAATTCGGGATCGGTCGTCGGCGTCACCGCAGGCTGAGCCCGCCGTCGACCAGCACCACCTCGCCGGTCACATAGGTGGAACGGGCCAAGCCGAGGATCACCTCGGCCACGTCCTCGGGGGTGGCCGTCCGCTGCAGTGGCGCCTGGGCGTTGACGAACTCGCGTACGAACGTCCAGTCGGCCGTCCAGGGAGTGTCGACCAGGCCGGGCGCCACCGCGTTGACCCGGACGTCCGGACCGAGGACGTTGGCCAGCAGCCTGGTCATGTGACTGACGGCCGCCTTCGAACAGGCGTAGGGGATCGAGCTGCCGGTCGGCCGTTCGCCGGCCACCGAGGACACGTTTATGACTTGGCCCCGCCCCGATGAGCGGAGATGGTCGACCGCCGCTACGGTCACCTGCCACGTCCCCATCACGTTGACGTCGAAGATCCGTCTCCAGATGTCGGGGGTGGCCGCCTGGAGGTCACCATGGGAGATGACCTCGGTGGTCCCGGCATTGTTGACCAGCACGTCGAGTCGGCCGTGGTCGGCGATGACCCGGTCGATCAGAGCCTGGGCCTGAGCCTGATCGGACACGTCGGCCTGGACATAGCTGGCATCGGGAAGTTCGTCGGCCACCGCCCGGCCGGCCGTGACCGAGGTCGAGGAGTTGATGACCAGGGTTGCCCCCGATGCCGCGAACAGGTGGGCGGTGGCCGCTCCGATGCCCGAGGAGGAGCCGGTGATCAGTACCGTCTGGCCGGCGAAGGTGGACTCGCGGTTGACCGGCTGGGGGGAGGAGGGGTCGGACATGGGTCGAGTGTAGAACCGGGCGTGTCCTAAGTTCTCGGTATGCGACTCGTGAGCATGTTCGACGGTTCCCTCCGAACCGGACTGGTGGTCGACCACGAGATCGTCGACCTGACCGACCCTCTGATCGGACTGCCCGGAGACATGGTGGCCCTGCTGGCCCTGGGCGAGGACGGGTTGGCGGCCGCCGGCCGGGCCCCGTCGTCAGCCGCCCGGCGGACCCCGGTGTCAGATGCTCGTCTGCTGGCCCCGGTCCCACACCCGCCGTCGTTCCTGGCCATCGCCCGCAACTACGACGCCCACATCTCCGAGTTGGGTCACGAGCGACCCGAGTTCCAGACCTGGTTCTCCAAGCAGCCGACCTGTGTGATCGGACCGGGGGAACCGATCGAAGTGCCGCTGGTGTCCTCCACCGTCGACTACGAGGGCGAGTTGGGCATGGTCATCGGTCGCCGGTCGCGCCATGTCCCATCGGCGCGGGCCCTCGAGGTGGTGGCCGGTTTCACCGTGGTCAACGACGTCAGTGTCCGGGACTGGCAGTGGCGGGCACCCACCATGATGATGGGCAAGGGGTTCGACACCCACGGCCCCACCGGACCCTGGATCGTCACCGCCGACGAGGTGGACGACCCTCAGGATCTGCGGGTTCAGACCCGGGTCAACGGAGAGCTCCGCCAGGACGGCAACACCACCGACATGATCTTCACCTGCGCCCAGATGATCGAGCACCTCTCGGCCGCCTTCACCCTGGAGCCGGGCATGCTTATCTCGACGGGCACACCGGCTGGAGTGGCGGCCGGCCAAGACCCCCCGAGGTGGCTCCGAGCCGGGGACGTCGTCACCGTGTCCGTCGAGGGGGTGGGGGAGCTGACCAACCCGGTGGTGGACGAACCCGTCCCGGACACCGGCGGGTCCGGGCCATGGTGACGGATCCGGTCGACGACCAGGGCAGCCTGCGGATCACCCCGACCCTTCGGCTTCCCCTGTCCGAGTTGCAGTTCAAATTCACCCCCAGCGGAGGACCTGGCGGCCAGCACGCCAACAAGGTGAACTCCCGGGTGGAATTGCGTTTCGACGTGGCCCGGTCCTCGGCACTGGGCCCGCGCCAGCGATCCCGGTTGCTCGATCGACTGGGACCGGAGGTCCGTGTGGTGGCCGACGACGAGCGATCCCAGGCCCGCAACCGCCAACTGGCCGTAGATCGGTTCCGTCAGCGGATGGCGGCCGCCCTCCATGTCGACAAGCCCCGAAAACCCACCAAGCCGAGCCGTGGAGCAAAGGAGCGGCGACTGGAGGCGAAACGCCACCTGTCCGAACGCAAACGGAACCGGCGGCCCCGTCTCGACGAGTGATGCTCGGGGCGGCTCCTCAGCTGACCCGGCGGTCGGCCCGCGGCGGGTCCTGCCAGGCTGCCTCGAGGAATTGGCCGATCTCCTCGGTGAGCCGGCCCGGGCTGACCCTCAACTCCAGAACGGAGCTGGCCTGGAGCAGCTGCCCATCGGGGAGCCGCCTGGCCAACTGTTCGGCGTCGTGGAAGGGGTGGAGCCTGTCGACCTGGTGACCGATGACCAGCGCCGGTACGTCCATGACGGCCCGTTGGTCGACGGTGGGGGCGATGGGGCCGGCCAGAATGCCGTGGAGCACGGCGGCGGTCTCCACTGGATCGTTCGACAGGGCGTTCATGATGCTGTCGAGGGCTCCGATCCCGGTGCGGGGCAGCCTTCTGATGAGCGAGGCCGTCCTGGTGACTACCGGCCGGGCGAAGTGGACGGCCAACAGCATGGGGATGAAGGTGATGGCCGCCGCCGGCAGGGCCCACTCGAGGACCGGCATCTCGATGATCAGGCCCTGCACCCGCTCCGGGTTCTGGGCGGCCACCAGCAGACTGACGTTCCCCCCCAGGGACACCCCGCCCACCACCGCCCGGTCGATGCCCAGGTGGTCCAGCAGCGCCACCACGTGGTGGGCATAGGTGTCCATCCGGTGGAACGAGGCCCGCTTGGGTTTGTCGGACAGACCGTGACCGGGGAGGTCGAGTAGCACCACCCGGAATCCCTTGGCCGCCAGGTCGATGGCCAACCGACGGTTCATGTTGGAATCCATCAGGATCCCGTGGGTGAACACCAGGACCCGCGTTCCGTGACCGTGGATCTCGTAGTAGAGCCGGAGGCCGTCGGAGTCGAACATGCCCACCTCGAACGGTGGGTCGGGACTGGTGCCGCGCTCCGATGGTTCGGGAACCTGGTTCCCAGATGTGCTGTCAGGAACCGCGCTCGGTCCCGCCCCTTCTTTTTTCACCAGGCCAACGGTACGCCTCCGGCCGGCGATGTGCCAGCACCGGCAGCTCGGAGCGGATCTGTTGCTGCCTCTTCCAGTCGAGATCGGCCAGTACCACGCCCGGGCTCGGCTCGTCCCGTTCGGCGATCACCGTTCCCCACGGATCCACGATCATCGAGTGCCCGTGACAGGGTGGCATCCCCGGCGGGAGCTGGCCGACCTGGCCGGCGCCGATGATGAAGACCTGGTTCTCCACGGCCCGGGCCCGGAGCAACAGCTCCCAGTGGGCCGGTCCGGTTGCCGTGGTGAAGGCCGACGGTACGGTGATCACCGTGGCGCCCTCCAGGGCCATGATGCGGTACATCTCCGGAAACCGGAGGTCGTAGCAGATCGAAAGGCCGAGCACGGGCGAGAGGGCACCGGTGGCGCCCGGCACCTCTCCGAGGGGAGTCACTCCGAGGGTAGTCACACACAGATCGGTGCCGGGGGTGATGGCGGCCGACTCGCACACGGTGGCGGTCCCGATGCTCACGTCGAACAGGTGGATCTTCCGATAGACCGCCTGGACCGAACCCGTGGGATCGATAAGGCAGCTGGTGTTGGAGGGCCGGACGGTGCCGTCCGGACCGTCGCCCCGTTCGGGGAAGGTGCCCGCCAGGAGGTAGATCTGCAACCGGCGGGCCAGTCGTGAAGCCCATGTCACCGTGGGGCCGTCAAGGGCCTCGGCCTGGGACCGGAGGTGTGGCGGACTGCCGGCCACCGAGAAGTACTCGGGCAGGACCACCAGGGAGGCGCCGCCCGTCGCCGCCTCCTCGACCAGCGCACCGGCTCCGTCGAGATTGGCCTGGCGATCCGGGCCAGCCGTCGTCTGAATGGCGGCCACGCGCATGACACAGGGTAGGTCGGACTTCGGGCACAATGACCTTCGGCCGTCCCCGCGCCCATCCCCGACCCCGTGTGCGGCGGTCCCGTCCCCAATACCGGTCCCCGAGAAATGAGTGCCGTGTCCTTCGAAGACTCCGACGTCGTCCGTAGTGCCATCCGGGTCGAGGGATTCCGGGACGACGAGTTCAATTACCAACTGATCCGGGCCCTCGGTGTCGCCGACTACGGCGGATCGACAGTGGGTGAATGCCTGGCCGTGGCCGGAGAGATCGCCGACGGGAGTCCCGAGAGCTGGGCCTCCGCCTTCGAGCATCTGGCCGACCGCGTCGAGGAACGGGCCCGTGCCTGCATCGAAAAGGGCCGGAGGGTCAGTGGCCGCGACCACCTGTTGAGGGCCTCGACCTACTTCCGCACCGCCGAGTACTACGCCGATGGTCGGAGTGGCCGCTCACTCCGAATGGGGGAGCGCAGCCAGGCCTGCTTCGCCGACGCCGCCGGCTTGTTCGACCCGGCGATCGAGTTGGTCGACGTGCCCTTCGAGGGGGGGACGCTGCCCGGGTACCTGGTGCGTCCGGCTAATCCCTCGGGAACCGCCGGGGGCGATCGGGCTCCCACCTTGATCGGAGTGGGTGGCTTCGATTCCAGTGCCGAGGAGCTCTACTTCCACCTAGGGGCGCCGGGCGCCGAACGGGGGTGGAACGTGTTCGTCTTCGATGGCCCGGGGCAGCCCGGGGCCATGCGACGCGACCCGGCAATGACCTTCCGGCCCGACTACGAGGTGCCGATCAGCGCGGTGATCGACCATCTGTGCCGGCGGGACGATGTCGACGCCGATCGGGTGGCGTTGGCCGGGCAGAGCTTCGGCTCGTACTTCGCGGCCCGGTCGGCGGCAACCGACCATCGGGTCCGGGCACTGGTCGCCAATCCTCCGGTGCTCGACATGAGCCGTTACATGGAGGCGTGGGTCGGAACCGAGGTGTTCAGGATGAAGCGCGACGTCCGGCCCGAGGACGTGATCGGCGTTCCCGAAGACCTGATGCCCCGCCAGATGCAGTGGGGCATCGCCGCCATCTGTTCCCGGTTCGGCGTTCCCTCGTTCCACGCCTGGAGGGACGCCATCGCCTTCTATCGGCTGGACGATCTTGCCGCTTCGATCGCCTGTCCCTCGCTGGCCATGATCGGCGATCGGGAGGGGGCTGAACCGATGGCCCAGTTCGATGCCTTCGTGGCGGGTGTGGGTGGCGTGGTGACCCCGGTGGTGTTCAAGCCGGCCGACGGGGCGTCGACCCATTGCCAGGCCGACAACATCCGTCTCTCGGCCCAGGTCGCCTTCGATTGGCTGGACGAGGAGCTTGCCGTACCGGGTTGAGGTGCCGTCACCCGGTCACCCGGTCACCCCGTGGCCGGATCACCCACCGGTCGGCGGATCACAGCCCGAGCTTGGCCGAGCACTCCGGCCACTGCCCCCATCCGCTCCGGGCCTGGAGTTGTTCCGCCGCTTGATCCTGCACGGCGGGACTGGCCTGGTTGGGCAGACCGGGGTAGCCCAAACCGTGCCAGGTGGCGGCCGAGAACTGATAGGCGCCGTAGTAGCCGTTGCCGGTGTCGATGGAGTAGTTGCCGCCCGACTCGCATTGACGGAGTTCGGCCCATACTCCGGTGGTGGGCGTGGCATCGGGGAGCACCGGTAGGACAGGTGCGAGAGTGGGCACCGTGGTGGTGGGCACGGTGGCGGGAGGGGCGTCGGTGGCGGACGTCGGTGCCGGCGTGGTGGTGGCGACCGGAGAGGCGGCCGGCGCCGGGGTCGGAGCCACCGCCGCAGGAGCGACCGCCGGAGGGGTGAGAGCGGAAAGAGCCGCGGTGTCGCCGCCCGGAGGTGACGCTTCCCCGTCCGAGGGCGTACCGGTGAGAGTGGCCAGGGTGTCGAGGACCAGCCGGCTGCCGATCTGTGCGGCGGTGGTGCCGGCCGGTTTGGGGAGGCGCTGGTTCGGTCGGTCGGCGGCGGCCGGGGTGCTGGCGAAGAACTGGATGGTGACGGCAGCTACGGCCGCCGACGCGATGGAGAAGATGGTTGTTCGACGCGTGCGCAAGTGGTGCGATTCCTCAACTTCACGAAGCTCAGATGGCTTGGATGGTGCCTTCGGAATGCGGGCGACCGTCGCTGGTGCATTCGACTCGCGAGTCGGTGCCGAACACGGCAGGGCGCTCTGGACGTGCGGGGAGGTCCATACGAGGTGCGGACGGTCGAGCCCTACTCAGATCAGCGTCTGGCGGCTCGCAGGCGGAACAGGACGGGCCGACGTCCGGCCAGTCGACAGGCCAATCCACCGGGGCAACCGCCCGATGACCTGACAGCAGCTTGTGGCATGGGGTGAGACTCTATAGTCATCGCCGCCGTCATTGTCGAGGCGGGTGCGGTAAACCTCAAGAGGGCGGCGGGGCCGGTGACACCGTGGCCAGTGCGGCGGCCAGCGCCGCCCGTCCCCGATCGGACCGGTCCTCGCTGACCCCGAGGAGGGGGGTCAGCGAGGCCCAGCCCTCGGCCAGCAGGGCGGCGTCGGTATCGCTCTCGAGTTCTGCCTGTTCGGCCAGCCGGTCGGCGGCAACGCCCATGCCCCGCAGGGTCAGGGTGATCAGCCCCGATGTGGTGTCGAGGGGGACGCCGGCCACCGGCTCGGGGGTGTGCTCGGGCCGGACCGACCGGATGAGCCCGGTGGTGCCGAGACCACCGTGGCGCAGTCCCCGCAGCTCGGCCAGTGGAACCGCCGGTGTGTTCAAGTTGAAGACGGTGGCCGGAGCGCAATCGGCGACGATCGGGACCAGACCGCAGGCCAGCGAGACCGGGGTCTCCCACGGGACCGGTTCGGTGCCCCAGGCGATACTGACGGCCAAGCCGCGCACGCCGAACTGAGCGGCGGTGAGCGTGGCACCGACGGTGCCCGAGTGCAGTACCGAGCGGCCGGCATTGGTGCCGTGGTTGATGCCGGACACCACCAGACCCGGCCGGGGACCGAATCCCTCGATGCAGGCCAGGATCACGGCCAGTGCTGGGGGTCCGTCTATGCCGTAGACGGGCACGTCGCTCAGCCCGGGGATCTCCACCGCCTCGTACGGGATCGACTCACGTTCGTAAACCGGGCCCACCGCGGCACCGGTGCCACTGTGGTCGATCATCGGGGCCACAACCACCAGCTCGTGACGGTCGCCGAAGGCGTCTCGCAGTCCTCGGGCCAGCGCCGCAATTCCCGGGGCGAAGACGCCGTCGTCGTTGGTGATCACGATGCGCATGGAGTGATTCCGATCGGGCGGGGGGCCGAGCCCGGCGACGACGGCACCTGGCCGCCGTACGGAGGGCGGTTCCGTCGGGCATTCGGGCTGTGATCGCCTACCATACCGGTCGACGCCGGCGGCCCCCCCGGGAACCGTCGGCCGCCGACCCAGACCACTATGACCAGCCGACCACCAGCCGAGGACCAGCGCCCCGCCGAGACCACGGCGTCGACAGGGGATCAGTGGGTCATCGGCCACGGTCACCAGCGGGCGGTGATCACCGAGGTCGGGGCCACCCTGCGTTCGTTCACCGTCGAGGACGAGCCGGTGGTCGACGGGTTCGGACCTGGCGAGTGGAGCCATGCCGGCCGGGGCCAGGTGCTCGCTCCGTGGCCCAACCGTCTGGGTGACGGCCGGTACTCGTTCGAGGGCATCGACGCTCAGGCACCGATCGACGAGGTCCAGCGGAACAACGCCATCCACGGCCTGGTCCGGTGGATGCCTTGGCGGATGGTGGGCCGAGCCCAGAATCGGGTGAGCATGGCCTGCGAGCTGCGTCCGTCGCCCGGCTATCCCTTTTCGCTCTGCCTGTGTGTCGAGTACCGCCTCGGCCGCGATGGTCTCACCGTGACGGTCGATGCCGACAATCTGGGGCCGACGGACCTGCCCTTCGGCATCGGCTTCCATCCCTACCTGACGGTGGGGACGCCGACCGTCGACCAGGTGCGGTTGCAGGTCCCGGCCGAACGCCGGCTGATCACCGACGATCGGGGGCTTCCCGACCGCCAGCAGTCCGGTGGCCGGGACGGAGTTCGACTTCACCGACGGTCGCCTGATCGGGGTGACCAGACTCGACACTGCCTACACCGACCTGAGGCGGGACGGGGACGGGCGGGCCCGGGTCGACCTCGACCATCCAGATGGGGCCCGGGGCGCAACGCTGTGGGCCGACGAGCGGTTCGGGTATCTCATGATCTTCACCGGCGACACGCTCGATCCCATCGAACGGCGGACCGCCGTGGCCGTGGAGCCGATGAGCTGCCCCCCCGATGCGCTGCGGTCGGGAACCGATCTGGCCGTGCTCCGCCCAGGTGCCCGGTGGACCGGATCGTGGGGCATCACCCCGCGCTGACCCGACCGACGGCCCGGCACTTGGCGGCGTCTGGGGCCGGTGTCCGAGGGCATGGGATGCGCTCGGCCACATTTCGACCCCCGCACGAATACATTGGGGTCGGGGATGGAGGTGTGGGATGTGGAATCGGCTGCTCTTGGCAATCGACCAGTTCGACACGGGGGAGGCCGCGTTGGACTTCACGACCGGGCTGGCCTCTCGCTCGGGGGCGGACGTGACGGTGTTCCATGTCCGGCAATTGTCCAGGGTTCTGCGGATTCCGCCGCTCGAGAGCCTGTCCGATGCGCGATCGCTCGTGACGGCCGCGGTGCTCCACCTCCGCAGCGCAGGTATCGGCACCGAAGGTCGGTTGTGTTCGGCTCCCGGCGAGAGGGTGCCGGGCCACATCGTCGACGAGGCCTGGCGCTGGAAGTGTGACGCCATCGTGCTCGGTTCGGCGTCGGCTCCACGGCGTCAACCGTCTCTCCGCCTGGGGCGTCAGGGAACGCGTCCTCCGGCTCTCGCCCCTGCCGGTGGTGGTGGCGCCCACGCCCCTCGGAAAGTTGACGACCTTGGGGTCGGGACCCGGAGCCCCCGACCCCGAGAGCGTGCGTCTCCGACGGCGGTGACCAATCGGCCCCTGACCGGGGCTGGGGGTTCTGGGGTTCGGGGTGCTCGGGATCGCCCGGGATCGCTCGAGATCGCTCGAGATCGCTCGGGATCGCCGGGCAGCTGGGATCTTGACCGGAGCGGGTGCGTGGCGGCGGAGGTGACTGGTCTGGCCGCCTGACGGGCCCCGGTGGCGCAGGGGAGGGGCCCCGGTGATGCAGGGGAGGGCCGGTCAAACACCCGGGTCCGACCCCCGGTCGGAGGGCGAAAGTCCAGGGTGGAGGGGGGACAGTGCAGGGTAGGCGCGGTCCCGACCACGGCTTACTGTGCCATAGCGCCCGCACGCACTGGGCAGGGGCGGCGCGAGGGAGATCCAGTTCAATGAACCGTCTGCACCGGTCCGCAATCAAGATGGGGACAGCCTGTGCGCTGGCCACCATGCTGTGTGTCGCCTCGCTGTCGGTGGCCGACACCTCGGCGGTGGCGGCCACCACCGCCCCCGAGCTCACCCTCAACGTCTTGCTGGTCGGCACCGGTTCGACCGACCCGACCACCGCCGCCTGGGCCTCGGCCCTGGCCAACGAAGGAGTGGCCTACACCGAGGCCACCGCCACCGGCACCTACGGGGCCGAGACCGTCACCCTGCCCGCCCTCACCACCGGATCGGTGGGCAACTTCGACGCCGTGGTCATCGCCGACTCCCCGGCCGGGTTCGCCTCGGGCCAGCTCACCTCCCTCTTCTCCTACGAGTCCACCTACCAGGTGCGCCAGATCGACGGCTACACCGCCCCCTACACCGGCATCGGGGAGAACGACTCGTCCACCACCGCCGTGCTGGACGGCACCAACGGGACCCTGACGGCCGCCGGGCTGGCCGGACTGCCGGCCCTGGCCGGGACGGTGCCCTTTTCCACCGGCACCAACGGCTACCCGGCCACCGCCGAGACCGGGGCCCCCTTCACCTCGTGGATGACCTCGTCCACCGGCTCGGTCCTGGCCGGTGTCTACCAGCACCCGGCGACCGACCCCCAGGCCGGGGTGTCCGAGCTGGCCCTCAACTTCGACTACAACGCCACCGACCTCCAGTGGGAGCTGCTGGCCCCCGGGCTCATCAACTGGGTGACCAACGACACCCACCTGGGCCTCGACCGCAACTACGTGGAGATGGACATCGACGACACCTTCACCCCCGACAACGCCTGGTCGACCACCGTCCACGACAACGACTACTCCGACGCCGACTCCCAGCGCATGGATGCCGCCGACGTCATCAGCTCGGCCGACTGGTCCGACCCCACCCAGGAAAAGACCACGGCCGCCCGTCCGGCCGGGGAGCCCACCACCCCGTTCCGCCTGGACCAGCTGTTCAACTACGGGGGCACCGTCGAGTACCAGAACGGCGAGCTCGACCTGCCCGGCGAACCGGCGGCCTGCTCCAGTGCCGGGGATGCCGCCGGCACCTGCGGGGCCGACCCCCTGCTGGCCCAGTTCCAGGCCACCGACCCCAACACCGGCAAGTCCTACGCTGACGACTTCGGCTGGCTCAGCCACACCTATGACACCCCCTACCTCGACGTGGGCTGTGCCACCCAGGACTACATCGAGGCCGAGCTGAACGAGAACACCAGCGACGTCACCGCCGCCCCGGGGGCCACGGCGGGAACCGGCGGCCTGGGGCTGGCCGAGTCGACCATCAGTGCCGGGGCGGCCGACGTGGCCAACCCCTATGGGACCTACAACCCCCAGGTGTTCGTGCCCGGCAACCACTCGGGCTTCGCCGACCTCGACCCGGGCACCCCGGCCACCGTCGACCCGCCCGACCTGGACGAGGCCGACGCCTCGACCACCGGGGGGACCCTGGCCGCCGGGACCTACGAGTACGCCGTCACCGACCAGTTCAACGGGGCCGACTCGACCAGCACCGACCAGTCCCAGGCCTATGTGACCGACGGCCTCCAGGGCGACCTGGCCCCGGTGGTGGTGACCGGGTCGACCGGATCGGTGTCCCTCGTGTGGCAGGCCATCTGCCACGCCGCCAACTACATCGTCTACCGGGCCCCGGTGACCGGCGGGGTGGCCGGGGCCTGGACCGAGATCGGCACCTATGCCACCCCCGACTCGGCCACCCTCCCCGACAACAGCTCGGGCGACACCAGCCCGGCCCAGACGGCCACGGTGTGCTCGGGACCGACCTATGACCCCACCTCGTGTGCCGGCGAGCAGGAGCTGACCTTCACCGACACCGGGGGGACGACGGCCACCCCCCCGGCCGGGGTGACCTATGTCGACACCCCCATGCCGGCCGGGTGGACGCCGCCGGTGGTGGAGGACGCCAACGAGCTGCCCTGGGAGCAGAACCCCTACTTCAGCGCCGCCCTCACCGCCGCCGGGATCACCACCGTGGGGGCCGATGCCTCCAAGGCCTACCCCGACCCGGCCAATGACGCCTTCGGCATCGGCGCCACCTACACCGGGGCCACCTACGCGGCGGGCCAGCCCTTCGTCGACGGCACCTCCCAGGTCGCCCCCCGGCACCCGATCAACATCTTCTACAACGCCGCCACCAACGCCCAGGAGCTCGACGAGTACAACACCCTCTACGACGCCGACGCCCCTGACTCCCAGTGCAAGTCGACGTCGACCACCACCTGTTCGACCACCCCGTTCACCTTCGCCGACGTCATCAACCAGGTGGTGTCGGGGATGCTGACCGACATGTTGACCAACGACCCCGAGGTCAGCTACGTGCACCAGACCAACACCATGGGGACCCCGCCCTATTCGAGCATCCTGCCCCCGGCTGGCTATGTGCCGGCGGCCACGGCCCAGCCCGGCACCGACGGTGACGGGACCCTCTACGAGGTCCTCAACCCGCTGATCTCGGAGTACGAGTCCTACTTCAACGCCACCACCCCCTATGAGCAGCTGACCCTGGGGGGCATCGGCAACGTCCTGGCCGACCAGACCAACTGGAGCGCGGCCCAGACGGCCGGCACCGTCAAGGCCACCGAGCAGAACGGGGTGGTCACCGTGACCAACTCGGGCACCTCGGCCGTCAACGTCCCGGTCACCGCCCCCCCCGGCACCACCACCGGCGGGGTGGCCTTTGGCTCCCCCTACGGCGGGGCCCTGTCCACCTGGACGAGCGTGGCCGCCGGCGGCTCCCTGGTCCTCGACGAGAACCAGTCCCCGGTCATCACCTCGGCAGCCACCGCCACCTCCATCGTGGGGGCGGCCTTCTCCGACACCGTGACCACCACCGGCGACCCGGCCCCCGCCCTCACCGAGACCGGGGCCCTGCCGGCCGGGCTCACCTTCGTCGACAACACCAACGGGACGGCCACCATCTCGGGCACCCCGGCGGCCGGATCGGGGGGGAGCTACCCCATCACCATCACCGCCACCAACGCCTCGGGCACCACCACCCAGGCCTTCACCCTGACCAACGCCCAGGCCCCCACCATCACCTCGGCCGACGTGGCCGACTTCTACACCGGTTCGGCCGGGACCTACACGGTGACCACCACCGGGTTCCCCGACGCCACCATCGCCGAGACCGGCACCCTGCCGGCCGGGCTGACCTTTGCCGTGCCCAGTCCGGCCACCGGGTCGGCCACCATCTCGGGCACCACCACGGCGGCTGACGGCTCCTACCCGGTGACCATCACCGCCACCAACTCCTCGGGGTCGACGGCCACCTTGGACCTGACCATCACGGTGGCGGCCTCGGGCCCGCCCGCCATCACCTCGGCCTCCACCGCCTACTTCGACCTCGGGGTGGCCGGATCGGTGGCCGTGACCACCAGCGGGGGTCCGACCCCGACCCTGACCGAGACCGGGGCCCTGCCGGCCGGGCTGACCATCGGGGTCGGCTCGACCCCGGGCACCGATCTGATCTCGGGCACCCCCACGGCCACCGGGGCCACCACGGTGACCATCACCGCCACCAACGGCATCGACCCGGCGGCCACCCAGTCCCTCATCATCGAAGTGAGCTCGGCCCCGGCCATCACCAGCGGGGCCCGGGACACCGCGGTGGCCGGTCAGGGATTCGCCTTCACGGTGACCACCACCGGGTTCCCGGCCCCCTCCCTCGGGTGGACGGGCACCCTGCCGGCCGGGGTGGCCTTCACCAACAACAACAACGGCACCGCCACCTTGTGGGGCACCCCGACCTCGGCCGGCACCACCCCGCTCACCTTGGAGGCGGCCAACGCCAACGGTGAGGTCAGCCAGGCCTTCACCCTGGTGGTCAACCCGGCCCCGGTCGTCAACCCGACCCTCGGGGCCGGTGACCGGCTGGCCGCCACCCCCAACGGCCAGGGCTACTGGATCGTGACCCCGTCGGGCTCCATCGCCGACTACGGCACGGCCGCCAACTTCGGCTCGGAGGCCGGCAAGCCCCTCAACCAGCCCATCGTGGCCATCGCCGCCACCCCCAACGGCCAGGGCTACTGGCTGGTGGCCTCGGACGGGGGGGTGTTCACCTTCGGCAACGCCCAGTTCTACGGGTCGACCGGGGCCATCCACTTGAACAAGCCCATCGTGGGCATCACCACCACCCCCGACGGCAAGGGCTACTGGCTGGTGGCCTCGGACGGCGGGGTGTTCTGCTTCGGGGACGCCCAGTTCTACGGGTCGACCGGGGCCATCCACTTGAACCAGCCGGTGGTGGGCATGGCCTCGTCCATCGACGGCAAGGGCTACTGGCTGGTGGCCTCGGACGGGGGGATCTTCACCTTCGGCGATCCCCAGTTCTACGGGTCGACCGGAGCCATCAAGCTCAACCAGCCCATCATGGGCATGGCCTCCACCCGGGACGGCAGGGGCTACTGGCTGGTGGCCTCGGACGGGGGGATCTTCACCTTCGGGGACGCCACCTTCCATGGTTCGGGCGGCAATGCCGGCAAGACGGCGGTGGGACTCATCGTCTCGCCCACCAATCCCGGCTACGCCCTCATCGACGCCGACGGGACCCGCACCAACTTCGGCTTCTGAGATCGAGCGTGGGAAGCCGGGCGCCACGGGGGGGCGCCCGGAACCCACGCTCCAGGTGGGACGGGGACGGATCTGGGTCCGGGGCCTTGGGACGGGGGCCCCGACCCGGAGACCGACCGACCCGGACCCGGGGTCGGCGCCGACCGACATCCCTCGGCCTTTTGGTTCCGGAAATTACCTACTGCAGGTATGTCACATACTCGACGTAGGCCAATCCGAAAAGTGAATGGCCGATGGTGACGCCCCCCAGGCACCCACACGTCCACGCCGAGGCCAACGGCGACGCCGAGGCCGACGGCGACGCCGACCAGGCGATCTGGGCCGGATCGACCGTATGGGTCGAGTTGGAAATACTGAAGAGGTGCGCAAGCAGTACAACTTCCGCCCCAGCGACGGCGGCCTCGATGCCTGGGATGTCGACAACCTCATTGCGGCCAGTGCCGACCTGCCGGTGAAGGAAGTTGCGCTCGACTCGATCAAGGACGTGGACAGCGATTTCTGGTTCAAGTTCGGGCCGGACCCGACGGTTCGCCGGATCATCGACCACATCCGACTCATCCGGGAAGTCGACGCCTCGTATCCGATCATTCTCGGATCCGACGGTCGGGTCATGGACGGCATGCATCGCATCGCTCGGGCGATCCTCGACGATCACACAACCATCAGAGCGGTGCAGTTCGTCGTGGAACCCGAGCCCGACTACCGCAACTGTTCCCCTGACGAGCTGCCCTACTGAGACCGGGCTGCTCCGGGCCCGGTCAGGCGTTGTCCGAGGCCGGGGCGTCCATGGAGCCGAGAAGGGTCCGTAGGTCAGCGGTCAACCGTTCCAAAAAAGCACGGTCGACCCCAGAAAAGATCAGCTTCTCCGACTCGTTCTTGGTGGCGATGACGTGATTGGCCTGTTTCAGACCTTCGCTGGTCAGCGAGACAAGTACCTGGCGCCGATCGTCCGGATCCACTTCCCGCTTCACCCAACCACGGTTTTCCAGCCTTCCCACCCGGTTGGTGATGGCGCCTGAAGTGACCTGACTTTCACGCTGTAGCTCGCCGGCGCTCCGCCGATGACCAGGAGCCCGCAAGAGGGACATCAGCACCTCGATCTCCCAGTACTCATCGACCCCGCTGGCCGCCAGGTTGGACCGAACGGCTCGTTCGAGGTGCTGGGACGCCCGGCGGAGTCGTAGCGCCACGGTCTTGGCCGTGACGTCGAGATCGGGGTTCTCCCGGTGCCAGAACTCCACAATTTCGTCGGTTTCGTCGCGTGCTTGGTCGGACTCCACGGAATAGATCGTACTTTCCTCAACGTTAAAACACTTGACGGATAGCTTAAGGTACAATATCTTAATGTTAAGAGAATATGACAAGGCGGGAAGGAGTGCCCGATGGACGCATTCACCTCACGACTGCGAGCGATACCGACATGGGCTGTGCTGGCCATCTGCTGTGCTGCCCAGTTCATGGTGGTGCTGGACGTGGCCATCGTCAACGTGGCCCTGCCTCGGATGAGGGCGAGTCTCGGTCTGTCGGTGGCCGGGGAGCAGTGGGTGGTCAACGCCTACACGCTCACATTTGCCGGCTTCCTGATGCTGGGCGGGCGAGCAGCCGACCTTTTCGGCCGTCGCCGCATCTTCATCATCGGGCTCACTCTCTTCACCGTCTTCAGCCTGGTCGGTGGAATCGCCCAAAGCGGCAGCTGGTTGATCGCCGCGCGGGCGGCCCAGGGCATCGGTGGAGCGATTCTTGCCCCGGCAACACTCAGCATCCTGGTAACGACCTTCACCGATCCCGATGAACGTCGGCGGGCCCTCGGCGCCTGGGGAGCAACCGCAGCCAGCGGGGCGGCCGCCGGCGTCCTGGTCGGCGGCATCCTCACCAGCCTGCTCGACTGGCGGTGGGTCCTCTTCGTCAATGTGCCAATTGGCATAGTGTTGCTGGCCGGAGCCTGGGTGGCACTTCCTCGTGTCGATCGGCAGGGTCCTCGCAGGTCGCTGGACCTCACGGGGGCGGTAACGGTCACGGCCGGACTGGCCGTCCTCGTCTACGGAATCGTCAGCACCGACGTCCATGCCTGGGGTTCGTCCCAGACCGTCATCACCCTGGCCATCGGGCTCTTCCTGTTGGCCGTGTTCTTCGTGACCGAGGCCCGTTTTGCCAAGGATCCGCTGGTCCCACTGGCCATCTTCAGACGCCGGTCCCTGTCGGTGGCCAACAGCATCGCCGTCACTGTCGGTGCCGGTATCTTCGGCACCTACTTCTTCCTTTCCCTGTTCCTCCAGAACGTGGACGGCTACAGCCCGCTTCGGGCCGGCTTGGCCTTCTTGCCTGTGGGCCTGTGCACATTGACGGGGGCGTTGATCGCCTCTCGGATCGTGCACATCGTCGGTGCCCGCAATCAGCTGATGCTCGGGCTGGGGCTGGCGGCCGTCGGTCTCCTGTGGCTGTCCCGTGTCGGTGCCGGCGATGCCTACCTGGCGCACGTCCTCGGGCCGGAGATCCTGATCGGCTTGGGCTTCGGTCTGACGTTCATCCCCATGACCTTGTCGGCCACGGCCGGAGTTCCTGTTCACGAGGCTGGTCTCGCTTCGGGACTGATCAACACCACCCGACAGATAGGCGGGGCCCTCGGGTTGGCCGTCATGGCCACGGTGGCTTCGAGCGTTGCCGCCAGTCACGGGATTGGAGACCACCCCGGCGCAGCACTGACGTCGGGCTATCGGGCTGCCTTCATCATCGCCGGTGGCGGGATGATCGGGGGAGCCCTTCTGGCCACGCTCCTTCCCAGGCTCAGCGCACCGGAAGAGGCCGTAGGGACGGAGCCGGGGGGCATGGTTGCGGAGTTCGAGAGGGGCCAGGTGGCCGAGAACCTCGTGGCTGCGGAGCCGTGAACCGACAGGCATCCCCGGGGCACGAAACAGTGCTCGGGCATCGCCGCGGGGGAGATCACCCCGGCGACGCCTCGCTCACCAGGAACTTTACCCTGGCCACCTGGTGCGCCCCCCGGGATTTGAACCCGGAACCTGCGGATTAAGAGTCCGTTGCTCTGCCGTTGAGCTAGAGGCGCCCGTACTGCGACCCGGGCCCGATGGGCCCAGGGACCTGCTGCCGATGTCGTAGGTGTGGTGCTTGCGTCCCCAGTGGGCTCGAGGGTGACCGACGGGGCTCGAACCCGCGACCTCCGGGGCCACATCCCGGCGCTCTGCCAACTGAGCTACGGCCACCAAGGAGCCTCTAGTGTGGCACAGACCGGTGGAGGATCGGGCAGCCCGGCCGCCTCCCCGGGCTGGCCCCTGTAGCTCAACTGGATAGAGCAGATGGTTTCTACCCATCAGGTTGCGGGTTCGACTCCTGCCGGGGGCGCCGAGGGGCCGGGCACGCCGAGGGCCAGTCGCCAAGCGCCATCCGAACAAAGCCGCACAGCCACACCGCCACTGCCGCGAATCGATGGCGGCCGGCGCTGGGCCGAACGACATTCGAATGCCGGCGTTCTGCAGGCAACAGAGACGATCGCGCGCCTAGTGTGGACCGATCGAAACCCTTGGATCACTCCATGCACGGGATCGGGTGGCGTCCGGTCACGGTGCCGGATCTTCATCGAGGCGGTTGGTCGGAGCACTGGCGGCCCTGGCCGTGGCGGCCGGGCCGGTGTCGATCGCCCTGGCTCCCCCTGCCGTGGCCGTGACCCAAGCCCAGGTGCGGTCCAACGCCGTGGGGGTGCCGTCTGGTTGGACGGAGACCTGGTCGACCGGTCCGATCCCGCAGAGTGTCGGCGGCCCCATCGCCTTCTCGTCACCCATCGTCGCCAACCTCGACGGGCAGCCGTCGGCCGTGGTGGGTGATCGAAACGGCAACATGTACGCCTACCACCTCGGCAATCCCCAGGCCACCGGGAGCCCGCCCCTGCCCACCGAGGTCAGTGGTTGGCCCACCTCCAACAGGACGGGTCCCATCGACTCGACTCCCTCGGTGGCCTACCCGTCCGGGTCACCCGAAGTGCTGGTCGGTTCGGGGAACGACGTCTACGCCAACGTCGGGGGTTATCAGGCCTATGCCGCGTCGGGCGCTCCGCTGTGGTTCTCGACGGTCATCAATCCCCCCACCGATGCCGTTCCCGACACCGGGGTACAGGCCGGACTGGCGGTGGGTACCCTCCAAGGCCCGTCAGACCTCTTCGCCGGGTCGTTGGGACAGGAGGCCTACGCCCTCAATGCCGCCAACGGGGCCACCCTCACCGGATGGCCGTTCTTCGACTCGGACAGCACCCACTCGACGGCGGCCCTGGCCGACCTGTTCGGGACGGGGCAGAACGAGATCATCGTGGGGGGCGACCAGTCGGCGGGCTTCGGGCAGGGCCAGGGGTACACCAACGGCGGTCACCTGCGCATCCTGACGGCCCAGGGCAACCAGATCTGCCGGGCCGACACCAACCAGGTGGTGGACTCCTCGCCGGCCGTCGGCGGCTTTCTGGCCGGGGGGGCCACCGGTATCGCCGTGGGGACCGGGGACTACTTCGCCGGGGCATCCGACACCGACACCCTCAAGGCCTACGACAACGACTGCAATCTGGCCTGGTCGACCACGCTCGACGGAAGCACCTACTCGTCGCCCGCCCTCTCGGACGTGCTGGGAAACGGGTCGCTCCAGGTTATCGAGGGCACCGATCAGGGGCCGGGGGATCGGGCTCGGTCTTCGTGCTCAACGGGGCCAACGGCCAGGTTCTCTGGCAGGCGATCGACGTTGGCCGGGTCATCGGCTCGGTGGTCACCGCCGACCTCACCGGGGGCGGCTATGACGACGTGATCGTCCCCACCACCAGTGGAACCCTGGTCTTCGACGTCCGGACCGATCAGGAGATCGCCGATCTCAGCCCCAACCTGGGCCTGCAGAACTCGCCGTTGGTGACGCAGGATCCGAACGGCTCGATCGGGATCACCCTGGCCGGGTACATCGCCGACGGCCAGTCACCGAACGGGGCGGCCGAGATCGACCACTACGAGATCTCGAACTCCAACGGCGCCGAGGCCGTCGGCGGGGCGGCATGGCCCATGTTCCATCACGACCCCCAGCTCACCGGGAACGCCGGCGGGACCACCCCGATCGGGTCGATATCGCCGTGCTCGGTGCCGGCGGCCGCCTACTCCGGCTACATCCTGAGCGCCTCCGACGGCGGGATATTCACCTTTGGCCAGCGACCGTTCTGCGGCTCGACCGGCGGTCTCGTCCTCAATGCGCCGGTGGTGGGGGTGGCCATGGCCCCGTCGGTGGGCGGGTACTGGGAAGTGGCGTCCGATGGCGGGGTGTTCGCCTTCGGCGGGGCCCGGTTCTACGGCTCGGAGGGGGGAAAGCCGCTGAACAAACCCATTGTCGGCATCGCCGCCACCCCGGACGGGAAGGGTTATTGGCTGGTGGCGTCCGATGGCGGGGTGTTCTGCTTCGGGGACGCCCAGTTCTACGGATCCGAGGGCGGAAAACCCCTGAACAAGCCGATCGTGGGTATCGCCTCGTCCACCGACGGAAGGGGCTATCGGATGGTGGCCTCCGACGGCGGGATCTTCACCTTCGGCGACGCCCAGTACGACGGTTCGACGGGGGGCGAGAAGCTGAACCAACCGATGGTGGGCATGGCCAACGACACCAACACCGGCGGCTACTGGGAAGTGGCCTCGGACGGCGGGATCTTCACCTTCGGAGGCGTCCCGTTCTACGGGTCGACCGGGTCGCTCAGGCTGAACCAGCCGGTGGTGGGCATGGCCGAGACATCCAACGGCAGCGGGTACCGGTTCGTGGCCGCCGACGGCGGGATCTTCAGCTTTTCGGCGCCGTTCTTCGGATCCGAGGGCGGAAAGCCGCTGAACAAGCCGATCGTGGGGATGGCCGGGTTCTGAACCCGGTTGTGAGCCCTGTCGTGGACTCGGCCTAGCGGCGTAGACTCCGCGAGTGACCGATGTGCTGGCCGTGGCCAATCAAAAAGGTGGCGTGGCCAAGACGACAACCGTGCACTCGCTGGGCGTCGCATCGGCCGAATTCGGGAGGCGGACCCTGGTCGTCGACCTCGACCCGCAGGCCTGCCTCACCTTTTCGCTCGGCTTCGATCCGGACTCGCTGGAGCGTTCGTTGCACGACGTGTTCGTGCGCCGGGACTGCGTGGCCGACGTCAGCCTGCAGGTCCCGGGCGTGCCCAATCTTGACGTTCTGCCGGCCACCATCGATCTCGCCGGGTCCGAGGTGCACCTGCTGACCCGGACGGGTAGGGAGCACGTGCTCGAACGGGCTCTCGAGCCGGTGCTCGGCAAGTACGACCTGATCCTGATCGACTGCCCCCCGTCCCTCGGGGTCCTCACCATCAACGGGCTGACGGCGGCCGATTCCCTGCTCATCCCCCTGCAGTGCGAGGCCCTGTCCCACCGCGGGGTCGGCCAGCTGCTCGAGACGATCGAGGACGTGAAGGCGTTCGCCAACAGCAGCCTCACCGTCCGGGGGATCATCGCCACCATGTACGACGATCGGACCAGGCACTCGCGGCACATCATCGAGGAGGTCGAGGCCCGGTACGGGATACCCGTGCTCCAGCCGCCGGTGCGCAAGTCGATCCGGTTCGCCGAGGCACCGGCCCGAGGGAAGTCCATCCTCCAGCACGCCCCGAACTCCCCTGGGGCGTTGGCCTACCGCGAGCTGGCCCGTGCCTTGTTCGACACCAGCGTCGCCGCCGGCAGCCCGGGGTAGTGCCCGACGGCCCCGACCCGTTGGGGAAGCGGGCACTGTACTGGCTCCCGGTGGACGAGGAGGCAGTGGTGGGCGACGGTGCCGACTCCGACGAGAGCACGGCCCACGGCACCCGTCCGGTCCAACTGGACTCCCACCGGCGGCACGCCCGGCCAGCCGGCAAGCACGCCCTGTTCTCGGCGGCCACCCCGGCCGGCGACCAGGAGGGTCCGGCGCCAGTGGCCGAGGAAGATCCGTTGCCGCCGAGGGGAAGATTGGTCGTGGCCTGCTCCAGCTGTGGGGCCGTGACCAGGGTGGGATTCGTAGCCTTCTTGCTGCTCCAGATCCCCATCGGCATCTGGGTTCCCGGGCGCAGATTCGACCGGCGCATGACGTGCCCGGCCTGTCACCACCGGACGTGGACCAGTGTGACCTTGGCCAGATGAGGTCCGGGTGACGGCCCTCGCCGCCGGCGGCGTGGTGGCCCACACCCTGGTGGCGGCATCGGCGTCGGTGTCGGGCGACCCGGGCGGAGTCACCGGTTGGCTGCTCCACTTCCACGGACCGACGGCCTACGCCCTGGTCGGCTTTCTGGCCTTCGCCGAGGCCGCGCTGTTGGTGGGTTTCTTCATTCCCGGCGAGACCGCCGTGGTCATCGGGGGAGTGCTGGCCGGGCTCGGGGCCGTGAACCTGGAGGCCATGGTGGTGGTGGTGGTCGTCTGTGCCATCGCCGGCGATTCGGTCGGGTTCAAGGTGGGCAAGTTGGCCGGGCCCTGGGCCCTGGAACACCGTCCCCTGAAGGGCCGGTCGGCGGTCGGGCGCACCATGGGAATGCTCGAGCACTACGGCGGCCCGGCCGTGTTCCTGGGCCGTTTCGTGGCATTCGCCCGTGCCCTCATCCCGGGGCTGGCCGGCATGAGCGGCCTCCGCTACCGGGTGTTCCTGTTCTACAACGCCATCGGTGGCCTGATCTGGGGTGTGGGGTACACCCTGCTCGGTTACGTGGTGGGCGTGTCCTTCGAGCACGTGGTGAGCGAAGTAGGTCTGTGGTCGCTGGTGGCGGTGGCCGGCGTCATTGCCGTGGCCGTCGCCGTCCGGCAACTGGTGAGGCGGCGTGAGCGGCACCGGTTGGCCGCCGAGCTCAGCCACATGGGCGGCCGGTCGGCGACCACCGGACTTCCCGGAATGGGACCGGCGGCCGTCCCGACGACCACGGCCGAGGTCGAGACCGAGGCCGGGGCGGAGGCGGCCCCACCCGAGTGGGTTTCCGGCGACCCCGAGCCCTGATCCGGCCACCACCGGCCGGGCCGGGGAAGGCTTACCGGCCGACGGCGAAGAACCGGGCCGGCTGGTGACCTTCTCGTCGGATCCTATCGTGGAGCTCCAGCAGTACGCAGTGGGCCAGGGTCTCCCCGTTGGCCTGACGCTGCATGAACGGTTCGATCTGGTCCCAGGGCCGCGACCAGTGGAGGTGCAGGGTGATGTCCCAGGCGGTCGAGCCCGGCTCCTCCACGATCACCTGCTCGATCTCCTCGAGCCGGGCCGGCATGATGTTCGATGATCTCCTGCAGCCGCGCCCTCGAGGTCGGCGAACCGGTACTCGTGGCCCGGGAGCACCTCGTCGGTAGCCAGGTTCTGCACCTTCAACAGCGATTCGAGGTAGTCGCCCAACGGATTGAGGGCCTGCTGGGTGTGCACCGAGATGTTCGGGGTGATCCGGGGCAGCACGTGATCTCCGGAGATCAGCAGCCTCTGCTCTTCGCTGTAGAAGCAGACGTGTCCGGGCGAGTGGCCGGGCGTCCAGATGGCCCGCATCGGCCAGCCGGGCAGATCGATGGCCAGCCCGTCCTCGAACAGGAGGTCGGGGGCGGCCATGGTCACCATCGACTTGACGGCCATGGACGCCATGGTCAGGTCGGGAAGTTTGTCTTCGGGCACGCCCGAGTCGGTGAGGAATCGGAACATGTCGGCCAGGAGCTCGTCGCTGTCGCCGTAGCGGGACTCGAGCATGATGGCGTCGGCCGGGTGGAGCCCGATCCACGCCCCGGACTCCTGGCGGACCCTTCCGGCCAGGCCATAGTGGTCGGGGTGGATGTGGGTCACCATCACCGCCCGGACGTCGGCGATGCTGCCGCCGGCCTGGGCCAGTCCGTCCGACAAGGCCGACCAGGCCTCTTCGGTGTTCCAGCCGGCATCCACCAGGGCCACCCCGCCTCCGTCGAGCTCGAGGGCGTACACCAGCACGTACCGGAGCGGGTTGTTGGGGATGGGCACGGGGATGGACCACAGCCCGGGTCGCACCTGTTCGACCGGGGGGAGGATCTTGCGATCCCACGCCTGCTTTTGGACTGTGCCGGTGACGACGACCACGCCAGGCACGGTACACGGCGGGGATCGCCGGGCCGCCCGAGCGGCCTCGCCTCCTGAGGATCCTTGCTCCGGGGGAGGTCGTTGCCTACCATGCCCCCATACGCTCAGAACCCTGGTATTCCACCCTGTACGACCGAAACAGATTCGAACAGGATCCACGGCCGGGCATCTCGGTTGGAGGCAGCGTGGAGCAGCGAGATCCCCGGCTCCGGGGATCAGGACCGGACGGCCGTCGGCACCCCTGGCGCTCCTCGGTGTTGACCGGCCCGACTGGGATTCGATGACCACCTACTCGAACTGGCGCTACCGGTGCAACGGCTTCGTCTGGCTGTGGCCCGAGGCCTACCTGGAAGTGGACGGTGCCGGCGTCGTGGTGGAGTGGAACCCCCGGGCCGAGGAGGTGTTCGGGTGGCGACGCGCCGAGGTGGTGGGACGGTTGGCCGAAGCCACCCTCCTGCCCGGCGCCCTCGGGGAACCCCTGGCCCTGGTGGGCCGGCTGGTGGTGGTGGCGAAGCGGCAGGATCCGCCCCGGCCGGGCACCGATGGGAACGATCACGTCCGCTTCCAACTGCGGCACCGGGCCGGTCATCTGGTCCCTGTCGAAGGGCGCCTGTTCGTCACCGGGCAAAACGGGGATCGCTCGATCGGTGGCTTCATCACCCCTTGTGGGAGGACCGCCTGGTCCGGGGGCGATGACGAGCTGCTCCGGGAGTTGGGCCTGCTGCCCGCCCCCGCCCTCCCCGCCGACCCGGAGCTGCTGCACGATCCGCTCACCGGCCTTCCCAACCGGACCAACTTCGAACGTCTGCTGGCCGATGCGGTGGCACCGCCCGACGTGCTTTCGGGCGCCGTCGGGGTGGTACTGCTTGACCTCGACCGGTTCAAGTCGATCAACACCAGCCTGGGCTACGGGACGGGCGACTCGGTGCTGGCCATGGTGGCCGATCGGCTGCTCGGGGCGGCCGGCGACGCCGTGCTGGTCGCCCGATCCGGGGGGGACGAGTTCCTAGCCCTCTTCCGACAACCCGGTCGAAGGCGCCCACGCCCGGGCCTCGGCGTTCGCCGATCGGGCCCGCCATGTCCTCGCCCGCCCGTTCGAGGTGGCCGGCACCGAGGTCTTCCTCGGTGCGTCCATCGGCGTGGCCCTCAATACGTTCGGCGTCGACGACGCGGCATCACTGATGGCCAACGCCGAATCGGCCATGTACCAGGCCAAGAGACCGGGGAGGAGCATGTGCGGAGACCTACGGCGAGTCGATGCGGATCCAGCTTCTGGACCGGGTGACCACCGAGCATTCGTTCCACCGTGCCCTCGAACGCAGAGAGTTGATGCTGCACTACCAGCCGGTGGTCGAGCTCCGAGGGGTCCACCACCGTAGGGGTCGAGGCCCTGATCAGGTGGCAGCATCCCGAGCAGGGTCTGGTCGCCCCCCAACGGTTCATCCCCGTAGCCGAGGAGAGTGGCCTGATCATCCCCATCGGGGCCTGGGTGCTCGAACAGGCCTGTCACCAGCTGCGCCGACTGGCACCACCGGGACCGCACCAGCCGACAGGGATCGGTCGAGGTGAACCTGTCGGCCCGCCAGATCGACGATCCGCTGATCGTCCGGACGGTCGAGGGCATCCTGGCCAAGACCGGACTGCCCGCCGGAGCACCTGACCCTCGAGATCACCGAGAGCGCGCTGATGAAGGACGCCGGCGCCGCCCTCGGGGTGCTAGCGCCCTGAAGGACCTGGGGGTCCTGCTGGCCATCGACGACTTCGGCACCGGCTACTCGTCGCTCAGCTACCTGCAGCACTTCCCCCTCGACCTCTTGAAGGTGGACCGCTCCGTTCGTGGCCGAGCTCGGGATCAGCTACGAGGCCGACGAGATCGTCGGCCGCCGTGGTCAAGCTGGCCCATGCACTCGGGCTGCAGGTGGTGGCGGAAGGGGTGGAGACGCCCGAGCAATTGGAGCTGCTCCGGTCCTTCGACTGTGACCTGGCCCAGGGCTTCCTGTTCTCGCGGCCCCTCCCCGCCGGCGAGATCGTCGCTTCGTTCGGCTTGCCTGTCAGCGCCTGACCAGTCGGTGCGCTGGGCCGGCGGCCGACCCAGGGAAGGGTCCCCTCACCAGGACCGATCGGCAGGTGGCGGTTGAGCCGCTGCTACAATCAACGTTCTTACGGTCGGCCACTGGATGGGGCGAATAGAAGGCGATGACAGGTGGCGCGTAATCACCCAGGGTGGATCCGTGGCGAGCCCGGCAGCCGGGTCCGGCGTAGCCAGGCGGTAGATCGGTAGTGGTGGCGGAAAGCGACGTTCCCCGGCTGACGGACGCGGAATCCATGACGTCCCACGATCAGATGCTGGCGCCGATCAGCGCCTCCGGCGATGTCGAACGGGATGCCTGGCGCCTGGGCGTGGAGGTGGCGGCTCCGGTGGCCAACGACGTCGACCGGAACGCACGGTTCCCGCACGAATCTGTTGCTGCCATGCGCGAGCTCAAGCTCCTGTCGGCCATGATCCCGGTGGAGCTCGGTGGGGGCGGAGCGACCCTTTCCACGATGTCGTCGGCCGTCCGTGGGATGGCGACCCACTGTGCGTCGAGTGCCCTGGTACTGGCCATGCACCAGCTGGAGATCGGGGATCTCGTCCGTCACGGCACGACGCCCGCTCTGCGCTCGTTTCTGGCCGAAGTAGCGGAGAAGCAGCTCCTGCTGGCCAACGCCCACAGCGAGGTGGGCATCGGCGGCGATGCCGGACGGAGCATCTGCGCCATCGAGCGGGCCGACGGCCGGTTCCGGTTGGAAAAGCAGGCGCTGGCCATCTCCTACGGCGAGTACGCCGACGCCATCCTCACCACCGCCCGCCGGGACGCCGACGCCCTGGAGACGGACGTCGTCCAAGTAGTGTGCCGGTCGCCCCATGTGGCACTCGAGCCCACATCGACGTGGGACACCATCGGACTGCGGGGCACCCGGAGCTCGAGTTTCCGACTGGTGGTCGAGGGCGACGAGAACATGATCTTCTCCGTCCCGTGGTCCACCATCGCCAACCGCGGCTATCTTCAGGCGGCCCAGATCCTTCTCAGCTCGGTGTGGTTCGGTCTGGCCGAAGCGTCAGCCGCCAAAGCCCATGCGTACGTGCGGGAAGCAGCCCGGCGGAACATCGGTACGTTGCCGCCCTCCGCCCTCCGTCTGGCCGAACTGGCCACGAAGCTCCAGCAGGGCCGAGGTTTGTTGGCCGGCACCACACTCCGCTACGAGTCGGTGAAAGATACCGACGAGATAGAGAGCCCGAGTTTCGTGGTGGCTCTGCGGGGCATGAAGGTGTCGGCGGCCGAGCTGGCCGTGGAGATCGCCACCGCCGCCGTGGCCATCTGTGGCATGCCGGGATATCGGCGTGACTCCGCCCACACCATGGATCGCCTGGTCCGCGATTCGCTCGGCAGCCTGGTCATGGTGAGCAACGACCGCTACCTGGGCAACAATGCCCAGCTCCTGCTGGCCATGAAGCAGATCTAGAGGATCGGTTCACTCGGGCGCCCGCCACGAGCCCGCCTCATTCGAAAGTCATCTCCAGCCGTTCGAGAACGGCCTGGGGCACCGACACCAGCGAACTGCGGTCCTGGACCAGGCCTCCGACCTCGACGACATAGCCCTGGCTGCCCTGTTGCCAGTCGAGGGCATCGCCCGGAGACTTGTTGAGTACCACGGTGCTGGCGCCCGCCACCCCCAACAGTCGTTCGGAGCCGGCGATCGACCGGAGGCGGTGGGCGCCCATCGGCGGTTGGACGAAGAACTCATATGAGAATGGCCCCGACTCCTGTCTGGGTGCCTCGGGCACCAGGTCGACGGAACGGCCCAGCGCCGCCTCGGCAGCCAACTCGGTGAGCGAGTGCCCGTGCGTTCTCGTGTAGATCGAGTCGATGCCGCCCCCACCGATTCGGCCGTTCACCTCGATGACCCGCGGTCCGTCTGCCGTGAACTTGATCTCCGTGTGCAGCGCACCGCACCACACCCCGAGAGCCAGCGCCGCATCGGTGGACAGGGCCAGGACCTCGGAAGCCTCGTCGGCCCCGAGGGTGTGAGGCATGAAGTTGCCGGACTCTCGGAACGGCTCCACCAGGGGAAATTTTCCGGTGATGGCCAGGGGGACCGGACGACCCTCTTGCACGATCGATTCGACCGACACGTAGTCGGCGATCTCCTGGCGGTCGCGCGGTATGCGATCCCCGAGGTACTCCTCGGCAATGAAGTCCTCGCCGGCCAACCGACCACTCGAGAGCTTCATTTCGAACAGGTGGATCAAGGTGGGCAGATCCTTGATGTCCCAGGTCTCCCGACTGCTGTCCCCCGCACGGGTTTGAGCACGATCGGAAACGCCAGCTCACCGGCCACATCGGCCAGCGACCGGGAGTCGATACCCCCTCCCAGACGCCGGAACCCGGGTACGGCGATCCCGGCCGAGGCGAGGGCGGTGCGCTGGACAAACTTGTCGTTGAGCCGGTCGACGACATCGGGGGGATTGTGGGCCAGGTCGAGCGATCGGCCGACGGCCGAGGCGATGGAGAGTTGGCGATCGGTGAAGGCGATCACACCGTCGAGGGGCTCGTCGGCCAAGAGCTCGGCGATGGCCGCCGGAGGTCGCCCACCGGTGTCGATCACCGTCCCGAGGCGGGGTAGCAGGCGGGACATCGAGCCCAGCGAGGAATCGCTGGCGTCCACCACCCAGACGATCTCGCACATCCCGTTGATCTTGGCGGCGAGGTCGATCGGCGACGACGACGTGATGTCGTAGGCGATGGCCAGTCTCGGTCTAGTGCCCAAGGATTGGTAGCGCCCGACAGGACAGGCATTGACCGTTGGTCAGGTTGATGCCTTCGACGTCCTGTGCGAGGTTGCTCCGGAGCCCGAACGAGCTCTCCGCCTCATGACCAGTCGACAATCCGTAACTCCCTCTGCCCCGTGCCAAGGCACAAACTACCAACATCCGAGGTGGTGCCGCCTGAGGTGTCGGCCGGGTGGGGCGCAGGTCGGGGGCGGAAGGCCGGCGACGGCGGATGGGTCACTCGATGGCCGCCACGGGTCGTCGCCGTCCGAAGTGCTGGAGTGATCCAGGTTCCCGCTGGGTCGGGACGGCGGGATTTGAGCCGCCACCACCGGCTGACGGTGATGTCCGCACAGCATGACCTGGTATTTCTCAAGTTCTACGATGCGCTTTTCAAGGACTCACAGCTCGGCGTTCTGGCGAAGCAGTTCGGCGACCTCCGCGTCCGAGGTCTGCTCGAAATCGCGATACCAGAACCCGACGGCCACGAAGTGATGGGGGGTCACCAAACTCACGACCTGGTCGACGTCAGCCTGGAGTTCCTTGACCGTCTCCGAGGGGGCTACGGGCACCGCCAGGACGATACGACGGGCTCCCCGGGCCCGGGCGATGCGCACGGCGGTACGCGCCGTTGCCCCGGTGGCCAGCCCGTCGTCGACGATGACCACCGTGCGTCCCTCGATGGCGATGGGCGCCTGTCCGTCCCGATACCGTCTGACCCGGCGGGTCAGCTCCCGACGTTCCAGCGCCTCCACCCGGGTGATGTCTCGTTCTGTCAAACCCGCCTGACGGACCAGGTCGGAGTCGAGCAGGCGGATTCCACCTTCACCGATGGCCCCGAATCCGAGTTCGGGCTGGAAGGGAAGGCCGAGTTTGCGGACCACGATGACGTCGAGAGGCGCGCCGCAGGGCACGGGCCACCTCGGCGGCGACCGGCACTCCTCCCCGGGGCAGGGCCAGCACGACCGGTCGTTCGTCCCGAAGGGGGGCGAGCAATGCGGCTAACCGCCGACCAGCGGCCTCTCGGTCGGCGAAGACGACTTCCCGCTCGCTGGAGCCGACGACGGTCATCTCACAACCCTGTGGGGAACGTCTCGGCTGGCTCCCCGCGGTCCCACAGGGCGGTGCGCTCGAGCGGCTCGAGGGCATGGGTGCAGTCCATATGGATGACGGCATCGAACTGCTGGGCCAGCAGAGCCTCGAAGTAATGGCTCTGAAGTTCGGTCGCCGGTCGGTAGATCACCCCGATGGCCCGCTCGAGCCGAGGCTCGGCTCAACACGTCGTGAACAGTGAGGTCGGAGGTCGACACCCAGAACTGGGGAAGACCGACGGCGTGGAGCAAGGCCTCGTGGCTGTCGGGACGGGCCGGACCGCACCCGCATCCGCTCGGCCGCGCGCGCCCCAGTCGATTAGCGGCCGTCACTCGGCCGTCGAAGGTGGTGAATCCGATCAATGCGACCTCACCCCCGTATCGCTGCCGTGCCAGCTGGCCGACGTTGAACTCGCCCCGAAGGCCCATAGCCGTGGCTCGAGCGTCACCCACATGGAATTGTGCTCCCACACGACCACCTTGGTGTTGTTCGACTGCCGATCGAGATGCTCGATCAACGCGTCGAGGGTGCCGGCCATATGTTGGTCCCGGAGGTTCCACGAGGACACCTCGGCCCGGTACATCTGGTGGTAGTACTCCTCGGCATCGCGGACCAGTCGAGCATTCTGTTCGGCATAGAACTGCTCGTCCTCGGCGACCCAGCCGTCCCGTCGGAGGTAGAGCCTCCGCCCGACGCCGCAGCTCCAAGAGCTGGGCCACGACCTCGTTCTCGCACGGGTGCGGCCCCTTGGTAGGCGAGCGCATGCCCGTAGGCCTGTCCCTCGGGACCCGACATGGTCGAAGCACGAGTAGCGCTGTCGTGCCATTTGGGCTTCGGCGGGGTCGACCTCATCGAGATAGCCAATGACGGCCTCGATCGAGGCATGCAGGCTGTAGAGGTCGAGCCCGTAGAAGCGGGCCTTAGACGCAGGATGGGTCTGAGCGTCGTTGCGGGCCCGGAGCCGCTGGACGAAGCCCAACACGTCGCGGTTTCGCCACATCCAGGTGGGAAAGCGGCGGAAGCCCCCGAGGGCGGCATCAGCGTCCTCGTCGGTCGACATCCCCATCACGTACCTGTTGACCCGGTAGGCGTCAGGCCAATCCCCCTCGACGGCTACCACCGAAAAGCCGAGCTCGTCTATCAACCGCCGGGTGATACGGGCACGCTCGCGATAGAACTCGTGGGTGCCGTGAGATGCCTCACCGATCAGGACGAAGCGCCGGTCGCCGATGAGGGCGAGCAGCGAATCGTAATCGTCGGCCGCGCCGACCACCGGCACCGCCGCCCGCCTAAGCGCTTGGGACGAACGATTGACCAGCAAACTCCTGTCCACCGATCCAGCTTGATCGGCCAGGCTCGGACCGACCAGAGCATGAAGTCCCTATTCACCCGGTGACGGTGCAGTTGGAAGGAGGTGGGCTCATGAGTTGACGTGCAGCTTGATCAATTCGGGATTCCGGATGGCAATGCCAAGAATCACAGTCACTCAGCTCGCCAGCGACATCCCCGGCGATGGCGGCGCCGCCCTGCATCAAGTTCCGGTGGAATGACCAGCCGGTCTGCCCGGATCGTGCGTGCCTTCGTTCGTGCGTCGGGACGGCGGGATTTGAACCCGCGACCTCCTGCTCCCAAAGCAGGCGCGCTGCCAAGCTGCGCTACGTCCCGCAAGCCACTCTGAACTGGGTGTTCCGGATCGAAGGACTGACCGGCGCCGGAGATGGCGCTCCCAACCCAGAGGCCCAATAGTAGTGGCGAGCGGCCGGCGGCACCGACTGACGGGAATCGAGACGGTTGCATGTCCCGATCCGGTGCCGAAGTACGGCCCGGCCGCTCCGGCTCGTCCCGTACGGTTCTGTGCCACATCGGGCTCGGCCCGACCCGGCTTTCCCTCGTTGCGGTACTTGCAGATAGCGTCACGCCGGTGCCGACCGTCCGTGTAGCCGTCTACGACCTGGGGAGCAGTTCGTTCCACCTGATGGTGGTCGATGCGTCGAGGGACGGCCGCTTGAGCCCGGTCTTGCGGCGACGCTCGTTTCTGCACCTGGGCACCGAGGTTGCCCGCACCGGCGGGGTGCCGGCTGACCGCGCCGCCACCGCCGTCCGGGCGGTGCGTCGTCTCCGGATGGCGGCCGACGACGCCGGCGTCGACGTGGTGGTGGCCCTGGCCACCGCCGCCCTGCGTGATGCCGACAACAGCTCCAGGCTCATCGATCGCCTCGAGCGAGTGCTGGGCCATCCGATCACCCTCCTGACCGGGGAAGAGGAGGCCCGGCTCTGCTTCCTCGGCCAGCGGGCCGGAGTGTGGGTGGGCCACGAACCCGTTCTCGGATTGGACCTCGGAGGCGGCAGTCTGGAGGCCGGGATCGGCACCATCGACACGGTCTCGGCGGTGGCCAGCGTGGCGCTGGGAACGGCCCGCCTTAGAGGTGAGCTTGGGACCGGCGAGCTGTTGACCCCGGAGGACCGGGTTGCCATCACCAAGGTGGCCCTGGCCCGGGGAGAGCCCATCCGGGCCATGCTGGCCGACATGCCGAATGCAGGCACCAGAGTCATCGCCAGCGGGGGCACGGTTCGGGCTCTGGCCCGCCTGGCCCTGGGTCTGCATCGGCCCCAGCAGACTCCGGGAGCTACATCGTCACTTGCCGTCAACCAGGTCGAGCTTCCGGCCGGCCAGCTACACGAACTGGCCGAGCGACTGGCCACCCTCGATCTCGACGCCCGTCTGGCGCTTCCAGGGGTGCAGGCCAGACGGGCACCCCTGCTCCCGATCGGGGCGGTGGTGCTGGCCACCCTGGTGGGGAGCCTCGGCCTTCAACGCCTCGTGGTCAGCGAGTGGGGGCTCAGAGAGGGCGCTGTCCTGAGCGCACTCTCCCTCCGGGTGGACCGTGGAGCGAGCCGGGCGGCGCGTTCCGAACACGCCTGAAACGCCAGCGTCAGGCCTTTTTGCCGAGGATCCTGTTCATTCCCGTGCCACAGATCGGGCACTTGCCCTTGGCTGCCCGCCGACCGTTGGCCATCTCGACCTCCTCGCCCTCGAACTCCCGTTTCTCTCGGCACTTCACGCAGTATCCCTCGTATGACGCCATGTCTCCTCCTCGTGATTCTGTGGTGATCATCCGCTGGACGGATGGGTCGAACGTATCCGTCCGCATCAGGCGAAGGGGGGATAGCCGCCGGAATTGCTTGCAATAGTTAGCAGGCCGCCGGCGCAGTCAGGCCGGCGCCACTGCTCAGGATTCGTCGTCTTCGGGTGCGGACGGTCCCGGTGCGGCCGAGATGTTGCGCAGCATGGCTTCGACGCTCCCCGCCGGGAGCGGTGGGCTGAAGAAGTAGCCCTGGGCCGTGGTGCAACCCCTCTGCAGGAGCACTCGGCTCTGGGCTGACGTCTCGACTCCTTCGGCCACGCAGTCCAGGCCCAACCGGTCGGCCATGGAGATGATGGCTGAGACCAGCGAGTTGTCGTCACCGTCGGGCCCCAGCACCTGGACGAAGGACTGGTCGATCTTGAGCGTGCTGACCGGGAACGATCCGATGCGGCTGAGCGACGAGTTCCCGGTACCGAAGTCGTCGATGGTGAAGCGGACGCCGAGGCGACGGAGCCGGTCTATGTTCGCCTTGGCCGGGCCCACCCGGTCGAGGACAACCCGCTCGGTGATCTCGAGTTCCAGCAGCGAAGGATCGATGCCGGTCTCGTCCAGGATCCGGTCGATGTTGTCGAACAGGTCGGGATTGGACAGGTCTCGAGAGGCCAGATTGACCGACAGTCGCATTGGCGGGAGCCCCTCGTCCCGCCAGGTCCGCACCTGGCGCAGGGCCTGCTCGAGCACCCACGTGTCCAGGGCGACGATGACCTCGGTCCTCTCGGCCAGAGAGATGAATGTCGACGGCTCGAGGATGCCGAGGGTCGGATGCTTCCAGCGGACTAGTGCCTCCACCCCGGTGACCTCACCGGTTCGCAGGTCGATATAGGGCTGGTAGAGCACGAAGAACTCGTCTTGCTCCAGGGCGTGGACGAGATCGGCGTACAGCGAGCGCTCGTCGACCGCCTGGCCGGATTCAGCGCTCTTGGCCACCGGCCCGGTGTACATCTGGAAGGCGTTTCGGCCCCGAGCCTTGGCCATGTACATGGCCTCGTCGGCATGGCTGAGCAGTTCGTCGTAGGTGTCACCGTGGGTCGGCGCCATGGCAATGCCGATCGAGGCCGAAGTGGCAATCTGCTCGCCCTGGACCACGAAAGGAGCACTCATCGCCTCCAACGTGCGGAGGGCCAGCTGGTCGATCGACGCCTGGTCGGCCATGCCGGGGAGCAGAATGGCGAACTCGTCTCCTCCGACCCTGGCCACGGTGTCCTGGCTGCGCACGGTGTCCACCAGTCGCTGGCTCACCTGCTGGATCAGGCTGTCCCCGGCGCTGTGGCCCAAGGTGTCGTTGACGTTCTTGAAGTGGTCGAGATCCACGAAGAACATGCACACCGGCTCGCCCACCCTGCGGGAACGAACCAGCTCCTGGCCGACCCTGTCCTCGAACAACCGGCGGTTGGGGAGGCCGGTGAGGGAATCGTGCCAAGCCATGTGGGAGACCTTCTCCAGGAGCTCCAGGTTCTGAAGCGTGGTCGCCGCCTGGTCGGCCAGACCCGAGAGGCGCTCGTGAAGGTCAGGGTCGTGGATGGCGGCAGCATGGGCGTCGGATCCGAAGTTGGCGGCCACCACACCCAGGAACTCGGCGTTGGCGAAGAGCGGTGCTACTACAGAGGCGGTGATGCCGGTCTGCTCGAGGAGCTTTCGGAGCGTCGGATCCTCCGTCGAGTCGTCAAGGACGATGACCTCTCGCTGGTCGAGCATCCGTCGGACCTCGAGGGTGTCGCTTCGTATGACCAGAGGGGGGTTGTCGTCATTGGAATTGACCCTGACGTCGGCATGGCCCGAGACAGCGGGGGCCGTTGGGGGCTGACCGACGGGGGGCAGACCCAGCGGAGGTACTGCCAGAGGTGGCAGACCGCCCACATCCCCGGCGGCCCCGCCCTGGTCCGGTACCGTCACCGGCGGCACTGCCGGGGCCGGCGAAGCGGACGAGCCGGATCCGGACCCGGGCACGATCGGTCCCACTGGCTCAACACGCGGCTCGTAGCCGGTGGTGCGGGCGCGGAGTTCCAACTGACCCAGCTCGCGGTCCCAAAGGTGCACCGTCGACTGTTCGCAGTCGGTGACCCCTGGAACGGTATCGGCCAATACCTGCACCAGGTCGACGACGTTGTTGATCCGCGACAATGCCTCAGAAAAGGACAGCAGCGTGCGAGCGGTGGCGTCGCTGCGTTTTGCGTCCAGGAGCACGCCGAAGATGTCCAACGCGGTGGCCGCGTACTCGGCGAAGAGGTTGAGCACCTTGGCCTCTGAGGCCGGATAGGAGCCTCCCGGAGGGAGGAACTCGGCCAGGCGACCGTAGCGACGTCGAGGGGAGGAGATGTCGACGATCAATCGTGAGCCGTCGTCGTCGTTCGGGTGTTGGCGCCACAGCTCGGCCGCCAGGTGTTGGGCGTCGTCGTGTTCGATTCCTCGAAAGTGGAGCTGGATCGGAGTTCCGGTGCGGACGCGGACCATCAGTAGGTAACGGTGGGCACTGACTACCGCATCGGCCCGGGCGGCGATCTGTGAGAGCAGCGAATTGACGTCATCACCCAAGAGCTCGAGGGCGGTGGCGAACGTGCCCTCGATGAGGACACCCATGCGATTGAGCTCGACCCGCAGTTCCTCCACCGCCCGATCGGCCGTCGGGGTCCCGTTTGTAGGCGCAAAGAACGGCGCTCCGACGGCGGACTGGGCGCCCTCGGCCCCCGGCTCGGGTTCGGGTTCGGGTTCGGGTTCAACGACGGCCTCGGGCTCGGCTTCGCCCACGGCTTCCGGCTCCACCACGGCGGTGGGCTCGGCCACGGCCCCCGGCTCCTCCACCGCCTGCGGCTCGACCACGGCCTCCGGTTCCACCACGGCTGTGGGTTCGGCCACAGCATCCGGCTCCACCACGGTCTCCGGCTCTGCCACCGCCTGCGGCTCGGCCACGGTCTCCGGCTCCACCACGGTCTCCGGCTCTGCCACCGCCTGCGGCTCGGCCACGGTCTCCGGCTCCACCACGGTCTCCGGCTCCGCCACCGCCTGCGGCTCGGCCACGGTCTCCGGCTCCACCACGGTCTCCGGCTCCGCCACCGCCTGCGGCTCGGCCACGGCCTCCGGTTCCACCACGGTCTCCGGCTCGGCCACGGCCTCCGGTTCCACCACGGTCTCCGGCTCGGCCACGGCCTCCAGTTCGGCCACGGCCTCCGGTTCGGCCACGGCCTCCGGTTCGGCCACGGCCTCCGGTTCGGCCACGGCCTCCGGTTCGGCCACGGCCTCCGGTTCCACCACGGCCACGGCCTGGGGCTCGGCCACGGCCTCCGGTTCCACCGCTGTTTCGGGCTCGACAACAACCTCGGGTTGTGCCGCGGCTTCCGGCTCCACCACGGCCTCCGGTTCGGCCATGGCAACGGGCTCCGCCACGGCCTCCGGCTCCACCACGGCGGTGGGCTCGACCACGGCCTCCGGCTCCACCACGGATTCGGGCTCGACAACAACCTCGGGTTGTGCGGCGGTCTGGGGTTGCACCACAGCTTCAGGCTCCACAGCAGCTTCGACCGCGGCCTCCGGCTCAACCACTGTTTCGGCTTCGGCAAGAACCACGGACTCCGGTTCGGGTGTGGCCTCTGGCTCCGCCGCCTCCTGGGCCTCGGCCACGGGCTCCGGCTCGGGCGGCTCAGCCGCGGCCTCCGGCTCGGACGGCTCAGCCACCGCCTCCGGCTCGGACGGCTCAGCCGCGGCCTCCGGCTCGGACGGCTCAGCCACCGCCTCCGGCTCAGCCGCGGCCTCCGGCTCGGACGGCTCGGCCACGGCCTCCGGTTCGGACGTGGTCTCTGGCTCCGCCGCCTCTTGGGCTTCGGCCACGGCCTCCGGTTCGGACGACTCAGCCACCGCCTCCGGCTCGGACGGCTCGGCCGCGGCCTCCGGCTCGGACGACTCAGCCACCGCCTCCGGCTCGGACGGCTCAGCCACCGCCTCCGGCTCGGGCGGCTCGGCCACCGCCTCCGGCTCCACCACGGCCTCGGTGACGGTCTCGCCCCCAGCACCGGAGAGGTCGGTGCCGGGTTCCTGTTCGTTCCAACTCATGGCGTAGAGGCAGGCGCTCCCTCCCCGGGCGCTGCATTCGATCTCGGTGATGAGCGCCGGCTCGAGTTCGTAGAGAACCGGGACGGCGGTAAGAATCCCCCGTGTCATCTCGCAGAGATGGGCGTGCCTGGTCGGCGTGTCCCTCGGAGAGACCTTGATCAGTGCATGATCGCTTGTCACTTCGACGACAGCCGCCCTTGATGCCGTCTCGAAGTGCTTCAACACCGTGGCAACGTGCTTCAACGCCACCGCCGGGGCGCCAAGAGACCGGAGGCGATCGACGAAGCCCGTCCCGTCCGGGACGAACAGCAGGTCTTCACCGAGGTGGAGCGAGAAAGCCCCATCGCCCGTCACCAGGGCGGCGGCATTGAGTAACGCCACCGTCTGGTCCAGCGAACTCCAGATCGCAGGATCCGCCAGCGTCGAAAAGGGGCGCCGCTCGCCGGCCAGAGCCAGTACTTGGGCCACACCGGCGTCCCCGGCACTGGCCCACACCAGGTCCATCAGGGTGCTGACGACCACGCCGGCGACCACGCCCGCGCCCCCGCTCCGGCGGGTCCTCTGCTCAACCTCGACGGTCATCGCTCGTCATCTGACCCCTCGCACCGCTTTCCTGGTGCACCCTTACCGCCTCTATTGTTCCGTATCTTCGACCATCCCGGCTCATTCCTTAACCGCACCCCCCACTGACCGCACCCCGCCAACCCCACCCCACCGCCGGCGCACACCGAGGTCTCAGAACCTGGTGTTTACAGCGGCGACCGGTGCCGGTCCAACGAGCCGGCCGGCCTCGGGCCCCCTACACTGGCCGGATGAGCATCTACGACCCGCCCCTGCACACTCTGAGCGGTGAGCCTGCCTCACTCGGCGACTATCGGGGCCAGACGCTCCTGGTGGTCAACGTGGCCTCGAAGTGCGGGCTCACACCGCAATACGAGGGCCTCGAGAGGCTGCAGAAGACCTATGCCGACAAGGGCTTCACCGTGATCGGGTTCCCCTGCAACCAGTTCGGTGGGCAAGAACCGGGTTCTGCCGAGGAGATCGCAACATTCTGCTCCGCCACCTACGGCGTGAGCTTCCCCCTCTTCGAGAAAGTCGAGGTCAACGGGAACGGACGCCATCCCGTCTACGAGAGCCTCACTGCCTTCCCCGATGCCGAGGGCGAGGCGGGGGATATCCAGTGGAACTTCGAGAAGTTCCTGATCGGACCGACCGGTGAGATCGTGCAGCGCTTCCGCCCGATGGTCGACCCTGAGGCACCTGAGGTGGTCGACGCCATCGAGTCGAACCTCCCCGGCTGACCACCAGCCCCGGCCCGGCGGCCACTGACAGCAGGTGGGAGCCCTGACCGGTGGTGCCATCGGGGTCTGCTCAGCCAGGAGGGGAGACTCATGACGGATGCGACACCCCACCACGAGCCGGTGGTGGACCGGATGACCGAGGTGTGGTCTTCGCTCATCTCGGTCGGTGCGCAGGTCGACGGGGCCGAATGGGAGCTGTCCACCGACTGCCCCGGATGGTCGGTCAAGGACCAGGTGGCGCATGTCATCGGGATCGAGCGGATGATCCTCGGCGACCCCTCCCCCGACCTGCCCGACGTGACCCCGCCCCACGTGGTCAACGAGCTCGGGCGCCTCAACGAAGGCTGGGTCCGATCCAGGAGCGGGGTGCCGGGAAGGGAAGTGCTCGCTGAACTCGTCGAGGTCGTCGATCGACGCATCGACGCTCTGGCCGCCATGAGCCGGGAGGACTTCGACCGGGTGGGTTGGAGCCCGCTCGGCCAAGCGCCGTATCGCCAGTTCATGGAGACTCGCATCGTCGACACCTGGGCGCACGAGCAGGACATCCGGAGAGCAGTCGGCCGTCCGGGCGGACGCAACGGCGCGGGGGAGTCGGTCGTACTCGAGGGGTGCAGGCACACCATGCCCTTCGTGGTCGGTAAACGGGTGGCTCCGCCGGAGGGCACGTCGGTCCTGTTCTCGATCACCGGGCCGCTCGGTCGGCAGTCGGTCGTGGCCATGGCCGACGGCCGGGCGTCCTTCGTCCCGGCACCGGTCACCGGGGAGCCCTCGGTGACCTTGACCATGGCCCAGGAGGTGTTCTGGAAGCTGTGCTACGGGCGGGTCGACGCCTCCCGGGTGCTGACCTCGGGTGACGTCCAGGTGATCGGCGACACGGCGCTCGGCCACCGGGTCCTCGCCTCCATGTCGTTCATGACCTGACCACCGCATGGTCACCGGCCCGGCCGCCCGTAGCCGACCGGCATTCGGAACGCAGCCGGCCCGGCGGCGAGTCGGGAGGCCAGAGGCCGGTACACTCACCTATTCGTATGCGAGCAACAGCTGCGCCCGAGGAGGGCAACAAGGTCCGTCTCTCGGTCGAGATCGACGAATCGGAGATCGACGAAGCCCTCGACGATGTGATGAGCCGGCTGTCCCGTGAGGTGCGGGTGCCCGGTTTCCGCCCGGGGAAGGTGCCCCGACGGGTGATCATGGCCCGGATGGGCGGTGCCGTGGCCCTTCGCTCCGAGGCCCTGCGAGAGGCGCTGCCCGACTTCTATGCCCGGGCGGTGACCGACACCGAGGTCGACCCGATCGACCAGCCGGACATCGACATCACCTCGGGCGACGAGTCCGGGCCGGTGTCCTTCGAGGCGGTGGTGCTGGTCCGTCCCAGTGTGAGCGTCCCCGGGTACCAGGGGCTGGTGGTGACGGTGCCCGCCCTTGAAGTACCGCCCGAGGAGATCACCGCCCAGATCGACCGGCTGCGGGCCACGTCCGGCGAGCTCGTCGAGGTCGGCCGCCCCGCCCGGGACGGCGACCAGGCCACCATCGACATCCACGGCACGAGGGTGGGGGTGGTGGGCGACGACAGCGATCTCGACGCCGAGGACCTCCTCTACGAAGTGGGCAGCGGCACGGTGGTCCCCGAGCTCGACGAACAGCTCCGCGGTTCCAAGACCGGCGACATCCTCGCCTTCGACGCCAACCTCGAGGGGCTCGATCAGACCGTCTCCTTTCGGGTGCTGGTGAAGAACGTGAAAGAGCTGGTGCTACCGGATGCGACCGACGAGTGGGCCGCCGAGGCGTCGGAGTTCGAGACGGTCGAGGAGCTCACTGCCGACCTGACCGAGCAGCTCCGCAAGCGTCGCATCGTCCAGGCGCAGATGGCGCTCCAGCAGCGAACGGTCGACGCCCTGGTCGAGTTGGTCACCGAGGCCATCCCCGAGCAGCTGGTGGCCGAGGAGCTGCGGGAGAGGATCCACGACCTCAACCACCGGCTGGACGCCCAGGGCATGAGCCTGGGTCAGTTCCTCGGTGCCACCGGTCGCGACGAGGAGGAATTCGTCAGGGAGCTGCGCATCGGGGCGCTGCAGAGCGTGAAGCTCGACCTGGCCCTCCGGGCCCTGGTCGAAGAGGAGGGCATCGACCTGACCGACGAGGAGCTCAACGAGGAGCTCGTGGCCATGGGCGAGCGCCTGGAGATGGATGCCGACGAGGTCCGCGACCAGCTGGAGCGGGCCGGGCGGCTGACGGCGGTACGCTCGGATCGGCGCAAGGCCAAGGCCATGCGCTGGCTGGTCGACAATGTCGAGCTGGTCGACGAGGAGGGCAAGCCCGTGTCACGGGACGAGCTCGTGGTCGGCCAGGACGAGGAGGATTCGGAGTGAGCGCTACGGAGGGAACCAGGGACATGGACGCACAGGCCTACAGCGTGCCGTGGGTGGTCGAGTCGACCAGCCGGGGCGAGCGGAACTACGACCTCTACTCCCGTCTGCTGCGGGAGCGGATCATCTTTCTCGGCACCCCGATCAACGACACGGTGGCCAACCTGGTCTGCGCCCAGCTGCTCTTCCTCGAGTCGGAGGAGGCCGACAAGGACATCCACCTCTACATCAATTCGCCCGGGGGCGACATCACCGCCCTCTTCGCCATCTACGACACCATGAAGTACATCAAGCCGGACATGTCCACCTTCTGCTTCGGCCAGGCCGCCTCGGCCGCCGCCGTCCTGCTCGGGGCGGGAACCCGGGGGAAGCGCTTCGCCCTACCGCATGCCCGGATCCTCCTGCACCAACCGTTCGGGGGAGTCGAAGGCCAGGCCAGCGACATCGAGCTCCAGGCCAAGGAGATCCTGCGCATGCGCGATCTCCTGAACGGCATGTTGGCCAGCGACACCGGTCAGAGCTCGGAGCGGGTGTCCAAGGACACCGACCGTGACTTCATCATGACGGCCGAGGAGGCGGTGGCCTACGGGCTGATCGACGAGGTGATCACGGCCAGGGACGCCATGGCCATCGAAGCGGTGGGCGCGGCCTAGTACGACGGTTGGGGTCCCTCCAGGCGCTAGGGTTGGGAGTCTGAAAACCTTGAAGTGACGGACAAGAGCCACACCGGACCCCTCTCGGTGGTGGGCTCAGAGTGGCAGCACGCACGGACCAGCAACACGGACCACTGACAGAAGGACAAGAGGAGCCGACGTGGCGAAGTTCGGAGACGGTGGCGACCTGGTGAAGTGCAGCTTCTGCGGCAAGTCGCAGAAGCAGGTGAAGAAGTTGATCGCCGGTCCCGGGGTCTACATCTGCGACGAGTGCATCGAGCTGTGCAACGACATCATCGCCGAGGAGCTGGCCGACACCACCGAGTTGTCGTTCGAGGAGCTGCCCAAGCCCAAGGAGATCTACGAGTTCCTGAACGACTATGTGATCGGGCAGGAGTACGCCAAGAAGATCCTGTCGGTGGCGGTCTACAACCACTACAAGCGGGTGCAGGCCGGCAGCAACGCCAGCCACGACAACGATGTCGAACTGGCCAAGTCGAACATCCTCCTCCTCGGCCCGACCGGTTGCGGCAAGACCCTGCTGGCCCAGACGCTCGCCCGCATGCTGAACGTGCCCTTCGCCATCGCCGACGCCACCGCCCTGACCGAGGCCGGATATGTCGGCGAGGACGTCGAGAACATCCTGTTGAAGTTGATCCAGGCCGCCGACTACGACGTGAAGCGGGCCGAGACCGGCATCATCTACATCGACGAGATCGACAAGATCGCCCGGAAGTCGGAGAACCCGTCCATCACCCGTGACGTCTCCGGCGAGGGCGTGCAGCAGGCCCTGTTGAAGATCCTCGAGGGCACCACCGCCTCGGTGCCTCCCCAGGGCGGTCGCAAGCATCCCCATCAAGAGTTCATCCAGATCGACACCACCAACATCCTGTTCATCTGCGGCGGCGCCTTTGCCGGGGTCGACTCGATCATCGAGAACCGGATCGGTCGCAAGGGCATGGGATTCCGAGCCGAGGTGCGCAAGGCATCCGAGCGCGACGACTCCGAGCTGTTGCGTCATGTCCTGCCCGAGGACCTCATGAAGTTCGGGCTGATCCCCGAGTTCATCGGACGGCTGCCGGTGGTCGGAGCCGTCTCCCACCTCTACAAGGAGGCGCTCATCCGGATTCTGGTCGAGCCGAAGAATGCCCTCACCCGCCAGTACAAGCGCACATTCGAGCTCGATCACATCGAGCTGGAGTTGACCGAGGACGCCCTGGAGGCGGTGGCCGAGCAGGCACTGCTCCGGGGGACCGGGGCCCGGGGCCTGCGGGCCATTCTCGAAGAGGTGCTGCTCGAGGTGATGTACGACCTGCCCAGCCGTACCGATATCTCCAAGTGCGTGGTGGACCGGGCCGTGGTCCTCGACAAGGTGCACCCCACCCTGGTGCCGCTGAACAGCCCGCCGGCCAAGTCGGCTCGGAGCCGCAGGGCCGCCTCCTGACCGGAGACCGGCCTCGGCGTATGCAGGGCGCATGCCGGCCGGTCGACCTCCTCCACCGACCGTCCCGATGAAATTCGACGACCTGCCCGAGGCACTGGCATGGCTCGACGGGCACATCGACTTCGAGTCGTCCATGCCATCGCGGCGGGCTCTGCCCACCCTCGACCGCATGCGGGCCCTGGTCGACCTGCTGGGGGAGCCGCAGTCGGCCTACCCGGCGGTGCACATCACCGGCACCAACGGGAAGGGGTCCACGGCGGCCATGGTCACCGCCCTGTTCGGCGCCCAGGGCCTCAGCGTGGGCACCTACACCAGTCCCAATCTGAGCCGGGTCAACGAGCGCATCTCCCGCAATGGAGAACCCATCGACGATGGCGCCCTGGTCGAGGTGTTGGAGACGCTGGCCCGCCTCGAGCCCATGATGGAGGACAGGCCCACCCGCTTCGAGCTACTGACGGCGGCCGCCCTCACCTGGTTCGCCGACGAGGCGGTGGACGTGGCTGTGATCGAGGTCGGACTGGGCGGGCGCTGGGACTCCACCAACGTGGTTGACGGGACGGTGGCCGTCGTCACCAACATCAGCTTCGACCACACCGAAATCCTCGGGCCCACCCTCGAGGACATCGCCCGGGACAAGTCGGGCATCTTCAAGCCCGGCAGCCGGGTGGTGATCGGCGAGTCCGATCCAACTCTGGACCACCAGCTGCGAGAGGCGGCCCGGCAGGCCCACGCCGCCGAGGTGTGGGTGCGCGGTGCCGACTTCGCCTGCACCGCCAACCGATTGGCGGTGGGGGGCCGGCTGATCGACGTGCGCACACCGGGGACCGCCTACGGCGAGCTGCTGGTCCCGCTGCACGGGGCCCATCAGGGGGAGAACGCCGCCTGCGCCTTGGCCGCGGTGGAAGCATTCTTCGGAGCTCCTCTGCACGAGGACGTCGTCGAGGAGGCATTCGCCACCGTGCGGGTGCCGGGCCGGCTCGAGGTGATCGGCCGACACCCGCTGGTGGTGGTGGACGGGGCTCACAATGTGGCCGGCATGATCGTGCTGGCCCGGTCCCTCATCGAGGGATTCACCGTCGACGGCGAGGCCCAGGCGGTGGTGGGCATGCTCACCGGCCGCGACCCGGTGGCCATGCTCGACGCCCTGCTCACCGCGGGCATCCGCTCGGTGGTGGCCTGCACCCCCCGTTCACCCCGGGCCCTCCCGGCCGAGGTGGTGGCCGAGGCGGCCATGGGGCTCGGCATGGATGCCGTGGTGGGCGGATCGCCGGCCGAGGCGGTGGCGCTGGCCGTCAACCGGGCCGGCCCCGAGGACCGGGTGGTGGTGTGCGGCTCGCTCTACGTGGTGGCCGACGCCCGGCACCTGCTCATCGGCGACCCGGCGTGACTCCGGCCGGGCGTGGAGAGTGCGTCGGCAGGTCTGACAGCCGGGGGGAGGTCGGCTAGCCTGCGCCACTCGTGGAACGCACTCTGGTCATCTGCAAACCGGACGCCTACGAACGGGGACTGATCGGGGAGGTCATCCAGCGGATCGAGCGGCGAGGCCTCCGGCTGGTGGCGGCCGAGCTGCGGACCATCGCCCCCGAGGTGGCGGAGATCCACTATTCGGAACACCAGGGCAAGCCCTTCTTCGACACCCTGGTCACCTTCATCACCCGCTCGCCGGCCATGGTCATGGTGGTCGAGGGCCCGGACGGCGTCCACCAGGTGGTGCGGACCATGATGGGGGCCACCGATCCGGCCCAGGCCGCCCCCGGCACCATCCGGGGCGATTTGGCCGTCCTGATGAGCGAAAACGTGATTCACGGCTCGGACTCGCCGGAGTCGGCGGCGCGGGAGATCGAGATCTTCTTTCCCGGACTCGGCTGACCCCGGGCCGGCCGGAGGGCGACCTTGTGCCCGACCCCTGATTCCCGTACCCTGGTGAGGTCATGCCGCGTGCAGTGGAGTGTGTACGGCAGGATCCCTGCCGGTGCAGGCGCCCTGGCGCAGCCCCGATCCACAATTGACGGAGGAGTGCATCTCTGATGCGCGACAACGGTTTCTCCCTGCTCGGCCGTGACATGGCCGTTGATCTTGGAACGGCGAACACCCTGGTCTACGTGCGCGGCCGCGGGATCGTGCTGAACGAGCCGTCGGTGGTGGCGGTCAACGTCAAAGACGGTCGGCCGCTGGCTGTGGGGGCCGAGGCGAAGAGGATGATCGGTCGCACGCCGAGTCACATCCAGGCCATCAGGCCGCTGAAGGACGGCGTCATCGCCGACTTCGAGATCTGCGAGAAGATGCTCCGCTACTTCATCCACCGGGTCCACCAGCGCCGCTTCGCCAAACCCCGCATGGTGATCTGCGTGCCCTCGGGGATCACCGGGGTCGAGCAGCGGGCCGTCATGGAGGCGGCCGAGTATGCCGGGGCCCGCAAGGCCTACATCATCGAGGAGCCGATGGCCGCGGCCATCGGGGCCGGCCTCCCGGTCCACGAGCCGACCGGCAACATGGTGGTGGACATCGGCGGGGGGACCACCGAGGTGGCGGTGATCTCCCTGGGGGGCATCGTCACCAGCCAGTCCATCCGGATCGGGGGGGATGAGCTGGACGAGGCCATCGTGTCCTTCGTCAAGAAGGAGTACAGCCTGGCTCTGGGCGAGCGCACCGCTGAGGAGATCAAGATCGCCCTGGGGTCGGCCTACGAGCTCGAGGAGGAGCTGCATGCGGAGATCCGGGGACGCGACCTGGTCACCGGCCTGCCCAAGACGGTGGTCATCTCCACCCAGGAGATCCGCAAATCCATCGAGGAGCCAGTCTCGGCCATCGTCGACGCCGTCAAGGTGACCCTCGACCGGACCCCCCCCGAGCTGGCGGCCGACATCATGGAACAGGGCATCGTGCTGACCGGGGGCGGGGCTCTCCTCCACGGCCTGGACAGCCGCCTGACCCAGGAGACGGGTATGCCCATCGTGGTGGCCCGCGACCCCCTCAACTGCGTAGCCATCGGTAGTGGGCAGTGCCTCGAGGAGTTCGAAGCTCTCAAGCAAGTACTGATCACCTCCTCGGCTCGCTGATCGACCGGAGGTTCGTCTCCCGTGGCGCCACCGCGGCGCTACCGCCGCCCACGCACCACGCTCCTGCTCTTGGTACTGGCCTCAATCACCATCATCACCCTGGATGCCCGCGGGGGCTTCCACCGGATCACCTCCGGGGTCCGGTCGGTGGCGGCCGACGCCTTCTCGCCGATCAGAGGGGCGATCGACGACATCATCGAGCCGGTCGGGAGCTTCCTGGCCGGCTCGGTCCACTACGGGGCGGTCCGACAGCAGAACCAGAAACTCCAACAAGAGGTCGACCAGCTCCAGGGCCAGCAGGCATCCCAACAGGACGTCGATCAGTCCATGCAGCAGCTGAGCACCCTGCTCCACCTGCCCTTCCTGCAGAATCTCCAGACCGTCCCGGCCGAGGTGACCAACTACGCATCCAGCGACTTCGCCGCCACCATCGAGATCAGCGTGGGCCGCAACCAGGGCGTGCAGGTGAACATGCCGGTGGTGGGAACGGACGGTCTGGTGGGAGACGGCGGACTGGTGGGCCAGGTGGTCCAGCGCAACAACAATTCGTCCACCGTGCGCCTGATCACCGACGGACAGTCCTCGGTCGGGGTCCGTTACGGGTCGGCGCCCGGCAGCCTGGCCGTGCTGTCCGGGCAGGGGGCGGGCAGACCGTTGGTGGCCGGCCTGATCCCGGCCAACACCCCGTTGAGCAACGGCAGCGTCCTGGTCACCAGCGGGCTGTCGGGGGCCAGCTATCCGGCGGGCATCCCGGTGGCCCGGGTGGTGTCCCACCAGAACGGTCTGACCTCGTCGGAGGAGACGGTGACCCTGGTGCCCGAAGCCGACCTCACCCACCTCCGCTACGTGTCCGTCGTCCTGTGGGGTCCGTCCACGTGACCGGCCCGGCCCCGCGGTCCTCGAAGGTGCACTGGTGACCACCCGGGCGGCCACCCGCGTCGGGCTCGTGGTTCTGCTGTTCGTCCTGGTCCAACAGACCCTCATCCTCGACCTGCGGATAGGTGGGGTCCATCCGGACATCATGATCCTGCTGCCCATCGTGGCCGGGGTGGTGGGCGGACCGTCTCGGGGGGCGTCGATGGGATTCGTGGCCGGCGTGGTGGCGGACCTCTTCTTGCCCACCCCGTTCGGACTGTCGGCTCTGGTCGGGACGCTGATCGGCTTTGCCGTGGGGACGGCCACGCTCGCCCTCGACCGCACCACCTTCTGGCTGCCGGTGGTGGCGGCACTGGTCGGCAGCGCCCTCTACGAGGTGATCTACGCCGTCCTGGGGTCGGTGCTGGGCCAGCCCCAGATGCTCCACGTCGACCTGGTGCGGATCGTGGTGGTGGTGTCGATCGCCAACGCCGTCCTGGCCATCCCGGCCCTGCGCCTGGTGACCTGGGCGCTGCCCACCGCCTCCACCGAGGGCGTGCCCACGTCGGTCCTCTCGTCGGGGGGCCAGCGGTGAGCCGGTCCCTGCGCCATCCCTTTGGTGGATCCCGCCACTACCTGCGGCCGGAGAAGGACCGCAAACTCCGCCAGAAGAAGGCCAAGCAGCCGAAGATGCACCCCAACCGGTTCTCCATGGAATCGGTGCTGGACGCCCCCGACTCGAGTGCCGCCCGTCCCGGGCTCCGGCTGCGGATCACCGGGGTCATCGTGCTCGGGCTGTTCGCCGTGCTCGGGCTCAGGCTGTGGGCCCTGACCGTGCTCCAGGCCCCGGCCGCCGCCCAGGCGGTCAACGCCAACCAGATCCGGGCCGTGCAGATCCAGCCGACGCGGGGCCTGATCCTCGACCGGTACGGGAACCCTCTGGCCGACAACCAGGTCGTCGAACAGATCACACTGTCACGGGTGGCCGCCGCCCAGTACCCCGATGTGGTGGGACGGCTGGCGGCGTTGATCGGCGAGACGACCGCCCAGGTCAAGGCCACAATCGCCGATCCCCGGTACAGCCTCTACAAGCCGGTGCCGGTGCTGACCGGCGGGGCCACGCCGGCCGATCAGGCGGCCATCCTCTCCGACATCCTGTACATCAAGGAGCACCAGGCCGAGTTCCCCGGGGTCGACTCGGTGGCGACCACCCAGCGCAACTACCCCCAGACCGAGTTCCCCGGTCCGGCCTCCGGCGGCTATCCGGCGTCCCAGACGCTCGGATACGTGGGCACCATCAACTCGGCCGAGCTGCAGTCCCGGGCCTCACAGGGGTACGTGGCCGGGGATGCGTTCGGTCAGTCGGGCCTCGAGTACCAGTACGAGACACAGCTCCGGGGAGTCCCGGGCCAGCAGTTGCTCGAGGTCAACCCCCAGGGGCAGGTGGTCGGCACGGTCAAGACGATTCCGGCGGTGGCCGGTGACGACGTGGTGACCAACGTCGACACCAATCTCCAGCAGGTGGCGGACAACGCCCTCGCCACCCAGATCCTCTACCTGCGCAGGACCGACGACAAGACGTGCGACAACGGCGCCGGCTGCAATCCGCCGGCCACCGGCGGGGCCGTGGTGGTGATGGACCCCCAGACCGGTGCCGTCTACGCCATGTCCTCGTACCCCACCTACAACCCGTCGGAGTGGGTGGGAGGCATCTCCACCGCCGAGTACACGGCCCTGTCCGATCCGGCCAACAACGAGCCCCTGCTCAACCGGGCCATCGACGGTCTCTACACCCCGGGATCCACATTCAAGCTGAACACGGCGACCGCCGCCCTCGACCTCGGGCTGTGGTCCGTCAACGGGGTCTACGACGACACCGGCACCTTCACCGTGCCCGGCTGCCAGTACGGCAGCACGACCTGCGAGTTCCACAACAGCGAAGGGGACGGAGGGTTCGGCGACATCGACATCTCCACCGCCCTCACCGTGTCCAGCGACGACTTCTTCTACAACCTGGGCGCCATGTTCTGGGACCAGCGGGCCCAGTACGGCCTGACCCCCATCCAGAACCAGGCCATGCAGTACGGATTGGGCGAGCTCACCGGCATCGACCTGCCCGGCGAGGTCCAGGGCCGGGTCGACAGCCAGGCCGAGCGGCTGAAGCTCCACGCCGAGAGCCCCACCGGCTTCCCCAACACCACCTGGTACCCGGCCGACAACGTCGAGATGGCCTTCGGCCAGGGGGCCACGGTGATCACCCCCATCGAGCAGGCGGTGGCCTACTCCACCTTCGCCAACGGGGGCACCCGGTACGCCCCCCAGGTGGCGGCGGCCATCGTCTCTCCCTCGGGCACGGTGGTCAAGAGGTTCACACCCCAGGTCACCGGGCATGTCGACCTGCCGCCCACCACCGACCAGGCCCTCATGGCCGGGTTTGAGGGGGTGGTCAACAACCCCAGGGGCACCTCCTATGGCGTGCCCGGTCTGGGCACGTTCCCGGGCGGGGTGGCCGGCAAGACCGGCACGGCCGACAGCGAGCTGGGCAAGGAGCCCACCGCCTGGTTCGTCGGATTCGGACCGGTGGCCGCTCCCCAGTACGTGGTGGTGTGCGTCATCGACCAGGCCGGCTACGGGGCCACGGCGGCCGCCCCGGTGGTCGGGGACATCTTCAGCTACCTGGCGGCCCACCCGGTGACCGCCGCCGGCATTCCTCCAGCTAAGGCGGTCGTCCAGAATCCCAGTCCGGTGGCCCTGCCCTCCACCCCGACCACCACCACCCCCCACGGCAACTCGTCGACCGCCACCACCGCCACCACGGCCCCGCCGGCCACCGGCGGCGGCTGAACCCGCCGGCTGAACCCGCCCGCCGGGTTTGCGGCGGAGTCCGGCGGTCGGAGCCCGGTCCCCGCCGGCCCTAGGATGGCGGGGGAGATGCAGTCCCTCTGGCCACGAATAGAGCCGCTCCTGGCCCATGTCACCAAACCGGCCCGCTACATCGGTGGCGAACTGGGCGCTCAGGTCACCCAGCACGGCACCGGCGCGGTGTCATGGCTGCTGATCTACCCCGACACCTACGAGATCGGTCTTCCCAACCAGGGACTGCAGATCCTCTACGAGATCCTCAACGAGAACCCCCACGCCGTGGCCGAGCGGGCCTACGCCCCGTGGGTGGACATGGAAGAGGCCATGCGGTCGGCCGGTGTGCCCCTGTTCTCACTGGAGAACCATCTGGCCGCCGATTCCTTCGACGTCCTGGCCTTCAACCTGTCGGCCGAACTGGTCTACACCAACGTGCTCAACCTCATCGACCTGGCCGACGTGCCCGTCCACGGCGCCGACCGGACGATGGAGGACCCGGTGGTGGTGGCCGGAGGCCACTGCGCCTTCAATCCGGAGCCCCTGGCCGACTTCGTCGACTGCTTCGTCCTGGGGGACGGCGAGGAGGCGGTCGGGGAGATCAACCAGGTGCTGGCCGGCTACGCCACCGAGCACGGTTCGACCGGCCCCGACGGAGGTGGCCGGCGGGACGAGCTGTTGAGGGAGCTCTCCCGGGTGGAGGGGGTCTACGTCCCCTCGTGCTACGAGGCCCGCTACCAGACCGCCGGGGGGACCGAGACCCGCCTGGTGTCGACCACCCCCCGCCATCCCGACACGCCCGATCGGGTGCACAAGCGGACCATCGCCGATCTGGCCGAGTGGCCCTACCCCAAGCAGCAACTGGTGCCGCTCATCGAAGTGGTGCACGACCGGCTGAACGTCGAGCTCTTCCGCGGGTGCACCCGGGGCTGCCGGTTCTGCCAGGCCGGCATGATCACCCGACCGGTGCGTGAGCGGCCGGCGGACCAGGTGCGCACCATGGTCTCGGCCGGCCTGGCCCGGACCGGGTACGACGAGGTGGCGCTGACCTCGCTGTCGAGCGCCGACTATTCGGGTATCGAACAGACGGTCACCTCGATCATCGACGATCCCTCCTGTTCGGGCCAGGTGTCGGTCAGTCTGCCCAGTCTGCGGGTGGACGCCTTCACCGTCGGGACCGCCGCTCAGATCCAGCGAGTGAGGCGGACCGGTCTCACCTTTGCCCCGGAGGCGGGGACCTGGAGGATGCGCCAGGTCATCAACAAGCTGATCCTCGAAGAGGACCTCTATGCCGCGGTCGACGCCGCCTTCAGCCAGGGTTGGAAGCGGGTCAAGCTGTACTTCCTCATCGGACTCCCCACCGAGACCGATGAGGACACGCTGGGCATCGTGGAGTTGGCCAAACAGTGCGTGGCCATCGGCCGGCGGCACCACAAGGGAGTGACGGTGACGGCATCGGTGGGCGGATTCGTGCCCAAGGTCCAGACCCCGTTCCAGTGGTTCGGCCAGAACACCATCGAGGAACTGACCCGCAAGATCCACCTGTTGCGGGACGCCGCCCGTCCGGTCCGGGGCCTCACCATCCGGTGGCACGACCCGGCGGCCACCGCGGCCGAGGGCATCGTCAGCCGGGGCGACCGGAGGATGGGGGCGGTCATCGAGCAGGTGTGGCGCCGGGGCGGCACCTTCCAGGAGTGGTCCGAGCACTTCGATCTGGAGCTGTGGACCGAGGCCCTGGCCGATTCGGGGATGTCCCTCGAGGGCACCGTCTACCGGCACCGCACCGAGGACGAGGCCCTGCCCTGGGACCACCTGTCGGCCGGGCTCCACCGGGACTTCCTGTGGCAGGACTGGCTCGACTCCCTGGACAATTTCGGGCTCCCCGACTGCCGGTGGACCCCGTGCTACGACTGCGGTGCCTGTACCGGGTTCGGGATCGAGCACGTGGTGGCCTCGGCCGTTCCCCCGGCCGGCGGGAGCCAGGGTACCGGGCAGGATCTCTCTGTCGGGGGCCAGGTGCCGGTACGATTCTTGGCCAAGGCGCCGTCCGGCGCCGGTCCGGCCGCCCGGTCGGAGGAGAAAGTCGCCATCGGCGCCGAAGAGGTGAGAAGCTGACATGCGCATCCGCTTTCGCTTCGCCAAGCTCGGCAAGATCCGCTTCACCAGCCAACGGGACGTGGCCCGGATGTGGGAGCGGGCGCTGCGGCGGGCCGACCTGCCCCTGGCCTACACGGAGGGTTTCTCGCCCCGCCCCCAGCTCAGCTTCGGTCTGGCCCTCCCCACCGGATGCGATTCGTTGGCCGAGTACCTCGATGTGGAACTGGACGATGGCCGTCCCGAGACGGCGGGCATCGACATCCCGTCGCTGCCGGCCCGCCTGACCCCGCTGCTGCCGGCCGGCATCGAGGTCGAGGAGGTGGCGCCGGTCCAACGGCGCCACGGGTCGCTCCAGCAGGTGGTGACATCCTGCTCGTGGGCCATGCGCCTCACCGGGGTGTCGTCGGCCCAGCTGGAGCACCAGATCGGCTCGCTCCTGGCCGCACCGACCGTCCAGATCGTGAGGGAGCGAAAAGGTCGGGAAGAGCTCGACGACCTCAGGCCTTCGGTCCTGGCGTTGTCCGTCTCCGAAGAGCAGGGGTCCCAGGCCACGGGGGACCCGACGGTCGGCCTGACTGCCGACCTTGCCACCCAGCCCCGTGGCGTCCGTCCCGCCGAGTTGGTGCGGGGTTTGATCGAAGCATCCGGACTGCCGTCAGGGCGGTCCTCGACAGCACCTGTCACCTCTGGTGACATCAGCATGGGAACCCCGGCCCTCGACCGGGCGTGCAGAACACAACAGTGGATCGAGCGCGACGGCACCCGGGAGGAGCCTCTCGGACGCCGAGAGTCTCCGATCGGCGCCGACCGCGCCTGGCATGCGTTGGAGCGTGCCTCATGAGCAATTTCGGAAGGGAATTCGATGTCAGATACAGCAGCCGGGCAGCCGGTGGAGGTGCCGGGCGATCCGCCCGGGTCATCCACCGTGGCCCACGAACAGGACGTTCCTGAGAACCACAACGGAGCCGGTCCACCGTCACGGGCCGGGGGGCACCCAGACGAGGACACGCCCTCGGGGGCGTTAGCCGAGGACTCCGGTCGCGCCAACGGCACCGGCGGCAACGCCAACGGCACCGGGGGTAGCGCCAACGGCGGAGGGGCCAACGGCACCGGGGGTCAGGCCAGAAGGCGTCGCGGCGCACGGGGAGGCCGGGGGAGGGGCCGTAGCGCCCCGGACGGCTCCGAGGCCACCGGGTCGGTTCCCAGCGAAGGCTCGCCTCCGGCCGGTCCGGTGGGCCCCGGGGCTCCGGGAGCTCCGGCGGGTCCTGTGGAAGCGGACTCCTCTCCTCCGGCGCCGGAGCGTCCGAAGATCGGTGACACCCGACCGGCCCGGCCCAATCAGGCGCCGGTGCCGGTGGTCGGAGGGGGGGTGATCCCGACCAACGGCGTCCGGGCAACGCACCCTCCAACCGCAACCAGAGCCGGAGTGGCAACGGACGCCAGCGCCAGCGGTCGACTGCGGGGGAGGGGTCCGTCCGATCGGCGGGATCCGGTGGATCCGGGGGGACCAAGGCGTCGGGTGCCGGGACCAGCTCAGGAGGATCGCCACGGGCCGAGACCGGAAGGGCCGAAGGCCGGAGGGGTGGCCGGGAGCGCCGGGGCAAGGCCGTCGGACGGTACATGATCTGCGTGCACGTCCGTCCGGAAATGACACAGATCGCCCTTCTCGAGGGGCGCACGCTCGTGGAGCACTACATCTCCCGGGCGTCGGACGACGCCACCCAGATCGACGGCAACATCTACCGGGGCCGGGTGCAGAACGTGCTGCCGGGCATGGAGGCCGCCTTCATCGACATCGGCACGCCCAAGAACGCCGTGCTCTACCACGGGGACGTCCGCTACGACACCGACGACGTCGAGTCGGGCACCTCTTCGGGTCAGCCCCGGATCGAGCAGCTGCTCCGACCGGGCCAGACCATCCTGTGCCAGGTGACCAAGAACCCGATCGGGGCCAAAGGGGCGAGGCTCACCCAGGAGGTCTCGCTCCCCGGACGGTTCGTGGTGCTGGTGCCCAACAGCTCGGCCTACGGGATCTCCAAGCGATTGGAGGACAGTGAGCGCAAGAGGCTGCGTAAGATCGTCGACGCCGTGCGGCCGTCGGGCCACGGCCTGATCGTGCGGACGGCGGCCGCCGGAGCCAGCGCCGAGGAGCTGGGTAACGATGTCCAGCGCCTGGTCGAGCAATGGGAGGCCATTGCCGGCGAGGCCACCAGGGGCCAGGGCCCGGCCCTGCTCTACCGGGAGCCGGCCATCGCCGTGCGGGTCATCCGCGAGGAGCTCAACCGCGAGTACCGGGCCGTGGTGATCGACGATCTCGCCCTCTACGAGCAGGTCCGGGACTATGTCGGCGCCGTCAATCCCGAACTGGCCGATCGGGTGGAGTACTTCGATCCCGAGGTGGAGGCGCTCCCGGTGTTCGAGCGCTACCACGTCCACGAGCAGCTGCACCGGGCCCTCGACCGCAAGGTCTATCTGCCCTCGGGGGGATCGCTGGTGATCGACCGGACCGAGGCGTTGACGGTGATCGACGTCAACACGGGAAAGAACGTGGGGACCACCAACCTGGAGGAGACCGTCTACCGGAACAACCTGGAGGCGGCCGAGGAGGTTGCCCGTCAGCTCCGTCTCCGGGACATCGGGGGCATCATCGTGATCGACTTCATCGACATGGAGATCCGGGAGAACCGCGACAAGGTGGGCAGCGCCCTGCGCTCGGCACTGGCCCGGGACAAGACCCGCACCCAGGTGTTCGACATCTCCGAGCTGGGCCTGGTCGAGATGACCCGGAAGCGGGTGTCAGAGGGGCTGATCGAGTCGATGTCGACCACCTGCGAGGTGTGCGGAGGCCGCGGCATCGTCTTCGACGACCCGGAGGCCTGAGGCCGCTGTAGTAAGGTGGCAGGCCTATGTACGCCGTGATCAAAACCGGAGGGAAGCAGGAGCGGGTGGCCGAAGGCCAGACCCTGCGCGTGGAGCTGCTGGGGGAGGAGCCCGGGGCCGAGGTGACCTTCACCCCGCTGCTCGTCGTCGACGGTGGCACCGTCCTGGCCACCCCGTCGCAGCTGGCCGGTTCGTCGGTCACCGCCACCGTGCTGGGTGAGGAGCTCGGAGCGAAGATCCGGGGGTTCACCTACAAGAACAAGTCCAACCAGAGCACCCGCTGGGGTCACCGCCAGCGGTACTCGACGATCGCCATCACGTCGATCAGCCCCGCCGGCTGATCCGGCCGATCCGGCCAGAGCAACAGATTCTCGAGGAGAGGTAGCAATGTCGAAGACTAAGGGCGGCGGTTCGACCCGCAACGGGCGCGATTCCAACGCACAGCGGCTAGGTGTCAAGACGTTCGGCGGCACCGAGGTGCGGGCCGGAGCGATCCTGGTACGCCAGCGGGGGACGCGATTCCACCCCGGTCACAACGTGGGCCTGGGCGGCGACGACACCCTCTTCGCCCTGGCCGATGGAACGGTCCAGTTCACCAATCGCAAGGGCCGCAAACTGGTGGACGTCGTCACCGGCGCCTGAGGAACCGGCGGCCCGGGTCGGACCCGGTTCCGGCCCGGCGGGCGATACGCTCCCGACAATGCCAGCATCCCCCGTCTCGTCCCGGTCGGATCCTGCCGATCCCAGCCGCACCCTGGCCTTCGAGGGATGCGTCAACTTCCGGGACCTCGGCGGCTACCGGACGACGGACGGACATCGCATCGGGTGGCGGCGGCTGTTCCGGGCCGACGGACTCTCCCGGCTCAGCCAGGCCGACCACCGGCGACTGGTCGAGCTCGAAGTAGCCACAGTGATCGACCTGAGGACGGTCGACGAGGCCGAGCAGCGCGGTCGGTTTCCGGTGGACCAGGTGCCGGTGCGCTACGTGGACCTGCCCCTCACCGATGTGCTCCCGGCCACCGACCGAGCTGCCGGCCTGGGGTGAGGCCTCCTACGTGGCCCGCCGTTATGCCGAGATGGTGTCCGAAGGTGCGCCCGCCCTGACCGGGGCATTCGAGGTCCTTGGTTCGGGGGAATCGCTGCCGGCCGTCTTCCACTGCAGCGCCGGCAAGGACCGGACCGGTGTCCTGGCCGCCTTGATCCTGGCCTTTCTCGGTGTGCCGGACGAGACCATCGTGGAGGACTACTTCCTCAGCGCCGAGGCCATGGTGCACCTTCTCGAGCGGCTGAAGGCCGAGTACCCCGACTCGGTGGCCGAGGTCGAGCGCTACGCCCCGGCTGTGCTCCAGGTCATGCCCGAGACGATGGAGGAGTTCCTGGCCGGCTTGCGGGCCGAGTATGGAAGCTACGGCGCCCTGGCCGAGTCCCTGGGCGTGGTCGACGCCGTGGCCGGCCTCCGGCGGACCGTGCTGGTGACGCCTGAGCGGGGCGGGCCTCAGGGGCGGGGACGGTCGATCGGTAGGATCGGGCCATGTCCGGATTCGTCGACGAGGCACAAGTGCACGTCAAGGCGGGTGACGGCGGAGCCGGGGCGGTGGCCTTCCGACGTGAGGCCCATGTGGACCGGGGCGGACCCGACGGCGGCGACGGCGGCCGGGGCGGCAACGTCTGGCTGGTGGCCACCACCAACCAGTCCTCGCTCCTCGCCTTTCGGGACCATCCCCATCGCCGGGGCGGCGACGGGGGCCACGGGGGAGGCAAGAAGAAGCACGGGGCCCGGGGAGCCGACCTCGAGGTGCCCGTCCCGGTCGGGCACCCGGGCCAAGGGACCCGACGGCGACGGTGCTGGTCGACCTGGTCAGCGCCGGGCGACCGGTGGCTGGCCGGCGAGGGCGGCCGGGGCGGCCGCGGCAACGCCAGCTTCCTGACCAACCGACGGCGGGCCCCGGCCTTCGCCGAGCAGGGCGAGAAGGGCCACGAGGAGTGGTACGACCTCGAGCTGGCCCTGGTGGCCGACGTGGCGCTGGTGGGGTTCCCCAACGTGGGCAAGAGCACGCTCATCTCCCGCATCTCGGCGGCCAAGCCCAAGATAGCCGACTACCCGTTCACCACCCTCGAGCCCCACCTGGGCGTGGTCCGGGCCGACGGCGAACCGACTTCACCGTGGCCGACATCCCGGGCCTGGTCGAGGGGGCGGCCGAGGGGAAGGGCCTCGGCCACCGGTTCCTCCGCCACATCACCCGGGCACGGGTCCTGGTGGTGCTGGTGGAGCTCGACCCGGTCACCGGGATCAGCCCGGAGGAACAGCAGCGGGTCCTGCTCGACGAGCTCGATCGTTACCAGCCCGCCCTGCTCGATCGTCCCCGCATGGTGGTCGGGCACCAAGGCCGACGTGGCTGCCGGGCGCCGACCGAGCCGGCAGCGGGACGGGTCTGCGTCGCCCGACCTGGTGATCTCAGCCGTGACCGGGCGGGGCATCGCCGAGCTGGTGGGCGGCTGACCCAGCATGGTGGCGAGGCCCGTGCCGTGGCCGCCCGAGGACGAGGGGATGATCGTCGTCCACCGACCCCTGCCCGAGGGGTTCACCGTCGAGCGTGTCGGCGACGGCGAGTTCCGGGTGGTGGGAAGGGTGGCCGAGCGGGCGGTCGCCCTCAACGACGTCACCTCCGACGAGGCCGCCGACTACGTCCAGGGTCGGCTCCGCCGGATCGGCGTGGACCGGGCCCTGGCCCGGGCCGGCGCCGGCGACGGCGACCTGGTCCACATCGGCGAGATGTCCTTCGTCTGGTACCGCGACCAGCCCGAGTTCACCGGCGACTCCGGCGGTCGCCGCCGGTCGTGATCGCCGACACGGACGGGTCCGAGGCCGGTCCGGTACCCGTACCCTGGTGGTGAAGATCGGGTCCTCGTCGGTCACCACCGCGGCCGGGCGGTGTCGACGTCGACGCCATCGACAAGCTGGCCGCCGAGGTCGCCGTGGCCCGGTCGGCGGGAAACCGGGTGGTGGTGGTGACCTCGGGGGCGATCACCGCCGGCTGGGCCGGCCTGGCCCCCGGCCAGGCCCCGCCCGTCCGACCTGGCCACGCTGCAGGCGGTGTCGGCCGTGGGCCAGCACGGCCTGATGCGGGTGTGGAGCGACGCCCTGGCCCGGCACGGCCTGGTCGCCGGCCAGGTGCTGTTGGCCCCGCTCGACTTCGTGCACCGCAGCCAGTACCTGCACGCCCGCCAGACCTTGTCACGCCTGCTCGAGCTGGGGGTGGTGCCGGTGGTCAACGAGAACGACGCCGTGGCCGACGAGGAGATCCGGTTCGGCGACAACGACCGGCTGGCCGCCCTGGTCGCCCATCTGGTCGGTGCCGATCTGCTGGTGCTGCTGACCGACACCGCCGGTCTGTTCACCGAGGATCCGCGCCGGACGGCGGGCGGGTCGCTCATCGAGGAGGTGGTGGAGATCGACCACGAGCTCGAGCGCATCGCCGGAGGACCTGGCAGCCGGGTGGGCAGCGGGGGGATGGCCTCGAAGCTGGCGGCGGCCAAGATCGCCGTCTGGTCCGGGGTCGAGGCGGTGATCGCCGACGCCGCGAGGCCCGGCGTGCTGGCCGAGGTGGCCGGAGCTCGGCGCCCGGGGTGGGAACCCGCTTCCGTCCCCGGGATCGCCGGCTGGCCGCCCGCAAGCTGTGGATCGCCTTCGCCATCGGGGCGTCGGGCACCATCGTGGTGGACGCCGGGGCCCGACGGGCCCTCGTCGAGGGCGGCCGTTCCCTGCTCCCCGCCGGGGTGGTATCGGTCCGGGGGCGACTTCGGTACCGACGATGCCGTGGAGATCGCCGATCCCGACGGCGTCGTGTTCGCCAAGGGCCTGGTCCGCCAGCCTGCGGCCGTGGTGGCCTCATGGGCGGGTCGCCGATCCGACCAGCTGCCCGAAGACGAGTCGCCCGAAGTGGTCCACCGTGACGACCTGGTAGTCATCGATTAGTCGGGCATGGCCCGGGGGCCATGTCCGGAGCCCGTCGGGCGGCCCGCCGCGCCGCCCCAGTGGGCCTGGGAACTACGCTGACACGGTGACTCCCAGCCCACCGACCCCCATGATCGAGCTCGGTCGGCGCGCCCGGTCCGCCGGTCGGGCCATCGCCCGTGCTTCATCGGCGGCCCGTGACGAGGCGTTGGAGCGCTCGGCCGACCTCTTGGAGGGACAGGCGGATCACATCCTCGGGGTCAACGCCGCCGACGTCGAGCGGGCCGAGGCCAGCGGTACCGACGCCACCTCGCTCGACCGCCTCCGGCTCGACCGGGCACGCCTGGCCTCCATGGCCGGAGGGCTCCGGAAGGTGGCCTCCCTCCCCGACCCGGTCGGTGAGGTGGTCGAAGGCTGGGTGCGACCGAACGGGCTACGGGTGGAGCGGGTGCGCGTACCCCTCGGGCGTGGTGGGCATCATCTACGAGAACCGGCCCAACGTCACCAGCGACGCCGCCGGCCTGTGCCTCAAGTCGGGAAACGCCGTCCTGCTGAGGGGATCGTCCACCGCCATCTCCTCGAACATCGCCATCGCCGCCGTGCTCCGCCAGGGCCTGGGCAAGGCCGGTCTGCCGGCCGACGCCGTCGGGCTGGTCGAGGACACCAGCCGGGAGTCGGCGGTGGCCTTCATGCAGCTGGACGGGCTGATCGACTGCCTGATCCCCCGGGGTGGCCCGTCACTGCTGGCATCGGTCCGCCAGCACGCCACCGTCCCCTGCGTGATCGACGGGGCCGGGAACTGTCACGTCTACGTGGACCGCCACGCCGATCTGTCGATGGCCGAGTCGATCGTGGTCAACGCCAAGACAAGCCGGCCGGGAGTGTGCAACAGCGCCGAGAGCCTCTTGGTCCACTGGGAGGTGGCCGAGTCGTTCCTGCCCCGGCTGGCCCGGGCCATGCCCGAGGTCTCCCTGTTGGGCGATGCCGCCACCCGGGCGGTGCTGACCGGCATCGGGGCCGCCTCCGAACAGGACTTCGCCACCGAGTTCCTCGGGCCGACCCTGTCGGTGGCGGTGGTGGACGATCTCGACGCCGCCCTCGATCACATCGCCCGCTTCAGCTCGGGCCATTCCGAGGCCATCGTCACCGGGGATCTGGCCACCGCCAACCGGTTCACCGCCGAGGTCGATGCGGCGGCGGTACTGGTCAATGCCTCCACGCGGTTCATCGACGGCGAAGAGCTGGGGCTGGGGGCGGAGATCGGGATCTCAACCCAGAAGCTTCACGCCCGGGGTCCGATGGGTCTCCGTGACCTGACTTCGGTCAAGTATGTGGTGTCGGGCGACGGGCAGGTGCGGTTGTGACCGAGGTGGCGGACCCGGCCGACTCATTGCGTCCCTCCCCGGAGATCACCTCGGGTTTCCCGGTGGCCGGCCCGCCCCGGTTCGAATCGATCGACATGGTCCGGCTCGGACTTGCCGGTGTCGACTATCTGGCCGACGACGGCATCGCCGGGGTGGTCTTCCTGGCCGACCGCCTGGCCAAGCCGGTCCTGGTCGAGGGCCCGGCGGGTACGGGGAAGACCGAGCTGGCCAAGTCGGTGGCCCGCCTCACCGGGAGCCGGCTCATCCGGCTCCAGTGCTACGAGGGGCTCGACGAGTCGAAGGCCCTCTACGAGTGGAACTACAAGAAGCAGCTGCTGCGGATCCAGGCCGACTCCGGTCAGTCGTGGCACCAGCTCGAAGAGGACATCTTCTCCGAGGAGTTCCTGCTGGCCCGACCACTGTTGGAGGCCATCCGGTCGCCCGACCCGGTGGTGCTCCTGGTCGACGAGGTCGATCGGGTCGAGCTGGAGACCGAAGCCCTGCTGCTGGAGATCCTGTCCGAGTACCAGGTGTCTATTCCCGAGCTGGGCACGGTGCGGGCGACCCAGATCCCGCTGGTTTTCTTGACCTCGAACAACACCCGCGAACTGTCCGAAGCACTCAAACGCCGGTGTCTCTACCTGCACATCGACTACCCCTCGTTGGAGCGGGAGCGCGCCATCATCGAGACCAGGGTGCCCGGCATCAGCCAGGCCCTGGCCGATCAGGTGGCCAGGATCGTGCGGTCGCTGCGGACGCTGGACCTGAAGAAGGACCCCTCGGTGTCCGAGACCCTCGACTGGGCCCGCACCCTGGTGGTGCTGGGGGTCGAGTCGATCGACGCCGAACAGGCCCGCGACACGCTCCACATCCTGCTCAAGTACCAGACGGACATAGAGCGGGCAGCCAAGGAGCTGGCCGCCGGCAAGCCCCCGGCCTGAGTCGGGGCCAGCCCGGACCGATCCGACCATGCTCGATCTCCTCACCGGCTTCGTAGCCGAGCTGCGGGCCGCCGGCATCCCCGTTTCGATGACCGAGCATCTCGACGCGGCCGAGGCCCTCCGCCACGTGCCCATGGAGGACCGGGAGGCCATCAAGTACACCCTGGGGGCCAGCCTGGTGAAGTCGTCGTCCCACTGGCGGGCCTACGAGACGGCCTTCGAGGTCTACTTCTCGCTCCGGGGTCCGGAGTACCGGATCGACGATGGGGAAGACGACGGAGGACTGAGCCGCCGATCCGAACGAGGCGGCCCGAGCGGCCGGCCGGGGCGACGGGCCCGGTACCGGCCGGGGCGGCGGAAGCGGTTACGGGGAGGGGATGACGCCCGAGGAGTTGGCCGACCTCCTGTACCGGGCCCTGCTGGGGGCCAACGACGCCATGGTGACGGCCGTGGCCCGCCAGGCCGTGTCCCGCTATGCCGGCATGGAGGCGGGCCGTCCGGTCGGTGGCACGTACTACCTGTACCGGACCCTCCGGAACCTCGATCTGGACGGAGTGCTCGAGAGGCTGATGGCCGAGGCCCGGGCCGAGGCGTCACCGGTCCCCGGCGGCGACTCGGGTGATCCGGCCGTCACCCTGACGGCCCTCGAGGAGCGTCTGTTGCGGGATGAGTTCCAGGTGCGCATCGATCAGCTGCGCCAAGAGATCGAGAACGAGATCCGTCGGCGTCTGGTGGCCGACCGGGGGAGCGAGGCCCTGGCCAAGTCGCTGCGCAAGCCCTTGCCCGAGGACATCGATGTGATGCACGCCACCCGCGAAGAGCTGGTTGCCCTGCGCAAGTCGCTGCAGCCCCTGTCGAGGAAGTTGGCCGTCCGGTTGGCCCGCAAGCGGCGCCACGGCCGCAAGGGTGCGCTCGACTTTCGATCCACTGTTCGCCACTCGCTGTCGACCGGGGGGGTGCCGGTCGATCCCAAGTTCCGCTACCCGAGACCGTCCAAGCCGGAGATCGTGGTGATCGCCGACATCTCCGGCTCGGTGGCCTCGTTCGCCCGCTTCACCCTCCACCTGGTCCATGCCATCAGCTCCCAGTTCTCCAAGGTCCGCAGTTTCGTGTTCATCGACGGCATCGACGAGGTGAGCCAGTTCTTCGACGGCGTCGACGATCCCACCGAAGCTGTGCATCGCATCAACACCGAGGCCGACGTCATCTGGGTCGACGGTCACTCCGACTACGGGCACGCCTTCACCGTGTTCTGGGAGCGCTGGGGCGACGAGATCACGCCCCGCACCAGCGTGCTGCTTCTCGGCGACGCCCGGAACAACTATCACGCCTCGCAGGCCTGGGTGGTCAAGGAGCTCCAGGCCCGGGCCCGCCATGTGTACTGGTTGAACCCGGAGCCCCGCGCCTACTGGGACTCGGGGGATTCGATCGTCGGCGAATATGCCGTCCACTGCGACGACGTCGTCGAGTGCCGCACCCTCCGCCAGCTCGAGCAGTTCGTCGGTGAGCTGGCGTGAGTGCGGCCCCGGCCGACGGTGGCTTCGATGCTCTGGCCGGGGCCGGGGCCGGGGTCGGGGCCGGTCCCGGCGTCACCGGTTCGCCGCCGCCCCCCGGTATCCGGACCATGTCGGCGCCAGGCGACGGGGCCACCCGGATCGTGCTAATCCGTCACGGCGAGGCAGTGTGCAACGTATCAGGGGTCTGCGGTGGCCCGATCGGTTGCGAGGGGCTGACCGGCCTCGGACGACAACAGGTCGAGGCGTTGCGTGACCGACTGCTGAAGACCGGTGAGCTGGCCGGCGCCGACGTCCTCTATTCCAGCGTGCTGCCCCGGGCCATCGAGACCGCCACCATCGTGGCCCCCGCCGTGGCCGGCCACCCGGTGGCCGGACCGGATGCCACCGGGTCTGCCCTGGCCGCCCGGGTCGGCAGTCCCCGGCCTCCGGCGGTGGTGACCGAGTGTGACCTGTGCGAGCTTCATCCCGGCGACGCCGACGGTCTCACCTGGGACGAGTTCACCGTGAAGTTCGGCACGCTGAACTGGGACATCCACCCCGAACAGGCCATTGCCCCGAGGGGTGAGAGCTGGACCGGCTTCGTCGGCCGGGTCAGTGCGATGTTGGACACCCTGGCGGCCAGGCATCCCGGACAGCTGGTGGTGGTGGCCTGCCACGCCGGGGTGGTCGAGGCCTCGCTGCTCACCAAGGTTCCGGTTGCCGGAGGCCGGGAGGGGGCCCGGCTGAAGCTCCGGACCAAACATGCCTCCATGACGACGTGGGAGGTGGATGCCGGCCAATGGCAGTTGCTCGGGTTCAACGACGCCGCCCACCAAGTGGTTCAGCAGGCGTAGTCGTTGTCGTAGGCGGTGTCGAGGCCGCCGGCCGGCGTGGGGTCGGTGGGTGAGCTGTACTGCACGATCTGTGTCGGTCCCGCCGGGAGTCCGGAAAACTGCGACTTGACGTTCTGGCAGGTGGTGGCGGGGTTGATCCCCCAGTCGGCGGCCCAGTAGGGCACCGCTGGCGAGTAGTTGCCGACGATGCCGCTCCAGCTGCCGGGACTGGCATAGATGCCCACGCTGTTCAGTCCCTCGGAGTGGAGGCCGTCGATCGCTCCCTGGACCAGGGCGGCGTTGGACGGGAGGTCGCTCGACCACGACGGGTCACTTTCGACGTCGAGCCACCAGGCCACCGAGGTGTTCACCCCGGCCGCCTGGGCGTTGGTGAATGCGTTCTGGGCGGCCAGGTAGCCGTAGTTGCAGGCCACGGCGTTGGCCGTCGAGGGGCAGTTCCCGTCGGGGCTGGAGGCGGCATAGCCGTTGGTCAGGTAGACGTACAGGTTGAGGCCGCCGCCGGCCCACTGGGCCTCGGGGGCCAGGTCCGGGTTGAGGCCGAACGACGCCCCGGCCACCTCCACGATCCCGATGGTGTGGGGGTTGGGCGGAAGATCGCCGGCCTGAAAGTTGGAGATGTCGTAGCCGAAGCTGCCCGACTGGTAGGCGGAGCCGGTGAAGTCCCCGGTGCCGGCCGCTTGAGCCATGCCCACCACCGGTTTATTGATGACCTGCGGGGCCGAGCCCCAGTAGGTGGCGTCCCCGTAGGCGCTCACTGCTCCGTTGTTGTTGGTGAACCAGTAGCCGTCACCGTCGCTGTCGGAGGTGATGGCCACGATCGGGCGGCTCTGGGGCACACTGCCCAGCGATCCGTAGAACGGAGCGCCGAAGGAGAACACCCCGCCATCGGAGGCGGTGAACCAGTAGCCCCCGTTGGGGTTGGCGGTCATGCCCACGATCGGCTTGTTCAGGTGGAGACCTCCGGTCGAACCGTAGAAGTTGGCGTCGCCGAAGGTGAAGACGCCGCCGTCCGCCGCCACCAGCCAGTAGCCGCCACCATCCGGGGTGACGGCCATCCCCACCACCGGTTGGTTGAGCGGCTTGCCCCCCTCCGAGCCGTAGAAGGGAGCGTCGCCGAAGCTGAACACGCCTCCGTCCGCCGCCACCAGCCAGTACCCCCGGCCGTCCTTGGTGGACGCCATGCCCACCACCGGGCTGTTCAGGTGGATGCCGCCGGTGGACCCGTAGAACTGGGCGTCGCCGAAGCTGAACACACCGCCGTCCGAGGCCACCAGCCAATACCCCTGACTGTCGCGGGTACCGGCCATCCCGACGACCGGCTTGTTGAGCTGGATGCCGCCGGTGGACCCGTAGAAGCCGGCACCACCGAAGGCGAACACGCCGCCGTCCGAGGCCACCAGCCAGTACGCCGACGGGTCAGTGGTCGCCGCTGCCGGAGCCGCCGACCCGGTGGCTTTGGCCGAACCGAGAGCCACCGAACCGGCCAATCCGGCGATGACCAGGGCCATGGCCAGTGAGGCGACGATGCCCCGGCGCCATTGGATCGGTTGGTCGCTGGTGGGACGGCGTCGGGCGTGATCGGTGGCAGTGTCGGTCTGCATGTTCGAAGGCATCTCCGTCCGGTGACAGGTCTGGGGGCTCCCAGGAAGGACACCGTTCGAGCCGCCACTCTCCGCGGTGGGTCTGCATCGCCTGGGCAGCACCAGTCTCGTTGCTCGGGAGGTGGTTGGTCAATGACCCCCCGCCCGCCGGCCCGGGACGCAAGGACGTCCGGGTCGAGCAGTGTCCCGGTCTTTTGGTTTTCCAAATAACGTACCCTCGGTCTGTTACATACCATAGGTACGCTATTTTGAGAACGTAACTATTCAGGTCCCCGTGGGTTCGGCGATGCCGGAGTGGGCCTCAGCCAGGGGCTGACGGTGCCGGCATCCACGGATCACCGAGGAACAGCTGCTGGAGCGCACCGAGCCGGTTGACGCCCTGTTTGCCCGCCGTCGAGAGGTAGCTCCGGAAGGCCAGGAAGGTCTTGGCTCCCTCGGTGGTGCGGAACCCACCGGAGATCTTCTGGGCGATCTTGACCATGCGGACGTCTCGTTCGGACAGGTTGTTGTCGAAGGGGACCGAGAAGTCCCGGGCAAAGCGCTGGACGTCTTCGGGACGTCGGGCGAGGCGAGCCAAGAGATTGCGGGCCGCGGACTGCTTGGGCCGTCGCCGGGTGCTGATCGGTGGCGGATTGGCCAGGTAGCCGGCATCGATGATGTCCAGATACCGGTTGTCGAAGGCCGCCAGCTGTCTTGTGGTCAGGCAGTCTCGGCCCTGGTCCTTAGCCATGAGGACCAGGGCCCAGGTCGTGGTCAACAACTCGGCCATGTCGGCCGCCCAGTCCTGGCCCTCTTGTTCGGCGATGGCGGAGAGCTCTCTCAGGTGATGGGCATTGCACAGGGCGTGCTCGGCCTTCTCGTACTTGGCATAGGCCTTCCAGCCGTCGTGGACGACGATCCCTCGGTAGGTGGGCAGGATCCCCATGGCATCCATGGCCGCGTTCCTCGCCTCTCGTCCAGGTGATACAAGGTGAGCTCGGCACTGGAAGCGGCATGAACCCAGGCCAGAGAGGCATTCACCCGGAGCCCGGTCTCGTCGGCGTGGATGACCGGGGAGGCACCAAGCAGGTCCTTCACCCGGGCCGAGAACCCGTGGAGCCGGCTCGCCCCCTCGTTGACCATGGCCACGATGGTCCCGGTCGAGATCGGGGCCCCATAGGTGTCGGCCACCAGCTCGGCCACCCGGGCCACAGGCAGGTGCTGGCGGGTGACCAGGTAACAGACCTGGGCCCGCAGAGCCGGTCCGTAACAGGTAGGGGCGGTGGCCTCGACCGGGAATGACCCGGCCGTTGCCGTCCCACACCGACAGCGCCTGGTCTCTGACCGGTGCTCGGTGCAGAGCAGGGACACCGGGGGCAGGTCGAACACCTGGCGGGTGGCCACCGAGTCGACCGGGGCATCGGACAAATCATTTCCACAACCCGAACAGGTCTTCGGGGCATGGGTGGCGACCACATCGGGGTCAGGGCGCTGGGCCAGATGCTTGCCGGGATCGCCGGGCTGTTTGCCGGGCTTCTTGCCCGACCGGACCCGGCGGGACTTGGGGGCCGGCTTCACGTAGCCGTCCGAAGAAGGAGGCTTGGACGAGTTGCGGGAATTCAACGACAGCCGGGCCCGGAGCTCGGTCATCTCGACCGTCAGCCTCTCGATCGTCTCCGCCTGCTCGCCAACGAGGGAAAGCAGCGACACGTTCTGTTCGACGAGCTCCGCGTAGGAGGGGGCGTCAGGGCTGGTGGAGGGGTCGTCGTCCGGAATTCCCAACGATACGCGCGTCGAACCCCCAGGTCGGGGACGGTCCCATCAGAGGACCTGAATAGTTACTTGAGAACCAATAGGCCGACGGATCCCCCCGCTGCCCCGGAGAGATCCCTGCGTGCACCGGGGGACCGGCGACCACCAGGAGAAAGACACCCCGGGGGACCGGCCCGCTCACGTCAGGCCCGCAACAGCTCCGCTACGGCGAAGGCCAGGTCGAGGGCCTGGCGGGCGTTGAGACGGGGATCGCAGGCGGTGGTGTAGCGCTGGTGGAGCTGACCCTCGACAATGTCCTCGACACCTCCGAGGCACTCCGTCACATCGTCGCCGGTCAGCTCCACATGGACACCCCCAGGCCAGGTGCCCTCGGAGAGGTGGGCCCTGAAGAAACCTTTGATCTCCCCGAGGATGTCGTCGAACCGTCGGGTCTTCTGGCCTCCTTGGGCGGTGAAGGTGTTGCCGTGCATGGGGTCGCACACCCACACCACGGGGTGTCCCTCGGCGCGGACGGCCCGCAACAGGGGTGGCAGGGCCACGTCGACGGCGTCGACCCCCATCCGGGTGATCAGGGTCAGGCGCCCGGGGACGCGATCAGGATTGAGCAGCTCGCACAGGGCGATGACATCGTCGGGGTTGGCCGACGGACCGATCTTCGATCCGATCGGGTTGTGGATCCCCGACAGGAACTCGCAATGGGCACCGTCGAGCTGACGGGTCCGCTCGCCGACCCAGAGCATGTGGGCCGAGCAGTCGTACCACTCCTCGGTCAGCGAGTCGCGTCGGGTCAGCGCTTCTTCGTAATCCAGGATCAGCGCCTCGTGGCTCGTCCAGAAGTCGACCTCGTGCAGCGAGTCCTCGGCGGTGAGGTTGATGCCACAGGCGGCCATGAACCGCAGCGCCCGGTCGATGCCCTCGGCGATGTCCTCGAACTGCTGGCCCTCGGCCGAGGTGGCCACGAACTGCTGGTTCCAGGCGTGGACTTGGCTGAGATCGGCAAATCCCCCCTTGGTGAAGGCCCGAAGGAGATTCAGTGTGGACACTGACTGTTGGTAGGCGGCCACCAGCCGGTTCGGGTCGGGGACGCGGGAGGCGGGGTCGGGTAGGTCGTCGTTGACCATGTAGCCGCGGAAGGAGTCGATCATCTTGTCGCCCACCTGCTCCGTCGCCGACGACCGGGGCTTGGCGAACTGCCCGGCGATCCTGCCCACTTTGACCACCGGCACGCCCGAGCCGTAGGTGAGGACGATGGCCATCTGCAGGATCACCTTGAGCTTGTCGCGGATGCCGTCGGCGCTGAAGTCGGAGAAGGACTCGGCACAGTCGCCCGCCTGCAGCACGAAAGCGCGGCCGTCAGCCGCCTCACCCAGGGCCCGGGTCAAGTGGCGGGCCTCACCGGCGAACACCAGTGGGGGAAGGGCGGTCAACTGGGCGTGGACTCGCTTCAGCTCGGCGTCGTCCGGCCACACCGGCTGCTGGGCGGCGGGCTTGGTCCGCCAGGTGTCGGGTGCCCACGATGCAGACTTCGGAGGCGTGCTCACCCCACCAGCGTAAAGCCTCTGGCCCTAAGCTCGGGCCATGTTGCCATTTCGATTCGGCGTACAGCTGTCCGATGCGGGGTCCGGGGCCCAGTGGCGGGAGAAGGCCCGCAAGATCGAGGGCCTGGGGTATTCGACGCTCTTCGTTCCCGACCACTTCGGAGAGCAGCTCGGACCGTTGGTGGCACTCACCGTGGCGGCCGAGGCGACCTCGACCCTGAAGGTCGGTTCGCTGGTGTTCGGGAACGACTACCGCCATCCGGTGGTCTTGGCCAAGGAGGTGGCGACGCTCGACCTCTTCTCCGAGGGTCGCTTCGAGTTCGGACTGGGCGCCGGGTGGATGACCAGTGACTACGTCGAGTCGGGCCTGGTCGAGGATTCGCCCGGCATTCGAATCTCCCGCATGGCCGAGAGCTTGGCCGTCATGAAGTCCCTGTGGTCGACGGGGAAGGCGACCTTCGAGGGCGAGTACTACCGGATCACCGGGGCCAAGGGATTTCCCGAGCCGGCGCAACGCCCGCATCCGCCCATCATCATCGGCGGTGGTGGCCGACGGGTGCTGGGCATCGCCGGCCGGGAGGCGGACATCGTCGGGGTGAACCCCAGCCTGGCCGCCGGCCATATCGGTCGTGAAGTTATCGAGACGACGTCGGCGGACTTCTACCGGCAACGGATCGAGTGGATCCGGGAGGCGGCCGGGGCGCGGTTCGAAAGTCTCGAGCTGCAGTGCCTCACCTTCGTCATCCAGATCGTGCCTAACCGTGACGAGGCCGTCGCCCAGCTGGCCGGGGCCATGTCGGTGTCACCCGAGCACCTACAGGGATCCCCCCTCCTCCTCATAGGCACCATCGACCAGATCGTCGAGACACTGCTCGAGCGCCGTGACACGTTCGGCTTCACCTACATCGTGATCCACGAGGCGGAGATGGAGGCGTTCGCGCCGGTGGTGGAAGCCCTCTCGGGAACATAGGTGGCGCCAGGCCCCATTCGGATCGGTCTGTTTGGTGGAACCTTCGACCCCGTCCACACTGCCCATCTGGAGGTGGCCGAGGCGGTCAGGACGGCCCTCGATCTCGACCGGATGCTCCTGGTGGTGGCCAATCAGCCCTGGCAGAAGGAGTCCGAGCGACCGGTCACCCCGGCCGAGGACCGGCTGGCCATGGTGGAGGCGGCCCTAGTCGACTGGCCCGGGCTGGAAGCCTCCGGGATGGAGATCGACCGCGGCGGCCCTTCGTACACCATCGACACCGTGCGCCAGCTGCACCGATCCGACCCGGACGCCCAGATCGTCATCGTCGTCGGCTCGGACGTGGTGCCCGGACTCACCACCTGGAAGGACGAGACTTCCCTGCGCCACGAGGCCTCCCTGGCCGTGGTCAGCCGCCCGGGGGCGGCCCGGGTCCCGCCACCCCCGGGTTGGGAGGTGGCCGACGTGGCCTTCGCACCCTCGGACGTCTCCAGCACCGAGCTGCGGGACATGTTGGAGGCCGGCGTCTCGGTCGACGGACTGGTCCCCGACGCCGTGATGCGTTGCATCCTCCAACGCGGTCTGTACGCTACAAGGAGATGAGTGTGCGGACGACGCCTAACAGGACAGGTTCCACCACGTCCTCGCCCAGGCTGTACCCGCCGCCCTCGACGATCGCCCCGGTCACGGCCCCGATACCGGTGACCGTGCCGGTGGCAACACCCCAGGCACCATCCCAGGCACCGCCGGCGACCGCCCCCGAGGACGCTCCGGAGGCCACGCCTGACCAGGCCGCGGCAGCCGATCCGAAACCCGATGCCCGGGCCGAGACGATGCGGGCTCTGCGCGTGGCCCGACGACGACGTCGCCACCTGATGTTGGTGTGCGCGGTGATCATCGCCGTATGCGTGGTCCTGACGCTCCTGATCGTAGGCATTGCCCGCGACCGTCGACCCGGCAGCCAGGTGGTCCTCGCCGGGGCCACCCCCGTAACCTGGCACGGGGTCGCCGGACCCCTCGCCACCGCCGTACCCGCCAGCAGAACCACCACCAACCCCGACGCCCAGGCGTCAGAAGGAGCACAACCTTGAGCGCACCCAGTGCCATGTCGGTCGTCGAGCAGCCGGACCAGCAGATCGTCCCCGAGGAGTGCAAGGTGGCGGCCCGGGCCGCCCACGCCAAATCGGGTGAAGACACCGTGTTACTGGCGATGGGCGATCTGCTCGGGATCACCGATGCATTCGTGGTGACGAGTGGGCGCAACGCCCGGCAGGTCAAGACGATCGTCGACGAGGTGGAGCGCCGGATGAAGCAGGAAAAGGGGCTGAGACCGGTCCGCGTCGAGGGACTCGACGACACCCGGTGGGTTCTCATGGACTACGGCGATTTTCTGGTGCACGTCTTCCTCGACGAGGCCCGGAAATTCTACGACCTCGAACATCTGTGGGCCGAGGCGCCGCGGATTCCCTGGGCGGCAGCCGACGAGCTCTGACGGCTCTCGCCGCCGACCAGCCGCGACCGGGGGCGACCGGCGGCGCCCGGCCGATCAGGGCAGGGGGGCCTCGGCTGCGAACGAGGCGCGGCTGACCGGTCCGGAGACCAGGGGCCCGAGCGGAGTCGTGGGAACACCGATCGGTTGACCGGCGATCTCGAACAGTACGCCGGCGGTGAGCAGCTCCGGTTGCTGGGTGGCCGTGTACACCACCTGGGCCACGGCCAGCGTCTGGTAGGCGCCCACCACCTGGAAAGGGTTGGACGAAAAGTCGACGGTGACCACGCCACCGGACACCGAGGCGGTGACCGTGACCTTGGTCCCGTTCAGGAAACTCTGGAGCCCCTGACCCGTCTCGGCCTGGGTCGGGCCCTCGAGGAGTGCCCCGAGGATCTGGGTGAGGTTGGCCGGGATCCGTACGTTGCGGGCCACGTTGACCACGTGTTGACTCGGCCCCGGGGACACCAGGTAGATCCACTCGGGCACGCTGACCTCGGGGGGCGTCGAGGGGCTCTCGGTGGTCGATGTGTCCGGATCCAGCAGGTGGAAGGGCACGTCACTCTTGGCGATCACCGACGGTGAACCACTGATGGGGATACCGCAGGCGGTGGCGCCCACCGCCATCAGGGCGAGCACGGCCACCGGAGCCAGCATCGAGCGCAGGCGGCCGCTCATGTCGGATCCCACCCGCCTCCGCTCGGTACCAGGGGGAGTTCGACGATGAAACGTGAGCCACCGCCGGGGGCATCGTCGATCCACACCGTTCCGCCGTGGAGGCGGACGTGCTCGGCCACCAGGGACAGGCCGAGTCCGGTTCCCTCGCTCGACTCCCGCTGGCCGGCCCGGCTGCCCCGATAGAAGCGCTCGAAGAGGTGATGACGTTCCACGACAGGAACCCCCGGACCGTGGTCCTCCACGATCACCCGGATGCTCCTCGGGGCTTCGGTGCTGTCGGAGTCGGTGCCACCCGGGTCGGGTCCGTCGGGCTCGGCTTCGTCCGGGTGGTGGCCGCCGGGGTTGGCGCCGTCCGGGTGGTGGTCGTCCGGGTGGTGGCCGTCCGGGTGGTGGCCGTCCGGGTCGGCGCCGTCCGGGTTGGCGCCGGCCGGTGCCGGGGGATGTCGCTCCACCACGACCCGGGTCACCCCGCCGGCGTAGAGGTCGGCGTTCTCGATGAGGTTGGCCATCACCCGTTCGAACCGGCGCTTGTCCACTCGGAGGCGCAGGCCCTCCACATCGGGGTTGATCTCGACCGGGAAGTCCGGGCCGGGGCGACGCCCGTTCGCCCCCACGGGGGTGGAGGCGGCCACGGCCCGACGAACCAGCTCGCCCGGATCGACCTCGTCGAGGGACAGCTCGGCCGAGCCTGCGTCGAACCGGGAGATCTCCAACAGGTCGTCCACCATCCGGGTGAACCGGTGGAGGTCGCCGTCGAGCAGGTCGAGGGCGCTCCGGGCCCGGGGGGTCAGCTCGTCCCGGTGGCCTTCGAGGACACCGACGGTGGCCGTCAGCGTGGTGAGGGGCGACCGCAACTCGTGGCTGACGTCCGAGGTGAAGCGGGCCTCTCGTTCGATTCGTTCCTGCAGGTTGGCGGTCATCCGATTGAAGGACGAGGCCAGCTCCTGGAGATCGACGTCGTCACCCGCCTCCACCCGGGTGTCCAACTCCCCCCCGGCGATGGCCACCGCCGCTTCGGTGACGCCGGCCAGAGGTCGCAGCGCCCGTCCACTGGCCCACCGGCCGAGGATCGCCCCGGCGACGGTGGTGAACAGGGCCGCCGCCGTGAGGGCGAAGGCCAGGGTCCGCAAGGTGCCCTCCAGCTCTTCCAGGGAGAACACCTCGAAGTAGGTGGCACGGTCGGCCGGTAGGGGCACTCCGATGGCCAACTGGGGCGAGCTACCGACGGTGATGACCTGGGAGGCCGGCGTCCCCGCCAGGACAAGGGTCCGGAAGTTGTAGGGAAGATCACTCGGCCCGACCGTCGACGACGTGGCGTACCACTGCCCTCCGAAGTGGATCACCGAGAGGGATCCGGGCAATGTGTCGACCGATTGGATCAGCGGTTCCACCTGGGTCCCCTTGGACCGGAGGGCGTTTTGGACGAAGAGCGCACTGACGAATGCCTGGCGCTGGTCGGTGCCCTGGCGCTCGCTCAGGTAGCTGTGGCGGGCCGTGAAGTAGGTGATGCCGGCCATCACCGTCGACAGGGCGAAGGCCCCGATGGCGAACGTCGTCGTCACCCGGGCCCGGAGCCCCAACCCGGTCGACAGCCGGGTGCGCCGGGGCCGCGGCACGGGGCGGACCTGCTCCGGCCCGTTCGGGGACTCGGCCGGATCCATGGTCAGACCGCCAGCTTGTAGCCCATGCCCCGCACCGTCAGGATGAAGCGGGGATTGGCCGGGTCGGGCTCGATCTTGGTCCGGAGCCTGCGCACATGGACGTCGACCAGTCGACCGTCTCCGAAGTAGTCGTAGCCCCAGACGCGCTCGAGGAGATGCTCACGGCTGAGCACCCGTCCCGGGTGGTCGGCCAGCTCACTGAGCAGCCGGAACTCGGTCCGGGTGCAGTGGACTTCCTCGCCGCCCCGCCGGACCACCCCGGCGTCCGGTTCGATCTCGATGTCTCCGAACCTGATGACCGAGTGCTCGGTGTCGTCGGGACGGGATCGACGCAGCAGCGCCCGGATGCGGGCAGCCAGCTCTTTGGCCACGAACGGTTTGGTGACGTAGTCGTCGGCCCCGGCCTCGAGGCCGGCCACCACGTCGTGGGTGTCGGACCGGGCGGTGACCATGATGATGGGTACCGTGCTGTGGCGTCGCAGGGTGCGACAGGTCTCGAAGCCGTCCATGCCCGGCAGCATCAGATCGATGAGCGCCACCTCGAAGGGCTCTTCGTTGAACCGGGTGACCGCGGCCTCGCCGCTGGCCACGTCCTCGACGGTGTAGCCCTCGTCCTCGAGGGCGAGGCGCATGGAGGAGCGGATCCGCTCGTCATCCTCGACAACCAGGATGCGGCTCATGCTCCGATCATGGCACGGACGACCCGATCCTTTGGGACGGGCCGCCCACGGTGGCTCAGGAGTTCAGCCAGATCTGGGTGGGCCAGATGGATCCGGCGATCAGGGCGAAGGCCGGCGCCCCGGCCGGGGTGGTGGGAGCTGCGAAGTCCTCCACCTGGGGTTGGGCGGCCACCGCCCAGGTGGTCCGGTCATACCAGATGTAGGGGAGATCGGAGCCCATGAGCCGGCTCACCTCCTGGTACGCCGACACCCGGTCGGCCTGGTCGGGGGACTCGCGGCCCTTGAGCAGCGCTTCCTGCATGAAGGGGTCGTCGTTGCGGGCCATGTTGATGGAGAACACCGGGTTGATGTTGGTCGGGCTCCAGAAGATGTAGTTGAGGTCGGGGTCGACCGCCCCGAACTGGCGCCATACCTGGGCCTCGAACGAGCCCAGCAGGGCCACGTTGATGATCTGGGCCTGCAGCACCGGGCTGAGGTTTACCTTCATCCCCGCCGTCTCCAGCTGGGCCTGGAGGTACTCGGCGTCCTTCGTGGTGCTGGCGTCCGGCGTGTGGTTGAGGGTGATGGTGACCGGCTTTCCCGTCTCGGACTGGACCTCTTGGACCAGCGACTTGGCCTTGGCCGGGTCGGCCGACGGGTAGCCGTTGTCGGCCACGTAGTAGGGGGAGGTGGGGGTGAACGGGCCGTTCGAGGTGCTGAAGACGTTCAGGTCGATGACGTCGACATACTCGGCCGAGCTGATGGCGTAGGCCGCGGCCTGGCGCAGTTTCAGATTGTCGAACGGCGGCTTGGACAGATTGAGCAGGAGGCACCCCATGTCGGGCTCGCCGGCCACGTTCTTCGAGTCGTCGATGTAGCCCAGCGAGGTGTCGGCCCGAAGGGAGAGGATGTCGTTCGGGGTGTCCGAGTGCATGATGTCGACGGCCCCGGACTTGAGGCTGGCCAGCAGTTGGTCCGGGTCGGGTATCGGCTTGTAGGTGATGGTGTCGAGCAGGGGAAGGCCGGGTCGCCAGTAGTGGGGGTTCTTGGTCGCGGTGAAGTGGTCGTTCGGCTGCCACTCCTGGAAGATGAACGGACCGGTGCCCACCGGATCGGTCTGGCTGCCCGAGGCCAACCACTTCGGCTCGGCCACATAGGCGAACTGGCCTCCGATGCCACCGGTCAGGTAGTAGTCGAAGGGGACCCAGGCCGACTTCATGGTCAGGGTCACCGACAGGGGACTGATCACCGTGATGGTCTCGAGGTTGGTGAGGGCGGGGCCGGTGAGGGCCGACTGCTGCTGGGCGGTGAAGTTGGCGGCCACCGCCGTGGCATCACAGCTGGTGCCGTCGTGAAAGAGCAGGCCCGAGCGCAAGGTGATGGTCCACTGCGTGTAGTCGCCGTTGGGCGTGACCGACTCGGCCAGGTAGGGCTGGGGAGTGCCGGTGGCATCGATGATCATCAGGGGATCGAACACCGTCCGGGCATAGAGGATGCCGACTTCGTCGTAGGTTCCCTGGGTGGGCGAGAACCCCTTCTCCTCGGCATCGACGCCGAAGATGAGCGTGCCCCCTGACTTGGGTGTCTTGGATGACTTCCCGTCGGGATGGGTGCCGGTCGAGGTGCCGGTGGACGACGAACTGGAGCTGCAGGCGTCGAGCAGGCCACCCGATGTGCCGACGATGGCCACTCCGGCACCGGCGGCCGCGCTGCGGGCGAGAAACGAGCGTCGGTCGATTCGATTGGACATGGTCCCCCTTCGCACCATGCCGGGGGCGAAGCGCCTCCGGCTTCTTCCCAAGCACACTGCCCAGTCCACGCCCGTCTGTGCAGCGAAATTCGGTTGACGGCCCGACGATATCGCTCGCGTTCGGTCGGTGGACGGGATCCCGGGGTAATTGCCGCCCCGGGTCCGGCTCCGGCCCCGGGGCCGGCCCGGCCCCCGGGCCCGGCCGAGGCCGCCAGGCGTGCCGACCCCGGGCTGGAAGCCGGGGGTGCCCGAGATCGAAGGTGACGGCCGGTACTGTTTTTGCCGTGTCCTGGGAGATCGAAGCCTTTCGCCGGTCAGTCGACGGGCTGTCACCGGCATCGGTGCGGGCCTACTCGTCCGATGCCGAGCAGTTCGTGGAATGGGCCACTCGCAGCGGCGCCCAGGGCCCGGTCGACGTCGACCGGATCATGCTCCGCCGCTACCTCGCCTATCTGGCCACCCGGCGCTACGCCAAGGCGTCGATCGCCCGGATCGCCGCTTCGCTCCGGTCGTACTTCCAGTGGTGTACCGAGCGGGGGCTGGTGGCGTCCGACCCCTCGACCCGCCTGTCGGCGCCTTCGCCCGACTCCCGACTGCCCCGGGTCCTCGGCCACAGTGAGCTCCACCAACTGCTGGAGCCGGCGGCCGAGGCCGATGGCCGCCCGGCGTCGCCGGTCGATCGCCGGGACGATGCGGTGTTGGAACTGCTGTACGGGAGCGGATTGCGAGTGGCCGAGCTGTGCGGCCTGGACGTGGGCGACGTGGACCCCGACCGGCTGGTGGTCACCGTGACCGGCAAGGGCGACAAGCAGCGCCAGGTGCTCATCCACCAGCGGTGTGCGCAAGCCGTTGGTGACTGGCTCGCCGGCCCCCGGGCGGCCATGTCCACCGAGGTCAGCCCACCGGGCGCCCTCTTCCTCAACCGCCGGGGAAACCGGCTCGGACCGCGGGACGTCCGGCGGCTCCTCGACCGCCGTTCGCCGGTTCCGACCCACCCCCACGCCCTCCGCCACAGCTTCGCCACCCACCTGCTCGACGGTGGGGCCGACCTCCGTGTGGTGCAGGAACTGCTCGGTCACGCCAGCCTTCAGACCACGCAGGTCTACACTCATGTGAGTAAAGAGCGCTTGCTCACGGTCTACGCCGGAACGCATCCACGGGCCTAAGGGGACAATTGTCGACGCAACTGGACAGTGTCGGTCACGGGATCGACGCACTGTGGGCTGAGTACAAGAAGACCGGGGCCCGACCGCTCCGTGACCAGCTGATCATCCATTACGCCCCGGTGGTCAAGTACGTGGCCGGGCGGGTGTCGGTGGGACTGCCCAGGCACGTGGACGAAGCCGATCTGGCCAGTTACGGGATCATCGGTCTGATCGACGCCATCGAGCGCTTCGAGCCGGCCCGCAAGATCAAGTTCGAGACCTACGCCATTCCCCGGATCAAGGGAGCCATCATCGACGAGCTGCGGTCGATCGACTGGGTCCCGAGGTCGGTGCGGGCCAAGGCCCGTGCCGTCGAGCAGTCGTATTCGAAACTCGAGGCCACGCTGCACCGCACGCCCACCGACAGCGAGGTCGCCGCCGACCTCGAGATGACCGACGCCGAGTTCCAGACGGCGCTCCGGAAGATCTCCTTCGTCGGCGTGGTCGCCCTCGACGAGGTCTTCCGGGGCGGCGACCGGTCGGATCGCTCGACCCTGGGGGAGACGCTTCCCGACAGCACCGCCGGCCCCATGGATACCTTCGAGGTCAAAGAGACCAAGGAGGCGCTGATCCAGGCGGTCGGTCAGATGGCCGACAGGGAGAAGACGGTGCTCACCCTCTACTATTACGAGGGCCTGACTCTGGCCGAGATCGGCGACATCCTCGGGGTGACCGAGTCCCGGGTGTGCCAGATCCACACCAAGGCGGTGCTCCAGCTCCGCGCCAAACTGGCCGACCGGCCCGAGAGCGTCGGCCGGCGCACCGGTGGGGCAAAGGCCGGCTCCGGCACTGCGTCGAAACGGGTTCCCACCGCCACCGCCGGCTGACGGCGACGGACGTCACGGGCCGGTCCCGGCCGCCCGGGGCCACGGCGAGTGGAGCAGGGCGCCCGACAGCCACTACGATGGTCGTGCTTCACCAACCGGTGAGGCGCACAAGCGGGATCAACGAGGCACCCGGCCGCGTCCACGGTCGCCCTTCAGGGGTGTGTGGCCGGGGTGGAACAACCGTCACAAGGAGCAGGCACATGGCCGTCGTCACGATGAAGCAGCTGTTGGGCGCGGGCGTCCACTTCGGGCACCAGACCCGCCGGTGGAACCCCAAGATGCGCAGGTTCATCCTCGGAGAGCGCAACGGGATCTACCTGATCGACCTCCGACAGACCATGAAGGGCATCGAGGAGTCCTACGGCTACATCCGTGACCTGGTGGCGGGGGGTGGCACCATCCTCTTTGTGGGCACGAAGAAGCAGACCCAGGGGCCGGTGGCCATCTACGCCGAGGCCTGCGGCATGCCCTACGTGAACGAGCGCTGGCTGGGCGGCATGCTCACCAACTTCCAGACGGTGTCGACCCGGGTGAAGCGGATGAAGGAGTTCGAGGCCATGGAGAGGGCCGGGGACTTCGACGCCATGCCCAAGAAGGAGGCCCTGCGCCACACGCGGGAGCTGGAGAAGCTCCAGCGGAACCTGGGTGGGATACGCAGCCTGGAGAAGCTCCCCGATGCCATCTTCGTGATCGACACGAAAAAAGAGCACATCGCCGTCACCGAGGCCAACAAGCTCGGGCTTCCGGTGGTGGCCGTGGTCGACACCAACTGCGATCCCGATGTGATCACCCACGTGATCCCGGGGAACGACGACGCCATCCGCTCGGGGGCCCTGCTGTGCCGGGTGGTGGCCGACGCCGTCACCGAGGGACAGTTCATCGCCCAGCAGCGGCCGGCACCGCCGCCCCCCGCCTCGACCCCGGCTTCCACCGCCCCCATCCCACCGCCGCCCGGGGTGCCGGCGGCATCGGTGGCTCCGGCCACCGAGCCGGAGCCTGCCCTGGTCGGTGACACGCCGGGCCAAGCATCCGCGGCTCCGGCCGATAGCGCCCCGGCCGAGGAAGCCGGCACCGCCGCGGCCGCCGCCGTCCCATCGGCCTCGAGCCCGGAGCCCGCGCCGGCCGCCGCCGGGACCCCTGAATCCTCGGCGGAGTCGCGGACGCAAACACAGGAGTCGCCGACGCAAACAGAGACAGAGACGGAGGCCCCGGCCGCCGCCCCGCCGGCCGCCGAGGAGGCCCCGAGCACGCCCACCGAGGAGGCCTGATCGTGCCCGATTTTTCCGCCAAGGATGTCCAGAAGCTCCGCCAGCTGACCGGCGTCGGCATGCTCGATGCCAAGCGCGCCCTCGAGGAGAACGGCGGCGACATGGACAGGTCCATCACCTGGTTGCGTGAGCAGGGTCTGGCCAGCCAGGCCAAACGGGCCGACCGTGAGGCGTCCGAAGGAGCCGTGGCCATAGGCCGTTCCGGGTCGGCCGCCTCCATCGTCCAACTGCGGTCGGAGACCGATTTCGTGGCCAAGTCCGAGAAGTTCGTCTCCCTGGTGACCGGGTTGGCCGACCTGGTGGCCGCCGACGGCGAGGATGCAGTCGACCAGAGGAGCGCCGAGATAGACGACCTCAAGATCAAGCTCAAGGAGAACATCTCCCTGGGTCAGGTCGTCCGGATCGAGGCACCGACCGGTGGCGTCATCGACACCTATCTGCACCGGCAGGCCGGTCGCGGCGTCAACGCCGTGGTCGTGGCCCTCGAGGGAGGCACCGACGAACTGGCCCACGAGATCGCCGCCCACATCGCCTTCGCCCGTCCTGCCTACACCACCCGCGAGGACGTGCCCGAGGACGAGGTGGCAGCCGAGCGGGAGACGGTCGAGAAGATCGCCCGCAACGAGGGAAAGCCCGAAGCGGCTCTGCCCAAGATAATCGAGGGTCGTCTGAACGGTTGGTACAAGGAACGGGTCCTGCTCGACCAGCCCTACGTCAAGGACGAGAAACAGACGATCGCCAAGCTCCTCGGTCCGGCCAAGGTGACCCGGTTCGCCCAGGTCGAGGTGGGCGACTGAGGCAGCGGTGGGTGACCCACGACGCATCGTCCTGAAACTGTCCGGTGAGGCCCTGGCCTCGTCCGCCTCCGACGAGACCATCGACGCCTCGGTGGTGGAGCGCCTGGCCATGGAGATCGCCGAGACCCGGGACGGGCTCGGACTCGAACTGGCCCTCATGGTGGGCGGCGGCAATATCTGGCGGGGGACCACCGGGGCCGGGGCCGGCATGGACCGGGCCACGTCCGACACCATGGGGATGCTGGGCACGGTGATCAACGCCCTGGCCCTCCAGGACGCCCTGGAGCACCACGGCCAGCCGACCCGGGTGCTCTCGGCCGTCCAGATGGCCGAGGTGGCCGAGCCGTACATCCGTCGCCGGGCCATCCGCCATCTCGAAAAGGGCCGGGTGGTGGTGTTCGCCGCCGGCATGGGCAACCCGTACTTCACCACCGACACGTCGGCCGCCCTGCGGGCGGCCGAGATCGAGGCCGAACTGCTGTGTAAGGGGACCCACGGGGGCGTCGACGGGGTGTACTCGGCCGATCCCCGGCTGGACCCGGACGCCACCCGCTACGAGGAGATCTCGTTCATGGAAGTGGTGTCGAAGGACCTGCGGGTGATGGACCTCACCGCCATCACCTTCTGCATGGACAACGGCCTCCCCATCCGGGTCTTCGACCTGATGGAGCCGGGCAACATCCGTAAAGCACTCGGCGGAGATGCCATCGGGACACTGGTCCGATGAAAGAGCAGTTCAAGCGCGGTTCTGGGTGGGGTCTGACCCCGGTGGCTACGCTTAGCCGCTAATGGACGACGACCTGATCGCGTTGGTGGTTTCCGACGCGCACGAACACATGGCCCGAGCCGTGGACCACACCCAGGCCGAGTTCGCCTCCATCCGCACCGGACGGGCCACGCCCTCCCTCGTCGAGCACCTGAAAGTCGATTACTACGGAGCCGAGACCGAACTCCGCCAGATGGCCGGGTTCAGCGTGCCCGAGGCCCGGCTCCTGGTCATCTCCCCCTACGACAAGGGGTCCCTGCCGGCCATCGAAAAGGCGCTGCAGGGTTCCGAGCTGGGCATCACCCCGTCGAGCGACGGCACGGTGATCCGGCTGTCCTTCCCGGTTCCCACCGAACAGCGGCGCAAGGAGCTGGTCAAGGTGGTCAAGCAGAAGGCGGAGGAGGGGAGGGTCACCGTGCGGAACTCCCGGCGCTCGGCCCGGCACGATCTCGAGGCCATGCAAAAAGACGGCGACCTCTCCAGTGACGAGCTCGACCGCATCGAGAAGGATCTTGACAAGCACACCCACGAGCAAGTGGCGGCCATCGACAGGCTGCTGGCCCACAAGGAGCAGGAGCTCCTCGAGATCTGACAGATGGCCGCCGCCCCCCGGGGCCCGGCCGACAGGAGGAGACAACTGACGTGGACGACGTCCCAGACGGGCGAGAAGACGACATGACGCGGACCGACGTTCCCGTCGTGCGCCCCGAGCCGACCGGACCGTCCACGGACCAGGTCCGGATCATCGGCGCCGAGCCGGCCGGCGAGAGCACGGCAGAGCTCCCCAAGGTGTCCCGCCACGACGACGCCGACGACGCCGACGACGCCGACGTTGCCCCCGACGCCCCCGACGTTGCCGAACCGGAGCCCCTGGACCTGACATCCGACGACTCCGAGCCCACCCGCATGTTCGACGATGGGTTCGACCAGCCCTCGGTGCGCCTCATCAACGAACCGGGCCATCCCGCCGACGCCGCCGACACCGTGGATCCGGTGGCGCCGGGTCAGACGGCGGTGCCCAGCGGGGCTCCGACAGAACTGCCCCACTGGACCGAACCTCCCACCGGTCAGGTGCCGGCCGTCCTGGCCCGCGATGCTGGCGACGAGGGCTCGGGACCGGGCATCGCCGGACCCAGCTGGCGCGAAGAGGACTCCGATTGGGAAGCCCACGACGAGCTGTTCGAAACCGGCGTCCTGGCTCACGACGAGGTCGCACTCGGCTCGCTCGACGAGACAGACCGAACCGACATCGACCGCCGTCCATGGGAATTCGACCTCGACCCGTCCGAGTCGGGCCAGCATCACCTGTCGAAGGCCAGGCTCGAGGCCGACCGCCGACCGCCCGATGACGATCCGGAGGCAGCGGCGTCGTCGGGGGAGCGCCTCCCGGGCGGCGACGAACTGCCGTCGACACCCCCCCGACCCTCGGAGCGCCGGGGTCCGGGACTGCCCACCGGTTCCGAGACCGTCGCCGGCTCGGGGGTTGCCGGTGGGCCGGCGGGAGCGGCAGCGGGAGCGGGAGCGGGGACGGGGTCCACGCTGTTCTCCGATGACGAGTCGGCCATCGATGAGGAGCTCTTCGCCCCGGCCAAGGCCGTGCCCACCGGGTCGGCCCGGGTGGGGAAGGCCCGGCGCAGCGGGCTGTTGCCGACCCGACTGCGGGCCAAGCGGGCCGGAGGCGTCGACGACACGGCTAGTGCCCCACTGGCCGCCGAGCCGCCGGGAGCCTCGGTCACCGACGTTCCCGGAGCCGGGCGCAAGCCACGGGGCGTGGCCGGCCTGGCCGCCGCCGACCGGACCGCCGACCGGGAAGGTGATGTCCTGGCCGACGAGTCGCCCACGGGATCGGTGGGCGTCCACTCGGCAACGGAGGGAGCGCCGGCGGCCGCGGTCAGCGGGGTGGTGGCCACCAAGCCGAAGCGACGGCCGTTCCGGCGGTCGTCCGAACCCCGGTCGGCTCCGCCCGTCAACGGAGCCGGGGGCCGAATGGCCGCAGGTGGGGGTCCACCTCGGCCGCCCGCCGTCCGCCAGACCAAGGGGACGGGCACCGGCAGGGAAGGATCGCGCCCCGCCTCCGGTTCGGTGGGCGTCCGGGTCGGGACCGGATTGGCCGTCGCCGTCATCGCCCTGCTGGCCTTCAAGGCGGGCACCATCCCCTCACTGGTGCTGGTGGTGGTGGTACTCACCTTCGCCGCCGGCGAGTGCTTCGGGGCCTTGCGGGGCGCCGGTTACCACCCGGCCACGCTGCTCGGGCTGGTGGGGACCATCTCCCTCACCGTCGGGGCATACACCAAGGGGATCGCCGCCCTGCCACTGGTGCTGGTGCTGATCACCGCCTTCACCCTCCTCTGGTACCTGATCGGCGTCGAGCGAGGATCGCCGGTGGCGGGTACGGCAGCCACCCTGCTGACCGTGGGTTGGGTGTCGTTGCTCGGTTCCTACGCCGGACTGCTCCTGTCCCCGTCGTCGTTCCCCGATCGGCACGGCATCGCCTTCCTCCTCGGAGCCATCATCGCCACCGTGGCCAACGACGTGGGCGCCCTGGTGACCGGGGGGTGGATCGGGCGCACGCCGCTGGCCCCGACCATCAGCCCCAACAAGACCTGGGAGGGGCTCCTCGGAGGCGCCGTCCTGTCCATCCTCATCTCGACCCTGGTGGTCGGGTCCATCCATCCCTGGTCGCGGTCCGACGCCGCCCTGCTCGGCGTGGTGGTGGCCGTGGTGGCGCCCATCGGCGACCTGTGCGAGTCGCTGTTGAAGCGGGACCTCAGGCTGAAGGACATGGGCTCGCTGCTACCGGGGCACGGGGGGGTGCTCGACCGGGTCGACGCCCTGCTGTTCGTGCTGCCCGCCACCTACTATCTGGTCCGTGCGCTGAATATTGCCTGATTTTCGGGCAGGCTAGAGGGATGGCCAGTTCGATCAGCGGGGGGCCGACGGCCGAGTCCACCGGTTCCGGGGGGTCTCCCGACGGGTGGTCCGACGGCCACCCGGTGACGGTGTCGCTGGTGGGTTCGACCGGTTCGATCGGTACCCAGGCCGTCGACGTGATCGAGCGCTGCCCGGACCGGTTCCGGGTGGTGGCCCTGGGCGCCCACCGGTCGGTCGACGTGGTGGCCGACCAGGCCCGGCGTCTCCGGCCCGAGGTCGTGGCCATCGGCGATCCTGATCGGGCGTCGGAGCTGGCCCGTCTGCTGCCGGCCGGGACCGAGGTGGTGGTGGGGAACGACGGACTGGACGCCATCGCCACCCTGTCCGAGGTGGTGGTCAACGGAATCGTCGGATTCGCCGGACTGACGGTCACCCTGGCCGCCCTCGGGGCAGGATGCCGACTGGCGTTGGCCAACAAGGAGTCGATCATCGCCGGGGCCCCGGTGGTGCAGCGGGCTCGACGGACGCCAGGGGCCGAGATCATCCCGGTCGACTCCGAGCACTGTGCCCTCCACCAGTGCCTGCGCTCGGGGCGGGCGGACGACGTCGAGCGGTTGTTGCTGACGGCGTCGGGAGGTCCGTTCCGGGGCCGGACCAAGGAACAGCTGGCCACGGTGTCGGTGGCCGACGCCCTGGCCCACCCGACCTGGTCGATGGGGCCGAAGATCACCGTCGACTCCTCCACCCTGATGAACAAGGGACTCGAGGTGATCGAGGCCCACGAGCTGTTCGGCGTGCCCTACGACACCATCGACGTGGTCGTCCACCCTCAGTCGATCGTCCACTCGATGGTCGAGTTCCGCGACGGCGCCGTGGTCGCCCAGCTGTCCCAGCCCGACATGCGCCTACCCATCGGATACGCCCTGGCCTACCCGGGCCGGCTCCCCACCGCCTTCGGGGCCATCGACTGGAGCCAGCTGCCCACCCTCGAGTTCGACCAACCCGACCGGGCCCTCTTTCCCTGCCTGGACCTGGCCTACTCGGCGGGCCGCCTCGGTGACCTGGCACCGGCCTGGTTGAACGCCGCCAACGAAGTGGCGGTGGCCGCCTTTCTCGGCGGGAGGATCCCCTGGACGGCCATCGCCGAGGTGGTGGAGGCCACCCTCGACCGCTACGACGTGACGTCACCGGCCGGTGGCGGCGGCGGTGGGCGGTGGTCGGTGGACGACGTACTGGACGCCGATGCCACCGCCCGGCGGCTGGCCGACGTGGTGGTGGCGGGACGGGAGGCGGTGGCATGAGCACCACCGATCTCCGTCCACCGTCGGTGGCGCCCACACCCGGGCCCCCGGGCCCAGGCATGCCCGATCGGGTCAAGTCGCCGGCCCGGGCCGCCCTCGAACTGGCCGCGGTGGCTGCGGTGATCATCGCCGTGGCCGTGGCGGCCGGGGCCGTCGACCTGCTGATCGTCATCGCCTGTCTGGTCGTCATGGTCATGGTGCACGAGGCCGGCCACCTGCTGGCGGCCAAGCGGGGCGGGATGAAGGTCACCGAGTACTTCTTGGGGTTCGGGCCCCGGCTGTGGTCGTTCAAGCGGGGCGAGACCGAGTACGGGGTCAAGGCCTTCCCGCTCGGTGGGTACGTGAAGATCCCCGGCATGACCAACCTCGAGGAGGTCGACCCGGCCGACGAACCGCGCACCTATCGCCAGCAACCCTTCCATGCCCGGCTGCTGGTGGCCGTGGCCGGCTCGGCCATGCACTTCCTCATGGCCTTCGTACTCCTGTTCGCCCTACTGACCCTGGTGGGCGTGCCCAACGGCAACCAGGTGGAGATCCAGAACGTGAACTCCCTCGGTGGCCGGCCGGGTCCGGCCCAGGTGGCCGGGCTCCGGCCCGGCGATGTGGTGGTGTCGATCGGCGGGAAGTCGGTGGGTGGTAACCCGGACGTCCTCACCACCGCCATCCAGGACCATCCCGACCGGCCGGTGACCGTGGTCGTGTCGCGGGACGGCCGGGAACAGACGCTGACGGTGACGCCGACCGACGGCCGGAAGGTCCACGAGGCCGGTCTGGAGGTGCCCAAGGGCACCGCCCCCTTCGGAGTCGTCGGTGTCACCCTGGGCTCGCCCACGGAGCGGTCCACCCCGGTCCACGCCCTGGCCTCCACCGGCAGCGAGCTCGTGCACATCACCTGGGCCTCGGTCCTCGGGGTGGCCCACCTCTTCTCGCCCAGCGCGGTGGCCCAGCGGTTCGACCAGGTGAGCAGCGCCAAGGCGGCCAACCAGGCGGCGGCCAACGGGACCCGGGTCACCTCGATCTACGGGGCGGGCCGGGTGGCCGTCCAGGCCGTCCAGGCCGGTGTGGGCGATCTTCTGCTCATCCTCATCTCCATCAACGTCTTCGTGGGGATCTTCAACCTGTTCCCGATGCTCCCCCTCGACGGGGGGCACGTGGCCATCGCCGTGTACGAGAAGATCCGCACCGGCCGGCGCCGGGTGATGTACCACGCCGACGTGGCCAAACTGATGCCCTTCACCTGGTTGATGCTGCTGTTCATCGCCGTGCTGTTCAGCACGTCGCTGCTGACCGACATCCTCCATCCCATGGCCAATCCCTTCGGCTGATACCTTCGCCCGGCCGCCGTCGGGCCGCCCTCGGGCTGCCCTCCGGGCCCGCAGTCCGTAACCGGGGTCGGACGCCTTACCATGGAGGCATGGGACGAACCGCCTGGACCACCTCGGAGCGGCGGCCGACTCGTCGGATCCAGGTCGGCGACGTGCCGGTGGGCGGCGGGGCCCCGATCACCGTCCAGTCGATGACCACCACCAAGACGGCTGACGCCGAGGCCACGCTGACCCAGATCTACGCGCTGGCGGCGGCCGGTGCCGATCTGGTGCGTTGCACCTGCAACGAAGAGGCGGCGGCCGAGGGACTGGCCCGTATCGTGCCCCGGTCACCGGTCCCCGTCATCGCCGACATCCACTTCCACCACGAGATGGCGCTGGCCGCCCTGGAGGCCGGCGTCCAGGGTCTGAGGTTGAACCCGGGCAATCTGCGCAAGGAGGCGGAGATCAAGCAGGTGGCCGGCGAGGCCAAGGACCGGGGTGTGCCCATCAGGATCGGGGTGAACGCCGGGTCGCTCCATCCCGATCTGTACAAGCGCTTCGGGGGGGCCACCCCCGAGGCTCTGGTCGAGTCGGCCCGCATGGAGCTCGCCTACTTCGCCGACGTGGGCTTCGACGACGTCAAGATCTCGGTGAAGGCCTCCTCGGTCCCGCTCATGATCGAGTCGTACCGCCTGGCCTCGGAGACGTTCGACCACCCGTTGCATCTCGGCGTGACCGAGGCCGGCCCCCCGCCGGCCGGGCTCTTGAAGGGCACGGCCGGGATCGCCACGCTGCTGGCCGAGGGGATCGGCGACACCATCCGCTACTCCCTCACCGCCGATCCGGTGGAGGAGGCCCGGGCCGGCCGCCAGTTGCTCGAGGCCCTCGGGCTCCGCGAGCGCAAGGGGCTCGACCTCATCGCCTGCCCGAGCTGCGGCCGGGCCGAGGTCGACGTGATCGCCGTGGCCAAAGCGGCGCAGCATGCGCTGGAGGACCGCCAGCTGCCCATCCAGGTGGCGGTGATGGGATGCGTGGTCAACGGCCCGGGCGAGGCGCGCCAGGCCGACCTCGGGATTGCCGCCGGCCGCAAGCGGGGCCATCTGTTCATCAAGGGGAAGATCGTCCGCGTGGTCCCCGAGGACGAGATGGTCGAGGCGTTGGTGGCCGAGGCGGAGAAGCTCGTGGCCGAGGGGGTCGAGGCCAGGCTGGCCGCCGCCGATTCAGGTGCCGAGGCCGAAGCCGAGGCCGACCGGCTGGCCCTGCTCGAGGACAAGGGTGCCGACGCCAACGCCTCGGAGACCAAGGTGGAGATGATCCGCAAGAAGTACGGCGAGGGCCGGTCCCAGGCCTGAGCCCGGGGGACGGGCCCCGGTGCCCTGACCGCTCCTCGAGCGTCGGGGCCGGACCCCGGCCGGCCGGCGGGAAGACGGGGTCGAGGGGTCGAACCGGCGGCCACGGCGGCCACCGGCGAAATTCCGGAAAAATCCCACCTCATGCCCCTCACAGTTCGAGACCGCCGCTGCTATACTTTTAGATCTGCCGTTCTGCTGGAGTGAAGTGACGCTGCTGAAGCGTGGGCGGACAGCCCACGCTTTTGTTTTGTTCGCCAACGCTTCGAAGAAGGTGCAGGACAGGCCGCACGAAAGGCCACGAGGACAGTTGGACAAAGACGATGTCGACCACCGACGACGTCACCGGAACCCGAAAAGGAGGCAGCGCACATGGTCGAAGAGCTCATTCCCGTACTCGAACCCGTGTTGGCTGCCGCCGACCTCGAACTAGTCGATGTCGAGCAGAGGTCGGGCGTCCTGCTGGTCACCGTGGACCGACCCGGGGGCGTCGATCTCGAAGCCCTGACCGAAGCCAATCGGGCCGTCTCGTCGATCCTCGACGAGCTGGATCCGATCCCTGGTAGGTACGCGCTCGAAGTGTCCAGCCCCGGGGTGGAGCGCACCTTGCGGACCCCGGCCCACTTCGCCAAGGCGGTGGGGGAGACGGTGACGGTCAAGACCCGTCCCCAGGTCCCCGGCGACCGGCGGCTCCGTGGTCGGCTGGTGGCGGCCGACGACACGGGACTGGAGCTGGCGGTGGACGGTGCCCCCGGCCCGCCGGTGAGGCTGGCCTACACCGACATCGACAAAGCCCGGACGCTGTTCGTGTGGGGCCCCGAGCCCCGGGTAAAAGGGAACAGGTCCAAGACCTCGGCCGGCGACGGCCCGGGGTCAGCGAAGGCAATGGAGAAGAGGAAGCAGGTCGTCACCCCATGAGCAAGCCCAACTTCGAGTTCCTCGACGCGCTCGGCCAGATCGCGCGGGACAAGGGCATCTCGGTCGAGACCCTGCTCGATGCGCTGGCCAACGCCCTGGTGGCCGCCTACAAGCGTCGTCCCGACGCGGCCGAGGAGGCCGTGGTCACCATCGACCCGGAATCGGGCGAGATCCGGGTCTACGGACAGGAGCTCGACGAGGACGGGAATGTGACCCGCGAATGGGACGACACCCCCGACGACTTCGGCCGGATCGCCGCTCAGACGGCCAAGCAGGTGATCCTCCAGCGGATCCGTGAGGTGGAGCGCGATCTCAAGTACGAGGAGTACGCGGGACGCGAGGGTGACATCGTGACCGGCATCGTCCAACAGACCGACAACCGCTACACCTTGCTCGATCTGGGCAAGGTGGAGGCGTTGCTGCCCCAGGCCGAGCAGGTGTCCTACGAGCGCTACGAGCACGGGGCGCGCCTCAAGGCCTACATCGTCGAAGTGCGCAAGACCACCAAGGGTCCTCAGATCGTGGTCAGCAGGAGCCACCCCGGCCTCATCAAGCGGCTGTTCGAGTTGGAGGTGCCCGAGATCTCCTCGGGCGCGGTGGAGATCAAGGCGGCCGCCCGCGAGCCCGGCCACCGCACCAAGATCGCTGTCTGGTCCAACGATCCCAATGTGGACCCGGTCGGCGCCTGCGTGGGGGCCCGGGGGTCCCGGGTGCGGATGGTCACCAACGAGCTCCGGGGCGAGCGTGTCGACGTGGTGCCGTTCTCCGACGACCCTGTCGAGTTGATCCAGTCGGCCCTGGCTCCGGCGAGGGTTCGCGAGGTCCGTCTGGACGACGAGACCGGCACCGCCACCGTCATCGTCAGCGACTACCAGCTGTCCCTGGCCATCGGCAAGGAGGGCCAGAACGCCCGGTTGGCGGCCCGGCTCACCGGATGGCGAATCGACATCAAGAGCGAGACCCAGCTGGCCGACGAGGAGTCCGGCTACTCGGGCGAGGAGTGGGCCGAGGGCGAGTGGATCCAGAACGAGGCGGGCGAGATGGTCTGGCAACCGGCCGAGGGCGGCTCGGCGGTGTCGGTCACCGAGTGGTCGCAGGGCGCCGACGGGGCCGAGGCGGCCCCCGGCGACGGTGCAGTCGAAGCAGTCGAAGCAGTCGAGGCGGTCGAAGCAGTCGAGGCGGTAGAAGCAGTCGAGGCAGTCGAGCAGGCCGAAGCGGTCGAGGTGGCCTCCGAGAGTGTTCCGACCGGCACCCCGGGCGGGGGGGCGGCCGAATAGGGCCGGTCCGGACCTGCATCGGCTGTCGGGCCGCCCACCGACGGACCTGCTGGTCCGCGTGGCCAGCAGTGGCGACGGAACCCTGGTGGTGGGCCATGGACATCCGGGCCGTGGGGCGTGGTTCTGCCGGGGCTCCCACCAGTGCTTCGAGCGGGCGGCCAGCCGCCGGGCCTTCGAGCGGGCGCTCCGGCGCCCGGTGAGCGGTGCAGACGTAGAAAAGTTGAGGATCGCCCTGCACATGGGTCCAGCCGACAACCAGGCGGTGGGCTCGGAGGGTTCGGTCCTGTGATGTGCGAGGATAGTGGGTCGTATGTGCGTATCGGCACGTACGACGTGAATGAAGGGCAGTAACAGCCGTTGCCGAAGAAGATCCGCGTGTACGAGCTCGCCCACGAGCTCGGCCTGACCAACAAAGAAGCCCTTGACCTGTGCCTGTCCCTGGGGATGGGGGTCAAGAGCCATTCGTCGTCCATCGAGGACGCCCAGGCCGACCGCGCCCGCCGCAAGGCCGACCGGGAGGGCCTCAGACGCCCGGTGCAGCCCGAGGAGCCGGCACCACCGGCCAAGAAGGCGGCAGCCGCCAAGAAGGCCGCCCCCCAGAAGTCCACACCTGCTCCGAACAGCATCGATCAGCCCGCTCCCGACCTCGAGCCGCCCCCGGCCACCGACCGAGCCGTCCCGGCCAGGGCGGCGGCACCGGTGTCGCCGAACCCGCCGCCGGTCAAGCGCACCGGATCCCGGCTGATCACCAGCCGGCCGGCCTCCGAGTTGCCGACGGCTCCCGCCCCCGCTCCCAGAACTCCCGCTCCGGCCGCTCCGGCGGCGCCTCCCGCCCCGGCCGCTCCGGCGGCCAGTGCCCCGGCCCCGAACCCGGCCGCGGCGGCACCGAGTGCCCCCGCCCCACCGGCAGCCCCCGCCCCGGCGGCCAACCCCGCCCCGGCGCCGCCGACTCCTCGAGCCCCGGCCCCGGCCCCGGCAGCCGGTCCCCAGACGGCGACGCCGGCCCCGGCCCCGACCCAGGCCAGCGCCCCGGTCTCTCCGCCGTCGGCCCCCACGCGCCCCCCGACCAGCTCGTCGGGCCGTCCCATACCACCCCCGCCGGGCGGCCCCCCCCGCTCGGTCACGGGCAAGCCCATCCCACCGCCCCCCGGCTCGGGCGGACGTCGCCCCCCGGCGGGAGGACCGCGTCCCGGGGGACCCGGCGGGTTCTCGGGACGCCAGGGCGGACCGGTGGCCGGTCGCCCGGCCAGCAGCGGCACCAGGTCAGGGGGAGCCGGAGCCGGCTCCTCGGGTGGAGGTTTCGGATCCCGACCCGGCGGCGGATCGACGGGCGGCTACGGCGGTGGCCGTCCCGGCGGCGGACCCGGCGGTGGTCCGGGAGGTCCCGGTGGACGGGGTGGTCCCGGGGTGGGACGGGGCCGACCCAACCAGCGGCGCCCACGCCGGCGCCGTCGCAACCTCGAAGAGCTCGAGCCGACCCAACTGACGGCCTACATGCCCTCGACCGCCCCGGTGCCCGACACCGAGGTGATCGTGGAGCGCGGCTCGACGGCCCGTGACCTCGGACCCAAGCTCAACCGCTCGGCCGGCGACGTCATCCGGTTCCTGCTTCTCCAGGGAGAGATGGTCACCGCCACCCAGTCACTGACCGACGACATGATCGAGCTGTTCGCCGCCGAGCTCGGTGCGGACGTCCGCCTGGTGGACCCGGGGGAAGAGCGCGAAGCCGAGCTGCTGGCCAAGTTCTTCGACGAGGAGGACGAGGAGGAGGACGAGGAGGATATCCGGCCCCGGCCGCCCGTGGTCACGGTGATGGGCCACGTCGACCACGGCAAGACCCTGCTGTTGGACCGCATCCGGTCGGCCAACGTGGTGGCCGGCGAGGCCGGCGGCATCACCCAGCACATCGGCGCCTACCAGGTCGACTGGAACGGGCACCCGATCACCTTCATCGACACCCCGGGCCACGAGGCGTTCACCGCCATGCGGGCCCGGGGGGCCGAGGTGACCGACATCGTGGTGCTGGTGGTGGCGGCCGACGACGGCGTGATGCCCCAGACGGTGGAGGCCATCGACCACGCCAAGGCGGCCGACGTTCCCATCATCGTGGCCGTCAACAAGATCGATCGCGAGGAAGCCGATCCCAACCGGGTGCTCCAACAGCTGTCCGAGCACGGCCTGGTTCCCGAGGCGTGGGGCGGCGACACCATCGCCGTGGAGATCTCGGCCCTGCAGAATCTGGGCATAGACGACCTGTTGGAACAGATCATCCTGGTGGCCGAAGTCGAGGAGCTGGTGGCCACGCCCGAGGGCCGGGCCCGGGGTGTGGTCCTCGAAGCCGAGCTCGAGATCGGCCGGGGCCCGGTGGCCTCGGTCATCGTCGAACGCGGCACCCTGCGGGTGGGCGATCCGATCGTGGCCGGGGCGGCCTGGGGCAAGGTCAAGGCCCTGGTCGACGACCACGGCGACCAGATCAAGGAGGCACCCCCCTCGACACCGGTCCAGGTGCTCGGGTTCTCCGAGCCGCCCGAGGCTGGCGACGAGTTCAGAGTGGCCCCCGAACTGGCCCAGGCCCGGACCATGGGCGAGGCCAGGGCCCACCGGTACCGGGTGGCCGGTCACGTGCCGGCGGCCACCTCGGCCCTGGGCGGAGCCAAGCTCGAGGACCTGTTCGAGCAGATCCAGCGGGGCGAGACGGCCACCCTCAACCTCATCCTCAAAGCCGACGTGCGGGGCTCGTTGGAGGCGGTGACCGAGAGTCTCCGCAAGCTCGAGCGGGAGGACGTCAAGCTCAACTTCGTCCGACGGGGTGTTGGCGGGATCACCGAGTCCGACGTGGAGTTGGCCCAGGCCTCCACGGCCGCCATCATCGGGTTCAACGTCCGTCCCGATCGCCGGAGCCGGGAGATGGCGGCCAAGGCCGACGTCGAGATCAGGACCTACGAGATCATCTACAAGCTGCTGGAGGACCTCGAGTCGGCCATGCTCGGACTGCTGTCCCCGGTGTTCGAGGAGGTGGTGACGGGCGAGGCCGAGGTCAGGCAGGTCTTCCGGGTCCCGCGGATCGGCGCCATCGCCGGCTGTTACGTGCGGGAGGGCGTGATCACCAGGGGCTCCAAGGTCCGGTTCCTGCGGGAGGGCGTGGTCATCTGGAAGGGCACCATCACCTCGCTCCGGCGGTTCAAGGACGACGCCCGCGAGGTCCAGTCCGGCTTCGAGTGCGGGATCGGACTTTCGGACTACCAGGACCTCAAAGAGGGCGACATCATCGAGACCTTCGAGGAGCGGGAGATCCCCCGCACGTAGCGTCGGCGCCTCCCCGGGGGGCGAACGGTCCCGACTTCGTCGGCTGAGTGGAGGAGCTGTGTCAGGTCGCCGGCATGACAACCGCGGTGCTGCGCCCTATGCGCGCTCACTCCGGGTCAACCAGGTGTTGCGCCAGGTGTTGGCCGAGGAGTTGGAGCGGCTGGCCGATGCCGACGAGCGCCTGCGGCTGGTCACCGTCACCTCGGTGGACACCGCCCCCGACCTCCGCCACGCCACCGTCTACCTGAGTTCGCTCACCGAGGACGCCGCCGAGGCGCTGGCCGAGCGCCGGACCCAGCTGCAACGGACGCTGGGGCGTCAGGTCAGGATGAAGCGCACCCCGACCCTCGACTTCACCGTCGACCCGGCGGTGGTGGCCGGCAGCCGGGTGGAGGAGGTGCTGCGCCGGATCCGAGACGACGGGCGTGACGGGGCGGAGGACCGGCCCGGGCCCGACCGATGAGCGGTTCCGGTGACGACCAGGTGAATGGACTGGTGGTGGTGGACAAAGAGGCGGGTTGGACGTCCCACGACGTGGTGGCCCGGTGTCGGCGGATCTTCGGGCAACGCCGGGTGGGCCACGCCGGCACTCTCGACCCCGACGCCACCGGCGTCCTGTTGGTCGGCCTGGGCCGGGCCACCCGGTTGATGCGGTTCCTCACCATCCTCCCCAAGAACTATGCCGGCGAGGTGGTGCTCGGCACGGCGACCTCCACCCTGGACTCGTCCGGCGAGCCCATCGGCACCTGGGACATGGCCCATGTGGGCCTGGCCGAGGTGCGGGCGGCCGCCCGGGCCCTGACCGGACCCATCGACCAGGTCCCGCCCATGGTGTCGGCGGTGAAGGTGGGTGGTCGCCGGCTCCACGCCCTGGCCCGGGAGGGCATCGAGGTGGAGCGCAAGGCCCGGCCGGTGACCGTGCACCGCTTCGACGTGTTCCCGGGCCTGGCCCCCGGAGTGTTCCGGATCGAGGTGGTGTGCTCCTCGGGTACCTACATCCGCGTGCTGGCCGCCGACCTGGGCACGGCCCTGGGCGGCGGGGCCCATCTGGCCAACCTGCGCCGGACCTCCATCGGCTCCTTCGCGGTGGAGGACGCCCAGCTGGTCGACGAGTTGGCCCCGACCGACGTGCTGACCCCGGCCCAGGCCCTCCGCCACCTCGACCAGGTGGTGGTGCCGTTCGACGTGCAGCAGCACGTCTCCCGCGGCCTGCCCCTCGACCGCGTCCCTCTGGGGGTGACCGGTGACGGTCCGTGGGGACTGGTCGACGACGGGCACCGGCTCCTGGCCGTCTACGAGGCCACCGAAACCGACCGGATCCGTCCCGCCGTCGTCCTCGAGTCGGCAGGGTGACCGGTGAGGGACCCTTGCCGCGGCGCCGACGTGCCGGCCGGACGACGCACCTGGTCCAGCGCCGGCAGCGGTAACCTGCCACGGTGATGGACATCGTGACCGACCCGTCGAGGTGCGTCCCGACCGCCAACGGTTCGGCGGTCACCATCGGTGCCTACGACGGTGTCCACCTGGGCCATCGGGCCCTGTTCGCCGAGTTGCGCTTGCGGGCCGACCGAGGCGGGCTGACCATGGTGGTGGTCACCTTCGACCGTCATCCGGCCACCGTGGTCCGGCCGGAGTCGGCCCCCAGCCTGCTGTGCGACCTCGACCAGAAGCTCGAGCTGCTGGAGGCGGCGGGGGTCGACCGGACGGTGGTGGTCCCCTTCACCACCGAGCGGGCCAACGAGACGGCCGAGGAGTTCGTGTCCTCGGTGCTGGTCGAGGGACTGGGTGCCCGGCTGGTGGTGGTGGGCGAGGACTTCCACTTCGGTCACGGACGCAAGGGCAACGTGGCTCTCCTGACCGAGTTGGGGTCGGCCGCGGGGTTTGCGGTCGAAGGGGTGGGCCTCCGGGCCGATCCCGGGGTCGACGGGGCACTGGCCGAACCCATCTCGTCCACCCGGATACGCAGCCTGGTGGCTGCCGGGCAGGTGGAGGAGGCATCCGCGCTGCTGGGCCGTCCCCACCAGGTCCGGGGTCCGGTGGTCCACGGCGATCACCGGGGGGGCGCCGAACTGGGCTTCCCGACCGCCAACGTGGATGTCCCGGCCGGTATCAGCCTGCCGGCGCCCGGAATCTACGCCGGCTGGTACGGCCGCCCCGACGGGTCCTGGCGGGAGGCGGCCATCTCGGTCGGCCGGCGCCCCACCTTTTACGGGGCCGACGCTGACCTGCTGGTCGAGGCCCACCTCATCGACTTCTCCGGCGACCTCTACGGCGAGGGGGCCAAGGTGTCGTTCGTGGCCCGGCTCCGTGACGAGCAGGCCTTCGAGTCGGTCGACGCCCTGATCGAACAGATGGGACGCGACGTGGTCTCCACCCGGGAGCGACTGGCGGCCCGGGGTTGATGTCCGAGCCGGCCGGTGGCCGGCCGGGGCTCAACCGGCGGGGGCGGTGCCCAGCAACTCGGCCCGCAGCTCCCGCTTCAGCACCTTGCCGGCCGGATTGCGGGGCAGGGGGTCGGCCCGGAACCAGAACCGGCTCGGGACATTGAACGCCGCCAGGCGCTCGGCTACGAACCGGGCCAACTCGTCGGCCCCGACGTCCTGGCCCGGGCGGAGGACGACCACCGCTCCCACCTCTTCGCCCAGCACCGGGTCGGGCACGCCGATGACCGCACAGTCGATCACCGCCGGATGCTCGTAGAGGGCATCCTCGACCTCCACGCAGTAGACGTTCTCGCCGCCCCGGATGATCATGTCCTTGGCCCGGTCGACGATGTGGACGAACCCCTCCTCGTCGATCCGGGCGACGTCGCCGGTGTGCAGCCAGCCGGCGGTGAAGGTGGCGGCCGTCTCCTCGGGCCGGTTCCAGTAGCCGCGCACGACATTGGGTCCCTTGATCCACAGCTCGCCGATCCGGTCCGGGTCGGCCCGCTGGTCGGCCGGGGGCTCGGCGCCGTCGTAGTCTTCGGGCACCACCGACACGTCGCACACCGGGGCGGGGGGACCGACGCTGTCAGGCTTGCGGACGTAGTCGTCGCCGCTGTTCATGGTGGTCATGGCCGACGTCTCGGTCATGCCGTAACCGTTGCCAGGCGCTCCTCCGGGGAAGTGCTCTTTGATGCGGCGGACCAGATCGGGCGGGCACGGAGCTCCCCCGTAGGAGATCGACCGCACCGACGAGGTGTCCCGCTTGGAGAAGTTGGGTGAGTCGATCACCTGCATGACCATGGCCGGTACGCCCCCGAAGATGGTGATGCGCTCCCGCTCGATGAGCTCGAGAGCCCGATCGGGATCGAAGTGGTGCATCATCACCAGTTTGCCGCCGGCCGCCGTGTTGGTGACCAGCAGGGCATGGCAACCGGTGGCGTGGAACAGCGGCACCGACAAGAGGTTCGAGTTCTGCGTGGTCCCCTCGGTGTGGGCCGACGGTCCGGTCCGTCGCATACCCCCGGCTGTGGCCACGAAGAACAGGTTCATCAGGTTGGAGGCGCTGTTCCGGTGGGTGCCCACCGCTCCCTTGGGCCGGCCGGTGGTCCCCGACGTGTAGAAGATGGTGGCGTCGTCGTCCGGCCCGATGGCCACCTCGGGGAGGACGGCCCGGTCGGGCAGCCCGGCCGTCAGCTCGGCGAAGGGGACCAGAGGGAGGGGAGGGGCCCCGGAACGGCCGGCCTGGCCACCCTCGGCCGGCCGGCGTCCGCCGTCGGGATCCGGCTCCTCGCAGCACACGATCATGGCGGTGAGGCCGGGGATCTCGTCCAGGTGGGGGAGGATCCGGTCCCGGCGCTCCTCGTCCACGAACACCACCGTCGATCCCGAGTCGTGGAGGCCGTAGGCCAGTTCCGGACCCGTCCACCAGGCGTTGACCGGAACCACCACCGCCCCGGCGGCGATGGCGGCCCAGAAGGCCATCACCCACTCGGGCAGGTTGCGCATGGCGATGGCCACCCGATCGCCTTTTTCGATGCCGTACTTTTCGACCAGGGCGTTGGCCAGTCCGGCGGCCAGGCGGAAGTGCTCGGCGAACGTGATCCGCTCGTCCTCGTAGACGAGGAAGGTGGCGTCGCCGTGTCCGGCCGTCATCTCGAGGATGGCGCGCAGGGTGACGGGGGCGGTCTTCCAGGTGCGGGTGGTCACCCCCCGGATCACCAGGTCCTCCATCTCGAAGGGGGCGCCGGCGGCGGTCAGGGTGGCGGTCACCTCGGCCAGGGAGGGAACACTCGGAACGTCGGTGGCGGGCTGCCGGTCGTCGGCCATGGGGGCTGGTCTAGCTCCCGTCCGGCGCCTTGAACACCGCCGTCCGGTAGTAGGCCAGTTCGGCCACGCTCTCGCGGATGTCGTCCATGGCCCGGTGGCCCCCGGCCTTGACCGGGGCCGCCTTGGCCACCTCGGGGTACCAACGGCTGGCCAGCTCCTTGATGGTCGAGACGTCGACCGACCGGTAGTGGAGGTACTCCTCGATGTCGGGGAGTTGGGCGGCCAGGAAGCGCCGGTCGGTCCCGATCGAGTTCCCGGCCAGCGGTACCGTCCGGGCCTTGGGCACGTGGGCCCGGATGAAGTCCAGGGTGGCCTGGCCCGCCTCCTCCAGTGACGTGGTCGAGGCGGCGATCTCCTCCAGCAGCCCGCTCTTGGCGTGCATGTCGCGGACGAACTCGTCCATGGTATCGAGTTGCCGGCTGGAGGCCGACACCACCAGGTCCGGACCTTCGGCCACGATGACCAGGTCGTCGTCGGTTATGAGGGTGGCCACCTCGACGATGACGTCGTGTTCCACGTCGAGCCCAGTCATCTCCAGATCCATCCACACGAGCACCCCGTGACGCTACCGGTTGGCCCCCGGAAGTCAAAAATGACGGGGCGTCAGACCCGATCCGACGGCCCGGCCCGTCGACCCGATTTGCACACCGGGCGCCGGCGAGGAATTCTCACTGTCGGTGAGGGTGGACATCGGGGTAGCGTCCACACTCGAGCAAGCGGAGGAGTCCGGTGGGCCCGGCATCACACAGCGGCGTCGAAGGGGCCATCGAGGCCGGGCACCGGCGCGCCCCGACCGCCACCGGCGCCCCCCCGTGGGCCGTCACCGTGCCCGTGCGGCGGCTCGATCCCGATCTGCCCCTGCCGGGCTACGCCCACCCGGGCGATGCCGGGGCCGACCTGGTGGCCCGGGTCGATGCCAGGCTGGCGTGTCGGGGCGGGCGGGCCCTCGTGCCCACCGGCATCGCCCTGGCCATCCCGGTGGGATGTGCCGGCTTCGTGCAACCGAGGAGCGGCTTGGCCCTGCGGCACGGGGTGACCTGCCTGAACACGCCGGGCCTGATCGATGCCGGCTACCGCCACGAGCTGGCCGTCCTGTTGGTCAACACCGATCCCGACCACGACTACGAGGTGCACCGGGGCGATCGGATCGCCCAACTGGTGATCCAGCGGGTGGCGGCGGCCGATTTCGTCGAGGCCGGGGAGCTGCCCGGAAGCGATCGCGGCCTCGGCGGCTTCGGATCGACGGGGCGGTAGCGGCCGTGGAACGTGTGAAAGGCCTCGACAGTGCGTTCCTGTCCCTGGAGTCGCCCACCGCCCATCTCCACATCCTCGGCATCCTGGTGTTCGACCCGGGCGAGGAGGGAACCGGCTTCGAGCAGGTGAGGGACCTGGTGTCCAGCCGGTTGCCGCTGGTGCCACCGTTCCGCCAACGGATGATCGAAGTCCCCTTCGGTCTCCAGCACCCGTCCATGGTCGACGATCCCGAGTTCGACATCGACTTCCACGTGCGGCGGGCCAGCGTCCCGGCCCCGGGTGGCCTCGACGAACTGGCGGCCCTGGCCGCCGACGTGGCGTCGCGGCCGCTCGACCGACGCCGGCCCCTGTGGGAGTTCCATGTGGTCGAGGGGCTGGCGGAAGGCCGTATCGCCCTCATCCCCAAGGTCCACCACTCGATCATCGACGGCGTGTCCGGGGTCGAGGTGATGGCGGCGTTCTTCGATCTCTCGCCGGAGCCCGTCCCGCGTCCGCTCTTCGGCCCGAGCCGCACGACAGGCCGGCCGGGCCGGAGGGAGGGGTGGCCGCCGGCCGGCGGGCACGACCACCGGACGGCCGATCCGAACTGGACGCCCGATCCACTCCCCGGCGGGGTGGAGCGGTGGCGCGACGTGGTGGCCTCGATTCCCGGGGCGGCCGACTCGGTGGTGCGCTCGGTGACTCGCACGCTACAGGCGGCCCGGGGCCTCAACGCTCGCAACCGCCAGGCGGCCGGCGCCCCACCCCCTCCGCCCTTCACCGCCCCCCACACCTCCATCAACCGGGCCATTTCGCCCCATCGTCGGGTGGCCCTGGCCGAGCTGCCTCTGGCCGACATCGGCCGGGTGCGGGAGGTGCTCGGCGGGACGGCCAACGACGTGGTGCTGACGGTGACCGGCGGGGCCATGCGGAGGTTCTTCGCCGAGCGGGACGAATCGTTCGAGGGCTCGCTGGTGGCCCTGGTCCCGGTGTCGGTCCGGACCGAGTCCGAGCGGGGAGCGCTGGGCAACCGGGTATCGGCACTGTTGGTGTCACTGTCGACCGGCATCGACGACGCCGCCACCCGGCTCTCGCAGGTGACCAGCGCCATGCGGGTGGCCAAGGAGCAGACGACGGCGGTCGGCCCCGAGGTATTCGCCGGGTGGGCCGAGGCGATGGTGCCGGCACTGGCCACCCGACTGACCCGGCTGGTGACCAACGTCCGCCTCTTCGACCGCTTGACGCCCATCTTCAATCTCGTCGTCTCCAACGTCCCCGGGCCCGATGCTCCCCTCTATCTGGCCGGCGCCCGGATGGTGGCCATGTACCCCCTGGGCCCGATCATCGAGGGAGTCGGGGTCAACGTCACCGTGTTCTCCTACCTGGACACCATGTACGTGGGTGTCCACGCCTGCTGGGACCTGGCCCCCGACGTCGCCACCATCGCCCGGGGCATGGGCGAGTCGCTCGGGGAGCTGGTCGACCAGGCGAACCGCCGCCTCCGACCGGTGCCGTGGTGGCACTCGGAGTTGCCGGCCTGACCGGGTCGTCCGCCGCCCGTCCCGGTGGCGGCCGGGCCCGAATACCCGGTCGATCGGCGGCTGGCGGCCGGTGCCGGCCCCGGGGGATCGGGTCGGGCAACTGCTAGTGTGATGACCCTTCGCGGACGTGGCTCAGTTGGTAGAGCACAACCTTGCCAAGGTTGGGGTCGCGGGTTCGAATCCCGTCGTCCGCTCGAAAGGAAGTCCAGGCCCTGGCGGGAGTGGATGTGGACCGACTCGCTCAACCACTGACGGAGCTCGCTGACCACTACCAGGTCATCGTGGTGGGTTCCGGCTACGGCGGATCCATTGCCGCCTGTCGGCTCAGTGGCGCCGGTCGGTCGGTGGCGGTGTTCGAACGAGGTCGTGAGATGCTGCCGGGGGAGTTCCCCACCACCATGGCCGATGCCCTCAGCCACGTGCAGAGGACCGGACCGGGGCTCGGCCCGCACCAGCAGGAGGGGGACCGCCGGAATCTCTACTGGTTCCACACCGACGGGCCCATGAAGGTGTTCTCCGGCTGCGGGCTGGGAGGTACGTCGTTGGTCAATGCCAACGTGGCCCTTCAGCCCGAGCCGGTGGTCTTCGGCGATCGGCGGTGGCCGGCGGCACTCCGGGCCGGAGTCGACGCCGACCTGGCCGACGGGTTTGCCGCCGCACGAGCCATGCTCCAGTCCACCCCCTACCCGTCGACCTTCCCCCGCCTCGCCAAGATCGACGCGCTTCAGGTGGCCGCCGGTGGTCGAGGCGTCGCCCTGACGCCCATCAACGTCACCTTCCGGAGCGGCGTCAACCGGTCCGGGGTCTACCAGGCGGCCTGCGTGGGCTGCGGGGACTGTGTGACCGGGTGCAACTTCGCCGCCAAGAACACCGTGCTCATGAACTACCTGCCCGACGCCCATGCTCACGGTGCCTCCATCTTCACCGAGATGGAGGTCCGGACGGTCGAGCATCGAGCCGGCGACGGCCGGTGGATCGTGCATGCCCAGCCCCTCGGTCTGGGGCGGGACACGGACTTCCGGGCCCCACCCATGGCCGTCACCGCCGATCTGGTGGTGCTGGCGGCCGGAACGCTCGGATCGACGGAGATCCTGCTCCGCTCCCGGGCCGCCGGACTGACCGTCTCGGAACGCCTGGGTCATCGCTTCAGTGGGAATGGAGACGTTCTCGGCTTCGCCGAACGGCCCCAGATGGTGGTCCGGGGCATGGGTGCCGGTCACCGGGCCCCCGACCCCACGTCCCCGGCCGGCCCGTGCATCACCGCCCTCATCGACCACCGCTCCCCGTCGGGCGGGAGCGGGATGATCATCGAGGATGGCGTCATCCCCGGCCTGCTGGGCGAAGTGGTGGCCGGCGAGCTCCTGACCGAGTTCGGGGCGGCCGAACAGTCCGTGACCCGTCGGTGGCGGGAGCGGCTGTCCGCCGTGGTCGGGCTGCTCAGTGGGGGCCGCCGGGGAGCGCCCGAGCATCTCCAGACCTTTCTGCTGGTCGGTCGGGACGACGACGGGGGACAACTGGTCCTGCGGGACGACCACGTGGCCATCGACTGGCCCGGAGTCGGTTCGAGTGCCTACTACCGGGGAGCTGACGAGGCGCTGGAGACCGCAGCCCGGCATGGCGGGGGGACGTACGTCAGCGATCCTCTGAGCACTCGCCTCTTCCACGACGACCTGATCACCGTCCACCCCCTGGGTGGTTGCGTCATGGCCGAGGGCGCCGAGGAGGGAGTGGTCGATCATCGAGGTCGGGTGTTCTCGTCGGCCGCCGGCCCTGAGGTCTACGACAACCTGATGGTGGCCGACGGGTCCATCGTCCCCGTGCCCCTCGGCGTCAATCCGCTCCTGACCATCTCGGCTCTCACCGAACGGTCCATGGCCCTGCTGTGCGCCGAGCGGGGCTGGAGCTCGCAACCGGTGACCCCGGCGTCGGGCCCGCCCGCCCCGGCACCCGGACCCACCACCCCCGGTCTCCGGTTCACCGAGCGCATGTCCGGTTGGTGGGCACCGGACGGCGTGCCCAACGACGGCCAGCTCGAGCAGTTCGAGGAGGACGAGGTCCATGGCCGCGGCCAGACGGGACTCGAGCTGTCGTTCGTCCTCACCCTGGTCAGCACCGACGTCGAATTGGTGACCGGACACCTCGATACCCCGATGGGGGTGGAGGGGACGGTGTCGGTGCCGCGGCTGGCCCCCGACCCGTTGACGGTCGAAGGGGGACGGTTCCAGCTCCTGGTGGCCGACGACCCGGATCCGGCGGTGCGAACCATGCGCTACGACTTGCCACTGGTGGCGGTGTCCGGCGATCGCTTCCGTCTCGTGGGCTTCAAGAGGCTGGCTCCCGGCGACCTGGATGAGGCATGGGCCGCCGCCTCCACCCTGTACGCCGCCCTCAGCAGTGAGGGGCCCCAGGGCCGGATCCTCGGTTACGGAGTCCTGCGCATCGCTCCCGGCGACTTCGCCCGCCAGCTGGCCACCATCGAAGTGGTGGGCCCCGTCGGCTACTTCGAGCGTCTGCGGATCGAAGCTAATTTCTGCTCGGCCTTCGCCGGCGTCCTGGCCCGGGACTACGGATCGGTGGTCCACCGGACCACCTCGTTCGATCGGAAGGCGCCTCCCAGGCGGCACCGCCCCCTGGACGTGCCTGCCCCCCGGATCCACGAGTACCGGACGTCCGACGGGGTGGCCTTGCGCTTGACCCGCTACCGGGGCGGTGGCTCGGCCCCCGTGCTGTTGAGCCATGGGATGGGCAATCCGCTCACCTGGTCGCTCGACACCTCGGAGGTGACACTGGTCGAGTACCTGGTGGCCCACGGTTATGACGTGTGGCTCCAGGAGTGGCGGGCGTCGACCCTCCTCCCCACCTCCCGCACCCAGTTCGACGGCGACCAGGTGGCCCGGTTCGACCACCCGGCGGCCGCCGCCCGGGTGGCGGCCGAGACGGGGCGGTCGGACCTCCACGTGGTCGTCCACTGTGTGGGTTCGCTGACCTGGTCGATGGCCACCCTCATCGGCGCGGTCGATCCGACGTCGATGCTGTGTTCCGCCGTCGGTGTCCATCCGATCGCCCCCACACTGACCCGATTGAAGGTCGGTCTGGGGCTGGGGGAGATCCTGCACCGCATGGGCGTCCGGATCCTCACCACCGACTCGTTCGTCAACGAGTCTTTCCTCCAGGCGTTGTTCGATCGTGTGCTGCGGCTCTATCCGATCCCGAAGGACGAGGAGTGCGATGAGGCGGTGTGCCGGCGGGTGGCCTTCATATACGGCAATGCCGTGCACCATGCCAACCTCAATCCGGCCACCCACGCCGCCCTGCACGAGTTGTTCGGCCCGACCAACATGACGATGATGGACCATCTGTCGCTGATGGCCCGGGCCGAGGAGCTGGTGGGGGTACGGGGACAGAAGGAGTACCTGGTCCACCTAGAGCGACTCCGCCGACCTATCGGCTTCCTGTCCGGCCGACGCAATCTCGTGTGGTTGCCCGGGTCCACCCAGCGGACCTTCGACCTGCTGGTGGGCGAGTTCGGTGGTGCCCACTATCGGCGGAAGGTGTTCGACGAATACGGCCACCAGGACGTGTTCAACGGGGCGATGGCGGTTCGAGACACCTTTCCCACCGTCCTCGACCATCTGCAGTGGGTCAACGCCTAGACCGGCCGGCTGGGTGTCCGCTCGCCGGGTGCCGTCCGCACTTCCTCCGGGGGCCGGAGATGACCCGCCCGGTCCCGACGGCTACCGTCGCCAGGGGACGGCCCCGCCGAGCGTGGAACCGGCACGACCGGGCCGAGAGTCCCGAGGTCCGAGAGGAGGAGGATGGCCGGAGTGGTGTTGGTGCACGGCGCCTGGCACGGGGCCTGGTGCTGGCGGGCCGTGGTCGAGGAGCTGGAGCGTCGCCGCGTCACCGTCAACGCCGTCGAGCTGCCTCTCACCGGCTTCGAAGACGATGTTACGGCGGCCCGGCGGGCCACCGAGGCGATGGGGCCAGGCACCGTCCTGGTCGGTCATTCCTACGGTGGTCTGGTCATCTCCGAGGCGGCCGTCGACCTGCCCACGGTGAGCCGGCTGGTCTACGTCACCGCCTTCTTGGCCGAAGCCGGCGAAGACGCCACCACCATTCTGGCGGCCCACGGGAGCCCGATCATGGAGTCGGTGGTGGTAGCCGAGACGGGGGTGACGGTCGATCCCCGAGCGGCCCGTGAACTGTTCTACGGCGACACCGACGAGCGGACGGCGGCCGGGCTGATCGCCCGCCTGCGGCCCATGCCCCTCGAACCGATGGTGCAGAAGTCCGAACCGGCGTGGAAGTCGATTCCCTCCACCTACGTGGTGTGCACCAACGATCGGACACTGCCGCCGGCCGCCCAACGGTGGATGGCGCGGCGGGCCGACGAAATCGTGGAGATCGACTCGGACCATTCCCCCTTCGTCACCCGGCCGACCCTGCTGGCCGATGCCCTGGTGTCGCACCTGCCGTGATCGGGACGAAGGCCGCGCCCACCTCCCCTCACCCGCCGGCCAGGGCGTCGGTGAGGGGCCCGATGCCGGCCAATCGGGCGGCCAGATCGGTGCGCAGCCGGTAGCGCCGGGCCAGTTCGGCGGGATCGGTGTAGCTGATCTTGGTCTGACCGTCGTCGTCCCAGATGAGGACCTTGAGGGGCAGGTCGAGGGCGGCCAGCGGGGCCTCCTCCATGACGGGCGTACCCGCCACCGGGCTGCCGAAGACGACGACGTTGGTGGGGCGGAGGGTGAGGCCGTGGTCTTCGGCCTCGGCCCGGTGATCCACGATGGTGAAGACCTTCATCCCATGCTGTTCGACCAGCTCCACCAGTCTGTCTACCGCCTCTGGTACGGAGCCCGTTCGCGTCTTGGTGATGATCCCAGATTGGTCGTCTGACTCTGTCGTGGCGGTCATCGGTCTCCTCCCGAGATGTGGCGGTCGTTCCGCTCAGATTGCCCGGTGGATCCAGTCCGGCTCCAGTCCGGCTTCAGTCCGGCTTCAGTCCGGCTTCCCCACCAGCCCATCTACGCCGACGGGCGCTGGATGAAGATGTCGATACGGGTGATCGAGGCCGCCCCATCGGTGTCGAATACCAGCACCTCGCGCGTCACGTCCCGGGATCCCGCGATCTCCATTGCCTCGCTCAACTGGACGACCACCACCGATCGGTGGGCCACCACACGTTCGACGGTCAACTGGTAATCGACCAACGTGGGAAGCAGGGAGGACAGGAACTCCACGTAGGGACCCCGGGGACTGTACGTGTCGCCGAACGGTCCGACGCGCACCACGTCGGGATGGAGACACTCGGTCAGCGCCGCCCAATCGTGGGTCACCAGGTGCTCGAGGTAGCGAAGAACGACTGTTTCGGATCGGGAGATTGGGACCACCCCCTGGGGCCGCGGGACCGTCTGTCGAGGGTCACCATCCGACTCTGTCACACCGCGGAATGGTCCGCCCGCCCTCGGCCACCGGCCGGCGCAGGCCCCGGGACGATGCTGGTGGCCGGCGGCGTTCGTGGGCGGTCTCTTACGGGTTCTCGGCGTACATGCTCGGCCAGGGCCGGGGCCATCTGTTCTTGACCTTCGTGCCGCTTCCTCCGCTGATCTTCCTCATGATCGACGAGATCGTTGTCCGGGTGTTCGTCACGACGCTGGTCCTGGGCGTCGTCCTCGTCGTCGTGCTGACGGTGATGGGCCGCCGGGAAGTGCGACAACGGTGGCACTACGCCCGGAAGGCGGCCCTGTATGCCGCCGGTTGCGGGATCGTCAGTTGCGGACGGGAAGCGGCACTTCGACCTGAGCCGGCCGGGCCCCACCGGTGACCGCTATGGTTCCGGGCACGCCCGCCGTCGGCCGGCGGTAGCCGAGGAGGGAACGGTTGGGGCCGGACGACCTGGTGCTGTGCTCGGGTACCTTGCCCCGGGGTACGCCGTTCACCGAACGGGTGTCGGCCGCCGCCGCCGCCGGGTTCACCGGCATCTCACTGTGGGGCCGCGACTGTGCCGCCGCCCACCAACAAGGTCTCACCGATTCCGACATGGCTCACATGCTGGCCGACCACGGCTTGGCCGTGGGGGAGTTGGACCCGGCATGGTGGTGGCTCCCCGGCGCATCGGAGATCCACATCCCACCCGAACTGGACAGTGAGGACATCTTTCGGTTTGGCGAGACCCAGCTGTTCGCCATGGCCGAGGCGGTGGGAGCTCGATCCGTCAACGCCGTCGATGTCTTCGGTGGCCCGTGGGACGTCGATGACGCCGCCGAGGCCTTCGCCGGACTGTGCCGACGGGCAGCCGAGCACGATCTGCTCGTTCATATCGAGTGGCTTCCGTGGTCGAAGATCCCCGACCTGAGCACCGCCCTGGCCGTCGTCCGGCTGGCTGATTGCCCCAACGGTGGTGTCAACGTCGACGCCTGGCATCTGGTCCGTTCGGGGACGGGGATCGACGAGCTGCGAGCGGTGCCGGGGCGTTCGATCATGGGTATCCAGCTCGACGATGGGCCCGTCGAGCCCGAAGCCGATCTGGTCGAGGCCACCTTGCACCAGCGAGCGCTGCCCGGGGAGGGGGAGTTCGACTTGGACGGCATCGTGCGGGCTCTGTCCGACACCGGAACAACCGCCCCGATCGGAGTCGAAGTGTTCTCGGATGCCCTCCACGCCCGTCCCGCCCACCAGGCTGCCGAGGACGCCGCCACCGCCACGAGGTCGGTGTTGGCCACGGCCCGGCGTGAGGCGTAGTGGTGACCAGCCGGGTCGGCCCGCCGGCCAGGTGATGGGCACGGCCGAGGACGGGCGGTAGCCGCCCGCTCGGGCCGGTTGACGGCCCGGCGGTGGACATTTTTCCTGATGGATGCCGCTCGGCCCGATGGCGGTTACCCGGCCGGGCCGTTGGTAAGGTATGGACGAGGGACACCGATCGACTTGCTCGAAAGGGGTCAGCATGCCTGGACTAGATGCCGGCACGATCGCCACCACCTGCCTCGAGGCGTGGACCTCGGGTGACTTGGCAACCGCCCGGTCGCTGCTGCGGGACGACGGCACCTTCGTCGGTCCGTCCGGCGCCAACGAAGACGCCGACGAGTACATGGCCGAGCTCGAGGAACTGGCCAAGGTCACTACCGGAGCCGAACAGCGGAGGATGGTGGTCGATGGCGACGACGTGTGCATCCTCTACGACTTGTTCACCGAATCGGCGGGCCCGCTGTCCGCCTCGACCTGGTACCACATCCAGGACGGGAAGATCGATTCGATACAGGCCTACTTCGATGCCCGACCACTCGCCCGGGTCGACGACGGGCGGGCCGGCCGCCGGGCCGATGACGGTGGACCCGGGGCCGACCGCCGGGCCGACCCGTTCGTGCTGCCGGTCTTCCTCTCCGCCGAGATGGAGATCGCGGTAGGGGACAGCCAGCCGTAGCCGGAGCGATCGGTCGACGCCATCCCACCGGTCAGGGTCGGGAGCCCTCGGGGGCGCCCTTTCCCGCCGGGGTGCCCTGCAACGAGATGTGGAGGAGGTGGCCGTCCTCCGAGTTGACCCGCTCGAGGTGGACCTGCCGGCCGTACACGGTGGTCAGGGCCAACACCGACGAGGCCAACAGCAGGGTGCCGGCGATGATGAGCGAGAGGTTGAGGCCGTGCCGGAAGGCGCCGTAGGCGGCCGACACCACCTCGTTGACGATGTGTTTGATGGCGGGGGCCTTGGCTTCGGCCGACTTGGCCTCGCCCCCCTCGGCGCCGGTGGTGACGGCGGTGACCACCAGCGACTGGTACGACTTGGGAACGCCGATTTCGGTGAGCCGTCGCACCAGGTTGACGGTGAGCTGGCCGTTGACGATGGAGCCGAGCACGGCCACGCCGACCACCGCCCCGAGCTCCCGGAACGTGTTGGTGGTGGAGGCGGCCATGCCCGAATGCTGGCTGGGAACCGAGCCCAGCGTGGCCGACGTCACCGGCACCATGGCCATCCCGACCCCTATCCCGGCTATGAACATGGTCCACCCGATCTGGCCGATGCCGGCGTGGGGAGAGATGTTGACGTCGGTCAGGAGGATGCCGACCCCGGCCAGCAGGCAGCCGGTGGCCATGGGAATGCGGGGGCCCCAGGCCGCCACCCAGCGACCGGTGAGCAGTGAGGCCACCACCATGCCCACGGCCAGGGGGACGAAGTTGAGGGCCAGTCCGAGCGGCGAGACGGACCCTACTTCCTGGAGGTACAGGGCCACCATGAAGAAGATGGCGAACGTTCCGAAGTACACGGTGAAGGCGATCACGGTGGACGAGGCGAATGTGGGGATCTTGAAATAACGGACGTTGAGCACCGGGTTCCTGGCTCGTAGCTCGACCAGCACGAAGGAGGCCGCCGCCACCAGGGCGAAGAAGAAGAGCAGATCGATCCACCAGGTGCGATAACCCGCACTCTCTCCCAGGATGATGGCAAAGGTGAGCGACCCGAGGGTCAGTGCTCCGAGCAGCAGACCCGGAAAGTCGAACCGGGCCTTGACCGGGTCGGAGCTCTCGGGCAGCACCACCACCGCGCTGGTGAAGGCCAGCACGCCGAAGATGACGTTGAACCAGAAGATGGCCCGCCACGACCAGCCGAACACCAGGAGGCTTCCGATGAGAGGCCCGAGGGCCAGGCCGAGGCTGGACACGGCGGCCCACAGGCCGAGGGAACGCGCCCGTTCGGCCCGATCGGGGTAGAGGTGTCGGATCATCGACAAGGTGCCGGGCTCGGAGGCGGCGGCACCTATGCCCATGATCACCCGGCCGGCGATGAGGACGTCGGTGTTGGGGGCGATGGCGGCCATGACCGAGCCGGCGCAGAAGACGGCCACCCCGAACAAGATCACCTTCCGGCGTCCCAGCAGGTCACCGATGGTGCCGAAGCTCAGCATGAGGCTGGCGAAGGTCAGGGCATAGCCGTTCACCACCCATTGGAGCTGGCTCACCGAGGCATGCAGATCGCTCTGCACGTGGGACAGCACCACGGTGACAATGGTGTTGTCGAGGAAGGTCAGGAACAGGACGAACAGAAGGGTCCCGAGGGCCGCCGACCGGGATCGCGACACCCCGCCGGTGCCGTGCCCTCGGGAAAGTGAACCGATCGTCCGGCCGCCGCCGCTCATGCCCGCAGTGATCGGCGGCATCGGGTGCTCGTCACCGGGAGCACGGTTTCGCCCCGGTGCGGCAGTTCTCCCACGGGTCGGCGCCGTACGTCCTCTGGCTCCCTCATCGGGGCGGGCGGCACCGGACCACGCCGCCCCGGGGTGGACGCCATCCTCGTCCGACGGCGCCGCCGCCGTCCTCGGTTACGCCGTCCATCGACTGGTGACGTCGACGAAGGGGGTCCGACACGGAGGTCCGTCGGCCACCAGCACCTCGGGGTGGCCAGTGGCCGGGGACGGAACGCGGACCAGAGTTGCCGAGCGGGTCCCGAATCCGTCGGTATGGACGCAGGCGGCCAGCGTGGCCGGCGGCCGGTTCACCGCTTCCCGATCGGCGACGGCGACGGCGGCGGCGTCGGGCTCGGAGGCGGTCGGCACGGTGTGATCGGACAGGACGGAGGGCAGCGCGTTCCACAGGGAACGGCCTCGTGACGTTGCCTCTGCTACCAGCGAGTTGACGTGGTCCACCTTGGCGGAAGCCTGGCCGAGGGGGGCGTTCTCGAGCACGTGGACGCCCGGCCCCAGCTTCACGACGCAGACGGGCTCGTCCGGGAGCAGGGAAATGGAGAAGAGCGACCGGCGGTCCCCGACCAGTAGCCACGCCGGGTTGTAGTCACCCGGACGGACGCGCCGGACGAATGTCTCCACCCCGGCGGCCGCGGTGTGGTGGTCGGCCAGCAGCAAGGGGAGCTCACCCCGGGTCCGCTTGCTGGGATCGCGCCCGCCGGGGGACGGCCGGTTGGTCAGACCGGCCACCACCCCATGCTCGTTGGTGGCCAGCCACGTACCCCCGGCCACGTCGTCGATCCCCCCGAGCATTCTCGGGTGGTGTTCTCTCATGACACAGAACGAGCGGGCCGGCCGGTCGAATCTCTCGTCGCGGTTGGCCGCCACCGTCAGCGGGTACGAACTCTCGGGCTGCCAGGCAAAGAGGAGGAGACACACTCCCGCCAGCGTATCTGGGGGCCGGCCGTACCTTGCGGCCGGTGGCGAAACCCCTCGACACGGGCCGGGGGCCGTGGTGGAATTCGGGCCATGACCAAGAGGATCGAGATCACCCGCCACATCGCCGCTCCCCCCGAACGGGTCTACGCCGCCATCTCCGACGTGACACGCATGGGCGAATGGTCCGAGGAATGCCGTGCCTGCCAGTGGCACGAGGGCTACGACGGCCCGGTCGTCGGTGCCACGTTCGACGGCCACAACCAGAACGGCGAGCACGAATGGACCACGCAGGGCAAGGTGATCGAAGCCGACCCGGGCCGGGCATTCGCCTTCGAGTGCTCGATGATGGAGTTCCACTACTCGACCTGGGGATACCGCATGGAGCCGACCGACTCGGGATGCCGGGTGACGGAGTGGAACGAAGACCTGCGGCCGGAGTCGGTGATGGGGTTCAGCCGGCAGACCTCCGGGGTCGAAGACCGGACGGAGCGGAACCGTCGGACCATACGCGGAACACTGGAGCGGCTGGCCGACGCCCTCTCGGACTGACGGTGTGCCGCCCACCGGTCCGGGGCAGGCGGCTGACCGGTGCCGGGGGCCGGGGACCGGGGACTGGCAGATTTGATCAGCTCGGACCCGATGGTGCTGCTGTACCGTTGAGGCGATGCATGGCGGGAAGGGCGTGGCCATCGAGTCCGACGGTCCGGCCCGGCGGGTGCTGCAGGGACCGCCATCTCGGCCACACGGGCCCGACCCTCTGACCCGGTTCGTCCTGGTGGTGGTGCTGGCCCTTGCCGGTAGCTGTTGCACCGTAGTCTCCGGTGGAGGTGTGGCCGGGGCGGCCGCCACCGGCAGCTCGGTCGTGCTTCCCGTGCGTCCCTGCGGCCACCTCGCCTCGGAGCATGTCGTCTCGCCCGGCGGCGCCACGGTGCGGATCTTGTCGGCCCGACTGTCCCTGTTCAACGGGGCCCAGTACTGCCACGTGCTGGGGACGATCGGCGCCGATTTCTACTTCGACCTTCACCTCCCCCGGTCGACCTATCGGGGCCAGTACGTACAGGAGGGGTGCGGCGGCTTCTGCGGATTCCTGCTTCCCTACGTGCCGCTGACGGCTGACGACTGTCCGGCCGTGACCGGGAACACCTTGGCGCTGGCGGTGGACAACGAGGGACATGTGGGGGCGTCGAACACCGACGCCCGCTGGGCGGCCAACGACTCCGACAGCCGCACCGTTTTCGGTTCGACGTCCGAGCACCAGCTGGCCCTGGTGGCCAAGTCGCTCATCGCCGACTACTACGGCCGCCGTCCCACCTACTCGTACTTCGACGGCTGCTCCGATGGTGGCCGGGAAGCGCTCATCGAGGCGCAACGCTACCCGCACGACTTCAACGGGATCCTGGCCGGGGCGCCGGCCAACATTCAGTCGGAGCTGGTGGGCGAGGTCGGAAGCTGGAACATCCTGGTCAATACCGGACCGGGCGGACGAGAGATCCTCACCTCGGAGAAGCTGCCGGCTCTCCATGCCGCGGTGGTGCGGGCCTGCGGGCAGGGGCGGGGCTATGTCGTCGATCCCCGGACGTGCAATTTCTCCCCCTCGACCATCGAGTGCCACGGGCGGGTGACCAATTCCTGCCTCACCGCGGCGCAGGTCCGGGTGGTGGTCTCGCTCTACCGCGGCCCCCACGACCCGGCTGGGCAGTCCCTCTATCCGGGCGGCGAGCCCTACGGGTCGGAGCTCGGCTGGTCGGCCTGGTTCGTCAAGGCATCGGGCGATCGGGACTGGCCCGAGGATACGTTGACCTACCAGTTCGCCGGCAATTTCCTCCGCTATCTGGCTTACCCGACCGATCCACCGAACTCGTACTCCCTGTCACAATTCCGCTTCAGCCTGTCGAGCTACCGGCAGCTGACCGCCCAGTCCGGGCTCTACGACGCCACCGATCCCGATCTGTCGTCGTTCATGGCCGACGGGGGAAGGTTGATCATCTACCAGGGATGGGCCGACCAAGCTGTTCCGCCCTTCGGCACCGTGGCCTACTACGGGGCGGTGGTCGACCACGCCGGGGGCTACCAGGCCAGCCAGACCTTCTCTCGCCTCTACATGATTCCGGCGCAGTACCACTGTTTGGGCGGAGGGGACCCGGCCCTGGCCGGCGCCGATCTTCTGACGCCGCTCATCGACTGGGTCCAACGAGGCACACCGCCGGAAACCCTGTCGTTCGATCTGGCGTCCACCAAGACCCACGAGAACCGGACCTCAGCCCGAGGGTCGCTGTCGGTGGCGCCCCTCGATCCGCTGGCGCCCCTTCCTTCCGGCTCGAATGGCCTGAATGCCGAGTACGACTGGGTCGGGTCGTTCGGTCCGAACGCCCCCGGTTGAGCGGCGTGGGCGCCGCCGACAGCAGCCCACCTATTCCGCCACATGGAACTCGATCCGGTACAGGAGCGTGTCGTCGTGGATCGGCCCGGCATGGGCGGCCCTCCGCCGAAGGGAGGCAAGATCTGCTTCGCCCGCCCGTCGAATGTCGCTCTTGTCGATGGCCGAGAAGGGAATCAGTTCGACCGAATCGACCTCGATCTGGCCGTCGCCCACCCGATAGAGCCCGCCGGGCTTCACCCTGGCCTGTCGCCACAGCCGGAACGTCACCGTGATGTCGCCGGACAGTGCGTGCTGACGAAGTTCCCGGCTGAACTCCACGGTCAGACCTTACGACATCTCGACGGGAGCCGAATCGGGGACTCGGTTCAGGCCCGGCCGGTGCGCACAGCCCAGCAGGGCTCGGTCAGAACCAGGTATCCACCCAGGTAGGCGTCGGCCACTCCGGGATCGCTCTGGCTGGCGATACCCGTCGACGTCTTGGGTCCGCGGTATTGGTCGCTGAAGTTGCAGAACGGACCCTGCCCGGCGTCCTCGCAGGCGGTGATGGGGGCCCGACCCCCCGGGACGTCAACGGTGATCTCGTGCTCCGACTTCTCCACCGACCAGGACCCGGCGTCGGAGGGGGGCCCGACACCGTGGTTGCCCGACAGGACGAGGGTCTGGTTGCCGTAGCCCTGGATGTACAGCTGGTAGGTGCCGGCAATCCAGTGACTGTCCGCCGCTCCCGCCGCCGGTACCGAGCTGAGGAGTCCGACACCGGCACAGGCAAGAACGACAAAAGCCGTAGCCAGCCGTCGAGCCATGACCACCCTCCCGCTCCGTGTCCCGGCTTCGTTTCGATGGTCAGACTATCGGAGGCGGCCTCAGCTTTCATCGTCTGCGCCAGCGGCCCAATCGACCTCCGGCCGGCGACGGGAGGCCACCGGGCCGCCGCCGGGTCGGGCCGGATCCGAACGGCCAGCCGGGGACCCGGGAGCCGGGGCGTCGGACCGGTAATCTCCAAGGGTGGGGACGAGTGGATCCGCTTCGAGCGGTCGGGTGGCTTTCGTGTGCGCCATGCCCATGGAGCTCACGCCCCTCAAACGACGCCTGGCCCTCCGGAGGTCACGGATCGGAACCATCGACTTGTTCGAGGGGGATCTGGACGGTCGGCCGGTGGTGGCCATCGTCACCGGCATGGGAACGGCCGCCGCCGCCGACCACGTGACGAACCTGTTGGAGGCGGTCGAGGTGGCACTGGTGGTGGTGGTCGGTATCGCCGGATCGGTGGAGCCGGACGCGGTGATCGGCTCTCTCGTGCTTCCCGAGTTCGTGGTCGACGAGTCCACCGGCTCCCGCTTCCGTCCGGCCCGGCTGGGGCCGGGTGACCACCGTGGTTCGATGTGGACGTCGAACTCCCTCATCACCGACCGGGCGGTCATCGACCGACTGGTGGCAGACGGAGTCGTGGCCCTGGACATGGAGACGAGCGCCGTGGCCCGGGTGTGCCAAGCCCGCGGCATTCCCTGGTCGGTGTTTCGCTGCATCAGCGACCGGGTGGCCGACGGCGTCGTCGACGACGAGCTCATGGCCCTGAGCAGACCGGATGGTTCACCAGACCTCAGAGCGGTGATCTCCTACGTGGCCAGGCACCCGAACCGCATCCCCCGGCTGGCCCGCACGGCCCGGGAGGCGAAACTGGCCACCGAGGGCGCCGCCCAAGGCGCCGTCGAGGCGGTGTCGGGGATGTCACCTCCGGGCAGTTAGCGGTTCCGCCCGGCCGGGCCGTCTCGTTCGGATGCGAAGCGGTCGAATTCGGCCAGCCGCTGATGCCGCTCGGGCTCGGACAGGAACGAAGCAGTGAACGAGTTGCGGGCCAATTGCAGGAGTTCGGCCTCCCCGAGCCCGAGGGCTTCGGCCGCCGCTTCCATGTTGTCGGCCACGTAGCCGCCGAAGTAGGCGGGGTCGTCGGAGTTCACCGTCACCTGCAGCCCCCGACGGAGCAGGGCGGCCAGGTTGTGGTGGGCCAGATCGGGAAAGACCCCGAGCCTCACGTTGGAAAGGGGACAGACGGTCAGTGGCACCCGGTCGGCCTGCAGACGGTCCACCAGGAGCTGGTCCTCCCAGCACCGGACCCCGTGGTCGACCCGCCGGACGTGCAGCACGTCGAGGGCCTGCCAGATGTAGTCGGGTGGCCCCTCTTCGCCGGCGTGGGCCACGGCCAGCATCCCGTGTTGGCGGGCTCGTCGGAACACGGCCTCGAAGTGCGTCGGGGGGATGTCCTTGCTCCGAAGAGTCGAGGCCGACGGCGGTGATGAGGTGGCGGTAGGGGAGCGCCTGGTCGAGGGCGGCCATGGCGGCATCGGGGCCCAGGTGGCGGAGAAAGCACATGATGAGGCGCCAGCTCGTCCCGAGGCGGGCCGACCCTTCCTCCAGACCACCGACGATCCCACCGATCACCGTTCCCAGAGGGGATGCCGCGATCGGTGTGGGTCTGAGGATCGAAGAAGACCTCGACGTGGGTCACTCCCTGGGCGGCGGCCCGCATCATGTAGGCCAGGGCCAGCTGGTAGAAGTCGAGCTCGGTCATGAGCACGGCGCAGCCGGCGTAGTAGATGTCGAGGAACGACTGGAGATCGTCGAAGACGTAGGCCCGGCGGACGTCTTCGACATCGGCATAGGGAAGGACGACATCGTTGCGGGCGGCCAGGTCAACAACATCTCCGGCTCCAGCGTCCCCTCGATGTGGAGGTGGAGTTCGGCCTTCGGCAGCCGCCGGACGAAGTCGGCCCGGTCACCACCGTCGACGGGGTGGTCGATGTTCACGGGTGTGACCGGGTGACCGTTGTCGTCGCCGCCTGCCGGGGCACCGCCACCACCAGCAGGTCCTCGGCCGCCACCACGTCGGGAAAGATGGCTGCCGCCTCTTCGACCAGGACCCGGGTGTCGGGGTAGCGCTGGGAGAAGTGGGTGAGGACGAGTCGCCGGGCCCCGGCGTCCCGGGCCACCCGGGCGGCGTCGGCCGCCGTGAGGTGTCGGTAGCGACGGGCCAGGTCGACATCCTCCGAGGAGAAGGTGGCCTCGCACACCACCAGGTCGGCCCGGGCGGCCAACTCCACCGCGGCGTCGCAGATGCCGGTGTCCATGACCAGCGCCATCCGCTGGCCCGGCCGATGCTCGCTGACCTCCTCGAGGGCCACCCGTCGACCGCCCACCTCGATGGAGCCGGCGCGTTGCAGCCGTCCGATGTCCGGTCCCCGTATGCCGGCTTCCAGCAGCCGGTCGGGCAGCATCCGCCGGCCGGCCTGCTCCTCGACCCGCCATCCGAACGTCTGGGGCTCGTGGTCGAGCCGGACGGCCACGATGGAGATCGATCCGTCGTCGAGCACGGTCCCGTTCTCCTCCACCGGCACCGGCCGGACGTCGATCCGGTCGCGAAAGACCGAAGCGTGCCTGAGCCTGGAGAAGTAGTCGTCACCGCTGGCCGGGTACAGGACATGGATGGGGTGGGGGACACCGTCCAACGACATCCGCTGGAGCACCCCGGGCAGCCCCAGGCAGTGGTCCCCGTGGAAGTGGGTGATGCAGATGTGGTGGATCGGCCACGACGACGCCCCGGCCAGCAGCAATTGGCGCTGGGATCCCTCTCCCGGATCGAACAGGATGGACCGGCCGTCCCACCGCAGCAGGTAGCCATTGTGGTTGCGGTGCCGGGTGGGAGCCTGACTGGCCGTTCCCAGCACCACCAGTTCCCGAGACGCCATGTCCCAGTCTTAGCGTCGAGGCGCTCACCGGCGCCTGTCCACACGGTCCAACAGCCGGTCGAGGAACACCACCTGGGCCCGGACCAGTCGGATCCGGGCCGTGTCCATGTCCGTCCATTCGGCCCGGTCCACCTCGGGGAACGAGCACATAGGCCCGACCGGGGAGGCCACTCCAGTTCGAAGCAGTTGCTGACCACGCCCTCGTCGGACAGATCGGCGGCTTCCACCGCCCACGCCCGGACGACCTTTCCCCCGCTCTGGTGCACCTCTCCGAGGTCGAGGCGGTCACCGGCCGGGGCCGGCCATCCGGTCTCCTCGGCGAACTCCCGTTCGGCGGCGGCCAGAGCGTCCTCGTCCGGCCGGTACTCCCCTTTGGCCACCGACCAGGCCTGGTCGTCCCGGTCCTTCCAGAAGGTCCCGCCCGGGTGGACCAGTAGTACTTCGACCGATCGGTCGGGCGCATCCCGGAACGGGAGAATCCCGCACTGGTCTTCGGCATGCCAGTCTCCTCCTCCTCGTCCCGTCGGGGGCGTGGGTCGAGCCCGATCATCGCCGACGGAATGGTCAGGTGCCGGACAGCTTCGGACACCACCGGCGCCAGTCCTCCCAGCTCGTCGGACTCGATCGACCAGTAGGAGATGCCGTACTCCTGGCGTCGCCACTCCAGCTCCTCGCCATCTCGTCCAGGGTACCGAGCAGGGCCAGCGGGATGTGGAGGGCGTCCTCGGCGGCGATGCCGAAGTGGGGGGCCATGGCTCGGCCATGCCGGCGGCATCGTCGGTGATCATCGACGAAACCGATGAGGGCGTTGAGTTCGAGCTCGTCGAAGCGGTCGCCGGCCGCCTCCTTCACCCAGGCCACCTTCTCCCGGGTGCGCTCGGGCGATGCGTCCGGAGCAGTCTCCGGCCCCCCGGTGCCCTCACGAAGGTTGACATTGATGCTCACGATGTCGGCGTGACGGGCGGCGAACGACAGCACCCGCCTGCCGCCGCCCCCGATGATCAGAGGGGGTCCCGGACGCTGCACGGGACGGGGCGCGCAGGGTGTGGTCGCTGACCTGGTAGTAGGTGCCGTCGAAGGAGAACGGCCCGTCGGTGCGGAGCAGCCCCTGGATCACCTGCGACCGCCTCCTCGAACCGGTCCACCCGTACCTTCGGGGGGTCGTAGGGGATCCCGGCCTGCCTCGTAGTCGGTGCGCATCCAGCCGGCGCCGAGGCTGAGCTCGAATCGGCCCCGCTCAGGAGGTCGAGGGTGGCCGCCTCCTTGGCCAGCACCACCGGATGGCGGTAGTCGTTGCCGAACACCAGCGAGCCCATCCGCAGCGTGGAGGTGGCGGCGGCCACCGCGGCCAGGGCCGGAACCGGGGCCAGTTGGTCACCGAAGTGGTCCGGCATGAGCAGGGCCGAGTAGCCGAGGTCTTCGGCCCGCCGGGCCTGGTCGGCCCACGAATGCGGCCGTCCCTTCGGGCGTGGTGCCCAGTTGGGCGGCGAATCGGAATCTGTGGTCATGGGCCATGCTGCCATCCTGCCCCACGGCATCTGGCCCGTCACACCGGTCGGTCGTGCGGACCGATCGGCGGATGGCACGCACCGCCGCCCGCCTTCCGCCTGCCCGGGGAGCCCATCGGGTATCGTCGGGCCGCCACCGGCCGGCAAGTCTGGTGGACGCCGGCAGGCTGTGGAAGAGAGATGATCGGAGATGGCCACGAGCACTCACGACCCCGTGGTGGCGGCCGAGCGTCTGCTGGCCGCCCTGGCCGAGCTCAGACGCTGCACCCTGCGCACCGAGGAATCCATCCGAGGGGCGCTGAACCAGACCCAAGAGGGCAAGGAGTTGGCCGCGGTGGTCTCGGCCCTGGGTCCGGCCGACCTCAGAAAGGCCATGAACGATTCGCTGAAGGGAGTGGAGGAGGCCCGTCACGAGATGCGTCGGCTGGTGTTCGCCACCGCCTTGGACCAAGGAACGTCGATCGGCGAGCTGGGACGGATGTTCGGGTTCTCGCGGCAGCTGGCGGCCCGGTACGCCAAAGAGGCGCGCCTGCAGGCCTGACCGGGTGGGCCCTGCGGCCGGCCGGCTCGGCCAGCGGGAATCACCGGACTGCTTGCTATGCTCACCGGCATCGGTTCGACCATTCCCACCCGTCCCGCCGTTCGGGCCACGGCGAGGCCGGAGGGCACGATCCTCCCTGCGCCGGTGGAAGTCGGGGGTGGGTCGGCTGTGCCCGGTTCCGGGCCCGGCAGGTGGTGATGAGGGCCAACCGTTCCGTCGAACAGGAGATCAAACTGTCGGTGGGCCCCGGCTTCGAGCTCCCCGACCTGAGCGGGGTGGTAGCCGGCACCGTAGCGCTCCCCGAACAGCACACGCGGTCGCGGTACTTCGACACTCCCGATCTGCGACTGTGGCGTCGGGCCATCACCCTTCGGCATCGGTCGGGTGAAGAACCGGGAACTGGGAGGTGGACGCTGAAGCTGCCGATCACCGATGACGGTCCGACCCTCGACCGGACCGAACTGTCGTGGTCGGGCGGGCCCGACCCCATCCCCTTCGAGGCGACGAGGATCGTCGCCGGGGTGGTGGGCGGTGCGTCGTTCATGCCGATCGCCGACCTGGAGGCGGTGCGACGGCGGCTGATGCTGCACGACGCCGCCGGCACCTCGTGCGGGGAGATCGACGACGACACGGTGTCGGTCATGGTCGACGGCCGGCGCAGTGGGCAGTTCCGCCAGATCGAATTCGAGCTCGGTCCCGGAGGTCGATCCGTCCTGGATGCCGTAGCCCACGAACTCATGCGGGGCGGGGCCCGCCCCGACGGGGAGCCCAAACTGGGCAAGGCGCTGCGGATCACCGGCCAGCGGTCGGACACGTCCGGACCACCCCTGTTGCACGGCCGGTCGTCCATGGAGGATCTGATCAAGGCGTCCATCGGCGGCGGTTTGGACCGACTGCTCGAGTACGACGTCCGACTGCGACTCGACGCCTCGGATCCGGCTCCTCACGACGTGCACCAGGCCCGTGTGGCCATTCGCCGGCTGCGGTCCGACCTGAAGTTGCTGGCCCGGGAGCTGGACCCGGCCTGGACCGGGGGCGTCCGCTGCGAGCTGGGTTGGATGGGCGGCGTGCTGGGCCGGGTGCGGGACGCCGACGTGCTCGGTGCGACACTCCTGGCCGCCGGGGAGGTGGCCGAACCGGGGGACACTCGAGCTCCGGGCCGCCCTGGACGAGGATCGTCGAAGTGCGGCTCGGGATCTGGTGGCGGACATGGACGACAGCCGCTATCTGACGGTGCTGGAACGGCTCGACGCGGCCACGAGGTCCATCCCGCTCGTCACCGCTGCTCCCAAGCCGAACAAGGAGCGTGGGGTGGAGACACCGGCCAGGAAGGTCCTGCCCGGTCTGATCCTCCGGCGCTGGCGCGCCCTCCGGCGCACCGTCCGCTCGGGCGGCCGCCATCCCACCGATGGCCAGTTGCACAGGGTGCGCATCCGGGCCAAGCAGCTCCGGTATGCGGCCGAGACGGCGGCCCCGGTGGTCGGGGAGCCCGCCCGGCGGTTGGCGGCGGCCGCCGAGGACCTGCAGACGGTCCTGGGCGAGCACCACGACTCGGTGGCGGCCGAGCTCTGGCTGCGGCGCCAGGCGCTCAGCGGCACCCGCCGCGCCGCCTTTTCCGGCGGGAATCCTGGTCGCCGGGGAACGTCGGCGCCAACGGAAGCTCCGTCGGACGTGGCGGGCGGAGTGGGATCGGCTGAACAGCCGACACCTCCGCCGATGGTTGGAGTAGGCCGGGTGGGCCCGGGCGGTGGACACCGCCACGAGCGAACGTCAGGCGGCCCACGGCCACCCGCCGCCGTGTCCATCGGCCGGAGGACGGGCCGACATCGGCCGCCGGTCCCCACCACCGAGGCCATCCCGCCGGCGATGAGCGATGCCGGATCCTGACGCCGGAGCCGCCGAGGCGGTCGCCTCCGGTTTCCGGACGTTCTCCCGGCGGGAGTGGGCGGCACTGGCCCGGCCCTGGCCGGGCCCCCCGGCCCACGAGCTGGCCGACCAGGTGGCAGCGTCCGAGCCGATGGCCGCCGACGAGATCGTCGAGATCTACCTGCCCCTCTCCCAACTGCTCGACCGCCTGCTGGCGTCCCGACGGGCCACAGCCCGGGAATTCGACGAGTTCGTGTCGGGCCGGGCCGGGGCGTCCCCCTTCGTCATCGGCATCGCCGGGGGAGTGGCGGTGGGCAAGAGTACGGTGGCCCGGGTGGTCCAGGCATTGTTGAGCCGGGCTCCGGGCCGCCCCGCCGTCGAGCTGCTCGGCACCGACGCCTTCCTCTACCCCAACCGGGTGCTGGCCGAGCGAGGGCTGTCCGAGCGCAAGGGATTTCCCGAAACGTACCGACCGACCGGCCCTGATCCAGGTCCTGTCGTCCATCCGGTCGGGCGCCCCCGAGGTCGCCGTGCCCGTGTACTCGCACGAAGCCTATGACGTCCTGGTCGACACCGGCCGGATCGTCGAGTCGCCCGGACGTGGTGATCGTCGAGGGTCTGAACGTCCTCCAGACCGGACCGACCGGCCCCGGTGGGCAGGCGGTGGTCTCCGACTTCGTCGACGTGGCCCTCTATGTCGACTCGGCCGAAGAGGATGCCGCCGGGTGGCACGAGGAGCGCCTGATGGAGATGCGGTCCACCGCCGGGACCGGCCGGGGGGCGTTCCTCGACTGGTTCTCGTCGCTCTCGGAGCAGGAGGCGCGCAACGTGGCCCACCTCGCCTGGTCGGAGATCAATCTGGTGAACATGCGCCGACACGTGGCGCCCACCCGGTCCCGGGCCCACATGATCCTGGCCAAGGACGGACGGCACCGGGTGGAGCGGGTGCAGGTCCGTAGGCCCTGAGCCGGCCCGGGGCCGGCGGCGGAGGTTCAGACGACGCCGACCCGCTCGAGCAGGTCGGACGGGGCACGGATGGACCTGAGCTCGGAGGCCAGGGCGTCGAGCATCTGGCCCTCCCTCTTCTCGCCGACCCGGTTCTCCGTCTCGCCGGGGTCGGCGGCCGTGTCGAACAGGAGTGAGTCGGACGGTGGCTGGAACCCGGCCCAGAAGGGTAGGTCGTCCCCGGGTTGGAACGGCTGACAGATCACCGGGATGTCGGTCCCCGGCATGGTGCGCAGGGTGGCCCGCCGGTCCGGACGGGGGAGCCGCAGCCGCGGTAGCGGGTGGACCGGCATGGTCGACCACCGGTTCGACCACATCGACAGGGGGAAGTTGTCGTCGCCGCATCCCCGCAGGTAGCGGTAGCGACCGTCGGTGATCCCCACATGGCGACCCCAGTAGCCGAACAGGGCCAGCTCCCGGACCGACGCCGCCGACCCTTCGATGAGCGGCAGGAGCGACCGGCCATGGGTGGGGTGGTCGACCCCGACACCGAACAGATCGGCGATGGTGGCATGGAGGTCGACCGAGGTGGTCAGCGCATCGATGTCGGCCCGCCCGCGCCCGGGCCACCGGACGAGCAGGGGGATCCGGCCCAGCTCGGCGTAGACGGGGGCACCGGGCTTGCCGAACAGATCGTGCTCCCCCAGGTAGTGGCCGTGGTCGGTGCAGACCACCACTGCCGTGTTGTCAGCCAGGCCGGCATCGTCGATGGCCGCCAGGAGACGGCCGAACCAGTGGTCGATCATGGTCAGCTTGGCGCCGTAGTTGCCGCGGATGTGGCCGGCCTTGACCGGGTCGAGCTGGCCACTGGCCACGGCGTCGACGAGGTAGGGGGGCCAGATGGCGAGGCCCGCTTCCCGGTGGTCGTTGTACAGACCGGCGTAGGGGAGCGGGGTGTCGAAGGGCTCGTGCGGGTCGAACTCGTCGACCAGGAGGAAGAAGCGGTCGTGGACGCTCGCCGACCGCCCGGATCCATTCGGCGGCCGCCGACATGGTCTTGGGCCCGGGGAAGTCCTCCTCGGACCGGAAATAGGTCCGGGAGTCGTCGTAGCCGTGGTGGTAGGCCGGTCGCTCGATCGGGAGGGCCGGGGTGCCGGCCCAGGTCGGGTCGGGGGTGGTGCGCCACGGGTCGTTCTCGTGGCCGCGTTGGTAGGACCAGGCGGTGAAGTCGGTGTGGTAGTTCTCGCCGCCCGTCTCGAACAGGTGCGGGTGGTCGGATACCAGCATGGTGGTGACCCCGCCCTCGGCCAGGGCCCGGGTGATGGCGTCCTCCCATATCTCGATGGACCCCCACGGCCGCCAGGGGAAGTCGAGCGCTCCGACCAGAATGTCGTGCCGGGCCGGCATGCAGGGCAGGGAGCCGGCGTGGTGGCCGGTGAAGCGGAGGGCCGACCCGGCAAAAGCGGCCAGGTTGGGAGTGGCGAACTCGTGTCCGCCGTAGGGCTCGAGCATGTGCCGGTTCAGGCTGTCGAGCAACACCACCACCAGGTTCCGTGGCCGGTGGTCGGCGCTCCGATGGGCCGTCGGCTCGGGGGGCACGCCCCTACTGTGCCAGCGGGGAGCCGTCCGATGCAGGCGCGCCGGGCGGCGGTCGGGATCCGGCGCCCCTTGCCGAGGCCGGCCCGACCGGCCGGGCCGGCGAGCCCGAGCCGGCGCCGACGGCGATGGGCGACTAAACCCATCATGATTATAGTGAGTGGATGGAAGCGTCTTCCCGACCTCTCCTGCACCTGGCGATCGGTCTCGACGGCGCCGGCTGGCATCCGGCGGCCTGGCGAGACGGCGGGGCCCGACCTGAGCGCTGCTCACCCCCGGTTACTGGACGGATCTGGTCGAGGAGGCGGAGCGGGGCCTGGTCGACTTCGTCACCTTCGACGACCAGATGGGTCTGCAGTCGAGCCGGCGGGGCGTGGCCGACGACCGTGTCGACCGGGTGAGGGGCCGGCTGGACGCCGTCCTCACTGCCGCCCGGGTGGCCCCGGCCACCCGCCAGATCGGGTTGGTCCCGGTGGCCACTACCACCCACACCGAGCCGTTCCACGTGTCCAAGGCCATCGCCACCTTGGACTACGTCAGCGAGGGACGGGCCGGGGTACAGCTGCGGGTGTCGGCCACCGGTCTCGAGGCGCGGCTGTTCGGCCGGCGGGACCTGGCCGACCGCCTCCGGCGGTGGGTGACGGGCCGGTGAGCGGGAGTGCCCATCAGCCTGGACGACCTGTTCGACGAAGCCGCCGACTTCGTCGAGGTGGTACGGCGGCTGTGGGACAGCTGGGAGGACGATGCCGAGATCCGGGACGCCGGCGACCGGAAGGTTCGTCGACCGGGACAAGCTGCACTACATCGAGTTCGAGGGCCGGTGGTTCAACGTCCGGGGCCCGTCCATCACCCCGACGCCCGCCCCAGGGCCAGCCGGTGGTGTCCGTCCTGGCCCATGTGCCGACGGCCTTACCGGCTGGCAGCCGGCGGCGCCGACGTGGTCTTCGTCACGCCCCACGACCCCCGACCAGCTGGCGGCCATCGTGGCCGAGGTGCGGCGGGCCGAGGAGGCGGCGTCCCGCCCCGGCGCCCCCTCCAGATCTTCGTCGACCTGTTGGTCCACCTGGACGAGGAACCCGGGGCGGCCGCCGCCCGGAGGGACCGGCTCGACGTGCTGGACGGACGGGCCGTACCGGTCCGACGCCCTGATCGTGACCGACCACTCCCGAGGCGCTGGCCGACCTGCTGGTGGCGTGGCACCGAGCCCGGCGTGGCCGGGTTCCGGCTGCGGCCGGCGGCGCTGCCCCGCGACCTGGAGGCGGTGACCGCCGGAGTCGTGCCCGTCCTTCAACAGCGCGGCGCTGTTCCGGTCCCGCTACCACGAGACCTACGCTCCGGGAGCGGCTCGGGCTCGACCCGACCCGCCAACCGCTACGCCGACTGCCGGGAGAGCTGGTCGGATGACGCAAGCAGATCCATCTGGCCGTGCACTTCCCCGGGGTCAACAACACCACGGTGTGGAGTGATCCGGCGGCCGGCAGCCACATCGAGCTTCAGTTCGTTCGTGCATCTGGCCCGACGGCCGAGCGGGCCAAGTTCGACTTCTTCTTCCTGGCCGAGGGGCTCCGTCTCCGCGAGCAGCGGGGACGGATCCACGACCTCGACGTCGTCGGTCGGCCCGATACCTTCACCGTGCTGGCAGCCCTGGCGGCGGTGACCGACCGGCTCGGCCTGGCCGGGACCATCAACTCCACCTTCAACGAGCCCTTCGAGGTGGCCCGGCAGTTCGCCTCCCTCGACCATCTCTCGGGCGGTCGGGCGGCCTGGAACGTGGTGACCTCGTGGGACGCCTTCACCGGCGAGAACTTCCGTCGGGGTGGGTTCCTGCCCCAGTACGGAGCGCTACGCGCAGGGCCCGGGAGTTCCTCGAGACGGCGGTGGAGCTGTGGGACTCGTGGGAGGACGACGCCATCGCCGCCGACCCGGCCTCGGGGCGATTCTCGCCGACGACCGGTCCCGGGGACGTTCGAGCACCATGGGCCCCAGTTCGACATCAGCGGCCAGTTCACCGTCCCCCGGTCGCCCCAGGGCCAACCGGTCATCTTCCAGGCGGGCGACTCCGACGAGGGCCGCGAGTTCGCGGCGTCGCGTGCCGACGCCATCTTCTCGCGCCACAGCACCCTGGACGCCGGTCAGAAGTTCTATGCCGACGTGAAGGGGCGCATGGCCGCGCCACGGACGAGCCCCCGATGACCTCAAGGTCATGCCGGCCGCCACCTTCGTGCTCGGCGACACCGAGGCCGACGCCCAGGAGCAGGCGGCACTGGTCCGGCGACAACAGGTCAGCGGACCGACCGCCATCACCTTCCTCGAGCATGTGTGGAACCGCGACCTGTCGGCTCTCGATCCCGACGGGCCCCTGCCCGAGTTCGACCCGGACCTGTCGGGGCCGGCCATCATCCAGGGGCGGGCCAACGTCGGTGCGCCGACCCCCTCCAGACGGCGGCCGAGTGGCGGGCCCTGGCCGAGGAGAAGCACCTGTCCATCCGAGAGCTGATGATCGAGGTGACGGCGCGGCCAGTCCTTCGTCGGCACGCCCGTCCAGGTGGCCGAACAGATCGAACCATCTGGTCCAGGCCGACGCGGCCGACGGCTTCATCCTCGTGCCCCACGTCACGCCGGGCGGCCTCGACCGGTTCGCCGACGACAGTCGTCCCCATCCTCCAGGACCGGGGCCTCTTCCGTACCGAGTACCGCGGGTCCGACGCTGCGCGACCATCTCGACCTGCCCCCGGCCCGTCAGCCGCTCCGGCGCCGTCTCGAGAGGCGCGGGCCCATGAGCGTCCGGCGGGTCCCGCTGGGTGTGCTCGACCTGGTCCCGATCAGTTCGGGCTCGGCGGCCGGGCCAGGCCGTACGCAACTCGATCGACCTGGTCCGCCAGGCCGAGGCGCTGGGCTACCGGCGCTACTGGTTCGCCGAACACCACCTCAATCCGGGGGTGGCCGGCACCTCCCCACCGGTCATGGTGGCCCTGGCGGCGTCGGCCACCGACCGACATCAGGCTCGGGTCGGGCGGTGTGCAGAGCGGGCACCGGACCGCCCTGTCCATGGTCGAGGAGTTCGGGCTGCATCGACGCCTTCTGTCCGGGACGGCTCGATCTCGGCGTGGGCCGGTCCGGCGGCCGCAACTTCCTCCGTGATCGGCTGTCGGGCGGCGGCAGCGGTGGAGCCGGCCGTCGGAAGGGCCGGCGGCCACCGCCCCCGGAGCGCCACATGACCGAGCAGGGACTGCTGATTCCCGAGCGTCCCTCGCTGGCCCATCTGGCCAACTCGCCCCGCTTGGCCCTCACCACCGAGCTGCTCCAGCAACAGGGGGCCGAGACGGCGGCCTACTCGGACCTGCTGGACGACGTCGTCGGACTCCTACGGGGTACGTACCGCTCCCCGAGGGGATCGATCCCCGCCCGGTCCCGGGCCAGGGCGCCGGGGTCCAGGTGTGGGTGCTCGGGAGCAGCGCCGGCGAGAGCGCCTCGGCCGCCGGCCGGCTCGGGCTGCGCTTCGCCGCCAACTATCACGTGAGCCCGGCCACCGTCCTGGAGGCGGCCGACGCCTACCGCTCGGCCTTCGTTGCTTCGGCCGAGCTGGACCGTCCCTATGTGGCGGTGTCGGCCGACGTCGTGGTCGGTCCCGACGATGACGCGGCCCAGGAGCTGGCGGCCGGGTTCGGCCTGTGGGTGCGGAGCATCCGCTGTGGCGAGGGCGCCATCGAATTCCCGACGGCCGACGAGGCGGCACGACACCGGTGGACCGGGCCGGAGCGGGCGCTGGTGGCCGACCGGGTGGACACCCAGTTCGTGGGAGGACCGGAGACGGTGGTGGCCGGCCTCGACCGACTGGTGGAGGCGACCGGCGCCGATGAGCTGGTGGTGACCACCATCACCCACGATCACGCCGACCGGGTACGGTCCTACGAGCTGTTGGCCGGCCAGTGGGGGGCCGAGGTGGCCGACCGGGCTCAGGCGGGCCCGATCGTCACCACCGGGTCGCGGGCGACCGCCTCTCCTGCCGGCCCGTCGGCATCCGGATCGGGACAATCGGCGGGCTCCTCGCTCTGATCGGCCCGGCGCCGGCGCCGCGGTCGGGCCGCCCAGCGGTCCAACAGCTTCGATCCGAACACGAAGGTGGCGGCGGCGTAGATCCACCCGACGAAGACGTCGATGACGAAGTGCTCGGCCCCGTAGACCACGGCGAAGGCCATGGCCAGCACGTAGCAGACCAGCAGCACCCGGAGCCACGCCTTGGCATCCCGCCAGAAGAACAGACAGATCAGCATGGGGTAGGCGGCATGGAGGGAAGGCATGGCGGCGATGTTGTTGTCGAACCGGTTGCCTCCGGTGAACAGGGCGGCAGCCTGGTGGAGGCCGACGTGGTCCCATACCAGCGGGATGATCCTCACCGTGGGAGCCAGGTGGCCGGTCTGGCTGGCCATCCACGGAGGCATGGCCGGGTAGAGGACGTAGGTGATGTACCCGAACAGGGTCAGGCCTACGAACAGGGGACGAACCGGCGGAACTTCGGGTAGTTCCTCTTCCACAACACCCCGGCGATGACGAACGACGTGAAGAAATGGGAGGTGTACACCGCCCATGCCCCGTAGTCCCACACATGGAAGTGGCGGGGGTCGTACAGCCACTTCTGGAGCTGGATGGTGGGAGCGACCCCGCCGAACAGATGGGTGTCGAACCAGACCTGGGGACGGACGAAGCGGGCCCCACAGGGGGTGGCTGGCGTACCCCCGGAGCAGGTCGTAGAGGACCAGGACGAGATACAGGGGCAACCAGTCCCGGATGATCCCTCTCCGCCAACGGCCGGTGTCGCCCAGACACGAGACGAAGAGGAAGGCGGTGATCCACAGGAGGATGATGTCGGAGGAGTACGGGACGCCGGCGAAGATGATGTAGGCGGCGGAGGCGACGAAGAGGATCGCCCACCCGATCCTCTTGCGGGGGTTGCGGCCTGCCAGCCTCCGACGCACCGAACCGCCCCGTCCGCCGCCGCGGAGGATCCTCGACCAGGGCCATGGGCGCGCCCTGGCGGGGTGGGGTCGGCGCCAGCATCGTCCTGGGGATCCGGTCGGGCCGGAGTCGCTGTGCTCACGTTGGTGTCCGTATGGTCTGCTCGGTTGACAAAGTTGACCGAGTAGGTCACATTTCTAGTACAAAGTCGTGCGTGCGGATTCGGGCGGCATCAGGGGCCTGTGACCGGACACCCGCTCGTGCACGGTGGCTGTAACCACAATGGCACACAACCTACACGGTGGGAGATGTTATGGGGCAGGCAGCCGGCGAGGCACCGTACGACGAGCCACCGTACGAGAGGGTCCACGACCTGTTCGATGCGCTGGCCGGTGGGGATCTCGAACGATTTCTGGCCGGTTGCGCCGACGACCTGGTGCTCACCGTTCGGGGCTCGGGGACGATGACCACCATGGTGGCCAAGGACCAGATCGCCTCGTGGTACCGGTCGATGCAGGAGCTGGCGGGGGCATCGTTCCGCTCCGACGTGTGTCTGGTGCTCGCCGATGACCGGACCCAGGTGGTGCTGCTCCGCCACCACCTGACCCGAAACCAGGTGGAGTACCAGTACGAGACGGTCAACCGGTGCACCTTCCGCCGCCACGACCTGGCCTCGTGGTTCTCCCACCCGGTGCGACCCTCGGACTACGCCCGTGCCTGGGGGATCCCTCCCGGGCTGGAGCGCCAGCCGGCCTGACCGTCGACCCGGGTGCGGGTCGATGCGGGTTCCGGCCCCCGCTCACGAGACCCTCGAGCTGAACCCCGACGAGTCGGGGGAGCAGAGGCCGACGGGACGGGTCGGACCCGGTCGGGCCGAGGGGTGACCCCGGAACCGGTAGACGAGGACGGAGCCACCGAGGACACCCACCGGGCAGTAGGCGCGGAGCCAGGACAGCTGATCGGCCTCGGCACTGGTCAGGTCGGTGGCCGACACCGCCACCCATCCGCGTCACGCCGGCCGGGGTGGCGGCCAGCAGCGAACGAGCTCCGGGGATGGCACCGGTGTCCACGCCCCGGGGGCCGAAGTAGGCCACCCAGGGGCTGCTTTGCCCTTGCTCCACCGTTGGAGGAGGTAGAGGGACTGTCCCCAGTCGACGTCGGAGTTGGTGGCCACCTGGAACGCCGGGGTGAACGGAGGCGTGGTCCAGGCCAGTGAGTCGGGGCTCGAGCCGACCGTCACCGCCCCGGCCGCCGCCACCACCACGACCAGGGCGACCCCGACCGCCTTCCTCCCGACCAGGGCACGATCGACGAGGCCAGGACCAGCCACAGGGCGATCACCGGCAACAGATAGCGCAACCCGATGTCGCGGGGCAGCCCACGGTGAAAGCCACCAGGAGCAAGGCGGGGAGGCCGAGCACCAGGGCGGCCCGGCGGCGCGTCCCCCGGTCGACGGCCAGGAGCCCCCACGGCCCGACCAACAGGACCAGCAGGGTGGTCGGCACCGTCTTCACCACCATGATGCCCGGGCCAGTACCACCAGCGACCGCCCGTCCAGGCCACGCCGAGCAGGTAGCCCGGGCCCGGGGATGGTGTCGTTGGCAGGCCAGATACCTGATCCCTTCGAGGTACGGGGCCGGCAACGACGACGGTCGGGTCCAGCACCACGCCGGGGTCGATGGCCGCGTACACCAGCCACACCGATGCCCACGCCACCAGGGCGGCCACGCCGGCCTGGGCCAGGGCCCGACGGCGGGATCCCCTCCACAGCATGGCGGCCCAGGGCCACCACGGCCAGGCCGGCGAGGATGAGGCCGGTCACGTCCGTGAGCACGGCCAGACCACTCGTCAGCCCGACCACCACCGCTCGGCGGCCGGTCGGCTGCCGGGTCCAGCGGAGGAGCGCCCAGGACCAGCACCCCACGGCCAGGGAGAACGGGATGTCGACGCCGTCGAGGTGGGCGAGCCCGAGCACGAAGGGGGCGAGCAGCCACAGCAGCCCGGCCAGCGCCCCGGCCGCCGGCCCGAAGAGGTCACGGCCCAGGGCGTAGAGGATGAAGGCCAGACCGATCGCCTCGAGCAACGGGATGCACCCGCGAGGCCATGGTCACCGATCGCAGTTTGCCCGCCCGCAGCTGCGCCTTTACGAACGCCGCGCTGTAGGACTGCTCGTCGTTGCTGTCCCAGCGGCCGTTGGCCGGCACCACCGGATGGGTGAACAAGCACGGGCAGCACCGCCACCACCTTGGGCAACACCGGGTGCTCGTCGTTGAAGTCGAGGTCATTGTGGAGGATGGCGGCCAGGCCGGCGGACACGTAGACCGGTTCGTCGAAGGTCGGCGCATCGGCCCACGCCTCGTGGAGACCCAGACCGAGCACGATGGCCGAGGCCACCACCACCAGCAGTACCGGGCCACAGCCCGTGACCAGCCGGACCACCCCGCCACCGGGCCCGGTGGGGCGATGGCCGCCGCCGGGAATCGGTTCGTCTGCGGTCTGGGTCCGGCGGTGTTCCCGGCGGTCGGGGGAGGTGGGTGGCGTGACGACGGCACGGAGCTTACCCAGGTGGGCCGGGGCCACCCTGTCCGGGCGCGTACCGGCTCCAGCTCCCGTCCATCTAGAGTGGGGGAGTCATCCTCGGTTCGATCGGGTCGCCCACCGGGCGCGCCGGATACACCTCGACTGACGGGCACCCCGACCGCCCCGACCAGCGCAGCGGCCGGCGGAGTCCTGATCGTCACCAGCGAGGCCGACCCCCGGGCCGGATCTCGTGCCGAACGGCCCACGGGCCCTCACCGAGGAACGCGTCATGACCACCAAGCTCGAGATGTCGCCCACGGCGGCATCGCACCGTCAGGACTTTGCCGAGCTCTCCCGCAAAGTGCGCGCCGAGGGTCTGCTGACCCGCCGTCGCGGTTACTACGGGGTGAAGATCGGGTTGACCGTCGGCGCCCTGTGCATCCTCGGACTGGCGGCGGCTCTCATCGGGAACAGCTGGTGGAACGTGGTGGTGGCGGTGGGACTGGCATTCGTCCTGACCCAGCTCGGTTTCATCGGCCACGACGCCGGCCACCGCCAGATCTCTTCCCGGCGGAGCTGCAACGATGCCATCGGCCTGGCCGTGGCGAATCTCCTCACCGGGTTCAGCTTCGGTTGGTGGCTGAACAAACACAACCGTCACCATGCCCACACCAACCGCCCCGGCAAGGACCCGGACATGACGCCGGGCGTGTTGGTCTACGCCGCCGCCCAACTCGAGGGCCGAGGTCGCCTGGGTCGCCTGTGGGCCTCGGCCCAGGTGATCCTCCTGGTCCCGCTGCTGTTCCTCGAGGCGATCAACCTGCACCTGGCCAGCGTGGTGTCGCTCGTCCGTCGGCGGGATCGGGCGGCGCTGGTCGAGGCGGGCCTTCTGGCCCTGCACGGCGGCCTGTTCTTCGCCCTCCCCTTCGTGCTGCTGTCTCCGCTTCGAGCCCTGGTGTTCATCGGGGTCACCCAGTCACTGTTCGGCTTCTATCTGGGCGTGAGCTTCCTCACCAACCACGTGGGGATGCCCGTGCTGAGCGAGGGCGACGATCTGGGGTTCCTGCGCCGCCAGGTCATCACCTCCCGGAACCTGTCGGGTCGGGCGCTGACCGGGTTCCTGTTCGGCGGCCTCGACACCCAGATCGAGCATCATCTGTTCCCGACGATGCCCCGGGCCAATCTCCGCCGGGCCCGGCGGCTGGTCCGGCCGTACTGCACGGCGCGACGCATCAGTTACGCCGAACAGAGCCCATGGCACGCCTACCGCGAGGTGCTCAGCCACCTGCACGCCGCCGGGCTGGGCCGGGTGGCGCCGGTCGTCGGCTGAACGGCCGTCGTCGGCTGACGGCCGGCCGGGGTGTCAGTGCCGGTGGACGACGTGGTCCACGAAGGCCAGTTTGCGGATCACCGGCGGGGCCAGCACGAACGGGTACAGATCGCCGTGGCCCATTGACTGGTTGATCTGGTTGAGGGCGTACGAGAGCTCGAGCCACTGATCGATGACCTCCCCGAAGGACGTACTGGAGTTGGGCCGGGTGGGGTGGACGGCCGGCCGGTGGAGGTCGCCACTCGGTTGCGGATCGGTGGAGGTGCCCAGGCCGAAGCTCAGCGCTGTCTGCAGGGTGTCGAGGATGTGGAGGTAGTGGGCGAAGGTCTCGGCCCAGTCCTCGAAGGGATGCATGGTGGCGTAGCGACTGATGTGGGTCCCCATCCAGGAGCCGTCGTTGTCGGAGGGATCGTCGTAGTGGAGCTTGATGGCTGCCGCGTAGTCCTCCCGCTCGTCGCCGAAGAGCACGCGGCAGGCCTCGAGCGCATCGGGCTGGTCGATCAGTAGGGGCCAGTAGTAGTGGCCGATCTCGTGGCGGAAATGACCGAGAAGGGTGCGATAGGGCTCGTTCAGCTGCTGGCGTAGATGGGCCCGGTGTTCGTCGTCGGCCTCGGCCAGGTCGAGAGTGATCACCCCGTTGTCGTGGCCGGTGATGACCTTGGTGGCGGTGCTCGACAGAAGGTCGAAGGCCAGTCCCCGGCGAGCCGCCTCGTCCCGGGGCGAAACGGGCAGGCCGAGCTCGGCCAGCTGGAAGATCAGCCGGCGCTTGGCCATCTCGCCCCGCACCAGCTCGACCATGCCGTCGGCGTCGTCGTCGGACGGCCTGGTCCGGGTGAGCACACACGACTCGCACCTGGCGCCGGTGCCCGCCGGGACCAGCCAGTTGCACCCGGTCACCGGGCGGGTCGCACACCGCTGCCAAGCCCGTACCGGAGATCCCAGGTCGACCAGGTAGTCGGAAGCCACCTCGGTCAGGGCCACGACGTCACGACGCTGATGGACGTAGCCGAGAGGCGAGTCGCAGCGCAGGCATCGATCGTTGTCGAAGAACACCAGCTGGCCGCAGTTGTCACACGTGAAGACGCGCATGGTTCCTTACCGTTCGATCAGAGGTCGGGTGGTCCGTCCACTGGCTCCCGGTGCCCCGGTGGCCGTGACATGGCCGCAGGGTACCGGGCCGGCTCCAGCGTACGGGTCGGAGCCGGTGTCGGCGTCGGCCGTGGTGCCGGTCGTGGTGCCGGTTGGGTCGAACACACGTTCGTCTAGGGTGGAGGTGTGCCATCCCAGCTTTCCTTGTTCGACACGGGGGACCAGGCCCGCCTGCGTCCTCTGGGCTGTTCGGTGGACCGTGTCGACCTGGGGGACGGGGCGTGGCTGGACGTGCGCCGCCACTGGGTGGCCCGCCACGATCTGCTCTTCGATCGGCTGAGGGACACGGTGGCGTGGCGGTCGGAGAGCCGCCGCATGTACGACCGCACGGTGGCGGTGCCACGTCTCGTCGCCTTCTTCGAGGAGGGCGACGAACTTCCCGACCCCCTGCTGACCGAGGCCCGGGAGTGCCTGTCGGCCCGCTACCGCGACCAGGCGTGTGGCCCGCTGCGCACCGCCGGCCTGTGTCTCTATCGGGACGGCGCTGACAGCGTGGCCTGGCACGGCGACACCAACGGGCGCCACTCGGGGGAGGACACACTGGTGGCCATCGTGTCACTGGGGGAACGCCGCAGGTTTCTGCTGCGACCTGCAGGCCGAGGTCCTGCCATCCGCTACGACCTCGGAGCCGGCGACCTCCTGGTCATGGGGGGCAGCTGCCAGCGCACATGGCAGCACGCGGTGCCCAAGGGCTCGGGCGTCGACGGACCGCGTATCAGTGTCCAGTTCCGTTCGGCCGGTCGGTCGGTCGGGGCTACTGTGCCGACCAGGGACGAGCCGGCCCGCCGGGTGGCGGGACATTCCAAGGAGGACGAGTGATGGCCCAGAGCGCCGGTCTGCACGAACCCGGGGACCTGTTGTCCCCCGCCACCATCGACCGGCACCGTGCCATCACGTCGATCCAGGAGGAGCTGGAGGCCGTCGACTGGTACGACCAGCGCGTCGAGGCCACCACCAACCCCGAACTGGCCGACGTCCTGGCCCACAACCGCGACGAGGAGAAGGAGCACGCGGCGATGACCCTGGAGTGGCTGCGTCGTCGCGACCCCGTCCTCGACGGGCATCTCCGGACCTACCTCTTCACCGAGGGATCGATCCTGGCCATCGAGGACGCCGCCACCGACGACGAGAGCCCCCAGACGGGATCGCTCGGCATCGGTGACCTCCGGGGGCACTGACCCCCGAGGTCCCGACCAACGGCCGGCGGCCGGCGGCCGGCGGGAGACGGTGGAGGCGGTCGGTGCGTCAGACGTGGCCGGTGTGTCAGGCCAATTCGACCGGTTGGCTGCAGTCGTCGGTGGGCAGGTCCCCGGACACTGTGGCCGACACCTCGAGGTACTCGAGTGTGGCGATGCCCTGGTTGACCGAGGCGAAGGCGGCATCGGCGGCGTCCCGTCCGGTGGCGATGCGCACCAGGGACTGCCGTGGTGCCAGGTCGGTGGTGTCGTGAGTGTTCCATCGACCATCCTCGAAGGTCTCGAAGACGGCGTGGAAGTCCATGGGTGACAGGCCGGGGGCGTACACCGATGCGAAACGAGCCGGCACCCCGATGGCCCGGCAGAGGGCGATCCCGAGATGGGCGAAGTCGCGGCAGGTGCCCATGCCGGTCAGCAAGGTGTCCTCCGCCGAATCGTGGACCGAACTCGACCCGGTGACGTAACCGATGCGATTGCGGATCCAGTTCGAGATCGCCTCCACCCGGTTCCGTGCCGTCGAGCCCATGCCGAATTCGGCCACCGCGAATCCCACCAGATGGTCGGACGGGCAGTAACGGCTCGGTCGTAGGTAGACCAGGTGTCCGTAGTCCATGGCCGGATCCGGCTTTCCCATCGACGGGTGCGGCCTGGCCTCGATCTCGGACCGGTAGCTGATGGCCAGGCGGCCGGAGGCGGACCGGACCACGTCGGGCGCGCGTCCCGTGTGGCCCGGGCAGTTCGATGGTCGTTCCGGTCGGCCTCCCGTCGGTGGTGACGTCGAGTCGTTCGGCCAGCACCCGTCCGGCCGTCACCGATGCCACCAGCTGGAGCACGACCTCTGTCGTTTCGACCACGTCGAACTCCAACGCACACGAGACGACCCGTACCGTGCCCGCCTCGGGCGGCTCCCCGTCCGGTTCGTCGGGACCGGGAGCGAACTCGTTCATCCTGTACTGTCCCACAGCATCGAGGCCCGTTGCGGGCCGGCAAGGAGCCGACACCATGGGACAGTGGCCGAGGGCCGAGATAGAGCGAGCCTTCGAGGAGTACAAGCGATTGGCGGCCGAAGCCGGGGCGTCCGGTGCGTGGGGTCCTTGGGCCGATCAGTTCACCGAGGACGCCACCTATGTGGAACATCACTACGGGACGTTCCACGGCCGGAGGGCGATCTACGAATGGATCACCGGGTGCATGTCCGAGTACCCGGGTTCCGACATGCCTGAGTTCCCCATCGAATGGCACATCGTCGACGAGGAGCGGGGCTGGGTGGTGTGCCAGGTGTGGAACCGGATGAAGGACCCAGGCGACGGATCCGTCCACCAGGAGTACAACTTCACGCTCCTCCACTACGCCGGCGACGGCCAGTGGTCCTACGAGGAGGACATCTACAACCCCTTGCGGTTCGGCGCCATGGTCAAGGGGTGGGAGGCGGCCCGGGCCGCCGCCGCCCCACCGTCACCTGGTTCGGGCCCGGCTCCCCCCGGGCGAGACCCGGCGTGATCGACGCCGATGGCCCCGGTGCCTCCGGTGGTCCGAGTGGTCCCGGTGCCTCCGGTGGTCCCGGTGCCTCCGGTGGTCCGAGTGGTCCGAGTGGTCCGACTGGTCCGACCGAGCAGATCACCGCCCCGGTACCGGGAACGGTGGTGGCGCTGCCGGTGGCGGTGGGAGACCACGTGACCCAAGGCACCACCGTGGTGGTCATCGAGTCGATGAAGATGGAGCACGTGGTGCGCGCTCCGGTTTCCGGCATCGTGACCTCGTTGCCGGCCCAACTCGGGGCCCTGGTGGCCCCGGGCGACCTCCTCGTTTCCATCGAGGCCGGTGACGTCGGGGACGGCGTCCCCCACCGGCCGACCTGGCGACCGTCGATATCGAGGTCATCCGCCCCGACCTGGGGGAGGTACTGGAACGGCAGGCACTGGCCCTCGACGCCAGACGTCCGTACGCCGTGGAGCGCCGCCATCAACGGGGGCGACGCACCGCCCGTGAGAACATCGACGACCTGTGCGATCCGGGGTCCTTCACCGAGTACGGGTCCCTGGCCATCGCCGCCCAGCGGGGCCGGCGCTCGCTGGAGGAGCTGATCGAGAGGACGCCGGCCGACGGGTTGGTGACCGGGTTCGGGACGGTCAACCGTCAGGTCGTCGACGATGTGCCCACGTCGGTAGCCGTGCTGGCCTACGACTACACGGTGCTGGCCGGGACCCAGGGCCAGCAGAACCACCGTAAGAAGGACCGTCTGTTCGAGCTCGTCGAACGGCTCCGAGTCCCGGTCGTCCTGTTCGCCGAAGGGGGAGGGGGTCGTCCGGGCGATACCGACTACGCGGTGGTCACCGGGCTCGACACCATGGCGTTCGCCCGGTTCGGAGCGCTGAGCGGCCTGGTGCCCCTGATCGGGGTGGTATCGGGACGGTGCTTCGCCGGCAACGCCGCTCTCCTGGGCTGCTGCGATGTGATCATCGCCACCCCCGATGCCTCCATCGGGATGGGAGGTCCGGCGATGATCGAGGGCGGCGGGCTGGGCAGCTACCGACCCGAAGAGATCGGCCCCATCGGGGTGCAGGTCCCCAACGGGGTGGTGGATGTGGTGGCCGACGACGAGGCCGAGGCCGTGGACCTGGCCAAGCGGTACCTGTCCTACTTCCAGGGCTCGACCCGGGGATGGAGCTGTGCCGACCAGCGCCACCTCCGTAGCTGCGTTCCCGAGGAGAGGAGGCGCCTCTACGACATCCGCCATCTGGTCACCACGCTGGCCGATACCGGATCGGTGCTCGAGCTCCGGGCCGGGTTCGGTGCCGGGATGGTCACCGCGCTGATCCGGGTGGAGGGTCGGCCGCTAGGGCTGGTGGCCAACGATCCGGCTCACCTCGGGGGAGCCATCGATCGGGACGGCGCCGACAAGGCGGCCCGTTTTCTTCAGCTGTGCGATGCCCATGATCTGCCCGTCCTGTTCCTGTGCGACACCCCTGGATTTCTGGTCGGACCGGAGGCGGAGCAGACCGCCCAGGTCCGTCACTTCGGTCGGCTGTTCGTCGTGGGCGCCAGCCTCACCGTCCCCTTCTTCACCATCGTGGTGGGCAAGGGGTACGGTCTCGGCGCCCAGGCCATGGCGGGCGGGAGCTTCCGGTCGCCCGTGTTCACCGTGGCCTGGCCGACGGGGGAGCTCGGGGGGATGGGGCTCGAGGGAGCCGTCCGGTTGGGGTTCCGGCGCGAGCTCGACGCCGTCGAGGATCCCGACGAGCGCCAGGCGCTGTTCGACGACATGGTGGAAGGGGCCTACCGGCACGGCAAGGCCATCAACGTGGCATCGGCCTTCGAGATCGACGACGTCATCGATCCGGCGGACTCGAGGCGGAGGATCATCGAGGCCCTGCGGGCGGCACCACCGCCGCCTCCGCGGACCGGCAAGAAGCGCAGCTGCGTCGACACCTGGTGATCGGCCGATCACAGTCGTTCCAGCGCCTCCCGTCGTTGATCGACCAGACCACCGAGACCGTGGGCGCCCGGTCCGCCCGTCGTGGCCGGCTCCTCGGCAGCGGGGGCGCCCACCAACCGGCCGAGGGTGGCGGTCACCGACGACCGGAGAGCGGCGAGGTCGTATCCACCCTCCAGAAAGAGCACGAGGCGCCCCGGGGACGGGGCGTACCCTTCCACCACGGCGGCCATGTCGGCGAAGTCGCCCGAGGACAGGGCCAGATCGGCCAGCGGGTCGGCCCGATGGGCGTCGAAGCCGGCCGACACCAGGACCCACGTGGGTCCGAACCGGTCGACGGCCGGGCTGACGATGCGGTCCAATGCGTGCCGGATCACGTCCCCGGTAGCTCCCGGCGGCAGCGGGACATTCAGGATCGTCCCCCGACCCCGGCGACCGCCGACCTCGCTGGCCCGCCCGCTGCCCGGGTAGCAGGGCCACTGGTGGAGGGAGACGTAGAGGACGTCCGGTTCGTCCCAGAAGATGGCCTGGGTCCCGTTCCCGTGGTGCACATCCCAGTCCACGATCAGTACCACGATCGCCCACGTCAACCAGAGCCCGCGCCGCCACGGCCACGTTGTTGACCAGGCAGAATCCCATCGATTGATCAGGGAGGGCGTGATGGCCCGGCGGTCGTGCGGCCACAAATGCCACCCCGCCCGGGTCGGCCCGGAGGGCGTCGATGGCCACCAATCCCGCTCCCGCCGCCTGACAAGCGGCATCCCAGGACGCGGCCGTCGTGTAGGTGTCCTCGTCGAGGGGACCGCCACCTGACCGGCACCACCGCCGGAGCTCGCCGAGGTAGTCGGCCCCGTGGACCCGGGTGAGCCGTTCGGGCTCGACCGGACGGGACTCGAGAACGCGGAGGTCTCCGTCGAGATGCAGATCGGCGACGCCGTCCATGACCGCGTCGATCCGGGACGGTCGCTCGGGGTGTCCGGACTGGCGGTGGCCCCCCGTTTCCTGCTCCTCACCGCCCACCGGTCCGATCACGGTCAGCATGGCCACGCTCGGGAGCGCCAACCGAGGCGATGTGACGTCGAGGGCACGTGGCAAGTCTGCCGCACGAGCACCTCGGGCGCCCTTCCGGTGGCGGCCGGTGACCCCGCCCGGTGCGGCGGTACCCGATCCGGCCGGGAGCGCCGCGTAGTGTGATGCGATGTTCCAGCGCCTCGGCCCGGGCGGATCGGCGTGACGGTTTCCACCGTCGCCACGTTGGTCCTGATCGCCCTGGCCGCGGTGATCGCTCCGCTGCTCTCCGAGCTGACCGGGAAGTTGGCCGTTCCCGAGATCGTGTTCCAGATCGGGCTGGGCATGCTGTTGGGCCCCTACGTCCTCGACATCGCTCACGTCAATACCACGGTGAGCGAGCTTTCCGATCTGGGCCTGACCTACCTGATCTTCCTGGCCGGTTACGAGTTGGACCTGCAGAGGATCAGGGGAGCGCCACTGCGTTTGGCCACCATGGGTTGGCTCGTCTCCTTGGTGGTCGGCCTGGGCGCGGCGTTCGCCCTGGTGTCGTCGGGGCTGGCCCGCGACACCGTGGTGGTCGGTCTCGCCCTCACCACCACCGCCTTGGGAACACTGATTCCCATGTTGCGGGACGCCGGGGTCATGGACACCAAGTTCGGTTCATACATCACCGCTATCGGGACCTGCGGCGAATTCCTGCCCATTGTCGCCGTGGCACTCCTGCTGACCAATAAGGAGCCGCTCATCACGTCGCTGCTGTTGGCGGCGTTCGTGTTGGTGGCGTCGGTCACCGTCCTGTTGGCCGCCCGGACCCAGCCGCCAAGACTGGTCTCCCTCCTCAGTCGGCACCTCGAGTCGAGCGCCCAGCTACCGGTCAGGGTCTCGTTGCTGTTCATCGTGCTTCTGGTGCTCCTGGCCGCCACCCTCGGTCTCGACGTGCTGCTCGGGGCGTTTGCGGCGGGGATCGTCGTCAGACTCTTCTCGGCCGGTGGGGAGATCGCCGCCATCCGGGGCAAGCTGGAAGCGATCGGGTTCGGGTTTCTCATCCCCATCTTCTTCGTGGTCAGCGGAATCGATTTCGACGCCCATGTGTTCGTGAACGACCCGAAGTCGCTCTGGCGGGTCCCCTTCTTCCTGGCTCTCATGCTGGTGGCAAGGGGCATTCCCGTGTACCTGCTGTACCGGGGTCGGTTGGATCCCTCCGAGCGATTTCCCACGGCATTGTTCTCGGCCACCGGGCTGCCTCTGATCGTGGTCATCACCAGCATCGCCCTGTCGGAGCACCGGATGCTCCAGGTGAACGCGGCATCACTGGTGGCCGCCGGCATGCTGTCGGTCCTGCTCTTCCCGGCCATCGGCTTGTGGCGCATCCGCCAGGCTGACACGGCAACCGGGATTCAGGACGCGTCGGCGTAGCCGCCCCGACTCCCCGGTGTCGTCCGCCTGGTGTCGGGGCGTCCAGGGTCAGGGCGTCGGCCGCTCGACGCTGAACCAGTCGCGGGCATCGAGATAGGCGGAGAATGCCGTGGCGATGGCGTCGATGTCCGACGGGCTCTTCGGTCGTTGGAGCTCGTAGACGTTGGGGAAGGCCAGCCATCCGGTGACGTGCTCCCACAGACGTACCGCCTCGTCGCCCCTCGGGGGATTGACGAGCACCGGGCCGAACAGGGCCTGGCCGTCATCGAAGATCATGGTGGGTACGCCGAAGCCACCCTTGGACACCACCAGCTCGTGCTCGCTCCGCACTTCGTCTCCGGTGGTCGGGTCGGAGATGGCCTGGGCCACGATCGACGGATCGAGACCCAGTTCTCCCAAGATGGCCTCGGCCACCTCGGGTCGATGGGGCTTGCGACCGTCGACGTGGAGTGCGGAGCCGGCCGCCGCATACCAGCGATCGAGCAGCTCCATGTCCTGACGCCGGAGGAAGGCGCCGATTCGCATCATCGACCAGCCGTAGGACCACTCCCGTTCCCAGGGATGTTTCTTGCCTTCGACCCGATTGATCTCCTCCAGGCTGAAGAATCGCCAGCGGAGGTCGAGACCGGTGGCGTCCCGTACCTCCCGGATCCACAGAGATGTCTGGTAGGCGTAGGGACACATGATGTCGAAGTGGAAGTCGACTCCGGTCGGCGGTTCCGTGGTCATCGCATCCCCCTTTTCTCGTGTAGGCACGTCCCCCGACGGTACTGCCCGGACCCGGTCAGCACCGTACACTCAGCACACTCAGTCGCCGACCGCCAGCTCGACGAACCGGCTGGCCGCCGGGGCCAGCGGGCCGGTTCGGTGGATGACGGCGACACTCCGCTCGACCGCCGGTTCGGGTCGGGCAACCGTTGCTCCGAGCGCCCCGGCAACCGCGGCGATCGGCTCGGGGACGAGCGCCGCCCCCGCCCCGGCCAGGACCAGGGGGAGGATGGCGTCCCGTTGGGCCGACACCACGGCGATGTGAGGCTCGGCGCCGTCGGCGGAGAATCCTTCGATCAGGAGCCGGCGGGTCGAGGTGCCGATGGGGGCGGCGACAAAGGGGACGTCGACGAGGTCGGCCAACGGAAGGGTGAGCATCGACCTCGTTCCGACCCCCTGGTCTTCGAGGGGATTCCCCCATCCCCCCGACCCGGGCGGAAGGATGAGCAGCAGGGCCTGGACCCCGATATCGTGGCTGGTCAGGTCGTCGGGCACGCCGAGGGACTCGGTGATGCCGGCTTCACACCGGCCGTCACGGACCATGGCGATCAGGTCGGGCGAGTCCTCGGGGGCGGCCAGGTCGACCACGACGCCCGGATGCCGGCGACGAAAACGGCCGACCATCCCGGCCAGCGGGTCGGCGGCCAGCGTGGGCAGGCTCCCGAGCGACAGTGAACCAGCGCTCATCCCGGCCACCGCCCCCACGGCGGCGATGCCGGTCTCCACATCCCGCAGGGTCTGACGGGCGGGTTCGATCAGGGCCCGACCCGCCGCCGTGATCAGGACCCGTCGCCCGAGTCGCTCGAACAACGAGACGCCCAACTCGCCCTCGAGCTCTTTGACCGCCTGGGACAGGGCGGGCTGGCTCACGTCGATCTCGTCGGCGGCGGCGGTGAACCCTCCGTGGTCGACCACGGCCAGAAACCGCTCGATGTGCCTGAGTTCCATAAGCAAAGCTTATCGAATTGATCGATTTCATCTATTCGACTTCTGGGAAGACGCTGACCACACTGGCAGACCAGTGACGATCATCGACCGATCCAGTCCAGTGGGGTGGGAGCGTCTGATCGTCGAACCCCGTCGGCCGGCGGCGGTTCGGCGCCTGCGGCGTGGCTACCTTCTGACGGTGGCGGCGGTGTGCGTGGGCGCATTCATGGGCCAGCTCGACGCCAGCATCGTCACGCTTGCCTTTCCGGCGCTCGAGCGCTCGTTCCACTCCGGGGTCGAAGCTGTCAGCTGGGTGGGTCTCAGCTATCTCCTGGTGCTGGTGGCGACCGTCGCCGCCGTAGGCCGTCTGGCAGACATGGTGGGCCGCAAGCTCCTCTATGTCTACGGGTTCATCATTTTCATTGCCGGCTCGGCGCTGTGCGCCAACGCCTCGAGTCTCCTTGCGCTGGACGGGTTCCGTGCCCTCCAGGCGGTTGGCGCGGCCATGTTGCAGGCAAACAGCGTGGCCATCATCGCCCTGGCCGTGCCCCGGGACCGGCTGGGCCGGGCCCTCGGGGTGCAGGGTGCCGCACAGGCGCTGGGCCTGGCCCTGGGCCCCTCGGTCGGCGGGTTGTTGCTGGCCGCCGGGGGGTGGCGCCTCCTGTTCTATGTCAATGTCCCGGTCGGGTTGATCGGGATGGTGACGGCCCTGTTGTTCATTCCGAGGAGCACCCACCTCCAGGCCCGCGTCCGATTCGACTGGGCCGGTTTCGCCCTGTTCTTCCCGGCCGTGGCTGCCCTGTTGTTGGTGGTGTCACAGGGTTCCCACCAGGGCTGGACCTCACCGTCCATCCTGGCCACGGTGGTGGTGGCCGGTGTGCTGGGAGTCGGATTCGTCCGGAGAGAACGGCGATGTCGTGCGCCCATGGTGGATCTTTCCCTGTTCGCCCGCCGACGCTTCACTGCCGGGGTGTCGAGCGGGCTCCTGGCCTTTCTCGTGTTGTTCGGAGTGCTGGTGGTGGTCCCCTACTACCTCGAGCGCTCGACCGGATTCGGTGCCGTCAGGACCGGGATGGAGCTGATGGTGATGCCGGTGGCTCTGGGTTTGGTCGCGCCCTTCTCGGGGAGGATGGCCGACCGCTACGGGGTTCGTGCCCCGGCCGTCACCGGCATGGCGTTGGTGACCATGGGCCTTGTCGGGCTGGCCGGACTCCGGCCGTCCACTGGGGGGTTCCTCGCCCTGTTGGTAGTGATCGGTGCCGGACTGGGCCTCTTTGTCTCCCCCAACAATGCCGGAATCATGGCGTCGGTGCCCCCAGTGCAGTCCGGGCTGGCATCGGGGTTGCTCAACATGAGCCGAGGACTGGGGACGGCGATGGGGCTGGCGGTGGCGAGCGCGGTCTTCGGCGCCCTCCATGGTGACTGGGGGCCGCCTTCTACGGTCGCCACCGCCTTCCGCGTAACGGTCCTGGTTCTGGCCGCCTTCTCTCTGCTCGCTGCGGTGATCTGCGTCTCCGGAACCAGTCCCGAGCCGCTGGCCGGCCGCAGTACGCCGAACGCCGTCGAGTTGGCCGAAGGGACCGGCTCGGCTTGCCCGGCGGGACCCCGGTCGGCCCGGAATGGCGGGGTCGCCACTGGCCCGGGTGGCCCGGGTGGCCTGGGGGGCGCCTGAGGCCCGGGAGGCCCGGGTGGCCTGGGGGGCGCCTGAGGCCCGGGAGGCCCGGGAGGACCTCTCCCTGCCGCTTTTGGTTTCTGTTTTTACGTACTGGTGGTATCGAGTGGTTGGCATACCGACCGCACGTTGTTTTGAAAACCAAAAGGCCAACGGAGGTGCCACACCCCGCCTGCCTGCGCTCTTGACGGCGTCAGATGTGACCCAGCACGGGGTGAGGAACGTACGGTTCCTCGAGCTGGTCGATTTCTTCGGCTGTGAGCTCCAGTTGCTCGGCGGCCAGCGCATCGGCCACGTGCGGGGCCTTGGTGGCGCCGATTATCGGAGCGGTCACCCCGGGGCGTTGGAGAAGCCAGGCCAGGGCGATCTGAGCCGGAGGGACCTGACGCTGGCCGGCCACGGCGGCAACTCGTTCGACGACATCGAAGTCTGTGGGCTGGCTGTAGAGGTAGTCGGTGAAGGCGTCAGTGTCGGAGCGCGTGGTCTTGTGATCACCGGATCGAGTGCGGTTGCCGGCGAGGACTCCGCGAGCCAGAGGGCTCCACGGGATGATGCCGACTCCCTGGTCGAGGCACTGGGGGATCATCTCCCGCTCCTCCTCCCGGTAGATGAGGTTGTAGTGGGGCTGCATGGAGACGAATCGGGTCCAATTATTGAGATCGGCCACGTGCTGGGCCTTGGCGAACTGCCAGGCGAACATGCTGCTGGCCCCGATGTAGCGGGCCTTGCCGGCCCGGACGACGTCGTGCAGCGCCTCCATGGTCTCGTCGATCGGCGTCCGGGGGTCCCAACGGTGGATCTGGTAGAGATCGACGTACTCCATGTCTAACCGGGCCAGCGAGGCGTCGATGCCGGCCAATATGTGTTTGCGGGACAGACCGCCTCCGTTCTCGCCAGGAGTCACAGGCATGAACACCTTCGTGGCCACCACGACTTCTTCACGGCTGAGGAACTTGGAGAGCAGGCGTCCGGTCGCCACCTCACTGGCTCCCTGCGAGTAGGTATCAGCGGTGTCGAAAAAGGTGATCCCCCCTTCGACGGCCGCTCTGACAATCGGTTCTGCGTGCTCCTCGTCGAGCACCCACGGCCGATCGCTACCGTCGCCGAAGCTCATCATGCCGAGGCAGACCCGGGACACCCGCAGACCGGTCCTACCCAGATTCACGTACTGCACATGGCACCTCCGATTGTTCCGGTGGACGTTGGGTCGGATAAAGCCCACTTCGGTTACGACCTTATTGCCGTCGCCCCACGGGGCATGCACGGGGTTGACGCCCTTGCCGGACCGACCTTCTGAGCATCGACAAGCTGCTGAACTGGACTTTTTCGGGGTGTACCCTTCTCAGGAATATCACAGGTGGCTGTGGCCTGGCGCAAATGTTCAGCCGATTGGATGGCGGTGCCGATCCCGGACGGTTAGGTGCCACCTGCCGTGCAGGATGTCGCCAGGCGTCGATATCGAGGGTTGAAGATGAAGTCCCAAGCGAGGCGTACGTGGTAGCGAAGCGCAAGAAGTGGTTCACGAACAAGTGGACGATCATCGGCGCGGTAGCGCTGATAGCCGTGGGCGGCGGGCTGGGCATCTGGCTCGGCACCCGCAGCTCCAGTGCCACGCCGCTCATCACGACCACCACCACGGTCCAGACGGTCTCCACCGGCACCATCACCGAGACAGTGTCGTCGTCGGGCACGGTGGAGCCGTCGGATCAGGCGAATCTCAACTTCGGTGTGTCCGGTCGTGTGACCGCCGTCGACGTGACGGCGGGGCAGACGGTGACGGTGGGACAGACCTTGGCCACCATCGATGACACCTCCCTGGCCGCGACCCTGGCCCAGGCCCAGGCCACTCTGGCCCTCGACCAGTCCCAACTCACCACCGACCAGAACAACAATGCGTCGGCAGCTCAGATCGCCTCGGATCAGGCCAACGTTGCCTCGGCGCAGACGCAGGTGACCAGTGCCCAGACATCGCTCAACGACGCCACCCTCACATCGACCATTGCCGGCACGGTGGCCTCGGTGAACCTGACGGTAGGTCAGCAGGTGTCCAGCTCGAGTTCTTCTTCGTCCACCGGCTCGACCTCGTCGTCATCCGGCTCGTCCGGCTCATCCGGCTCGGGCTCGACCGGCTCGGGATTTTCCGCATCGACGGGCGCCGACGCGGCGGCGTCGACGGGTTCGACTTCTTCTTCGTCCAGCTCATCGACGGCCCAGGTGGTAGTGGTCTCCACCGGTTCCTACATCGTCAACTGCACGGTCGACAGCACCCAGGTGAACCAGGTCAAGGTGGGAGACCAGGCGACGATCACCGTCTCGGGGTCCACATCGGACGTGTTCGGAACCGTGGCATCCATCGGGCTCCTGGCCACCACCACTTCGGGCGTCTCGTCCTTCCCGGTGGTCATCGACGTGACGGGTAGCCCGTCGGGACTCTTCGGAGGCACCAGCGCCACCGTGTCGATCATCACCGAGGAGCTGCAGGGCGTGTTGGTGGTGCCGACCACGGCGATCCACTACAGCGGGAACGGCACCACGGTGACCCTCGACTCCGGAGGGGCCAAGGTCACGCGCACCGTCACCATCGGTGCCGCCTCCGACGGTGATACCCAGGTGACCAGCGGCTTGTCGGCCGGCGACAAGGTCTATGTGACCGAGGTGACGTTCCACGGGGCCGCCGGTTCGGGTACCGGAACCGGCCTGTTCGGGAGAACCGGCGCTGGCGGTGCCGGGTTCGGTGGCGGCGGCGGCTTCGGTGGTGGAGGCGGCGGGTTCGGCGGAGGCGGCGGCGGGGGATTCGGAGGATGACGACGCCCACCGGCGGGGATCACGCACCGGCTGTCATCAGCGATGACACAGCAGAGGTGAGGGTGGAGGACACCGGTGAGCATCCCGCTGTGCACAGAGCGGTCATAGAGGTCAGTGACGTCACCAAGACCTATCGGAACGGCACTCTCGAAGTCGAGGCCCTCCGTGGAGTCTCCTTCGACATCAATACGGGGGAGTACGTGGCCGTCATGGGACCGTCGGGGTCGGGCAAGTCGACTCTCATGCACATCCTCGGCTGCCTCGACGTCCCGACGTCGGGCACCTTCTGGCTGGCCGGCGAGGACGTCAGCGCCATGTCCGAGGAGGAGTTGGCCCATGTCCGCAATCGCCGGATCGGCTTCGTGTTCCAGCAGTTCAATCTGCTGGCCACCCTGACGGCCTGGCGCAATGTGGAGCTGCCTCTCATCTATGCCGGAGTCGACCGATCGTCCCGCAAGAAGCGGGCGCTCGACGCCCTGGACAGGGTGGGCCTCGCCTCCCGGGTCGAACATCGGCCCGGAGAGCTGTCCGGAGGCCAGCAGCAGCGGGTAGCGGTGGCCCGCGGCTCTGGTCACCGATCCGGCGCTGATCCTGGCGGACGAGCCGACCGGCAATCTCGACACCGCCTCGGCCCGCGACGTCCTCGACCTGTTCGATGACCTCCACCGGAGTGGTCGCACGGTGGTGCTCATCACCCACGAGGCCGATGTGGCCGCGGCCGCCGGACGGACGATACGGATCAGAGACGGGCAGATCGTCGAATCAGCACCCATACCGGTCGCAGGTGTGTCGTGAACTTCCTGGAAACCTTCCGCACCGGTCTCGAAGGTGTCCTTTCCCACCGGCTGCGCTCCGGGCTCACCGTGCTCGGCATCATGATCGGGATCACGGCAGTGGTCCTGACCGTCGGACTCGGCGAGGGGGCCCAGCAGCAGGTGAGCTCGGACATCACGGCATTGGGCTCGAACCTCTTGACCATCTCGCCGGGGAGCACGACTTCGAGTTCGGGTATTCGAGGCGGATTCGGGTCTGCATCGACTCTCACCCCGGCGGATGCAACCGCCCTGGCATCGAAGACGGTGGCGCCGGACATAGCTGCGGTGGCTCCCACCACCTCCGAATCGGAAACATTGGTGGCTGGCACGACCAACTGGACCACCACCGTCGTCGGTACCAACCCGTCCTGGCTCACCGTCCGGGGGAGGTCGATGACCGAAGGAAGGTTCATCGCCGGCCATGACCTCACCACCCGGGCCGATGTCGCGGTCCTCGGATCCACCACCGCCGAGGAGCTCTTCGGAGCCCGGGACGCGGTGGGGCAGTCGGTCACCATCGACGGCGTGCCCATGTCGGTCATCGGGGTCCTCAACACCGTCGGCTCGTCGGGTTCGTCGTCCACGGCGACCGATCAGGATGACCAGGCGATCGTCCCCATCACCACGGCCACCATCCAGCTGTTCGGCGGGACGAGCCGGAACTCGGTAGGTGACATCTTGGCCCAGGCGACATCGTCGTCGACGCTGTCGGCCGCCTATCAGGAAGCCGACCAGGAACTGCTCAGCCTCCATGGGATCACCACTACGGCCGACGCCGACTTCACCATCACCCCGGACACCTCCCTGGTCGGCACGGCCACATCGGTGGACAAGACGTTGACCGTCCTGCTGGCCGGGATCGCCGGCATCTCGCTTCTGGTGGGGGGAATCGGCGTGATGAACATCATGCTGGTGTCGGTGACCGAGCGCATCCGCGAGATTGGTCTCCGCAAGGCGCTCGGGGCCACACCACGGGTCATCCGGGGTCAGTTTCTGGTCGAGGCGTCAGTGCTCGGCATGGTGGGAGGCGTGCTCGGAGCCGTGCTCGGAGTGCTCGGTGCCTGGATCCTGCCCCACTTCATATCCGATCCCATCGCCATTTCGTTGTGGGCCATGTTGGGAGCCATCGCCGTGGCCATCGCCATCGGGGTCTCCTTCGGGGTCTACCCGGCGAGCCGAGCGGCCAAGTTGCCGCCCATCGATGCCCTGCGAAGCGAATGATCCGACTGATCCTGTCCACCGCAAGAGAGAAGAAAAGGAAGAATCATGAGTAACCCACTGGGAAGAACAACGGATACGGGTGTCGGCAGTGCCCGCCGGCGCCTCACACGTTCTGCGCCGGTACGAAGGGCACTCGCACTGTCGGTCCTGGGGGTGGCCGCTGTCATCTTGGCCGCGTGCGGTGGGTCGTCGGCGTCGAACACCGCCTCGCACACGTCCACCTCGACCACCACCGGCACGGGCAGAGGAGCCGGGGCCGGCGGTGGTCGCTCCTTCCCGGGCACGACGGGGACCATCGCCGCCATCAACGGCTCCTCGCTCGAGGTCCAGAGCAGCACCAGCCAGACGACGGTCACCTACACATCGACAACGACATTCGAGCAGACCACCTCGGCGACGGTGGCCAACGTAACGGTGGGCTCCTGCATCTCGGCATTCGGAAAGCCCACCTCTGGCTCGTCGTCGACCAAGTCGGTGATCGGTGAGCCGGTGACGGCCACGACGGTGACCATCACCCAACCGACGTCAGGGACCTGTACCGGTGGATTCGGCGCCGGAGGCGGATTCGCCCGGGGCGCCGGTGGCGCCGGGGGCGCCGGTGGCCCCGGGGGAGGGGGCGGCTTTCCGGGTGGGGGCGAGCGTCCCGGCGGAGGCAACTTCCCGGCACGGGCCGCCGGCGAGTTCGGTGCGGCCTCGGGCCCCGTCACCGCCGTCAGCCCTTCCACGGTGACAGTCACCGAGACGAACCCCTCGACCAAGAAGACCTCGAGCGTTGTGGTCACCCTCACCTCCGCGACCACCTACAGCCAGCGCACGCCGGCTGCACCCAGTGATCTGGCCGTGGGCAAGTGTGCGACGGCTATCGGCCAGGCCGGCACCACGGGGGCGGTGACCGCCCGTTCGATCTCCATCTCCACTCCGGGGGCCAACGGGTGCACCAGTGGATTCGGACGATTCGGTGGTGGGGCAGGTGGTGGAGTAGGTGGTGGAGCCGGTGCCTGAACAGGCCACAGGGGGCCCGGGCCATGAAGGATTGAGCCCGGGTCCCGCCGGCCTTGTCTGGTTCTCGCCGTTTCGCATCGGGGTGGCCGTGGTCCTGGTCGTCGCTGCCCTGGTGGCCTGGGCATTGACCGGAAGCGCCGCCGCCACCTACCGGACTGCCACCGTCGGTACCGGCACGGTGGAGGCGACCCTCGAGTCGGTGGGGACGATCACGCCTGTCAACCAGGCCGATCTCAACTTCAACGCCTCCGGCACGGTCAGCACCGTCGACGTGTCGGTCGGCCAGGCCGTCACTGCCGGACAGACTTTGGCGTCCCTCGACATCACCACGCTGGACGCGGCGGTGACGACGGCTCAGGCCTCGGTGGCATCGGCCCAGGCCACCTTGGCCACTGCCGAGGCGAGCGAGACCTCGTCGACCGCCACCTCCACGGCGTCGACGACGCCGACCGGCTCGTCGGCCTCGACGCCCGGTCAGTCGGCCGGGGACACCGGACAGATCGAAAAACTGCAGGGGGCACTGACCGCGGCCCAGACGGCGGCGGACAACGACTCGTCACAGGCATCGGCCGCCCTGACGGCGGCCACGACGCTGTGCGCCGACTCCACGACCACCACACCGACCACCACACCGACCAACACACCGACCACCACCACCACGACCACGGCTTCCAGTCCCGATGTTGCCGGTCCCGAGGCGAGTCCCGGGGGCCAAACGTCGTCCAGCCCCACCGCCGGAAGTGCGGGTGGCCAGTCCAGCCCCACCACCTGCAGCCAAGCCCTCAGCCAGGCGAGCTCGGCCCAGTCAGCGGTGACCGCCGACCTCAAAACTGTCTCGGCTGCCGAGAGCGCCCTCAACGCCGCCCTCACTTCCGGAACCTCCGGTTCGTCCGGTTCGTCCGGTTCGTCCGGTTCCCAGGCGAGCAGCGCCTCGTCGGCCAGTTCGAAGAGTGCCACTTCCGGAACCGGGTCCGGGTCGGGCAGTGGCTCCTCGAAGATGGCCAGCGCCCAGCAGGTTGCCGTCGACCAGGCATCGGTCGACACCGCCCAGGCCAACCTGGCCGATGCCCAACAGGCCCTCGGTGGCGCCAGTCTGGTGACCACCATCTCCGGTACGGTCGCCTCGGTGTCCATCGCTCCGGGCGACTCGGTGACCGCCGGATCGAGCACGAGCCCGGAGATCGTGGTGATCGGCGGTGGTACGTCGTATGACGTGTCCACCACCATCCCCGTGGCCGATATCGCCCAGGTGTCGGTCGGTCAGCAGGCCGTGATCACCCCGGACGCCACCAATCAGGTGGAGGATGGCCAGGTGTCGTCGATCGGCGTGCTGGCCACCACCAGCACCTCCACCACCACCTACCCGGTCACCATCTCACTGGACTCGTCCGACCTGGGACAGCTGTCCGGTGCCGACGCCAGCGTGTCCATCGTCGTCAAGAAGTCGGTGGGGGTGACCACCGTCCCGTCCTCGGCCGTGCGAACGATTGGGACGATCCATCTGGTGACTGTTGTCGACGGCAACACTCCCAAGGAGGTGCGGGTCACGCTGGGCACGGTCGGCGCCATTCTCACCCAGGTGAAGTCGGGTGTCAGTCCCGGTGAGACCATTTCTTTGGCCGACCTGGCCGAGCCCCTTCCCTCCACTTCCACCAACACCACACGCATCGGTGGCGCCCTGGGCGGCGCTGGCGGCTTCGGTGGAGGCGGCTTCGGAGGAGGCGGCTTCCGGGCCGCCGGGGGGTTCGGGGGCTGACCGCCCCCTGGCATCCCGCCGCGCATCGCAGATCGGCGCCGGTCGACAACACGCCTCCGTGCCACGGGTGACCGTGCCGGGGCGTCAGCGCCGTGTCCCGCCGAACGTGCCGCTAACGTGCGATGGGTGCTGGACGATCCGCTGGTCGCCGAGGCTGTGCACGCCACTGGAGTGAGAAGGCTCCAGCATGCCTACGCCGACGTCGTCAACCGCCGGGCCTGGCCCGAGCTGGCCGAGCTGTTCGTCCCCGATGCACCGGTGGTCGTCGACCGGAGGACCGGTGAGCCGGTGCGCCTGGACGGCCCCGAACAGCTGGGAGCGTTCATCAGTGGTGCGGTGGACCAGTTCGAGTTCTTCGAATTCGTCATCCTCAACGCCCACGTGCTCTTTCCCGACGGTCCCTCGTCGGGCACTGCGGTGAGCCGCATGTTCATGTGCGAACAGCGCCAGAGCCGGGACAGCGGCCGGTGGACCACCGCCTACGGCCTCTATCACGACCGTTACGTCCTGCGATCCGAACGATGGTGGTTCGCCGAGCGGCGGTATCACTCGCTGGCCCGGCACGGCCGTGAACTCGAAGTCTTTCCGCTCCCCGGGTCATCGGCCCTCGACGTACCCGGGTTCGGCCATTAGCCCCGAGGGCCGGCGGGATCAGCCGCCGCCGGCTACCGACATGGGAGCATCGTGGAGATGCCGCTGCTGGTAGTGAGACATGCCCAAGCAGGAAGACGCAGTACCTACACGGGGGATGATCGGACGCGTCCCGCTCACCGCCCGTGGACGGGCCCGGGCCACGGCTCTCGTCCCCCTGCTGACGGGCTACCGGCCCCAACGGATCCTCTCTAGTCCCTTCACCCGTTGCCGTGAGACGGTGCAGCCGCTGGCCGAGGCGCTCCAGTCGGGGGTGGAGTCGGTAGACGAGCTCGGCGAAGGCCACGGAGCCGACGCCATCCGACTGATCACCACCATGGCGGGGGAGTCGGCCGTCATCTGTACCCACGGCGACGTGTCGACGGCCATCCTCGGGGCCCTGGTCCCCGAGTCCGACACCGTGGGCCGGACGACCTTGCGCCTGCAGAAGGGCGAGTGCTGGGTGATCCAGGAAAACGGCACGTCATTGGCCATCGTCGAGCACATCCGGCGAGTGCCGGCTGGACCGCCGAAGTCGACCAAGCAGAGCTGACCATTACGCTCGTGACGCGATGAGCGAGGCCTGCCGATTCGATCCGGGCTCAGTCGGCCAATTCCGGGTGACCCGTCGTTCGTTCGATCCCACCTCGAGAACCGTCTCGCTCCACTACGCATTCGACGATGGCCCCGAGTTCGTGGAGACCATCAGGTTCGAGACCGAGCCCACCGTGGATCCGGGGGTGGCCACCGCCGGTTTCGAACGGGCCCTGCTCCATCTGCATGTCGCTGCCGGCACCAGCTACTACAAGGTGGCGGCGCCGCTCGACGTCGAACTGGAGGGCGACGGGCTGAGCCGGACCGAGCTGGCGTTCCATCATCACCTCTACGACGACGGGCTCCGGGAGTTCGCGGTGGCCAACCGGTTCGTGGTTCCCCATCGGGTATCGATCCGGTGTGGAGCGGTCAGGGCCCCTGGGGGACCACCCGTCTCCGTCGACCGGCCCGGAGGGCTGCTGGTACCCATCGGTGGCGGCAAGGACTCGATGGTGCTCATCGACGCAGTGAAGCACCGGCGGCCCCGCCTCTTCGCCGTCAACCCCCATCCGCTGATGTTCGACCTGGCCGACCGAGCCGGTCTCGAGCTGTTGGTGGTCCGCCGCAGGCTGGCACCCAACCTGGCCGAGCTCAACCGGTCCGGCGCCCTCAACGGTCATGTGCCGATCACCGCCATCATCTCCCTCGTCGCCGTGGTCGGGAGCTTCCTGTACGGCTACGACACCATCGCCATGGCCGTGGAGCGATCGGCCAGCGAGGAGACGATCACCGTCGACGGGACGCCGGTGAACCACCAGTACTCCAAGAGCCTCGAATTCGAGCAGCTCCTGCGAGATCTCATCGTCACCTCCATCGACCCCGGGCTGAATTACGGGTCGGCTCTCCGCCCCTACTCCGAACTGGCCATCGCCCGGGCCTTCGCCCGGCTGCCCGAGTACCACGCCAGCTTCTGCAGCTGCAATACCGTGTTCCGCCAGACGGCCGGGGCGGGCGACGGGTGGTGCGGGAACTGTCCCAAATGCCGTTTCGTGGGCTTGATGCTGGCTCCGTTTCTCGAGCCCGATGAGGTGACCGCCATCATCGGGCGGGACATGTTCGCCCAGCCCGACCAGGTGGCAGGATTCGCCTCCCTGATGAGCGAGGACGGCAAGCCGTTCGAGTGCGTGGGAGAACGTCGCGAGTCTGCCGCCGCCCTACGGCTCCTCTCCTCACGTCCCCGATGGAAGGACAAGGTGGTGGTGGCGGCCCTGACCGAGCGGGCCCGGAGCCTGGTCTCGGAGGACGACGTCATGGCCCTGTTCACCCCGGGCCCGCCTTCGGCCTTCGCCGGCGGAGATCTGGCCGAGGCCGTGGAGCGCCGACTGAGCGGGACGGCATGACCCTCGAGGAACTGTGCACCCTCCGGGTGGCCGTCTGGGGTCTGGGCCGAGAAGGCCGGGCCATGATCGGCCTGCTGGCCGAGCGCGGTGTCGTCCCGCTGTTGATCGATGACCACCCCGGGTCGATCGATGACCACCCCGGAGCGGTGGCCTCCGCCTCGACCCGGGCGGCCGGGCGGCCCGTCCATGCTCCGGGCCAGGTCGAGTGGAGAGACGTCGACGTGGTAGTCCGCTCGCCAGGGGTCAGCCGGTACCGACCGGAGCTGGTGGACGCCGAAGCCGCCGGGGTGGTGATCACCACGGCCATGGCGCTGTGGCTGGAGGATTTTGCCGACGCCCGGGTGGTCGCCGTCACCGGCACCAAGGGCAAGAGCACCACGGCCACCTTGGCTGCCTCGATCCTGGAAGAGGACGGTCTCGAGGTGGCGCTGATCGGGAACATCGGTGTCCCGGTGACCGAGATGTACGGTCGCCCGCCGGTCGATGCGTATGTCGTCGAGGTCTCTTCCTATCAGGCGGCCGACGTGACCGTCTCGCCCGGCGTGTGCGTGGTGACCAGCCTGGCCCCTGATCACCTGGACTGGCACGGGGGGGTGGAGGAGTACTACCGGGACAAGCTCCGACTGGTCGAGGCCGGGCCCCCCGGAGCGCTGGCCGTCAATGCCGGCAGCCCCGAGGCTGTCCACCGCACCGAAGGCCATCCGGACCGCACGCTCTTCGGCCCCCGGGGTCGGGTGTGGGTGACCCCCTCGGCCCACATCGAGGTGGACGGGTCCATCCTGGCCGATGCCGGCGGATTGCGGGCACCCGGCCGCCACAACCTCTGGAACCTGTGCGGAGCCGTGGCCGGGTGCCTCCTGCTCAACGGCCGAGCTCCCTCGTCGAAGGCCGTGGCCGCGGCGGTCGAGGGCTTCGAGGGACTTCCCTCCCGATGCCGGACCATCGGCATGCGTGACGGAGTGACGTTCGTCGATGACGCCCTGGCCTCCAACCCCTTCGCCACCGTGGCCTCGGTCGAGGCCTTCGCCGACCGGGCGCTGACGGTGATCGTGGGCGGCGCCGATCGCGGTGTTGACCCGACCGGGCTGGTGCAGGTGTTGGTCGGGCGCTGTCCGGCACCGAGGGTGATCGTCCTCCCTCCCGATCCGGACCGGTTGGCGGCACCCTTGGACGCCCTGGCCGCCGGAGGGGCAGGGCACGGACCACGGCTGGAGGTCGAGGTGGCCACCGGGCTGGACGACGCCGTCAGGCGGGCCCGGGCCTCGACTCCGCCCGGAGGTGTGGTGCTGTTCTCGCCGGCCGCGCCCACGCCCGAGGGAGAGGGCGGCTTCGTGGCCCGGAGCGCGGCAGTTCGCCGAGGCCTGCGGGCTGGCCGGACCACGGCCATGAGCATGGTCCGGCCCCGCGCCGATGAGGGCCGGTGTTGACAGGGCGGGTGCCACCGACAACGGTGGGACGCCACCAAGGGGGGAGTGGAATGACGCAGGTCACCATCATCGATTTCGAGGTGAGGACGGTGGAGGGTACGCCCGATCCGGCCCGCCACACCATCCTGATCGATGTCGATCGGTTGCCCGAGGCACTGGGATGGGAGCTGACGCCGAAGGGACTGTGCCGTCAGCAGGCCTGCGTCCCGGTGGCAGATATCGGCGCCCTCATGGTCGGTGACCGGCTGGACCTCGTGGCGGTGGCCAGCGCCCTCGGCCGGCCGGCGGTGGTCGACGTGGACGCCGGACTGGTGGCCCTGGCCCTACCGGCCGAGCTTCGTCGCCAGGCCCTCGAGGAGCTTCGGGCTCCGGCCTTCGAGCTCCCCGACGTCGGGGGGACGCTCCACGCCCTCGGGGAGTGGGCCGGCAAGAAGAAGGCGTTGGTCACCTTCTCGAGCTGGTGCGGGTGCCGGTACGACCTACCCGGTTGGCAGGACCTCCACGACGAGCTGAGCCCTGAGGATTTCACCGTTCTGGCCGTGGCCATCGACCGGTCGGCCGAGGACGTGACGCCGTGGATCGACGGGATCACCATGCCGGTCCTCTACGACCCCAACCATGTCCTGACCGAGTCCTACGCCATCTCCAACGTGCCCACCGTGGTGTGGATCGACGAGGAAGACAACATCGTCCGCCCCAACGGAGTCGCCTTCGGGAGCGACATCTTCGCCGACTTCACCGGGGTCGAGTCCGGTCCCCACCTCGAGGAGATCCGCCGATGGGTGAGGAACGGCGATGTGCCGGTGACGGCCGAGCAGGCACGGGGAGCGGTGGGCGACCTCTCCGAGGACGAGGTGCTGGCCCGGCTCCATTTCCGACTGGCGTCCGAGACGTACCGGCGCGGGGACGAGGCGGCCACCCGCCGGCACGTGCGGCGGGCCACCGAACTGGCCCCCGACGACCTGACCATCTGGAGGGCGGGGATGCCCCTTGTCGGGGAGGACCCCTTCGGCCAGGCGTTCCTCGAGAAGTACGACGAGTGGAAAGCCAAGGGAATGCCCTACCACGGGCTGCAAGCCGTGCCGGGCGCCCGACCGCCGACCTGAGTTCTCGTGGTGACCGGGTCCGGCGGACGGTGAGCCGCCGGTCACCCGGGATGATTCAGACGCAGTGCCCCGACGGCGGGGGGACGTCGAGGCTGGGGTTCTGGTCGAAGAACCCGGCGGGGGCCAGGTGGAAACCGCAGTACTCGACCGGCATCACCGGCCAGTCCTCGGGCCGGGGGGCGTGGCTCACTCCGAAGGTGTGCCAGGCCACGATGTCGGTGCCGACCAGCGACCGGTCGGCTGCCGTCCACCGGGGCAGTCCGTCCCCACCCGGGTGCTGGTTGGGGTAGTCGCCCGCCGCCCGCCGCTCGGCGGGGGCGTAGGGCGTGACCCACAGGTTGTGCTGGGCGAAGCCCGCCCGCCTCCCGATGCTCGAGTCGGGCTGGGCCAGCAGGGTGGGGGTCGATCCCGGAATCAGCTTGTAGGCCACGGGCCGGCCCAGGCCGTTCAGGGATTCGGGGTTGTCGAACCTCCAGTGACGGCTGCTGGTCGGATCGACGTCTCGTTGAGCCTCCGACTCCGAGGCCAGCAGCCCGACCCGTTGGCGGAAGGCGTTGCCCATGGGGTTGTCGTCGCCGGGCGGCACGGTCTCGAAGGAGACCTCGTAGGCCTGGTTGACCGGCCCGTCCACCTGCAGGTCGAGCCGGGCACAGAACAGATGCTGGTGGAAAGGGGCGGCCAGGCCGTCGGCCACCACCGCCCCGAAAGGGGTTGTCTGGCCGGGAGCCAGCGCCTGGGTCGACATGATCCCGGTGAGCTTGACCTCCAGCTGGATGGTGCCGTCGAGGTAGAAGTACCAGAAGAACCCGTACTCGTAGTTGCCCACGGTGGCGATGGACGAGACGACCAGTCGTCGGGATCGGCGCACCTCGGCGTGGCCGGTGACCATGTCCAGGTGCTTCCAGAGGATCCCGTAGTCCTCCTCGTGGATGCAGATGGCGTTCTCCACCACGTAGGGCGTACCGTGCTCGCTGGCCAAGGTGGCGTCGAGGTAGGTGATGGCCCCGAGGCAGTCGCAATCCAGGGCCAGCGAGTTGGCCATGCGGCCGAGGCCCCACTCGCCCACGTCGAATGCGTTCTTCCACCCGTGGAGCGGACCGGGGTCACCGTAGGGGACGACCATCTCGCTGATGGAGGCCCGGTAGAGGATGGGACGGACGGCACCCGGAGGGCCGTACCCGACGGTGTGCAGCACCAGTCCCTCGAGGGGATGCATGGACACCCGCATGGTCCACCCCTGCCAGCTCAGAAGATTGCCGTCGAGGGTGAAGCTGGTCCCCTCGGGTTGGACGATGTCCAGCGGGGCCAGGTCGGTGCGCATCGGTTGGTTGTCGGCGGGGAGATAGCTGCCCCGCCCAGGTGGCAGGGGGACGACCCCGAGGTCCATCACGTCCAGCACGATCCCCCGGGCGGCGTCGACCGTGGCCAGCACACCCTCCACCGGCCGGGCGTAACCGTTGTCGGAGGGTTCCTCGCGGTAGTACGACAGACAGCGGGCGATGCGCCGGTCCTCTTCTATCGGATTGGCGAAATTGCCGGTGGGCCAGGGATCGATCTGGACCTTCTCGAAGTCGGTGATCCCCCGGCGCCGCATCGCCTCCTGCCATTCCGGGTTCTCCCGGAGGGCGAGGATTGCCCGGTAGGAGTCGTCGAACAACAGGGCCGGCCGGACGCCGTCATGTTCGTTCCACTCGACGATCTCCCCGGCCGGCACGGAGACGACCGCATCCACCACCCTGGCCTCGGGGCCGGGGACGGCCAGCACCCGGACACACCGGTCGACGGGGTCGCCCCTACGATGGCCGACCACTGCTTCCTTGGCCGGCTCGGCCAGCACCACCATCGAGAAGAGGGCGGACTCGGGCAACTTTCCCGAGGCCCGCACGGCGGCCAGCGCCACCCGCATCTCATCGGCGGCCAGCGGGTCGAGCGGGTGGGCGGCGGCCCCGGCGGTCTCAGCCACGACGGTCCTTTCGACCGGTGCCGGTGGCCGGTGGCGGCCGGGGTGTCGAGCTCGGTGGGGTGGTGCGTCATCAACGTCCTTCCGACCGGCGAACCATAGCCGGGGGCGGGCGCCAGGGGCATCCTCCGCAGTAGCCTCCGTGACGATGACCCGCCCCGACGACGCCTGCAGCCCACCCGACCGGTTCTGGGGCTCCCCACCGATCGGGACGGCGACGGGGGAGCCATGACCCGGATCGAGATCGACCGGGACCGGTGCGTGGGATCGGGCAACTGTCTCTTCTGGGCTCCCAACACCTTCGACCTCGATGACGGGGGGACAGCCGTCGTCATCGACGCCGACGGCGACGGCGACGATCTGGTCCGGGTGGCGGCCGACGGTTGTCCGACCCGGGCCATCACCATCCTCGATCCCGCCGTATCCGCCGGTCCCGCCCCGGTCGACGAGCCCCACGAACACTCGGCGGAACACCCAGCAGAAGGAGGACCCGGTGCCGATCGCCCTGTCCGATGAACACGAGGAACAACGACGATCGGCGCGGCGCTGGCTCGACGCCCACTGCCCGCCCGAGGTCCCCCGGTCCCTGCTCGATGCCGACGTCGAGGAGCTGCAGCCGGTGTGGAAGGAGCTGGCCGCCCAGGGCTGGCTCGGGATCCACCTGCCCGAGGACCAGGGCGGTCAGGGGTTCGGTCTGTTCGAGCTGGCCGTCATCCTCGAGGAGACCGGTCGATCGCTGGTACCGGGACCGCTGCTCCCCACCGTGGTCACGTCGGCCCTCGTCGCCGAAGCTCGGCCCGGTCCCGACGGCACCGACCTGTTGGCCGGTCTGATCGACGGGAGCGCCACCGCCGCACTCTCCTTCGGAGGGGGTTCCCTCGACGCCGTGGGCCCAGGCCCTTCGGGCGATCTGACCGTGACCGGGACGATCCAGCCGGTGCTCGGCCTGTCGACCGCCTCCTGGGTGCTGGCCCCGGTCCGGCCGGACGACGACCCCGTGGTCTGGTGCCTGATCGAGGTGAGCGGTCCGGGCGGCGGGGTACGGGTCGAGCCGCTGGCCAGCGTGGACCCCACCCGCCGGGTCGGCCGCCTGCACGTGGAGGGGGTATCGGTGCCCGCCGACCGACAGTTCGGCGCCCTCACCACCGATCGGGTCCGCCAGGTGGCGGTGACCCTCATGGCCGCCGAGCACGTGGGTGGTGCCCGGTGGTGTCTCGAGACGGCCACCGAGTACGCCAAGGTGCGCGTGCAGTTCGGGCGGCCGATAGGCCAATTCCAGGCGGTCAAGCACCGGCTGGCCGACATGGCGGTGCGGGTCGAGCAGATGACCGCGGTGACCTGGGATGCGGCCATGGCGGCCGGCTCGGACGATCAGGAAGGTGTGGCCCTGGCCGTGGCCACGGCCGGCGCCCTGGCCTTCGACGGGTATGTGCGCAGCGCCGAAGAGTGCCTCCAGCTCCTCGGTGGGATCGGCTTCACCTGGGAGCACGACGTCCACCTCCATCTCAAGCGGGCCCTGGCCGACCGACAGCTGGTGGCCACCCCGGAGTCGTTCCACAACGAGGTGGCGTCGTTGGCCGGTGGGGGTGACCGCAGGACACTGGCCGCCGATCTGCCCGAGGAGGCGGACCGCATCCGTGAGCAGCTGGCCCCGGTGGTGGCCGAGCTGGCCCAGGTCGAAGGGGAGGAACGACGACGTCGCATGGTGGAGGCCGGCCTGGTCGTCCCGCACTGGCCCAAGCCGTGGGGACGCCACGCCGGAGCGGTCGAGCAGGTGGTCATCGACGAGCAGCTGGCCGCCGCCGGCATCGCCCGTCCCCACATCGGCATCGGTGCCTGGGCACTGCCGGTGATCATCGCCAGCGGCACCGACGAGCAGCGTGAGCGGTGGGTGCCCCCCACCTTGCTCGGCACCTTGTCGTGGTGCCAGCTCTTCTCGGAGCCCGGTGCCGGCTCGGACCTGGCCAACCTGTCCACCCGGGCCGAAAAGGTCGACGGCGGTTGGCTGCTCACCGGCCAGAAGGTGTGGACCACCATGGCTCAGCAGGCCGACTGGGGTATCTGCCTGGCCCGGACCGACCCCTCGGTCCCCAAGCACGAGGGCATCAGCTACTTCATCGTCAGCATGGACAGTCCCGGGTTCGACATCCGGCCTCTGCGCGAGCTGACCGGCGCGGCCATGTTCAACGAGGTGTTCCTCGACTCGGTCTTCGTCCCCGACGAGTGCGTGATCGGTGAGGTCGGCGACGGATGGCGCATGGCCCGGATGACCTTGGCCAACGAGCGTGTGTCGATGTCCTCGGGCTCGACCTTCGGGATCGGCATCGAGTCCCTACTGCGACTGGCCGACAAGCTCGGAGACGCCGTCACACCCAGCGTCGAGGCGCGCCTCGGGGCCCTGTTGGCCGAGGCGCAGTCCCTGAGCCTGATGACCCACCGGTCGACCCTCTTGTCGCTGGCCGGATCGGACCCCGGCTCGGGGGCCAGCCTCCGCAAGCTGCTGGGTGCCGAGCACGAACAGCGGGTCCAAGAGCTCGGCCTGTTCATGCTCGGCCCCGACGGGGCTTCGCTGGAAGGCAGGGCCGGTCGGTGGTTCCAGGGGCTGTTGTCCACCAGATGCCTCACCATCGCCGGCGGCACCAGCGAGGTGCAGCGCAATGTGATCGCCGAGCGGGTCCTCGGCCTGCCCCGCGATCCCGAACCGGGGGGGTGAGGTTCAGCCGGCAGCCGGGCGTCCGGCGGCTGGTGGGTCGGTCGGTGGTGCGCACTCGGGATCCTGCTGGATCTCGATGGTGTTTCCGGCCGGGTCGACGAACCAGATCTGGACCGTCGATCCCTGGGCCCCTTCCACGAAGGGGATGCCGGCCTCCTCCAATTCGGCGACGGCGCCCGGCAGGTCGCTGACGGCGAAGCAGACGTGGGGGCCCGTGGGCTGGATGGTGCCTTCGGCCGGAGCATCCACCAGATGGAGCTGGATGGTTCCCGCCCCGAACCAGTGTCCGTCCACGCCGGGGATGGTGGGGCGGGACTCGTCGGGCAACCCCAGGAGCTGCCGGTAGAAGTCGACCGATCCCGGCAGCATGCCCTGGACGTTGATGCTGTGGTGCAGGGTGCGGGTGACCTTCATCGGACGACGTCGGCCACACCGGGGCCGAGGTTGGCGATCCGGCCGGCCACGCCGGCCGGTCACGCCGGTCACGCCGGTCACGACTTCGGGCAGGACCATGTCGGAGATAGTACGGCGTCCACCGGCCGACCGTCACGGCCCGCCCAGGACCGGGCCGGTCATCCGGCCGTGTCCGCCCCCACCGCCGGGAGGGAGCCGTCGTCCAACCGGCGCCGGAGTTCCTGTTTCAGTACCTTGCCGGTGGCGTTCCGCGGCAGTCCGTCGACGATGTACCACTGCCGGGGGACCTTGTACTTGGCCAGCAGCTCGAGGGTGTGGGTGCGCAGATCGTCCGGCGTCGTCTCCATGCCCGGACGGAGGGTGACGAAGGCCACCACGTCCTCGCCCAGCACGGGGTGGGGAACTCCCACGACGGCCGCCTCCCGCACGGCGGGATGCGCCTCGATGGCGTACTCCACGTCGGTGGGGTGGATGTTGTTGCCGCCCCTGATGACCACGTCCTTGCTGCGTCCGACGATGTAGAGGTACCCGTCCTCGTCGATGCGTCCCAGGTCACCGGTGACCAGCCACCCGTCCACCCATGTACGGGCGGTGGCCTCCGGATCGCCGAAGTACTCGCGTGGGCGCCCCGGAATCCGCAAGCGGACCTGGCCGATCTCTCCGGACGGTACCGGCCGGTCCTCGGAGTCGACGCAGACCACCTCGGCCGGGGGCAGCGGCTTTCCCACCGACCCCGGACGCTTCACCGCTTCTCCCGGCGGCATCAGGCAGTACACCGAGCCGGCTTCGGTCATGCCGTAGTTGTTCGATACCAGGGCACTGGGCATGCGCTCTTGGAGGCGCTCCAGCACGAACGGGGCCAGCGGGGCGCTGCCGATGCTGCAGAGCTGCACCGAGCTGAGGTCGGCGGTGGCGAAACGCGGATGCTCGAGGAGCAGGGCGGCCATGGCCGGCACCAGGAACACCGATCCGGGGTGTTCGGACTCGACGACGTCGAACCAGCGTTCGGCGTCGAACCGGGGCTGGTAGATGGCTCTGAGCCCGAGCTTCATCGGGGTGTACACGAAAGCGAGCCCGGCGAAGGTGTAGGGAGGACTGGCGTGCAGCCAGCTCCCGCCGCTCCATTCCGGACGGTGGAAGGGGATGAGCGAGTAGTTGTCGTGCCTCACGGCCACCGCCTTAGGGTTCCCCGTGGTGCCCGACGTGTACATGATGTCGGCGAGGTCCCCGGGCTGGCGCGGCACCTGGAGATAGTCGGCGTCGTCGCTCAGGAAGTCGGCCCAGGCGATTGCATCCGGACGGGCGCCGTCGTCGGTTCCGGCCCGGCCGTCGGCCCGGTCGGAGTCGGCACCCGAGCCGCCGCTCGGGACCACCACCACCACCCTCGGACGATGGTCGGGATACCGGGGGAGGAGGGACTCCTCGGTGATGGAGGCCACCGCCTCGCAGTGGCCCAGCATCCGTTCGAGCTCCGGGCGGGTCAGCTGCGGATTGAGGGGGACGGCCACAGCTCCGGCCCGGTGGACGGCGGCGTAGGCCACGACCCACTGCAGGGCGTTGGCCGGCTCGAGGTGGATGGTGACCCGGTCGCCCGGTTCCACCCCGGCAGAGATGAGTCCCCGGGCCAGCCGGCTGGCCAGCTCGTCCCATTGGCGGAACGTGAGTGCACCGACTCCGACCACCACGTAGGCCGTTTCGTCGCCGAAGTCGACCGCCATGGCGTGCAGTTGCTCGGGAGGCATGGGTCCGGCGTTGCTCACCGACGCCACCGGGCTCTCCGTTCGCTCCGCCCGTGGTCCGTCTTCCCCCAGTTCATGTTCCCCCAGTCCCTCGGGTGTGCCGGTGGAGGCCCGCTCCCGACCATCGGCCCAGACCTGCGCCAGCAGCATGGCCGAACCAGCACCGCCGGTCAATCCACCGGGGTGGGGCCGCATCCCCGCCGACCTCGGAGATGCCCGGCGCTAGCATCGGCGCGTCCGCCGGGTCCGTCCCGGTTCCTCGGAGAAGGGATCCGTTCATTGTCGCTCTCAGTGGAGCACGGTCCGGCCGCATGGTGTGCCGCATCCCGGCGGCCGGTGGCCCCGGTCCGGACACGGCCATGACCGAGGGTGACCCCGGGACGGTGCGGGCGCGGTTGGCCGAGCTCGGACTGGTGCTGCACGGTCCCCATCCTCCCCACCACCCGTTGGAGGCGGTGGTGGTGCACGACGGGGTGGCCCGGACCTCGGGTCAACTGCCGCGGATCGACGGCCGGCTGACCTGTTGTGGCGTCCTCGGGCGTACGGTCAGTGTCGAGGAGGGGGCGGAGGCGGCCGCCGTGTGCGCTCTCAATGCCCTGGCCGTCCTCGAAGCGGAGCTGGGCACGCTCGACCGGGTCGAGCGAGTGCTGACGGTCACCGGGTACGTGGCCTCCGCCCCCGACTTCCACCTCCAGCCGGACGTGGTGGACGGAGCCAGTGCTCTCCTCTACCAGGTGTTCGGCGAGTCCGGACGCCACACCCGCTCGGCGGTGGGCGTGGCCGCCCTCCCCCGTGGGGGCGCAGTCGAAATCGAGTTGACGGTGTCGTTGCGGGACCGAGGATCGGTCTCGGCCGGGCACTGACGGAAAGGACGAGCACGAACCATGGTCGAGAGCGAGATCGCCGGAGCACTCGGGGAGCTGGGGGCGGCCACGCTCGGGGAGTCGGGGGCCATCGCCATGGCGCCCAGGCTCCGGCCGGTGTGGCCGGGGGCGGCGGTGGCGGCACCGGCCTTCCCGGTCCGGTGCACCCCGGGCGACAACCTGGCCGTGCACGTGGCGGTGGCCCGGGCCCCGTCGGGTGCCGTCCTGGTGGTCGACGTGGGTGACGTGCCCGACCGCGGGTACTGGGGCGAGGTGCTGACCACCGCCGCCCTGGCCAGGGGATTGACCGGACTGGTCATCGACGGCGGGGTCCGCGACGTGGCCGCCCTGGAGCGCCTCTCGTTCCCGGTGTTCTCGGCGACGGTGGCCCTGCCCGGCGCCACCAAGTCGAACCGTGGCGCCGTGGGAGTGCCGACGGCGGTGGCCGGTGTTCCGGTCACACCCGGTGACTGGGTGGTGGGCGACGTCGACGGTGTGGTGATCGTGCCCGGCACGGACGTCGATCAGGTGCTGGCGGCCGGCCGGGCCCGGGCTTCGGCGGAGAACGGCTACTTCGAAGCCCTGCGCCAGGGGGCCACCACGGTGGAGATCCTCAACCTGGACCCCTCGGCCATCGAGGACGGGACCGCCGCCGGCTGAAGGCGGTCGGGGCGGCCACGGCGGTCGGACGGAGAGATGCCCGGCCCGGACGTCGGTCAGTGATTGGTGTAGTCGATGGGGCCGGCACCCTTGACGCCGATGGCGAAGCAGAAGCAGTGGATGGAGGCGTGGTCGCTGATGGGCCGGAGACTGTGTATCTCGTCAGGTGGGATGTGGACGAGGTCACCCTGGGCGATCAGCCGTTCCTCGTCCCCGATGGTCATGATGCCCCGGCCCCGGAGCACGTAGTAGAACTCGTGGGTGGGGTGCGAGTGAGGGTCGACGTAACCTCCGCCCTCCACCTCGAACTCGTTGACCAGTTCGAGGAACCCGCCGTCCGTCTGCTCCTTCATCTCCCGTGATTTGACCATCCACCACACGGGCACCGTGCCATTGTGCTCCACCACGGGTGCGTCGTTCTCGATGTTGCGGACGTCCATGGCCATGAGGTCTCCTTTACGCCGGCGCCGGCACGTGATGGCTGATGTTAGGTTGAGCCAGCACAGACTAGATCGCGATGGAGGCGTACGACATGGGCCCGGTCCGACAGATCACTCCCAGCCGGGTGACCCGTGACGCCTGGGCCCCGTTCGGATGGCTACCGCTGGCCGACACCGATCCCGACGACGGTTCCGACACGCTGTACTACGCGTGGGGCGACGCCCACGTCAACCGGATCTCCCACCGGCGGGACGAGGTGCCCGAGGTCCCCGGCGGTCTCCGGTGCCAGGCCCTGTACCGCCACGAGACCCACACCCAGGTGCTGATGCCGCTCGACGTCACTGCGGTACTGGCCGTGGCCCCCCCGACCGTGGGACTCACCTTGCCGGCCGACGTGGATCTGGTCCGGGCATTCGTGCTGGAGCCGCTCGAGTCGATCGTCTTGTACCGGGGTACCTGGCACTGGGGCCCCTTCCCGGTCTCGGCCGAGGAGGTCCATCTGTTCAACGTCCAGGGACTCCGCTACGCCGAGGACAACGACCGGGCCGACATCGAAGCGCTCGGGACGCCGGTGGACGTGCTGGTGGACGGCTGAGCGCCGCCATCGCCACCGGGGGGCAGCAGGGCCGGATCCGGGCTGCCGCCCACGGAGGCGCACGGAAAACTAGTGTTGACAGTGGCCCGTCGTTGTCATAAGAACGGGCCCGGCAATCAGCCGGTCATTGGGGGAGCGTCTCGGCACAGGTGCGATTCGCCCGACTGAACAGGGGAGTGACATGGGCAAACGCAGGGCGAGTCGAGTGGCGCTGGGGGTAGCGGCACTGGGGACCGCGGTCGTGGCCGGGGGATGGATCGGTTCGGGGACGGCGTCTGCCAGCACGCCGGGGGTGACCTCGACCCAGATCAATATCGGGGCCATCTCGTCCCGGACGGGCCCGTTGGCCGGCTATTTCAACGGCCTGGCGCCGGGCATGATCGCCTATTTCAAGACCGTCGACGCCCACGGGGGCGTGGACGGACGCAAGATCGTGTTGAGCGCCAACCTCGACGACGGCGGGTCGTCGACCCAGTTCACCCAGGACACCCACACATTGATCGACCAGGACCACGTGTTCGCCGTCGGGGTGGCCTCGTACTGGTTCACGCCCAATTACTTCGTTTCCACCAAGACCCCCACCTACGGCTACAACGTGAGCGGCAACTGGCAGACGTGGCCGAACCTCTTCGCCGTGGGCGGCTCGACCCAGATCTACTCCTCGGCCGACTCGACCTACGCCTACTGGCTCAAGAAGATCAATGCCAAGTCGGTGGCGTTCATCAGCTACGGCCCGTCCATCTCCTCGTCGTACGGCGCCTGCAGCACCTATTCCCAGGAGATGAAGACGCTCGGATACCACGTGTACGCCGACGTGAGCGCCCAACTGGGCGGAAGCTATTCCTCCGATGTCCAGCGTATGCAGCAGGCCGGTACCCAGGCGGTGGTGTCGTGCATGCAGGCGTCGGACAACCTCACCCTGTCCCGCGACATCCAACAGTACGGGCTCAAGGTCAAGCAGCTGTGGTTGAACGGCTACGACCAGACCCTGCTCGACCAGGACACCAGCCTGATGTCGGGCGTCTACATCGACAATGCCGCCAACGTCCCCTTCGAGGCAGCCGACTCCTCCAAGTACGGGAACACCTATTCGGGCATGCAGCAGTACATCAGCGCCATGAACAAGTACGAGCCGTCCTTCACCTACAACAACGTGTCCAACCAGGGTTGGCAGTCGGCGGCCCTCATCGTGGCCGGGATCAAAGCGGCCGGCCCCAACTTCACCCAGTCCTCGGTGATCAATGCCACCAACAAGATGACCGGGTTCACCGCCGCCGGCCTGGCCTCACCGACCAACTGGACGGTCAGCCACGTCTTCTACACCGAGCCGAACTGCAGTGCCTGGCTCCAGGTGCAGGGGAAGAAGTTCGTACCGGTGTTCGCTCCGGGCAAGCAGATCTTCGTATGCGTCGGCCCCAACGCCAAGAACCCGACGGTGACCTTCCCGCCCAAGGGGACGCCGGGCACGTGAGCCCGTTCGTGGCGCGGAACCGCTGAAGGCGGGTGAGGGGTGGAGCACTTCCTGGGATTCGCCATTCCCGGAATCCCTTACGGATGCACCTATGCCATCGTGGCCGTCGGCCTGGTCCTGACCTACCAGGCCACCGGCGTCTTCAACTTCGCCTACGGGGCCCAGGCCTACATCTCGGCCTACGCCTTCACCCGGCTGGTCCAGGACGAGAACTTCCCGGTATGGCTGTCGTTCGTCCTCTCGGTGGTGGTGCTGGCCCCGCTCCTCGGCCTGGCCCTCGACCGCTTCTTGTTCAGGAAGATCGCCAACACCAACACCACGGCCAAGCTGGTCACCGGGATCGCCCTGTTCGTGGGGGTCCCGTCACTGCTGTCGGTGCTGTTCGGTAACGCCAACCAGTACAACCCCCCGAGCATCCTGTTCAACCCGGACACCGTCTACTTCCGCATCGTGGGCACCCCGTTCAACGGGCTCTACATGACGGCCTCGGTCCTCACGGTGGTGATCCTCCTGGGCCTGGTGGGGCTCATGCGGTTCACCAACCTGGGCCTCCAGATGAGGGGAGCGGTGGAGAGCCGGCGCCTGATCGAGCTGGACGGCGTCAACGCCGGCCGGGTGGTGGCGACGGCGTGGATGATCTCCGGGCTGATGGCCGGCCTGGCCGGGGTGCTCCTCGCCCCCGTCTACGGCGAGCTCCAGTACAGCGACTACACCGCCCTGATGGTGGCCGCCTTCGCCGCCGCCGCCTGGGCCGTGCTCCGGTCCATGCCCATCGCCGCCCTGGTGGGGATCATCATGGGCGTGGCCTCCACCGTGCTGGCCGGTTATCTTCCGGTGAGCAGCGTTTGGTCCTCGGCCGCCCTCACCTCCCTGCCCTTCGTGGCCCTGATGGTGGCCCTGCTCGTCATCCCTGGCCTGCGCCGTCTCGACACGGCCAAGGACCCCCTGTCCTCGGTCGACCCGCCCACCCCGCCGACCATTGCCACCCTCCGCGCCCCCCAGCTCGACCGGGTGATCAAGAAGGCCTGGTACGTGCTCCTCGGGGCGTTCGTGGTGTCCATGCTGACCTGGATGCCGACCACGTGGGAGACCGTGTTCAACGCCGGACTGGTCTACTCGATCATGTTCTTGTCGATCACCCTCATCACCGGCATGGGCGGCCAGTTGTCGTTGGCCCAGGCCACACTGGCCGGCGTGGGGGCCTTCACCGCCGCCCAACTGGCCAATCATCTCGGGCTGAGCCTGCTGGTCGGAGGCCTGGTGGGGGCGGTGGCCGCCGCCCTGGTGGCCATCGTGCTGGCCTTCGCCTCGGTCCGGCTCCGGGGGCTGGGCCTGGCCCTCATGACCATCGCCGCCGCCCTGTTCTTCGACAACACCGTCTTCCCCCAGCTGACGGCGGCCAACGGCGCCGGGCTGGAGGTGAAGCCCCAGTGGATCGGCCTCGGCATCTTCAACCCCAACGGCCACGCCTTCTTCGTCATGTCCATGGTCGTCCTGCTGGTGTGCATCGTCGGCGTGCAGCTGGTCCGCCGGGGGACCACCGGGCGCTTCCTCGGGGCCATGCGGGGGAGCGAGACGGCTTCGGCCGGACTGGGCATCAACCTGACCTGGCAGCACGTGGTGGTCTTCGCCCTGTCGGGGGTGGTGGCGGGCATCGGTGGCACCATGCTGTCCCTGCAGCAACAGCAGGTGAACCCCACGCTGTTCAGCTATCAGGTCTCGCTGGTCTTCGTGGTCGTCGTCGTCACCACCGGGGCCAGCAGCGTGGAAGGGGCGCTCCAGGCCGGGTTCGGGTTCGTGATCCTCCAGCAACTCCTCACCTACGTCCCGGCCCGGTTGGGGGGCAACAGCCTGGTCATCGTGTTCTTCGCCTTCGGGGCCCTCACCTACGCCGCCCATCCCGAGGGAGTCCTCGAGTACCAGAAGCGCCTTTGGACCTTGCGGTTCCAGAACCTACTCTTCCGTCCGGCCGATCGACCGGTGCCGGCTCCGGCGGCCCTCGGCGGGCCGGTCGACACGGCCGGGGTCGTCACCAAGGTCAACGGGCACAAGGTGGATGCCGAGGTCAAGCCGATCGCGAGTGACCGTGGCTGACGGTGCCGGCACCGGCTCCGGCCCGTTGCTCGAGGTACGGGAGGTGTCGAAGACCTTCGGTGGCATCGCCGCCGTCGGCGGGGTCAGCCTGTCGGTGGCCCGGGGCGAGAGCCTGGGACTGGTCGGCCCGAACGGCGCCGGAAAGACCACCCTGTTCAATTGCGTGTGCGGCCAGCTGCGACCGGAACAGGGCATGGTGGAGCTGGAGGGGATCAACCTGCTCGACAAGCCCACCTTCAAGCGGGCCAGGCTGGGCATCAGCCGTACCTACCAACGCATCGAAGTGTTCCCGGACATGACGGTGCGCGACCACCTGGTGGTGGCGATCCGCGCCCGTCATCGGGTCGGTCGGCTGTGGAAGGACCTGAGCGGCCGCAGCGCCCTGACTCCCGACGAGGAGCGCCAGGTGGGGGACGTCCTAGAGCTGGTGGGAATCGAGGACCGCGCCGACGTGCCGGTCTCTGCCCTGGGACTGGGCCTGTGCCGGCTGGTCGAGCTGGCCCGGGCCCTGGTGTCCGACCCGGTGCTGCTCATGGCCGACGAACCGTCGTCGGGTCTGGACGTCAACGAGACGCACGAACTGGCCCAGGTGCTGAAGAAGCTCCAGCGGGAACGGGGAATGGCGCTGGTCCTGGTCGAGCACGATCTGGGAATGGTCGGCAATGTGGTCGACCGGACCGTGGTGATGAACCTGGGGGTGGTCATCGCTGACGGGACCTTCGACGAGGTGATGGCCGACCCCGGAGTGCGCGAGGCCTACCTGGGGGTGCGGGCGTGACCACCGTGGACGCCGTGGCCGGTGGTGCCTTCCCCTCGTCTCTGTCGGTACCGGCGCTCGAGGTCGAAGGGGTCAGTGCCAGCTACGGCCCCTACCGGGCCCTGTTCGACGTCTCCTTCGCCGTGCCCGAAGCCGGCGTCACCGCCCTGATCGGCTCCAACGGCGCCGGCAAGTCCACCGTGGCCCGCGTGGTGAGCGGACTGTTGGCCAGCACCCACGGCAACATCCGCCTGGGCGGTCAGGTGGTCACCGGCCAGCCGGCCTACCGGTTCGCCCGGGCCGGAGCCGCTCATGTGCCCGAAGGCAGGGGCGTCTTCGCCAACCTGACCGTGGAGGAGAACCTCAAGCTGGCCTTCCGTCAGCGAGGGGACCGGCGCAGCGTGCCGGCGGCGCTGCAGCGGGCCTACGAAGCCTTCCCGGTGTTGAGCGCGCGCCGGAGACAGCCGGGCGGCACGCTCTCGGGTGGGGAGCAGCGCATCCTCTCGTTGGCCAAGGTCCTGGTGGTTCCGCCCCGGCTGTTGATCGCCGACGAGATCTCCCTCGGCCTGGCCCCGGTGATGATCGACGCCGTCTACGACGGCCTGCACCGGATCAATTCGTCGGGCACCGCCCTGCTCATCGTCGAGCAGCAGGTGGACCGCGTCCTGGACATCGCCGGTACCGCCGTTGTCCTGGAGCACGGGTCGGTCGCCTACAGTGGAGCGGCGAGTGGGGCGATGACAGCCGTGGAGTCGATCTTGGCCAGCCGGGGTGAGCGGGGCACGATGGAAGCGGGCCAGGTTACCGGTCCGTCGGCACCGGCATGGGGGGCGCCGGTCGAGTTGCAGTGGCGGTTCGCCCGACGGGGCCGGCGTCGCCGGGCCGATCCCGGCCAACCGATCCCGGCACCCACCAACCAGGCACCGCCCAACCAGGCGTCGCCCAACCAGGCAGCCAAAGGAGAGGAACCACAGTGAACGAGGACCAGCGCGATGCCGTCATCGTCGACGTGGTGCGCACCACCATGGGCAAACGTGGGGGAGCACTCGTCCATTGGCATCCGGTCGATCTGCTGGCTTTCGCCCTGTCCCGGCTGGTCGAGCGGACCGGGATCGACCCGGGAACCGTCGACGACGTCATCGGGGGATGCGTCACCCAGGCAGGCGAGCAGAGCACCAACGTCACCCGCAACGGGTGGGTGGCCGCCGGCCTCCCGCAGACGGTACCGGCCACCACGGTCGACCGGCAGTGCGGATCGTCCCAGCAGGCCCTGCACTTCGCGGCCGCTGGGGTGAAGGCCGGGCACTACGACCTGGTCGTGGCGTGCGGGGTCGAAATGATGAGCAGGGTCCCCATGGCCTCCAACGCCCGGGGAGGAACCGGTCCGTTCCCCCCGTCGTTCCTCGAACAGATCGACGGTCGCCTGTGGGCCCAGTTCCGAGTGGCCCAGGTTCTGGCCGACCGTTGGGGGATCAGCCGGGAGGAGATGGACGAGTACTCGTTGGAGAGCCACCGCCGGGCCGCGGCGGCCTGGGACTCGGGTCACTTCGCCGGTGAGACGGTGGCGGTGCCGATCAAAGGGGAGGACGGCGGCCTTACCGGCGACCTCCTCGCCGAGGACGAGGGCATCCGCAGGAACGCGTCCCTGGAGGCCCTGGCCGGTCTGCCGCCGGCCCAGAACTGGGAGCCGGACACCGCCCCCGACATTACCGCCGGCAACGCCTCGCAGATGACCGACGGGGCCGCCGCCATGCTGATCGCCGAGCGGTCGGTGGCCGAGCGGCTGGGGTTGCCCATCCGGGCCCGGGTCGCCCATGCCACGGTGGCCGCCGAAGACGCCGCCATCGTGCTGTCCGCCCCGGTGCCGGCCACCCACCGGCTGCTCGAGCGGTCGGGGATGAAGGTCGAGCAGTTCGACGCCATCGAGTGCAACGAGGCCTTCGCCGCCATTCCCCTGATGTGGAACCGGGCCTTTCACGCCGAGCCCGAGCGGCTCAATCCCCGGGGCGGCGCCATCGCCATCGGCCACCCGTTGGGCGCCAGCGGGGTACGCCTGGCCGCCACCCTGCTCAACCAATTGGAGGCCATCGGCGGCCGCTACGGGTTCCAGACCATGTGCGAGGGCGGGGGCCAGGCCAACGCCACCGTCATCGAGCGTCTGGGCTAGCTCTGCCGGGGCCCGGACCGGGTCCGGGCGTAGGCGGCCGTCCCCTCCAGAAATCCCGCCACGTCGTTGGCCTTGCCGGAGGCGAACTCGGCGAAGTACTCGGGTACGTAGATCGAGAGTTTCCCGGCCGCCATCCCCTCGACGATGGTGGTGGCCGCCTCTTCGACAGTGATCGACTCCACGTCCCCGGCGAACGGGTCGTTGTCGGGAAGGGTGAACAGCTCGGTGTCGACCACCCCGGGGTAGACGACGGTGACCTTGACCCCGGTGTCCCACAGGTCGACGGCCATGGACTCGGAGAACACGGCCAGGGCCGCCTTGGAGGCGGAGTAGGCAGCTTCCCCCGGGGGGCTCAAGGTGGCGGCGACCGATGCGACCGAGACGATGCGGCCCGAGCCCCGCTCCACCATGGCGGGCAGCAGCGCCAAGGTGAGGCGGACCGGTGACAGGTAGTTGATGGCCATCACCGACGCCACCGTGTCGGGATCGAGCTGCGACACGTGCCGCCGCTTGGGAATGCCGGCGTTGTTGACCAGGATGTCCACCCCACCCAGCTCGTCGACGGCTTGGACGGCCAGCCGGTCCACGGCATCGGGTCGGGCCAGGTCCACGACCCAGCTGGTCGAAGCCGGGGAATGGGCCCGGCACCGGTCCAACACCTCGTCCAGCCGGTCCCGCCGCCGGGCGGCGATCCCGACCACCGCCCCTTCGGACGCCAATCTCTCGGCCAGCCCGGCGCCGATACCCGAAGATCCTCCGGTGATCAGGACCCGCTTCCCCTCGAAGGTGGACGTCATGCCGACTAGCGGTTCTTCCACTCCGGCGTCCGCTTCTCGGCGAAGGCCCGCGGTCCCTCGACGGCGTCCTGGCTCGAGAACACCTCCGACGAGATGGCCGACTCGATGCGGTAGGCCTCTTTCATGTCGACGGCCAGGCCCCGCAGCACCGACTCCTTGGTCTTGCGCACGGCGAACGGGCCGTTGGCGGTGATCCGGCGGGCGTAGTCGAGGGCCCGGTCCATCAACTGGTTGGGGGCGCACACCTCGTTCAACAGCCCCATCTCATAGACGCGGCGGGCCGACACCCGATCGGCGCACAACAAGAGCTCCATGGCCGCGGGGAAGGGGACCTGTCGCGGGAGCCGGACCGTGGTGCCCCCGCCGGCGAACAGTCCCCGCTTGGGTTCCATGACGCCGAAGGTGGCGGTGTCGGCGGCGACACGGAGGTCGCATCCCCCCAGCATCTCCATGCCGCCGGCCACGCATGTGCCGTTGATGGCGGCCACGATCGGCTTGTAAAGCTTCACGTTGCGCAGGACGGCCTTCACGCCGTCATCGAGCCGGTAGCCGTCGATCTCGTCGACGCCCTGCTCCTTCATGGTGGCCTGCAGTTTGGTGATCTGGGGGATGTACGTCTTGAGGTCGGCCCCCACGCAGAAGTCGGCGCCCACCCCGGTGATCACCGCCACCCAGGCGTCGTCGTCCTCCCCGAATCGGTCCCACGCCATCCGGAGCTGGGCGAAGTGGTCCATGTCGAGGGCGTTGCGCGCCTCGGGGCGGTCGATGGTGATCTGGACGATGTGCTGGTCGCCGGGCTGGTAGTGGATGGTCATCGGGGGAGTGGTGGGGTTGGTGGGATCGGGAGGCCCGTGCTGTGGAGCGGCCGGCCGCCCGGAATAGTAGGCGTCCCGGCCAAGCCGTGCCCGGGTTGTGGCCGGCGGGGCCGACTCACGGCCGAGCGGTGGTCACACCGCGGTCTCCGGTGGTCACCGAGATCGTCCGGCCGGCCAGGTCGACGTCGTCGGCCGGCGGTTCCTCGATGCGGGCGTAACACCGGGAGCCGTCGGCCAGCTCACAGATGGCGGCCGTCCATTCCGGGCCCTGGCGACCGTAGGCGGTGGACCAGGCCAGCACGCGGGCCGGGCCGTCGGCGGCGGCGGCCAGCGGGACGGCGGCACCCTCGTCGCTCGAGACGGCCCTGGGTGCCGGACCGGGTCGGGTCGACAACAGGGCGGCGGCGTGGGTGGTCATGTGCATGCCGATTCCTGTGACCAGACCGAGAGAGTCGGGGTCCCGCCGGAGGCACTCGACCATGGCGGCGAGGGCGTGGTTGCCGTAGTTGCTGCCCGGGCCACCGTGGTACGGGAGCCCTCCGGTGACGGTGAGCTGTCGGTCGGCCCCGATCCCCAGCGCGTCTCGTCCGAACGACAGGGAGCTGGCGAAGCACGAGTAGAGGTCGAGGTGACCGACGTCGTCGATGGAGTGGGGGCCGAGTGCCGATTCCATGGCCGTCTGCATGGCCGGTGACCGCCACAGGTCGGGCCGGGTGGCCATGGTGGCCGGCTCGGCCGCCGAGCCGCTCCCCCGGAGGTAGACCCGCTTGTCGGCCGGCACGCCGAGGGCGTCGGCCCGTTCGTGGGTGGCCACCAGCACGGCCGCCGCCATGTCCACGTCCATCACCGCCGTCATGTACTTGGTGTACGGCGTGGCCACCATGCGGTTGGACGCCGACGGTTCCGAGATGGTGGCAGCCTGGCGGGCGATGGGGAACCAGGCGTTGTCGGGATCCGACGCCGCCACCTCGGACAGGGGGGCCATGAGCTGGCCGAGGGCCTTCTGGTGCTCGGCCATCGAACGGCCCAGATGGGCCCGCCGGGCACTGTCGAGGAGGGCAAAGGTGAGGTAGGCCTGGTAGATGCCGTGCCGGGCCTCGGTGCGGTCGATCTTGATGGGGAAGGGCTGGGGGGACTCGGGCGGGTACGACCACGGGGGGTCGGGGAGATGCCGACGGGTGGCCAGCGCCTCACCCCCCACGATCAGGGCCAGGTCGAGCTCACCCCCGGACAGGGAGGCGGCTGTTTCGGAGAGGAGCCGCACCGGAACCGATCCACCCAGACCGGAATAGGAGCGCTGTCCCGGTTCGGCCCCCAGGCGCCCGGCCAGCCGACCGGCCGGGTCGTCGTACTCCCAGGACTGGCAGTAGACCACCTGGATGCTGTCCAGGCCGGTGACGCTGGCCGGGGCTCCCGCATCGGCGGCGGCCGTCCGGGCCACCTGCTCCCACATGTCGAGGGGTTCGGGGGCCGGCTCCTCCCGCCAGGTATGGCGGGCCACTCCGATGATGCACGGCGCCCGGGGATCGACGGGCACGTCAGGAGAGTCGCGACCGGCCGGGCAGCTTCACCGCTCGGTCGGCGATGATGTTCTTCTGCACCTCGGTGGAGCCTCCACCGATGGTGCTGTACCGCTGGAACGAGTACAGGCGGGTCCACTTGCCCCGGTCGACGGCGTCGGGCCCGCCGCGGGCCAGGACTCCCGCCGGCCCCAACAGGTCGACCGACAGGGCGGCCAGGGTCTGGGCCAGGGCCGACCACTGGAGCTTGGCGAAGGGGACCTCGGGCCAGTTCTTCTCGCCCTTGATGATCTTGCTCAGCGCTCGCAGTGACAGGAGCCGGGCCAGTTCGATGTCGGTCCAGGCCCGGGCCAGCCGCTCCCGTAGGGAGGGATCGTCCAGAGCCGCCGGGTTTACCGATCGGGCCGCCGTCACCATGGCCCGGAGGTCGGCGGCCAGCAGAGAGATCTGCCCGGCGATGCCCACCCGCTCGTGGCCGAGCGTGCCCATGGCCACCATCCAGCCCTCGCCCTCGCCCCCCAGACGGCTGTCCACCGGGATGCGGGCGTCGGTGAAGAAGACCTCGTTGAACATCTCCTCGCCGGTCATGTCGCGGATGGGCCGAGTCTCGATGCCCGGCGTGTGCATGTCTATGATGAAGGCGGTGATGCCCTCGTGCTTGGCCCCCCGTGAGATGGCGGTGGGATCGGTGCGCAGGAGGAACAGGCCCCAGCGGGCCAGGTGGGCGGTGGAGATCCAGATCTTCTGGCCGTTGACCACGTAGTGGTCGCCGTCCAGGATGGCGGTGGTCGACAGGTTGGCCAGATCATTGCCGGCGTTGGGTTCGGAGAAACCCTGGCACCAGTGGTCGGTCGCCTCGAGGATCGACGGGAGCCAGCGGGCCTTCTGCTCGTCGGTGCCCCAGGCGATGATCATGGGCCCGATCTGCCAGAGCCCGTTGGGGTTGAACAACCCGGGCGTCCGGTACTCGGCGTTGACCTCGGAGTAGATGATGCGCTGCATGGCCGTGGCGTTCCGGCCCCCGTACTCCTCCGGCCAGTGGACGGCGGCCCACCGGCCTTCGTTGAGCACCCGTTGCCACGCCGCCCGGCGCTGCTGGGACTTCTCGCCCGACAGAGAGGAGTCGTCGGCCAGCTCCTCACTGGCCAGGAAGGGCGGGAGGTGCTCGTCGAGCCAGTTGCGCAGTTCGTCTCGGAACGCCTCGTCCTCTGGAGCCAGTGCGAAGTCCACGGCTCCGGAGAATAGCCGTTCTTGTCTACACTGTCCCACGATCAGCGACGCCACAAGAGGGGTTGACAGTGGATTTCACCTTCGATGCCGAACAGCTCGCCCTGCAGGACGTGGCCCGTCGGGCCATGGGAGAGGTCGGGGGGGACACCGTGCGGGAGCTGGCGGACGATCCGTCGGGGATCACTCCCGAGCTCTGGGACCGGTTGGTCTCACTGGGCTGGACCGGCATGCTGGTACCGGGGGAGGGGGCCGGGCTGCTCGAGATGTGCGTGGTGCTCGAACAGATGGGCCGGGTGCCGCTTCCCGGGCCGTTCTTCTCGTCCTCGGTCATGGCCACCCTGGCCGCTGGCGCCCTGGGGGCCGACACCCTCCTGGACGGCTTGGGCTCGGGACGGGAGCGGGGCACGGTGGCATTGCACGAACAGGGGCACGGTCACCCCATCGGCACGGTTCGGGCCCGGGCCCGGCGGAAGGGCGCGGGCTGGGTGGTGACCGGGGTCAAGCCGGTGGTGGTGGACGGCCACACCGCCGACTGGGCCATCGCGGTGGCCCTGGCCGAGGATGGCATCCACTCGTTTCTGCTGCCGTCGCCGAGGGCCGAGGCCGTGCCCACCCTCGATCCCACCCGCAAGCTGGCGCGGCTGGTGCTGGAGGAGGAGCCAGTGGAGCCGCTCGGACCGGTCGGTGACCAGACCGCCCTGTGGCGCCGGGTGCTGGACGACGTCTCGGTGGCGCTGGCCGCCGAGTTGGTCGGGGTGTCCGACCGTGCCCTCGAAGAAGCGGTGGAGTACGCCAAGGTCCGGGTCGTCTTCGACCGCCCCATCGCCTCGTTCCAAGCGGTCAAGCATCGCATCGTGGACATGTACCACTCGTTGGAGATGGCCCGGGCCGGCGTGCACTTCGCCGCCTGGGCCGCCGACTCGGACGTGCCCGAACGGTCCCGGGCCGCCAACATGGCCGCCGCCTACGCCTCCGAGGCCGCGGTCCGGGTCACCGGTGACGACATCCAGATCCACGGGGGCGTGGGATTCACTTGGGCCAACGACGCCCACTTCCTGTTCAAGCGGGCCAAGCAGAACGAAGTGCTGATGGGTGGGTCGAGCCATCAGTGGCAGCACCTGGCGGCCGAGCTGGTCGACCTCAGCTGAGGTCAGGCGAGGTCAGGCGAGGCCAGCTGGGGTCAGGCGAGGTCAGGCCGGGCCAGCTGGGGTCAGGCGAGGTCAGCTGGGATCGTCATTCCGCACCCTCCGTTCGAGGATCGCCGCCACCTCGTCTGCCCGGAGCCGGAAGGTGGCGGCGGAGTCCGCGGTGCCGTTGCCGTCGGTGTTTGTGGTGCCTCCGGGGTCGGGGCTGCCGGGACTGCCGGTGTCGCCGTCCAGGACGCCGGCCACGTGCTCGACGAACAGGCCGACCAGAAGGCTGCGGAGCATGCGGGCCATGGCGGCCACGTCACCGGAGGGGCACAACGGCGGATCGTGCTCGCCCAACCAGTGCTCGAGTGACGCCTGGGTGGCATCGAAGAGTTCGGTCCCGACGGCCGAGGCGGTCTCGTCCCCCCGCATCACCTCGCCCAGCATGAGGCGGATGAAGTCCTCCACGTCCAGCATCGACCGGAGGATGTCGAACAGCAGGTCTCCAACGTTGGCCGCCGAGTCCTGGGACAGCGAGGGGCGCGACGCATTCGCCAGGTTCTCCACCAGCCCCCGTTCCTCGAGCACGGCCACCAACAGGTCCCGTTTCGACGGGAAGTAGTGATAGAGCGAGGCGACGTTGAGGCCGGTGGCGGCGGCCAGGGTGCGCATGCTGGTTCCGTCCACGCCCTGCTGGGCCATGAGCGACAGGGCGGTGCGGAGGATGTGCTGGCGCTGGGACGAACCGTCGGAACGGCCCACCTGGTCACGGTCGGGGGACACGGCTCCATTGTGGACCCTGGCGTTCGGTGCCGAGTCGATGGGCGATCTCCGGTGATTGACCCAAACAAACGTTTGTCTTAGGATGACCCCAGGTCGCTCCGCCCGGAGCGTCGGAGGAGAGACGACCGATGACCATCAGCACCGAGGCAACCGCCGGTCGGGTCGACGCACCGGTTCCGTTCGACCCGTTCGAGCTCGAGGACACGGTGTCCGGGAACATCCGCGACCCCTACCCGGTGATGGCGAAGCTGCGGGCCGAGAGCCCGGTCCACGTCGGTCCGATCGACCTCGGTGAGGGTGCCGAATCCGTCGATCCGTCGAAACCCCAGCCGGTCACCGTGTTCGGTTTCGAGGAGGCGGTGCAGGTCCTGCGGGACAACGAGACGTACTCGTCGACGGTGTACGAGGGGATCATGGGGGCGGTCATGGGGAGGACCATTCTCCAGATGGATGAGCCCGAGCACCGACTGCACCGGGCGCTGGTCACCCCCACGTTCCGTTCCAAGGTGCTGGAGCGGTGGGAGGGTGACCTGGTCCAGCGGGTGGTGAACGAGCTCATCGACGGGTTTGCCGCCCGTGGCTCGGCCGACCTGGTCCAGGAGCTGACCTTCAACTTTCCGGTACAGGTCATCGCCCAGATCCTGGGCCTGCCCCGAGAGGACTTCCCCACCTTCCAGCGGTGGGCCATCGCCATCACCAGCGTCGCCTCCAACTGGGACCGCGGTATCGCCGCCTCGGCCGCCCTCCGCGACTACTTCGCCGACGTGCTGGAGGAACGTCGGCACCATCCCGCTGACGACCTGATCAGCGACCTGCTGACGGCCGAAGTCGACGGGAGGCGCCTCGACGACGAGGAGATCTACTCCTTCCTCCGCCTGCTGCTGCCGGCCGGCGTGGAGACCACCTACCGGGCTTCGGGCAATCTCCTCTACGGTCTGTTGACCAATCCCGATCAACTCGAGGCGGTGCGGGACGACCGGTCCCTGCTTCCGGTGGCCTTCGAGGAGGCGATCCGGTGGGAGCCACCGGTCACGGTGATCCTCCGGCGGGCCCTACGTGACACCGACATCGGTGGCGTACCGGTCGAGGCGGGGGCCGACGTGGCCCTCCTTCTCGGATCGGCCAACCGTGACGAGCGCAAGTACGAGCACCCCGACCGCTTCGACCTGTTCCGCGAGTCCCGCCAGAGCGTGGGATTCGGCTTCGGCGTCCACGTGTGTCTGGGCATGCACCTGGCCCGGATGGAGGTCAGGGTGGCCCTCAACACCCTCTTCGACCGACTGCCCGACATGCGGCTCGACGCCGGGCCCGACCAGGACCTGCACATCAAGGGGATGGCCTTCCGGTCGCCGATCGCACTCCCGGTCGCCTTCACCCCGGGCTGAGGGACCGCCGGTGCAGTGGTGGGGCGGCCCGACAAGGGCCGGCGCGTCCCAGTCTCCTTCATTAGGGTGACCTGATGCCCGTCTGGTTGACCGAGGACGAGTACCGCATCCTGACGGCGGCCTGCGATCGATTGATCCCTGCCACCGATGCCGGGCCGGGGGCCACCGATGCCGGTGTGCCCGACTACATCGACGGACTCCTGGGCGCCTTTACCTTCGACCCACCGAAGATCTGGGCCGGCGGCCCTACGTCGGGCCGCCACGGCGGGGAGACGGCATTCGCCGACTTCCATTCACTGTCACCCCTCGACGAGCTGGCCTGGCGGATGCGCATCGAGGGCTCCCAGGGACTGCCCGAGCGCGAGTTCAACGGTCCGGTGATCGGCCTCCAGGAGCAGTACCGACAGGGCCTGGCCGCCCTGGGAGCCGAGTTCGGCCGTCTCGGCCCCCAGGACCAGGACACCAGGCTGCGCTCGCTGCCCGAGTTCACCGCCCTCCTCTACGGCCACACCTGCGAGGGGATGTACGGCGCCCCCGAGTACGGGGGCAACCGCGGCGGGGCCGGTTGGCAGGCCATCGGGTTCGACGGGGACGTCCAGCCCCGGGGGTGGACCGACGCCGAGGTCACCAACCCGTGACCGTCGACGCCGTGATCATCGGGTCGGGTCCCGGCGGGGCTACCGCGGCTGACGTGCTCACCGCCGCCGGCTGGTCGGTGACCATCGTCGAGAAGGGCCGCAATCACCTGCTCGACCCCGACGATCTGGCCCGCCCGTCATTCGACTACTCCAACGACGAGATCAAATTCCTCGAGCGTCACTTCCTCGGGCCCGACCCCCTGGTCGAACCGCGGACCTTCAGGACCCACGAGGACGACGGCGACCACACCCATGTGGGTGAGGTCAACTCGGTGCCCTCCACCGTGGGCGGAGGGGGTACCCATGCCGACGGCAAGGTGCCGCGCTTCCGGCCCGACGACTTCTACCTCCACTCCCTGTTCGGCCCCCAGCCCGGGGCGGACGTGGCCGACTGGCCGTTCGGCTACGACGAGCTCGAGCCCTACTACGCCCAGGTCGAGCGGGCCATCGGGGTCGCCGGCACCGACGGCGCCAACCCGTTCGCCGGTCCCCGCTCGGGGCCGTTCCCCATGCCCTCGGGCCCACCCATGTTCGGCGCCACCGTGTCGGCGGCGGCAGCCGAGCGGTTCGGGCTACCACCCCTATCCGGCGCCGACGGCGGCCAACAGCGTTCCCTACGACGGCAGGCCGGCCTGCAACAACTGCGGCTTCTGCGCCTTCTTCGGCTGTCCGATCCACGCCAAGGGCGATCCCGTCGCCATGTTGATGCGGGCCATGGCCAGCGGTCGGGCCGAGCTGGTGACCGAGACCTTCGCGTCCCGTGTGCTCTTCGACGGTCGTCGGGCCACCGGTGTCGAGTTGGTCGGACCCGACGGGTCGAAACGAGTCATGGGTGCCCGCCATGTGATCATCGCCGCCGGGGCCATCGAGACGCCGCGGCTGCTCCTGTTGTCCGGGGTGGACCATCCACTGGTGGGCCGGTACCTCATGACCCACTTCCAGACCATCACCGTCGGCTCCATGCCGTTCCGCACCTACGCCGAACGTGGCCGGGCCGTCACCCATGTCCACGACGACATGATCGTGGGCGACGACGCCAGCCGGTTCGCCGCCGCCGAGGCAGGTCTCCCGTGGATCCGTGGCGGTCTGGTCGAGCATGGCGGGGCCGGTCTGCCCATCATGGAGGCCAAGCACCTCCCGTGGGGGAAGGACCACGCCGCCATGATGGCCGACTCGGCCTTCCGGGCCCGGTTGTGGGCCTTCATCATGCAGGGCGAGGACCTGCCCTACGCCGGCAACCGGGTCGATCTCGACCCGACCGTCCGAGACGCCCGCGGGTACCCGGTGGCCCGGGTCACCTACCGCCCCGGCCACCACGAGCTGGCCGCCTCCGGGCACTACGGGCCCCGGCTGGCCGCCATTCTGGAGGAGATGGGGGCGGAGTGGACGTTCGTCACCACCTCGCCCGGCGGGGGCAACGCCTCGGCGCCCGAGGCCGTGCCCGAGAGCCGGCACAACATGGGAACGGTGCGTATGGGGGACGATCCCGCCACTTCGGTGGTCGACTCCGGCGGCCGGCTCCACCAAGCCGACAACGTGGTGGTGGCCGACTCCTCGGTGTTCGTAACCTCGGCCGGCTACGGACCGACCCTCACCCTGGCCACACTGGCCGCCAGGGCCGCCCATCTCCTGACTTGAACGCTGGGTCCAGTCGGCCGAGGATCCATCAGCCGACGGGTGGTCGACGGGTGGTCGACGGGGGGTCTATGGGGGGTCGCCGGGTGGCCTTCCTCGTCTACTGGGGGGTCGATGGGAAGTCGACGGGCCTCCGGGGTCACAGGCCGGCGGTTCAGCGCCGGTCCAGCACCTCGGGGTTCACGATGTTGAGGGGTCGGGCCCCGGCCACCAGACGGCACAGGTCCTCGGCGATGATCCGGGTGTGGTTGGACTCGACGTCGAAGGTGGCACCGCCGATGTGCGGGGTGAGCACCACCGAGCCGAACTCGGTCAACGGATGGTCGGTGGCCAGCGATTCGCCCTCGAAGTGGTCGATCCCAGCCGCCGACACCTTTCCGGACCGGAGGGCATCGACCAGGGCGTCGGTGTCGTGCAGGGCGGCTCTGGCCGTGTTGAGGAACACGACACCGTCCCGCATCGAGGCGAACTCGGGGGCACCGATCATGCCGGTCGTCTCGGGGGTGACCGGCGCGTGCAACGACACGACATCGGAACGGGACAGGAGCTCGTCGAGCGACACGGTGGGCTCGTCGGCGTAGGGGTCGTAGGCGATCACCTCGAGTCCGAGGCCGCGCAACCGCCACCGCAGCGCACGCCCGACCGCCCCCAGTCCCACCACACCGGCGGTCCGGCCGGCCAGCTGCCAGGCCCGAAAGCGCTGGTAGGGGATGGTGCCGTCCTTGTAGATGTCCCCCCGGCGCACGTCGGCGTCGGCGGCGACGACCCGGCGCGTGGCGGCAAACAGCAGGGCGATTCCGATCTCGGCGACGGCGTCGGCGTTGCGTCCAGGAGCCCGGAGGACCGGGACCCCGGCGGCGGTGGCCGCGGACACGTCCACGTTGGTCGGATCGCCCCGGCAGCTGCACACGGCCAGGAGAGGCTGCTCGAAGAGGGGACCGGCACAGCGATCGCTCTCGACCACCACGACGGACGCGCCCTCGGCGGCCACCCGCTCGGCCAACTGCTCGGCGTTGTAGATGCGCAGGGTGGGCTGGTCCAGCCACGAGTCGATGGTCACGTCGGCGAGCTCCCCGAGCAGGGAGAGCCCGGGGCCGCGCACGGCCGCGGTGACCAGTGCCTTGGGTCGTTTTTCGGACATGTCGGTTGACTCCTTGCTGGGATCTCCCGCCCCCCCGGGTGGGTGGGGGCAATAATGGCGTCTCATGACGCGATTGTCAGATTCATGAGCAGGCCGGGGGGAGAAGGATGCACCATCGGCGTCGACGTGGGGACGACTGCCGTCAAGGCGGTGGCGGTCAACGCCAAGGGGGAGGTGATGGCCAGGGCCCGTGTACCCCACGTGGTCGGGGTCCCGTCGGCCGACTACCTCGAACACGACGTGGCCAAGGCCTGGCGGAACGGCCCGAGGAAGGCCTTCGCCGTGGTGTCCTCCCGGCTCGACGCTCCGGCCGCCGGTCTGGTGGTGTCCTCGATGGTCCCGTCGATCACCGCGGTGGGGCCCCGGGGGAAAGTCCTTCTCCCCGGATTGCTCTATGGCGACGCCCGGGCCCGGGCCGAGGAATCGGCTCGCGGCGGCTCCCCCGACGACCTCGGAGATGAGCGCGACCAGGGCAAGCGGATGCTGGCCTGGGCGGTCCGCCAACGTCCCGGCGCCCGCGGCTACTGGAACTGCCAGGCGGTGGCCACCCATGCCCTGACCGGGGTCCCGGCCATCGACACCGCCACCACCACGTCCTTCGGAGGGCTCTACGGCCGTCGGGGATGGGACGCAGCCGCCCTCGAATCCCTGGGGGTGACCGAGTCCCAGCTCCCGGTGGTGGGACAGATGGGACAGGGGCTCGGGTCGGTCCCCGGTTCGCCGACCGTGTTCGCCGGTGGCACCATCGATGCCTTCTGCGAGCAGATCGTGGCCGGAGCCAGCCGCCCCGGGGACGTGCTGGTCATCTTCGGCGCCACTCTCATCGTGTGGGTGGTGACCGAGGAGTGGCGGGACGTACGGGGGTTGACCACGCTGCCGAACATGATCGCCGGACAGGTGATGATAGGAGGACCCAGTAACGCCGGGGCCCTGTTCGTCGACTGGGTCCGGTCGGTGGTCGGCGGTCAGGTCGAGCGGGGCCGCCACCAAGACGACGGGGAGGCTGGCGAAATGGCCCGCGTGGGGGATCCTGGTCGGGTCCCGGTGTGGCTTCCCTACCTGCGGGGTGAGCGCACCCCCTTCCACGACTGCGAGCTGAAGGCGAGCGTGCACGACCTGGACATCTCCCAGGGCCCGGATTCCCTGTTGCGGGGGGCCCACGAGGCCAGTGGCTTCGTCATCCGCAGGATCATCGAGCTGTCCGGCTTCGGCGCCAACCGGATCGTGGCCACCGGAGGAGGTTCGCGGTCCGTGGCCTGGATGCAGGCGGTGGCCGACGCCACCGGCCTGCCGGTGGACCCGACGGCGGTTCCCGAGGGGGCCGCCCTGGGTGCGGCCTATCTGGCTCGCATGGCTGCCGGGCTCGAGTCCTCGTTCGACGGCGCCGGCGACTGGGCCCGCACCGGCCGGAGAATCGACCCCGACCCGGTGTGGGTGGCGGCCGCCGCCGATCGGTTTGCCCGGTTCGACTCCCTGGGAACCGGGGCCTGATCGCCCGGTTCCAACCGAGCAGCGGCCAGGCATTCGGCAGGGAGGTCATCCCGCTCGTCGACCGCTGACCGCGGGTGGCCCCGACGAGGGGTCGTGATACACCCCTCTGCGATCCTTGGCCATGGCCGTCATCGCCCCCCAGACCGACCGGACCGACCGGACAGACCGGACCGACCGGACCCCCCAGACCGGGGAGACCGACCGGACCGACCGGACCGAGGAGGCCGAGGCCGGTGGTCTGTTGGCCCGCCTCGACGCCGCCGACAGTGCCCTCGATGCCACCGACCCGGACTGCTGCTCGATGGAGGATGCGGCCCTCGTGCTCCGCCGGGTCACCCGTCACGAGCGCAAGGTTCTGGCCTACAAGACCGCCCTCTCCGCCCGCCTGGCCCGAGGGAACCACTTCACCCGGAGCGGCCACCGCACCCCGGCCGAGTTCCTGGCTGCCACCACCGGCGACTCGGTGGGGGAGGCGAAGGATCTGATCCGCCTGGGGGAGGCCTTGGCCGACCAGCCCGAGCTGGCCGAGTCGTTCATGCAGGGAAGGCTGTCCCGCCGGCGAGCCTCCCGGGTGTCCGACGCCCTGAAGGTCAACCCGGCCAGGGAGACCGAGCTGGTCGGTAGTGCCGAGTCCGACTCCGAGGCCACTTTGGTGGAACGGTGCCAGCGAGCCAAGGCCGAGGGGCGGTCGAAGGAGGCCGAGGCCCGCCACTTCCGAAAGCTGCACGAGGACCGAAGGTGTCGGACCTTCACCGACGACGACGGGGCCTTCCGTCTACAGGCCGTGCTCGCCCCCGAGGTCGGAGCCGGGGTGCTGGCCGCCCTCGAGGCCCAGGCCGACCGGCAGTTCGGCAAGGCCCGAGGCGAGGGCCGCTTCGAGACGGCCGACGCCTACCGGGCCGACGCCCTGGTGGCCCTGGTCACCGGCCGGGGGATCCTCGGGCCGGGTGGGGAGGGGGCCGGACCGGCTCCGAGTGGCCGCACCCCGGACCCCCGGGCCACCGTCTCGGTGGTGGTGGACCTCGAGGCCCTGCGCCGGGGATCGGTGGGCGAGGGCGAGCGCTGCGAGATCCCCGGAGTGGGCCCGGTGGGCGTCGACCACGCCCACCACCTGCTGGGCCAGGCCCTGGTGGAGTTGCTGATCGCCAAGGGTACCGACGTCACCACCGTCTACTCGGCCGGACGCCAAGTCCCCAAGCGGGTCCGCTCGGCCCTCCTCCTCCGGGACCCGAGGTGTGTGGTGCCCCACTGCGACGCCCGGCTGGGACTGGAGAACGACCACTGGGTCACCGACTTCGCCAAGGGGGGCCTCACCGCCTTGGACAACCTGGCCAGGATCTGTCGCCGCCACCACCTGGACCGCACCCACCACGGGTTCGAGCTGAGCAGGGTCCCCGACGGGTGGGCGTGGACCGCCCCCGAGCACCCGAAGGTGCCAAAGAGGCCCAGACCCAGGCGCAGACCGGGGGCCAGGGCCGAGGGCCCGCCACCCGACACCGGGCCGCCGCCATTCGACCGGCCCCTGTTCGACCGCCAGGAGTGAGTCCGGGACTCGAGCGCGGAACCAACGCGGCTCGAGCGCGAAACGGAACGCAGCTCGAGCGCGACCCCAGGGCAGAGAACTCGGCGGTCCCGGTGGGGGGTCACATTCCTCAACCGGTGTTGGACTGCCGCTGAGGGGGGTATTCATCGACCTGTCCCGAGGGGCCGGACGGTCACCAAACCAATGGACAGGACTCGCGGTCAGCGGCGGCGAGGTGGCAATGAGTCAGATCCCGGGACAATGGAGACTCCCGGCCCCCCTGTTCCGTTCTCTAGTGCACATCACCACGTTGCCGGATCGCCGTTGGGGCTGAACGTGGCCTTCAGCACCCCACTGGTCTCAGGACGGGCCAGCGTTTTGAGCGCATCCCACCAGCCCTCGAGAGGGTACCGATGGGTGACCATGTCGGTCAGATCGATGCGTCCGTCCCGCACCAGGTCGAGGTAGTGGGCGATGGAGTGCTTGCGGACGCCCTCGAACTCCTCGATGGCAAAGGCGTTCGAGCCCGTGATGGTCAGCTCCTTGAAGTAGATCGGCGTCCACTCCCAGCGCCCGGGAACAGCCACGCCGGTGTAGACCAGACGCCCGCGTTCGGCCAGGACCCGCACTCCCACCTCGAAGGTCTCGGGTTTGGCCACCGAGTCGTAGACGACATCGATCCCGCCGGGATGGGTCATGGGCAGACCGTCGAAAGCGGAATGGAGGACGCCACCAGACCAGTCGGCCAGGGCTTCGACCAGGGCCAGGCGGGGCTCGTGGGGAACCACCAGCGAGGCACCGAAGCGCTCGGCCATCTTCGCCTGAGCGGAGAAGCGTGTCACCACCGCCACTTCGACCCCCGGATACAGGGCGGTGAGGATGGCCACGCTGCTGAGGCCGAGGGCTCCGGCCCCGAAGACCACGACCTTGCCCTCGGGCGGCGGCGGGTTGCGGATGATGGCGTGGAACGACACCGAAAAGGGGTCGGCCATCACCGCCGACTCGTCGGGAACGTCGTCGGGCACGGGGATGAGCATCGATGTGTGGGCGGCCATGAGTTCGGCCCAGGCTCCCGGAGCGCCGGTGACCACTCCGATGTGGACACCCGGGCTGATGTCTCCCTTGGTGAACGACCAGCACATGTTGACGTCACCGGCCTGGCATGGGGGGCACAGCGGCTGGATGCCACGCGGGGCGCAGCTCAACCAGGGGTTGAGGAGCACCCGTTGGCCCACCTCGACGCCCTCGGCCTCGGGGCCCAGCGCCACCACCTCGCCGACCACCTCGTGTCCGGGGACGTGGGGGAGCGAGGAGAAGGCGGCCATCGGGTTGTCGATGTCCCCGTCGTGGAAGTCCCCGAGGACCAGCTTGGCGTCCGACCCGCACACGCCGGCCAGGCGGGGGCGAGTGACCACCCAGTCGGGATGGATGGGCCGGGCGTCCTCGAGCTCGTGCAATCCGAACGGCAACGAGGCGAGGTGCTCCTCCAGCTCATCGGTGGGAACCGGACGCACCTCGTGTTCGTCGGGACGTGCGCCGAACAGCAGCGCCTTCATCGTCCGGTCTCCTCGGAAGCGTCGCCGTGACCGGTGTCGGCCATGGACCGCATGCCGGCCACGAATCCGTCGAAGTCCCGCGTCTTCATCTCCACGATGGCGGACAGGTCGGGCAGGTAGTGCTCGAACCGATCGCTGTGGACGCAGGCGATGATCCCGGCGGCGATCTCTTCGGGCGGCTCCAGCGGGCCCGAGTACACGGGAGGGTCGTTGTCGGGCTGGTCCCAGATCTCGGTGTCGATGGCCCCGGGAAGCACCAGCCGGACGTGCACCCCGGTGCCGGCCAGGTCGGCGGCCAACGCCTCGCTCCAGCCGGCCAACGCGAACTTGGAGGCGCTGTAAGCCGCTTCGGTGGCGATGCCCAGCCTCCCCCCGATGCTCGACACGTTGACGATCGTTCCCGAGCCCCGCTCCAGCAGGCGGGGGAGGAGGGCCAGGGTGATGGCCGCCGGCGAGAAGTAGTTGACGGTCATGACCCGCTCGACCTCGGCCATGGTCAACCGGTGGGCCGGCCTGCGCATGGGGATGCCGGCATTGTTCACCACGACATCGAGCGGTCCGAGCTCGTCCCAGATACGCACTCCCAATCGGCCGGCCTCCTCGGGGTCGGCCAGGTCGGCGGGCCACGATCGGGAGCCGGGTGCGGTCTTCCGGCATTCGGCCGCCACCTCCTCCAGGCGGTCGGCCCGCCGGGCCACCAGGGCCACGGTGGTGCCCTGAGCGGCCAACAACCTGGCCAGCGCGGCCCCGATGCCCGAGGAGGCCCCGGTGACCAGAGCGGTTCCGATCGGTCGTTCGTCCGAGCCGTCAGTCAAGGCGCCGTCCCCCGGTTGGTCGAAGAGCGGACATCAGTCCGGCTCACGGGCGTCGAGATCATCGGCCGAGGTTAGGCGCTCCCAACCCGGTGGCGGGGGCGCGAGCCGCCAATACTGCTCGGGTACGTTGGCGGCCAGGCGTTCCGAAAGCAGGTGATCCTTTTCCAGAGGGGCGAGCTGGCTCTTGTACTGGGCGATGGCGGCCCGTTTGGCCGCCATGTCCGGGACGACGGGGACGACGGCCGGTGTGGGCCACAGATCGTGGCGGAACAGCTTGGAGACCCGCCAGGCCAGCAGGCCGGGCAGGTGCGTGTAGCCGGCGTCCTCGTAGCAGAACCAACGCAATCCCGCGCCGGTGCCGGCGAGAGCGGACCGGACCCGCAACCCGGCTTCGTGGGTGAGCACGTGGTCGGGATTGGCCAGTCCCATCGGCAGGAACACCGAGGTCGGATCCGCTCCGACGATCGCCTCCTCCAACGCCGGGGCCACGTCTTGTGGGGTCGGCCGGACCTCCGGTGCCAGGTACTGGTGGTCGGGGAAGTCGAGCCACACCGGGACGGCGACCATGGCGGCCATGGCGGCACGGTCCTCTTCCTGGCGGGCGGCCACGACATCGTCGCCCGAGGCGAACCCGCCGGCGGCGTCCCACTCGGACACCGGATCGGGATAGGCGGGCGGCTGACCGGCCAGGACGGTGACCACGGTGGTTCCCGGGTGGGAGATGATCAGGTGGGCGGCGCCCAGGGCGGCATCGTCGAAGTGGGGCGACACCACCACGATCCTCTTCCACGCGGCGCGGTCGACGGCTCCCCACATCTCGCGGCTGTCCATGGGCGCATGGTAACGGGGCTACCGAGACTTCACCCGGGCTCCGCCCCGGAGTGCCCCCCGAGATCCGCCCCGGAGTGCCCCCCCGAGCTCCTCCCCGGCGCCCGCTGGTTGCTCACCCCAGCGCCCGCCGGATGAAGCCGACCATGCCCACCGCCACCAGCAGCACCAGGTAGTCGAGAGCCACGACGAAGCAGATCCAGGTGTCGATGTGGGGAACGGTAGGGGCCATCAGGCCCCGAAGCCCTTCGCTGACGTAGGTCATGGGATTGACGGCGCTCACCGCCTGGAACCAACGGATGCGGGAGAGCGAAGGCCACGGGTATTGGCTGGAGCCGGTGAAGATCAACGGGGTGAGGACCAGGGCGAAGGTCACGTTGATCCGGTTGGGGGGTACGTACGTGCCGAGGATCAGTCCCATCGCCGCCCCCAGCAGCGCTCCGAGGACGACCATGGCCACCACTGCCGGCGCCGTCGAGGCCTGCCACGGGATCGACCCGAGGATCCAGATCCCGACCGGGAACATCACCGCCGCCGCTACGCAGGCCCGCATGGCGGCGAAGACGACCTTCTCCACGGCCACGGCTCCGATGGGCAGGGGAGCGAGGAGCCGGTCCTCGATCTCGTTGCTGTACGAGAACTCGATGACCAGGGGGAGGGCGGTGCTCTGCAGCCCGGTGAGCACGGCGGCCAGCGCCACCAGGCCGGGGAACAGGACCTGTTCGTAGCCGGGTCGGGCGTAGCCGAGCTCGGTGAGCACCTTGCCGAACACGAAGAGCAAAAAGAGGGGCTGGAGGATGACCTGGGCCAGGAAGATCGGGAACTCGCGGCCGGTGACGAACAGGTCCCGGCGGAGGATGGCCGCCCCTGTCCGCCACGGTCCCCATGTCGGGTCGGGCTCGGCGGCGGGCTCGGCGGCGGGCTCGGCGGTGGATGCGATCACCGGAGCGCCCTCCCGGTCAGGTGGATGAAGACGTCCTCGAGGTTGGGCTCGCCGAGCCGGGCATCGGTGAGCCGACCTCCGGCGGCGCTGACCGCCTGGGCCACCGGGGCCACGAACGAGGCCGCCTCTCCCTCCACGTAGATCCGGAACCGCCAACCGTTCCCGGCCGGGTCGTCCAGGGCCTCGGCCTGGGTGACGCCGTCGAGCGAGCTGAGGGTGGCGGCCAACTCACCGGGGGCGGCCACCCCACCGGGTCCGGGTTCGACGGTGCAGTCGAGGGTGCGCTCGCCCGTCATGCTGCGCACCAGAGCGCCCGGGGTGTCGAGGGCCAGGAGCGTTCCGTGGTCGATGATGGCCACCCGGTCGCTGAGGGTGGCGGCCTCGTCCATGTCGTGGGTGGTGATCACCACGGTGGTGCCCGCGGCCTTGAGCTCGGAGACTTTCTCCCACAAGAACAGGCGGGCCGCGGGGTCGAGCCCGGTCGATGGCTCGTCCAGGAACAGCACGGCCGGCGAGTGCATGAGAGCCCGGGCGATCATCATCCGCTGGATCTGCCCGCCGGAGAAGTCGTCCGGGCGTCCACCGGGACGGTCTCCCAACCCAAACTGTTCGAGCAGTTCGTCGGCCCGCCGGATCCGCTGGGCCCTGGGCACCCCGTGGTAGCTGGCATGGAACAGCAGATTCTGGCGGACCGACAACGAGCGGTCGAGGTTGTTCTGCTGAGGGACCACCCCGAGGACGCGGCGGGCCCCGACCGGGTCTGCGACCACGTCGACCCCGGCCACCAGGGCGCGCCCCCCGGTGGGGCGGATCCGGGTGGTGAGGATCCCGATGGTGGTGGTCTTGCCGGCGCCGTTCGGTCCGAGGAATCCGAACACCTCGCCTCGGTGCACCCGGAAGGTGACGCCGGCCAGCGAGTCCTGGGGGGCCTTCGGGTAGCGCTTGACCAGATCGGCGACCTCGACGGCCATGGTCCGCCCGTCTTCGTGGCCGGTCGGAGGCCGGGAACCGGGAGCGGGGGAACCGGGAGCGGGGGAACCGGTCCTGACCAGGGAGTTCGTCTGGCCCACCCCGCCGGAACCGAGGACATCGTCACCGGCCCGCTCGTGCGAAGCACTGGTCATCTCACGCCCTCTCCTCGCACGGGGTCCCGACCCGGCCCTCCGGTCAGGGCAGGGAACCGCACCAACCTAACCAACCCGGGCCGCCGGTCGGCCGGGGGAACTGGTGCCCCGGGTAAAGGGGCGGCTCGGGTCCGCGCCCGGCGGGGCCGGCTTCCGATCGCTACCATCTCGGTTGCCGGAGCGGACCCACCCACGGGGTTGACAAGGAGGATCTCATGCGTCGACTCATGTCGGGGGTTGCCACCGCTCGCCGCACGTGACGATGGGCAGTCGCTGGAATCCCCTGGCCGGTGTGGCACGGTCCTGGGGTCATTTCGTGCGGCGCTCGCGCTCGACCCAGATCCGCACCGTGGCGGTCGTGGGCGCCGTGCTGGTCGCCGCAGTGGCCTGGGTGGCGACGGCGCCGTCGAGCGCCTCGAGCACCGCCACCTCGTCGACGGTGGGATCGGGCGGTTCGGGTAGCTCCGGCCCCAGCCCGGTCAGCTCGGCCAGCACCTCCAGCCGGGGAGTCAGCGCCCACAGCATCAACGTGGTATTCCCCGTGGTGTCCCTCAACTCCCTGGCCGGCCAAGAGGGTTTCGCCTCCGATGCCGAGTTCGGGGAGCAGACCAAGGCCATCCGTTTCTTCACCAAGCAGATCAATGACTCGGGTGGAATCAACGGTCGGAAGATCAACCCGATCATCGACACCTTCGACCCCACCAACGAGACCGAGATGCGGGCACTGTGCAAGACCTGGACCGAGGGGTCGCCGGCCGCCTTCGCGGTGCTGGACGGGCTGGGGGACTGGACCGGAGACGACGAGCTGTGCGTCGCCCAAGAGGGGCAGACGCCCTTCATCGGCCAGTGGACGACGGTCACCAACTGGACGAATCAGGGATCGCCCTATCTGTGGTGGACCGGTCCGGACCAGGCGACGATCCTCCAGGCGGTGGTGAATTGGGGACTCAGCTCGGGCCTGCTCGGGAGCACTCAGAAAGTGGCGGTGATCGCCGGTTCCCGGGCTTCGGACCAGGATGCCCTGAACGACTACCTCCTGCCCGATCTGAGCCGGGCCGGCGTCACCCCCGAGGTCAAGACGATCGACGCCGACCCTTCCGACACCGCCACCACCGACGCCGAGGCCCCGCTGGTCGTCCAGCAGCTGCGGAGCGACGGCATCACATCGGTGATCCCCCTCCTGCCCTTCAATGTGTTCTATCCCGTGCTCCAGGCCGAGACCGCCCAGAGCTACTTTCCCAAGCTGCTCCTCAGCGACTACGAGGAGAGCATCGAGGTGGCCCTTGGGCTCCTTCCCCTGCCCTACGCCAAGGCCCTGAACGGCCAAGAGGGAGTCACCACCGAGACCCTGGGGGGGATCGACGACGACCGCCCGGAGAGCCAGGGTGGTTACGACCCGGGCCTGCGCTCGTGCTGGATCCCGTGGCACAAGGCGTACCCCCAGATCCCACCAGGAGACCAGGAGGACTACCTGGAGGAACAGGGCCCGGTGGCCGGTTGGTGCCAGGTGATCGACCTGTTCGCCACCGCGGCCCGCAACGCCGGCCCGGATCTCAACCGGCGCACGTTCGTCACCGCCATGTCCAAGATCAAGTTTTTCGCCGGCACCTACGCCCCCGTCCTCAGCTACGGGCCGAACAAACGCTACGGACCGTCGGAGTACCAGGTGGTGCGGCTGCACATCAACTCCCCGGTGTCGTCCCAGTGCAAGATGCCCAAGGACAAGATCCCCCAATTCACGTGCTGGGTATCCGTCCAGCCCTTCAGTCCGCTGCCCATCGGCTGACCGGCGGCGGTCGACGGTGGTGGCCGGGTCGATGGCCAGGGCGGGTGCCGACCGCCGGGCCGGCCACTCAGGTCACTCCGGCCACACCGGCCACACGGTTCCAGCCACCCCGGCCACACGGGTCACTCCGGTCTCACCGGCCGCACCGGCCGCACAGGCCGCAGAGTGACGGTGGCCGGCTACGGAATTCCGGAGCCCCGGCCGCGCTGGTATACAGGCGCATGGCACGCCCTCGGCTGGATGCGGATGCCCGAGAACGGTGGCACACCGACGGCTGGTGTGTGCTGGAGGGGTTCTTCCCCGACGAGGACATAGCGGTAGCGCAGGATGATCTGGCTGCCGTTTTCCCTTCGGTCGATAGCGTCCGCGCCGGCCGGTCCGGGGACGGCGGTGCGGGCTACGACACCAGCTGGGACAGCAGAAAGCCCTTGTTCCCGTTCGAGGGCATGGGACTCAACCGGCTGGTCGCCCACGAGGCGCTCATCGATCTGGCCGAGGACCTTCTCAATACCGACCAGGTCCGCCTGTACCAGGGGCTGGCCAGTGCCAAGTATCCGGGAGGGCCACCCGACTACGAGCAGCTGCTCCACGTCGACTACGGCAACCACACGCTGGTGGTTCCGCGAGCCGACCCGGGCTACCAGCACCTCGAGATCTTCATCTATCTGAGCGACGTGACGCCCGAGACGGCAGCCACCCGGATCGTGTCCCGCCGCCTCACTGAGGACATCCCAATCGAGCGCACCCATCTGTCTCTGGGCGAGTACTCGGCGCTCTACGACTCCGAGGTCCCCGCCTCGGGACCCGCCGGCTCGATCCTGGCCTACCGACCCGACGTCTACCACCGGGGCACCGCCCTCACGTCCGAGGACGAGGCCCGGTTCCTCCTCCACGTCGCCTACAAGCCCGTGGCGACTGACTGGCTCGGTTTCCACGCCTGGCCGGTGGCGGCCGAGAACCTGGCCTGGCACCGGTTCGTCAGTCAGGCGACGCCCCGCCAACTGATCGCCCTGGGCTTTCCCGAGCCGGGGCATCCCTACTGGACCGAAGAGACACTGGCCGGGGTGGCCGCCCGCTATCCCCGCCTCGACATGACGCCGTGGCGGCGGGCGGCACCCGCCGCCGACACCGACGCCGACGACGACACCGACGCCGACGCCGACGCCGGGGACCGGGGCTAGCGCCGTGGGGGTGGCGGTCGGAACAGGGGATGGACCGGGTGTCCCGTGGTGGCACTCGGGCGTCCTCTACCAGGTCTACCTTCGCTCGTTCGCCGATTCGGACGGCGACGGCACGGGCGACCTGCCCGGGGTCGTCGACCGCCTCGACTACCTGCAGTGGCTGGGGGTGGACGGCATCTGGCTGAGCCCCATCACGCGGTCGCCCAATGCCGACTGGGGCTACGACGTGTCCGACTACCTGGAGGTCGATCCGGAGCTCGGCACGCTCGACGATGTCGACCGGCTGATCGCCGAGGCGGGCGACCGCCACATCAAGGTGGTCATGGACCTCATCCCCAACCACACCAGCGACCGGCACCCCTGGTTCGTCGACGCCCGGGCGTCACCCGACGCCGCCCACCGCCAGTGGTACGTGTGGGCCGACCCGCGGCCCGACGGCGGCCCGCCCAACAACTGGGTGTCGAGCTTCGGTGGCCCGGCGTGGACGTTCGACGACGCCTCCGGTCAGTACTACCTCCACAACCACCTGCGGGAGCAGCCCGACCTCAACTGGTGGAACGACGATGTCCGGGGCGAGTTCGACCGGATCATGGAGTACTGGCTCGACCGGGGCATCGCCGGTTTCCGGATCGACGTCTGCAACGTCGTCATCAAGGATGCCCTCCTCCGGGACAACCCCCCGGCCACGGAGTCCGATCCGCTGGATGTGCAGCTGTTCGGGCAGCGGCCCGTCTACAGCGGCAACCGGCCCGAGGTCCACGAGGTGATCCGACGATGGCGGAGGCTGGCCGACCGGCGGCCGGGCACCGTGCTGCTCGGGGAGACGCCGGTCGAGCCGGTCAGCGCACTGGCCGCCTACTACGGCACCGGCCAGGACGAGCTCCATCTGGCTTTCGACTTCCCGTTCATCACCTCTCCGTTGGAGGCGCCGTCCCTTCGGGGCATCGTCGAGGCTGTCGAACGTGACTTGCCCCTGGCGGCGTGGCCGGTGTGGACCGGCTCGAACCACGACATGTCCCGGTTCGCCACCCGCTGGGCCGGCGGTGAAGACGACAAGATCAAGGTGGCATTGGTGATGCTGTTGTCGCTCCGGGGTACGCCCGTGCTGTACCAGGGCGACGAGATCGGGCTGGGCGACACCGACGTGCCGAGGGAGCGACTTCGTGACCCGCTCGGGGTCCTGTACTGGCCGGCCTACGTCGGCCGCGACGCCATGCGCACGCCCATGCCCTGGGGGAACGTCCCCGGTGGAGGGTTCACCCCCCCGTCGGTGGAACCGTGGCTGCCCTTCGGGGACCTGGCGGCCTGCAACGTGGAGGACCAACGTGACCAACCGGGTTCGGCTTTGCGACTGGTGCGGGACCTCATCGCCCTGCGGAGGGAGACGCCCGCCCTGCAGTCCGGCCCGTACCGGACGCTCGAGGAGGCCAGCGGGCCCGACGCCTGGGCCTGGAGCCGCGGAGACCGGATCGTGGTGATGACGGCCATGGGAGCCGGGAAAGCCGTGCTGGACGGGTGCCACGGTCGGGTGTTGATCGGCACGGACAGGCGACGGGACGGCGAGGTGGTGGAGGGCGTGCTCCGGGTGCAGGGGTGGGAGGCGGTGGTGGTGGAGCGACAGGGCGGCCCCGGGGCCGCCCACAACTCGGTCCGGGACTAGCTGGCTGCCGCCCCGGCCAACAGCCAGTCGAGACCACCGGACAGGTGCCGGAGATAGGCCGGGCTCTCCCAGGCGTGGGGAAAGTGTCCGAGTGACGTGGAGAAGACCCGACCGGCCCCTTCCTCGAAGCACCACGACAGCGGGTATCCGAAGGGGGGGCGGTCTTCCTCCGAGCCTTCGTCGAGGGGGAGCTCGACAGCCCGGGCGGCCAGCAGCACACGGGCGTCGTCTCTCAGCTCACGGAATTGGTAGACCTCGTCGTGCCAGTCCCAGGTCGGGCCGAGGTGGGCCACGGCCGGATGGGTCGGCTCCACGACGTCCAGCGTGCAGGTCCGGGTCCAGGGGTGGCCATCGAACCGGGCCCCCACGAGAAGCCGGTAGTCGTCCCACCCGTAGCAGGCATCGGTGGCCGAGTGGACGGCGAGGACCGACGTCCGACCGGCCCGCACCGCGTCGAGGAGAGCGGCCCGTTGGGGAGCCGACCACGGGGTCTCCCCGATGGTGAACAGGACCACGACCCGCACCGCCGACAGAGCGCCCGGGTCGAGCGACCGCACATCGGTGACCCGTCGGAAGTCCATGCCGGCGGCGTCGGCTAGTTGCCAGACACCGGTGGCCGACTGGTCGAGGACACCGTGCACCCCGGCGGGTCCGTCGCGGTAGGGAGCCACCTGGGTCACGTAGAGGAGCGACGGCCCGGCCATGGGCGAATCCTACCGTGGCCCCCCGGGGTGGCCCGGCCTTCGATTGGGCGGGGGCCGGGCCGTTGATCCGGCCGTCGGCCAGGTGGCCGGGTGGCCGGGTGGCCGGGTGGCAACCACCGGGCCTCCGGTGTCGCCGCTTCGCCAACTACCGTTGGCGCCATGGGCAGGACCACCCGGCACCGAGGGTCGGGGCGCCGGCGGCGGGTCCGGAAAGTACGGCCCTGCGGGGTGGCGGCGGGCGTGACCGCCCTGGCCGTCCTCTATTGGGCCGGGTGTGCCTCGGCCACGACCGGGCCGTTGGGGATGTTGACCCCATCGCAGCTGGCGGCCGGTGCCGGCCATGAATGCATCGTCTCCGGTCCGGGGATCCCGGCGATCGACTGGACGGCGCTGCGCAACCCGATACTGTCCGAACCGTCGGCCGGGGTGAAGGACCCGGCCATCGTCTGGACCGCTGGCCGGTGGCACCTGGTGTTCAGCGAGGTGACCGACGATCCCTCGAAGCCGGACGGCGTGACGTGGGACGTCGCCACCGCCACCAGCCGGAACCTCGTCCACTGGACGACGCCGGCCCAGTGGCCGGCCCAGCCCGGTGTACTGGGCGTGGCCTCCCCGGACGTGGTGAGAGACCCGGTGGGCGGGTTCGTAGTCACCTATCAGTCCGATCCGGGAGCGGCCGCGCCGTCGGACGCCCAGTCGAGGCTCTACTACCGGACCTCGACGGACCTGGTGAGTTGGTCGGCTCCCCATCCCCTGGCCGCCTCCTTGGCCCCGTCACCGGATGATCGGATGATCGACGGCGCCCTCGTCTTCACCGGTCATGATCTCCTGGTGGGTTTCAAGTACTCCTCGTCCGACCAGCCCGATGTGTTCGAGATCGCCCGCTCGACCACCGGGCGGCTGTCCGGGCCGTGGGAACTCGTGGGCCGGCCCGACATCGAGGTGGCCGGCGGCACCATCGAGAACTACGAGTTCGTGAACCTCGGAGGGGCGTGGCACCTGATGGCCACCTCGAACAATCTCGACGAACCGTGGCTGTTCACCCTGGAGGGGGATCCGGCTCGGCCGGCCGGCTGGCTGGACTGGTCGCCGGGGCGCCAGCTGAACATTCCCTCGCAGCCGTTCGACCGCGGACCGGGCATCTCCAGTGTCGGCTTCGAGCACGCCAACTCGGGATTCCTCTGCGACGCCAGCTCCCTTCGGGGACACTTCGTCTACTTGGTCTATGCCGGTAGCGACGAGCTCACCCGCTTCGGAGGCTGGGGCCAGGCCAAAATCGGTGTGGCCCGATCCACCGACCTGATCCACTGGCAGGTGCCAGCGGACTGAGCGGGCTGAGCCGGCCGAGCAGACTGAGCAGACTGAGCGGGCCGCAGGGTGGCCGTCACCGCCATCGTCCCGGCGTCCGCACCGCATCGCCGGCCCCGTCGCCGGGCTGATGCGCTGGATAGAGTGACCGCTATGCCCAGTCGCCTTGCCTTCAGCCCGCGGAAGCCCTGAGTACCGTGCAGATCACCATCATCGGCGGTGGCAGCTACCAATGGACGCCCGAACTCCTGGCTGACCTGCTCAGCACCGAGTCGCTGCACGGTGCCCACATCGTTCTCGAGGACATCGATGCGGCGCCCCTTGACAAAATGGGGGCCCTGGCCGGCCAGGTGGACGAAGCACTGGGCGCCGGGGCCACCATCGCCACCACCACCGACCAGAAGCGGGCACTCGACGGTGCCGATTTTGTGATCGTGACCATCTCCACCGGCGGATTCGAGTCCATGGCCATCGACCTCGACATTCCCACCAGGTACGGCATCCGCCAGTCGGTGGGCGACACCGTCGGCCCCGGCGGCATCAACCGGTCACTCCGCAACATCCCGGTGCTGGTCGGTGTGGCCGAGGACATGGCCGTGGTGTGCCCGGACGCCTGGCTGCTCAACATCACCAATCCGATGACATGCCTCACCCGGTCGGTCTGCCGGCAGACGGGGATCAAGGCGGTGGGCCTGTGCCACGAAGTCGGGAACTGGGCCATGGATCTCGCCATCGCCGTGGGCCGGCCGCTCGAGGCGGTGGCCCCGACGGTGGCCGGGGTGAACCACTTCCCGGTGGTCACGTCGCTCGAGGTCGACGGAGGTGACGGCTTCGCCCTGTTGGCCGAGATGGTGGAGGAGGCGGGTGGCCTGGCCGCCCTGGCCCCCCACCCCGGACGCCCCAAGGCCGAGGAGATGTCGCGCCTCGACTTCGTCCAGCGCCATGCCCTGAAGCTCACCTTGTTGGACATGTGGGGGGCGTTTCCGGCGGCCGGTGACCGCCACATCGCCGAATTCCTGCCTTGGGTGCTGACCGAGGAATCGGGGTGGGGTGCCGAGTACAACATCGAACTCACCTCTATCGCCCGGCGTCAGGAGCACCAGGACGGCTACATCGCCGATGTCGACGCCTGGCTGGCCGGGACGAAGACGCTCCAGACGTGGCAATCGGGCGAGCTCCCGGCCCCGGTGATCGACTCGCTGGTGACCGGCGAGCGGCGCGAGCTCCCGGCCAACATCCCCAACGCCGGACAGGTACCTGACGTCCCGGCCGGATCGGTGGTGGAGTCGATCTGCATCGTCGACGGTGACGGGATCCGAGGGCGCGATGTCGCTCCGCTGCCCCCTCCCTACGCCGAGCTGGTCCGCCGGCATGCGGCGGTGGCCGAGCTCACGGTGGAGGCCGCCCTCGAGGGTGACAGTGCCCTGGCCGAAGCCGCCTTCTTCCTCGACCCTCTGGCCGGCCGGGGTGATCTCGGCCAGACCGAGGCCATGATCGACGAGCTGCTGACCGCCACTTCGGAGTGGCTGCCGCAGTTCAGCCACTGACCGACCGGAACGACAGGAACGATCAGGCCGGACCGACCGGACAGGCAGGACAGGCCGGACCGGCTGACAGACCGGACAGACTGCCCGACCTTCGCCACAGGCCCGTGTCAACTACCCCGACCACCACGCCCGATACTCGACCAGGAGGTACCCCCATGCAGCTCGGCTTCGTCGGACTCGGTGCCATGGGTCTTCCCATGACCCGCCACCTGCTCGAAGCCGGGCACGAGGTCACGGTGGCGTCCCGGAGCCGGGGCCCGGTGGAGCGGGCGGTGTCGTTGGGTGCCACCGAGGGACGGTCGCCGGCCGATGTGGCCGAGGCCAGTGAGGTGGTGATCCTGTGCGTGCCCAGCTCCCCCCAGGTGGCCGAAGTGGTGGAGGCCATGATGCCGGCCCTGGGTCGGGGCAAGGTGGTCGTGGACTGCTCGACCATCGACCCCGTTGTCGCCCGGGCCCAGCACCAGCGGGTCACCGCCACCGGGGCCGGGTTCCTCGACGCCCCCTTGTCGGGCGGCACGGCCGGAGCCGAGAAGGGGACACTGACGCTGATGGTCGGCGGCGACCCAGCCACCCTCGCGACGGCCCGCCCCGCCCTCGAGCCCTTTGCCGGTCTCATCGTCCACGTCGGTGGACCGGGCATGGGCCAGGTGGTCAAGCTGTGCAACAACGTGATCTACGCGGCCCAGATGGTGGCCACGGCCGAGGCCACCGCGCTGGCGGCGAAGTCGGGGGTCGACCTGGACAAGTTCTACGAGGTGCTGGTCCACTCCACCGGGGACTGCGTGGCCGTACGCACCCGGTTGCCGGCGCCGGGCGTGGTGCCCGACAGCCCGGCCTCGAACGGATGGCGCCCGGGCTTCATGACCGATCTGATGGCCAAGGACCTCGATCTCGCCCTCGTCTACGGCGCCGGTGCCGGCGTGCCCCTCACCTCGGCGGCCACCGCCCGCCAGGCATTGACGGCGTCTTCGACAGCCGGCTACGGGCGCCAGGACTTCTCGGCGGTGGCCAAGGTGATCTTCGGACTGTCGGGTCTGTCCGAGCCGTCCGGACCGTCCGGGCCGTCCGAACAGACCGGACCGTCTAAACAGTCCGCAGCGTCCGGGCCGTCCGGACAGTGACCGGCGGGCCGGCGGGCAACGGACGGCCCGGCGTTCCGGCCCTGGTCCTGGCGGCCGACCATCGGGCGCGGGGCGTCATGACCATCGAGCGCTACGCCGACTACCTGGACGTGTTGCGCCAGGCCATGCCCCACTGCGACGGCATCCTGGCCACCGTGCAGCCGCTGACCGATCTGGCCGCCACCGGGACCATCCGGGCCGACCAGAAGACCTACCTGTCGATCAACCGGACCGGGCTGGCCGGCGCCGCCTTCGAGCTCGACGACCGCCTGGTGGCATCGGTGGGGCGGGTGGCCGACGACGGTTGGACGGGGGTCAAGCTCATGTCCCGCATCGATCTCGGCGACCCCGGAGGTGCGGCCGCCCTCGAGCTCCTGGGCCGCGTACTGGAGGACGCCCGGAGCCACCGCCTCGAGGCGCTGATCGAGCCGGTGGTGTGGCGGGAGGGAAGGATGTCCCGGGCGACCTCCGACGTGGTGCTGGCGGCGGTGATCGCCCACGACCTCGGCTCGCCCCTCCTAAAGGTGCCCATCCCCGACGCCGCCCCGGGAGCCGAGCGGATCGATGCGGTGGGCCGGGTGACGGCCAGCGTGGGCGTCCCCGTGCTCTTCCTCGGCGGACCCCATCGGGGCCAGGGGCCCGAACCGGTCCTCGACGAGGCCAGGGACGTCATGGCCGGTGGCGGGGCCGGACTGGCCATGGGCAGGGCCATCCTCCAGGAGGGGTCGCCGGCCACCATGGCCCGACAGCTGGCCGACATCGTCCACGGACCGTGATCCTCACCCTCGACTTCGGCACCAGCGTCACCAAGGTGGCGCTGTGGGGGCCGAGCGGTCTGGTGGCCAGCGCCGGTTCGGCTGTGGCCACGTCGCACCCGTCGCCCGGGTGGTCGGAGCAACGGCCCTCCGACTGGTGGGAGGCCCTGAGGGACGCCACCGCCCGGGTGCAGGCGCTGGCTCCCGCCGCCTTCGGATCGGTGGACGTGGTGGGGTGCACGGGCGCCCGCCAGTCGTTCGCCCTGGCCGACGGGGCCGGGGAGCCGCTCGGTCCGGGAATCCTCTGGTCGGACCGACGGGCGGCCACCGCCGCCACACCGGGGGCGCCAGCAGATTCCGGATCGGTGGCGGCCACCATCGCCTGGCTGGCCGCCCACGACCGTGACCGGCTGGAGGCCAGTGCCTGGGTCCTCGCCCCCCGCGATCTGGTGGTGTGGTGGCTGACCGGCATCGTCGCCACCGACGTCACCATGGCCTCGCGCTCGGGGCTCTATGACGCCGAGGGCCGTCCCGACGGGGAGGTGGCCGGGACGGCCGCTTCGAGACTGCCCCCCGCCCTCCGGCCGGACCAGGTGGTGGGCGGTCTGGTGGGCCCCTCGGCCGAAGTGCTGGGCCTGACGCCGGGCACGCCGGTGGTCATCGGCGCCGGCGACCGCCCCTGTGAGGTCCTCGGGACCGGGGCCACCGAGTCGTGTCCCATGGCCAGCTGGGGTACGACGGCCAACCTGTCGGTCCCGGTCGGCGAGCGTCCGCACCCGGTGCCGTCCGGCCTGGTGCTGTCGAGCTCCGCAACCGGAGGGTGGCTGATCGAAGGCGGGTTGTCGGGGGCCGGTTCGCTGCTGGCCTGGATGGGCGACCTGACCGGACGGGCCCCTGAGGAGCTGGCCGCCCTGGCCGCCACCAGCCCGCCCGGGGCCCGGGGGGTGGTGGTGGCGCCGTGGTTGGACGGGGCCAGGGCGCCGTGGTGGCGGGCCGACGCCAGGGCGGCGCTGATGGGCCTGACGTCGTCGCACGGGTTGGCCGATGTGTCCCGGGCGGTGTTCGAAGCGGTGGCGTGGGAGATGCAACGGTGCCTCGAAGCGGTGGCGTGCCGGCGGCCCGCCGGGCCCACGGTGTCCGAGTTGGCGTTGGGCGGCGCCGGTGCCTCGATCGACGTTTGGGCCGACATCCTGACTGGGATCACCGACCTCCCGGCCACCGGTCGAAGGTCCGGACAGGCGGCCTCGACCGGCGCTGCGCTACTGGCGTCGCGGGCGGTGGGTATGGGCTGGGACCTCGACGCCATCGATCCCGTCGACCGGAGGATCACCGCCGATCCGACGGCGGTCGGCGACTACCACCGCCGCCGGGCCGTGGCCGACCAGGCCGTTGCCGCCGTGCTCGGTTTGGCCGATCCACCCCGGGACGGCGGCGGGGACGGCCGAGGCGGCGACGGCGGCCGGGAGGGCGGGCCGGCGTGCGGCTGACCCTGGCCTACGGCACCGACGGCCTGACCGTCGACCTACCGGACGGGTCGGTGGTGGTGGAGCCGGAGGAGCCGGACCGACTGGAGGACGAGGCGGGTGCCGTCCGAGCCACCCTCAGGGCTCCGTCCTCGGGACGGCCCCTGGACGACCTGGTCGGGTCGGGTGACCGGGTGGTGGTGGTCTTTCCCGACGTCACCCGGCCCATGCCCAACACCACCGTCCTGCCACCGTTGCTGGCCGAGCTCGATCGGATCGGGGCCGGTCCCGACCGGGTCGAACTGCTGTGCGCCACCGGCACCCATCGATCCGCCCGCCCCGAGGAGATGGCGGCGTTGGTGGGACCTGACATCGTGGCCCGCTACCGGATCCACCAGCACGTGGCCGACGACGGCGACCATGTCGTGGTCGGGGAGGTGGACGGGACGCCGATCGGTCTCGATCGCCGGTACGTCCAAGCCGACGTGCGCATCCTGACCGGCTTCGTCGAACCGCATTTCTTCGCCGGGTGGAGCGGTGGCCCGAAGGGCACCTGTCCCGGGCTGGCCGCCACCTCCACCATCCTCGAGGCGCACAGTCCGGCCCGCATCGCCGACCGGCGTTCGACCTGGATGGTCACCGAGGACAATCCGGTCCACACATTCGTCCGGGAGGCCACCGCCCTGTGCCCCCCGCAGCTGTCGGTGGACGTGACCATCGACACGGAACGCCGACTGACCGGGGTGTTCGCCGGGGTGCTGCCCGATGCCCACCTCGCCGCCTGCCGGTTCGCCTCCCATGCCGTCAGTCGGCAGGTCGACGGACCCTTCGACGTGGTGGTCACGACCAACGGGGGCTACCCGCTCGATCGCAACCTGTACCAGTCGGTGAAAGGCATGGCCGCCGCCGAACGGGTGGTGGCCGAGGGCGGGATCGTCGTGGTGGCCGCCGCCTGCACGGACGGGATCCCGGCCGGAGGCGCCTTCGCCGGCATCTTGGGGGAGGCCTCCAGCCCGTCCGAGCTGGCCCGGCCCCGGGGACCGGGTCGGGTGGACGTGTGGCAGGCCCAGGTGCTGGGCCGGGTGCTGGAGCGGGCCGAGGTCTGGCTGTATTCGGAAGGTCTGGCCGACGGCGAGGTCCGGTCGGCCCAGATGCGCCCGGTGGCCGATGTGACGGCGGCGGTGGCCGAAGCGCTGGGCCGCCGCCCGGGGGGACGGCTGTGCGTCCTGCCCCAGGGCCCACTGACCGTGGCCACCTCGCTCCGCTAGGTCGCGAGGGCTCGTTCGGCCCCTTCCCGAGGCGGAAAACGACCGTGCCCCGTACCCGGGAGAGCGATAGGGTGACCAGCCAATGGCCGACCAGGTGCTGTTCGACTTCGCCGTTCCCGATGAGCTGCTGAAGGAGGTCGTGGCCAAGAGCAGCGACCCCGAGACGGTGGCCGCCCTCGACGTGATGCCGGGAACCGGCGAGGGGAAGCCGCCACCACTGGTCGGCATCCTCCGCCAGAACGGGTTCTCACCTCTGGTGCTGCTGACGGCGGCCGCCCTGGTGCCGGGCAGCTTCGGGAACGGCATCTCCCTGATCGGCAACAACCTCGAGCAGTCCTTCCACATCCACGACGCCGCTCTGGGCGCGGTGACCTTCGAGCGCGGCGGTGGCCCAACTGCTGTGGGCCGTGCCCCTGGCCCTGTGGGCCGACCGCGGCAGCCGCAAGGTGGTGGCGGCGGTGGCCCTGCTGGTCTTCTCGGTGTTCGCCCCGCTGATGGCGCTGGCTCCCAACGTGTGGGCCTTCACCTTCACCTACCTGGTCGCCTCGGTGGGGTTCGGGGTCAACAACACCGTGCACAACTCGTACCTCTCCGACGCCTATCCCACCGAGGGGCGGGGCCGGGTCTTCAGCTGGCACAACCTCTCGGATCCCCTGTCCCAGACCGTCGGCATCCTCGTCTTCGACATCGTCGCCACCGTCGGCCACGACTGGCGGTGGGGGTTGCTGATCGCCTTGGCCGGCATCCCCATCGGCTTCTCCCTGTTCACCCTGCACGAGCCGGACAAGGGGGCCAACGAGTCGAGCCACATCCTGAAGGCCTCGGGCATGGACATCCACTCCCAGCAGGGGGAGGCGCCCAGGGTGTTGCTCGGCGCCGCCGTAACCAGGCTGCTCCGCATCCGGTCGATCTACTACGAGCTGGTGGCGGTGGCCATCCTCGGATTCGCCGGGACCGCCGCGCCCCTGTTCGGCAACCTGTACTTCGCCCGACGGTGGGGCCTCGACATCGCCCGGCGTGGCGAGGTGACCTCCATCATCGGCCTGGCCGCCTTCCTCGGCCTCCCGTTCGCCTACGTACTGGGTGATCGTTACTTCCGTCGGGCCCCCCAACGCCCGCTGATCATCGCCGGCATCTGCATCACCGCCTACGGGGCCTTCTACGTGACGTCCCTGTACATGCCCCAGCTGTGGATGGTGGTGGCCCTCCAGTTCCTGGCCACCGCGGCGGTGTCCCCTCTGGCCATCTGCATCTTCTTGACCCTGGCGGCCACCGCCCCGCCCGAGATGCGCACCATCTGCTTCGCCATGTTCGGGGTCTACTCGCTGGTCTTCGGGGGCTTCGCCGCCTCGGTGGTCCTCGGGGCGGTGAGCGATGCCGTCGGCTACAGCCACGGCCCCACGGTGGCCCTCACCCTCATGGGTCCGGTGTGTGTCGTCGGCGGCATCATGTTGTTGCTGGGCTCGCGTCAGGTGCGACGGGACATCACCCTGGTCATCGAGGACGTGCTCGAGCGCTACGCCGAGGGCCAGCGCCGTCAGGCCGGCGGGGAACTCCCGGCCCTGCAGATCCACAATCTCGACTTCTACTACGGGACGAACCAGGTGCTGTTCGACATCAATCTGGAGGTTCCCCAGGGCGAGATCGTGGCCCTGCTGGGCACCAACGGCGCCGGCAAGTCCACCCTGCTCCGGTGTGTGTCCGGGCTCGAGCACCCCCACCGGGGGGTGATCCGGATCTTCGGGACCAACTGCACCTACCTCGAGCCCGAGCAGATCATCGACCAGAAGGTGGCCCTGCTGGTGGGGGGCAAGATGACCTTCTCCGGGTTGACCGTCCGCGACAACCTGCGGCTCGGCGACCTACTCGTTCCGCCGTCAGGGCCCCCGGGCCCGGTCGGCCCTCGACGAGGCCCTCGACCGCTTCCCCGAGCTGGCCTCCCGGCTCGACCAGCCGGCTGGCACCCTGTCCGGCGGCGAACAGCAGATGCTGGCCCTGGCCCGGGTGATGATGACCGCCCCCGAGCTGCTGCTGATCGACGAGCTGGCCCTGGGCCTGGCACCCAAGGCGGTGGACCGCCTGATCGAGATCGTCCGTCAGGTCAATGCCCAGGGAACCACGGTCATCCTGGTCGAGCAGAGCGTCAACCGGGCCATGAGCCTGGCCAAGCGGTCCATCTTCATCGAGCGGGGCGAGGTCCGGTTCAACGGGCTCACCGCCGATCTCCTCGAACGCAACGATCTGCTGCGACCGGTGTTCCTCGGCGCAGCCGCGACCGGGCTCGCCTGACCGGAGTCCCGTGTCGATCCCCAGCTTCGTACTCGTCCAGGGAGTCATCACCGGACTCGGCTACGGGCTGCTGGCCATGGGCCTGGTCCTCATCTACCGGACCAACCGGGTGCTCAACTTCGCCCAGGGCCAGCTGGGCGTGGTGGCGGCGGTGTTCCTGGTCAAGTGCTTCTACGACTTCGGGTTCAACTACTGGTTCTCCCTGCCGGCCGCCCTGGTGCTGGCCGGCGCCATCGGGGCCCTGAGCGAGCTGCTGCTCCGGCGGCTCTTCAACCGTCCCCGGGTCCTGGTGATGGTGGCCACCATCGGACTGAGCCAGGTCCTGTTCGTCTTCACCGCCCTGCCCTTCATCCGCCCGAAGAACCTCTACAAGCCGTTCCCCGTGCCCGTCGACATCTCCTTCCACATCGGGACCTACCTGTTCACGCCGGGACAGGTGATGACCCTGGTGGTGGCGCCCATCGTGGCCGTCGCGCTGGCCGTGTTCGTCAAGTGGTCGCCCTGGGGCCTGGCCATGCGGGCCATGGCCGAGAACGCCGACTCGGCCCGGCTCTCCGGGGTCTGGGTCCGCCGCACCTCGACGATGGCCTGGACCGTGGCCGGCGTGCTGTCGGCCTTCACCGCCGTCCTGGCCGCCCCGGGCCAGACCTCGCACTTGACCGAGGTCCTCAGCCCCGAGCTGCTGCTGCTGGCCCTCACCGCCGCCATGGTCGGCGCCATGGTCAACCTGACCGTCGCCTTCGTGGCCGCCATCGGGGTCGGGGTGATCCAGGAGATCCTGGTCTGGAACCTGAACAGCACCGCCCAGGTCGACCTGATCCTGTTCGCCCTGGTCATGGCGGTCCTGCTGGTCCGGATCGCCGCCCTCCAGACCGGGTCGCGCCGCGAGGAGCGCTCGACGTGGCTGGAGGGCACCCGCAGCCGGCGCCGGAACGACGGGCCGCTCCGTGCGGAGAGTCGGTGGGCACCGGGGTGGTGGCCGCCCTGGTCATCGCCGTCCTGCTGCCGCTGGTGCTGAGCGTCGGGAACCAGTTCCTCTTCTCCCAGATCTGCATCTACGCGGTGGTCGCCCTCTCGCTTGACCGTGCTCACCGGCTGGGCCGGCCAGGTGTCCCTCGGCCAGTTCGGGCTGGTGGCCTGCGGGGCCCTGATGGCCTCCCATCTCGGGGGCTCGGTGCCGCTGATCCTGCTCCTGCCGTTCGGCGGGGCGGTGACGGCGGTGATCGCCGTGCTGGTGGGCCTGCCCGCCCTGCGGGTCAGGGGTCTGTACCTGGCCGTCAGCACACTGGCCTTCGCCCTGTGGTTCATGGGCTCGGTGCTCGGGACCCCGTGCTGGTCGCTTCCCCTGGTCGGCAAGGAGATGTGCACGGGACTGCCCAATCCCCAGTCCACCCTGGTGACCCGGCCGGACCTGTTCGGCATCGATCTGACCTCGGAACGGGCCTTCGCCTGGTTCTCGCTGGGCGTCCTGGTGGTGTCGCTTCTCGTGGTCCGGCTGTGGCGGGACAAGGGGGTGGCCCGCCGGCTGATGGCGGTGCGGGACAACGAGACGGGGGCCGGGGCCATGGGAATCCCGCTGGCCCGCACCAAGTTGTTGGCCTTCGCCCTGTCCGGATTCATCGCCGGCTATGCCGGGGTGTGCCTGGCCTTCGCCACCGAGCGCTACTCGACCGACACCTTCGATCCCTCGTACTCCATCCTGGTGGTTTCGATGGTGGTCATCGGCGGTCTGGGCTCGATCGACGGGGCCGTGCTGGGGGCGATCTATCTGGTCGGTCTGCCGGCGCTGTTCGGGACCACACCCGACCGTCCAATTCCTCACCAGCGGGCTCGGGCTGCTGGCCTTCATCCTCTACCTCCCCGGCGGCCTGTCCGAGCTGCTCCATCAACTGGGGGACCTCGTCACCACCGGCGTCGAGACCCTTCTCCGGCGTCGGGACGACGGACCTCCGACCGAGCTCACCGCACCCGATCCCCGGCCCGGTCCGGTGGTGGCCAAGGAGATCGCATGACGACCACCGCAGACCCACCGGTGGGGTCCGGCGGCGGCTCGGGCGTGCGATCCGGGGACCACTCCGGGGACCACCGCCGCGGCCGCTCCCGGGGTCCCTTCGGCGAGGGCCCGGCCCGCCTCGAGGTCAAGGGTGTGGTCGTGACGTACGGGGGCGTGCAGGCCGTCGACGGGGCCGACCTGACGGCCGAGCCGGGATCCATCGTCGGGCTGATCGGAGCCAACGGATCCGGGAAGACCACGATGCTCGACGTCATTTCGGGACTGGTCGACCCGCGCCAGGGCTCCGTGCAACTGGACGGCGAGAGCCTGGTCGAGTACCTCCCCGAGGAGCGGGCCTCGCTCGGCCTGGTGCGGTCGTTCCAGGACTGCCGCCTCTTCCCGGAACTGACCGTCGAGGAGGTGCTGTTGTTGACCGAGGACGCCGGTCGGCCGGTCGGGGTCTTGTCGTCCACCCTCCGGATGCCCTGGGCCCGGCGGTCCGAGCGGTCCAAGAAGGCCGCCGTCGATCAGGTCATCGGATCGTTCGGCATCGACCGGTTCCGACACCATCAGGTGGCCCAGCTGTCGACCGGCACCCGGCGGGTGGTGGACCTGGCGTCCATCGTCCTGGCCCGGCCCCGCCTGCTCCTGCTGGACGAACCCACCGCCGGCATCGCCCAGCGGGAGGCCGAGGCGTTCGTCCCCCTGCTGAAGCGCCTGCACCAGCTGGCCGACACCACCATCGTCATCGTCGAGCACGACGTGCCCCTGGTCTTCGCCCTGTGCTCCAAAGTGGTGATGATGGAGACCGGCCGCGTGGTCTCGTCCGGCACCCCCGACGAAGTGCAGCGTGACCCGAAGGCCCTGGCCGCCTATCTGGGGGCCAGTGACGAGGCCCTGGCCGTCTCGGGTGCGCTTCCCGGGGCAACGCTCCTCGGTCCGGCTCCCGGCCCCCCGGCTCCCGGCCCCCCGGCCCCGGATCCCGTTTTACCGGCCCCCGGCCCTGTTTTCCCGGGCCCCGTTTTCGCCGACGATCTCCCCGACGAACCAGCTCCGTAGGACCCCCCGGACCGGGGCCGCCCAAGGCACCGATCCGTGCCGGCGAGGTGTCAGGGACGTAAGGTTCGCTCCGTGAGAGGTCGCCACAAGGACCAGCGGCGCTACGACGGTCAGGTCGCGGTGGTGACGGGCGCGTCGTCGGGGATCGGGCGGGCGGTGGCCGTGACCCTGGCGGAGCGAGGTGCCTCGGTCATCGGACTGGCTCGTCGGGAGTCGTTGCTCGACGAGCTCGAGTCGGAGCTCACCCGCCGCTCGCCGCCAAGCACCACCGTTGTTTGCGACGTGGCCGACACCGATGCCTATCGCGAAGTGTTGGACCGCATAGAGGACGAACGGGACGGGATCGACGTCCTGATCAACAACGCCGGGGTCGACCTGATACTGGCGGCGCCGGGTGGCGACGAGGCCACCGTCCGAGAAGTGTTCGACGTGAATTTCTTCGCCACCGTCGCCGGCACCCTGGCCGTGCTTCCCGAGATGGTCCGGCGTCGCTCCGGGGTGGTGGTCAACGTGTCGTCCGATTCGGCCCGCGCCCCCGAGCCGGGACAGGGTGCCTACGCCGCCTCGAAGGCGGCCATCTCGGCGTTCACCGAATCAGTGGCCCACGAGGTAGCGGGCCGCGGTGTCCACCTCCATGTCCTCTATCCGGGCTGGGTGCCCACGGCCATGGGTCTTTCGGGCAACGAGGACGGTGGGTCCCTGCCGCCGGCCATGGTGCGTCGGACTGCCGACGGGGTGGCCGGTCTGGTGGCCGACCGCATGGGCGGACCGAGGATAGACATCAACGCCGCTCTGCTGCCGCTGGCTGCCCCGATCGCCCGCACGTTTTTTCCTGTGCCCTATCAGCGGGCCATGCAGCGCTTTGCCACCACCCGCTGATCCCACCGTCGGATCCGGCGATATGATTTTTCCGATGGTTCAGACGGGGTCTTCGGGTGGACCGGCCGGATGCGAGCCTGGGGTAAGGCTGATCCGTCCGAGATCGGTGGGCCATGGTCAGAGGTGAGGGCACCACCGTCGTCCGAGGCGTGACCCCCGACGAGGCGTTCGACTTCGTACTCGATCCGGCCCAGTACACCAAGGCCGACACCAAGATGGTCTGGGTCACCAACCTGGCCGCTACCCCCGATGGCATGCTGGCCCGCGAAGACGGCAAGTTCCTCGGGAGGTTCCGCGGGTCGGTGATCACCCGCTACCGATGGAAGAGGCCCCACAACATCGACGTCCAATTGGAGCACGGGGTTCCCGAGAGCCTGCACGCCTGGTTCGAGATCGATGAGGTGGAGGGAGGGACCCGAATCCGCCACGTCGAAGAGCTCGAACTGGGCCACGGGCCGCTGGGATGGCTGCACGACCTGGTGGCCGGCCAGTGGTTCGCCCGCTCGGTCCGCGCCGAGGTGGCCGAGATCGGCCGGCTCCTCGAGGCGGGCGAGCGAGGTCGCGGTGTGGAAGCGCCGGGGGACGATGGAGGGCCAGGGGGCCACGGCGGCTGATGCCTGAGGCCGCTTCACCGGCCACCAGGGTGGCATCCGGTTGGTTGTCGGGTGTCGAAGCGGTCAGCGCCGGGGCATGGCCGGACCGAAGGGGACATCGCCCCGGAGGGTGACCCGATGGGCGATGCGGGTGGCATCGCCGTAGTCGTCGAGCGCGTAGTGGAGGGTCGCCCGGTTGTCCCAGAACGCCACCGAGCCCGGGCGCCAGCGGAAACGGCAGGTCAGCTCGGGCTGCTGGCAGTGGCGGTAGAGCATGTCCAAGATGGCGTTGCTCTCGTTCTTCGACAAGCCCAGGATGGACTGGGTGAACTGGGGGTTGACGAACAGCCCATTGCGACCCGTCTCGGGATGGGTCCGCACTACGGGATGGAGGGCGGGGAGCAGCTTCTCGTAGCGAACGCCTTCCCATTCGTAGCCCGCCGCGGGCGTCGACATCGGCGGCGAACCAGGGATCGAAATGGATGGCGATCAAGCTGTCGCACATGGTGCGGACCGGCTCGGCAAGGCGATCGTAGGCGTCCTGCAGGCTGGCCCAGGTGGTGTCGCCCCCCACGTCGGGGGCGGTCAGCATGTAGAGGATCGAACCGAACGCCGGAGCCTGGAGGAAGGTGACATCGGTGTGCCACCAGCTGGCCCGGTCCTCACGACCGTCGATGGCGAGTACCTCCGGGTTCTCGTCGATGGCAGGAATGACCGGGTGCCCTTCGGTGACCACACCGAATTGCCGGGCGAAGTCGGCCTGCTGGTCCGGAGACAGCTCCTGGTCACGGAAGAAGATGACGTGGTGGGTGTTGAGAGCGGCCCGGACCTCGGCCACCACCGCGTCCCCAAGGGGGCGGGACAGGTCGAGCCCGTGTATCTCCGCCCCGATGAGCGGTGAGATGGGACGGATGTCGAGCTGAGCGTCGACCGTCATGGCTCCATAGTGCACCACCCCGGACCCAAGTCTCAACCGGTGGACCCGGACACCCGGCCCGGCAGTCATGCCGCTCCAGGATCCGCCGGCCGGGTCGGTGTGGCAACGTGGGGCCACCGGCTGCCGGTGAGCGGCTATCGCATCTCGAACCGCACAGAACCCCGAACCGCACAGAACCCCGAACCGCACGGAACCCCGAACCGCACAGAACCCCGAACCGCACGAAAGGACGACGAGCGTGAGCATCTTCCAGCCGCCTCGGCGCAATTTCTCCCCGTGGTACCAGGTGGTCAGCCGTCTGATGGCCACCGAGCAGATCGATCCGTTGGTGGTCGACGACCGTGCCGGGTTCGAGGCGTGGCGCCAGCGGTTCAGGCTCCGACTCGACGAGGCCCTGGCCCCGTGGCCCGAGCGGGTCCCCCTCGAACTGGAGACCACCGACGAGGAGGCGTGCACCGGCTACCGGCGTCAACGGGTCGTCTTCGACTCCGAGGAGTCCATGTCGGTCCCCGCCTACCTCCTGATTCCGGACCAGCGGCGCTCGCCCGGACCTGCGGTGCTCGCCGTGCACGGCCACGGCCCCGGGAAGTCTCGGATCTGCGGGCTCGAGACCGAAGGGGCGGCCGGTAGCGACTATGCGGCCGAGCTGGCCCGTGGTGGTTACGTGGTCCTGGCCCCGGACCTTCGGTGCTTCGGGGAACGCCTCGACTGGAACCCCGAAGACCACTACGCCTGCGATACCAACCTGGTCCATCAGGTGATGGGGGGATGGAACCCGCTGACGCAGAACCTGTGGGACCTGGCTCGGGCGCTCGACGTCCTCGAATCTCACCCGCTGGTCGATGCGTCCCGGATGGGCATGGTGGGGTTCTCCTACGGCGGCGACCACCACACTCTTCCTGGCCGCCCTGGACAGCCGGGTGGCCGCCGCCGTCGTCAGCGGGTTCTTCTCGTCGTGGGCCGAATCGCACAAGGTGCCCTGGAACATGTGTGGCTCCCAGGTTCTGTTCGGCATGCTCGGACGGATGGAACATGTCGACCTGGCGGCACTGATCGCCCCGCGGCCCCTCCTCGTCCAATCGGGCGACGAGGACATGCTGTTCCCCGTGGCCGCCGCCGACGAGGCCTTGGAGCGGCTGCGCCCGGTCTACGAGTTGATGGGCGCCGGCGACCGTTTGGCGCACGATGTATTCGAGGGCGAGCACCAATGGAACGGCCCCGGCGCCTACCCCTTCTTGGATCAGTGGTTGGGCCCGAGACCGGTCGGATCATGAGGCCCCGCATCAGCGGCCGGGCGTGAGCTGCCCGGCCGACTCGCGGTCCAAGAAGATGGCGGCGTGGGCCACGCCCTGCAAGACGGAGGCGCGGGCACGCAGTGTCGACGGGCCCTCCAGTGCGGCAGCGCACCGGCTCCGCCTTGCGGGCCTCGGGAACGATGACCAGGACCTGGCGGGCCCGGAGCAGGGCCGGAATGGTGACGGTCATGGCCTCGGCTGGAACTTCCGCATCCGAGGGGAAGTGGCCTTCGTTGACCTGCTGGCGCCGGCATGCTGCGTCCAGCGTCACCACCTTGAGATCGAGTGGATCGTCGAAGTCGGCCACGGGCGGGTCGTTGAACGCCAGGTGCCCGTTCTCTCCGATGCCCAAGCAGCAGAGGTCGAGCGGATACCTGGCCAGGAGATCGGCGTAGCGCTTGCACTCGTCTTCGGGTGGGGCGAGGCCGTCGAGATAGTGGGCGGCCCGCGGCCGAGCCGGTTCGACGATCCGCTGGCGGATCCACCGCTGGAAACCGGCGGGATGATCCGGCCCGACGCCGACGTACTCGTCCATGTGGAAGATGACCGTGTCTCCCCAGGGGACGTCGGGGCGGCGCCACGAGCGCTGCGACGAAGGCGAGTTGCGAGTTGCCGGTGGCGAACATGGCGTGGGCGACACCGTTGTCGGCCACCGCCCTTCGAAGGATGCCGGCCGCCCGATCGGCGGCGGCCACGGCCATTGCCCCGGTATCGGACAGCACGACGACCTCCGGCCCGCCCTTGCCTTCCTGTGCCGATCGCACCATGGTCGGCACTGTAGGACACGTCGGCGTACCGATCCTCCGTCTGATCCCGCTCCTCCCGTTCATCCGGCTTCTCTGTCGCCTCCCGCTCCGCCGGCCTTCCGGTTCCTCCGGCTCGTCGGCCCGGCGCGGCGACCGGGCGGCCGGGCGGCCGGGCGGTGCGAACCGACCCGGATCTTGCGCGCTACGGTGCCGAACTGGAACCTTTGCAGCCGGCCGTCTCTCGAGGCGGCCGGGACCCAGGCGGGACCAGCTCGACGACGGGGAGGAGCCCCAGGTGGCAGACGACATCCTGAGCACGATCATCGGAAAGTCCACCGGCACCACGGTGGTGACCGTGGAGCGCGGACAGTTGGCGGTGTTCGCCACTGCGGTGAAGGACGAGAGCCCGATCTATCGTGACCCGGCGGCGGCGGCCGAGGCCGGTCTGGCCGGCATCCCCGCCCCGCCCACCTACCCCTTCGTGATGGGGAACTTCGGGGTCTTCCCGGAACGGCAACGGGACGAGGGCACCTCGGACAACCCGATGGCCGAGGTGCTCGGTCCGCTCATGGCCAAGGGCGGCATCATCCTCCACGGTGAACAGGAGTTCACCTACCAGCGGCCGGTGTTCGCCGGAGACGAGTTGGTCGGCGTGGGCACGGTGGTCGACGCCTACGAGAAGGAGTCGAGGGGGAAGACCATGACATTCGTGGTGGTGGAGACGGCCTGGAGCGATCTGGCCACCGGCGAGCCGGTGTGCACGTCCCGCATGAACATCATCCACCGGGTCTGATGGCCGAAGAACCGGCGGTGGCCGACGACCCCGTGCTGCGACGTCTGGAGGATGGGGTCTGCTGGATCACGCTCAACCGACCCGAAGCCGGCAATGCCATCACCGCCGACATGCGGGACCAGATCGTCGTCTGGCTGGACGATGCATCCGCCGATCTGGCCGTCCGTGCGGTGGTCCTGACGGGCACGGGCGAGCGGGGATTCTGCACCGGGGCCGACCTCCGCTCGCAGGGGCCAGGCCCGGCCCGGCCCGACGGCGCTCCCGATCGGGCGACCGGCGATGCCGCCCGTCTGATCCGCACGGGCTGGCAACGGCTGGTGTCGGCGGTGTTGGACTGCGAGAAGCCGGTGATCGCCGCGGTCAATGCCACCGCGGCCGGGGGAGGTATGCACCTGGCCCTGGCCTGCGATCTGGTCCTGGCCGCCGAGGAGTCTCGGTTCATCGAGGTCTTCGTGCGGCGGGGGATCGCTCCTGACGCCGGGGGGGCGTACCTATTGACCAGACTCATCGGGCCGCAGAAGGCCAAGGAACTCTTCTTCTTCGGGGACGACGTGCCGGCCAGCGACGCCGAGCGCCTCGGCTTGGTGAACCGCGTGGTGCCCCGCAGTGAGCTCGTCGCCGAAGCCGGTCGGTGGGCCCGGAGATTGGCCACGGGCCCGACCAAGGCCATCGGACTGACCAAGCACCTCACCAACCGGGCCCTGGAATACGACCGGGCCACTGCCTTGTGGGAGGAGGCGGTCGCCCAGGAACTGGTGACCGGGACCGAGGACTGTCGAGAAGGACTGGCCGCCTTTGCCGAGCGCCGGCCCCCCTCGTTCCAGGGCTGGTAGCCGGCCCGGCCCGGACTAGAACGAGTTCTGATTATGGGTCGGTCGGGATGGTAGAAACGTGTCCGTGAACCCGATCCGAACGTGGCCGTCAGCTCCCTGTGCCACGGTGGAGACGGCCCGTCCGGGGCCATCTCCCACCGCCTACGCCTGCCGGAGGGCGGGCCGGTGACCATCGGGATCCGGGACGAACACGAGGAACTGCGGACCTCGGTGCGAGGTTGGATCGAGTGGCGTTGCCCGCCGAGCGTCACCCGCTCGGCGCTCGAGGCCGACGCCGACGAGCTCCCCCCGTTCTGGTCCGAGCTCGGGCGTCAGGGCACTCTCGGGATCCACCTCCCCGAGGAGTTCGGCGGCCAGGGGGCAGGCATGGTGGAGTTGGCCGTGGTGGCCGAAGAGCTGGGTCGGGCAGCGGTCCCTGGACCCTGGAGCACGACCGCCATCGTGGCCGCCGTGGTGGCCGAGTCGGGAAGTCCGGTGCTGACCAAAGAGGTGCTACCCGGACTGGCCGACGGTGCCGCCCCCGCATCGCTGGCGGTGCCGGCCGGGGCACCCGACGGCTCGGCCGTCGCCGGCACCGGACTGACCGCCCGCCCCGGAGCCGGGGGCACGCTGCTCGTGTCGGGAACCGTGGGCCCCATCCTGAACGGGTCGACGGTGGGCCAGGTGCTGGCCCCGGTCGACGACGACGGTACGACCCGGTGGGTACTGCTCGAGCGCAGCGAGGCGGTGGCGGTCGAACCGCTGCCCAGTTTCGATCCGTCCCGACGGTCCGCCCGGTGGTCCTTGCACGAGGCGGAAGTTCCGTCCACCCGGGTGTTGGCGGGGGAGCGGCAGACCGAATGGATCCGGGATCTCGCTCTGGTCGTGTTCTCGGCCGAGGCGGCGGGAGGCGCCCGCTGGTGTCTCGACGTGGCTGCCGAGCACGCCCGGACCCGCCAGCAGTTCGGGCGACCCATCGGTCAGTTCCAGGGGGTCAAACACAGGTTGGCCGACATGCTGGTAGCCGTCGAGCAAGCGGTAGCCGCCACCTGGGACGCTGCCACCGTGGTGGACCACCACCGGCTCTCGGGCCAGCCGTCGTCCGAGGCCTCCGCCCAGGTGCGCCTGGCCGTCCAGCTGGCCGCCACGGTGGCTCTCGACGGCTACGTCGAGGCGGCCAAAGGGGCGATCCAGATCCTGGGTGGCATGGGGTTCACCTGGGAGCACGATGCCCACATCCACCTTCGTCGGGCGACCACCCTTCGGCAACTGGTCGGAGGAACGGCGCCACTCCGCGCCGCCTCTGCCCGTCTGGCCCTGGACGGCGGCCGCCGGCAACTGGCCATCGAGCTCCCCCCCGAGGCCGAACGACTGCGGGAGGAGTTGACACCGATCGTGGCCGGCATCGCCGCCCTCGGGGACCCGGATGAGCAGCGCCGCGCCCTAGCCGACGAAGGGTTGTTGGCCCCCCACTGGCCGGCGCCCTGGGGTCGCGACGCCGGGGCCGTGGAACAGCTGGTCATCGACCAGATCTGCGCAGAGGCCGGTGTCCGCCGACCCAACCTGTCGGTGGCGGCCTGGGCGCTGCCCACCATCATGGCCCATGGGACGCTGGAGCAGACCGAGCGTTGGGTGGCGCCCACGCTCCGGGGCGAGCTGGTCTGGTGCCAGCTGTTCAGTGAGCCCGGCGCCGGCTCTGATCTTGCCGCTCTCAGCACGCGGGCCACCCGGGACGAAGGCGGATGGTCCCTCGACGGTCAGAAGGTCTGGACATCGGTGGCGACCAAGGCCGACATGGGGATCTGCCTGGCCCGGACCAATCCAGACGTCCCGAAGCACCGGGGCATCACCTACTTCCTCGTCGACATGAAATCGCCGGGCATCGATATCCGGCCGCTGCGCGAGATCACCGGGGCGGCGCTGTTCAACGAAGTGTTCTTCGACTCGTGCTTCGTACCTGACGACTGCGTGGTCGGCGAAGTGGACGGTGGGTGGCGGCTGGCCCGGACCACCTTGGCCAACGAGCGAGTGTCCCTGTCGTCGGACTCAGCTTTCGGTGGCGCCCTCGAAACCGTGCTGGCCCGGGTGGCGGGCCGTCCCGAGATGCAGGATCCGGTCACCCTCGATCGGCTGGGCCAGCTGCTGGCCGAGGCCCAGTCCCTCGCCCAGTTGGGAGTGCGCGCCACCCTGCGGTCGGTGGGAGGGCTCCAGCCCGGTCCGGAATCGAGCGTGAGGAAGCTGCTGGGTGCGGAGTTCGAACAGCGAGTACACGAATTCGGTCTCGACGTGTGCGGTCCCGACGGCGCGGTCACCGAGGGTGACGCCGCCGTGTCGGCCCACGGGGTCCTGCAGAGCAAGTGCCTGACCATCGCGGGGGGCACGAGTGAGGTGCAGCGGAACGTGATCGGTGAGCGGCTTCTGGGCCTTCCCCGCGATCCCGAGCCCGGGCGATGAGGGCGTGGGGCCAAGAGAACCGACAGAAGTTGTCTAACCTGGACGAGGAGGATGGAGGCCGGATCGATGGGTGAACAAAAGCTGTACTTCGAAGACGTGAGCGAGGGCGATCAGGCGCCGGAACGCTCCCGTGTCCTGAACCGTACCGATCTCGTGATGTACGCCGGTGCGTCCGGTGACTTCAACCCGATGCATCACGACGAGGTGAAGGCGATAGCGGCCGGCCAACCGAGCGTGTTCGGCCACGGCATGTTCTCCATGGGATTCCTCGGCACCGCCATCACCGACTATGTCGGGATCGGCAACGTGCGACGGTTCCGTGTCCGATTCGCCAAGCAGACTTGGCCCGACGAGAAACTCAGCACCAAGATCGTGGTGACGGCCAAGCGGGTCGACGGTGCCGACCACCTGATCGACCTCGGGGTCAGGCTCGAGAACGCCGACGGCGAGGAGAAGGTGGTCGGCGAGGCCACCGCGGTGGTGGGCACCCGGGACTGACATACAGGTCGGCGGTACCCGGCGATTTCCAAGGCCCCGGGGATTCCGAAGGCCCCGAGGATCCCCAGGCTACCCGAGTCCCCGAGGCCCCGAGACTCTGGGCCTCCGGACCGATCAGAAGAAACTGAACTTCGGAATGCCCGAAGAGATGTCCTTGAACAGGTCGCCCTTGGCCCCGGCCAACTCGCTCGGTGTCCACATCGAGTCGCGGTGGATCTCGCCGACCGGGTGGAACCCGCCCATGGCCCAGACGCTCCCCCCGAAGACAACGAAGTTCTGACCGGTTACGTCGGCCGCCTCGTCGGAGGCCAGGAAGGCGACCAGCTGGGCGATGTTGCGCGGGTCCCATTCGTCGAATCCTTCTCCGGCCTTCGCCATCTCCCCGAACAGGTTTTCGGTCATGCGAGTGCGGGCTCGCGGCGAGATCGAATTGACGGTGACCCCATACCGCTCGAGTTCCCGGGCCAGTACCCAGGTGAGCGAGGCAATGCCTGCCTTGGCCGACGAGTAGTTGGCCTGGCCGGCGTTTCCGTAGAGACCGGCCTCGGAGGCGGTGTTGATGATGCGACCGCTGACGTCCTCTCCGGCCTTGACCCGACCCCGCCAGTAGACGGCGGCATGGTGCGAGGGGGCGAAATGGCCCTTCAAGTGCACCCGGATGACGTCGTCCCAGTCGGACTCGTCCATGTTGAAGCTCATCTTGTCCCTGAGGATGCCGGCGTTGTTGACCAGGATGTCGAGCTGGCCGAACGTGTCTACCGCTTGTTCGACGAGATCCTTGGCGCCCTGCCACGAACTGACATCGGACGCATTTACGGCGCCGTCGCTTCCCCCGGCCTTGATCAACTCGACCACTTCTTCGGCGGGATGCTTGTCGCCGCCCTCACCCTGGAGCGAGGCGCCGACGTCATTGACGATCACCTTTGCACCCTCGGACGCCAGAAGCAGCGCCTCCTCGCGCCCGATACCGCGTCCTGCACCGGTGACGATCGCCACCTTCCCGTCGAGCATTCCCATGATGTCCTCCTGTTTCTGGTCTGTTTCTGGTGCCAGAGCCTGTGGTCAGTGCCCCAATGCCCCAATGCTCACCCTTCGGGTGATGCAGCCACGCCCGCCCCGGGCGCCGCTGGGCAAACGTGGTGACGCGGCGTTGGAACCGGGGAAGCATGGCCGAAACCGACCCCTGAGGGCAAGGCCACCTGGCCGAGAGGCCCCGGTGAGGGATCCGGGTCAGCCCCCGTCGGGCTCGAGGACGAACACGGGAATCACCCGCTCGGTCTTCTTTTGATAGTCGGCGTAGTCCGGATAGGCCGCCACCGCCCTCTCCCACCAGACGGTTCGCTCGTCCCCGGCCAACTGGCGGGCTGTCCTGGCCGACTTCACCGGTCCGTCCTGGAGTTCGACATGCGGGTCGGCGACCAGGTTGTAGTACCAGTACGGGTGAGTCGGCGCCCCACCCTGGGAGGCGACGACGGCATAGTCGCCGTCGTGCTCCACCCTCATCAGTGGCGTCTTGCGGATCTTGCCCGACTTCGCCCCCACGCTGGTCAGCAGGACCACCGGCATGTCGCGCAAGGTGGTTCCCTCGGTCCCACCGGAACTCTCGTACAGCTGCACCTGCTCCCGGACCCATTCAGCGGGGCTCGGCTCGTATTCGCCCTTGAGAGACATGGGCCCAGCTAACCAGCTCGGGTCGGGCGCCTGCCAGTGCTCGGGTTGCGGAAGTCTCTCCGGCGCCTCTCCTGATGAACCGGCATCCGTCGGTAGGCGACGATGTCGTCGGGCTCTCTCCCTCAGGCTCTCTCCCTCGGGCGTTCTCTTCCTGGATCGGCGTACGTCCAGTATGTTACATACGATCGGTACGCTATTTTCGGAACCAATTGACCGGACGCTCGGGGAGAGAGCGGAGTTGGTCGGCCCTCGTGGGGCCGGCGTTGGCCGGACCTCGGGGAGGCCGCGGCACGGGTCCGCGTCCGACAGAGAACTGAGCGTGCGGGCGAGAGGATTCGAACCTCCATCCCCAGAGGGGACCGGGACCTAAACCCGGCGCGTCTGCCAGTTCCGCCACGCCCGCGGCAGACGAAGCCTACCGAAGCAGCCGAACCATCGGCCCGCCCGACCACCGCCTGGGCCAGGGCCACATGGCCGGCGCTGGGCGCCTCGACCGGGACAGGTCGTGGTGCGAAGGCGTCTCGGCCCGATCGCTTCGGGCCGGTGAGGTCACTGAGGCCCGACGGGGCCCTGGCTATAGTCGCCCTGTGCCACCAGCGCAGTCTTCCACGCCCCGGGTGGCTCCATCCCAGCCGGATGAGCCCCAGGGCTCCGACGAGCCAGACGCCGCCGAGCGGGTCGAATACCTGGCCGGCGTCATGGCCGAGATCGACGCCGAGGTGCGGCGCCGACGGGCGTCCGGGGACCTGCCAGCCGGGCTCGAGCGAGAGCTGGACGAGCTGTTCTTGGAGTTCTCACCGGTCGGACTACATGGCAAGGCGCGGCTCCGTGAGACCTTGGCCCTGGTCGACGGGTCCGCCTACGTGGACATCTCCGTCCCTGTCGAGTCTCAAAAGGTCGTGGGCGGTTACATAAAGCGTCTCATCCGAAAATCGTTGAACTGGTACATCGGGTTCATCGTCCACCAGATCGTCAAGTTCGCCTGGGCGGTATCCCGGATGTTCCACGTCGTCGTAGCCCATGTCGAGGATCTCGAAAAGGATGTGGCAGCCCTGCGGGTGCCTGAGCTGCCTGCCGATGCCATCCCGGTGGTCGACCCTGGTTCGGACTGGTGGTCGCTGGAGGCTGTCACCACCATGGCCGGGGTGAGAGGCCGGGTCCTGCACGCCGACTGCGGCAACGGGACCTTGATCGATGCGTTGATCGCCGCCGGCGTCGATGCCTACGGAGTCGACCCGTCCGACCCGGTGATCGAGTCGGCCGTCGAACGGGGCCTCGACGTCCGGGCCGAGTCACTGCTCGACCACCTCGACGTAGTGGCCGACGAGGCCCTGTCGGGCATGGTGTTGAGCGGATCGGTCCAGTGGCTCCATCCCAACGAGCGCGACCGGTTGGTCAAGATGACCGCGTCCCGTCTGGCCCTCGACGGCGTGGTGGTGCTGCACTCGGCCTCACCTGAGTCATGGATGGCCACGACGTCGCACGTCATGAGCGACCTGGCTCCCGGGCGGCCGCTCCATGCCGACACCTGGAGCCATCTGCTGGCCCAGCACGGCTTCGGGCAGATCTCGGTCACGGTCGGCGGTCACGTGCGCCAAATCGAGTTGGTGGCATCGAGCAATCCGGGTGCCGAGTCACTCAATGCGGCCATCGATGCGGTCAACACCCATCTGCTGGGTCCGGGTGAGTACTTGCTGACCGCTGTCCGGGAGAGGTGACCGCCGTCCACCAGTTCGTCCCGGCGCTCCTGCCCCGAGACGCCACCGGCGACCACACGCTTGCCCTACGCGACGCTTTGCGTGGTGCAGGCTTCGAGTCGGACATCTACGTCGAGGCAGCCGACGATGACCTCTGGCACCACGCCACCTATTTCGAGCGCTACCCGGAGCGGGCCAAGCCGGGTGACATCCTGGTCTACCAACTGAGCACCGCTTCCCCGGTGGCCGAGTTCCTTCTGACCAGGCCCGAGCGGTTGGTCCTCGACTATCACAACATCACGCCGGCCAGCTTCTACGACGGATGGGAGGACCACACCAGCGCCAAGGTGGCGCTGGCCCGGCTCCAGATGGCCGAACTGGCGCCGGCGGCGGTCCTCGGCATTGCCGACTCGGCCTTCAACGCCGGTGAGCTCCGTCGCTTCGGCTGCCGGACCACCTCGGTGATCCCAATCCTGGTGGGCATCGACGACAGCCAACCGGTCGTCGACCAGGCCGAGCTCGACCGGCTGGGCGCCCTCCACGGGAGTGGGACGGTGCTCCTGTTCGTCGGCCGCATCTCTCCCAACAAGACCCAACACCACCTGGTTGAGGCGCTGTTCCTCTACCGACGCTGGTACGACCCCGAGGCCCGCCTGCATCTGGTGGGACCGGCCTTCACCGAGTCCTACGTGGAGGCGGTGTTCGCCTTTGCCGACGAGCTGGGTCTGGGCGATGCGGTCTACCACGGTTCACATCTCTCCGACGCCGAGTTGGCCGCCTGGTATGCCGACGCCGATGTCTTCGTCTGCCTGTCGGAGCACGAAGGTTTCTGCATCCCGCTCCTCGAGGCGATGCGGTCGGGCCTTCCCATCGTCGCCTACGCCGCCGGAGCGGTCCCCGAGACCCTCGGTGACGCCGGCATGCTGCTCGAGTCCAAGAGGCCGAGCGTGGTGGCCACGACCGTCGACCGCATACGTCGGGACCGATCCCTGGCCGACCAGTTGACGGCGGCCGGGCACCGTCGCCTGGCATCATTCGCCCCGACCTCCACCCGGGCCCGGTTCATCGACGTGCTCGGGGCCCTCGACGACCCGGTGGAGGCCGTGGGGTGAAGCTGGCCTTCGTCACGCCCCGCTACGGCACCGAGGTCATCGGCGGAGCGGAGACGGCTGCCCGCATGTTGGCCGAGCGGCTGTGTGACCGGCCCGGATGGGAGGTCGAGGTCATGACCAGCTGCGCCCTCGACCACCTCACGTGGGCCAACACCGAGCCGGCCGGTTCCACCGTGGTGAACGGTGTCACCGTTCGACGGTTCCCGACCGCCAGCCGCCGGCAGATGGAGTATTTCGACATCGACGCCAAGATGAGGGTGTCCCCCACCACCGCCTCCCTGGGCGATTCACGACAGTGGGCGGCCCTCAACGGGCCGATGTGCCCCGACCTGGTCGACGCCGTGGCCGACACCGATGTCGATGTGGTGGCGTGTTATCCGTACCTGTTCGCCACCACGGTGGACGCCATCGCCGTCTCGAAGGTCCCGACGGTGCTCCACCCCGCAGCCCACGACGAGCCGGCCCTGTACCTGTCGGTATTCCGTCAGAGCTTCAGGGACGTCGACGGATTCGTCTACCACACGCAGGCCGAGCGCGATCTGATGGAGTTCGCCTTCGGCATCGGAGCCTCGGCCCAGATCGTCCTCGGTCTCGGGGTCAACGACCCGGCGGGTGCCGGCCGCCGGGGAGGTGACATCCTCGGCCTCGGAGACCGGCCCTATCTCTGCTATCTCGGTCGGGTCGACGAGCACAAGGGATGCGGCATGCTGGCCGACTACTTCTCGGAGTACAAGCAGCGTCACCCGGGCGACCTCGCCCTGGCCTTCGTAGGACCGGTGTCCGACAACTCTTCCGACCATCCTGATGTTGTCGTGACCGGCACAGTGTCCGAGGCGGACAAGTGGGACATCCTGGCCGGTGCCGAGGTCATGATCAATCCGTCGGCCTACGAATCGTTCTCGTTGGTGCTCCTCGAATCGTGGACCGTCGGGGTCCCGGTACTGGTCAATGCCTCGTGCGCCGCCACCATGGAGCACTGCCGGCGTTCGGGTGGGGGACTGTGGTTCGACTCCTACCTGTCGTTCGAGGCGGCCCTCGACCGGCTGGTGGCCGACCGTCGCCTCCGGCAGCGACTGGGCGAGGCGGGTCGTCATTACACGGCCCACTACTTCCGGTGGCCGGCGATCATCGACCGCTACGCCCGGTTCCTCGAACGGGTAGTGGCCCGTGGCCGTCGCTCGGTGCTGCGTACCAAGCGCCTCGTCCTGCCAGCCCCTGGACGGGAGTACGTGCGCCATGGATGAGACTCCGATGAACGATCAGGAGGTTCCGGACGGCCAGTCGCCGGCGGCCGATCGGACGGCGGACGCCGGCCCGTCCGGTGGCCCGGCGGTGAGTCGGGAGGAGGCCGAACTGCTGGCCGCCTTCGATCGGCTGAGCCCCCAGGGCAGCGCTCGGTGGGGATTCGTCGATGCCCTGCGTCGAGTCGACCAACCCGACGAGGCCACGTCGGCCATCGCCTACCCGTGGAAAGGGCTGCCCGAGGACCTCTGGGAGCGTGGTCGCTCGGCTCGCCTCGCTCAACGGCTGATGGGAGATGTGGCCGGCGGCCATGGCCGACGTGCTGGCCGCCGACGCCCGGCTGGCGGCCGACGCGGCGGTGAACGCCGTCAACGGCGGGCGGTTCGTAGCCACCTGGCAAGCCCTCCAGTACCTGGCGGCCCGGGTCGCCGCCCTCGAGTCGAGAAGTGATCCCCTCGGCCTCGAAGCCGCCGAGGGGCCGGAACCTCCGCCCGATCAGACCGGCTGGCTCGACCGGGCGGGGCGGTGGTTCTCCGACGTCGACCGGCGACTCCCGATCGTCGTGGGCGAATCGGGCGACGGTGCGCTCGTCGATGCTCTGCGCCGGGACGGGAGGCGGGTGCGGGGCGTGGAGCCCCGCGGCGCGTCGATCTGGCGTTCGTTCAGCACCGCCGGTGGGACGGCGCCGAGGGTTCGGCGTCGGCACCGGCCGCCGGGCCGGCCGACTTCGTGATCGACCACGTCGACCGTTACCTGCAGGCGTTGCCGGACCAGGGGGCGGGCGGAGTCATTCTGGTCGGGTGCGTGGACCGCGCCGATCTCCCCGGTCAGCTGGAACTTCTCGACCAGGCCATCCGGGTCACGGTGACGGGGGGGACGGTGGTCGTCCTCACCGAGGATCAGGACACCTGGGAGGCCTCCTTGTCCCATCCGGCCCGGGACCTGGCCCGGGGCCGGCCGTTGCATCCCGAGACCTGGATGTTCCTGTTGCGCCGTTCCGGGGTCGGTGACCCACAGTGGCATCGACCGTCGACGGGCGATCTCCATGCCGTGGTGGCCAGGGTGGGCCGGTGACCGGGGGATCACGGTGAGCGGGGTCCATCTGTTCGTCCCCATGCTCCACCGACGTGACGCGGTGGGGGAGCACACCCGGACACTGCGGGACCGGCTGTTGACGGCCGGGGTGGCATCCAAGATCTACGTCGAGTTCCCGGATCCGGCCACCGAGGACGAGACCAGCCCCTTCCTCGACTACGAGAAGGAGTCCGTCCCGGGCGACGTCCTGGTGTACCAGTTCGCCACGCAGTCGAAGATCGCCGACTGGTTGGCCTCCCGAAAAGAGCCGGTGATCGTCAACTACCACGGCATCACCCCTCCCGAGTACTTCGCCCCCTGGAACAACTCCATCGCCCGGGGACAGACCGCCGCCCTCCAGGAGCTCCGGCACCTGGCCCCTCAGGTCGACCTGGGCATCGCCGACTCGGTGTTCATCGCCGACGAGTTGCGCAGAGCCGGCTGCACCCGGACCACGGTGGTGCCGGTGGCCGGGGTGCCCGTCCCGCCGATCGAACCGAGCGCCGAAGCGGTCGAGCGCGCTCCGGATCCACCAAGGCGGCGGGCACCGATGGCTGTCGGTGGGTCGGCTGGCCCCCAACAAGGCCCATCACCACACCATCGCCGCCCTGTTCGTGGCTCGGGCCGGGGTGATCCCGACGCCCGGCTGACCTTGGTGGGATCGCCCACCGTGCCCTCCTACGCCGCCGCCCTGAAGCGCTACGCCGCCGCCCTCGGCCTGGCCGACGCCGTCGACTTCGTCTCGGGGATCAGTGATGACGAGCTGGCCGCCCGCTACCGGGCCGCCGACGTGCTGGTGCTGCTGTCCGATCACGAAGGATTCGGCGTCCCACTGGTCGAGGCGATGGGCCATGGCCTGCCGGTGGTGGCCCATGACGCCGGCGCCGTCGGAGAAGTGCTGGACGGTGCCGGCGTGCTGCTCGAGAACAAGAGTCCCCGCTCGGTGGCCGAGGCGGTGGACCGGCTCCTCGCCGATCCCGGGGAACAGAACCGGCTCCGGCAGGCCGGCCTGGCCCGCTTGGCGGCGTTGCAGCTGGGTGAGGCGGCAAACCTCCTGTTCGAGGCGGTCCTGAGTGTCTCCGGTCAGATGGCCGTCCCGACCTGATCCCGAGGTCCGTGGCGAAGTTCGGGCCGAGGTTCGGCCCGGGGCCGGCAACCCCGACCGTGCATCCGCCAGGAGGCACCGAGCCACTAGGCTCTGGCCGCATGGACGACGTTCTTCATCTGCCCCTGCACGCCCCCACATCCGCCGTGGCCCCCCTGGCCGTCGCCGGCGCAGCTCCGGCCCGCATGCAGTCGGGGGCCGAGGTGGGACCCGGGTCCGACATCTTCCAGCGGCTGCTGAAGGAGCGGATCGTCTTCATCGGTTCGGCCATCGACCAGAACACCGCCAACCTGGTGTGCTCCCAGCTGATCCTGCTCGAGGCCGAGAACCAGGAGCGGGACATCGCCGTATACATCAATTCGCCCGGCGGATCGGTCACCGATGGCCTGGCCATCTACGACACCATGCAGTACGTGCGGTGCGATGTGCGCACCATCTGCGTGGGTCTGGCCGCCTCGATGGGCCAGTTCCTCCTGTGCGCCGGCACGCCCGGCAAGCGGTTCGCCCTTCCCCACAGCCGGATCCTGATGCACCAGCCGTCCGGGCCAGATGCAGGGTCAGGCCTCCGACATCGCCATCCAGGCCGAGCAGATCATCTACCTCAAGCGGATGATGGCCGAGCGGATCGCCTTCCACACCGGCCAGCCGGTGGAGCGCATCGAAACCGACTCCGACCGAGACCGCTGGTTCACCGCCGAGGAGGCCCGCGAGTACGGCTTCATCGACGAGGTCATCCAAAAGGACGCCATGGACGTCCCGACTGCCGGGGCGGGGGCTGCCAACCAGTGAGCCTCGGCGTCGAGACGGCCCGCGCCAGGTCGGACCCGAGCCGGCCTCGACCATCGGGGGAAGCACCAGGTTCGTCCCCGGCCAGAGCCACGACCGCATCACCATCGTCAACGGCAAGGTCCAGCTCCGGCAGCGACTAAAGGACCTGTGGATCAACCGCGACCTGCTGATCCTGCTGGTCCGGACCGAGCTCAAGGTCAAGTACAAGGACTCGGTGCTCGGGTACGCCTGGTCGATGCTCAACCCGGCGCTGGTGCTGGCCATCTACTACGTGGTGTTCAAGATCATCGCCCGGAACCATCAACCGAACTTCGCCATCTGGCTGTTCGCCGGCCTGCTGGTGTGGAACCTGTTCAACGGGTCGGCCATGGGGGCGACCGGGTGGTGGTGGGCAAGGCGGGCATCGTGAAGAAGGTGGCATTTCCCCGGGAACTGCTCGCCCTGTCGGTGGTCGGGGTCAACCTGGTGCTCTTCGTCATCCAGGTGGGGTCCTGATCCTGGCTTTGCTCATCTTCGGGATCAAGCCGGACTTGACATTTGTGGCCATCCTGCCCCTGGCCTTGTTGGCGCTTCTGGCCTTCACCAGCGCCCTGTCGATCTTCCTGTCGGCGGTGAACGTGTACCTGCGGGACACCCAGCACCTGACCGAGGTGCTGTTGATGGCGTGGTTCTGGGGGACCTCCATCGTCTACACCTACGGGACGATCTTCCTGTCCGGCCACGCCAAGGCCCACCCGGTGCTGAAGTGGCTCCAGTACGTGTACCTGCTCAACCCCATCACCCCGATCGTGATGACCTTCCAACGGGCCATCTACGGACGAGACCCATTACACCTACCTGAGCCCTGGGCAAAAGGTGCCAACCGTCGTATACCACGTCCTCCCCACCTGGAGCGTGGGCACCTACGCGGCCATGATCGGGCATCGTGCTGGTCGTCAGCCTCGGATTGTTCCTCCTGGCCCTGATCGTGTTCGGGCGGCTCGAGGGCAACTTCGCCGAGGAGCTCTGACCGATGCCGGTCGCCATTGAAGTCAGGGACATCTCCAAGCAGTTCCGGCTGTACAACGAAAAGCACACCTCGCTGAAGGAGCGGGTCATCCACGGCGGCAAGATGCCGTTCACGCCGTTTTGGGCCCTGCGGGACGTCAACGTCGACATCGAACAGGGAGAGACGTTCGGCATCCTCGGCCGCAACGGGTCCGGGAAGTCGACCCTGCTCAAGTGCATCGCCGGCATCCTCAAGCCGACCTCGGGTGAGATCCGGGTGCGGGGCAGCCTGGCCGCCATGCTGGAGCTGGGGGCCGGGTTCCAACCGGACCTGTCGGGGCGGGACAACATCTTCCTCAACGGCTCCCTGCTCGGCCTGTCGAGGTCGGACATCGCCAGCCGGTTCGACGACATCGTCGCCTTCGCCGAGCTCGAGGACTTCATCGACAACCAGGTCAAGTTCTACTCGTCGGGCATGTACGTGCGTCTCGGATTCGCGGTGGCCGTCAACGTGGAGCCCGACGTCCTCCTGGTCGACGAGGTCCTGGCTGTGGGCGACGCCAACTTCCAACGCAAGTGTCTCGACCACATGAAGAAGTTCCAGCGCGAGGGCCGGACCATCGTCGTGGTCAGCCACGCCACCGACGTCATCCGCCAGAACGCCGAGCGGCTCATGGTCATGAACCACGGACAGGTGATCACCGTCGACGAGCCCGGCGAGGCGATCAGGGTGTACCTGGCCGACCTGCTCGGGGTGGGCACCCTGGCCGGCTCCGAGTCGGGTGGGATCGAGGGCAACGTCCTGGCCATCGGCACCGTTACGGCCGAGCACGGCGGCAGCGGGTCGCGGCCCCACATGTATCCGGGCGAGTCGCTGACGGTGACCGCCGATCTCGACAGTCTGGCGGCCGGTCCACGACGCCATGGCCACCATCGCCATCCACGACGACAAGAACGAGCTGGTCTTCGCCTCCGATCCCGACGACCCGGCGTGCGCCATGGACATCCCCGACCGGCGGCGGCCTCGTCCGGTTCGCCTTCCCCGAGGTCCCGCTGCTGGACGGCACCTACTCGGTGAGCGTCGGCGTTCGTAGCGCCACCGACACCGCCATCTTCGACTGGAAGGACCAGGTCACCCAATTCGAGGTGGCCAACGCCGGCCGGACCACGGGGCGGGTGCGACTCCCGCTCGACGTCAGCTTCCGACTCCGTTCCAGCGGTCACACCGGGGAGGTGGCGGCGGTCAGCGGCATACCGTTCTCCCCGTTGGCCGGCTGGGAGGAGCCCGAACCATGAACCCCAGGTGACGCCCCCCGTGACGTCCGGGGTGACGGCCCAGGTGACGCTCCCGTGACGGCGGCCGAGCGGATCGACCAGGTCATCCCGTCGCTGGCCAGCCGGGATGCCATCGGTGGGCACGTGATCCAACTCCGGGACCTCCTGCGCTCGAGGGGGTTCCAGTCCGACATCTTCTACGGCAACGCCTCCGCCGACCGGATCTCCTTCGGGACTCCGGTGAGCCGGCTGGGGGACAAGGCATCGGCCGGGCGGGTACTGCTCTACCAGTTCTCCATCGGCAGCGGGGTGGCCGACATCTTCCGGGAGCGCAGCGAGCGCAAGTTCGTGAACTACCACAACATCACCCCGGCCGATCTGCTCGAAGCCTGGATACCGGCGGTGGGGGAGGAGGTGCGGTGGGGACGGGCCCAGCTGCGGGATCTGGCCCCGGTCACCGAGTTCGCCATCGCCGACTCGGAGTACAACGAGCGGGAGCTCCAGGTGGCAGGGTACCGGTCGACGGCCACCGTCCCGCTCCTCATCGACCTGGAGGGCTTTGCCGGCTCCCCCGATCCGGTGCTGGCGGGGCGGCTCGCCGCCCAGCGCCACGAGGGCGGCGCCGACCTGCTCTTCGTCGGGAAGGTCTCACCCCACAAGGGCCAGCACGACCTGATAAAGGCCCTGGCTGCCTACCGCCGGCTCTACGACCCCAAGGCCCGGCTGCACCTGGTGGGAGGATCGATCAGCCAGGAGTACCTCACCGCTCTCGAGCGGTTCATCAGCGAGTTGGGACTGGTGGAGGCGGTCGACATCGCCGGCTCGGTGACCCACGAGGAGCTCATCGCCTACTACGCGGCGGCCGACGCCTTCGTCTGCCTGTCCAACCACGAAGGATTCTGCGTGCCGTTGCTGGAGTCGATGTACCACCGCCTGCCGATCATCGCCTACACCAACACCGCCGTCCCCGAGACGGTGCAGACGGCGGGACTGGTGCTGCCCAACAAGGAGCCGGCCCGGGTGGCGGCGGCCATCGACCGGGTGGTCACCGATCCCCAGCTCCGGACCACGTTGGCCGAGGCGGCGTCGGAGCGGGTCGAGGCGTTCTCGCTGCCCCGGGTGCGGGCTGGTTTCGCCAGTGCCCTCGAGGCCGCCTACGCCGCGTGACGGGCCCGGCATGAGAGTGACGTTCGTGGTACCCCGGTACGGCACCCGTGTCATCGGGGGCGCCGAAACCGCGGCGCGTCTGCTGGCCGAGCACCTGGTCGGGCAGAAGGGGTGGCAGGTGGAGGTGATCACCGGCTGTGCCGAGGACTTCGTCACCTGGGAGGACGTGCTGCCCGAGGGGGACGAGAGCGTCAACGGGGTGTCGGTGCGGCGCTTCGCCTCGGTGGCGGGGAGGGATCCGTCGTTCCATCCCTACTCGGCGTCCCTCCTGGCCGACCCCGACCGGGCGTCCCTGCAACAGGCTCAGCGCTGGGTCGACCTGCAGGGGCCGGTGGTTCCCGCCGTGGTGGAGGCGGCGGCCGACGCCGTGGCCGACGCCGTGGTCTTCTATCCGTACCTCTACTACCCGACGGTCAGGGCCATCGACGCGGTGTCGGCTCCCACCATCCTCCACCCGGCGGCCCACGACGAGCCGGCTCTGCACCTGCCGGTCTTCGCCCCTGTCTTCGAGGCCGCCGACGGACTGGTGTTCCAGACCACGGCCGAGCGCCGGCTGGTCCAGGGGATGTTCGCGGTGGCCACCCACCACCAGCTGCTGTTGGGACTGGGGGTGGACGATCCCGAGGCATCCTCGGGCCCGGTGGCGGAGAAGGACCCGGGCGACGGTGCCCCGCCGTACCTCCTCTGTCTCGGCCGGGTCGACCGTCACAAGGGGACGTCACTGCTGGCCGACCTGTTCGCCGCCTACAAGGCCCGCCATCCCGGACCGCTCCGACTGGTGTTCGCCGGACCGGTCGTCGAGGCGCCGGGCCCACACCCCGACATCGAGGTTCTCGGGCCGGTGTCGGATGCCGAGAAGTGGTCCCTGCTCCGCCGGGCCGTGGCCCTGGTGTCACCGTCGTCGTGGGAGGCCTTCTCGCTGGTCGTGGTGGAGGCGTGGAGTGCCCGCACGCCGGTGTTGGTGAATGGAGCCTGTGCCGCCACCGTCGAGCACTGCCGCCGGTCCGGAGGCGGGTTGGCCTTTGCCGGGTTCGGTGAGTTCGAGGGCCTGGTCGGATTGCTGGCCGGCGACGCCCGGCTGAGGACGACGCTGGGCCAGCGGGGACGGATCTATGTCGACCGGTGGTTCCGGTGGCCTCGGGTGATCGACCGCTACGCCACCTTCATCGAGTCGGTGGCCGCCGCCGGCTGATCAGATCCCGTGGCCCAGGGGACGGGGGCCGCCACGCTGGACGACCGGCACCCCGAGCACCGAGGCGCCGGGCGCCACCCGCCATACCCGGTACCCGCCGATCGTCTGCTCGGTCTTGACCGACACCGCCTGGCCGCTGGCCGTGAGGGCGGCCAGTCCGGGCATGGCCGGTGACGCCACCAGCAGCGCCGTCCCTCCCGGGCCGACGGCGATGGCGTCGGGCGGCGAGTAGTAGAGGGCTCCGTGCTGTTGGTTGTAGAGCAGCCGGCCCGGGCCGACCAGGGCCAGGCGGTCCTCGGGCAACTCCCATCCGGCGTTCCGGTAGATGTTGTTCCCGCCGTCGTCGAGATCGAACACCACCACGTCGCGGGCCGTCACCACGTGGGGTGCCAGGGCTCCCAGGGCCGAGTCGATGGTGTCGATGGCACGAATGGCGGGGTAGGTGGTGAGGTACGGGGCCTGGTACTGCGGCTGTTCGAGCCACAGCGACGACGACCCGGTCCACTGCCCGGGGAGAACGGCGGCGGCGCTGACGAAGCGTTCCCCGCCGGCGAACACGATCAGGCCGACCAGGACAGAGGCCACTGCCACCCAGGTCACAGACAGCCGGTCGGAATTCCGTCGACGCCGGGTGAGCGCCCCCACCGGGAGGAGCAGTGCGATCACCGCTCCTGGCAGGTATGCCAACAGATAGCCGCTCTTGGCGAACTGGATCAGGGTCACCACCAGCACGGGGGGGACGATGGCGGCGGCCAGGACGGCGGCCCGTGACTGGTACCAGGGGCGCCTCCAGGGCGAACCGGCCCGGTAGGGCTGGCCGGTCACGAACGGGCCCGGGTCGTCGGTGGTCACGTCAGCGGCCACCCCGGCCCGGACCAGGAGCACCATGCCGGCGAGAAGGGCGAGCACCGCCAACGGGACCAAGGCCAAGGCCGTGTAGGCGGCGAAGGTGCCGAAGTTGGTGCCCGCTCCGGCGGCGTGATCGAGTACCGAGCTGATCTGGGCGGCGCCGCTCGTCTCGGTGCGGGTGGCGCCGAGCCAGGCCGAGAAGCCTCCGGGCTGGCTGATCACCATGGGGACGAACCAGACCCCGGCGGCGACCACTCCGGCCACCACCGTCAACCCGGCCCGGCTCCATCGGCGGGTGGACCCGACCACGGCCAAGAGGGCCAGGATGGCGAAGGCCATGAAGTCGGACTGGCGAAAGCCGCACAGCAGTCCGAGGGCAATCGCGGCTCCCACTCCGTGCCAGCTCCCCGGCCGGGCCCGCCAGGCCAGGATGATGAGCAACGAGGCCGTCACCACGTCGAAGGAGTAGGTGGACACGGTCGAGCCACTGAACCAGGTGAACGGGGAGGCGGCCATGACCGCTCCGGCGGCCATACCCACCCACGGTCCGCCCAGATCTCGCCCGGCCACCGCCGTCAGACCGACCCCGACGGCCGATGCCAGGGCGGCCAGCACCACCAGGCTGTCGATGGTGCCGAGTCCGGTGACGAGGTGGAGGGCCCGGCCCGACTCGACGTAGAGCCAGTAGCCGGGGGGCTGGGGCTGGCCATGGGTGACGTCGAAGTGGGTGACGGCCGATGCGTACTGGGCCGAGTCCCAGTCGGTCGGCCCCCGTGCCGCGGTCAGGAGGCGGAGGACGAACGTCGCGAGGCCCAGCACCCACGGAACGACGACCCATCGGGCCCGACGGCGTTTGCGACGCTGGAGGTCCGACCGGGTCAACCGGGGCACCTCCGGGGGCTCCCGGACAGCTGCCGGGGAGCCCGACGGGAAGCCGGACGGGGAGCCCGACGGGGGAGCGCTCAGCGGTGTCGGGAACGGAGCCGGGGACCCGGCGGACAGCGGCGGGGACCCGGGCTGTACGGGCGCCTCGCTCGGATCCTTGACCGGCGCTTCGGTCGCAGTCGCACCGGAGACCATGGTTCAGGGTACCGAGTAGGAGCCACGACATGAGGTATCCCGCACCCTGGAGCCCGGCCCGGCGGGTCACGGTGGCCGAGGCCACGGGGGCCGAGTTCAGTTTTGCACCCGATCTGCCGATAACCCGTAGGAGAAGACGCCGGAGCGCCGGTCCACCCGCCGCAAGCCGCTGAATCAGCCCGTCAGGGCCTCACCGCACCGCCGACAGCAGCAAGCAAGGAGCCATCGCATGGGAGCACGTCCGGACACCATCACGGCCACCGAGGTACCCGGGACCGCCAGACGCCGGTGGATGGTCGGAGGGGTGGTGGCCCTCGGAGTGGTGGGTTCGCTGGTGGCCGCCCAGCTCCCGGGATCGCCGGCCTCGGCCTCGACCCCCGTCGCCCACGCCGCCGGCGTGTCGGCTTCCCTGGTCTGGCAGCAGGTGCTCCCCGACGCCGGAAATCCCATTGCCGAGAGCTCGCCGTCCGAGGCCACCTTGGACGGCGGCGGGCCGTCGGTGGTGGTAGGTGACCGGGCCGGCAGTGTGTACGCCTTCCACCTGTCGAACGGCTCTGCCGTAGCCGGTTGGCCGGCCCATGCCGGCGGACCGGTCGACTCCACCCCGTCGGTGACCCCCAACGGCTCGGGTACCGACAACGTGTTCGTCGGAGCCGGTAACGCCGCCGACCCCACCGTCGGCGGCTACTACTCCTTCACCAACACCGGCGCCCAACTGTGGCAGCACAACGCCCCGGACCCGAACGGGTCCCATGGCGTCCAGGCCTCGTTGACGGTCGGGAACCTCGGTGGGACCACCGGAGTGGTGGCCCCGTCGCTGGGACAGGACGAGTACGCCCTCAACGCCTCGAATGGTTCGGTGCTCCCGGGATGGCCGTTCTTCACGGCCGACAGCGGGTTCACCACCCCGTCGGTGGCCGACCTGTACGGCAACGGCCAGAACGAAGTGATCGAGGGCGGTGACTCGTCGGCCGGCGTGGCCGAGGGACAGACCTACACGGCGGGAGGACATCTCCGCGTCCTCGGCTCAGGCGGGAACCTGATCTGCAGCTACAACACCAACCAGACGGTCGACTCGTCGACGGCGGTGGGCGACTTCTTGGGCGGCGGAGTGATGGGGATCGCCTTCGGCACCGGCTCCTACTATGCGGGGGCCTCGGACACCAACATGCTGTACGGATCGGATACCCACTGCAACATCGTGTGGAGCGCCAACCTGGGTGGCACTACCACCGGCAGCCCGGCCATCGGGGACATCCAGGGGAACGGGAACGTCGAGGTGCTCGAAGGGGCCAACACCTCGTCGGGCGGACTGGTGTACGCCGTCAACGGAGCCAACGGCGCCACCCTTCCCGGGTGGCCCCAGCGCACGTCGGGTCAGATCATCGGCGGCATCACCACCGCCGACCTCACCGGCGGCGGCTACAACGACGTGCTGGTCCCCACGACCAACGGGTTGGTCATCTACGACGGACAGAGCGCACAGGTGGTGGCCACCCTGGGAGCCGGCACCATCGCCCTGCAGAACTCGGCCATGGTCACCACCGACCCCAACGGGACCATCGGGATCACCATCGCCGGCTACAACGCCGGCAACGCCGGGATCATCCAGCACTATGAGATCGCCGGTTCGGCCGGCCGGTCACTGGGCGAGCGGTCGTGGCCCATGTTCCACCAGAACCCCCAGCTGACCGGGACGCTGGCCGCCCCGCCCCCCGGACACCTCAACAAGCCCATCGTCGGGATGGCGGTCACCAACGACGGCGGCGGCTACTGGAACGTGGCTTCCGACGGAGGCATCTTCAGCTTCGGCGACGCCAAGTTCTACGGCTCGATGGGAGGGACGCCCCTCAACAAACCGGTGGTGGGCATGGCGGAGACCCCGGGCGGTGGGGGGTACTGGGAGGTGGCCTCGGACGGCGGCATCTTCTGCTTCGGCAACGCCCAGTTCTACGGCTCCACCGGTAGCATCCATCTGAACCAACCGGTGGTGGGCATGGCTGCCACCCCGGACGGCAGGGGCTACTGGCTGGTGGCCTCGGACGGCGGCATCTTCGCCTTCGGTGACGCCCGCTTCTACGGCTCCACCGGCGGCCAGCACCTGAACCAACCGGTGGTGGGCATGGCCTCCACCCCGACCGGCAACGGCTACTGGCTGGTGGCCAAGGACGGTGGCATCTTCACTTTCGGGTACGCCCCGTTCTACGGCTCGACAGGCAGCGAACGACTGAACCAACCGGTGGTGGGCATGACCACCGTGCCCGGTGGCGGTGGCTACTGGTTCGTGGCCGCCGACGGGGGCATCTTCAGCTTCGGCGATGCCAGGTTCTACGGCTCCATGGGAGGCATCCCTCTCGACCAGCCCGTGGTCGGCATGGCCTCCAACTACGGCAACGGCTACTGGCTGGTGGCCGCCGACGGGGGGATATTCAGCTTCGGGAGCGCACCCTTCTTCGGATCGATGCCGCAGGTGTTCGCGGCCAACATGTACGGGGTGGACTGAACCTGAAGGTCAGGGTCACCTGAAGGTCGGGGGCATCTCGAAGATCAGGGGCATCTCGAAGAATAGAGATCTGGATGGGGCAAATGAAACGAGGGGCAGTAGGACTCCGCGCCCGTGGGCGCTCGATGACGGTGACCGCCGCCGTGGTCGTGGCCGCCGTGGTCGGTGCGGGGATCGGGCTGGTCACGTCGTCGTCGCCGGCGTCGGCCTATCCCTCGGGTTCGGTGTCGTTCGAGGGCCACGGATACGGCCATGGACACGGGATGGGACAGTGGGGTGCGCTCGGAGACGCACTGGCCCGGACCGGGTACCAGTCGATCCTCGCCGGCTACTACGGCGGGACCTCCCTGTCCCAGTTGCCGGCGGGTGCCGACACTCGTGAGGTCAACGTGGCGTTGACCGAGAACGACGGCCACTCGGTGATCGTGACGTCGAGCGCATCGTTCATCGTGGCCGGCACTTCGGTCACCGAGGGAGCCGGTCAGGCCGTCGAGATGCTCCCGGTCGGCAACGGTATCTGGAGGATCTACCAAGGACCCGGATGCGCCGGGCCGTGGGCCGGGCCGGTGGCCACGACCTCGGCCCCCACCATTCCGACGGCCCAGCCCAGTGGGGCCGCACCACTCGAGCTCTGCCAGTCCGGTCCGAGTCTCGCCGTGCACGGTTCGTTGGCCGCCCTCTACTCGGGCGGCGTACCCCGGACCGTCAACGTCCTGCCCCTCGAGCAGTACGTGGCCGATGTCGTGCCCAATGAATCGCCGGCCGGCTGGGGCTCACTGGGCGGAGCCGGCCCCCAAGGCCAGCCGTGGGGATTCCAAGAGCTGGAGGCGCAGGCGGTTGCCGCCCGTTCGTACGTCATGTCCGGCCTCGGCTCCTACCAGGGCTACGCCGACACCTGCGATCTGGCCTGCCAGACGTACCGTGGCACTCTCAACCAGAGCGCCATCACCGACCTGGCCGTCAGCGACACCACCGGGCAGGTGATGGAGTTCCCCAACGGCACGGTGGCCGCCACCCAGTACTCGGCGTCGACGGGTGGCTACACGGCCCCGGGCGCCTTTCCCGGAGTGCCCGACGCCGGCGACTCGGTGTGCGTCCCCGGCGCCTGCAACCCCAACCACACCTGGACGGCATCGGTTCCTGTCTCGACCATCCAGGCCACCTGGCCGCAACTCGGCACTCTCCAATCGATCTCCATCAACGGTCGCAACGGCCTGGGCGACTGGGGCGGACGGGTCACGGCCATGACCTTGGTCGGCTCCAGGTCCAACGTCTCCCTCACCGGGGACACGTTTGCCGCTGATGTCGGCCTCAAATCCGACTGGTTCACCACCGACACCAGCCTCGGTGCCGCCGGTGTGGGAATGGCCGCCACCCCGAACGGCGGCGGTTACTGGGTGGCGGCGGCCAACGGTGCCGTCGACGCCTTCGGCAACGCCACCTCGTTCGGATCGGCCGAAGGCCTGGCCCTGAAACAACCCATCGTCGGCATGGCGGCCACGCCCGATGGCCAGGGCTACTGGCTGGTGGCCTCGGACGGCGGGGTCTTCTCTTTCGGGGACGCCCACTTCTACGGCTCCACCGGGGCGTTGCGGCTGAAACAACCCATCGTCGGCATGGCGGCCACGCCCGATGGCCAGGGCTACTGGCTGGTGGCCTCGGACGGCGGCGTGTTCTCCTTCGGGAACGCCCGCTTCTACGGGTCGACCGGCAACCTCCGGCTCGACAAGCCGATGGTGGGCATGGCGGCCACGCCCGATGGCCAGGGCTACTGGCTGGTGGCCTCGGACGGCGGCGTGTTCTCCTTCGGGAACGCCCGCTTCTACGGGTCGACCGGCAACCTCCGACTCAAGCAGCCCATGGTGGGACTGGCCGGTGTGCCGGGAGGCCAGGGCTACTGGCTGGTGGCCTCGGACGGCGGGGTCTTCTCCTTCGGCTCCGCCCGCTTCCACGGTTCGACCGGATCCCTGAGCCTGGCCAAGCCGGTGGTCGGGATGGCATCGACCGGCGACGGCCAGGGCTACTGGTTGGTGGCGGCTGACGGCGGGCTCTTCACCTTCGGCGACGCCGGCTTCCTGGGTTCCGCCGCCGGGTAGCCGGGATCGTCGCCGGCGCCACCCCGGCCGGCGATCGGGCCAAGTCCCCGGGTGCCCGGTCGACCGAGGATCGGACCCTCGGGTCATGTGGCGGGTCAGGGCGCACGCACCGCGCACGGGCTGATCGGTGGTGGAGCCGTGACCGGGTCACGAAGGTGGAGCGGTACCAGGTCCTAAGGTTCAGGTTGCGATGACGGAGAGCCAGACCCATGGAGGCACCGAGGCCGACGTCGGCGACCGTCCGGGTGGGGCACCGCCGCCGAGCCGTTCATCCGATGCACCGTCGTCCGGCGTCGAGGGCGGCGAGGGTGGCGAGGGCGGCGAGGGTGGCGAGGGCGGCGACACCGGCCACAGGACGTGGAGGCAGGTGCTCGGATCGTGGCGGGCGATCCTGTTCGCACCGATCGGTGACGGTCGGACCCGACGACGGGGTTCGGATGCCGTCCGGGCGGGCACAGCCGCCGTCGGGGTGTTCCTGTGTTGGCTCTTCACCCACGCCAACTCCAGTGCCGAGCACGAGATAGCCAACGCCCTCGCCTCACCTCCACAGGGGATCAGATGGTTGGTGACCGCGATCTGGTGGGTGGCCTCGATCGGGGTGATCGTCCTGATCGGCGCACTGGCCCTGGTCAACCGGAGATGGAACGCCATCCGCGACATCGGTCTGTCCGGCTTGGGCGCTTGGCTCCTTTGCGTGGTCTCGTCAGCCGTGCTCGGTCCCACGGGCGGCCGGCCGGCGGGATCCTCGCTCTCCCATTTCGACCTGTCCTTCCCGGTGGCCCGGGTGGCGGCCACGGTGGCGGTGGCCACCGCCGCCCTTCCGTACCTCAGTCGAATGGTCCAGCGGACCATCGAGACGGCAGTCGGGCTGCTGGCCGTTGCCGCGGTGGTGACGGGCTCGGGGGTTCCGGTGGCGGTACTGGCCAGTCTGGCGGTGGGCTGGGGGGTGACCGCGGTGGTCCACCTCGTCTTCGGTTCGCCTCTGGGCCTGCCGTCGTCCCTGGAGGTGGCCGACCTGCTCGTCGATCTCGACATCTCGGCCGACTCGGTGACTCCCGTCCTCCGCCAGGAATGGGGGGTGGGTCGGTTCACCGGGCGGATCGACGGGGCGGCGATCGACGTGTCGGTCTACGGGCGTGACGCATCCGATGCCCAGCTCCTGGCCAAGACCGCACGGTTCTTGTTCTACCGATCCTCGGGGCCGACGCTGGCCCTCACCCGGCGTCAACAGGTCGAACACGAGGCCTATCTGACCCTGATGGCCGAGCGTTCGGGAGCCCGGGTGCCGGCCGTCCTGGCTGCCGGACCGGCCGGTCCGGCCAACGATGCGGTGTTGGTCACCCGTCCTCCACCGGGTACCCGCCTGTCGGCGTTCGCCCCCGTCGACCCCGTCGCCCCCGCCGTGTCCCCGGTTCGTCCGGACGGCAACGGCTCCGGGCCTGCCGACGAACCGGTCCGGGACGGGCCGGGGGCACCGGAGGAGGACGCGCCGGCCGAGGCGCCGGCCGGGCCCCAGCCTCCGTCGATCACCGACTCGGCTGCCGACGACGTGTTCGACCAGCTGATGACCCTGCACCGGGCCGGGATCGCCCACGGCTCCCTGTCGGTCGACACGATCGTGGTGGACGACGACGGCGCAGCGGGCTTCGTCGACTTCCGGGCGGCGGTGACCGTGGCCACCGAGGACGACCTGCGCCGTGACGTGGCCGGCGTTCTGGCTGCGGTCTCGGTGGCGGTCGGCCCCGAGCGGGCAGTGGCGTCGGCAGCCCGCTCGGTTCCCACCGGCCTACTGGTCGAGGCGCTGCCCTTCCTCCAGCGAGCTGCGCTGGACCCGGCGGCGTCCAAGGCGTTGCGCGGCAAGAAGGCCATGCTCAATGCCGTGCGGGAACAGGGTGCGGTGGCGACCGGGGTGGAGGTGCCCAAGCTGATCGAGCCCCGTCGGGTCAGTTGGGTCACCCTCGTGCTGGTGGTCGGGACGTTGATCGGCGGGTGGGCCCTCATCGGCGTGCTGGTCAACGTGGGGAAGTCGTGGAGCACCATCACCGGGGCCCGATGGGGCTGGGTAGTCGCCACCTTCGTGTTGGCGCAGGCCGCTTACCCGGCGATCGCCACCACCACCGTGGGCTCGGTCACCACCACGCTGCCCTATGGCCGCACCGTCGCCCTCGAGGTGTCGGACACCTTCGTGGCCCTGGCCGGGGGATCCATGGCCACGCTGGCCACCCGGGTCCGGTTCTTCCAGCAGGAAGGGCTCAATCCCACCCTGGCCGTCAGCTCGGGCGTCCTGGTCAGCACGGCCAGCTGGATCGTAAAGGGGGCGCTGTTCCTCATCGCCCTGCCATTGGCCATCGGATCGATGCACTTCACGAAACCGTCCAACTCGTCGGGCGGAGGTGACAGCGAACTGGTCTGGCTCATCGTGATCGCCGTGGTGGTGGCCGGGGTGGCCCTCGGCCTGCTGCTGGCCGTACCGCGCTGGCGCCGGATGGCGACCGAGAAGGTGCGGCCCAAGGCGTCCGAGGTGTGGTCGCACCTGAAGGTCCTCGCCTCACGGCCTCGCAATCTGATCGAGATCTTCGGGGGGAGCGTCCTGGCGCAGATCTTCGTCGCCCTGGCTCTGGGTGCCGCCCTGCACGCCTTCGGGCAGCACCTCGGCCTGGCCACCTTGTTGGTGGTCCTGACCCTGGCCTCCATGCTGGGTGGGATCTCCCCGGTGCCGGGAGGGATGGGTGTGGTGGAAGCCGGCATGATCCTCGGACTGACGGCCGCCGGGATCAGCGAGACCGACGCGGTGGCGGCAACCTTCGTCCAGCGGCTGTTCACCGCCTACCTCCCGCCCATCTGGGGCTGGTTCGTTCTGGTGTGGATGCGCAGGAAGGAGTACCTGTGACCGCAGTGCCGACCACCGCCGACCACCGCCGACCACCGCCGACCACCGCCGACATCGTCAGGCACCCTTTCCGGCGGCCTTCGAGTCCTCCAGGCGCCGGAACTCCCGGAGTCGCCCGATCCGGCCGAGCCGGCCCACGTTGACCCCGATGTCAGCGGCCCGCAGCATCCTCAGGTCACCCCGGCTGTTGCCGTAGGCCCACAGGGTGCCGGCCGCACCCTGTGGGCCATCCACCCAGGTCCGCAGCCGACGTACCTTCTCCTCCCCCCGGCAGTTGGCACCCTCGTAGTGGCCGGTGAGAATCCCGTCCCGGTCGGCCAGCCGGGTCGCCACCACCCCGTCGACGCCCAGCAGGGTGCCGGCGACCCGGACGTAGACGTCGGGGGAGGCCGAGACCACCACCACCCGGTCGCCCCGCCGGCGGTGCCAGTCCAGTTGTTCCCGCACCTCGGGTCGGAGATGCCGTTCGAGGTGGGCGGGGGCAAAATCGGCGGCCACCTCCTCGAGCCGTTCGACGGCCACGCCGGCCAGTGTGCGTTGGAAGAGCCTCTCCTTGGTGGTGTCGGCTACGGATCCGCCGACCAGGGCGGCATGGGCCAATCGGGGGGAGAGGGAGGCAGCCGCGGTATAGGCGGTGCGGGAGCCGACGACGGCGGTGAGGAACTTGAACACGCTCCCGGCGTCGGTGAGCGTCCCGTCAAAGTCGAATGCGGCGACGCCGGGGGCCGAGGCGTCCGGGTCGGTGCTCACCGGTCATCGGGTCCGACTCTGGACCCGCGGCGACCGGCGCCCGAGGCGAAGCCGGCCGGACCGGACCTGGCGTCGGGGGAAGCCAGGCTGTCACGGCCGTACCGGTACTCGGAGCGCAGGGCCTCGGCCATGGGCAGATCCCACTGAGCCAGCACGGAGGCCCGGTCGTTTCGCATGCAGGTCTGGGGTAGCGCAGCCAGTTCCAGGCCCAGCTGCACCGCTCCGTCCAGGGCGGAGCCAGCCGCCACCACCCGGTCCACCAGACCGATGGTCCGAGCCTCTTCGGCACCCACCTCGCGACCGGTCAGGACCAGGTCGAGGGCCCGGCCCTGGCCGATGAGCCGGGGGAGCCTGACCGTCCCTCCGTCGATCAGGGGGATGCCGAAACGCCGGCAGAAGACGCCGAAGATGGCGGCGGCCGAAGCCACCCGCAGGTCGCACCAGATGGCCAGTTCCAGCCCGCCGGCCACCGCGTAGCCCTCGACGGCGGCGATGACCGGCTTGGACAGTGCCAGCCTGGTGGGGCCCATCGGCCCGGGCCCGTCCTCGGCCAGCCGGTATCGCTGACCCTCGCTCATGGACCTGAGATCGGCGCCGGCACAGAACGTACCCCCACGACCGGTGAGCACGGCCACCGATGAGGACTCGTCCGAATCGAAAGCGGTGAAGGCGTCGAGGAGGAGGGTGGCCGTGCCCGGGTCCACGGCGTTGCGACGCTCGGGCCTGTCGATGGCCACGACGGTGACAGGTCCCTGCCGGTCCACCAGCACGGTCGGGGAGTCTGAAGCGGTGGTTGTCATGTTTCCAGCATGGTGGACGGTCGCCGGCGGGGCCAGACGTGGAGGGCGAGGCCCCGGACCAGCCGAAACTCGACTAACCCGGTCGACAATTGCGTCCGATTCGACTATCCTCTCAACCCGTCAGGAGCACGGCGCCTGTCGGATGCTCAGCACCCCGGACGCAGTGCAGTCAGTGGAGTCCATCGACTCACAGCGATAGGAAAAACAAGGAGCGACACATGGCAATCCGTCTGGGCGACACAGCCCCCGACTTCACGGCCGAGACCACCGAGGGCACCATCAACTTCCACGAGTACCTCGGGGACAGTTGGGGAGTCTTGTTCTCCCATCCCAAAGACTTCACCCCGATCTGCACCACCGAGTTGGGTGCGTTCTCGGCGGCCAAGTCGGAGTTCGACAAGCGGGACACCAAGTTGATCGGCCTTTCGGTCGACGACGTGACGTCGCACAGCAAGTGGGCGGGAGACATCGAGGAGACCCAAGGCACCGCACTCAACTTCCCGCTCATCGGGGATGAGGACCGCAAGGTCGCCGATCTCTACGACATGATCCATCCCAATGCCAACGACACGGCGACGGTGCGGTCCGTGTTCATCATCGGACCCGACAAGAAGGTCAAGTTGACCCTCACCTACCCGGCGTCCACCGGTCGGAACGTGCAGGAGGTCCTCCGGGTCCTCGACTCCCTCCAGCTGACGGCCGACTACAAGGTGGCCACACCGGTCAACTGGAAGGACGGCGAGGACGTGGTCATCGTCCCTGCGGTCTCCGACGAAGAGGCCAAGGAGCGGTTCCCCAAGGGCTTCAACGCCGTCAAGCCGTACCTGCGGATCACTCCGCAGCCCAACAAGTAGGTCGAGGCCGGGCGCCGGCGGCGAAGACGCCGGCGCCCCCGCCCCGGTCCATCCGCCCCACCGGAGCCGGGCGCCTGCTGGACGGCCCGTCGGGCTGGCCCGGTCGCGACCGGGCGGTTGGGCAGGCCGGGCCCGACGGGTGGGCGGTGCGTCGAAGGGCACAGGGGTGCCATCGAACCAGGTTCGATGTCCCTGGACGTGGGTTGCTGCTAGCATCATATCGGTCGGCGTGCTCCCTCCGCCGGCCGCCACGAACTCCGCAGAGGTCCAATCCCCACATGCCAGACAAGCAGTCCACCATCGCCGAATACCGTCTTCACGACACTGACACCGGCTCCCCGGAGGTGCAGATCGCCATTTTGAGCGAGCGCATCGTCCACCTGACCGAGCACCTGAAGGTGCACAAAGGCGATCACCACACCCGCAGGGGCCTTCTGAAGCTCATCGGTCGCAGGCGTCGTCTGTTGGACTATGTCCGGAAGAACGACGTCGAACGGTACCGTGACATCATCGGTCGCCTCGGCCTCCGCCGCTAGGCGGACCACAGCCAACCCGCCCGGCTCCGGCCGGGCGGTCCCAATTTCTCCGTCGGTTTCGAGCCGATGGATCGCAGGCCGGCACGGTGTCGGACTGCACCAGCAACGGTCAGCCACACAGGGCGGACCGCAGGAAAACCACAGACAACGGGCTCCTACCGAGATCAGTCACCAGTTGCCGACCACCCCGCCTTCCACATCGACGGGGTGCTCGACAACTGGGAACTGGCCGGGGGAGTCCCCGAGCAACCAAGGAGCGTCATGTCAGACGCCATAACCGTCTCGGCGCCCATCAGCGGCACCGAGCGCACACTCACATTCGAAGCCGGCAAGTTGGCCCAACTGGCGGACGGGGCCGTCACCGGTCGGATCGGCGACACCATCCTTCTGGCCACGGCCACGGCGGCCCGGTCGGTCCGGGAGGGGGCGGACTTCTTTCCCCTGACGGTGGACATCGAGGAGCGGGCCTACGCCGCCGGCAAGATTCCCGGATCCTTCTTCCGGCGGGAAGGCAAGTCCTCGGACCAGGCCATCCTCACCTGCCGTCTGATCGACCGCCCGCTCCGGCCGTCGTTCCCGGCCGGGTTCCGCAACGAGGTCCACGTGGTCGGCACCATCTTCGGAGCCGACCAGGTCAATCCCCACGACGTCCTGGCCATCAACGCCGCCTCGGCCGCCCTGATGATCTCGGGCATCCCCTTCGACGGACCCATCGGCGCCGTCCGGGTGGCCTACTCGACCGACGGCCAGTGGATACCCCACCCCACCTTCGAGGAGGGGGACGAGTCCACTTTCGAGCTGGTGGTGGCGGGCCGGGCCCTGAGCGATGCCGCCGACGCCGAGATCGCCATCATGATGGTGGAGGCCGGTGGCTCGGAGCGCTCGTTCCAGTTCTACGAAGAGGGCGCACCCCAGGTGACCGAGGAAGTCCTGGCCGACGGTCTCGAGGCGGCCAAGACGTGGATCCGCGAGTCGATCGTGCTCCAGCGCCAGTTGGTCGAGGCCTACGTGGCCGCCCGGGGCCCGATCGAGACCATCGAGTACTCGACGTTGTCCGATTACGGCGACGACGTGTGGGAACGGGTCGAGGCAGCAGGCACCGCACCCCTGGCGGCGGCCAACCAGATCGTGTCGAAGGCCGAGCGTAACGCGGCCCTCGATGCCGCCACCGCTTCCATCAAGGACAGCCTGGCCGGCGAGTTCCCCGAGCGCGACGGCGAGATCAAGGCGGCGGTCCGCAGCCTGACCAAAAAGCTGGTGCGCAAGCGGATCGTGGAAGAGGGGCTCCGCATCGACGGTCGCTCGACCACCGAGATCAGGCCCCTGTCGGCCGAGGTGGACCTGTTCCCGACGGCCCACGGGTCGGCCCTGTTCCAGAGGGGTGAGACCCAGGTGCTCAACGTGACCACCCTGGGCATGCCCCGGATGAACCAGCTGCTCGACACCATCACGCCGGACGACCACAAGCGTTACATGCACCACTACAACTTCCCGCCCTTCTCCACTGGAGAGACGGGGTTCATGCGGGGACCGAAGCGCAGGGAGATCGGTCACGGCCTGCTGGCCGAGCGGGCACTGCTGCCCGTCGTTCCCTACCAGGAGGACTTTCCCTACACGCTCCGCCTGGTGTCCGACGTCCTGGCCTCCAACGGCTCCACCTCGATGGCCTCGGTCTGCGGCTCCACGCTGTCGATGATGGCCGCCGGGGTGCCGCTGAAGGCACCGGTGGCCGGCATCGCCATGGGCCTGGTCTACGACGGTGGCACCTACGTCACGTTGACCGACATCCTCGGTGCCGAAGATGCCTTCGGCGACATGGACTTCAAGGTGGCAGGGACCAAGGACGTGGTCACCGCCCTCCAGCTCGACACCAAGATCGACGGGCTACCACTGGACGTGCTGACCAAGGCGCTCCTCCAGGCCAAGGAGGCCCGGCTGACCATCCTCGACGTGATGGCCGGTGCCATTGCCGAGCCTCGCAGCGAGGTGGCCGAGTCCGCCCCAAAGATCGTCTCCTTCGAGATCCCGATGGACAAGATCGGTGAGGTGATCGGCCCCAAGGGCAAAGTCATCAACGCCCTCCAGCTGGAAACGGGTGCCGACATCGCCGTCGACGACGACGGCATGGTGGGCACCGTCACCATCGGGGCCAAGGACGGCACGGCCGTCGAGGAGGCCCGCCGGAGGATCGGCACCATCCTCGACCCACCGTTGGCCGAAGTGGGTGCCACCTACCAGGGCAAGGTGGTCAACATCACCAAGTTCGGTGCCTTCGTGAACATCCTCCCGGGACGGGACGGGCTCCTTCACATCTCCAAGATCGGACAGGGCAAGCGGGTCGAACGGGTCGAAGACGTGCTCGAGCTCGGGCAACCGATCGAGGTGCGGGTCGACGACATCGATCCCCAGGGCAAGGTGTCGCTGTCGTTGGCCGGCGAGCCTCCGGCCGCCAATGGATCCGAGGAGCGCGGTGGACGCGGTGACGGTGGACGCGGCGACGGTGGACGCGGCGAGGGCGGGGGAGGCCGTCGCCCGCCCCGTGGCGACCACTCCGATCCCGGGGATCGGCCCGATCGCAGCCGCCGCCAGGCCGAGACGACCAGTGCCCCCACCGGCGCGGTGTCGTTCGAGGACGCCTTCGAGGTCGAACTGGTCCAGGAGTTCGGCGACCTGGGGCCGGCCGTCACCGAATCGTCCGACCGACCCAGCGGCGGAGGCGGCCGGGGCGGTCGTCGCCGTCGTTGAGCACGGATGTCGCCCGGCCGGTGCCCGTCATAGGCACCGGCCGGTGTGCCGGACTCCGATGAGCCGTTCGATCGGAGCCGGGCACCCGTGATCCGCACCGAGGAGCTCCCCTCGGGCCTGTCGCTGGTCACCGAGGACATGAAGGAAGCCCGGTCGGTGGCCATCGGATTCTGGGTGGGCACCGGGTCGCGCGACGAGGACCACGACCGGTGGGGGGCGTCGCACTTCCTCGAGCACCTGCTGTTCAAAGGGACCGACAGGCGCTCGGCCACCGCCATCGCCGAGGCGGTGGACGAAGTGGGCGGGGACTTCAACGCCTTCACCACCAAGGAGTACACGTCGTTCTACATTCGTCTGCTGGCCGAGCACATCTCGCTGGGTCTCGACATCCTGTCCGACATCATGTGGCGTCCGGCCCTCCGCCCCGCCGATCTCGACGCCGAGCGTCAGGTCATCCTCGACGAGATACTCATGCACGCCGACGAGCCCTCCGACGAGGCGGCCGAACAGAGCTCGGCTGCGTTGTTCCCCGGTCATCCCTTGGGCCGCGAGGTGCTGGGCAGCCACCAGTCGGTCACGGACATGACGGCCGGGCGGATCCGGGAGTTCTTCGAGCTGCACTACCGGCCCGGCAACATGGTGGTGGCCGTGGCCGGCGACCTCGATCACGGGGCCGTCGCCGACGGGATCGAGACCCGGTTTGCCGGGCAACCGGGCGGCGCCACCCCGGATCGTCAGCCGCCGGACGGCAAGGTCGAACCGCTGCTGGTCACCCGCCGGTCGACCGAGCAGGCCCACCTGGTGTTGGCGTGCCGGTCGGTCGACCGCTTCGACCCCCGGCGATATGCGCTGGCCGTCCTCAACCATGTCCTGGGCGGAGGGCTGTCCAGCCGGATCTTCCAAGAGATCCGGGAGCGCCGGGGGTTGGCCTACTCGGTGTGGTCCGAGCGGGTGGCCTACGGTGATGCCGGTTCGGTGAGTGTCGGGATGGGGACCGCACCCGAGCACGTGCCCGAGGTGCTCGACATCGTGTTCTCGGAACTGCAGCTGCTCGGGGAGAAGGGCATCACCGAACGGGAGCTCTCCATCGCCAAGGGGAACCTGCGGGCCGAGACCCTCCTGGCCTGTGAGGACTCCGGTGCCCGGATGAGCCGTATCGGGGCCGGCCTGCTTCTGCACGCAGAGGTCCTGTCGGTCGACGTCGTCCTCGACCGTGTAGCCGCCCTCACCCTCGAGGACGTGCGGGCCGCCGCCGCCGAGCTGGTGGCCGCACCCAGGACGCTGTCCGTGGTCGGCCCCTTCGAGGAGGCCGACTTCGATTCCCGCTCGTTGGCGCTCGGCTGACTCGCCCTCGGCCGATCGGCCCCCAACGCCGGCCGGCCCGGTCGTCCACCGGTGCGACGGTAGGGTGACCGCCATGCGCATCGGGGTCGTGGGAGCCGGCGGGAAGATGGGGAGGGAGGTGTGTCGGGCTGTGGCCGGCCAGCCAGATCTGGACCTGGTGGCGGCCGTGGATCCGGCCGTAGCCGGTACCGACCTCGACCACCCGTCCGGGCCGGGCACGTCCGGTGTGGGTATCTCGGACCGGCTGGAGGCCCTGACCGACGCCGGGACCGAGGTGGTCGTCGACTTCACCCGCATCGAGGCGGCACGGGACACCCTCGCCTTCTGCGCCGGGGCCGGCATGCACGCCGTGGTGGGGACGACCGGGTTCACCGAGGATGACGTCGAAGAGCTGACCCGGCTGTTCACCGGCCCACCCAACTGCATCGTGGCACCGAACTTCGCCGTCGGCGCCGTGTTGATGATGCGGTTCGCCGAGCTGGCGGCACCGTGGTTCAACGGAGCCGAGATCATCGAGCTGCACCACGACGGCAAGCTCGACGCGCCGTCGGGCACTGCGCTGGTCACCGCCGAGCGGATGGCCGCCATGCGGGAGTCGTCGGGAACCGGTGCCTTCCCCCCCGACCACACGGTCACCGACTCCTTGGCGTCCGCCCGGGGGGGAGCCGGCCCGGCCGGTGTCCGCATCCACTCGGTCCGCCTGCCCGGCCTGGTCGCCCACCAGGAGGTGATCCTCGGGTCCCTGGGTCAGAGCCTGACCATCCGCCATGACTCCTATGACCGGATTTCGTTCATGGACGGGGTGGTGTTGGCCGTCCGGTCGGTGCCGGCCCGGCCCGGCGTCACCTTCGGACTCGAGCCACTGCTCGGCCTCTGAGTCCGGGGGATCGGGCCATGGACACCACCCGACAGCGCATCCTGGAGGCCACCTACGTCTGCGTGGCCAGATGGGGCCTGGCCAAAACCACCGTCGAGGACGCCGCCCGGGAGGCCAACGTGTCGCGGGCAACCGTCTACCGCACCTTTCCCGGGGGGCGGGACGAACTGATCACCGCCGTGGTGGCCTGGGCCACCATCGAGTTCTTCGCTCGGCTCTACGAGGAGGTCCAGGGAGCCGGGAGCCTGGAGGAGGTCATAGAACGGGGCATCGCCTTCGCCCACCGGGCGATCGTCGAGCACGAGGTCCTCCAACGGGTGATGCAGACCGAGCCGGAGAAGTTGCTGCCGGCGCTCACCGTCGAGAGCATCCGGATCCGCCAGGGGATCGCCGAATTCCTGGTCCCCTACCTCCGGCAACGGGGCGTGGTGGAGGGCGTGGACCTCGACGAGGCGGCTGACTTCCTGGCTCGGATGATCCTGTCCTACATGTCGGCCCCCGGTCGCTGGGATCTCGACGATCCCGTCCAGGTGGCCCAGTTGGTGCGGGCCGAGCTCCTGGCCGGGGTGGTGGGCCCGGTGCCCCCGGGCGGCGATCCGACGACCGGGCCCGGCCATCGGGCGGGACCAACGCCCGGTCGTTGACAATGAGACAAAATTCCGATCTAACGTCCCAATTGTGCCGATCCAGGGGGCCGCACTGCGTGCGGTGGAGGATGATCCCGCCAGGAAACTGCCTGGTCCGAATGGTGGTTCGCATCCGGGCGACGGTTCCGCCGGGGCGCCGAGGGACCGGAGCCGGAGCCAGGGCGGGAGCCGGGGCCAGAGCCAGAGTCAGAGCCGGTCTCCCAGCCGCAGTCAGTCGTCGCCCCACCGGGTCCGGGTGATCGACGCCACCCTGGCCTGCCTGGCCCGACACGGCACCGTCAAGACGACCGTGGACGACATCGCCCGACAGGCCGGCTTGTCGAGGGCCACGGTCTACCGGGTGTTCCCCGGGGGTCGGGACGAGGTGCTCGGAGCGGTGGTCGACACCGAGATGGCCCGGCTCTTCTCGGCGCTGGGGGTCCGGTTGGGAGAGGCCGAAGACCTGGGCGAAGCCCTGGTCGGGGGGGTGGTCGAAGCGTCCACCCGGATCCGTGAGCACGCCGCCCTCGCCTATCTGGTCGAGCACGAACCCGAGATGGTCCTCGGTCACCTGGCCTTCGACGAGTCGGATCGGCTCCTGGTCGCTGCCTCTCGGTTCACCGCCCCGTTCCTGGCCCGGTGGATGAGCCCGCCGGAGGCGGAGCGGGTGGCCGAGTGGGCCACCCGCATCGTGCTCTCGTACGCCGTCTCGCCGTCGACGGCCGTGGACATGACCGACCCGGTCCATGTCCGCCGCCTGATCGAGACCTTCGTGCTTCCGGGGGTCCGGGCCCTGCATTCGGCGGTGGCCGGCCCCACCATCGACATCACACCGTTCACGCATTTCCGACCGGCGACCGACACGGTCGGCGACGAGCACCACGAGGGAGACAGGACATGACCACCGAAATGAGCAGCACCGAGGAGATCATCGGCCGGGCCGAGATCGACGACTTCGAAGCGATCCTCTCGGTGGTGGGCACCGAGGAGGCCGACGGCCGTCATGTGGTCCACTCCGACTACGACTCCATCTTCACCTGGGACTACGAGAAGGGCTCCCGGCCCAAGCTGAACAAGCTGTACGAAAAGGCCAAGGGCGCCCAGTGGAACGGCGAGACCGACCTGCCGTGGGAGATCGAGGTGGACCAGGAACGCCTGGTGCGCGAGCAGGCCGAGTCCACCGGCGGGTTCGGTGCCGGGTTCGACCTGACCGGCACGCCGGTCGAGAAGTGGTCGGAGAGGGAATGGGTGGCCTTCGGGGTGGAGAGCCAGAACTGGACGCTGTCCCAGTTCCTCCATGGCGAGCAGGGCGCACTCATCTGCACGTCCAAGATCGTGGAGTCCGTCCCGTGGATCGACGCCAAGTACTACGCCGCCACCCAGGTGATGGACGAGGCCCGCCACGTCGAGGTCTTCGCCAAGTACCTCGACGAGAAGCTCTCCGGCCACTATCCGGTCAACGCCCATCTCCGCATGCTGCTCGACGACATCATCGCCGACTCGCGGTGGGACCTGACCTATCTCGGCATGCAGATCATGGTGGAGGGCCTGGCCCTGGCCGCCTTCGGGTTCATGCATCAGATGACGGGCGACCCGTTGCTCAAGCAGCTGTTGCGCTATGTGATGGCCGACGAGGCCCGCCACGTGGCATTCGGGGTCCTGAGCCTCCAGGAGTACTACGAGGGGTTGAACGCCGCCGAGCTGCGGGAGCGCCAGGAGTTCGCCTTCGAGGCCGCCGTCCGCATGCGGGACCGGTTCCTCCAACAGGAGGTGTGGGATCGGATGGGTGTCGATCCCAAGGCCATCGTGCCGGTGGTCCAGCAGGCGCCCGAGCGGGGTGAGTTCCAGGCCCTCCTGTTCTCCAAGATCGTGCCCAACTGCAAGAAGCTCGGTCTGCTGGATGCCGCAGACGGTTGGCTCCGGACCAAGTTCACCGAGCTCGGAGTCATCGAATTCGAGTCGTGGGTCGACACTTCTGAGGAGTACGACGCCATGGCGTCGGTGCCCCCGAAGGACCGAGCCCTCTCGTAGCCGGAGAAGCCGGTCGGTCCCGGATCGGGCCGCGGTCGGGGCGGGACGGAGGGGTTCCGCCGCCCAGCGGACGGCACGGAGCCCGAGACCCGGGGGCGAGTGGACCGGACCGCCGGGCGGGGCCCGATGTCGACCGCCCACCGGCAGGACGAGTGGCTGCTGGTAACCTGCGGGTTCGTGACGTGTTCCGTGCATCCTGCACCCGGGTCGAGAGGCTGAGCGACGATGCCACGCTTCGGCTCGGTGGTCACAGCCATGGTCACCCCCTTCGACGATGAGGGCGTCCTCGACCTGGACACGGCGGCCACCGTGGCCCGCCATCTGGCCGCCTCGGGTAGCGATGCCCTGGTGGTGGCGGGCAGCACCGGTGAGGGATCGGTCCTGTCCGATGAGGAACGGTTCGCTCTCTTCCGGGCGGTGGTCGGGGCCGTCGACGTGCCGGTCATCGCCGCCACCGGCACCAACGACACCGCCCATTCGGTGGCGTTGACCAGGGAGGCCGAGGCGTGCGGGGTCGACGGGATCCTGGCGGTGACGCCCTACTACAACCGACCGTCACCGGCCGGCCTCTCCTCCCATTTCCGGGCCATCGCCTCGGCCACCGACCTGCCGGTGCTCCTCTACGACATCCCGATCCGGTCGGGCCGGAGGATCGGGCCGGCCCTGACTCTCGAACTGGCCCGCCAGGTGCCGACCATCGTCGGCGTCAAGGATGCCACCGGCGATGTCGTGAGCGCTGCCACCGTGATCGCCGAGAGCCCCGATGGATTCGAGGTCTACTGCGGCGACGATGCCCTGACGCTGCCGTTCCTGGCCGTGGGTGCGGTGGGCGTGGTCAGCGTGGCCGCCCACTGGGCCGGTCGCCTGTTCGCCGAGCTGATCCGATCGTTTGGGGCCGGCCAGGTGGAGCGGGCCATCACCATCAACCAGCATCTGGCCGAGTCGTGCCGGTTCGAGTCGACCGACGAGTTCCCCAACCCCATACCGGTCAAGGCCGCCTGCCGGGTGCTCGGCCTCCCGGTCGGTCAGTGTCGCCTCCCCAACACCCCCGGCTCGGCGGCGTTGGACGAGCGGGCCCGGGCGGTCATCTCGGCGCTCGGTCGCTACGACTTGGCGCCCCAGTCGGTTGCCTGACTCCCACAGGAGCCACGGGCCGGGCCGGTCGGATGTACCGACCAGGTGGCGGGCGGCAAGAAAGAAGCGTCAGTGAACGACAAGCCCAAAGCTGTGACGGCCGGCCAGACGGGTGCCACCCGCCGGTCCTCGGGCGGAGGAAGATCCGGCGGAGGCGGGAGGGGATCGACGGGGGCCAGCCCCGCCGCCCCTGGCCCCGGCGGGGCGTCGACAGCCAGGGCCACCGGAAAGAAGAAGGCCCCGGATCGGGCAACCACGAAGGGCCCGAGCGGGGGCGGGGGTGGGGGCCCGGGCGGGGGCGGGGGCCGGGGCCGCCGCCGGGGCGCGGGAGTGCGGATCGTCTTCCTCGGCGGTCTGGGCGAGATCGGGCGGAACTGCGCATGCATCGAGGTCGACGGCCGCATCCTCGTGCTGGACGTGGGGATCATGTTCCCCGACCCCGACATGCCCGGTGTCGACCTGGTGCTGCCGGACTTCACCTACCTGCGGGAGAACGCCGACCGGGTGGACGGGGTCATCCTGACCCACGGACACGAGGACCACACCGGGGGACTGGCCTATCTGCTGCGGGACTTCCCCGTCTCCGTCTACGGCTCGGAGCTGACCCTGGCCCTGGCCCGCAACCGGGTCGACGAGGCGGGCGTGGCCGACCGGGCCCAGTTCATTCCGGTGCGGGACGGCGAGCGCCGGCGTATCGGCCCGTGCGACGTGGAGTTCATCCCGGTGACCCACTCGGTCCCCCACGCCTTCGCCACCGCCTTCCACACCCCCGAGGGCATCATCCTCCATTCCGGCGACTTCAAGATCGACCTGCACCCGGTCGACGGCAGGTGGACCGACCTCGCCCGCATGGGGGCGCTGGCGTCCGATCCGGGGATCCGCCTGCTGATGGTGGACTCCACCAACGCCGAGGAGCCCGGATTCACGCCGTCGGAGTCGACCGTCGGGGTGACGCTCCGCAAGGTGTTCCTGGCCCGGCCCGACCGCCGGTTCATCGTGACCTGCTTCGCCAGCCACATCCACCGGGTCCAGCAGGTGGCGGACGCCGCCATCGCCGGGGGGAGAAGGATCGCCACCCTCGGCCGGTCCATGCAGAAGAACGTGGCGCTGGCCCGGAAGCTGGGACTGCTCCACATTCCCGACCAGTCGATGATCGATGTCGAGGACGTCGATCAGCTCGAACCGGGCCAAGTGTGCGTCGTCTCCACCGGGTCGCAGGGCGAACCCATGTCGGCCCTGTCCCGGTTGGCCACCGGGGAGAACCGGTTCTTCAGGTTGCAGGAGAACGACGTGGTGGTCATCAGCGCCCACCCCATCCCCGGGAACGAGTGGTCGGTCGGCCGGGTCATCGACAGTCTCCACCGACGCGGTGTGGAGGTCATCCATTCGGGTGTCGACTCCGTCCACGTGAGCGGTCACGCCCGCCAGGGAGAGCTGGCCATGCTCATGTCGGTGACCAAGCCTGAGTTCCTCATCCCGGTGCACGGTGAGTACCGGCACATGGCCAACCAGGTCCAAGTGGCAGCGTCGATGGGAATCGGGGGCGATAGCGTCATCCTGTGCGAGGACGGCGACGCCGTGCGCCTGGACGGCAAGGGCCTCCACCGCGACGGGACGGTGCCGGGCGGCTACCTGTTCGTCGACGGGAGCTCGGTCGGGGACATCGGACACGGCGTGCTCCGGGACCGGATGGTCCTGGCCGAAGAGGGCGTGGTCATGGCGGTGGCCACCGTCGACCTCAAAGGCGGCGAAGTGGTGGGGGTCCCTCAGATCGTGACCCGGGGCTGGGCCTACGACCACGACACCGAGGCGCTCCTCGACGACGCCCGGGCCGAGGTGACCAAAGCGCTCGAACAGGCCCTTGCCTCAGGCAGCAACGACCACGAGACCCTCAACCGGGTGGCCCGCAAGGCCCTCGGACGCCTGGTGGGGGACCGCACCCGGCAGCGCCCGATGATCGTGCCGGTGATCGTGACCGTCTGAGGGGCCTCAGAACGGCCCCCACCACCCCCGCCAGGGAGATTGGCGGTGTCGGGCGGCAAAAGGGGAGCTCGGACCGGTCCGGTGTCACCCTGATGTCGACGCTGCGGGACTACCCTGTTACTCACTGTGACGACCGCCACCAAGCGACCGGCGGGCCGATCCGGGGCTTCGCGATCGAAGAGAGGGTCCGCGTCCACGTCCCGATCGCGCCCGGCGAAATCGGCCTCCTCTCGGGGGAAGGGCCCACAGCGGAGCAAGGGGAGGAGAGTGGCCCGAGCACGCCGTAAGCGCCACCATACGGCCTTCTCCACCTCCGCCTGGGACGTGATCGTCTCCCACACAGCCGATCTCTGGGGGGTCGTGCTGGTCACGCTGGGCGTTCTCGCCGGCGTGGCGTTCTACGCCGACTCCCTCGATCCGGCCGGACACGACGCCCGGCTGGCAGTGGGCGATCTCTTCGGATGGGGGAGGTTCCTGGTCCCGCCGGTGGCCATCGGCGTGGGCATCCTGCTGCTGGTCCACCGGGTCGACGACGAAGACGGCCACTCGGTCCGTGAGCCGGCCCGCGCCGTGATCGGGGCCACGCTTACCCTCCTCTCGGTAGCCGGACTGGCCGGGCTGGCCGGTGGTGCCCCTTCCCTGGCCTCCTCCACTTCGCAGCTGTCGTCGGCCGGTGGTTGGGTGGGGGCCATCATCGGAGACCCCCTCCGGGCCGGGCTGGGCGGATTCGGGGCCGCCACGGTGTTGGTGGCCGTGCTGGTGGTGGCCATGGTGCTGTTCACCGGCGTGTCGATCCATTCGGCCGTCAGTGCCATCACCCGCACCGTGCAGTGGACGGTCACCGCCGCCCGTGGGGGTGAGACCGAGGACGACGAGGCCGAGGTCGACGAGGACGACGAGCCGACCGACCCCTTCGGCCGCTCCGTTGCCGCCGGGCCCGAGGCCGAGGTCGAAGACGAGATCGAAGACGAGGCCGACGACATCGAGGACGACGACGTCATCGACGGCCCGGACGACATCGATGCAGTCGGACGGGCTCCCGAGGGCGACCTGGTGGACGACCCGGTGGTCGCCGGAGCCGTCGACGTCCCTCCCGCTCCCGACCGGATCGGGGCCCAGGACAAGGGATCGCCGCTGGAGATGAAACTGGGTCCGGCCGTCGGGGACTGGCGGCTCCCTCCGGCCAACCTGTTGAAGCGGGCAAAACCCCACACCGTCGATGAGCGTGAAGTGGATGCCGGAGGTGCGGCCCTGGTGGCGGCGCTGGCCGCCCACGGCGTCGACACCCGGCTGGTGGGACGGACGGTCGGCCCCACCGTCACCCGGTACGAGCTCGAGCTCGGACCAGGAGTCAAGGTGGCTCGGGTGACGTCTCTGTCCAAGGACATCGCCTACGCCATGGCCTCTCCCGACGTGCGCATCCTGGCCCCTATCCCGGGCAAGTCGGCCATCGGGGTCGAGGTGCCGAACCGCCGCCGCGAGCTGGTGGCATTGGGTGACATCCTGGCTTCGCCGGAAGCGGCCAAGGCCCACCATCCCCTGGAGGTGGCACTCGGGCGGGACATCGCCGGCCGGGCCGTGATGGTGAACCTGGCCGAGATGCCGCACGTGCTGGTGTCGGGGGCGACCGGGTCGGGCAAGTCGTCGTGCATCAACTCGGTGCTGACCTCCATCCTCACCCGAGCCACCCCGGACCAGGTGCGACTGATCCTGGTGGATCCCAAGCGGGTGGAGCTCGGCCAGTACAACGATCTGCCCCACTTGCTCACCCAGGTGGTGGTGGACCCGAAGAAGGCAGCCAATGCTCTGGCCTGGGCCGTCACCGAGATGGAGCGTCGCTACGACCTGCTGGCCGAGGTCGGAATGCGGGACATCACCGGCTACAACGCCGGATTCGACGATGGTGACCTCGAGGCCTACGAGGAGGCGTACCAGCTCCGGATGCGGGGGACCGGTCCGGATGCAGACGATGACAACGTCAACGATGAGGTGGAGCCCCGTTACAACCGCTTGCCGTTCATCCTCATCGTGGTGGACGAGCTGAACGACCTGATGATGGTGGCGGCCAGGGACGTGGAGGAGTCGGTCTGCCGGATCGCCCAGATGGCTCGGGCGGTGGGAATCCATCTGGTCCTGGCCACCCAGCGACCCTCGGTGGACGTGATCACCGGCGTGATCAAGGCCAACATCCCGTCTCGCCTCGCCTTTTCGGTGTCGACCCAGGCGGACAGCCGGGTCATCCTCGACCAGGGCGGGGCTGAGCGCCTGATCGGCAAAGGGGACATGCTGTTGTTGTCGGCGTCCTCCTCCAACCCCCAGCGGCTGCAGGGCCCGTGGGTGAGCGAGGAGGAGGTCCGCACGGTGACCGCCCACTGGAAGCGACAGCGGCCCATGGAGATCGTTGCCGGTATCGAAGAGGTCGTGGGGATCGAGGGTCATCGGTCGGACGTCGACGACGGCGACGACGATCTGCTCGACCAGGCCATGGAGCTGGTGGTCCGTTCGCAACTGGGCTCGACATCGATGCTGCAGCGAAAGCTGCGAGTGGGATTCTCCCGGGCCGGCCGGCTGATGGACCTCATGGAGCGGCGGGGGGTGGTGGGTCCGTCCGAGGGTTCCAAGGCCCGGGCCGTGCTGATGACGCCTGAAGAACTGGACGCCCGCTGAGCGACAACATCTCGTCCGAACACGACGCCGGGCCGGCGGCGGTCGGCGCCGAGCAGATGGTACCGGCCACCCTGCCCAGCCTCTTCCCTTCGGACGGCACCCGACCCGACGAAGTGGAGTCCCACACCCCGATGGATCCGGACGGGGCCGGGGCCGGTGGGCGCCCTCGTCGTCACCGGCACAGCCACAGTCACAGTCACAGCCGCCGTGATCGATCGGCCCACTCCCGGTTGCGATGGGTGCTCCTGGGGGTGGTGGCTGCCGTCCTGGTGGCCGCCGTCCTGGTCGGGACCCTGCGGGTTCTCGTCCCGGTGGCCCAGCCCACCCATGTGTCACTGGTGCGGTCGTCGGTGGTGGCCGGAGTCGCCCCCGGCCTGCCGTGGCCGCCCAGCGGTCAGGCGGCGGTGTCGGTGCCGTCGCTCGGCTACGCCGCTCAGTCGGCAGGCGAAACCCCGGTGCCCATCGCCTCGCTGACCAAGATGACCACGGCGCTGGTTATTCTCCGGGACCACCCGGTCGCCGCCGGGGCCCCCGGTCCCGCCATCACCATCACCCCCGCCGATGCCGCCCAGTTCCAATATGACATCGCCAACGACGAGTCGCTGATACCGATCCAGGCGGGAGAGGTGCTCACCGAACGCCAGATGCTCGAGGCGCTGCTCACCCAGTCCGCCAACGACATCGCCTATACGCTGGCGGTCTGGGACGCCGGGTCCATTCCGGCGTTCGTGGCCAAGATGAACTCGACGGCCGCCTCGCTGGGCGCCGTCTCGTCCCACTACGTCGACGCCAGCGGGTACGAACCCGCTTCGCAGTCGACGGCCGCCGACTGCCTGCGGATCGCCGCCGCCGCCATGGGCATCCCCACCTTCGCCGAAGTGGTGGGCATGAGCACGGTGACGCTGCCGCTGGTCGGTACCGTCCACAACATCGTGACGGAGATCGGCACCGGCAACGTGATCGGCATCAAGTCGGGATTCACCTCGGCCGCCCAGGCCTGCATGGTCCTGGCCGCCGAACGGGTCATCTACGGCCGGCCGGTGCTCGTGCTGGCCGCGGTGCTGGCCCAGCCGACGCCGGGGGCCAACGCCACCACCCCCACCCCGTACGGCCCCGACGCCCCCGACGCCTTCCACTACACCCGGCCGGTCATCAACACGCTACTGGAAGCCACTGCGGCCGCTGTCGTCCCGGCCACCGTGGCCACCCCGGGGCAGGCGGCGGCTGTCCTCACGGCCACGTGGGGTGGAGTGGCACACCGGGTCGAGGTGGTGACCGGGGCAGGGGCGTGGTTGACGGGATGGCCGGGCCAGCACGTGGCGGCCACGGCCATGATCGACCCGGTGCCGCCCGACGCCGCCAAGGGACGTTCGGTGGGGGAGGCCCACTACGCACTGGGCACCCAGGTCGAGAAGGTCCCGCTGGAACTGGCGTCGAAGGTTCCCGAGCCGACGTGGTGGTGGCGCCTGGTCCACGGCTGAGGCGTCCCACGTGGTCGGATTCATGCCCGGGAAAACGGGGGCGAGTACCGTGTCGGTGTGCGAGCCCGAGCCCCAGCCTCCTCCGCCAACCTGGGTCCTGGGTTCGACACCCTGGCCGTGGCTCTGGATCGTTACGTCGAGGTCGAGGTGGAACCGGCTTCGAAGCTCATCGTCCGTTCCGAGGGAGAGGGCGCCGGCCTGTCCGACGATCCTTCCCACCTGGCCGCCCGGGTGGCCATCGACGTGGCCGGTACCGACCGACTGGCCATCACCGTCCGATCACAGATCCCGATCGCCAGGGGGCTCGGATCGTCTGCCGCGCTGGCCGTGGCGGCGGCGGCGGCGGCTGGTGCCCAAGACCCGTTGGCCGTCGCCGCCCACATGGACGGGCATCCCGACAACGCCGCCGCCTCGATGGTCGGGGGCCTGGTGGCTGCGGCTCGGGTCAAGGGCGGGGTCCAGGCGGTCCGTCTCCACCTGGACGTAAGCCTTGCCTTCGTGGTCATCGTTCCCGATCTCACCCTCTCGACGGCCAGATCTCGTCAAGCGTTGCCCACTCAGGTGAGCCGCGAGAGTGCCGCATTCAACCTGTCGAGGATGGCGCTTCTGATCGCCGGTCTGGCCGACAGCCGTCTGCTTATCAGCGAGGCGACCGAGGATCGCCTCCATCAGGACTATCGGAGCCCTTTGTTCCCGGCGGCGCCCAAGCTGCTGGCCGGGATGTCGGCCAGCGGCGCCCTGGCCGTCTGCTGGTCGGGTTCAGGCCCGGCGTTGGTCGGCATCTGCCGGGGGACCGAGGCCCAGCAGGTCAAGTCAGGTGCCGAGTCGGCTCTGGTCGAAGCGGGTGTTCCCGGTTACGTGCTCGGGCTTCGTCCCGACCTCCACGGCCTGATTCTCGACCGTGACGGGAGCACCGAGGTCTACGACTTCAACACCGGGGATTAGGCGGACAGCGTCATGCCGACCCGTCCCAGCAAGGATCTCGTGGCCGTGGCCAACCCCCATCCGGGTCGCCACTACGAAGTCCGGTGCGAAACGCCCGAGTTCACCTGCCTGTGCCCCCTGACGGGGCAGCCCGACTTCGCCACCGTCAGCATCAACTACATACCCGACGAGTCGCTCGTCGAGCTGAAGTCGCTCAAACTCTACCTGTGGAGCTACCGCAACGAGGGCGGCTTCCACGAGGACATGACCAACCGCATTCTCGACGACCTGGTGGCGGCCATTGCCCCGCGTCAGATGAGCGTGACCACCGATTGGCTGGTCCGGGGAGGGATCCACACCGTGGTGGTGGCCTCCCACCCGTAGCCCGCCGGGATCGACCGGGCCGAGGGCCGAGCCTGTGGTTCGGCACCGGTGCCGGCCATTTGGTTTTCCAATTAACAAACCGACCGTCGGTTTGTTAAGTCGAAAACCAATGCAGCAGGGGAGAGGCGAAGGCCACCCGGAACCTCCGGGGCGGCCGGGCAGCCGACCGGGGGCGGCCGGGTGGGCTCATCGGCCCGACACACTCGTCTCGGGTGTTCGGTCCCGGGTCGACGCACCGTGGCCGTAACCTGTCCAGGTGACGATGGCCGACAACCACTCCACCCCCGGCACCAGCTCCCGCCCCCAAGGTTCCCCGCCTGGAGGCGGACAGCCGGGCGACGGACCAGCCGACTCGGCCCCGGCGCCCGGCGTGCGCCCTCGGTCGTTCCACATCGAAACCTTCGGGTGCCAGATGAACGAACACGATTCCGAGCGTCTGGCCGGGGCACTGACGGCCGACGGGCTGGTGGCCACGACCGACATCCGGTCGGCCGACGTGGTCGTCTTCAACACCTGCTGCATCCGGGAGAACGCCGACAACAAGTTCTACGGACACTTGGGCAATCTCAAGACCCTGCGCGAGAGCCGTCCTGGGATGCAGATCGCCGTGGGCGGGTGCCTGGCCCAGATGGACCAGGAGCGGATCCGGCAACGTGCCCCGCACGTCGACGTGGTGTTCGGCACGCACAACCTCACTAGGGCCCCGGAGCTCCTGCGCCAGGCTGCCGCCTCGGGTCCGGTGGTCGAGATCCTCGACGAGCCCCTTCCGGCCACCGATCCCACCGATCCAACCGGACCAGATCTGCGGGCACCGGAACTGGCGGCCGTCCGGAACCTCCCGTATGCGGCATGGGTGACCATCCAGACGGGGTGCGACAATTCGTGTGCATTCTGCATCGTCCCGTCGGTACGGGGAGGGGAGGCGTCGCGTCCGTTCGAGGAACTCGAGGTCGAGGTGGCGGCCCTGGCCCGACGGGGTGTCACCGAGGTGACCCTCCTCGGCCAGAACGTCAACTCGTACGGGCGGGACCTCACCCGCCGCCGGCCACTGTTCGCCGACCTGTTGCGGGCCATCGGAAGTGTCGACGGCATCCGGAGGGTGCGGTTCACCAGCCCTCACCCGAAGGACCTCCGACCGGAGACCATCGCCGCCATGGCCGAGACCGACCAGGTGTGCAACCACCTCCATCTACCGCTTCAGTCGGGTAGCGATAGCACGCTGACCGCCATGCGCCGCGGATACACCGCCGAGCGCTATCTGGGCCGCCTGGCCGCCGCCCGTGCCGCCATCGCCGACCTGGCGGTGACCACCGATCTCATCGTCGGGTTTCCCGGCGAAACCGAGGACGACTTCGAGCGCACGCTCGAGGTTGCCGCCGAAGCGTCCTACGACAGTGCCTACACCTTCATCTTCTCTCCCCGACCGGGGACCAGGGCCGCCTCGATGACGGAGCTGTTCGTGCCCGCCGAGGTGGTGGCCGAGAGGTTCGAGCGCCTGCGGGTCGTAGTGGAGCGGTCGGCCCTGGTCCGCCACCGAGGCCGCATCGGACGGGTGGAGGAGGTCATGGTGGAGGGACCTTCAAAGCGCGATCCCGAAGTGGTGACCGGGCGGACCACCCAGAACAAGCTGGTCCATTTCCGCCCGGAGGGTGTCCAGCTCTCGGCGGGAAGCTATGCCGAGGTGACGGTCACCGATGCCGCACGTCACCATCTCACCGGAACGCTGGGCCGCATCATCGCCCGCCCGTCCCACCGGACGCGTCTGCCGGTGACTGCCGCCTGAGCTGTCCGCCGCCTTGACCGAACAAGACACGTCGCCGCCGACCGGACGGGGCCGGAGGCGGGGCCGGGGCCGGAACCAGATGCGGAGCCAGATCCGGGAGAGGATGGACGGGGAACCCCCGGTGGTGGCGCTGGTGGGACCGACGGCATCGGGCAAGTCGGAGATCGCCCTCCAAGTGGCCCTGCGTTCGGTGACGAAGGCCGACCGGACAGGCCGAACGGAGCCACGGGTGGAGTTGGTGTCCGTCGACTCGATGGCCGTCTACCGGGGCATGGAGATCGGTACGGCCAAGCCGTCGGCCGCCGTGCGTGCCCGGGTGCGTTACCACCTGCTCGACCTGGCCGATCCGTGGGAGGAGTACACCGTCCAGCAGTTCCAGGCGTCGGCCCGTCGGGCCCGGACCGAAATCGCCGGCCGGGGGCACGGCGCCCTGCTGGTGGGTGGAACCGGGCTCTACCTCCGGTCCCTGGTCGACGACCTGTCGTTTCCGGGCCGGTACCCCGAGGTGGCGGCACAGATCGCCGCCGACCTCGACGCCCTCGGTCCCGAGGGATCACGGGCTGAGCAGCGAGGGCTGGGGGAACTCCACCGGCGGCTGGCCGGCCTGGATCCGGCCGCATCCCGGCGGATCGAGCCGACCAATCGACGGCGCCTGATCCGGGCGCTGGAGGTGACCATCGGGTCGGGCCGGCCCTTTTCCTCGTTCGGGCCGGGACTGGAGCGGTACCCACCCTCCACGGTGGCCCAGGTGGGTCTCCGATCTGATCCGGCGGTGCTCGATGCCCGCATCGCCGAACGGTTCGCCCGGCTGATGGATGCCGGCCTGTTGGAGGAGGTGCGTGCCCTGAGCGAGCGTCCCGAGGGCATTTCGCGCACGGCCCGCCAGGCCCTGGGCTATCGCGAGCTCCTCGCTCATTTCGAGGACGGCGTCCCCGTGGCCGATGCCGTCGACCAGGCCATCCGCCGGACCCGGGCATTGGCCCGACGCCAAATGGCCTGGTTCCGCCGCGATCCCCGCATCGTGTGGCTCCATTCCGAGGACGACCCGGTAGGTTGGATCGCCGCCCGTTTCGGGAACGTCTCGTCGAGCCGGACAGCGGTGGGAGAATGACGGGGACCGTGACAACGACAGCTGATCGAGCCCACCGGGCTCTCCACCTCACGAAGCACCACGGGGCGGGGAACGACTTTCTGGTGCTGGTGGACATGGAGCGGGCCACGCCGGTCGACGGGGAGCTGGTTCGGGCCGCCTGCGATCGCCGGTTCGGGATCGGTGCCGACGGGTTCATCCGGGTCTCCAGCGGCGGTGATGAGGCTGACCTGGCCATGGATCTGTGGAATGCCGACGGCGGCGTGGCCGAGATGAGCGGGAACGGCATCCGGTGCCTGGCCCAAGCGGCGGTGGAGGCCGGAGTGGTCCAACCGCCGACCTTCACGGTCTGGACCCTGGCCGGCGTGCGGACCGTCGACTACCTCCCGGGGACGGCCGTGGGACTGGCCGAGGCGTCGGTGGATATGGGCAAGGCGACGTTGGGAGTGGATCAGCCCCAGGAGTTCCCAGGGCGCCAGGCCCGCCAGGTCGACATGGGCAATCCCCATCTGGTCCTCCTCGGCCCAAACCTCGCCGACGTCGATGTCGAACAGTTGGGAAGCCGACTGCAAGAGGCCTATCCGGACGGAATCAACGTGGAGTTCATCAGCCTGGGGCCGGGAAGCGACGCCATCACCCTGCGGGTCTGGGAGCGGGGCGTCGGCCCGACGGAAGCGTGCGGAACCGGAAGCGCGGCCGCCGCCGCCGCCGCCCGGAGCTGGGGACTGGTCGGTGACAAGGTGGAGGTGCACAACCCGGGTGGCGTGCTCACCGTGGTCCTGGCGGCCGACGGCATCATCCTGTCCGGACCGGTGGCGACGGTGGCGGGTGTCGACGTCGACCCGGTCGAACTCCTCGACGCGGCCCGGGCATGACCCCGACCGACTCGGCGTTCACCGACACCCTCATCTCCCGGTCGATCCGGGAGCGGATCGTGTTGGTCGGTGTCACCTTCCCCCACTCGACCCTGGCCGACACCGAGGCGGCCCTGGACGAGCTCGCCCTGTTGGTGGCCACCGCCGGCGCCGACGTGATGGAACGGGTCGTCCAACGCCGGATCACTCCCGATCCGGCCACCTATCTGGGTCGGGGCAAGGCCGAGGAGCTGCTGGCCGTGTGCCTGGCCGTCGACGCCGACACCGTGGTGTTCGACGACGACCTGTCTCCGGCCCAGCAGCGGAACCTGGAGAAGATCCTGGGCCGGACGGCCATCGACCGTACCGCCGTGATCCTCGACATCTTCGCCCAGAACGCCCGCACCCCCGAGGGCCGGACCCAGGTCGAGCTGGCCCTGCTTGCGCTACCGGCTGCCCCGGCTCCGGGGTCGTGGCCGGTCCTTCAGCCAGCAGGCCGGTGGGATCGGCACCCGGGGGCCGGGTGAGACCGCCCTCGAGGTCGATCGCCGACGCCTGGTGCGTCGGATGACCCGGCTCGAGTCGGACCTGCGACAGCTGGACCGCACCCGGCGCACCCAGCGCAAGGGCCGGTCCCGGTCGCGCCAACGGACCGTATCCCTGGTCGGCTACACCAATGCCGGAAAGTCGACGTTGCTCAACCGGCTGTGCGGCTCCGACGTGCTGGTCGAGAACCGGCTTGTTCTCCACCCTCGATCCCCGCACCCGCCAACTCGACCTGCCCGGTGGCGAGACGGTGCTCATGACCGACACGGTGGGGTTCGTGCGCAAGCTTCCCCATCAGGTGGTCGAAGCGTTCCGCTCCACGCTCGAGGAGGTGGGTGAGTCAGACCTCGTCGTCCATGTCGTCGACGGTTCCGCCCCTGATTTCGACGGGCAGGTCGACGCCGTCCGGACCGTCCTGGCCGAGATCGGGGCCGGCGGTCTTCCCGAGCTGCTGGTGGTCAACAAGGCCGACGCCATCGTGGCCCACGGCGGCGAGGCCGACGAGGAGGCCCGCCGGTTGATGGCCACCCACGACGGCTCGGTCAAGGTGTCGGCCCGGACCGGTGAAGGCATCGACGAGCTGCTGGTGGCCATGGGCGACCGGCTCCGGGTCGGGGACCGGGTGGTCGAGTTGGACATCCCCTGGGCCCGTGGCGACGTGTTGGCGGCGGTGCACCGCGAAGGCGAGATCGTTGGCGAGGTGGCCGGCGAGCAGTCGACTCGGATCCAGGTCGTCCTCGACGACGTGGGCAAGATCCGGTTCGCGGAGTTCCTGGCGTCGTGAGGCCCACGTCGGGCTCGACGCCGGCTGGCGGCTTTTCGCCCCCGCCCTACCCCCACGAACGGCTCTCGGAACTCAAGGCGCGGGCGGTCGACCGGTTCGGGGCCGACGGCCTGGTCGACTGCTCGATCGGTACTCCGTGCGATCCGCCGCCACCGTCGGTCCTGGCCGCCCTGGCCGTCGTCCGGGCTCGGAGCGCGGCTACCCGACCTCTCCGGGATCGGCCGAGTTCCGGGGTGCCGCGGCCCGGTGGCTGGACCGTCGATTCGGGGTGTCGGTCGACCCGACGGCCAGGTGGCGGCGTGCGTGGGGACCAAGGAGTTCGTGGCGTCGACCGCCCAGTACCTGCGACTTCGATCTCCGGACCGGGACACCGTGCTGTACCCGGCGGTGTCCTACCCGACCTACGCCATGGGGGCCCTCCTGGCCGGTTGCCGCCCGGTGCCGGTGCCCGAGCTGCCCGGGGGAGGACCCGACCTGTCGGCCGTGGACGAGGCCGACGCTGGCGCGGGCCCTCATGGTGTGGACCAACTCGCCGTCCAATCCGACCGGCTACCTGACCGACCTGGAGCGGCGGCGGAATGGGCCCGGGACCGGGGGATCCCCTTGTTCTCCGACGAGTGCTACGCCGAGTTCACCTGGGACGGACCGCCCCGTTCGGTCCTCGAGTGCGGGACCGACGGGGTGATCGCCGTGCACTCGCTGTCGAAGCGATCCAATCTCGCCGGCGTTCGGGCCGGGTTCTATGCGGGCGACCCCGACCTGGTCGCCTATCCTCGTCGAGGTACGCCGCCATGCGGGGTTGATGGTCCCCGGCCCCGTGCAGGCGGCGCGGTCGTGGCTCTGGACGACGATGCCCACGTCGTCGACCAACGCCGACGCTATCTCGAACGTCTGACGCTATCTGGCCGGGGTGCTCGGCCGCGCCGGCCTGCCCGTCGGCTCTGCCGGCCGGGCGGCTTCTACCTGTGGGTCCCGGTGCCGACGTCGGCATCGCCGGGCGGACGGGTGGTCGGTCACCGAGGCCCTGGCCCTCGAGTCCGGGATGCTGGTCAGCCCCGGGCGAGTTCTACGGACCCGGCGGGACTGGCTTCGTGCGGGTGGCCGCGGTCCAGCCCATGGAACGACTCGAGCTGGTGGCCGACGCTGGCCGGCCGGGACCTGACCGGCTCCGTCCGGCGGGTAGCGGCGACGGGGTCGGAACGGTGGCGAACCGGACGGCCGGGTCGTCGATCGTCCGTCGCCCAGGGCTAACGTCTGGACATGGCAGATCTCCAGTCCCAGATCGAAGAGCTGTGGGCGCGGGCCGACGACCTCGGTCCCGGCGACACCGAGCCGCTGGCCGTGGTGACCGAGGCCATCGATCTCCTCGACAGCGGGCGAGCCCGGGTGGCCGAGGTCGACGCCGGCCACCGACGAGGTGGTGGTGCACCAGTGGCTGAAGCAGGCCATCCTGCTTGTTGTTCCGGCTGCAGGCGATGGAGACCATCGAGCTGGGCCCCTTCGAGTTCGCCGACAAGTTGCCGCTGAAGAACGGACTACGCCGCTTCGGGAGTGCGGGTCGTGCCCGGGGCCTCGGCCCGTTGGGGATCGTTCCTCGGCAACGGGGTCATCTGCATGCCCAGCTATGTCAACATCGGAGCCCGGGTCGGCGCCGGCACGATGGTCGACACCTGGGCCACCGTCGGATCGTGTGCCCAGATCGGCGAGCAGGTCCACCTTTCGGGCGGGGTCGGCATCGGCGGCGTGCTCGAGCCGGCCCAGGCGGCGCCGGTGGTCATCGAGGACGAGGTGATGATCGGGAGCCGGTCGATGATCACCCAGGGTGCCCGGGTCGGCCGGGGGGCGGTGCTGGCGAGGGGACCATCCTCAACCCGTCGATCCCGGTGATCGACGCCGACACCGGCGAGGAGCTGAGCCGGGGCCACGTGCCGCCTTGGTGCGTGGCCGTCCAGGCCTCCCGGCGCCGCGAGTACCCGGGCGGGGAGTTCTTCCTGCCCTGCGTCCTGGTCATCAAGCGCCTGACCGAGGGCGAGCGTCACGACAAGGCGAAGCTGAACGACATCCTCCGCCAGCACGGTGTGTCCACGTGACCGTGGTGACCACGGTCATGCCGGGCGGACTGCTCGGGATGGCCACAGCCCTGGTGGCCATCCCGTCGGTGAGCCACCACGAGAGCATGCGTGGCCGACGCGGTGGAGTCGGCCCTCGACGCTGTGCCCGTGGCTCACCGTCGAGCGGGTCGGTGACAACGTCGTGGCCCGCACCCAGCTGCGGCCGTCGTCATCGGCTGCTGCTCGGCGGCCATCTCGACACCGTGCCCCGTCGGGCGGCAACGAGGAGCCCCGGATCGTCGCCGGCACGCTCTACGGGGTGGGAGCCAGCCGACATGAAGGGGGGTCTGGCCGTCCTGCTGCACCTGGCCGGCACGGTGCCCGAGCCGGCCGTCGACGTGACGTGGTGTTTCTACGTGTGCGAGGAGGTCGACCAGCGGTTCAGCGGCTTGCGGCTGCTGTGGGAGCAGCGCCCGGACCTGCTGCGAGGCCGACGCCGCCATGCTGGGCGAGCCGACCGGTGGCAGTGGTCGAGGCCGGATGCCAGGGCACCATGCGGGTACGGATCGACCTCGCGGGCGCCAGGGCCCACACCGCCCGGCCGCACACCGGTCGCAATGCCATCCACCGCCTGGCCCCGCTGCTGACCGCGGTCGAGCCGCTACGTGGGCCGCCGGCCGGTGCTCGACGGCTGCGAGTACGCCGAGCAGCTCCAGGCCGTGGAGGTGTCCGGGGGCGTGTCGCCGCCAACGTGGTGCCGGACCAAGCCTCGATCCTCCTCAACCACCGGTTCGCCCCCGACCGGTCGCCCGGCGGAGGCGGAGGCCGGTCTTCGGGAGCTGCTGGGTCCCCATCTCGAACCCGGCGACCGTTGGGAGCTGGTGGAGCTGGCGCCCGGGGCGCCTCCGTCCCTCGACCACCCGCTGCTGGCCGGCCCTGGTCAAGGCCACCGGGGAGCAGCCCACGGCCAAGCAGGGCTGGACCGATGTGGCGTCGTTCTGGGCACACGGTGTCCCGGCGGCCAATTTCGGACCGGGCGACCCGCTGCTGGCCCACACCCGGGACGAGCACGTGGGCTCGGACGAGCTCGACCACGTGGCCGGCGTGCTGAGCACACTCCTCGGGAGCGACCACGTAGGGTCGATCCGATGAGCGGCACCCCACGCACACTCGGTACCGAGGGGCTCACCGTCTCGGCCGAAGGGCTCGGATGCATGGGCATGAGTGAGTTCTACGGCCACGGTGACGACGCCGAGTCGATCGCCACCATTCATCGGGCCCTCGACCTCGGAGTGAACTTCCTGGACACCTCCGACATGTACGGCCCCTACCGCAACGAGGAGCTGGTGGGTCGGGCCGTTGCCGGACGACGGGACGAGGTGGTGGTAGCCACCAAATTCGGCATCGTGAGGGGGAGCAATCCCTCCGACCGCTCCGTCCGGGGAGACGCCGCCTACGTCAAGAACGCCTGCGAGGCCTCGCTCGGCCGTCTCGGTACCGACCACATCGACCTCTACTACCAACACCGTACCGATGCCAACGTCCCCATCGAGGAGACGGTGGGGGCCATGTCGGAACTGGTGGCCGAGGGGAAGGTCCGCTTCCTCGGTCTCTCCGAGGCCCTCCCCGACACCATCCGCCGGGCTGTCGACGTCCATCCGATCGCCGCCCTCCAGAGCGAGTGGTCACTGTGGAGCCGGGACATCGAAGGCGACGTCGTCGACACCGCCCGTGAGCTCGGGGTCGGGATCGTTGCCTACAGCCCCCTGGGCCGGGGCTTTCTGACCGGTGTCAATCACCGACCCCGGCGACTTCCCCGATGGGGACTTCCGCGCCCATCTCCCGCGATTCTCGGGCGACAATTTCGTCCACAACATCGAACTGGTCGAGAAGGTCCGCGCCATGGCCGCCGAGAGGGGATGCACGCTCGGCCAGCTGGCACTGGCCTGGGTCCTGTCCCGTGGTGAGGACGTCGTCCCCATCCCCGGCACCAAGCGCCGCTCCTATCTCGAGGAGAACATCGCCGCCCAGGACGTCGAGCTGAGCGAGGCCGACCTCGCCGACCTCGAGCGCGTGTTCCCCGTCGGCGTCGGGGCCGGTGACAGGTACCCCGACATGAGCTCGATCGGCGTCACCACTCCCACCGCCTGAGACCACCCAGCTGCACCCCCACCCCGATTGGACCGGTCGATCCCCGTCAGAGCCGACGGAGCACGGTGACCACCTTGCCGTAGACGGTCACCTCGGAAGGATCGAACTCCATCGGCGAGAAACGTTCGTTGGCCGGAGTGAGGACCACCCGACCGTGCCGGGTGGAGAAGGTCTTCACTGTCGCCTCCCCGTCGGGGATACCGGCCACCACCACGTCGCCCCGCTGTGCGTCGGTCTGCTGACGGACCACCACGAAGTCGCCGTCGAAGATGCCGGCGTCGACCATCGAGTCGCCCCTCACCCTCACCATGAACAGGGTGCCTGTCCCGGTGAAGTCCTCGGGGAGCGGGTAGAGCTCCTCCACGTTCTCCTGGGCCAGCACCCCGGTGCCGGCCGCCACTTCACCGACCAGGGGTACGTGGCGTATCGGTCGGGCATCGGCGATGACCTTGGACGACGGGTCGTAGCAGACCTCGATGGCCCGGGGTTTGGTGGGGTCCCGACGCAGATACCCCTCGCGCTGGAGCACGGCCAGATGGGCGTGGACCGTCGAAGACGACGTCAGCCCCACGGACTCGCCGATCTCGCGTACCGAGGGCGGATAGCCCCGTTCCCGCACCGCCTCGGAGATGCAGTCCAGAATCTGTTTCCGCTTGGTCGTCAATACCTGAGCCATGGGATCCCTTCGCTCGTAGGGCGAACGTCTGTTTGCCCGAAGGTAGTGGGGCGGGGACCCAAAAGCAAACACCCGTTCGAAAAAATCCTTGACATCGAACAGGTGTTCGTGATGGGATGGCGCCATGGCGAACACAGGTTCGATGAGCTACCGGTCGGGCGGGTCCCGCCGTGCCGGATCGAGAGGGAGCTGACCGAGATGACCGCACTCTGGCTGGAACCGAGCCCCCACGGCGACCTGCCCCCGAGCCGACGGACGGCCGCAGGAGCCTTCGGCTCGTGGAGGTAGATCTCCGACCGGCGACCAGGGAGACCTGGGAGGCCCAGCAGGCCTGGGAGACCTGGGGGAATGGTGAGGCCGACGCCGACGAGGCCGGGGTCACCGGTCTGGTCGGCCACCCCGGTCGAGGGGGGACCGGGGTACGGAGGACGTCACCCGAGGTCCGTCGTCGCCGGACGCTGGTGGCGGTGATCGGACTGGCACTGATCGCCCTGGCTCTTCCACTGAGCGGAACCGGTGGTCGCTCCCACGCCACTGGTTCCGCTTCGGTGGAGATCGGGGCGAAGACGGTCTACACCGTCCAACAGGGGGACTCGCTGTGGTCGATCGCCGAGCGGGTGCAGCCCACGGCCGACCCGCGTCCGCTGGTGGCGGAACTGGCCAAGGAGACGGGTTCGGACTCCGTGGTTCCCGGAGAGCGGATCGCCATACCCTGATCGCAGCACGTTTTCCGAGGTGGCGGGGCATGGCTCCCGATTGGCGACGGCCTGGTCCTCACGGCTGGGCGCTAGCCTCGTCGCGTGCGGTGTCCGTGGTGCCTGGCTGACGATGACCGAGTGGTCGATTCCCGGCTGGCCGAGGACGGGGCGGCGATCAGGAGGCGACGGGAGTGCGCCGGCTGCGGGCATCGTTTCACCACCTTCGAGCGCATCGACGAGGTCCCCATGATGGTGATCAAGCGCTCCGGCCTCCGCCAGCCGTTCGATCGCGGCAAGCTGGTGGACGGCCTTCGGGCTGCCACCAAGAACCGTCCGGTGACCGAGGAGCAGCTCGACGTGTTGGCCCAGGAGGTCGAGGACGCCCTGCGCGAGGAGGGGTCGGAGCCCACGTCCGAACAGGTGGGTCTGGCCGTTCTGGAAAGGCTCCGCCTGGTCGACGAAGTCGCCTACCTCCGCTTCGCCAGTGTCTACAAAGGCTTCGAGGGCGTGGACGACTTCCGGCGTGAGGTCGGCCTGTTGACGAAGACGACGGCTCCGAAACTGGCCGAGGGCTAGGAGGTGGCCGAGCTCCTGGTCGATGTCCCGAAGCGGGCGTTGGCCATCTACGCCCATCCCGACGACCCCGACGTGTCGTGTGGGGGCACCATGGCCGTCTGGGCCAAGGCAGGATGTGAGGTGCGGGTGGTGCTGTGCACGGACGGGGGGAAGGGGTCGCCCGATCCCGACGTCGATCCCCGCCAGCTGGCCGAACAACGGGCGGCCGAGGCGGCCGAGGCCGGGGCGGTGATCGGGTTGGCCGGGCAGGAGTTCCTCAACTACCACGACGGCGAGCTCACCGACGACCCGGTGTTCCGCCAGCTGCTGGTGGCGGCGGTGCGGCGGTTCCGTCCCGACGTGGTCCTGTGCCCCGACCCCACAGCCGTGTTCTTCGGCAACGGATACTTCAACCACCGAGATCACCGGGTGACCGGTCTGGCGGCGCTCGACGCCGTGTCTCCGGCCGCCGCACTTCCTCACTACTTCCCCGATGCCGGCCCGGCCCACCAGGTCGACGCCGTGCTGCTCTCGGGGACCCTCGAACCCGACCTGTGGGTGGACATCTCGACCACCGTGGATGTGAAGGGGGAAGCGGTCGGCTGCCATCGCAGCCAGTTCCCCGACGGTGTGGAGTGGGCGTCGACGGCGGTGAGACTCGGCGCCGAGGATGCCGGGAAACGGGTGGGGGTGGCATTCGCCGAGGGATTCCGGAGCCTCCAATTCGGTGGTTGACGGCCAGACCCCCTCCGCCGGCGGAGCGGTGCGCCACCGGGCCGGCCGGGAAGAAGACCACGAGGAGCGCGTCATCCTCCATGTCGACATGGACGCCTTCTTCGCATCGGTGGAGGTCCTCGACAACCCGGCCTTGAGGGGACTGCCGGTGATCGTCGGCGGTTCTGGCCCCCGTGGGGTGGTCGCCGCCTGCACGTACGAGGCGAGGAGATTCGGCGTGCACTCGGCCATGCCCTCGGCCGTGGCCCGCCGCCGGTGCCCGGCCGCGGTGTTCGTCGACGGTCGATTCCACCGCTACGCCGAGGAGAGCCGGAAACTCCACGCCATCTTGGAGCGGACGACGCCCCTCGTGGAGGGGATCTCCCTCGACGAGGCCTTCCTCGACGTGACCGGGTCCTGCCAGCTGCTGGGCGACGGTCCGACCATCGCCGCCGCCATCCGACGGACGGTGGCCGAGGAACTTCACCTGGCCTGCTCGGTGGGGGTGGGGCGGAGCAAGCTCATCGCCAAGCTGGCGTCCAAGGCGGCCAAGCCCACCGCCGATCGGGAGGGGATCCGTCCGGGGCCGGGGGTGGTCGTCGTCCCCGCCGCCGACGAGTTGACCTTCTTGCACCCGCTGCCGGCCCGGGCGCTGTGGGGGGTCGGGCCGGTGACCGGCAGACGGCTCGATGCCCTCGGGGTCTCGACGGTCGGCGACATCGCCGCCCTGCCGCCCGGCATCCTCGAACGGACCCTGGGGGCTTCCCTCGGTTCCCACCTGTCCGCCCTGGCCGGTGGTGACGATCCCCGACCGGTGGTGCCCGAGCAGGAGGCCAAGTCGATCGGGCACGAGGAGACGTTCAGCACCGATCTGTGGGATCGCTCCGTTCTCCACGGCCATCTCATGAGCATGGTCGACGCATCGGCCACCACGCTGCGCCGGTCGGGTCTGGCGGCTCGGACGGTGGGTGTCAAGATGAGGTTCGCCGACTTCAAACTCATCACCAGGTCGCATTCGTTGCCCATCCCGGTCGACGCCACCCGGGCGGTGGCCGCCGTGGCGTCCGCCCTGTTCGACACGGTCGACCTCGATCGAGGAGTCCGGCTGCTCGGGGTGGCACTGTCCGGTTTCGGGCCGCCCGACCAGGGTGTGCAGCTGAGCCTCGATCTGGGCCAGGGCGAGCCCGTGGCCGTGGGCCCCGATGGACCGGGGGCGGCCGGAACCGGCGGTGACGGCGGGAGTGCCGGCCCGGGGGCAGGTCCGGCCGGCGACGACGACGAGATCGAGCGGCTCCAGCGCTGCTGGGGACCGGTGACGGCGGCGGTAGACGCCATCCGTGAGCGCTACGGGGACTCCTCGGTGGGCTCAGCGTCGTTGGTCAGGCCCGAAGGGCTCCGGATCCGTGGTCGGGGCGAGGCCCAATGGGGGCCCCAGGACCCTTCTCACCCCCAAATCGCTGATGCACCGCCGGGCTCCTTGTAATATGGTTTAGGTGTCTCATCGACAATGAAGCAGCGAGTAGGCCATGTGGACGGGTGCGCGGGGTATTGGAGTGGGGGTTGCGCGATGATGGAGTCGGCAATGACCGCTGCACATGATCACGGGTGGAAGGTGGGATCCGTTGCCGCTCTCTGAGCACGAACAACGCATTCTGCACGAATTGGAGCAGTCCCTCTACCAGGAGGATCCTGATTTCGCGGAGCGGGTCCGCTCTGAGACGGTGTACCGGCACGCCGGTCGGTACTGCATCTGGTCGGCGTTGGTGTTCGTCGCCGCCCTGGTGTTCATGTTCTTCACGTTCTCCTCATCGGTCGTCCTGGGCTTCGTCGGAGTCGTGGTCATGTTCCTGTCCGGGGTGGTGTTCGCCAACAACGCCAGGCGGATGGGGAAGGCGGGCATCGACGACATCTCCCGGTCGCTCCACAGTCGCAGTCTGAGCAACACCGCCCACGATCCACGCGACTGGATCCGTGGCCGATTCCACCGCGACGACTGACCGGGAGGTGACCGACCACCACCCGGGCCCCGGCCCCGGGAATGGTGCGGATCGGTCTTCGCCGGCGTGCGGGTCGGCCGACGGGCCGAAGGTGTTGGCCGTCGACATCGGAGGCACCAAGGTGGCGACGGCCGTCGTGAACGGGCAAGGTCGGATCCAAGCCCAGGTGGTGGCGCCTACACCGGTTTCCGACGATCCCGAAGTCGTGTTCGGATCGGTCTCGGCGGCCATTGCCGAGGTATGGGGCGGCGAGGATGTGGCCGTGTGCGGGGTGGGGTGTGGCGGTCCCATGTCGGCGGGCGGGGAGACGGTGTCACCGCTCAACATCGCCGCCTGGCGTGGATTTCCCCTGCGCGGCCGGCTCCAGCATCTGGTTGGACTGCCGGTGGCGGTCGAGAACGACGCCAAGGCACTGGCTCTGGGCGAGGGGTGGCTCGGGTCGGCCCGGGGGGTCCAGAACTACGTGGCCATGGTGGTGTCCACCGGCGTGGGGGGAGGCATCGTCCTCGACGGCCGACTGCTCGACGGCGCCCAAGGGAATGCCGGTCACATCGGGCACGTGGTGGTCGAGCCGGACGGACGGCCCTGCGTCTGTGGGGGCCGGGGCTGTCTCGAAGCCGAGGCCTCGGGACTTTCGATCGAGATCTCGACCGGGCGTCCGGCGGCGGACGCCGACGTCACCATCCGGCGTCGGACCGGGACCCTGGTCGGCCGGGCGGTGGCGACGGTGGCCAACCTCCTCGACCTCGAGTTGGCCGTGGTGGCGGGATCGGTGGCGCTGGGATTCGGTGAGCCGTTCTTTGCCGCCGCCCAAGAAGAGATCGAGTTGCGGGCCGGCCTCGAGTTCTCCCGCCACACCCGCATCATCCCCGCCGGGCTGGGACCGGCCGCCCCCGTGGTGGGTGCGGCGGCGGTGGGCCGCCGTGCCCTGGAGGGTCTGGGAGCGCGAGATGACCGCCCGGTGGGTGCCCGGTGACGGCGCCGGCTCCGCCTCGGCCCGGCCCGCCGTCGTTGTCCCGACGGGTGGCGGGGACGGTGGTCGGGCGACCCGACCTGTGGCTGACGGCGTTCGGTGTGGTGTACAGGTTGGCCGCCCCCGGCTGGTGGAGGAGGCGACCCTATCTGCCGCTTCCCGACCGGCGATTGTGGGCCTTCCGGATGGTCACCGCCTACGGGCGGGCCGACGCGGATCCGACGCCGGGTGACGTCATCTCCTACCTCGAATGGTGCCGGTCGACGTCGACCCGCTGGCCAACGGACCGGTGGTCCCGGTCGTCCCCCCGGGAGCGTGGCCGGCGGGACACCCTGGCCGGCCCGCCGCCGGGCTAATTTCCGGACTGATGGATCGACGATCGAAGATGGCGGCGAAGGTGGCCAAAGGGTCGGCCCAGGACGGCCGTGAAGCCGTGCGGTCGCCGATGTCCCCTTCGCGGCGGGCGCTGGTACTGAACGCCACGTTCGAGCCGTTGGGAATCGTCTCGTCGCGCCGGGCGGTCCTCCTGGTCCTCGACACCAAGGCCGAGCTCGTCCACACCACCGAGCGGGTGTTCCGGGCCGAGCGGATGGCCGTTCCCGAGCCGTCGGTGGTGCGTCTGGTGCGCTACGTGCACGTACCGCGTCACTACCGGGTGGCCGTCAACCGCCGTACCGTCTTCGCCCGTGACGGGTCCCGGTGCCAGTACTGCGGATCGGCGGCGGAGAACCTCGACCATGTGATCCCCCGGAGCAAGGGGGGACCCCACACGTGGGAGAACGTGGTGGCAGCGTGCCGGCGGTGCAACACCCGCAAGGAGGACCGCCTCCCTCACGAGGTCGGCATGGTTCTCCGGTCCACGCCGGTCGCTCCCCGTCACCGGGTCCAACTGTTGGCGCTGTGCGGGGGGGCCAGCGAGGACTGGCAGACCTATCTGGGGACCGGCACCCTGCGGCCCGAGCAGCTCACCGCCTGACCGGCCCCTCCTGGGCGTTCGGACCGGTCGGCCCGACGGTGCCCGGATGGCAGCATGGCGGGGTGCCGGGCGAGTGGATGGTCGAGGAACGGGCGGGCGGCGCCGGCGAATCTGCACACCAGCTGGCCCCGGGCCGAAGGACGCCCGGAAGTGGCGGGTGTGGCCGTCTGCCGGGTGACCGCACCAGCGGTGGTCCTCGGTTCGACCCAACCTGAGCGGGTGATCGACCGGGCGAGGATCGACGCCGCCGGCATGGAGGTGGCAAGGCGCCGGTCGGGCGGGGGAGCGGTGCTGGTGACCCCGGAGGACCCGGTGTGGATCGACGTGTGGTTGCCGGTCTCCCATCCGCTGTGGAGCGCCGATGTCGGCCGGGCCTTCGACTGGTTGGGGGAGGTATGGGTCGAGGCGCTGGCCACCACCGGGGTGACCGGGCTGTCCGCCCACCACCGGGGCTACCTGTCGTGCACGCGCTGGTCGTCGCTGGTGTGCTTCGGCGGGATCGGGACCGGAGAGGTGGTCACGGCCGACGGTCGCAAGGTGGTGGGTCTCGCCCAACGGCGCAACCGGCGCGGTGCGTGGTTCCAGGGGGCGTGTGTCCTTCGCTGGGATCCGGGGTCCCTGGTGGATGTCCTGGCCATGACGGCCGAGGAGCGCCAAGCGTCGGCGGTCGAGCTGAGCCAGGCCGTGGTCGGTGCGGCCGAGCTCGGTCAATCGCCAGGGAGCACTCCCGTCGATCGGGCCGGAATCGTCGCCGCCTTCATCGACGCCCTTCCCTGAGCTGACCCCCCGCCCGCCGGCCCGCCGGCCCTGTCCGCCCGGCCGTCCGCTCGGACGCGGTCGACCCTTTCGCCCGCTGGCCCGGCCCGGGACCCCATCCGGTCCCGCACATCTCCGACGTCGTGCTCCCTCCGGCGGCGGTCCGCCGATGTCTGGCGAAGCGTGCGGATTGGCTCATATTGGCGCCAGGTGGTTGACCGGTGGGGGGTCCGGGCGTAAAGTGGCGCAAAGTGGTGTGAAAGGGAGGGATCCGAACAGTCGGGTTCTGGGCACTGCGGGGAGCATTGTGGGAGCAATCACCAGTGGCACGGTTCTTCGGCAGGTACGAGCATTCGCTCGACGACAAGGGAAGGGTCATCCTCCCGTCGAAGTTCCGCGGAGCGTTCGAGCATGGCGGGTATCTGACCCAGTACCAGGACGGCTGCCTGTCCTTGTGGACGCCGGATCAGTTCGAACAGCAGATGGAGGCGATGCTGGAGCGGGCCGGTTCCGGCAAGAGCGACCGGAACCTGGCGCGGCTGTGGGCCTCGACGTCCCACGAGATGGAGATCGACCGTCAGGGTCGAATGGCCATCCCGGCGGCATTGCGCGAGTTCGCCGGGCTGGTGGGCGACGTCCTGGTCCTCGGGGCGATCGACCGGGTAGAACTGTGGAATCGCCAGGCGTGGGATCAAAAGGTCCTGCCCGAAGAGGAGCGGCTGACCCAGGGCGACGACGGTTGAGTGACGCCGTGCGCCTCCATGTCGTCCGCTCTGGCGCCGACGAGGACCCCGGTAGCTCTTCGGGGGCAGTGACCGGGTCAGCCCCGACCACCCCAGCCTGGACCGCATCCCGGTCCCGATCTCCGGTCCGCGGGTTCTCCCGGGTCCCGGGGTTCTCTCACAAGCTCGGACCGTCCCAGGCGAAAGGAGCAGGATCGACGGAACCACCGGAACCACCCCCATCACCTCCATCGTCCCCGTGGCCACGGCCTCGCCGGCGACGGCCACCGGGGCGCCCCACCCGGGCCTCCGCCCGGGTCCCCACCCGGGCCTCCACCGTGTCGTCCCCGACCCGACCACCTCGCCGCCGGGCGATACCGACCGGCCCCGCCGACCTACTCCCTATGAGTCGGGCCTTGCCGCGGTGGCCCGTCATGACGTGCACATCGAACGTGTCTGGCCCATGCGCAGTCCCTCGACCGGATCCCTGGAAGCATCCTCCTCCGCCTACTTCCAGGTTGAGCGTCGCGGTTCTCCACCCGCAACCATTGTGCCGGTCGAGGGACTGCGGATGAGCCAGGCATTTTCACACGATCCCGTCATGGCCGGCGAAGTCGTCGACCTGTTCCGCCCGGTGCCGCCGGGCATAGTCGTCGACGCCACCGTGGGCGGCGGTGGGCACTCCGCGGCCCTGCTGTCGGCGATACCGAGCCTCAGGATCGTCGGGATCGACCGGGACCCGGTGGCCGTGGAAGCGGCCACCAAGGCCCTGGCGAAGTTCGGCAGCCGGGTGGTCGTCCGCCAGTCGCGCTTCGACGTAATGGCCCATGTCATCGACGAGGTGGCCGGCCAGCTGGGCGGGCAACCCGCCGATCCGGGGGTGAGCGGAGCGTTGTTCGACCTCGGAGTCAGTTCGCACCAGTTGGACGTGGCCGAGCGTGGTTTTTCCTACCGGCGGGATGCCCTGCTCGACATGCGGATGGACCCCACCACCGGTCGTACCGCAGCTGACGTGGTCAATCAGTACGACGAGCAGTCTCTGGTCGAGCTGTTCTCCGACAACGGTGAAGGGCGCTTCGCCCGCCGGATCGCCCGGGCCATCATTGCCGCCCGCCCATTGTCGACCACCGGTCAGTTGGCCGACGTGGTCCGCACCGCCATCCCGGCGGCCACCCGTCGGACCGGTGGCCACCCGGCTCGACGGGTGTTCCAGGCCATCCGCATTGCCGTCAACGAGGAGCTCGACCAGCTCGAGACCGCCCTCGAGGATGCCTTGGCCCTGCTACGGCCGGGCGGTCGGTGTGTGGTGATCGCCTATCACTCCGGCGAGGACCGCCTGGTCAAGTCGATCTTCCACCGCATGGTCACCGACGGCTGCCAGTGCCCTCCCGGTCTGCCCTGTGTGTGCGGGGCAAATCCCCAATTCCGCCTGGTCGCCCGGGGTGCCCGCCGCCCGTCGGACGAGGAGGTTGCCAGCAATCCCCGGTCTGAAGCCGCCCGTCTCCGGGTCATCGAACGCCTGAGCCCGGTGACCGTCGGCGCCTCCGACCGGGGAGACGTGGCCTGATGGCCCCGCCGGCCGAGGCCGCGGCCCGCCGTTCGACGGCCCGGGCCCAGCCCCGAGCCGTCCCGGCGGACTCCCGACGCCCGCCCCTCAGGCTGTTCGACCCGGGCTCGCAACGCCGGACCGGCACCAGGCGGGTTCGCCGTTCCAGCATGTGGCTGTCGTGCCTGCTGGTGGTGGGGAGCCTGTCGGCCGTGGTGGTCGGGGACACGCTCATGACCGAGGGCCAGGTCACGCTGTCGACGACCCAACAGGAGGTGGCGGCGGCCCAGGCCACCCAGAAATCGGCACAGGTGACGGTGGCGGAGATGGCGGCGCCACCGGTGGTGGTCAGCCAGGCCAAGGCCCAGGGACTGGTGGTTCCGACCCAGGTGATCGAGCTGCCCCAGGTGCCGCTCGACGTGCCGCTCCCGGTTCCCCAGACGCACCCGGCCGCCGCCGTCCACGCCACCAGAACCGCCGCATCGGGCGCCGCGGCGCCGCGGTGAGCCCTTCGATCCTGTTGGGCCGGCGCACCCGCGCCATGCGGATCATCCTGGCCATCGTCTTCATCTTTCTGGTCGGACGCCTGGTCTCCGTGCAGGAGTTCTCCCATCAGCACTACGCCTCGCTGTCCTCTTCCGAGTTGACCCAGACCGTGGCGGTGCCGGCCGTGCGTGGCGGCATCTACGACCGGAACGGTGAGGTGCTGGCCGAGACGGTGGTCAAGCAGACCGTGGTCGGCGATCCGCTGTTGATCACCCACCCGGGGAGCGTGGCCGACGCCCTCTCGCCGGTGCTCGGCATCCCCTCCGATCAGCTTCAGGCCGAGCTCAGCGAGCGCTCGGGCTTCGTCTACCTGGCCCACCGCGTTTCCGACGACGGTGGCGGCCAAGGTCACCGCCCTCGACCTGTCCGGCATCAACCTGGTGCCCGAGACCCAGCGGGTCGAGCCCGACGGCCAGCTGGCATCGCCGCTGGTGGGGACGGTCGACTGGGAAGGTGAAGGTGCGTCCGGCCTCGAATACCAGTACCAGTCCCTGCTCGCCGGCAAGGCGGGTTCGAAGAGCCTGCTGGAGGCCCCGGACGGCGTGGCCCTGCCCGGCAGCGGCTCGACGGTGGCGGCCACCCCCGGGACGGGCCTGGAGCTCACCATCGACGAATCCATCCAGTACGTCGCCGAGCAGGCGCTGGCCGCTGAGATCGCCGCCTCCCACGCCTACAGCGGGACGGCGGTGGTCATGGACGTGAAGACGGGTGACATCCTGGCCATGGCCAACCTGCAGGCCACCACCGGGTCGATCACCACCGGTGCCGCCCTCACCAAGGCCACGTCTACACCCGCCGCCCGCACCGGGCCCGCCGGCACGGCCACCTCGGCCACCGACACCTCGGCCACCGACACCTCGGCCACCGACACCTCGGCCGACGGCCCCGACTCGGGTCCGACCCTGATCTCGCAGGCCGACACTCTGCCCGCCGGTATCGAGGAGGCACCCTCCAACTCGGCCGTCACCGAGGTCTACGAGCCGGGCTCGGTGTTCAAGCTGGTGACGTTCTCCGCCGCCCTGGCCGACAAGGTCGTCGTTCCCAGCCAGGTCATCTCGGTGCCGTCGTCCCTCCCCATGGGCACCTACACCTTCCACGACGCCGAAGCCCACGGCCTGTTGCACCTGACGCCGGGCGGGATCCTGGCCCAGTCGTCCAACATCGGGACGATCGAGGTGGCCGAGGGCCTCGGGGAGAACCGCCTGCTCGGCCAGATCGGCAAGCTGGGGTTCGGCAAGCCCACCGGACTGAGCTTTCCGGGCGAGTCGCCGGGACTGGTTCCCGGGGCCTCGGCGTGGACGGGGACGTCGATCGGTTCCACGCCCATCGGCCAGGATGACGCGGTGACGGCCCAGCAGCTCCTCGACGCCTACAACGCGGTGGCCAACGGCGGCGTGTACGTCGCCCCTCGGCTGGTGCGGGCCACGGTGAGCCCGGGTGGCACCGTCACCGCCGCCAAGCCGTCCCCCTCCCACCGGGTGATCGACCCCACCACCAACGCCGAGCTGGTGTCCATGCTCGAAGGCGTGGTCACGTCGGGTACCGGCACCGAGGCAGCCATCGACGGCTACACCGTGGCCGGAAAGACCGGGACCGCCCAGATCCCCAACCCCAACCACCTGGGTTACATCCCCGGCGCCTACGCCGGATCCTTCGCCGGGTTCGCCCCGGCCGAGGACCCGGTGCTGTCGGCCGTGGTCGTCCTCCAGCACCCCACGCCGGAATACGGCGGAGCGGTGGCGGCCCCGGTGTTCTCCACCATCATGTCCTACGCCCTCCACCACTACGGCATCCCCACCACCGCCACGGCCACACCGGCCGCGTCCAGCACGGCCATAGGTGCCACCGGTACCATCACGGTGCCGGCCGGAGCGACGACGGAAGGACCCTAGGTGGGCCTGCGAGCGGATTGCCCGGCCCCCTCCCCTCGACGGAGCCATTGGACCACGCACCTGTGTACATGAGCGAACTGATCCACGACATCGCCGTGGTCGGTGTGCGTGGGGATCCGGCCTCGACCGAGGTGCGAGGGGTCGAGCTGGACAGCCGTCGGGTGACCGACGGCTCGTTGTTCTGCTGCGTCCCCGGTACCCATACCGACGGCCACGACCACGCGCCGGCGGCGGTGGCGGCCGGGGCCGGTTCGCTGCTGTGTGACCGGTTCCTGAGTCTCGACGTCACCCAGGTCCGGGTGGCCACCGGCCAGGTGCGGCCGGCCATGGCGGCGGTGGCTGCCTCCTTCTTCGACCACCCGGCCCGGTCGATGACCATGGTGGGTGTCACCGGCACCAACGGCAAGACCACCGTCACCCACCTGGTCCGGTCCATTCTCGAGCACGGCGGGCGTTCGGCCGCCACTGTCGGGACCCTGGACGGCGAGCGGACCACGCCCGAGGCGCCGGTGCTCCAGCGCCGGCTGGCCGAGCTCCGGGATGGCGGTCACCAGGCGGTGGCCATGGAGGTGTCGTCCCATGCCCTGAGCCAGCACCGGGTGGACGGCATCGTCTTCGACGTGGCCGCCTTCACCAATCTCAGCCGTGACCACCTCGAGCACCACGGGTCGATGGAGGAGTACTTCAGGGCGAAGGCCAGGCTGTTCGAAGCGTCCCGGGCCCGGGCCGTCGTGGTCAACGTGGACGATCCGTGGGGCCGCCGCCTGGCCCGGGAGATCGAGGGCGCCGGCCGCCCCGTGCTCCCGGTGAGCCGGTCCGAGGCCACCGAGATCACGATGTCGGTGGGGTCGACCTCGTTCCGGTGGCACGGACGCACGGTGAAGGTCCCCCTGTCGGGTGCCTTCAATGTCGACAACGCCCTGCTGGCCGCCGGGGTGGTCACCTCGCTCGGGTTCGACGACGACCTGGTGGTGGGCGGCCTGGCATCGGCCCGAGCGGTTCCCGGCCGGATGGAGGTGGTCTCCTCCGGGCCGCCCTTCGCCGTCATCGTCGACTACGCACACACGCCGACCGGGCTGGAGGCGGCCCTGGCATCGGCCAAGGAGATGGCCGGGCCCGGCCGGGTGATCGTGGTGTTCGGCGCCGGTGGCGACCGCGACCCGGGCAAGCGTCCGGAGATGGGTGCCGCCGCCTCCCGCCGGGCCGACGTCGTGGTCCTGACCTCGGACAACCCTCGGTCCGAGGATCCGGTGACCATCATCGACGAGATCGCGTCGGGGATCGGGGACCGGTCCGGACTGGCCGTCGAACCGGACCGGGCCGGGGCCATCCGGTTGGCGGTGGGTCTGGCCCGAGCCGGCGACGTCGTGATGGTGGCGGGCAAGGGGCACGAGACATCCCAGTACCTGGCCGACCGGGTGGTGCCCTTCGACGACCGCCTGGAGGCCCAGCGGGCGCTGGCCGAACGCCGTGGTGCCGACGGGGCGGGTGGGGCCGACGGGGTGGGGGCCGACGGGGCGGGGGCCGACGGGCCGGGTGGGGCCGACCGGTGATCGCCCTCATGACCGCCGGTGGGATCGCCCTGTGGGTCGCCGTCCTGTCCACGCCCATCCTCATCCGGTGGCTGGTGCGACACAACATCGGCCAGCAGATCCGGGAGGACGGACCCCAGGTCCACATCGCCAAGGCCGGGACGCCCACCATGGGCGGCGTGGGGATCGTGGCCGCCGTGCTCATCGGCTATCTGGCCGCCCACCTGGTTCCCGGGGTCAACTTCTCGCGCTCGGGGGCCCTGGTGGTGATGGCCATCGTGGGTGCCGGCGCCATCGGGTTCGCCGACGACTGGATCAAGGTGCGCAACCGCCGGAGCCTGGGGTTCAACAAGCGGGCCAAGTTCGGGGCTCAGATCGGCCTCGGGCTGCTGTTCGCCCTGCTCTCGGTGTACTGGGCCCACTCGTCGACCGCCCTGTCCTTCACCCGGTACGACTCGATCGGCCTGAACCTGGGAACCGGGGTGTGGGTGGTGTGGGCGACGTTGATCATCGCCGGCTCGGCCAACGCCGTGAACCTGACCGACGGGCTGGACGGACTGGCCGCCGGCTCGTCGACATTCTGCTTCGCCTGTCTGGCCATCATCGGCTACTGGCAGTACCGCCACTTCGGTATCTACCACGTCCCCGACGCCCTCGACCTGGCTGTGGCGGCCGTGGCCCTGGCCGGGGCCTGCCTCGGGTTCCTGTGGTGGAACGCCGCCCCGGCGAAGATCTTCATGGGGGACACCGGGTCCCTCGCCATCGGTTCGGGACTGGCCGCCCTGTGCCTGCTGATGAACCTGGACCTCCTGCTGGTCGTCATCGGCGGCCTGTTCGTCATCGAGACCCTGTCGGTGGTGGTCCAGATCATCAGCTTCCGGGTGTTCCATCGCCGGGTGCTGCGGATGGCGCCGTTGCACCACCACTTCGAACTGTTGGGGTGGCCCGAGACCACGGTGATCATCCGTTTCTGGATTCTGGCCGGCCTGTTCGCCGCCCTCGGGCTGGGCATCTTCTACGGGGACTTCCTCACGGTGGGGAAGGTTTGATGGGGTTCCACCACCCGGACGCCAGGGTGGGCGAGGCTAGGAGGATGCAGATCATGCCTTGTGGCACGCCGGCGCCCTGTTTCGGACGGCCCACCAGTGTCGGGCGCAGGCATGGCTGAGCGGAACGTGTCGACCCAGGAGACGGTCCGGGGGCGTCATCCGTCGAGGCGTGCCACCCCGTTGGGCCCGTTGCCGACGGTGGGACCATCTGCCACCCGCCACATCCGCCCCGGGGGCTCGGGGGGCTCCGGCACACCCGACAGACCCGCCGGCTCCGCTCCCGGCGACGGGACCAGGACGACCGTCCCGAGCCGAGTGGAAGGGGTCATGTCCCGCATCGGTACGGCCCCGGCCCTGGCCGTGCTGGTCGCCGTCCTCTGCGTCTTCGGTCTCATCATGGTCGGTTCGGCCTCGCCCCTGATCTCGATGCAGCTCTACGGGTCCCCGTGGTCGATCCTGATCCGCCAGTCGCTGTGGATGGGGGTCGGCGCCGGCGTGCTGGTGTTGACCTACAAGATGGACTACCGGAAGTGGCGCAGGGTCCGTGGCCCGCTGGTGGTGGTGACCGTGGGGCTGCTGTTCGCCGTCCTCGTTCCCCACCTGGGCGTGTCGGCCGGTGGTTCGTCGCGCTGGATCGGGGTGGGCATGCTGCAGTTGCAGCCGTCCGAGCTGATGAAGCTGGCCCTGGCGGTGTTCGCCGCCGACCTGGTGACCCGGCGGTCCCACCTGATGTCCGATCCGAAGCTGGTGGTCGTGCCGGTACTGGCCGTGCTGGGCATCTCGGGCGTTCTCATCCTCAAGCAGCCGGACATGGGCACGGCACTGGTACTGTCCTGCATCGCCTTCGGCGTCCTGTTCATCGGGGGGGTGCCCATGAGCCCGATCCTCAAGATCGTGGGCGCCTTCGGTGGTCTGGCCCTGTTGGTCGGGCTGGCCGATCCGTACCGTCGGGACAGGATCCTGTCCTTCCTCAACCCGGGGGCCACCCGATCGGGTACCGGGTACCAGGTGTGGCAATCGCTGATCGGGCTCGGATCGGGGCACCTGTTCGGCCTGGGCCTGGGCGGCGGCCGGGAGAAGTGGGGCACCCTGCCCAACGCCCATACCGACTTCATCTTCTCGGTGGTGGGGGAGGAGCTGGGCCTGGTGGGGGCGGTGGTGCTCCTCGGCCTCTTCTTCGCCCTGGCCTGGTTCGGCCTGCGGGCCGCCACCCGTGCCCCCGACCGGTTCGGGAGCCTGCTGGCCGTCGGGATCACCACCTGGATCACCAGTCAGGCGGTGATCAACATCGGCGCGGTGATCGGGGTGCTGCCGGTGACCGGCATCCCGTTGCCGTTCATCTCGTTCGGTGGATCGTCGCTGGTCATCACCATGGCCGCCGCCGGCATATTGATCAACATCGCCTCCCACGAACGCTCGACGACCGGATCCAACGGTCTGCGGCTGCGACCTGTCAGACGGTGAGCGGAGAGCGGTTCGCCCTGGTGACAGGGGGTGGTACGGCAGGGCACCTCCAACCTGCCCTGGCCATTGCCGAGGCCCTGGTCGACGCCGGTCACCGCCGAGACGCCATCGAGTTCGTCGGATCCGCCCGCGGTCAGGACCGGACGGTGCTGGAAGGGCGGGGGTTCCCCTTCACCCTGCTGCCCGGACGGGGGATCGTCCGCAGCCTGTCCCCCCGGGCCATCGAGGCCAACCTGGCCGCGCTGAGCGGGTTGGCCGTCGCCTGTGCCCGCGGGTTCGGCGTCGTCCTACGGGCTCGTCCCCGGGTGGTGGTGTCGGTGGGCGGCTATGCCAGTGCGGCCGCATCTCTGGCCGCCGTGGTGCTCGGTGTGCCTCTGGTGCTGGTGAACGTCGACGCCGTCCCGGGGGCCGCCAACCGGATGTTCGGGCGCTTCGCCCGGGCCAGCGCCGTGGCCTGGGAGGGCAATCCACTGCCCCGGGCCGTGGTCACGGGTACCCCGGTCCGGGCCCAGATCGCCGCCGTCGAGCGCGACAGCCGGCACCGGAGCGCGGCTCGGCTCTCGTTGGGACTCCCGGCCGACCGGCCCACCGTGGCCGTGTTCGGCGGATCGCTGGGCGCCCGCCACCTCAACCAGGTGACGGCCGAGCTGGCCGATCGGTGGAGGGACCGGGCCGATCGGTCCATCTACCACATCGTGGGCCGGCGGGACTGGGAGGAGGACGGGTACGCCCTGGTCGACGGGGCCCCGGCCGGGCCGGCCAACGGCGGCGGGGTCGGCGCCGGGTCCGGGCTGCATCTGGTCCGGGTGCCCTACGAGGAGCGGATGGACGCCGTCTACGCCGCCGCCGATGTCGTGGTGTGCCGGGCCGGTGCCATGACGGTGGCCGAGCTGGCGGTGGCCGGTGTCCCCTCGGTGCTGGTCCCCCTGCCCGGTGCCCCCGGCGACCACCAGACGGCCAACGCCAGGGTGCTGGAACGGGTCGGGGCATCGGTGCTGGTCCCGGACCACGAGCTGGACGCCGAGGGTCTCGTCGAGGTGCTGGACGATCTGTTGACCGAGCCCGGTCGGGTCGAGGCGATGGGACGGGCGGCGGCATCGATCGGCCGGGGCGACGCCGCCGCCGCCGGGGCACGGGTGATCGAGTCCAACGCCCGGCCCGGCCACCGCGGGAGCCGGCGGTGAGTGCCGACCAGCCGGGTGGCCGCCTGGGCGATCCGGCCAGCCTGCGTACCGTCCACGTGGTGGGGATCGGCGGCGCCGGCATGAGCGCCATCGCCACCGTCCTGCACGCCATGGGCCACACCGTGACGGGAAGCGACCTCAAGTCTTCGGGGATCACCGACCGCCTGTCACGGGCCGGGATCCATGTCGACATCGGCCACCGAGCCGCCAATCTCGGTTCCGCCGACCTGGTCACGGCCTCGTCGGCCATCGCCGACAGCAATCCGGAGATCGCCGAGGCCCGCCACCGGGGGCTCCCGGTCCTGACCCGCTCGGAGGCACTGGCCGCCATCGCCTCGCTCCGGCGGTGCATCGCCGTGGCCGGGACCCACGGAAAGACCACCACGGCATCCATGCTGGCCCTCTTGCTGGTGGAGGCGGGAATGCACCCCTCGTTCCTGATCGGCGGCGAGGTGAACGAGATCGGCACCAACGCGGTGTGGGACGAGGGTGACTGGCTGGTGGTGGAGGCCGACGAGAGCGACGGCACCTTCCTGGCCCTCACCCCCGACATCGCCGTCGTCACCAACGTCGAAGCCGACCATCTCGATCACTACGGGTCGTTTGCCGCCGTGAGGGCGGCCTTCGAGCAGTTCGTGGCCAACGCCCGTCAGGACCGGGTGGTCGGAGGGGACGATCCGGTGGCGGCCGCCATCGGACGGGCGGCCGGCGCCGACATCGTCGGCACCGGCATCGAGTGCACCCACCGCATGGTCGACCTGACCCTGGCCCGCAGCTCGGTGTCCTTCACCCTGGTCGGGCCGAACCGGCTCGACCAGGGTCGACTGGATGTCCCGGTTCCCGGGCTCCACAACGCCACCAATGCCGCAGTAGCCACGGTGGCCGCACTGGCCGCCGGTGTGCCGTTCGATGCCGCGGCCCGGGCGTTGGCCCGGTTCGCCGGGGTGGCCCGCCGGTTCGAGTTCCGGGGCACGGTGCGGGGCGTGACCTTCGTCGACGACTATGCCCATCTCCCCAGCGAAGTCCGGGCGGTACTGGCCGCCGCCCGCAACGGGGAGTGGCGCCGGGTGGTGGCCGTGTTCCAACCCCACCGCTATACGAGGACCGCCGAGCTGGGGGAGGAGTTCGGCACCGCCTTCGGCGACGCCGACCTCACCGTCGTCACCGACGTCTACGGCGCCGGTGAAGCCCCCGTCCCCGGGGTGTCCGGGCAGTTGGTGGCCGATGCGGTCCACCGGTCGTTCCCGGACATGCCCGTGCTCTATGTGGCCGGTCGGTCCGACCTCCGCCGCACGGTGGGGGAGATCCTCGAGGAGGGGGACCTCTGCTGCACGCTCGGGGCCGGCGATCTCACCTCGCTCCCCGACGAGCTGATGGCCGACCCGGGCTGGTGAGCGGTTCGTTGACTACCTGGTCCGACGACCTGACGTCGGTGGATCGAGCCCTCGGGTCGTTGGCCCGCCGCCACCAGCCGCTCGGTGCCCTGACCACCTACCGGGTGGGCGGCCCGGCCGCCCTGTTCGCCGATCCGGCCGACGAGGAGGAGCTGGTGGCAGTGGCCAGGGCACTGGCCGGGTCGAGGGTTCCCGTCTTGGTGCTGGGCCGAGGGTCGAACCTGTTGGTTTCCGACCGGGGATTTCCCGGCCTGGTCGTCACCCTGGGTCCGGGGTTCGAGACGCTGGCCATGGACGGCACCGAGGTGGTGGCCGGAGCCGCCGTCAGCCTCCCGGTGCTGGCCCGGCGAACGGCGGCCGCCGGCCTGTCCGGCCTCGAGTGGGCGGTGGGCGTGCCCGGCACGGTCGGAGGGGCCATCCGCATGAACGCCGGCGGCCACGGCTCCGACACCGCCGCCACCCTGTCGGGCTTCCGTTGGGTGGACCTGTTCGATGCCTCGGTGCATGAATCCGGCCCGGACCGCTTAGCCCTCGGCTACCGCCACAGCCAGCTGGGTCCCACCGAAGTGGTGGTGGCCGGCCGTCACCAGCTCGAGCATGGTGATGCCGACCGGGGAAAGGCGGCCATCGACGAGATCGTGCGCTGGCGCCGGGCCAACCAGCCAGGCGGGGCCAACGCCGGCTCGGTGTTCTCCAATCCCCCCGGCGATTCGGCCGGGCGCCTGATCGACGAATGCGGGCTGAAGGGGTTCCGCCTGGGGACGGCCCAGGTGTCGACCAAGCACGCCAACTTCATCCAAGCCGACCCGGGTGGCTCGGCCGAGGACGTGAAGCGGCTCATGGACCATGTGCGGGCCGCGGTGGCCGGGGCCACCGGCGTGGTCCTCCAGACCGAGGTGCGCCTGATCGGATTCGCTGACCAGGAGGGTGGAGCATCGTGACGGCACCCACGGGCACAAACACGAAGACGGGCAAGGACACAGGCAAGGGCACGGCCGACAACGGCAAGGACAACGGCAAGGACAACGGCAACGAGCAAAGGGAGGAAAGGGCGGAAAAGGGGGAAAGGGGGAAAAGGACAACGATCAGGACACGGAGCTGAGCGGGCCGGCGCCCATCGACCCCCGGATCCGGCAACGCCGATTGGCGGTCCGGCGGAAGCAGGGTCGTCGCCGGCTCCGCTGGATCGTCGGGCTGGTGGGGGTGGTCGTGTTGTCCGTGGCCGGATGGGGCCTGCTCCACACCGGCCTGTTCAGCGCCCGGGTGGTCACCGTGTCCGGCAGCCACCCCGACACCCCCACGTCGGCAATCGTGGCCGCCGCCGGGCTGGACGGTCACCCGCCCCTGGTCAGCATGGATCCGGGGTCCTCCGCCGCCCGGGTCGAGGCCCTGCCGTTCATCGCCACCGCCCAGGTGCAGCGGGACTGGCCCGACGGCGTGACGGTCTCGGTCACCGAACGGGTGCCCAGGGTGACGATGGCCGGTCCAGGCACGGCATGGTCGGTGCTGGACAGCCGGGGCCGGACCCTCGAGGTACTGCTCGACCAACCTCCCGGCCTCCCGGAACTGGCCGTCTACGACCCGAAGGGCCAGGTGCCACCCCCGCCGGTGGGGAGCACCCTGCCGTCGGTCGCCGCCCCCGGGCTGGCCGTGAGCCGCAGCCTTCCCCGGGCGTTCGCCGCCCAGGTCGTCTCGGTGACCGAGGAACCGGACCGCACGCTCGACCTGGGACTCAACTCGGGCATCAACGTCTCGTTCGGGACCGACACCGAACGGAACGCCAAGTACGAGGACGTGGCGGCCATCATCGCCCACGCGTCCCTCGTGGGAGCAACGACCATCGACGTCTCGGTGCCCCAGTCGCCCACGGTGGGCTCATGACCAGGTTGGCGTCACCGATCGGGGTTGCCACGGCGCCGAAACGGGGTGGTCAGCGGGCCGACAGTGCTTGCCCAGTGCTTGACCAGGTACTCCGCTGACCGTATCGTGGTCGGCAACTCGCCGGTTGGAACGGTTTCAACCTTTGGTCGAGGGTAAGGGATTCCATGACCGTTCCGGCGCAGAACAACTATTTCGCCGTCATCAAAGTGGTCGGCGTCGGAGGCGGGGGTGTCAACGCCGTCAACCGCATGATCGAGGCCGGTCTGCGGGGCGTCGAGTTCATCGCCACCAATACCGATGCCCAGGCCTTGCTCATGAGCGATGCCGACCTCAAGTTGGACATCGGACGCCAGCTGACCAGGGGATTGGGAGCCGGAAGCGATCCTGAGGTGGGCCGGCTGGCGGCGGAGGAACACCGTTCGGAGATAGAGGAGGCGCTGAAGGGTGCCGACATGGTGTTCATCACCGCCGGCAAGGGCGGCGGGACCGGCACCGGAGCGGCCCCGGTGGTGGCGGAGATCGCCAAATCCCTCGGGGCCCTGACCATCGGGGTGGTGACCCGTCCCTTCACCTTCGAGGGACGCCGCCGATCCGTCCAGGCCGAGGCGGGCATCCAGAACCTGAAGGAGAAGGTCGACACCCTCATCATCATCCCCAACGACCGTCTGCTCACCGTGTCCAACGAGAAGACCTCCATGGTCAATGCGTTCAAGATGGCCGACGAGGTGCTGATGCAGGGGGTACAGGGGATCACCAGCCTCATCACGGTTCCGGGCCTGATCAACACCGACTTCGCCGACGTGAAGATGATTATGAGCAACGCCGGCACGGCCATCATGGGGATCGGTTCGGCCACCGGTGAGGGCCGGTCGGTCAATGCCGCCCGGGCCGCCATCACCAGCCCGCTGCTCGAGGCGTCCATCGAGGGGGCCCGTGGCATTCTCCTCAACATCGCCGGTGGGCCCGATCTGGGCCTGTTCGAGGTCAACGAGGCCGCCGAGATCATCCACGGCGTGGCCCATCCCGACGCCAACATCATTTTCGGGAGTGTGATCGACGAGGACATGGGTGACGAGGTCCGGGTGACGGTGATCGCCGCCGGCTTCGAGCGATGGGAAGCGCAGTCCCGCGGAGGTTCGCCCCACACCGAGGCGGGCGGGCGGGAGGAGAGCCGCAGTCGTGTCCTGGGGGCAGACCCGGCCCACGAGGACATTTTCGCCGCGCCCACCGAGGACGAGCTCGATCTGGGCGACGACGACTTCGACGTGCCCTCGTTCCTGCGCTGACCCGGCCCACGCCCGCCGTCCCCATCGTCGGGACCATCGTGGCCGCCTGGAGCGATGCCTCCTCGGGCGACCTCCGTCCTGGCCGTGGGTCTCCTGCCTCCGGCCGCGGCGGCGGCCTCGGCCGGTGGGCCGCCGAGGTGACCGGCGACCGGGGGAATGCCGACGTGCGGCAGGTCAGATGGGTCGACCAGGTCCACGGGAGCTCCGTGGTCACGGTGGTGATGGTCGAGGGAGCGGGGGGAGCGGAGACCGTAGGGGCTGACGAGGGAGCGGGGGTGCGAGCCCCAGCGGGGGACCGGCCCGGGCGGATTCCAGTCGTGGCCGCCGGAGTCGGTGACGCCTTGGTGTCGACGGTTCCCACGGTGGCCCTGGCCGTGCTGACCGCCGACTGTGCGTCGGTGGCCCTGGGCAGCAGGGAGGGAGTGTTCGCCGCCGTGCATGCCGGGTGGCGGGGGCTGGCCGAGGGCGTGGTTCACAAGGCGGTCCGAGCCATGCGGGATCTCGGGGCCACCGAGGTGGTCGGTGCCCTGGGACCGTGCATCCACCCCGGTTGCTACGAGTTCTCCCCATCCGACCTGGCCGAGGTGTGCGCCGCCGTCGGACCCGAGGCCCGGGGCCGGACGTCGGACGGTCGTCCGGCGCTGGACATTCCCGCCGCCGTGTCGGCGATGTTGACGGCGTGCCAGGTCAGGGAGGCCCCCGGGGTGGGCGCCTGCACAGGCTGTGACGATCGGTACTTCTCCCACCGCCGGCGGGGTGACCTGGGTCGTCAGGCACTGCTGGTGTGGTCGGAGCCGTCCCGGGGGGAGACCCCGGGCCCGGTCGGTCGGTGACGGGCGAGCCCGGGCACTTCGATCCCCACGGGTTCGAGGGCCGCGTGGAAGAGGTCCGCCGCCGCATCGACGGCGCCTCCGGCGATCCTTCCTCGGTGCGGATCGTCGCCGTCACCAAGGGTTTCGGTGTCGAGGCGGTGCGGGCCGCCCTCTCCGTCGGCCTGGTCGACGTGGGTGAGAACTACGCCGACGAGCTGGTGGCCAAGGCCGGCGCCCTGGACCTCGATGTCGGGAGCGGGGGAGTCGGTGACCCGGGGACCCCCCGGGCACCGGCGGAGCACGCCGAGCCGACCTGGCACTTCCTCGGAGCCGTGCAGCGGAACAAGGTGGCCCGCCTGGCCCCCCTGGTCACCTGGTGGCAGGGGGTGAGCCGCATCGAGGAGGGCCGGGCCATCGCCCGGCGCCGGCCCGGATCCACCGTGCTCGTCCAGGTCGACGTGGCCGGCATTCCCGGTCGGGGCGGTTGCCCTCCCGCTCGGGTGGCCGAGCTGGTGGGTGCCTTGGGTGACGAGGATCTGGATGTGGCCGGCCTGATGGCCGTGGGACGACCGGGAACCGGGGAGGAGGCCCGACCGGGGTTCCGGTTGGTGGCCGAGCTGGCCGACTCCCTCGACCTGCGGGTTCGATCGATGGGCATGAGCGACGACTTCGATGTGGCACTGGCCGAGGGCTCCACCATGGTCCGCCTGGGCCGGGTCCTGTTCGGTGCCCGGGCCGCCCATCGGTGATCACCGAGAGCGCCCCCACCCTTCCACCTGTAGATGAAGCCAGGCACTACGCTGTGCCCAGGAGGAATCGATGCCTGCTTCATTCATGAAAAAGACCATGGCCTACCTGGGCCTGGTCGATGACGACTACGACGACTATGACGACTACGACGCACGGTCATCGGCACCGGGGGTGGGCCGGGTGGGTCAACGATCGGCCGCCGGTCCCGAAGAAATCGATGAACCGACCACGGCCATGCCCAGCCCGAGGATCAGGACGCTGACGAGGGACGAGACGGCAGGTACGGCGGTCGCCGCCTCGCCCACCACCGTCGCCCCCCGGGGCCCGCTCGGATCCCCGTCGGTCCGGCCGATCTCCCAGGAGTCGTCCAATGCCCGGGTCCACATCGTGGCACCGGGCCGCTTCGCCGACGCACAGGAGATCGCCAATCGACTCATGAACAACCAACCGGTGATCGTCAACATGCAGAGCGCCGACCGCGACCTCCAGCGGCGGATGATCGATTTCTGCAGTGGCGTCACCTACGCCCTGTCCGGCGGGATGGAGCGAGTGGCCGACGAGGTATTCCTGCTGACGCCGTCTAATGTGAAGGTGTCCGACGAGGAGCGCCAGCGTCTGGCCGACCGCGGCCTGGTCAATCCCTGAACGGGGAGGGCCCGTCCGGCCCGTGCGGGAAGAGGGAGTGAGTCGACATGTTCGGGATCATCGTGACGGTCCTCTACTTGTTCCTCTTGGTCCTGTTCGCCTACTCCATACTGAGTTGGGTGGCGGCTTCGGGCCGTCTGGCCTACGACTCGCCGGTCCACAAGATCCAGAACGTGCTGTCGGCCATCTGCGAGCCGGTGCTGAGGCCGGTCCGGCGGATCATCCCTCCGGTGCGGGTGGGTGGCGTCGGCCTCGACCTCTCGGTCCTGATCGTCTTTTTGGTCATATCCGCCGTCGTGATCCCGCTGCTCGAGAGATGATGCGGGCCTGCCCCCCGGTCCTCCGTCCCCGGGGGCGCCGCCGACCGTTCCCGAAATTCGAAAAAATAAATGCCTGGACACCCCGAGCAGCGCCGCTAGCATGTCGGGCATGGATTCCTCCCAGTCAGCACTTGACTCCCTCCGAACGGTTGAGTTCCGCGAGACCCTCAAGGGATATCACCGGGATGATGTCGACGAGTATCTGGAGAAGGCCGCCGTCGAGGCCGAGGGGCTGCAGGAACAGCTGCGCCAGAGCGGGGAGCGGCTCCGACAGGCGGCCGAGCGAATCGCCCAGCTGGAGTTGGCCATCGAACAGAGGCCCGAACAGCCGGTGGTGGCGGCCGAGCCGGCCCCGCCCGACGACACCCTGCAGCGGACCCTGCTCCTGGCCCAGAAATTCGTGGACGAGACCAAGGCGGAATCGGAAGCCGAGGCGGCCCGGGTCATCGCCGAAGCCGGGGCCAAGGCCCGCCTCCTGACCGAGCAGGCCCAGACCCAGGCCACCCAGTTGGCCGCCGAATCCGAACAGCGCCTGCGCGAGGAGATCGGCCGGCTCGAGGTGGCGCGCTCCAAGCTGGCCAACGACGTCGAGACCATGACCCGCCATCTCGAGAGCGAACGGAGCCGTTTGCGGGGCGCCCTCAGCGAGATCCTGCGGTGGGTGGACGAGAACGTCCAACCGGAATCGGACCCGTCCCGTGCCGAGGCTCGACCGGAGGGCGGTGGCGGCGTTCCCGCCGTCGGATCCGCTCCGGGCCCGGCACCCCAACCGGGCATCACCCAAACCGGCAACCGTCCGGCCGCCGCTCCTCCCCAAAGTGCACCCTCACCCCAGCACAGTGGCACCGTCCAGACCGGTGAGGTGACCCAGATGCGGCCGACCGGGGCCGTGGCCTCGTCCCAGCCGACCGAGGCCAGCGCCCCGCTGCCGCTGTAACCGTCGACTGTCGACCGGTCCCGCCCGTCTGACCGGCCGGGGGATCGGGGGGCTCGTTCACCGAGCGAGATCATCGGCGGCATCCGGCTCCTCCACCCGGCTGCGCCGCTCGGTGGATGACGACGTACCGGTATGGTCCTGGGGCGGATTCCCGTAGTTCGGATTGCCGCAGTGGGCTGGGCACGGTATCGTCACCCGCCCACCGGATGTGGCGATGGCCCGATCCCAGCGCGACCGGGCGGTCGCACCCGTGCGACGGTGAGCACCTTGAAGGAGGTCGATGTGACGGCAGCGAAGAAGGCGGCGGCACCCACGCCGAAGAGGGCTGCGACGGCCAAGAAGTCGGCATCCGCCTCCAAGTCAGTTCCGTCGGCCACCAAGAAGGCGGCGCCGGCGAAGAAGTCCACTCCGGCCAGCAAGAGGCCGGCCCCGCCGAAGAAGACCACCGTGGCCAAAAAGGGCCCTCCGGCCGCCGCCAAGAAGTCGGCGCCGGCGGTCAAGAAGTCTGCGCCGGCCAAGAAGTCGGCTCCACCGGCCAAGGCCACGGCCAAGGCCTCCCCGGCCAAGAAGGGCACGGCCGGGCTCAAGCGGTCACCCTCGGGCCTGAAGGCGCCGGCCGGTCCGACCGCCCCGAAGAGGCTGACGGTCGGCCCGTACGCCAAGGAGCCGAAGTTCCTCGACGAGCAGAGGGTCCTGTTGCTGGAGGAGCGAGGCATCTATGACGGGCAGGCACACGACCTGAGGGCGGAGGCCGACTCGCTGGCTCTCGAACGGGAGCCGGGTGATGTCCAGTTCGACGAGGAGTCCGGCGAGGGCGGCACGGTGACCGTGGACCGCGAGCGGAACCTCGCCCTTTCGGCTCAGGCGTCGGCCGCCGTCGAGGAGATCGACGACGCCATGCGCAAGATCGACCGCAAGACCTATGGCGCCTGCGAACGCTGCCACCAGGCGATCCCCAAAGCCCGGTTGCGGGCCTTGCCGTTCGCCCGGCTGTGCGTGGCCTGCAAGAGCGGTGGTCTGGCACGACGCTGACCGACGACCCTGCAGCGGTGGTCCACGGGTCGGGCCCGAGGTCGGGAGCCCGGCGGCTGGTGGTGGCGGCGGCGGTGGCCGCCACCGTGGTGGTCGTCGACCAGCTCACCAAGTGGTGGGCGGTCACACGATTGACCACCGGACCCATCCATTTTATCGGCCCGCTCGACCTCCAACTGTCCTACAACACCGGCTCGGCCTTCAGCTTGTTCCAACGTCAGACCGGCCTGGTCGTGGTGGTCGTGTGCCTGCTCATTGCCGCATTGTCGGTGCTGGTGTGGCGGTCTACGTCGTTGGGCCGCGCCGCCATCCTGGGGCTGATCCTCGGGGGCGCCCTGGGCAATCTGGCCGACCGGTTGTTCCGGGGGGACCACGGAGCGGTGGTCGATTTTGTGGATCTCCACTTCTGGCCGACCTTCAACGTGGCCGACGCCTGCATCACCGTCGGTTGTGCCCTGCTGGTGGTGTCGTTGGTGCGGGGGCCCCGGATCCGGTGAGCACGGTCACTGTGACGGTGCCGGCGTCCCTCGACGGCGTCCGCGTGGACAAGGCGGTGGCCCTGGTGTCGGACGTCTCCCGGTCGGTGGTGAACACCATGATCGACGAGGGCCGGATCACCGTCGACGGCGTTCCGGTGCGGAACCGGAGTGCGGTGCTCCGGCTCGGACAGGCCCTCTCGGTGGACTCCGGGGACGTCGAGCACCCACCGGGACCCGAGCCCGATCCCTCGGTGGACTTCGAGGTGGTCCACGAGGACGCCGACGTGATCGTGGTGGACAAGCCGGCAGGTCTGGTCGTCCACCCCGGCCCCGGCCACCGCACCGGGACGTTGGTCCACGGCCTGCTGGCCCGGTATCCGGAGCTGGCATCGTCGGCCGACCCCGTCGGCTCCGGACCCGACCGCCCGGGGATCGTGCACCGTCTCGACCGCGGTACGTCGGGCCTCATGGTGGTGGCCCGGACCGCCGACTCCTACCGGTCCCTGGTGTCCCAACTGGGCGACCGCCGGGTGACCCGGAGCTACCGGGTCCTGGTGCTGGGCACCGTGGACGGTGAGAGCGGGGTGGTCGACGCCCCCGTCGGGCGCTCGGTCAGCTCTCCCACCCGGATGGCCGTGTCACGACGGGGCAAGGAGGCCCGCACCCGGTACCGGGTGGAGCGACGCTTCGGCACCCCAGCGCCCACCACACTGTTGACGGCGACCCTCGAGACGGGCAGGACCCACCAGATCCGGGTCCACCTCTCGGCCATCGGCCATCCGGTGGTGGCCGACCCGGTCTACGCCCGGGGGCGGACGCTGCCCGGAGCAACCGTCTCCCGGCCGTTCCTCCACGCCTTCTCCCTGGGCTTCGAGCACCCGCGCACCGGCCAACCGGTTTCGTGGACCTCGGAGCTCCCCGGCGACCTGCGGGACCAACTGGAGGCGCTCGGCCAGTAGCCGGCGGCCACCGACCCGGATCCGGTCGGACCCCGAGGTCCAGGTGTTTGCCCGGGGGCTCCGGCTCAGGCGGCCTCGTGGGCTGCTTCGAGCATCTGGCTGTCGCCCAGCACCTCGAGCGCCTCGGCTTCGGCCTGGCGCACCTTGCGCACACCGATGCCCAACCGCTCGGCCGTCGTCTGCAGCGAGGCGGGATCGCTCCCGTCGAATCCGAACCGGTGCCGGATGACCATGCGCTGGAGATCGGTCAGCCGGTCGACCGCCTGGCGGACCAGGTCGAGGGTCAGTTCCGAGGTGACCTCGTCCTCGAAGTCGCTGAGATCGGTGGAGACCAGGTCGCCCAAGGTGGCCGTCGAGTCGGCCGCCGCCGGTTGATCGAGACTGGCCACCACTCGTGCCACCTGGGACAGATCGGAGCGGACCTCGGCGGTGGTGTTGGTGGCATCGTCGAGCTCGGCGTCGGTGGGTGGCCGCTGGTACTGGTGCGTCAGCTCCCACAGAGCGGCGTCCACCTGCTGATTGCGCTCGGCCACCTCCATGGGGAGCCGGATGGTGCGACCGTGCTGCTGTACCGCCCGTTGCAGGGCCTGTCGGATCCACCAGGTGGCATAGGTCGAGAACCGGAAGCCGCGCTCCCAATCGAACTTGTCGACCGCCCGCATCAGGCCGAAGGTCCCCTCCTGAATGAGGTCGGGCAGATCCACCCCCCGGTCCTGGTAGCGGCGGGCCCAGTGGACCACCAGCCGGAGGTTGGCCGCCACCATCTCCCGACGGGCGGCGTCGTCGCCGGCTGCGACCCTCTTGGCCAGCTCGGTCTGGGCTTCGTGATCAGGAAGCGGATGGTGGTCGAGATCCCGGAGGAACAGGCCCAGGCTGTCGGCGTCCGTGCCCCGGTTGCGGGCCTGACCCCGGCCGGCGGTGGTCGACCCGGTGGGCCGGCCGGGCGCGGCCTTCCCCCCGGTGGTCGCCGGGGCCGGGGCCACCGAGGCCCTTTTGGCCGACGTCCCACCGGCCTTGCCTTCGTTTCTGCTCAAGGTGCGACTTGCCATCCCTCTCCTCATCCATCGTCACAGGACTGACAGAAGCTTTAACGCCTGATCAGCCCGGCACATTCCATGCCTGGCCTCCGATCTGGACCGAGCCGGGGTTTCCGGTGGGCCCAGGTGCCGGGTTGCGCGCCAGGTGTTCGGAGTGGTCGGCTGTCCGGATGCCCAGATCCGGTCACCGGTGCCTGCTGATACGCCATGGCGAGACCGAGTGGAGCCTCAACGGCCGACACACCGGGCGCACCGACCTGCCCCTCCTGCCCGGCGGCGAGGCCCAGGCGCGTTCCCTGCGGCCCAGGCTGGCCGAGTACCACCTGGCCGGCGTGCTGACCAGCCCGCTGCGCCGGGCCCGGGACACCTGCCTGCTGGCCGGCCTGGGGGATCGGGCGCAGACCGAGCCTGACCTGGCCGAATGGGACTATGGCTCGTACGAGGGGCTCACCACCGAAGAGATCAGACGGGAACGGGCCGGCTGGGAACTGTTCGCCGACGGGGCTCCCGACGGGGAGAGCGTGTACGACGTGGGCCAACGGGTCGACCGGGTGATCGCCCGGGTCCGGGCCGTCGACGGCGACGTAGTGTGCTTTGCCCACTCACACGTCCTGCGGGTCATGGCCGCCCGGTGGGTGGGGCTGGACCCCACCGCCGGCCGGTTGTTCGTGCTGGGCCCGGGCGGGCTCAGCCAACTGGGCTGGGATCGGGAACAGGCGGTGGTGGTCCGATGGAATCAGGGGTGATTCGTGACCGCGGGCACCAGATCTGGTACCAGCTCGGCAAAATGGGAAGCAGCCCAAATCGGAACCCGAATCGGAGACTGCCGGCCGATCGGAGGGGATCAGGCCGGGCAGCGGCCCGGGGATCGGCGACCCCGGTCGGGGGAGCGGGCCGATCAGCCGGCGTTCTGGCGCAGGGCGGGGGCCCGACCCTGGGCCCGGGCCACCATGTCGGCCAGGTTGTACGAGTCGAGATGGGTACGCATGTGCTCGCCCAGGTCGGCCCACACGGTGAGCAGGACGCACTGGCCCTCGTGATCACACGCCCCGTTCTCGTGGGGGAGACCGAAGTCGCCGGCCACGATGGGACCGTCCACCGCCGACACGATCTGGGACAACGTGATCTCCTCGGGCGGGCGGGCCAGCACGTACCCTCCGCCCACGCCGCGCTTGGAGCGCACCAGGCCGGCGCCCTTCAGGGCCAGCAGGATCTGTTCGAGATAGGGCTGGGGTAGGCCGGTGCGGTCGGCGATGTCGCGCACCGCAGTCGGTCCGTCCCCGTCGGTGTGGAGAGCCAATGACAGGAGTGCCCGGCTGGCGTAGTCGCCTCGCGTCGATACCTTCACGCGCCCATGCTATTGCTTTCGCCGCCGTCGCGGGCTTTCATTCCCGGCCCGCCCATCGGCGCAGGCCCGAAGGGTGGGAGGTCAGCGCCCGCCCAGCTTTCCGGCCGCCAGGTCCTCGGCCATGGCCCACCCGAAGGCGACCAGGCGGCCACCACCACTGACATCGACCTCTTCGAAGAACACATGGGCTTCGCTGGACGGGGCCGCCTTGGGGCTGCAGAAATCGAATCCACCGGCCTCACAGCCGTCGCCGCTGACCACAAAGGTCCGATCGTCGATCCGGCCGTCGGCCCCGAATCGCTTGGCCAGCCGCCGCCCCCAGGCCCGCTCCTCGCCGGTGGCCTTGTGATCGACTCCGGGCACCACATCGGTCAGTCCGGTGAAGGCCCGGAATCCCTCGGCACCGAAGAGCCTTGTCCCCACCAGCACGTCCTCGTCGGGGAAGGCCAGGAGGGCCCGCCGGTACTTGTCGCCCATCATGGCCCGGAGCACGGTCTCGGCCCGCGAGGTCCGGTCCACGGTGGCCAGCCCGATGAGGAGGGAGGGGGTGCCGCCGATTCGCTCCAGGGTGGAGAAGGAGTACCCCCGTAGTTTGGCTCCTTCGTGGGCGCGCGTGACGAGGACCCACTCCTCCCGCTGTTTCGAGAGGAACCCGATGTCGAATCGCGGTTCCCGTTCAGCGCAGAGATCGGCCATCTCGGCCAACTCGGCGTCACTGATCGATGTGCAGTCCTTGGTCTCCACCTGGATGGACATATGCCGTTCCGTACTCCTCGGTCTCCCTGCGGCGTTAGCCGACGGCCCCGGTATGGCCGGGAACACCCCCTCGGTCCGCCCGCCCGACACGGGCGAAAGCGGATGTGCGGGCCTCCACGCCAGGAGCCGTGACTTGATTTTACGGGATTTGGAGGCCCCTGTCGTATCCGTGCCCGACCGGCGGCCTCCGACGGCCCCCCGAGCACCGACAAACAGGGCTGTGACCGGCGGCGATGGGCCCGGTCAGCTCTGGATGACACGGGGTCCGAGGAGGACCCTGAGCTCGCCGGCCAACCCACGGGTGCTGTCCACGTTGCACTCGGACGGCAGTCGGAGCACTTTTTCGCCGACATGGAGGAACACCGGCGAGTGGCCCGGGTGCTCGGCCAGCAGCCGTTTGAGGTTCTCCACCACCTGGTCGGTCAGGGCATGCAGGGGCAGGGTGATATGCAGGTCGGCGCGGCCGCCCACCGCCAGTTCCGGCCGCTGGACCTCCATGCACACCAGTTTCAGGCGGTCGTCCCGGAGGTCCACCCGGCTCTTGAGGACGACGATGGCGTCGTCGTCGAGCAGGGCCCCGTACTCGGCCATCGTCTTCGGGAAGACGAACACCTCGATGGAGGCGTTCAGGTCCTCCAGCACGAAGGTGGCCATCAAATCGCCCTTTTTGGTGTAGCGGCGGTTCAGCTCGGTCACCACCCCGCCCACCGACCGGATCTGCCCCTCGCCCCCGTGGCCGCCCGCCCCGGTGGCCGCCGACTCGGGGTCGATGTCCCGGAGCTCGGCCAGGGTGCAATCCGTCAACCGGGCCAGGGATCCCTCCAGGCCCATCAGCGGATGGTCGCTGATGTAGAGCCCCAGCATCTCCTTTTCGAAGGCCAGCCGCTGGGACTTGTCGAATTCCGTGTCGGGGATCGGCACCCGGGTGTCGGCGAACCCGATGGTCTGCCCGTCGGTCTCCGGCTCCAGGCTGGCGAACAGGGAAACCACCCCGGCCTCGTGCTCGCGTCGGCGCTCGAGGGTGCGGTCGACGATCTCCTCGAACACCAGGCACAGTCCCCGGCGGGGGTGGCCGAGCGAATCGAAACCGCCGGCTTTGATCAGCGACTCGATGCTGCGCTTGTTGAGGACCTGGGGGTCGACCCGCTGACAGAAGTCGTAGAAGTCAGCGAACGGACCGTTGGCCAGTCGTTCGTCGACGATCAGTCCCACCAGGCCTTCGCCCACGTTGCGCACGGCGGCCAGACCGAAGGTGATGGCCCCGGGATTGTCGCGCCGACCCAGGTCGTCGCCCGTACCCTGCTGGCCCAACGCCCGCTGGCCGGCCGAGAAGTCGGCGGCGAATTCCGATAGCGATCGGTTCACATCGGGTACCAGCACCTCGATACCCATCGAACGGCACTCACCGAGGTAGACGGCGGTCTTGTCCTTGTTGTCCTTGACCGAGGTGAGCAGACTGGCCAGGTACTCGACCGGGTAGTGGGCCTTCAGCCAGGCCGTCTGGTAGGCGATGAACCCGTAGCCGTAGGCATGGGACTTGTTGAAGGCGTAGTCGGCGAAGGGCTCGATGATGTCGAACAGGGCGGTGCCCAGCGATTCCTGGTAACCGGTGGCCGTGCAGCCGGCCACGAACTTCTCGCGCTCGGCCTGGATGAGAGCGCGGATCTTCTTGCCGCAGGCCTTGCGGAGGTTGTCCGCCTCGGCCAAGTCGTAACCGGCGATCTTCTGGGCCACCCGCATGACCGACTCCTGATAGATCATCAGGCCGTAGGTGTCCCCGAGGATCTCCTCGAGATCGGGGTGGAGGTAGGTCACCGCCTGCCGGCCGTTCTTGCGGTCGGCGTAGTCGCGGTGCATGTTGGCGGCCATCGGCCCGGGCCGGTAGAGGGCGACCAGGGCGGCCACGTCGTCGAAGCTGGTGGGGGCGAGCGACCGCATCAGCGACCGCATGGGCCCTCCCTCGAGTTGGAAGACGCCCATCGAATCGCCCCTGCACAGCATGGCGAAGGTTTCGGGGTCGTCGAGCGGGATGGCGTCGATGTCCGGACGGACCCCGGTGGACACCTCGATCAGATCGAGCGAGCGCTCGATGACCGACAGGTTCCGGAGCCCAAGGAAGTCCATCTTCAACAGGCCGAGGTCTTCCACCCCGTGCATCTCGTACTGGGTGACGACGGGGGCTTCGTCGGGATTGTTGCCGTCGGGCTTTCGCTGGACCGGCACGTACTCGGTCAGCGGTTCGTCGGTGATGACCACGGCGGCGGCGTGGATGCCGTCCTGACGCCGAAGCCCCTCGAGACCCTTGGCCACGTCGATCACCCGCTGGGCCTCGGGGTCGGTGTCGTACATGGTGCGCAACTCGGCGGCGGCGGCGAATCCGTCCTCGTGGCCCTCGGTGCGCGACAGGCAGGCGGCCAGTGGTGTGTCCCGTCCCATCAGCAGCGGCGGCATGGCCTTGGCGATCTTGTCCCCGACGATGTAGGGGTAGCCGAGCACCCGGGCGGCGTCGCGGACGGCGGCCCGGGCCTTGATGGTCGAGAAGGTGACGATCTGGGCCACGTGGTCGGACCCGTACCGTTCGGCGGCGTACTTGATCATGTCGCCCCGGTACCGCTCGTCGAAGTCCATGTCGATGTCGGGCATCTGCACCCGACCGGGATTGAGGAACCGCTCGAACAGCAGGTCGTACCGGATGGGGTCGAGATCCACGATCCGGAGGCAGTAGGCCACGCAGCACCCGGCGGCCGACCCCCGGCCCGGGCCCACCCGGATCTGGCGGGAACGGGCGAAGCGGATGAGGTCCCACACCACCAAGAAGTAGGCGGCGAACCCCATGTCACCGATGACCCCGAGCTCGTAGTCCAACCTGGACATGACCTCGGGAGGCACGGGACGGCCGTAGCGTTCCTCGGCCCCCTCGATGCTGAGGTGCCGCAGGTAGGCGGCGGCCCGCTCCTCGTAGGTGTCGCCGGTGAACTCGTCGGGCACCGGGAATCGCGGCAGGCTCGGACGCCCGAAGTCGATCTCGACATTGGCCCGCTCGGCCACCAGGAGGGTGTTGTCGCAGGCCTCGGGGAGCTCGGCGAACAGGTGACGCATCTCGACCGCCGACTTCAGATAGTGCTCTTGGCCCTCGAACTTGAATCGTTTGGGATCGTCGATGAGGGCACCGGTCTGGACGCACAACAGGGCGTCATGGGCGACATGGTCCTCCCGGTGGGTGTAGTGACTGTCGTTGGTGGCCAGCAGGGGAGCGCCGATCCGCTTGGCTATCTCGACCAGGGCAGGATTGGTCTTCTGCTGCTCGGGCAGCCCGTGGTCCTGGAGCTCGACGAAGAGGCTGTCCTTGCCGAAGATGTCCTGCAGGCGCCCGGCCAGCGTCTCGGCCTTGATCCGGTCGTCGGCCAGCAGGGCCTGGAGGACGACGCCACCCAGGCAGCCGGTGGTGGCGATCAGACCGGCGCTGTGCCGTTCCAAGAGCTCCCAGTCCACCCGGGGCTTGTAGTAATAGCCCTCCAGGTAGGCGGCCGAGGACAGTTTGAGGAGATTACGGTACCCCTCGTTGTTCTCGGCCAGGAGGGTGAGGTGGTAGTAGAGCTTCTCCCCTCCGCCGGCGTCCCCGCCGGTGTCGTCGATCTTGCCCTTGCGCACCGGCCGTTCGTGGCGCGACTCGCCGGCCATGTACGCCTCGGTCCCGATGACCGGGTTGATTCCCGCCTGGCGGCAGGCGGCGTAGAAGTCGAGGACCCCGTACATGTTGCCGTGATCGGTGATCCCGAGCGCCGGCTGTCCGTTTTCCACCGCCGCCTGCACGAGCTCCTTGACCCGGGCGGCGCCGTCGAGCATCGAGAACTCGGTGTGGGTGTGCAGGTGGGTGAAGGACCGTGTGGCCACCGGGCAGTTGCCTTCCTCGAGGTTCCTTGGGTCACACCCGGCGTTTCCACAGGGTGTGGACTAGTTACAGCCGTGTCATTCCGACGATAGCGCAGGCGCGAACCGGTCGCCGCCGGGGGGCAAGGTCCCTGGCCGGACCGGTCCTGGCCCGGTCGATGGCGCCGGTTCGGCGGCCTGGGGGGGGGTCGGGGCCGGGTCGGGGTGGCCCGAGGCGAGGCGCCCGGGGCCGGGTCGGGGGGCCCGAGGCGCCGGGGGCCGGGTTCCGGTCAGAGGTAGGTGCCCGGGCGGCCGATGTCCTGGGGAGGCCCCTGGGGCAGGGAGCGCTGGCGCATCTCGTCGAGCTGGGCCCGGGCCGCCACCTGCTGGGCCACCAGTGTGGCCTGGATCCCGTGGAACAGCCCCTCGAGCCAGCCGACCAGTTGGGCGTGGGCCACCCGGAGTTCCGACTCGGACGGCGTGCCGGAGTCGAAGGGGATCGAGACCCGGTCCAGTTCGGCGACCAGATCGGGGGAGAGGCCGTCGGCCAGCTCCCGGATCGACTGCTCGTAGATCTCCCGCAGTCGGGTCCGGCTGGCCTCGTCGAGTGGCGCCTGGCGTACCTCCTCCAGCAGCTGTTTCACCATCGAGCCGATCCGCAGGAGCTTTCCCGGCTGCTCGATGGCCTCGGTGTGGGCCTCGTCGCCGCCGTCGCCCGCCGCCCCGGTGGTGGGTACGGACCCGTCGGGCCCGATGGCCGGGGTGTTCAGGCGGCCGGCCGTCCCGTCCACGATCTCCGGTTGCAGTGCCGGGCTCTCAGCCTGTTCGGGTGTCGGCTCGATTTCATCGGTCATGAAAGTCTCCCTTCAGCCTTCAGCTTGTCCCGTCCCCGGCCAGGACCACCAGGGGCACCAGCATCTCGTCGCTGGTCAACGAACCGTGCCGGCTCTGGAGTCGGCTCTCGCCGGTGTCGGCGGGGTCGATGAAGGCGATCGGACCGTAGGGGAGCAGGGCCACGTCCCCCAGCCGGGCCAGCAACGGGCGGCTGGGCGTCCCGCCGAACAGACCCTCCTCGACCAGCTGGTCGCGTGCCCGCACCCAGGTGTTGTCCCCGTACAGCTCGGAGGCGGCGGCCAGGAGGTCGTCGGCGGCGCCGGGCCGGGCATGGAGCCAACGGAACCGGCCTTCACCCGACAGGAACTCCACGAAGGACATGATCTCCCGGCCCAGGAGCTCGACGCGGGGGCCGATGTCGATCTGCCCGTGGTCGGCGGTCACCACCAGTGCGGCACCGGGGGGCAGCTCGGCGGCGAGGTCCTCGACCAGCCTGTCCACCGTCCGCAGCTCGGCGTCGTAGTGGGCACCGAGTCCGTTGCCGTGGGCCACCTTGTCGATGCCGTCGTAGTAGGCGTAGATGAACGGCTCCCCGCCCCGCAGCAGCCGTCCCACTTCGACGGGCAGCGACGAGGCCACCTTGTAGCCGTGCAGCGGCGAGTTGCCGAGGTGGGCGGCGGTGAAGCCGGTGCTGCCGAATTCTGCCTTGGACACGACCGGCACCGGTGAGGACGATCCGGGAAACGACGGGAAGGGTTGGAACTGCCTGGCCGGTATGGTCCGCCGGGCGTCGACCGAGGTGGCACTCCCGGTCCTCCACCGCAACACATTGAGGATCTCGTCCCCTACGGCCAGGCGGTAGCCGAGGACGCCGTGTTGGCACGGGGGCCGGCCGGTGGTGATCGAGGTGAGGGCGCAGGCGGTGGTGCTGGGGGCCACCGAGGTGATGGGATGGTCGATGCCCTCGGCCGCCAGCAGGGTCGGGGCCAGCTGGGGCCGGGACTGCAGCTGCTCCCACCCCAGGCCGTCGACCACCAGCAGGACGATCTGGGCGGCCCGCCGGGCGGTGGCCGGGATCCATCCGGGGACGTCGTTCTCCGGATCGTTGCGAGCCAGCAACGCGGGAACCACGTTGACGATGCAGGGGCCTCCGAATTCGGGCAGCACCGGGATGGCCGACGGCACCGGCGTGGGTGGTGGCTGAGGGGGTGGCGGGGACTCGGGCACTGGTGCCGACTGTAGGCGACCCCGCCGGGGTTCAACTCCGGGGCAGCAGGGCCCTGATGGTCTTGTAGCAGTGGCCGTCACGCGGCGTGCTGACCGCCGCCACCAGATAGTGGGGTTTGAACCCGAGGGCAGCCGACAGGTCCTTTCCCTGCAGCCGGTCCCGGCGGGCGGCGTCGAGCGCCCGCTCGGCTCTCAGGTCCTCGACCGGCAACCAGTTGTCGCTCCGTCCCCATCCGAACCGGGTCCACACCGACCGGTCCCCGATGCGGCGGAACAGGACCGGTCCCTTGGTCGGCGACAACAGGGCCAACGAGGGCCGGAATCCCCGGAATTCCCAGTAGGGGGCCGAAGCTCCCGGGAACCCGAGCACGTGGTCCTCGACCGGTGCCGTCAGCTGCTGGAGGAGCCGTCGGACCCGTCGTCCGTGCAGGGTCCCGAGGTGGCGGGGAAGCCCGGTGGCCGTGACCGCCTCGGGCTGGGCCAGGTCGTCGCGTTCGGGCTCCTCGGCCAGCCGCGCCTCCACCACGTCGAAGGGGGCCAGATCCGGGCCGTGGTCCTCGGGCCAGCCCACCCGTACCCGCACCAGGGTCCCCGAGGCCAGGTCCACGCCGGTGGTGTCCTCGGCATTGCACGCCAGGACCAGCATGGTCAGCGCCGCCCCCCCGGTCACCTCGATCCGGGGGCGGGGCTTGATGGAGCGGGCGATGTCCCGGGCCGTTCCGTTCCGGGGCGTGCGGGTCGAGGCTCTGCTCACCGGGCCTCCTCGACCAGTTGGGCGGACAGGGTGCTGACGTCGTCCGTCGGCAGCCGGCAAGCGTAGTTGCGGCAGACATAGGCGCGGTCGGCTTCCCGGCCCGCCCACAGCGGTGATGCCGTCGGCTCGCCCCAGGCCAGGACCATCCCGGGGAGCCATGGGCTCCGCACCGTCTCCAACAGGTCGGGGCGGTCCCCGGTGATCACCACCTCGGTGATCCCCCCCATCAGCAGTTCGGCGGTGAGCACGGTGTGGGCGAAGGCGGTCGGATGGCGGACGAGGAGCTCGCCGAACATGTCGACCACCTGGCCGGCGCCCCGTCCGAAGCGGTCGATCCCCGTCAGCGCACCCAGCCGGGCCAGGGCCAGGGCCGCCACCGCGTTGGCCGATGGTGTGGCGCCGTCGAAGATCTCCTTGCTCCGAACGATGAGCACCTCGCCGTCGCTGCCGGTGGTGAAGAAGCCACCCTGGCCGTCGTCGTGGAACAGGTCGAGGAGGGCGTCGGCCACGGCCACCGCCCGGTCGGTCCACACCGCCCGGCCGGTGAGCTCGGCCAGGCGGGTGAAGCAGTCGACCAGCCAGGCGTAGTCACCGGCGAATGCCAGTTGGCGGGCTCCCCCGCCCGGCCTCCAGGTACGTAACCACCGGCCGTCGGGGCGCTGGAGATTGTCGACCAGAAAGGTGCCGATACCCACGGCGGCGTCGCCCCACGACCGGTTGCCGGTGGCGGCGGCCGCTTCGGCCAGCGACGAGGCGTACATGGCGTTCCACTCGGTGAGCACCTTGTCGTCGAGGCCCGGCCGGACGCGGGCGGACCGGGCCTCGAACAGGAGGCGCCGGCCGGTCTCCACCGGCTCCGGGCCGAGGAGCGGGGCCCCGATGGGGCGCCGGAGGATCGAACTGCCCTCGAAGTTACCGCCGGCGGTGACTCCGAACCAGTCGGACACCTCCCCGATGATGCGGGCGGCGGCCGCCCCGTCCCGGGGATCGACCCCGGCATCGATGGCGGCGGCGATCTGGGACGGGGTCCAGACGTAGAAGCGGCCCTCGACCCCCTCGGAATCGGCGTCCTCGGCCGAACGCATCCCGCCCCCCGGGGTGGCCAGCTCCCGGGCCACATAATCGACGATGCCCTCCATGACCGCCAGGTAGTGGCGGCTCCGGGTGACCTGCCAGCCGTGGAGATAGGTCCGGAGGAGTCCGGCCTGGTCGTAGAGCATCTTCTCGAAATGCGGGACCAACCACTGGGCGTCGGTCGAATAACGGGCGAATCCGCCGCCCAGGTGGTCGTGGATGCCCCCGGCGGCCATGGCGTCGAGGGTCGTGGTGGCCATCACCAGAGCGTGGGAGGCGGTCTCGTCTCCCGGGCGGCGCTGCGAGAAGGCCAGGGCCAGGTCGACCAGGGTCGGCTGGGGGAACTTGGGGGCGGCTCCGAACCCACCCCATTGGGGATCGAACCGCCGGCTCAGCTCGGTCACCGCCGCCGCCGACAGCTCGGAGCTCCCGTTGTCGGCCCGGGAGGCGACGAGGGAGGGCCGACCCGGGCCGGTGGGGCCCGGGATCACCGACCGGGAGGCGATCGCCGCCGACAGCTCGGCCGCCTGCTCCTCCACTTCGTGTCGACGGTTGTCCCACACGTCGGTGAGAGCCCGGAGCACGGTGGGGAAGGACGGGGTTCCCCGGCGGTCGTCCGGGGGGAAGTAGGTGCCGCCGAAGAACGGCCGGCCGTCCGGTGTCATGAAGATGCTCATCGGCCAACCGCCGGATCCGGTGAGGGCCTGGACCGCCTCCATGTAGACGGCGTCCACGTCGGGGCGCTCCTCACGATCGACTTTGATGCTGACGAACGAAGAATTCAACAGGTCGGCGATGGCGGGGTCCTCGAACGACTCGTGGGCCATGACATGGCACCAGTGACAGGCCGAGTAGCCGATCGACAGGAAGATGGGCCGGTCGCCACGGCGGGCCCGCTCGAAGGCGTCATCGCCCCAGGCCAACCAGTCCACCGGATTGTCCACGTGCTGGACGAGATAGGGGGAGAGCTCGTCCGGCGGTGTCTCCCTGATCAGTGGCAACGGGGCTCCTTCCGGCTGGTCGGCCCGGTGGTGGCCGTGACCCAGCAGATCCGGCGGTTCACCTGTCGTCGAGCCCGAGCACCCGCAAGGCGTTGGTGCGCAGGAACTTCGGCCACACCTCGTCCTTGAGGCCGACGGCCGCCAGCTCGGTCATCGTCCGCTGCATGGACAGTCCCATGGGGAAATAGCCGGCGAAGATGATCTTGTCGCGGCCGCGGCTGTTGGCATAGTCGATGATGTCCTTCGGGTAGTACTTGGGGGCGAAGGCGCTCGTCGAGTAGTGGAGCCCGGGCCACTTGAGCATGAGCTTCACCGCCAGTTCGGTCCACGGTTCGCATCCGTGCCGGGTCACGAACACCAGGTCGGGGAAGTCGAACATGACCTCGTCGATCAGCTCGACGTGCTGGCAGGCCGATTTGAGGCGCGGGCCGGCGATGCCGGCGCAGCAGAAGATCGGGATACCCAGCTCCACGCATTTGGCGTACAGGGGGTACATCTTCTTGTCGTTGATCGGGACCTGGGGGAACGTCCCGGCCGGAAACACCCCCACCGCCCTGACGCCGAAGGTCTCGTACTCCCGGACCAGGCGTCGGATGCCCTTCATCCCGTCATTGGGGTCGGCGGTGGAGGAGGGGATGAACCGGTCGGGGTGCCGGGTCAGGGCCTCGGCACCGGTCCCGGCCGGGTCGCCGACGCCGATGAGTCCCTTCTCGATCCCCCACAGGTCCATCTCCCGCAAGGTGACCCCGATGGGGTCGTCCGCCTGCTGGAGGGAGGTCGCCGGTACGTCCTTGAACATGTACTCGACCGGGAAGTCGAACTCCTCTTTGGATTCGGTGTCCTTGGTCTGGCGGGTGATGAACCGATAGACCTCCTTCATGTCGGGATGGGGGAACCCCAGCATGGTGTCGATCACTCCGACGTCGCTCGGAAAGGCCATGTGTGATCACTCCTCGGGTACGCGCCCGGTTGTGCCGGCGTCCGGGCCGGCCCGGCGTTCCCCGGTCACCCGGCGCCCGACCGGTCCGGCCCGCGGAGGCCGGATCGGATACTGGATAGTAGAACGCCTCGGTGCCGCCCCGGGGGGTGGTGGTCACCGGAGCCGACCCGATGGCCCCCGGTAGGGTGTCGGCCCATGGAACTGCGGCTTGACGGCAAGACGGCTCTGGTGACCGGGGCGTCACGCGGAATCGGCCAAGCCATCGCCCTCAGCTTCGCCTCGGCCGGGGCCTCGGTCATGATCTCGTCGCGAAACGCCGATGCCCTGACCGAGTCGGCCGCCCTGATCACCGCGGCCACCGGCGATCGGGCCGGCGAGGTGGACTGGCGGGTGGCCAACGCCGGCGATCCCGATCAGGCGGCCGACTGTGTGGCGGCCACCGTGGAGCGGTTCGGTGCCGTCGACATCTTGGTCAACAACGCCGCCACCAACCCGTACTACGGCCCGATCATCGAGATCGACACCCCGCGGGCCGACAAGACGGTGCGGGTCAACCAGACCGGCTACCTCGAATGGGCCCAGGCCGCCTGGCGCCTCGGCATGTCCGACCGGGGTGGGGCCATCCTCAATCTCTCGTCGATCGGCGGCTTGTCGGTGGAAGGTGGCATCGGTTGGTACAACGTGACGAAAGCCGCGGTGATCCATCTCACCCGTCAGCTGGCCGGCGAGCTCGGACCGCAGGTCCGGGTCAACGCCCTGGCCCCGGGACTGGTGAAGACCGAGTTCGCCCGGGCACTGTGGGAGCCGGCCGAGGAGTCGATCGCCCGGCGCCTGCCCCTGCGCCGTCTCGGTGAACCCGCCGACATCGCCGCCAGTGCCCTGTTCTTGTGCTCGGACGCCGCTTCGTGGATCACCGGTCACACCCTGGTGATCGACGGGGGAGCCCTGAGCATCGCCAGTGGCGGGCTCTCGTAGTCGGCGGATCCGGCCCGGCCCGCCGTCCGGTCGGTGGCTTCGACCACCGGAGATCAGATCAGCTCCGTCCGTCGGACCTTCCCGGTCGGTGTCCGGGGTAGCGACGGCACGATCACCAGCTGGCGAGGCGCGGCCCAGGGGGCCAGTTCGGCGGCCACCCGCTCCCGCAGGTCGGCCAGGGCCGGAGGGGCGGCGTCGTCGCTCGGGACCACCCAGGCCACCACCCGCTCCCCCCACTCGGCGTCCTCCCGCTTCCACACCGCCACCTCGGCCACCCCGGGAACCTTGGCCACCAGCTGCTCGACGGCCACCGGCCAGATCTTTTCTCCGCCGCTGACGATGACGTCGGCCATGCGACCGAACACCCGGAGGGTCCCGTCGGGTTCGAGGCGGCCGGCGTCACCGGTCGGATACCAGCCTCCCGGTCGGCGGGGATCGGTGCCGTCCCGGTACCCGCGCATCACCATGGGTCCGCGCACGAGCACTTCCCCCACCCCGTCGATCTCCCCGGCTCCACCCACCTCCGGCACCTTCCCGTCGATGCGAATTTCGGCGCCTTCGATGGGTCGGCCGTCATAGACCACCCCCGACCCGGTTTCGGTCATCCCGTAGGTGGTGACGACGTTGTCGGGCAGGTCCCGGGGGGGAGCGGCTCCGCCCAGGAGCACGGCCCGGAAGCCGCCGGCGTCGATCCGTCCGAGCGCCGTGGCCACCAGGGAGACCAGCGTGGCCCCCGACCGGGCCTGGCTCTCCACCTCGGCCGTCTCGAACCGGGGGAGCACCGTGTAGGGCGTCCCGGTGATCAGTGCCCTCGTCACCACCGAGAGCCCACCGACGTGGGCCAGGGGCAGACAGGCCAGCCACCGGTCGTGCCCGGGATCGACCTCCAACCGGGCCGAGGTGGCGAGGGCCGAGGCCCGGACTGCCTCGTGGGTGAGCACCACGCCTTTCGGGTCCCCGGTCGTCCCGCTGGTGGCGACGACCAGGGCATCGCCCGGATGGCTCGGCAGCCCGCCGGTCCGGCGGTGAGTCCCGGAGCCGTCGACGACCACCGTCGGCCGGAGGGCCCGGAGCAGTCGCCGGGTCGCCGGCTCGGCCAGCCGGGGATCCAACGGGAGGACGGCGTCACCGTCGTCCCAGGCGGCCCGCAGCGCATCCACGAAGTCCTGACCGGCCGGGAGATCGAGCGCTACCAGCTCCGGCATGCGGGTAGCCTAGGCGACCGTACGAGCAGCGACTCTAGGAGTGATTGGTCGAATGGTTGTCCCCGAGCACCCCGACGGTTCCCCGGCTGGGGCAGACGTGCAGGTGGAGACGGTGATCGCCGGCCCGCCCGCCGACCCTGTCGATCGCTTCCGGACCCTGCCCCTGCCGGCCTGGGAACGCCGTGGCGATTACCAGGACATCCGTTTCGAGGTGGCCGAAGGCATGGCCAAGTTGACCATCGCCCGTCCCGAGGTGCGAAACGCCTTCCGGCCCCGGACGCTGTTCGAGCTGGCCGACGCCTTCACCCTGGCCCGCGACGACCCCACGGTGGGTGTGGTCGTTCTCACCGGGCAGGGTCCCGACGCCTTCTGTTCCGGGGGCGACCAGAAGATCCGGGGCGACGACGGCTACATCGGTGATGACGACGTCGCCCGGCAGGGCATCGGCCGGCTCAACGTGCTCGATCTCCAGATCCAGATCCGCCGTCTGCCCAAGCCGGTGGTGGCCATGGTGGCCGGTTATGCCATCGGCGGTGGCCACATCCTTCACCTGGTGTGCGACCTGAGCATCGCCGCCGACAACGCCCGGTTCGGCCAGACCGGGCCCAAGGTGGGGAGCTTCGACGGCGGCTACGGGGCCAGTCTCCTGGCCCGCACCATCGGGTTGAAGCGGGCCAAGGAGGTCTGGTTCCTCTGCCGGCAGTACGACGCCGCCACCGCCCTCGACTGGGGGCTGGTCAACCAGGTGGTGCCACTGGCCGACCTGGAGCGGGAGACGGTGGCGTGGTGCCGTCAGATGCTCTCGCTGTCACCCATGGCCCTGCGCATGCTCAAAGGTGGACTCCATGCGGCCGACGACGGACTGGCCGGACTGCAACAGTTCGCCGGTGACGCCACCATGCTCTTCTACATGAGCGAGGAGGGGCAAGAGGGTCGCAACGCCTTTCAGGAACACCGCCCCCCTGAGTTCGGCCGCTTCCCCCGCCGACCGTGAAGAGCCGGCGACGCGGTCGCCCGGGCCGAGCGGCGGCGTGACCCCGGACGGCGGCGCCCCCTCGGCATCGGCGCCCACCGCACCCGGTCCGGTGAAGCGATGGATCCTCGGTGCCCGCCCTCGTACGCTTCCGGCCGCCCTGGTGCCGGTGATCGTCGGCACCGCCGCCGCCCACGCTCTCGGACTCCGGGCCCGGGCCCATGGGACCGGGCTGGCCGGAGCCGCACTGCCCCGGGTGGACTCGTGGTGGTGCGCCCTGGGAGCACTGGTGGTGGCGTTGGCCATCCAGGTGGGGACCAACTACGCCAACGACTACTCGGACGGGATCCGGGGCACCGACGACGCCCGGGTCGGACCGCTGCGCCTGGTGGCGTCCGGACTGGTGCCACCGTCCTCGGTCAAGCGGGCGGCGCTGGTCTGTTTCGGTGTGGCCGGCGTGGTCGGGCTGGCGTTGGCCGCCGCCACCTCGTGGTGGATCCTGGTGGTGGGGGCGGCCTGCCTGGCCGCCGGGTGGTTCTACACCGGTGGCCCACGGCCCTACGGGTACGCCGGGCTGGGCGAGCTCTTCGTGTTCGTCTTCTTCGGGCTGGTGGCCACGGTGGGCACCTACTACGTCCAGACCCTCCGGATCGACAGACCGGTGGTGTGGTTGGCCGCCGTAGCTGTCGGGCTGCTGGCCACCGCCCTTCTCCTGGCCAACAATCTGAGGGACATCAGCACCGACGCCCAGAGCGGAAAGCGCACACTGGCGGTTCGGATCGGGCGACGGGCGGCCGGGTGGTGCTACATCGGCTGCGTCGGGCTGCCGTTCGCCGGCGTGGTGGCCTGGGCGATCTGGTCCCTGGCCGGTCATCACGCCGTCCGCCCGGCGGCCGCCCTGTTGCCCTTGTTGGCCGCCCCACTGGTCGTGGCCCCGGCCCGCCTGGTGGCCAGTGACGCTTCGGGCCGGGCCCTCCTGGCGGTGCTGGCCGCCACCGGTCGGTTGCAGTTGGCGTTCGGTGGGCTCTTGGCCCTCGCCCTGTGGCTATGGATCGCCTGATGCCGGCGGCCGGATCATTGCCGACGAACCCCGGACAGATGGGCCCGTACCGCCGCCGCCACTTCGCCGGGCCGTTCCAGATGGGGTGCGTGCCCGGTCCCGGCCACCACCACGCGGCTGGAGTTGGGACCGATGGCGTCGACCAGCCTCCGTCCGAGCTCGGTGAACTTGGCATCATGCTCACCGGTGACGACCAGCACCGGCATGGCCAGCCGGTGGAGGTCCGACCACAGCGGGAGCTGGGTGCCGGTGCCGGCCAGCCTGAGGCTCGATGCCAAACCCGGCCCGGTGTTGCGCATGCGCTCCTCCATCCCCGCCGCCTCGGGGCCGACCCCGGAGAACAGAGGACTCTCCATCCACCGGCGGAGGAACGTCCCGACCGGCATGGCCGCCGATCTCGGGCCGTGACTCGGGTCGTGACCCGGGTCGAGCTGCTCAGCCATGGCCTCGTCACTCCGGCGGCGCTCGAGCCGTTCGTCGGGATCGTCGATGCCGGCGGTTCCCGATATCAGCACCAACGCATTGACAAGGTCCGGTCGGGACAGGGCGAGGTGAAGGCAGAAGCGCGCCCCCATCGAGTAGCCCAGATAGGAGGACCGCCCTCCGAGTTCGCCGATGAGAGCGGCTCCCTCGGGCAACGAGGCGGCCACCGCCGTCGAGTCGGCGTGGCCCGGCATGTCGGCGGCCACCACCCGGTGGTCGTCGGCCAGGAGGTCATCCAACCCGCCCCACACCCGGCCGGTCTGGGTGAACCCGTGGGCCAGAACCAACGACGGCCCGGAGCCGGCCACCCGGGCGGCCAGGGCGGCCGTCATGCGGAGTCGCAGGGCGGACCGGTCGGGGTGCGGCGGTCGGTCCGGGTCTGGGGGCTCGACGGGTTCGACGGGCTCGACGGGCTCGACGGGGTCTGCGGGTTCGATGGGTTCGGCATGGGCAATCGGGGTGAGCGTACCGATGCGCGTCGGTAGCGGCGGGGATGGCGACGCCCAGGCCGCCTTCGCCGCCACGTTGGTCGACGAGTGGGTGCGCTCCGGCGTGGCCCACGCCGTGGTCTGTCCCGGTTCACGGTCGACGCCGCTGGTCCTCGCCCTGGCGGCCCGATCCGAGATGGAGATGCACATCCGACTCGACGAGCGCTCGGCCGGATTCACCGCCCTCGGGATCGGGAAGGCGGTCGGGATACCGGCACTGGTGGTCACCACCAGCGGCACGGCCGCCGCCGAGCTCCACCCGGCGGTGGTCGAGGCGGACCTGGCCAGGGTCCCGCTGATCGCCTGCACGGCCGACCGGCCACCGGAGCTGCGGGATGCCGGTGCCCCCCAGACGATCGATCAGACGCATCTGTTCGGCCGCTCGGTGCGGTGGTTCGCCGATCCAGGGGTGCCCGACGTGAGCGCCCGCTCGTCGTGGCGCTCGCTGGCTTCCCGGGCGGTGGCGGAAGCGTCGACGGGAGCGGCCGGACCCGGACCCGTCCATCTCAGTCTGCCCTTCCGTGAGCCGTTGGTCGGCGAACCGGCCAAGGCCGGCGGGGTCAGCCCGGGCCGGCCCGGAAACCGGCCGTGGCACGCGGTGGTGACCGGCGCCGTCCGCCCGCCGACGGGATGGGTGTCGTCACAGGTGGCCGAGGGCGTGCTCTCCCCCATCGACCGGGGATCATCGTGGCCGGGGCCGGAGCGGGGGAGACGACCGCGGTCATGGCCCTGTCGGCCGTCCTGGGCTGGCCGGTGCTGGCCGATCCCAGGTCGCGACTTCGAGGTCTCGGAGCCCGGAGTCATCGGGACGGCGGACGGCATCCTGCGATCGTCGCGTTTCGTGGGCGACCATCCGGCCCGGACCGTGCTCCACCTGGGGGAGCGTTGGGCGTCCTCGGTGGTCAACAGCTACGTGTCAGCTTCCGCGGCTGCCGGAGCCGCCATCGTGGTAGTTGATCCCTGGGAGAGGTGGACAGATCCCGACCGGGAGGCGACCGCCTTCGTCCGTGCCGATCCGACCTTGTTCTGCGAGGAGGCGGTGAGCCGCGTCACCTCCGCGGTCGGACCATCGACTCCGGGTGGGACCCGACCCGATGAGGTGGGCGTCTGGCTCTCGGCCTGGCAGCGCGCCGAGCATCATGCCCGTGGTGTCATCGCCGCGTTGGCGGATGGAGATCGCCCCCCGGGTCCGCCGAGCCGTGGGCTCGACGAGCCGTCGCTGGCTCAGCGTTTGTTCGCCCGCCTCCCCCCCGAAGCCACCCTGGTGGTGTCGTCTTCCATGCCTGTCCGCGATCTGGAGGCATTCGGACTGCCTCGCCGCCGACCGCCCGGGGTCCTGGCCAATCGCGGTGCCAACGGCATCGACGGTGTCCTGTCGACGGCGCTCGGGGTGGCGCTGGCCACTGGGGGTCCGACGGTTGCCCTGGTCGGCGATCTGGCCTTCCTCCACGACGTGTCAGCTCTGGTCCGGTCCGACGACCTCGACGCCAACCTGACCATCGTCGTCGCCGACAATGCCGGGGGCGGGATCTTCTCGTTCCTGGCCCCGGCAACTGTTCTCGACGAGGCCTCCTTCGACCGACTGTTCGGCACACCGCAGTCACCCGATCCGGCGGCGGTGGCCACCGGTCTCGGATGGCCGGTCGACGACCTGGGTCCCGGCCCAGCGGCCGGAGAGCTCGACCGTGCCCTCGACCGACGGTTGAGCGAGGGCGGGATGTCCGTCATCCGGGTCCGCCTCCCCGGTCGTGCCGAGAACGTGGCCGTGCACGACCGGATCAATGCCGCCATTGTCCGGGCGGTCGACGGGTAGGTCGGTGGGTCTCGGTGGGGCGGTGGGGTCCGGTCACTCGCTCCTGGGATCCGGAGAGCGGCTCCCGTCCCGAGCGCCCGAGCGCCCGAGCGAGCGAGCCGGCGAGCCGGCGAGCTGTCCTTGCTCAATTGGTTTCGGAAACTACAGACCGGGGGTATGAGACATACCATCACTGTTATTTCCGAAACCAACAGGCCGACGGACACCGATGCAGAACGGTCGACCGAAACCCCCGGGGATCAGCAGGGTCGGGGGTCGAACGAGGGGATCGATGAAGAGCTGGAGGTCGTCGGGGCCGTGGTGGCGGAGCTGGCCGAGCTGGCCGGGGCGGTCGACGGGGCAGTAGTGGCCGCCGGCGTCGACAAGGTGAGCGGATAGCCGGAGGCGTCGAGGGGAGGGGTAGTGATCGCCCCGAGCGGTTCCCCCGAGGAACTGGGTGATCATCTGGGAGGCGTCGTCGGGTTGGACCACCTCGACGTCTCCGGCCACCGACGAGTAACGCCCCCACGGTAGGCAGCGTGTAGTCCTGGAGGTCGGATCCGGAAAAGGCGTGGTAGCGCTCGGCCAGCGAGAACAGATCGTTGGCCGACAGTCCGTTGTCCTTGCTGAAGTCGTGGACCACCGAGGACAACAGCGTGTTGAGCCGGAGTGGGTTGTAGGTCGACTTGGCCTTGTCCAGGGCCGCCGAGATGATCAGGTTCTGACGCTCGATCCTGCCGATGTCGGAGGTGGGATCCGAGTTCCACTGGCCGCCTTCGTAGTACTGGAAGTAGCGGGAGCGTGACAGGGCCAGGGCCTGGGAGCCGTCAGCACCTGGCATCCGGCGGTGGGGATGTTGAGTCCCGAGTTGTTGTAGCAGGTCCCGGTGGAGCAGTCCTGGTCGCGGACCGGGTAGGGGAAGTCCATCTTGATCCCCCCGAGGGCGTTGACCGCGTCCTCCAGGCCGAAGAAATTGATCACGATGTAGTGGTTGATGGGGATGCCGAAGGTATTCGTCGATGGTCTGGATGAGGGCGTCGGGGCCGCCGCCGAAGGCGGAGTTGATCTTGTTCTGAGCTGGCCAGTCTGGCTGCTCGGCCGGCATGCCCGACAGCGTCACGTAGGTGTCCCGGGGGATGGAGAGCGAAGATGCCGTGCCGGTGGCCGGATCGACGTGGACGATCTTGATGGTGTCGCTCCGCTGCCCGCCCGGCGTCGGTCTGGTTGCCGAACTGCTGGGCCTCGGCGGCACGTCTCGCCGACCCGGCTGTCCGATCCGATCACGAGGATGTTGTAGGGGGCGCCGCTGGCGGCGGCCACGCAGGTATCGCACGGTGATGACGAGACCTTGCTCCACTGGTAGCGGAAGTAGCCGTAGCCGAGCCCGGCGACGACCAGTACCAGCGACCACGTATGAGGACCGCCACCCGCAGGATCCGCTCCGCCGGACCGGCGCCGCCGTTTCTTGGCCCTGCGCCGCTCCCGCTTCGACGGGACGGCGATCCGACCACCGAGGATCGGGCCCGGGGAACTCGGTGCCCCTGCGCCGGCTACCGCCCCAGTGGGAGTGGCGCCGCGGGGATAGCCGGTGGGCCGGAGGAGGAGCGTCCCTGTGGGCCGGGAGCCGGCTGAGCGGGTGCCGGATCGTGCGGGCATCACGGTGGCTGGTGGGGTCGTGGTCGGCATGGGTCGGATGACGTGCGCTCGCCGGGCGGCGCGTGCATGCGCCCTCACGCGCCGTGGCATCCAGGACGACACAGTTTCCCATGGGAGGCCGTCCAACTGGTGGCACCCGCACCGTGGACCCGTCACCGGCCCGACCGGTCCGATCCCGGGCTCAGGAGTCGGCGGGGACCCAGGAGCCGTGGAACCCGAACGGGACCCGCGCCGGAAGGTGCACGGTGGCCACCGGCGGTCCGGCGAACGAGGTGGCATCGAGTATGACCAGGTCGCTGGTGTCCCGGGTGGCGTCGTGGACCACGCTGAGGATCCACCCCTCGTCTTCGCCCGTGGCCGTCGGGCGCCCGGACGAACACCGGCTCACCCGGCGACCGGTGTCGGTCCGGGGTCGAAACGGGTCGACTCGTCGCGCACCAGGTCGTACTTCAGGAGTCCCTCGAAGGGGCTCCTCGGGCCGGTCGCCCGATCGGGTGCAGTAGCCGTAGCGGTGGGGTAGTCCGGCCACCGTGTCGTCGATCCGGGGGAATTCGACGGCCACGTCGTCGAGTCGCTGCTCGGTGACCCGGTTGGCGGCCACGTCCACCGTCCATCGGGCCAGCACCGGGAGGGTCGAGGCGATGGCCTCGCCGGGTCCGGTGTCGAAGATCGCGGTCGTAGCGGACGACATCCATGACCACCGTGTCGCCGTGTCGTAGCAGTTGACGACGTGGAACACGTAGACGGGGTCGATGCTGACCCACGTGATGTCGGCGTTGCCCCCGGCCCGGGGCATGACGCCCACCCGGGCCCCGGCCTCGGGCATCCACCGGTACGGCAGCGACCGGCCCTCGATGGCCAGCCCAGGTCGAACACCACCGGCAGATCCATAAAGACCACGCGGGAGGCCGTGACGCCGAAGTCGTGGATCATGGTGGCCCTCGGGATGTCGATGTCCTCGGTGCGGACGAGGACGCCCTTGGCGTCCACGACGTGGTACCGGAGGAACGGCGGCCCGAAGACGTCGCTACCGAAGAAGACCAGCTCGCCGGTGTCCGGGTCGACCTTGGGATGGGCGGTCATCGGCGAGGCCAGGCCCCCGTCGAAGTCGTAGACCCGGGCTCGCCCGAGGTCCGGCGGAGAGGGCGTGGGGGAATCCCGATTCGACCAACGCCAGTGTCGTGCCGGCGTGGCGGATGACGTGGGTGTTGGCTCGATCCGTCGATGGGCTCGGTCGGTACCGACGGCGGCGTCGTGCTCGAGCTCGGCGGCGAGGGCCCGGGTCCTCACCCAGCGGTTGCGGTACCCGGTGGCCTTCCCGCCGGCCAACGAGATCGCATGGATCATCCCGTCCCCGGCGAACCAGTGGTAATCGTCCTCGTCGGCCGGCACGACGGCCGGGTTGGGCCCGTTGCGCAGCAGCTGCCGTCCAGGTCGGGTGGGATGACCGTCCGCTCACCGCGAGCTCGTGGTCGTCGCTTCGCTCGTCGAGGCACCGGGGCGAAGTTTCGCTTGCAGGTACGGATTGGGCAACGCGGGCTCCTCACCATGGCGCGCGGGAATCGAACTGGTCGGATGGGAACCCGCTCGGCTCGGGACCGGCGCCGCATGGTACTGCCGCCATCCGGGCCGGCCGGACCGGACGGCGCGGGACCGGCGGGACGTGGCAGGCTGAGACCATGGCCGACCTTGTCGAGGACCTCCGGTTCCGGGGACTGATCCACCAGATGACCGACCCTGCACTCGAGGAGCCGGTCTGGCCGCCGATCGGCTGACCGCCTACACCGGGTTCGACCCCACCGCCGACAGCCTCCATGTGGGCCATCTGCTCCAGGTGTGCAACCTCCGGCGGCTGCAGTTGGCCGGTCACCGGCCCATCGCCTTGGCCGGCGGGGGCACGGGTTCATCGGGGATCCGGGCGGCAAGTCCGAGGAGCGGGTCCTGCTGAGCGACGAGGCGCTCCGAGGCCAATCTGGCCGGCATCCATCGGACAGCTGACCAGGTTCATCGACTTCGGGGACGAGGACCGAGCGACGGGGGTGCCGTGCTGGTCAACAACGCCGATTGGTTCGGCGTCGATGTCGCTGTTCGAGTTCCTGCGCGGACGTAGGCAAGCACTTCACCGTCAACCAGATGGTGGCCAAGGACTCGGTGAAGTCCAGGCTCGAACGAGCCGATCAGGGCATCTCCTACACCGAGTTCAGCTACATGCTCCTGCAGGCCTACGACTTCCTGCACCTGTTCGACACGCTACGGATGCCGGCTGCAGCTGGGCGGCAGCGACCAGTGGGGGAACATCACCATGGGAATCGAGCTGATCCGGAAGGTCCGCCACCACGAGGCCTGGGGACTGACCACCCCCCTGGTGCTGAAGGCCGACGGCACCAAATTCGGCAAGACCGAGACCGGCACGGTCTGGCTCGACGCCGACCCGCACCAGCCCGTACCAGCTGTACCAGTTCTTCTTCCGGAGCGAGGACGCCGTGGTCGGCTCCTACCTCCGCTACTTCACGTTCCTCTCCCACGAGGCGATCCTCCAGCTCGACGTGGCCACCGCCGAGCATCCCGAACGGCGCGAGGCCCAGCGGTCGCTGGCCCGCGAGGTGTGCACCCTGGTGCACGGCCCCGACGAGACCGCTCGGGCCGAGGAGGCGGCGGGGCCCTGTTCGGCGAGGACGTGGCCGGGCTCGACGAGCGCACCCTCCTCGACGTGTTCGCCGACGCCCCGTCCACCGCCGGTCGCCCGGGCCCGCCTCGACCAGGGACGGTCTGTCCCTGGTCGACCTGCTGGTCGAGACGGGCCTCCAGCAGTCCAAGACCCGCGCCCGGTCGCACGTCGAGGGCGGTGGCGCCTACGTGAACAACCGCCGCGAGGGCGACCCCGCCCGGACTCATCGGACTCGGCGACCTGGTTGCCGGCCGGTACGTCGTCCTGCGGCGGGGCAAGCAGGATTACCACCTGGTGCGGCTGGAGTGAGGCTCGGGCGGCACCGGCGGACGCCCGGAGCCTGTCCGGACTGGCGAGGCCGGGCCGGCCGGCGCGGTCCTACACTGACCGCCATGACAGCCCCGGCAGCCACCCCAGTCCGACCTCTCGCCGGTCAGGCTGACCTCCGGGCTCCCCGAGACGGTGCTTCCCGAGGATCCGGCGCCGGTCCAGTTCGGGCCTCGACGCGGCCATGGCCCAGCCGGGCGAACGCCGGCGCCACGCCGTGTCCGACGTGGTCCGGGCCCACCCACGCTCGCTGGCCGCCTGGGCCGCGCTCGGCTCCCTGGCCCGCGACGATGTCGAGGCCTACGCCTGTTACCGGGTCGGCTATCACCGGGGACTCGACGCCCTCCGGGGCGCCGGCTGGAAGGGCTCCGGCCTGGTCCGTTGGGCCGAGGAGCCGAACCGCGGGTTCCTCGCGTGCCTCGACGGACTGCGCTCGGCGGCGGGCGCCATCGGCGAGCACCAGCCGAGGAGGAGCGGTGCGCCCAGTTCCTCCGGCAGCTCGACCCCGCGTGGCAACCCGACTGGACGGGCATCCCGACCTAGTGGGGGCTCACGACCGGTTCGACGGCCGAGCCCGTCCATCGGCCCCGACGACGAGGGGCCCGCCCCGCTGGCGGACGCATGGCCGCCGGTGCCTGCGGGGGGCATCGGTTCGTGCTGGCGGTGGGGCGCGGTGTGCTGGCCGGGTGCTCCCCGGGCCGGCCGCGCCACGGCAGCCAGATCACCAGCTGGATGTCCAGCTCGGCCGGGGGACCGCCGATCGGCCAGGTCCAGGCGGACAGCCGCCAACATCGCCCTGGCCATCCGCAAGCACGATCCGGCTCGACCCTCAAGACGGTCTGCGCCCTGTTGTACCACCGACGCCCTGACGGCCATCGGCAACCTCCCGACCCCCGACAACGCGCTGACCGACGACTCAACAACGCCTTCGAGACGGCGGCGGCCGGGCCAGGACTGCTACAAGGGCGCCACCGGGAACGATCGCTGCTCGGCAGCTCCGCAGCCGAACGGGCCAAGTTGCGCCTCGCTCTTCGACGCCGCTGTGGACCGCGTACGAGGCCCTCACCGGACATCCCCGTCGACGTCGACGACCCTGGCGCCCCGCGGCTCCCCGACCCGTTCGGGAACTGAGCTGGCCCGTGACCGAGCCGGCCACATCGGTCCGGGACGACGATGAGCCTACGACCGCTTGCGGCGCCGGGTCCTGTGGTCCATGCCCACCGGTCTGTTCGTGGTGGGCAGCCGCCACGGCGACCGCCGCAATCTGATGACGGCCAACTGGGTGATGCAGGTGGCCACCACGCCCGAAGCTGGTGGCGGTGGCCGTCGAGTCGACGGCGCTGACCCGGACAGCTCATCGAGCGGGGCGGGCGATTTTCGGTGAGCGTGCTCGCCGTCGGCCGAGCGGGCGGTCATCCGGCGGTTCGTCAAGCCGGTGCGGGATGTCGGTGGTCGATGCCGCCGGAGCGGCCACCTCGCTGCAGGGGGAGCCGGTGCACGAGGTGCTGGGTGGCCTGCCCTGCCTGTCCTCGGCCCTGGCCTGGCTGGCCTGCGATGTCCGCAGCACCTACCGGTGGGACGGGATCGCCGGCGGGGCCGGCCAGCCACGTGCTCTTCGTGGGCGAGGTGGTCGACGTCGGAGAGTCGGAGGATGGGCGCCGGGGGGACGATGGCGCCGAGCCGTCTGGCCATGCGCGACACCCGGATGAACTACGGGGGGTGAACCGATCCGGCGCCCGGTCTCGAGGTGTCGCCGGGAGCGGGGGCGGCCGGAGGTCGACCCGGAGCGTGAGGATCCCGTCGTCGATGCGCGCCTCGGCGTCACCGAGCATGGCGAAGTCCATGAAGTCCACCTGGGCCTGCTTCTTGAACCGCTCGCGGTCAGGGCCCTCGACGGGCGGCAGGCCCCGGGACCGGACGGCATCGGCCCTGGCCCGGAACCGCTCCACCATGGCCTGGGGGTCGAAATCGTCGGGCATGGTTCGATGGTACCGGCCACGCCGGTAGTGCGCCACGAATGACGGACGCCCCGCACTACACTGGCCTGCATTGGTGATCGGTGGTCACCCGGTCAGGTCACCGTCGGGTGAGGTGCCACCTCCGGGTGGGGCAAGGAGTTGTTTCCGTGAAGAAGGGACGCCATCGGCGCTTCGAGGAGGCGCGGAGTCTGAAGCGGTCGGTCGCGACCGCCAACCGGCGCTGCCCCGAGTGCGGCGCGGAGCCGGACGACAAGCATGCCTCGTGGTGCCTCGCCACCGAGGACGACTACGACGAGATCCTCGGCACCTCTCCGAAGCCGACTCCTTCGCCGAGGACGACCCGCTGGCCGAGTGACCCGACGCGGTCCGGCCGGGGCCGGGCGGATCGGTCTCAGCCGGCCGGCCAGCGCGGACAGCCGGGTGGGGCAGGAGGGTGACCGGGCCCTGCGGAGCGGTCCGCTCGTCGAGGTACGCGCGCCAACCGCTTGTAGACCTTCTTGCCGGCCATGGTCTCGAGCTCGGTCCGCATGCTCACGTAGACGGGCTCGTGGCCGACGAACGCCTCCGGGTCCTCGGTGCACCACCAGTGGAACTCCTGCGCCCCCCTCACCCCAGTGGCTCCGGTCCCACTGGCGGACGACCGAGGTGACCCGGCCGTCGGGCGCCGTCTCGTCCTCGCGCCGGAGGGGCAGCTGCCAGCACACCTCGGGCTTGAGGTCGACGTGGCTCCGGCCCTGGGCCTCGGCCGCCTTGTGGAGGGCGCACCCGGCGCCGGCGGGGAATCCGGGACGGTTCAAGAAGATGCAGGCCCCGTCGACCAGCCGGGTGCCGAGGTCGCCGTCGGCCAGCTTCTTCACCACGCCCTTCGCCCCTGCTTGTGGAACTGCCAGAGCTCGGGCGGCAGCTCGGCGGCGGCCCGTTCGACCTTGCGGGCGTCCTTCTTGTCGGTGAAGTGGGCGCCGTAGGAGCAGCAGCCCTGGACCAGTTCGGGGGCCGGTCCGGTCAGCACACCCTGGCAGCCCTGGCCGAAGATGCACATCCAGGCAGCTGGCCAGGAAGGTCACGTCGAACAGCCAGGTGCGCTCCTCGTCGGGGTCGTCGAAGCTCACCCATTCGTGGGTGGAGGCCGGGACGTGCTTGTCGGAGGCGTGACACCCCCTTATGATGACAGGCATGAGTGAAGCCCGTGAGGACGTCCGTCCGGTACTGACCGTCACGCCCCGAGGCCCGCGCCACCGTTCTCGAGGTGCTGGCCAACGAGCCCGAGTCGGCCACGCTGGCCCTGTGGCTGGAGATCAGTGGCGAAGCCGACGGGGCCTACACCTACGACATGTACTTCCAGGCGCTGGCCGATGCCGGCGCCGGCGATGTGGTCCAGCACGGACGACGAGCTCCCCGTGGTCGTGCCCGGCGGCCAGTGTCGAGCGGCTGCAGGGTGCCACACTGGACTTCGTGACCGACGCCTCCGGCGAGGGCGGGCTGGTGATCGTCAATCCCGAACACCCCTCCGGCGCCGACGCTGCAGGGCCTGGCCCCCGGTGCCTCGGTGGATCTGTCCGACCCGCTGGCCCAGCGGGTGGTGTCGGTCCTCGAGGAGCAGGTCAATCCGAGCATCGCCGCCCACGGCGGCCGCGCCGACCTGGTGGCCGTGGAGGACGCGTCGGTGTACCTCCGCCTCAGCGGGGGCTGCCAGGGCTGTGGGATGGCCAAGGCCACGCTGTCCCAGGGGATCGAGGTCATCCTCCGCGAGGCCATCCCCGAGTTGGCCAACATCGTCGACGTCACCGACCACGCCGACGGGACCAACCCCTACTACGAGCCGGCCGCACCCAGCCTCGACCGGTACCGCCGGGCACGGCGCACCGATGGTGCCCGATCCGGCACGTGGGCGTCCGGTACGTTGCGGAGCGTGCAGTCGCTCCTGGTGGCGGGGACGGCCTGGCCGGGCTCGCGCTCGGAGGTGCCCTCGACCCGTCGGCCAGCGACTGGCCGACCGCAGCCAGGCCGAGGACGAGCGCCGGCGGGCCGAGCGGCGAGCCGAGGAAGCCGAGGAGGATCGACGTCGACCGGGTCGACGGCCCGGGCCCGACAGTCGACGAACCGCGGCACCGGCGGCGTCGACCGAGCCGAGGGACCGAGCCCCCGGAACCGGTCCGCCACCTCCTCCCGCGTCGGGTACGCTCGGCCGGTACGGACGGTCGGCTCCGCCGCTGCTGACCGGCGTCCTGTTCGGGGCCGCCGCCGCCCACTTCGGGCGCGACATGGTGCTGGCGCCGTTCTGCGTCTTCTTCGCCCTGCTCGTGGTGGTGTCGGTCACCGACCTCTCCCACCGGCTGGTTCCCCGACGCCTGGTCTACGCCGGGGCTGGCGGTGACCGTTCCGCTGCTGGTGGCCACCTCGGCGGTCGACCACCGGTGGCACAGCCTGATCGGTGCGGCCATCGGCCGGTGTCGGTGGCCTTCGCCTTGTTCTTCGCCGTCTGGTGGTTCGTCCCCCGCGGCATGGGGTTCGGCGACGTCCGACTGGCCGGCGTCCATCGGCATGACCGTCGGGTACCTGAGCCTCCTCCACGCCTATGTGGCGTTTCTGGCCGGATTCGTGGTCGGCGCCGTCTTCGGCTGGTCGTGATGGCGGTGTCGTCCGCCGGCCGCCGCACCCGCATCCCGTTCGCCCCGTCGCTGGCCGCCGGCGCCGTCTTCGCCGTCCTGTGGGGCGGCCACCTGGCCCACAGCCTCTTCCACGCCGGCAGTTGAGGCGACCGGCTGGCGCCCGTGACCGTCGCCGGTGCCAGCCGGGCGGCCGGTGGCACCGCCGAGTAGATTTGCCCGGATGCTCCGCTACCTGACTGCCGGCGAATCGCACGGGCGCGCCCTCGTGGTCATCGTGGAGGGGATGCCCGCCGGCCTGCTGGTGACCGCCGATGACATCCAGCGGGGCCTGGCCCGCCGGCGCCTCGGATTCGGCCGCGGCCCCCGGATGCGATTCGAGGCCGACGAGGTCACGCTGGTCGGGGGGATCCGGCACGGCCGGACGCTGGGATCCCCGGTGGCCATCGAGATCGCCAACACCGAGTGGCCCAAGTGGGAGACGGAGATGTCGCCCGACCCCGGGCTCCCCTCCAAGGTGCTGACCCAACCGCGTCCGGGCCACGCCGATCTGTCGGGGATGCTCAAGTACGGGCTCGACGACGCCCGCGACGTGCTGGAGCGGGCGTCGGCCCGCGAGACCGCGGCACGGGTGGCCGCCGGCACCCTGGCCAAGCTGCTGTTGCAGCAGATCGGGATCGACGTCCTCAGCCACATCGTCCAGCTCGGGCCCGGAGCGGGCCGAGGTCGGACGTACTCCCGACCATCGAGGACCTGGCCCGGATCGACGAGTCGCAGGTGCGGTGCGCCGATCCCGCGGCCGAGGCCCGGATGGTGGCGGCCGTGAAGGCCGCGGCCAAGGAGGGCGACTCCCTCGGTGGCGTGGCCGAGGTCATCGCCTACGGCGTGCCGGTGGGGCTGGGAAGCCACGTCCACTGGGACCGGCGCCTCGACGCCCTGCTGGCCCAGGCCCTCATGAGCATCCAGGCCGTCAAGGCGGTCGAGTTCGGAGACGGCGCCGAGCTGGCCGGGCGCCGGGGGAGTGTGGCCCACGACGCCATCCGGATCGCCGACACGCCGGACGACCTGGGCCGCCGCGAGGACGGCCGGCGCTCGGCGGGGGCTACATCCGCGACACCCACCACGCCGGAGGTGTGGAGGGCGGCATCTCCACCGGCGTCCCCGATCGTGGCCCGCGTGTCGATGAAGCCGCTGGCCACCCTCAACCGGCCGACGCTCGGGACGGTGGACGTGGTGACCAAGGAGTCGACGGTCTCGTTCAAGGAGCGCACCGATGTCACCGCCGTGCCGGCCATGGGCGTGGTGGCCGAGACGATGACCGCCCTGGTGCTGGCCTCCGAGGCCCTGCGGAAGTTCGGCGGTGACTCGGTGACCGAGTTCCGGCGGAACCGCGTTGGGCTACCTGGCCGTCGCTGGGGGAGACCCCCTCGGCCGCCCCACGCCCTCCTGCCGATGGTTGACACGGATCGTCCTGGTGGGGATGATGGGGGCGGGCAAGACCACGGTGGGCCGGCTGCTGGCCGAGCGGCTGGGCTGGGCCCACTGCGACTCCGACGCCCAGGTGATGGCGGACACCGGCCGGACGGTGCCCGAGCTCTTCGCCGAACAGGGCGAGGCGGCCTTCCGGGCCGAGGAGTCGCGGGTCCTGGCCGAGGCCCTCTCCGGCGACCCGGCCGGTGGTGGTGTCCGCGGCCGGGGGGGTGGTCCTGTCGGCGGACAACCGGGCGCTGCTGGCCCGGTCGCGGCACGGTGGTGTGGCTCCGGGCCGATCCCCAGCTGCTGATCACGGCGGGTGGGCACGGGCCAGGGGCGCCCGCTCCTCGACGACGACCCGGCCGCCAGACCTGCTCGAGCTGTACGAGGTCCGTCGGCCCCTGTACGAGTCGGTGGCCGCAGATGACCGTGGACGTCGACGGCCGGTCGCCCGCTCAGGTGGTCGACGACGATCCTGGCCGACACCGGCTGGTCCCGGCGGCGGGTCGGTGCCGGGGGTCGGCGTGACCGTCGTCGCCGGTCGAGCTGGGGGACCGGCGCTACGAGGTGTCGTCGGCGCCGGGGCCCGTCACCGGCTGGCCGAGGTGGTGGCCTCCACCGTGCCCGCGGGCCACCCGGGCGGCGGTGGTCACCCAGGACGGCATCGGCGTGACGGTCGACCCCGGGCTCCCGTTCGACCGGTTCACCGTCCCCGACGGCGAGGAGGCCAAGATCGCTCGGCGTGGTCGAGGACCTGTGCCGGGGGTTCGCCCGGCCGCGGCCTCAGCCGTGCCGACGTGGTCATCGCCGTGGGGGGCGGCGTCGTCACCGACCTGGCCGGGTTCGCCGCGGCATCCTTCCACCGTGGCACGGCCTACGTCAACGTCGCCACCACGCTGCTGGCCCAGGTCGACGCGGCCGTCGGGGGAAAGACCGGGGTCAACCTCCCCGAGGGCAAGAACCTGGTCGGCGCTTTCTGGCAACCGAGGGCGGTCCTGTGCGACACCGAGGTGCTGGCCACCTTGCCCCCGCGCGAGTGGGCGTCGGGCCGGGGCGAGATGGCCAAGTACGCGTTCCTCGACTGCTGCCGCCGCCGACGACGGTGCCGGCCGCCTCGCTCCCCGACCTGTCGCTGGACGATCAGGTGGCCCGGTGCGTGGCCATCAAGGCCGACGTGGTGGCGTCCGACGAGCGTGAGGGCGATCGCCGGATGCTGCTCAACTACGGCCACACGCTGGCCCATGCCCTGGAGGCGGCGGCCTTCGATCCCGACTCGGGCGCTCGACCTGCGCCACGGCGAGGCGGTGGCGGTGGGGCTGGTCTTCGCGGCCTAGCTGGCCCGCCGGCTCGGGCGCATCGACGACCGCGGGTCGAGCTCCACCGCCGGGTGGTCGGGGCCTTCGACCTCTCGATCGAGCTGCCCGGCGGGCTCGACCCGGAGCGGCTGGTCTCGTTCATGGCCCGGGACAAGAAGGCCCACCAGGATCTGACCTTCATCCTCGACGGCGCCGAGGGGTGTCGAGGTGGTCCGGGGCGTCGGTGAGGACGACGTGGTCGCTACCCTGGCAGCCATGCAACAGCCGGGTACGGGACGACCTTCGTGAGCGGGCAGGGTGTCATCGTGCTGCTGTCGGGACCCAATCTCGACCTGCTCGGCGACCGGGAACCGGACGTCTACGGCACCGCCACGCTGGAGGACCATGTGGCCACCGCCACCGAGGCGGCCGTCGGGGCCGGCTACGCGCTCGAGCACCTCCAGACCAACCACGAGGGCGGCCTGGTCGAGGCGGTCCACGCCGCCCGTGGACGGGCCAGTGCCATCATCATCAACGCCGGAGCCCTGTCCCACACCTCGTGGTCACTTCACGACGCCCTGGCCGCCTTCGACGGAGTCGTGGTCGAGCTGCACCTGTCCAACCCGGCGGCCCGGGAGCCCTTCCGCCACACCTCGGTGATCGCTCCGGTGGCCGACGGCTGCATCGCCGGGTTCGGTGGGCTCGGCTACCGGCTGGCCGTGCACGCCGTCGACCGGCTGCTCGCAGCAGACGGGGAACGGTGACCAGCGTGTCCGATGGCGCCGCTCCGCACCGGAGCCGGAGTCGATTCCCCATCCGGTCCCGCCGCCGTCCCCGGTCGGCTCGGTGACCCCCTGCCCCCTCGACCTGGCCGGCCGGCTCGGCCGACTGCGCCGGCTCTTCGACTCGGCCGGACCCGACGACGGGACGGTCGATCGCTGTTGGTGACCACCCCGGCCAACATCCGCTGGCTCAGCGGGTTCACCGGTTCGGCCGGCCTGCTCCTGGTGACGCGGGACCGGGCCGTACTCACCACCGACGGCCGCTACCGCACCCAGTCCATCGAGCAGTTGGCCGAGGCGGGAGTCGGTTCCGACGTCGAGGTGTCGCATCGGTGGTGTGCAGGCCCAGCGCCAGGCGCTGGCGGCCGTGGTCGGAGCCGGCGGGCGGGTGGGACTGGAAGCCGACAACGTCACCTGGTCCGACCCAACGTTCCTGGGACGAGCTGTTCGATGGGACCGAGGTGGTCCCGACCCGAGGCGTGGTGGAGCGGCTTCGCGGTCGTGAAGGACACCGGCGAGGTGGCGCGCATGGAACGGGCGGCAGCCATCGCCGACGACGCCCTCGGCTCGGTGCTGCCCGCTGCTGGCGGCGGTGGGTTCGGGTCGGGACCGCCGCGCTGACCGAGGCGAGTTTCGCGGCGCCCTCGACAACGCCATGCGCCAACGGGGCGCCGAGGAGCCGGCGTTCGAGACCATCGTGGCGTCCGGGGAGAACTCGGCCAAGCCCCACGCCCGGCCCGGCGACGCGGCTCATCCGCCCCGGCGACCCGGTGGTGGTCGATTTCGGCGCGGTGTTCGACGGGTACCGCTCCGACATGACCAGGACGTTCTGCATCGGCGGCCCACCCGACCGGCGACGCTGGCCCGGGTGTTCGAGGTGGTGGCCGACTCCCAGCGTGTCGGGTGTGGGCGTGGTAGCCCCCGGCCTGGCCGCCGGCGATGTCGACAGGGCCTGCCGGGAGGTGATCGCCACCGCCGGGCTGGGCCGACCGCTTCGAGCACGGAACCGGCCACGGCGTCGGCCTCGACATCCACGAGGGCCCGTCGGTGGGCCCGGGGTCTACTGCTATCCTCCAACCCGGCACCGTGGTCACCGTGGAACCCGGGGTGTACCTCCCCGGAACCGGAGGGGTGCGCATCGAGGACACCTTGGTGGTGACCGAGGGCGGAAGCCGTCCGCTCACCCTCTTCCCGAAAGAAGTTGCTCGTCTGATGGCCGTCTCCACCAATGATCTCCGCAACGGCATGACCCTCGACCTCCCCGAGGGCCTGTTCGCGGTGGTCGAGTTCCAGCACGTCAAGCCGGGCAAGGGCGGTGCCTTCGTACGGACCAAGCTGAAGAACCAGCGCACCGGGGCCGTCATCGAACGCACCTACCGGGCCGACGAGAAGCTCGAGCAGGCGATCATCGACAAGCGCGAGATGCAGTTCCTGTACCGGGACGGCTCCGACTACGTGTTCATGGACACCGCCTCGTTCGAGCAGCTCCAGGTGGACAAGGGCCTGCTCGGTGAAGCCGCCGACTACCTGAAGGAGGGCGACGACGCCGTGCTGCAGTTCTTCGGATCGGAGATCGTGGGCGTCGACCTGCCGGCGGCGGTGGAGCTGACCGTCACCGAGACCGAGCCCGGCCTGCAGGGGGACCGCGGTGTCCGGCGCCCGCAAGCCGGCGACGCTGGAGACCGGTCTCGTGCTCCAGGTCCCGCTGTTCGTCAACCCGGGCGAGAGGATCAAGGTGGACACCCGCTCCGGCGAGTACCTCACCCGCGCCTGAGCCACGGGTGCCCGACCGGAGTGTCTCCGGCCGGAGCAACGCCCGACACCCGCCAGAGACCATGGACCCCGCCCCCCGCCATCAAGCTCGAGAACGGGCCCTGACTCTTCTCTACGAGGCGGACCTGAAGGGGAGTCCACCTGTCGACGTCCTGGAGGGGCTGGCCGTGACCCCCGACGACTACACGTGCTCGCTGGTGCGGACGGTGGAGTCCCGGTCCCCGGAGATCGACGGTCTGGTCGACGGAGCCGCCATCGGATGGGATCTCGATCGGATGGCCGTGGTCGATCGCAACGTGCTCCGTCTGGCCGTGGCCGAGTTGCTCGACTGCCCCGACGTGCCCACCGCGGTGATCCTCAACGAGGCCGTCGAACTGGCGTCGGCCTACTCGACCGACGAGTCGGGACGATTCGTCAACGGCATCCTGGCCACGCTGGCCACCCGGTTGCGCCAGTGAGCCCCCGGGTCGGCGGGGCTCGGCCGACCCGACGCCGGGCGGCCGGCGACGGCGTCCGGTCGGGTGGGCGACAGGGTATAGTCGGACTCTGACCGTGAAGCGGGTCCTGTGAGGCCCGTACGGACAGGAGGAAGTGTGGCCGAACGAGAACGCAGTCATACCCGTCCGCGGGGGGCTGTATTCGTTCCCAGGGCCCAGGTCATGTCGGCGGACGACGTGCGGAGGGCCATCACCCGCATGGCCCACGAGATCGCCGAGCGCAATCGGGGGCTGGAGGACGTGGTCCTGATCGGGCTCCAGACCGGCGGGGTGGCCATCGCCGGCCGGCTGGCCCAGACCCTGAGCGAGGTCGAGGGAGCCGACATCCGGGTGGGCACCCTCGATGTGGCCTTCTACCGCGACGACATCGGCCTTCGACCGGTGCTCCCCGAGGCGGCCACCGACATCAGCTTCGACCTGACCGGGGCCTCGGTGGTACTGGTGGACGACGTGCTCTTCACCGGCCGGACGATCAGAGCCGCCCTCAACGCCCTGGGAGAGTACGGCCGGGCCCAGTCGGTCGAGCTGGCGGTGATGGTCGACCGGGGCCATCGTGAGCTGCCCATCCGGCCGGACTACGTGGGCAAGAACCTGCCGACCAACCGCGAGGAGATGGTGGATGTCTCCGAGCACGGGGTGTCGCTGGGACAGCTGGTCAGCCGATGAGCTTCCCCGCCCACCTGCTCAGCATCGACGACCTGGAGACGGACGACATCGCCGAGGTGCTGATGGTGGCCGACTCCTTCGTCGAGGTCGGACGGAGGGCCAACCCGAAGGTCCCGGCCTTGCGGGGTCGCACGGTGGCCACCCTCTTCTTCGAGGACTCCACCAGGACCCGGATGTCGTTCGAGACGGCGGCCAAACGCATGTCGGCCGACGTGCTGTCCTTTGCCGCCGGGTCGTCGTCGCTCAACAAGGGCGAGTCCCTGCGCGACACGGTCGAGACCATCGAGGCCATCGGGATCGACGCGGTGATCATCCGCCACGGGTCCTCGGGGGTGCCGGCCCGAGTGGCGGGATGGGTGGACCACTGTTCGGTGGTCAACGCCGGGGACGGATGGCACCAGCACCCGACCCAGGCGCTGCTCGATCTCTACACCGTCCGACAGGCGCTGGGCGGCGGAGATGCCGGCCTGTCCCGGTTCCAGGGTCTGCAGGTGCTCATCGTGGGCGACATCCGGCACAGCCGGGTGGCCAGGTCGCAGGTGACCGCCTATGCCGCTCTGGGTGCCGAGGTCACCCTGGTGGCGCCGGCCACCCTGCTGCCCCCGTCACTGGAGGGGTGGCCGGTCGCCGCCGTGGGGCACGAGCTGGACGACGTCCTGCCCAAGGCCGACGTCGTGTCCCTGCTGCGGGTGCAGGCCGAACGGGGCAGCGGGCAGTTCGTCCCCTCGCTTCGCGAGTACACGGCCGGCTTCGGCCTCACCGCCCGCCGGGCGGCCATGCTCCAGCCCGACGCCGTCATCCTCCATCCCGGACCGATCGTCCGGGGAGTGGAGATCGCCTCGGACGTGGCCGAACTGCCGGCCGCCCTGATCACCGAGCAGGTCAGCAACGGTGTGGCCATCCGCATGGCGGTGCTGTTCTTGCTGCTGGGGCAGGGCTCGCAGTTGGGGCCGGTGGGGCCGGGCTCGTCGAGCGGTCCGGGCGGCTCGTCGGGAGGGCCAGGCTCGCCGGGCTCACAACGATCTCCGGGGGGTGCCACCGGTGGCTGAGGGCAGGAACGGATCGGGCCCCACCGTGGTCATCAGGGGAGGCACGGTCGTCGACCAGCACGGCGAGCGGCGGGCCGACGTACTGATCGAGGCCGAGCGGGTGGTGGCGGTCGAAGACGGTCTGCCCCGGCCGGCCGGTGCCACCGTGTTGGATGCCGGCGGCTGCGTGGTGGCTCCGGGCCTGGTCGACCTGCACACCCATCTGCGTCAGCCGGGCCGTGAGGAGTCAGAGACCATCGAGACCGGCACCAGGGCGGCGGCCCTGGGCGGGTTCACCGCGGTGGTGGCCATGCCCAACACCGAGCCCGCCCTCGATTCGGCCGAGGCCGTCCGTAACGTGCTGGAGTTGGGAGCCACCGCCTGTGCGGAAGTGGCGGTGGCCGGTGCCATCACCGTGGATCGGGCCGGCGAGCGGTTGGCGCCCATGGCCGAGCTGGCCGGGCTCGGGGTCCGGTTGTTCACCGACGACGGGGCCGGGGTGCAGTCCGCCGGCCTGATGCGCCGGGCGTTCGAGTACGCCCAGGGTCTGGATGTGACCTTGGCCCAGCACTGCGAGGACAGGTCGTTGGCGGCCAACGGCGCCATGCACGAGGGAGCCTGGTCGAGCCGGCTGGGCCTGCCGGGGCTGCCGGCGGTGGCCGAGGAGGTCATGGTGGCCCGGGACATCGCCCTGGCCCGGGCCACCGGTGGCCGGATCCACTTCCTGCACCTGTCCACCGCCGTCTCCGTAGAGCTGGTCCGCCGGGCCAAGGACGACGGGACGGCGGTGACGGCCGAGGCGGCTCCCCACCACTTCTCGCTCACCGACGGGTGTGCCGCCGGATACGACCCGGTGTTCAAGGTCAACCCGCCCCTCCGGCCCCAGGCCGACGTGGAGGCGGTCAAGGCCGGTCTGGCCGACGGGACGATCGACGCCATCGCCACCGATCACGCCCCCCACGCCTCCGAACTGAAGGACCTCCCCTTCGACCAGGCCCCCCCGGGGATGCTGGGCCTCCAGACGGCCCTGTCCCTGGCCGTCTCCGAGCTCGGGCTGCCCATCGGCCGGGTGCTGGCCCTGCTCAGCTGGCAGCCGGCCGCCATCTGCCGCCTCGACCCGGCCAACGGCGGCGGTCAGGGCGGTCCCGTGGTCCCGGACTCGGCGGCCAACCTGTGCGTCATCGACCCCACGTCGACCTGGACCGTCGAGCGGTCGGCCCTGGCCAGCCTGAGCCGGAACTCGCCCTACGTCGGCCGCAAGCTCACCGGACAGGTCCGCTACACCGTCTTCCGGGGCGAGCCGGTGGTCGTCGACGGGGAGGCCCGACGGTGACCGGCCGCAACGGCATCGATCCCCGGGCCGAGGCCCTGCTGGTCCTGGCCGACGGCACCCGGTTCGAGGGCGAGTCCATCGGAGCCGAGCCCGAGGGCGGGATCACCACCGGGGAGGCGGTGTTCAACACCGTCCTGTCCGGCTATCAGGAGGTGATCACCGACCCGTCCTATGCCGGACAGATCATCGCCTTCACCTACCCGCACATCGGCAACTACGGGGTGAATCCCACCGACGACGAGGCCAGCCGGCCACACTGCCGGGGCGTGATCGTGCGGGAGCTCACCGACCGGCCGAGCAGCTGGCGGTCGAAGGAGACCCTCGAGGAGTTCCTGGTGCGGTTCTCCGTCCCGGGTATCTCGGGGATCGACACCCGGAGGCTCACCCGGCATCTGCGGCAACAGGGCGCCATGCCGTGCGCCTTCGGCACCGCTCCCGAATCCGAGCTGGTGGCGGCGGCCGCCTCGGCCGCCTCGACCGACGGGCGGGATCTGGTGTCCACGGTGACCACGGCCGCTTCCTACCTGCGGGGGACCGGCCCCTACCGGGTGGTGGCCTACGACTTCGGCATCAAAGAGGCCATGCTGCGCCAGCTCGGTGAGCTGGCCACCGTGACCGTGGTTCCGGCGTCGACGGCGGCCGAGGAGGTCCTGGGACTGGAGCCGGATGGGATCTTCTTGTCCAACGGGCCGGGTGACCCGGCCGCCCTCCCCGCCATCGTCACCCAGATCAAGGCGCTGGCCGACGACGGTTCCGTGCCGGTGTTCGGGATCTGTCTCGGCCACCAGCTCCTGGCCACCGCCCTCGGCTCGAAGACCTACAAACTCCCCTTCGGCCACCACGGGGGAAACCACCCCGTCCGGCGGGTGTCCACCGGACAGGTCGAGATCACCTCGCAGAACCACAACTACGCGGTGGCCGAGGGGTCGCTCGACCCGGCGGAGATCACCCACGTCAACCTCAACGACGGCGTGATCGAGGGGGTGGCCAGCCGCCAGGCGCCGGTGTTCAGTGTCCAGTACCACCCCGAAGCGGGTCCGGGGCCCCACGACGCCCGGTACCTGTTCGACGAGTTCCGGGCCCTGATGGACGCCACCGGGGCCCGGCGGCGCACCGGGGCCACCCGGGGTGGTGGCTGATGCCGCGCCGGTCGGACATCGAGTCGATCCTGGTCATCGGGTCGGGGCCCATCGTCATCGGGCAGGCCTGCGAGTTCGACTACTCGGGGACCCAGGCGTGCCGGGTGCTGGCCGAGGAGCAGTTCCGGGTGGTGCTGGCCAACTCCAATCCGGCCACCATCATGACCGACCCGGGCATGGCCGACCGGACCTACGTGGAGCCACTGGACCCCGACGTGCTCACCGCCATCATCCGACGTGAGCGTCCCGACGCCCTGCTCCCCACCCTCGGGGGACAGACCGCCCTCAACCTGACCATGGCGCTGGCCGAGCGGGGGGTGCTCGGGGAGTACGGCGTCGAGGTGATCGGGGCCAATCCCGAGGCCATCGCCACCGCCGAGGACCGGGAGCGCTTCAAAGAGGCCATGCAGGAGATCGGACTGGCCGTGCCGGCGTCGGGGTTCGCCCACTCACTGGACGAGGCCCTGGCCATCGGGGAGTCGATCGGCTTTCCCATCATGGTCCGCCCGAGCTACATCCTGGGAGGGGCGGGCACCGGTATCGCCAACCACCGCGACGCCCTGGTCCGCCTGGCCGGCGAGGGGCTCGACGCCTCACCGATCAGTGAGGTCCTGATCGAGCGGTCCATCGCCGGGCAGAAGGAGTTCGAGCTGGAGGTGATGCGGGACCGGGCCGACAACTGCGTGGTGGTCTGTTCGATCGAGAACTTCGACCCGATGGGCGTGCACACCGGCGACTCCATCACCGTGGCCCCGGCCCAGACCCTCACCGACGTCGAGTACCAGGCCATGCGGGACGCCGCCTTCGCCTGCATCCGGCGGGTCGGGGTGGAGACGGGCGGCTCCAACGTGCAGTTCGCCGTGGACCCGTCCGACGGGACCCAGACGATCATCGAGATGAACCCACGGGTGTCGCGGTCCTCGGCCCTGGCGTCCAAGGCCACCGGCTTCCCCATCGCCAAGATCGCCGCCCGCCTGGCCGTGGGTTACCGCCTGGACGAGATCACCAACGACATCACCGGGGCCACGCCGGCGTCGTTCGAGCCCACCATCGACTACGTGGTGACCAAGATTCCCCGGTGGGCGTTCGAGAAGCTCCCGGGGGCCACCGACGAGCTCGGTACCCGGATGCAGTCGGTGGGGGAGGTGATGGCCATCGGGAGGACGTTCCCCGAGTCCCTGCAGAAGGCGGTGCGCTCCCTCGAACAGGGCCGCAACGGCCTGAACGCCGATCCGACGGAGCGAACCCTGGACGACGTCACCACCGGAGATCTCCTGACGGCGGTGGGGACGGCCACGCCCGAACGGATCTACCAGATCGAGACGCTGTTCCGCCGGGGTGTGTCGGTCGACGAGGTGGCCGCCGTGACCGGCATCGATCCGTGGTTCCTGTCGGGGATGGCCGAGGTGACCGATGCCCGGATGGCCCTCGACCTCCAGGTCACCCTGGGCGTCACCGTGGACGATCTGGACCGGAGGGCCTGGCGACGGCTCAAGCGTCTCGGGTTCTCGGACCAGCAGGTGGCGTTCCTGTTCGGGGAGCCGGTGACCGCCGAGGACATCCGGTCGGCCCGCCGTGCGCTCGGGGTCGGGGTCACCTTCAAGACGGTGGACACCTGTGGTGCCGAGTTCGAGTCACGCACCCCCTACCACTACTCGACCATCGAGGACGAGGACGAGGTGGAGCCGTCGGACCGGCCGAGGGTGGTCATCCTCGGATCGGGCCCGAACCGGATCGGCCAGGGCATCGAGTTCGACTACTGCTGCGTCCACGCCTCGTTCGCCCTGCAGGCCGCCGGCTTCGAGACGGTGATGGTGAACTGCAACCCCGAGACGGTGTCCACCGATTACGACACCTCGGACCGCCTCTACTTCGAACCGCTCACCCCCGAGGACCTGGCCAACGTCCTCGAGGCCGAGACCAATGCATCGGTCGACGGTGGCCGGCTGGTCGGGGTCATCGTCAGCCTCGGCGGTCAGACCCCCCTCAAGTTGGCGTCCAGCATTCCCGAGGAGCTGGTGCTCGGGACATCGCCGGCCTCCATCGACCTGGCCGAGGACCGCGAACGGTGGAACGAGCTGTGCGCCCGCCTGGGCATCCCGCAACCGCCCGGAGGCACGGCGTCCACCCCCGCCGAGGCGGTGAAGGTCGCCTCGTCCATCGGATATCCGGTGCTGGTGCGGCCCTCGTACGTCCTCGGTGGCCGGGCGATGGAGATCGTCTACGACGACCAGCGCCTGGTGGAGGCGGTCGAGGCCATGTCTGGTGTCGGCGGGTCGCTGGGGCGCGAGGGCGGGGTGACCCCGGAACGGCCGGTCCTGGTCGACCGGTTCTTGGAGGATGCGGTGGAGGTGGATGTCGATGCCGTGCGCGACGTCACCGGCGAGGTGGTCGTCTGCGGGGTGATGGAGCACGTCGAGGAGGCCGGCGTCCACTCGGGCGACTCGGCCTGTGCCCTGCCGCCCCAGACCCTGTCGGCCCAGGTGGTGGCCGACCTCGAGCGCATGGTGCGGACCATCGCCGAAGCCCTGCAGGTGCGGGGGCTGCTCAATGTCCAGTTCGCGGTCAAGGACGATCGGGCCTACGTGCTGGAAGCCAATCCCCGGGCCAGCCGCACCGTGCCCTTCGTGGCCAAGGCGACGGGGGTACCGGTGGCCATGGTGGCGGCCCGGGTGATGGTCGGCGCCACGCTGGCCGAGCTCCGGGACGAGGGGATCCTCCGGCCCCCGGTCACCGGCCACGTGTCGGTCAAGGAGGCGGTGCTGCCCTTCAACCGGTTCCCGGGGGTGGACACCCTGCTCGGCCCCGAGATGCGTTCGACCGGCGAGGTGATGGGCATCGGTGCCACCTTCGGCCTGGCCTTCGCCAAGAGCCAGATCGCCGCCGGCAACCGGCTGCCGGTGAGCGGGACCGTCTTCTTCTCGTTGGCCGACCGCGACAAGGGCGCCGGCCTGGAGGCGGCCCGGCAGTTCGCCTCGTTGGGGTTCGACCTCGCCGCTACCTCGGGTACGGCGGCCATGCTGGAGTCAGAAGGGATCCCGGTGGCCACGGTGGTGGCCAAGGTGGGGGACTCCCATCCCGGTGTGGTCGACGCCGTGGAGCTCATCGCCGGAGGCAAGGTGCAGTTGGTGGTCAACACTCCCCGGGGGCGCGGTCCGCGCGCCGACGGTCTGCACATCCGGGCCACCGCCCTGGCCCACATGGTTCCCTGTCTCACCACGGTGGCCGCCGCCCGGGCGGCGGCGGCCGGGATCGGCGACTGGGTGAGCCACCCCCTCTCGGTGCGTTCCCTCCAGGAGTACCACCGGCGGTGAGCGGCCGGCCGGGGACACCAGGTGTGGACCGGCTCCGTGGAGCCTGGCGGGCGGTCACCGCCGGCGATGTCGACCTTTCGGTGCGGGTGGGCTCACTGGAGTTGGCCAACCCGGTGATGACCGCCTCGGGCACCGCCGGTCACGGCGACGAGCTCCAGGCGTACTTCCCGATGGGGAGACTGGGAGCGGTGGTGGTCAAATCGCTGTCGGTCGGTCCCTGGCCCGGCAACCCGGCGCCCCGCGTCCACCAGACGGCGGCCGGCATGCTCAACAGCGTGGGTCTCCAGGGACCCGGCATCGAGGCGTGGATCAGCGACGACCTACCGGGTCTGGTGGCCACCGGAGCCCGCGTGGTGGTCAGCATCTGGGGTCAGCGGGTCGAGGACTTCGCCAAGGCCGCCGCCGCCCTGTCCGGGGTGGAGGGGCTGACGGCGGTCGAGGTCAATGTCAGCTGCCCCAATCTCGAGGACCGTCGACGGATGTTCGCCCACTCGCCCACCGCCACCGCCGAGGTGGTCGCCGCCGTGGGAGAAGCCTGTCCGGAGCTGCCACGGTGGGCAAAATTCGAGCCCCACGGTGGCCGATCTGGCCGAGGTGGCCGGCGCCGCCCTGTCGGCCGGTGCCGAGGCGGTGACCCTGATCAACACCGTGCTGGCCATGGCCATCGACGTGGACAGCCGTCGGCCCGTTCTGGGATCCGGTCCGCTGGGTGGTGGTCTGTCGGGACCGGCCGTCCACCCGGTGGCCGTGCGGGCCGTGTTCGACGTCCGGGCCGCTCATCCCCAAGCTGGCATCATCGGGGTGGGTGGCGTGATGTCCGGCGCCGACGCCATCGAACTGGTGCTGGCCGGCGCCGATGCCGTGCAGGTGGGTACGGCCACCTTCCGTGATCCGCGGGCGCCCATCAGGATCCTCGACCAGATGGAGTCGTGGTGCTCGCGCCACGGCGTGCGCCGGGTGCGCGACCTGGGCGGGGCGGCCCATGGCTGAGACGGTGGCCGGGGAGGGGTTCGCGGCGCGGGTCGCCCGGGCCGTGGCGGCGTCGGGGCCGCTGTGTGTCGGCATCGATCCGTCGGTCGAACTGCTCAGCAGTTGGAGGCTGCCGATCGGCGCCGAAGGACTCCGCCGCTTCGGGCTGCAGTGTGTCGAGGCGGTGGCGGGGGTGGTCCCGGTGGTCAAGCCCCAGGTGGCCTTCTTCGAACGGTTCGGATCGCCGGGGGTTGCCGCCCTGGAGGCGGTGATCGCCGAAGCCAGGTCGGCCGGGTTGCTGGTCATCGCCGACGCCAAGCGTGCCGACGTGGGGAACACCATGAAGGCCTACGCCTCGGCCTGGCTCGATCCCGACAGCCCACTGGCCGCCGATGCGGTGACGACGGTCCCCTATCTCGGCCTCGGTGCCCTCCAACCCATGGTCGACCTGGCCGCCGCCCACGGGAATGGCGTCATCGTGGTGGTGAGGAGCTCGAACCCCGAAGGCCGCCTCGTCCAAGAGGCGCTGACCGATGATGGACGCGGCCCGGCGGTGGAGGACGCCCTGCTGGAGGAGATCTCGCAGCTCAACACCGGTGGTGCCGTGCCGGCGGGGACGGTGGGGGCGGTGGTCGGGGCCACCCTGCGACCCTCGGGGTTCCGGCTTCCCGAGCTCGGAGGGGTCATCCTGGCGCCCGGGGTGGGAGCCCAGGGAGCCGGGGCGGCCGACGTGGCCGCCCTGTTCGGCGGATGCCCGACCGGGTCGGTGCTGGCCAGCGCGTCACGGTCGGTCCTCGGAGCCGGGCCGGACAGGGCCGCCCTGTCGGCGGCGGCCCGCGTCGCCCGCGACGAGATGGGGATGGCCCTGGCCTGATCGACCCCGGCGGCCGGCGCCCGCTGACGGCGATGCCGGCGATGCCGGCGATGCCGGGGCCGGTGATCCTGGGAATCCTGGGAATCCTGGGAATCCTGGGAATCAGCGATCGGCCGTCGGGAGGTCTCGGGCGAACTCGATGTACGGGGCCGGCGGCAGGTACTCCTCGGGGATCTCGTCGGGGTGCTGGTAGTAGTCGACGTCGAAGATGTTGGACACCCCGGGCACATCGACCGTACCGCTCAGTCCCGCCTCGTGGGCGGCCAGGAAGGCCCGCCTCCCGTCGATGGCTCCCGAGGCCAGGGACTCGTAGGTGTCCTTGCCCACCCTGGCGATCAGGGAGTATTCGCACCCGTCCAGGGTGGCACCGACCCGGCGCCCGATCATGCAGTGGTGGCTCCCGTCGTCGATGGCGTAGACGGCGGCATCGCCGGTGCCCACGCAGGCCCGGATCCGCTCGGGGTGGCCCAGGTGGAACCACTGCTCGTGGCGCCGTTCCTTCATGGCCCACAGGGGGCTGGGAGGGATGACCCCTTCGGGTTCGTCCTCTTCCAGCGGGGTGGCGTTCTCGGGTGCGGTGACCGGGAACGTGGCCGCCGCCGTGGACGGGTCGAAGTGGAGCTGGCCGTCGTCCCTCGACTGGAACAGGCCCCCGCCGTCGTCGGCCCCAGGATCGGCGTCCTTGGCGGATTGATCTCGGTCGGCCACTGGTGGCTCCTCTCGTCGTGCACTGGTGTCCCATGGTGTCACGGGGCGGACCGCCCGGTCGGGGCGGCGCCGGACCCCGAATTCGGTCAGGTCCCGGCCTCGGTGGGGAACCAGCCCGACACCCTGGCGGCCAGGGTCCGTTCCCGCTGGACGGCCGCCCGGCGGGCCTGATCCAGGTCGACCTGGCTGAAGCGTACGGCATCGCCCGGTGCCAGCTGGCCGATCACCGCCAGATCGGCGGAGATGACACAGCCGACGACCGGATAGCCGCCCACCGTGGCGTGGTCGGGCAGCAGGATGATCGGGTTGCCGTCCGGGGGTACCTGGATCGCCCCGGTGACCATCCCGGTCGACGGGATCGACCGACTGCCGGCCACCGGCATCGGGAGCCGACCGCCGAGCCGCACCCCGATCCGGTTGGAGTCGCCCCGGACGGCCCATTCCTGGTCGATCAGACATTCCCACGCCCCGTCACCCGGACGATGGGGTCCCTCCATGACGCGGACGACGGTGGCCGGGCCGTCGGTGGCCGGGCCGGCCGAGTGGGAGAGGATCCCGTGGGGACGGCCCGGATGGCCGAGGTCGAGCCGATCCCCGGCGGCCAGGGGACCGGGGCCCAGGCCGCACAGGAGGTCCGACGAGCGCGACCCGACCGCCTCGGGAGTGGCGAGGCCTCCGGAAACGGCCAGGTAGGCCCGCAGGCCTGAGCGGACCTGGCCCACCGAGAGCACCTGGTCGGCGCCGACGGGGACCACCGCCCCGTCGCTGCAGGGGTGGCCGTCGATGGCCGCTTCGACGGCGTCCGCCGACCGCCCGACCACCGCACAGTGGGCGTGGCCGTTGAACCGCAGGGCCGGTCCGGCCACGGTGATCTCGATGGCTGCCGCCCCGTCGGGGTTGCCGACCAGTCGATTGGCCAGCACCATCGAGTCGGGGTCGGCGGGACCGGCTCCGGGCACACCCATCCCGGCCACCCGGCGTCGACCCCCGTCCTGGACCAGGCTCAGCACCCCGGGACGGATCACCTCGGTCCAGCGCCGGCCCCGGGCCCGCCACGGGGTGCGGGTCGAGGTTCCAGAGGGGGCCAGGACCGCCGGCCCGGGCCGATGACCCGGTCGGCCAGCGCGGAAGTGGACGGCGTCGCCGGGCCGTAGCCGTGCGAACGGGGGGTGGTCGGGATCGAACAGTCTGGTGGCCGTCGACCCGAGCACCATCCATCCGCCCGGCGTCGACTGGGGATAGACCGAGGCGAACCCACCGGCCACCGCCACCGAACCGGCGGGCACCGAAGATCGCGGGGCGGTCCGCCTCGGGACGGCCGCCAGTTCCGGAGGTAGGCCGACGAGATAGGGGAAGCCGGGGGAGAAGCCGAGGAAGGCCACCTCGAGTTGGACGCCGGTCAGCAGGGAGACGACGTCCCCGGGTTCGACCCCGATGGTGGAGGCCACCGCCTGGAGGTCGGGACCGTCGAACTCGACCGGGATGTCGAGGACGGGACGCCCGTCGGACGGTGGCGCTCCGCCGCCCCCGGCACCGGTGTCGTGGGCGGATTCGTGGTCGGGGTCGGACACCCCGGACACCAGGTCGTGCAGCCAGGCCACCGCCGGTCCGTGACGGTCGGGATGTCCGTCGAGCACCACCACCACGCTGTGGAAGCCCACCACCACGTCGTCGACACCGACGGGCGCGGTGCGGTCGGCCACGGCCTCCTCCACCGCGGCAGCGGCGTGATGGGCGTGGGAAACGCCGTCCACCTCGACCAGGACGGCCCGGTCGCCGAACGGGACCACCGAAACGTTCACGGCGACGAGGGTGCGGGGGGCGACGGGGGTGCGGGGGGTGCGGGCTCGCGCCTCGGGCCGGCCTGGATGAACGGCCGGAGGATGATCCCGTCCGACTCCAGCCACGACCGAACGGTCCGGGCCGTGATGGCGGCGTCGGGCGAGTCGCCGTGGATGCACAACGTCTCGGCTTCGATGGCCGTCCAGCTCCCATCGACGGCCTCGACACCGCCGCGCCGGACCATCGACACGGCCCGACGGCCGGCGACCATCGGGTCCTCGATGAGCGCCCCCGGCCCTTCTCGGGGGGACAGCCGTCCGTCGGGCAGGTAGCCGCGGTCCGGGAACCCCTCGGACACCACCCTGAGACCCGACGCCCGGGCGGCGGCGGCCACCTCGGTTCCCGACTGGGCCACCAATGTCCCGGCACCGGACCGGGCCAACCCCTCCACCACAGCGGCGGCGACCTCCGGGTCGCTCCCCATCATGTTGTAGAGAGCCCCGTGCGGTTTCACGAAGTCGACGGTGCCCCCGGCGGCCACGACTTCGGCGGTGAGCACTGCGCACTGCTCGACGATGTCGTCGATCAGCTGTTGGCGCCCGACTGGCAACGGGCGCCGGCCGAAACCCTCCCGGTCGCGGAACGAGACATGAGCACCGATGAGGACGCCGCCACCCACACAGGCCTCGGCGGCGGCCCGCATCACCGAACGACCGCCGGCATGGAACCCGCACGCCAGGCTGGCACTGGTGACCGAGTCGAGGATGCCGAGATCATCTTCGGTCAGCTCGGCTCCTTCGGCGATGTCGGCATTGAGGTCGATGGCCGTCATCGCCCCAGTATCGGGCATCGGCACCGCCCGATGCGGAGTTCGGCACCGCCCGATGCGGCGTTCGGGACGGCCCGATGCGGAGTTCGGCACCGCCCGATGTGGTGGCCGGTGCGGCCCGATGTGGTGGCCGGTGCGGCCCGGGCCGGCCGGGGGTTCGGCAGCCGGACCGACCCTCCGGGGGCCCATCCACCCCGGTCACATGACCAGGGTGCCAAGAGGCGCTATCGTCTCGACCATGCCGCAACCGCCCGCACTCACTCCCGAACAGCGCCAGGCCGCCCTGGCCAAGGCAGCCAAGGTCCGCCGTGAGCGGGCTGAGGTGAAAGAGAAACTCAAACTCGGGTCGATCACCCTGTCCGAGTTGCTCACCACCGCAGATTCCAACGAGACGGTTGGGAAGATGAAGGTGCTGTCCGTACTCGAATCGCTTCCCGGCTTGGGCAAGGTCAAGGCCCGTCGTCTGATGGACACCGTCGGAATCAGCGAGAGCCGACGTCTGCAGGGACTGGGCAGCAACCAGCGCGAATCTCTCCTCCGCGAGACCGCTCGCTGAACACACCGCGTCCGGGTCGGACCGACGTCCGATCCGAACCCTTGCTGTTCGTGCTGTTCGGCCCCGGGGGGGCCGGCAAGGGAACTGTTGCCGGCCAACTGGTGGCCGACGATCCGGCGTTGTGGCTCAGCCGGTCGTGGACCACGCGGCCGCGCCGACCGGGTGAGGACGCCGACGCCTACGTGTTCGTCGACCGGCCGACCTTCGAGGCCAGGATCGAGTCCGGTGGTTTCTTCGAGTGGGCCGCGTTCCTCGGCAACCTCTACGGCACACCGAGGCCCGAGCCTCCTCCGGGAAACGACGTGCTGTTGGAGATCGACCTGCAGGGAGCACGCCAGGTCCGCGAGCTCCGGCCCGATGCCACCCTGATCCTGCTGAGACCGCCGTCGCCCGAGGTCCAGGCGGCCCGGCTCCGGGCCCGGGGCGACCACGAATCCCACATCACCGAACGGCTCCGGGCCGGGGCCGAGGAAGAGCGGGAAGGCCGGGCCCTGGCCGACGCCGTGGTGGTCAACCACGACGTGGCGCAGGCGACCCGACGATGTGGCCGCTATAGTGGAGCGTTCTCGATCTGTGCGCTCGTGAGGGCGGCAGGTGGCCCGGAGGAACGGGTGGCACGCCTGGCGCGGTCCTCGACTCTCGCTCCACGAACGAACCCACACCCGACGACCGACCCTGAAGGATCGTAATGGCCCAGACCCAGACCACGCTCATGGACCCGCCCATCGAGGACCTCCTCGACAAGGTCGACTCGAAGTTCACCTTGGTGGCCTTGGCCTCGCGCCGGGCCCGTCAGGTGAACAGCTACTACAACTCCCTGGGCGAGGGCCTCGGTGTGGTCGTGCCGCCCCAGGTGGCTTCGGCCTCGGGCAAGCCGCTGTCGATCGCCTTCGAAGAGGTGGCGGCGGCCAAGGCGACCTACAGCCGACCCGATCCCGAAGAGATCGCCCTGGCCGAAGCGGCGGCCCTGGCCCTGTTGGAGTCCGAGGCCGAGGAGGCGCTCGACGCCGCCGACGAGTCGATCGTCCCCAGCCCGGACGACACCGGTAAGTAGCACCAGAACCGATCCGTACGACCCGGGGGGGCGGGATGACCATGGGCACCACGAAGGAACCGGGGCCGTGACCACTCCGTCGGGGGACGAGCGGCCCTTCGTGGTCCTCGGGGTCTCGGCGGGGATCGCCGCCTACAAGGCCATCGAGGTCTGCCGCCAACTGGTCGATGCCGGGGTGCACGTGGCCCCGGTGCTCACCGAGCGGGCCACTCGTTTCGTGGGCCGGGCGACCTTCGATGCCCTGGGTTCGGAGCCGGCCCAGATCAGTCTGTGGGACGAGACGTCCCCCATCCCCCATACCGCGTCTGGGCCAGCGGGCCGATCTCGTGGTGGTGGCGCCGGCGACCGTCGACCTCCTGGCCCGGTATGCCGCGGGGATGGCCGACGACCTCCTGACCACGACGCTGGTGGCCACGGCCGCCCCGGTGCTGGTGTGTCCGGCCATGCACACCGAGATGTGGGAGCACCCGGCGGTCCAGCACAACCTCTCCGTGCTCCGCCAACGTGGTGTCGTCGTGGTGCCGCCCGAAGAGGGCCGGCTGGCCGGGGGGGACATCGGGACCGGTCGGCTGGCCGACCCGGCGCTGATCGTGGCGACGGTGCACGAGATGCTGGCTTCCCCCCGGGCGACCCTCCAGGACCGGGGCCGGACGGCGGTCCCGTCGGCTGACGGCGGCCACCGCTCCGACCTGGCCGGGGTGAGGGTGGTGGTGTCGGCCGGCGGCACCCGCGAGCCGATCGACCCGGTGCGCTACATCACCAACCGGTCGTCGGGCAAGCAGGGCCACGCCCTGGCCGACGCCGCCCAGCGACGGGGGGCGGACGTCACGCTGGTGACCACCACCGGCCGGCCGGCGGCCGAGGGGGTGACGGTGGAACGGGTGGAGACGGCGGGGGAGATGGAAGCGGCGTTGCGCCGGCGGGCCGAAGGTGCCGACGTGGTGATCATGGCCGCGGCTGTCGCCGATTTCCGCCCCAAGACCGTCACCGACACCAAGTTGCGCAAGGCCGACGGGGTGCCTGACCTGATCCTCGAGCCGACCCCGGACATTCTGGCCCAGCTCGGTCGGGAGCACCGGGACGGCCAGGTGCTGGTGGGCTTTGCCGCCGAGACCGACCAGGTGGCCGAGCGGGCGGTGGACAAACTGACCACAAAGGGCGTCGACCTGATGGTGGCCAACGACGTCTCGGCCCCGGGAGTCGGCTTCGACCATGACACCAACGAGGTCACCATCTTCGGGGCCGACGGATCGGTCACCCCGGTGCCGCTGCGGGGTAAGGACCAGGTGGCGGAAGCCATCCTGGACAGGGTGAGCGCGCTGTTGGCGCGGTCATGACACAATCGTCGTCCTCTGACCGCCGGGAGCACCGGCGACGGGCGAACACAACAGCCGGCCTGTTTCCAGGGTGTGACTCCCTGATCAGTGCCCGATCGGAAGGGATCAACACGTGAGCACCCGATACACCTTCACCTCGGAATCGGTGACCGAGGGCCATCCGGACAAGATGGCCGACCAGATCTCCGACTCGGTCCTCGACGCCCTCCTGGCCGACGACCCCGAGAGCCGTGTGGCCTGCGAGACGCTGCTGACCACCGGTCTGGTCCTGGTGGCCGGGGAGATCACCACCTCCACCTACGTCGACATCCCCAAGCTGGTGCGCAAGACGGTGCTCGACATCGGATACAACGACGACGCCTACGGGATAGACGGCAACACCTGTGGTGTGATCGTGTCCCTGGACGAGCAGTCGCCCGACATCGGACAGGGCGTGGACAACGCCTACGAGGTCCGGGCCGGTACCGGCGGCGAGGACCTGCTCAACGCCCAGGGGGCCGGCGACCAGGGGATGATGTTCGGCTACGCCTGCGACGAGACGCCGGATCTGATGCCCCTCCCCATCTGGCTGGCCCACCGCCTGGCCCAGCGTCTGGCCCAGGTGCGCCGGGTCGGCGTTCTTCCCTACCTGCGCCCGGACGGCAAGACCCAGGTCAGCGTGACCTACGAGGACGGCCGGCCGGTGGCGCTGGAGACGGTGCTGATCTCGACCCAGCACGACCCCGGGGTGGACCTCGAGACCCTCCTGCTGCCCGACCTCAGGGACAACGTGATCAACCCGTTGCTCCCACCCGAGCTCGACGCCACCGAGCTGCGCATCCTGGCCAACCCCACCGGCGTGTTCGAGCTGGGTGGCCCTCACGCCGACACCGGGCTCACCGGCCGGAAGATCATCGTGGACACCTACGGGGGGATGGCCCGTCACGGCGGCGGGGCGTTCTCGGGCAAGGACCCGTCCAAGGTCGACCGGTCGGCGGCCTACGCCGCCCGGTGGGTGGCCAAGAACCTGGTGGCCGCCGGCGCTGCCACCAGGTGCGAGTTGCAGGTGGCGTACGCCATCGGGGTGGCCCGGCCGGTGTCGGTGCTGGTGGAGACGTTCGGGACCGAACGGGTGGATCCGGGCCGGATCGCCCAGGTGGTGGACGAGGTGTTCGACCTGCGACCCGCCGCCATCGTCCGGGATCTCGATCTCAAGCGGCCGATCTACCGCAAGACGGCCGCCTACGGCCATTTCGGCCGATCCGAAAAGGAGTTCACCTGGGAGGACACCTCCCGGGCCGACGACCTGAAGCAGGCCCTCGGGCTCTGAACGCCACGGCGCCCAGCACACCACCGGCTCGAGGGAGCCCCCCCCAGGCCCAGATCGTCCGGGTGGTGCCCGACGTGCCGGCCATCCACCGGCGCTTCGACTACTCGGTCCCTCCCGCCCTGGCCGGCGAGATCCGGGTCGGGAGCCGGGTCCGTGTCGAGCTCCACGGCCGCCGGGTCGGGGCCTGGGTGGTCGAGGTCGGTGTCGCCCCGACGGAGGGGGTGGCGGTGAAACCCCTGGCCGGCTCCAGCGGGGCGGGCCCGCCGGCCTCGGTGGTCTCGCTGGCCGAGTGGGCGGCCTGGCGGTGGGCGGGGCCCCTGTCTTCGTTCCTCGGCACGGCCTCGCCCGACCGGGTCGTCCGTTGGCCTCCGGCGGCCGCGCCCGATCCCGACGGCCGGGGAGCCGACGGCCGGGGAGGGGACGCCCGGGGAGGGAGCAGTGCCCCGGTCGGGTCGCCCGGCGGGGGATCGGTGACGCTGGTCGACGAGGCGCTGGCCGCCGGTGGCCGTCCCTCCCTGGTCAGACTGGCCCCCGCCCTCGACGCCGGCCTGGTGGTGCTGGAGTTCGTCCACCGCATCGGTGCCGCCGGTTGCATGGTGCTGGTCCCGTCCCACGCCCGCGCCGCCCAGCTGGCCGAGCGCCTGCGGGAAGCGGGGGCTCCGGTGGCGCTCATGCCCGACATGTGGCGCCAGGCGTCGACGGGTTCGTACCTGGTCGTCGGGACCCGGGCGGCGGCGTGGGCCCCGGTCCCCCGCCTGGCCGGGGCGGTGGTGCTGGACGCCCACGACGAGATCTTTGACGAGGAGCGGGCGCCCACCTGGTCGGCGGTGGACGTCATGGTGGAACGGGGCCGACGCCACCGGGCGCCCGTGCTGCTGGTGTCACCGTGCCCACCGGTGGCCCTGGCCGAGGGGGCCCGGCTGGTGACCACGTCCCGGACCGTGGAACGCCGCGGCTGGCCGGTGGTCGAGGTGGTCGACCGCACCGGCGACGACCCCCGGACCGGACTGTTCTCCGAGCGCCTGGTCCGGTCGGTGCGGTCGGCCCTGGACCGGCCCGACGGGCGGGCGGTGTGCGTCCTCAACCGCACCGGGCGCATCCGGCTGCTGGCCTGTGGCCGGTGCGGGGCCCTGGCCACCTGCAGCCGGTGCGGGGGGGTGGTCACCCAGGACGCGGCGGCGGGAGGTCTGCGGTGCCGGCGGTGCGGGGAGGTCCGTCCTGTGGTGTGTGCCGAGTGCGACGCCAATCGTCTGAAGGCACTGCGGGTCGGGGTCACCCGGGCCACCGAAGAGCTCTCGGCCCTGGCCGGCGTGGCCGCCGTGGAGGTCACCGCTTCCTCGGACGCCGGGGCCGGTGCCGGGGCACCCCTGGTGGTCGGGACCGAGGCCGCCCTCCGTCGGTCGGGCCGGGCCGACCTGGTGGCCTTCTTGGACATCGACCAGCACCTGATGGCCCCACGGTTCGGGGCCGGGGAGGAGACGCTCGCCCTGGTGGCGAGAGCCGCCCATCTGGTCGGGCCGCGGGCGGCGGGCGGCCGCGTGCTGGTCCAGACCCGCATACCCGGCCACGAGGCCCTCCAGGCCGCGGTGCATGCCGACCCCGGCCGGCTGGCCGGGCCCGAGCGCGCCTTGAGGGAGCTGCTCGACCTGCCCCCGTTCGGCGTGGTCACCCTCCTGCGGGGGCCGGGCGCCGCTGCCTACGCCCAAGGGCTGAGAAGCCTGGGCTCGGTCACCGTGTCGTCGTCCGAGTCGGACCGGTGGATGGTCCGGGCCGCCGACCACACCGTCATGGCCGATGCCCTGGCGGCCGTACCCCGTCCGCCGGAACGGCTCCGGGTGGAGGTCGATGCCACCGACGTGTGACGGGGCGGTGGCCCGGTTCCCCCACGTGCCGACGGCAATCGGCCGGGCCGGTACCTAGAATGACGGTCATGTCCTCGTACTCCGTCCGCGTCTACGGCGACCCTGTGCTCAAGCAGGTGGCCAACGATGTCGACCAGGTCGACGCCTCGCTGGTCCACCTGGTCGACGACATGGTGGACACCATGTACGACTCGGAGGGTGCCGGCTTGGCCGCGCCGCAGGTCGGGATCCAAAAGCGCCTGTTCGTGTACGACATCGGTGAAGGACCTCAGGTGGTCATCAACCCGACCATCGTGGAATCGGCGGGGGAGTGGTACCACGACGAGGGGTGCCTGTCGATCCCCGACCTCCGTCTCGGCATCGTCCGGCCCGCCCAGGTCCATCTACGCGGCTACGACCTCGACGGGAACGAGGTCTCCATCGAGGCCGACGACTTCCTGGGCCGGGTGTTCCAGCACGAGGTCGACCACCTGGACGGCGTCCTCATGGTCGAGCGTCTGGAGGACGACATGCGCAAGCAGGCCCTCCGGGTCCTGCGCGACCGAGCCATGGGGCTCGACACCTCGGCCATGGAGGCCAAGCTGGTGTCGGCCGGCAGCGACCGCCAGATCTGAGCCCCGGCCCGACCACCACCCGGTAGCGTCGCCGTCCATGGCTCGCTTGGTGTTCCTCGGGACTCCCGAGGCGGCGGTGGCCCCGCTCGGGGCCCTAGTGGAGCGGGCCACGACGTGCGCCTGGTGGTCACCCGTCCCGACAAGCGCCGCGGCCGGGGAGGGGCGCTGGTGCCCAGCCCGGTCAAGTCGGCGGCCGTCGAGCTGGGGTTGGCCGTCACCGACTCCCTGGGCGACGTGGCCGGCGCCGGCGCCGAGCTCGGGGTGGTGGTGGCCTTTGGCCGCGTCATCCCGGTCGAGGTCCTCCACGCTCTCCCCATGGTCAACATCCACTTCTCGCTGCTGCCCCGGTGGCGGGGGGCGGCGCCGGTGGAGCGGGCCATCCTCGAGGGTGACGCCGAGACCGGCGTGTGCCTGATGGCGGTCGAGGCCGGACTGGACACCGGCGGGATCTACGCCGAGGAGGGCACCAACATCGGCGAGGAGGAGACGGCCGATGAGCTCCGGTCCCGGTTGGTGGCCATCGGGTGCAGGCTGCTGGTGGAGCACCTGGGCGACGGAGTGGCGGGGCTGCCTCCGGCTCGTGACCAGGTGGGGACGCCCTCCTACGCCGAGAAGATCCTCCCGGCCGAGCGGCAGCTGCACTGGGACCAGCCGGCGGTGCAGCTGCATCGGGTTGTCCGGATCGGCCGGGCCTGGACCACCTTCCGCGGCCGTCGACTGGCCGTCCTGCGGGCGGCGGCGGCCGACGGGACCGACGACGGCGAGCCGGTCCGGTCCGGCGGGGAGCCGGGATCCCTCGACGGCGTCGACGTAATGGCCGGCGACGGGTACCGGATCACCCTGGTCACCGTCCAACCCGAGGGCCGGCGACCGATGGATGCGCAGGACTGGCGGCGGGGCGTGCGCCCCCAACCGGGCGAACGGCTCGGCGGGTGACCCGGCCGTCCCCGTGTCCGGCGGTCCGGGACGGCTCGACGTGGAAGGGTGGGGCGAGGCGCCACCGGTAGGCTCGGTGGTGATGGAGTCGACCCGGCAACAGCCCGAGATGCGGGTGGCGCCCTCCATCCTCTCTGCCGACTTCGGGAAACTGTCCGAGGCCATCGACCGGGTCGCCCCCGGTTCGGACTGGCTCCATGTCGACGTGATGGACGGCCACTTCGTGCCCAACCTCACCCTCGGTCCCCCGGTGATGTCCTCCCTGCGGGAGCACACCGACCTGTTCTTCGACACCCACCTCATGATCACCGATCCGGCCCGCTATCTCGAGCCGTTCCGCGACGCCGGAGCCGACGGCTGCACCGTCCACGTCGAAGTGGGTGGGACCGCCGCCCTCATCCGGCAGATGCGCGATCTGGGCCTGAGGGTCGGATTGGCGGCCAACCCGGACACGCCCTTCGACGCCGTCGCCCCCTTCCTCGATCAGGTCGACCTCATCTTGTGCATGACGGTCTTCCCCGGGTTCGGCGGCCAGTCCTTCATCGCCGAGGTGATGCCCAAGGTCCACCAGGTCCGCCGGGCCCTGTCGGAGGCCGGCCTGGCGGTCGACGTCGAGGTCGACGGGGGCATCGACGAGCACACGGTGGTGGATGCCGCCCGTTCGGGGGCCAACGTCTTCGTGGCCGGTTCGGCCGTGTTCGGCCGGCCCCACCCGCTGGAGGCGGTCGGTGACATCATGCGGGCCGCCGTCGGGGCAGTGGCAGGCGATCCCTCCTGAGTACCCGGGACCACCAACCGCGGTCCGACGGCCACTGGATGGGGGCGGCCGTCGAGGCGGCCGAGTCTGCTCGGGGACGGACGTCGCCGAACCCCTGGGTGGGAGCGGTGGTGGTGCCCGCCGGGGGCGACGACTCCTTCACCGGCTGGACGGCGCCGCCGGGCGGACCCCATGCCGAGGTCATCGCCCTGGCCGCGGCCGGGCCCCGGGCCAGAGGGGCCACCTTGTACGTCACCCTCGAGCCCTGTGCCCACCACGGCCGGACACCGCCGTGCGCCGACGCCGTCATCGAGGCGGGGATCGGCCGGGTGGTGGTGGGGGTGGAGGACCCCGATCCGCTGGTGAGCGGCCGGGGGATCGCCGCCCTGCGGTCGGCGGGGATCGAGGTCGACCTGGGGGTGGGGTCCGAGCAGGTCCACGACCAACTGGCCCCCTACTTCAAGCACCGGCAGACCGGTCGGCCGTGGGTGGTGCTCAAGCTGGCGGCGTCGCTCGACGGGGGCATCGCCGCCCCCGACGGTTCCAGCCGGTGGATCACCGGGACGGCCGCCCGTCTCGATGCCCACCGCCTGAGGGCTCAGGCCGACGGGGTGGTGGTGGGGGCCGGGACGGTCCGGGCCGACGACCCGTCGCTGACGGTCCGGCTCCCGGATGGGGACCGTTGGTTCCGTGAGGACGGGCACCAGCCCCTCCGGATCGTCCTCGGGCCTATCCCCCCCGGCGCCGCCGTCGAGCCGGCACTGTCCATGGACGGCGACCTCGACGACATCCTCGGGGAGCTCGGAGCCAGGGGCCTGGTGCAGGTACTGGTGGAGGGCGGGGCCGGGGTGGCGCACGCCTTCCACTCGTCGGGCCTGGTCGACCGGTACGTGCTCTATCTGGCCCCTGCCCTCTTCGGCGGGAACGACGCCCGACCCCTGTTCGCCGGACCGGGTGCCCCCACCATCGACGACCTGTGGCGGGGCAGATTGGTCTCGGTGACTAGCCTGGAGGGTGACATACGGGTCGAGCTGGCTGCTCGGACCGAGTGAGGAAAAGCAGGCCAGTCGAGAAATTACCTAAGGCGGTACCGTTGCCGGCCGACACTATGAGCAGTGGATCGTGTCCCGGAGCGTGCACCGAGCAGCCATTTCTCGGCACCGTGCCGAGGAGCGTCCCGGGGAGTTCCGAGAGAGCAGCACAGAGGGAGACCAGGGGTCAGATGCCCTTTTCAGCAGTTGAGGATGCGATAGCGGCGATCGGTCGGGGCGAGATCGTGGTCGTGGTCGACGACGAGGATCGCGAGAACGAGGGCGATCTCATCATGGCCGCCGACGCCGTGACCCCGGAGAAGATCGCCTTCTTCTTGGCCCACACCTCCGGCCTCATCTGCGTCCCCCTCACCCCGGAGCGGGTCGAGCACCTCGACCTGCCCCTCATGGTGACCACCAACACCGAGGTGCAGCGGACGGCGTTCACGGTGAGCGTGGACTACCGTCACGGGACCTCGACCGGCATCTCGGCCGCCGACCGGGCCGCCACCATAAAGGCACTGGCCGATCCCCACATCCGGCCCTCGGACCTCAACCGGCCCGGCCACATCTTCCCGCTCCGCTACCGACCCGGTGGCGTGCTCAAGCGGGCGGGGCACACCGAGGCCGCCATCGACCTGGCCAGGGCGGCGGGGATGTCGCCGGTCGGCGTGCTGTGCGAGGTGGTCAGCGAGGACAAGACGGGGATGGCCCGGCTGCCCGAGCTGCGGCGTTTCGCCGAAAAGCACGGACTGCACCTGATCTCCATCGCCGACCTCATCCGCTACCGGCGGCACAAGGACAAGCTCGTGCGCCGGATAGCCGACGCCCGGATCCCCACCGACTACGGCGAGTTCACCGTCTACGCCTACGAGTCGGTGCTCGACGGCGAACACCACGTGGCCCTGGTCGAAGGGGAGGTGGCCGGTCAGCCCAATGTCCTCGTCCGGGTCCACAGCGAGTGCCTGACCGGAGATGTCTTCGGTTCGCTCCGATGCGATTGCGGACCCCAACTGCACGGAGCCATGGCCACCATCAACGAGAACGGCAGCGGCGTCCTCGTGTACCTGCGCGGACACGAGGGACGCGGGCATCGGGCTGGCCCACAAGCTCCGGGCGTACACCTTGCAGGAGGAGGGCTTCGACACCGTCGACGCCAATCTCGAGCTCGGGCTGCCGGCCGACTCCCGCGAGTACGGCATCGGTGCCCAGATCCTGGTCGACCTGGGCGTGACCACCATGCGCCTGATGACCAACAACCCGACCAAGTACGGCGGACTCGAGGGGTTCGGCCTCGATATCGTCGAGCGGGTGAACATCCAGCCCACCCCCACACCGGAGAACATCGAGTACCTCCGGACCAAGCGCGAGCGCATGGGCCACCTGCTCGAGGGCCTCGATGACGTCCTCTGACCTGACGCTCCTCCCTGTCGACGCCAAGGACCGAGTTGCCTCCAGGGTGGGATCGAGCCTGGACGGCTCGGGGGGCACCACTTCGGGCCTTCGCATCGGCATCGTCTGTGCCGAGTTCAACGGGGGCATCACCTTCCGGCTCCTCACCGGGGCCCTCGACGTCCTGGAGGAGCTCGGTGGGGATCTGGCCGACGTCACCGTGGCCTGGGTGCCCGGCGCATTCGAGCTCCCGCTGGTGGCTCAGCGCCTGGCCGGCGCCGACACCGTCGACGCGGTGATCTGCCTGGGTGCGGTGATCCGGGGCGACACCGGCCACTACGAGTTCGTGGCCGGCGAGTGCGCGTCGGGTCTGCAGCGGGTGCAGCTCGACTCCGGCAAGCCGGTGGTGTTCGGCGTACTCACCACCGAGAACGTCGACCAGGCCATGGCGCGGTCCGCAGGACGCCCCGTCCAACAAGGGCCGCGAAGCCGCCCTCACCGCCCTGCACACCGCCGGGGTGCTGACCGCGGTGGCCGAGGCCTCGGCCCCCACAGGTCGGCTTCTCGGTCGGGACGGCGCTGATGCTGCGCCTGGTGCTCCCCAAGGGATCGCTGGAGGCGGCCACCCTCGCCCTCTTCGCCGCCGCCGACCTCGCCGTGCCCGCGCCTCGGATGTCGACTACCGGGCCACCATCGACGATCCCCGAGTCAGCGAGGTGAGGATCCTCCGCCCCCAGGAGATCCCCCTGTATGTGGCCGACGGCCTCTTCGACGTCGGCATCACCGGGCGCGACTGGATCGAGGAGCGGGGGAGCGAGTCGCCACCATGGGCGTGCTCCGCTACTCGAAGGCCACCGAGCACCCCATCCGGGTGGTGCTGGCCGTGCCGGTCGACTCACCGGTGGCATCGGTGGCCGACCTGGCGGCCTCGGCCACCGGTGCCGGAGGTGCCCTACGGGTGTCCACCGAGTACCCAGAGCTGACCCGTCGTTACCTCGAGAGCCACGGTGTCGACGCCGAGGTCAGCCTGTCGTACGGGGCCACCGAGGCCAAGGTTCCCGACATCGCCGACTGCGTGGTGGAGATAACCGAGACCGGCCGGGCCCTGCGGGCCGCCGGTCTGAAGATCGTCGAGACCCTGCTGGTCTCCCACACCGAGCTGATCGCCAACCCGACTTCGGTCAAGGACCCCGAGAAGAACCACGCCATCAAGCAGCTGCTGACCCTGCTCCAGGGAGCCCTGGAGGCGCGGGGGAAGGTGCTGGTCAAACTCAACGTGTCGGCCGAGCAGCTGCCGGGCGTCATCGAGGTGCTGCCCTCCCTCCGCTCACCGACCGTCTCGGAGCTCTTCGGGGGCGGCGGGTACGCTGTGGAGACAGTAGTTCCGAAGTCCGAGATCAACGTCCTGATACCGGCACTCAAGGATCGCGGGGCGATGGACATCATCGAATTGCCGCTTTCGAAGATCGTGCACTGAGGCGGGCCCACCATGGCGACCACGTGGACCGGACCGTTCGAGCTCGCCCCGGTGGGCGGCGCCCCGCTGGTGGGTGATGTCGCCGCCTTCGACGAGGAGCGGGGACTGGGTCCGGTGGAGTTCGGGAGCGGCCGGACGCTGTCCTTCCACTGCACGGCGATCACCGACGGTTCCCGCCGCATCGAGGTCGGAGCGGTGGTCGCCTTCGTGGTGGTGGCCGGCCGTCTCGGCCAGCTGGAGGCGAGCTCGGTCCGCCCGCTGCCCGGCGTGGTCCGTCCCGGCTCGACGTTGGAGGCGGGAGCCACCCCGACCCATCCTCCCGGCGCCGGTACCGTCGCCGTCGGGCTCGGGCGTGTGGGTGCAGTTCCGCCGTTGAGCGGCGGTGCCGACCGGGCCGACGTCGGCGCCCCCCCCGGGCCGCCGCCCTCCGGTCACCCGTCGGTCGGCCCGTCTCCCGCCGACCCGTCTCCCGCCGGGCCGGCCCCGCTGGGACCGCTGACCCCGGTTGGTTCCGTGGGGTCGGCTGGGTCGGTGGGGTCCGTGGGGTCGGCTGGGTCCGTGGGGTCGGCTGGGTCGGCACCGGTGCGATCGGCTCCCGTGGTTCCCGCCGGGCCCACTGCCACGGTGCCGGCTGGCGTGGCGTCGACGCCGTTCTCTGCGTCCCCGACAGCTCCGCCCCCTGGGAGACCGTTCTCTGCGTCCCCGACAGCTCCGCCCCCCGTGGCCCCGTCACCGCCTGCTCCCGTGGCCGTGACCCCGTCCCCGGCCGTCGTTTCCGGAGCAGACGTGCCCGAACCCGCCCCGCCGGCGCCGCCGGTGGCGGCGGCACCACCGGCACCGCCTGTCGTAGAGGCACCACCGGTACCACCGGCACCACCGGTGCCTCCTCGGGTGGTCGGCCCTCCGCCCTCGGGCCCGGGGCCCGCCGCTGCGGCGGCCAAGGAGGACGTCACCCCGCCCGCCGGCATCGCACCGGTTCGACCCATCGGGCCGGTGGGACCGTTGGGCCTGCTGCCTCCGTTGCTGTCGTCGGACCATGCCGCATCCGGAGTCCCGGCCGAGCCGCCCCCGATCGAATCGCCCTCGGAGTCAACCGACCCCGAGGACGTGCCCCGGCCCGATTTCTGGTCCCCGATCGCCCGTCCGTCGAGTGGGCCCCCCCCGACCTGGCGGACCCCCGTGACGCCCCCGGCCCCGCCGTCGGGCGAGGTCCAGTGACCGGTCGGATCTGACTCGTCTCCCGGGGCCGGCGGGGCGGCGGGCAGACCTTCCTGGTCGCTCTCGTAGGGGTTGCCGAGGATGTTCCTGGCCATGTCGATGACCACGGCACTGTCGGCGTCCTCCTTGGTGACAACGCCGAGTAACGGGGCGGCCAGGAGCCCGGTCACGATCCCCATCTCGGCCATGGACTCGGCCTGGACGACGCTCCACTCCCACAGCCGCTTGACCATGTCGGGACTGGAGGCCTGACGAGCCGGGTACTTGAGCCAGCAGTTGACGGTGGCGTGAGCCAGTCCGGTGGCGGCCGGGAAGAGCCAGATGAGGCGGTAGTTGCCGGTGGCATCGATGATCACCGCGGCCACGTAGGCGAGGATCACGCTGCACAGGTTGAAGGGGGCGAGCAGCACACCCAGCCGCTCGCCCAGACCGCCGGCCCTCGGCAGCAGCTGCAGGAGCAGTGGGGCCATCACGATGATGTAGGCGCCGATGAACGGTGCTCCGATATAGCCGAGGACCACCGCCTGCCACAGGTGGGTGTCGAAATACTGGACCCCGGACAGCACGGAACCGATCAACGGCGCCCCGATGGCCAGTTGCATGGGGGTGAGCTTCCGGCTGAGCGGTATCCCGAGGGCGACGCCGATGAAGAACACCGGCAGGCTGGTGGCCAGGCCGGCGATGGTCTGGGCACTGGCCCCGGCGTGGAGGACCCGCTCGAAGAAGAGGATGGCCACATAGGCGGTGGATCCGACTCCCGACCAGAAGAGGAGAGATCCGCCGATGAGCACTTTGGCGTTGGGTTGGGCCAGGATGTCCCGGAGCTCGTCCCGGGTGGGCCTGGCCCGTACCTTGCGGTCGACCTCGGCACCGTAGGAGGCGCTGGGTGCCTCGCGGACCAGGACCAGCACGGCGATGCCCACCAGCACCAGGATCACCGCGGTGATCTGGAACGGCAGATTCCAGGTTGCCGGGTCGTTCTGCTTCCACGAGGCGATGACCGTTCCCTTGATGGTCAGGCTGGCCAGGGTACCGAGCACGGTGGTGAGGAGCAGTGCCTTGATCCATCGGCTCCTCCCGAACACCTCGGGCACGACGGCCACGTTGGTGAGGGTGAAGACCGCCGACGCCTGGCCGGCGATCAGGATCATCAGCACCAACAGCCAGTAGCCGCTGACGACGGTGAACATCCACGTGGCCGCGCCCATCACGATGAGGCTGCCGGCCATGTACGGGGTCCGCCGGCCCACCCGGCTCTGCGACCGGTCGCTCAACCGGCCCGCCACCGGAAAGGTGAGCCAGCTGACCAGACGGTCGGCGGTGAGGGCGAAGGTGACGGCCAGCGCGCCCGAGGCCCGGTGCTGCACGAACAGGGTGATCACCACTCCGGAGATGGCCAGGTTGGCCCGGGGGCCCACCAAGCCGATGGACAGACCCAGAAAGCTACGGACCCGGGAGACGTCCACAGGGCCGGGGGAGGTCCTCTTGGACGGTCCCTCCTTGGACGGTCCCTCGGCTGGTGGCGGATCGGATCCCGGACCTGCGGACCCGTCGTCGTCCCCGCTCACCCGTCGTCGTCGGTCCGGTTCTGGCCCGGGCTGGGGCCGTCATCCCCGTTGGTGGATCCCCCGTTGACGCCTACGGCCGAGGCGGCATCGGCTCCCGCCCTCTGGGCCCCGTCGATCTGGACGTAGGCCAGTCGGAGCTGGGTGACACCCTCTTTGAGCTGGTCCTCGGCCTCACCCAGTCGTCCCTCGAGGCCGGAGATGAGGGCGCCGAGGGCATCGATGGCCAGGCGGGCCTGGCTGAGAAGGGGCGGCTGCTGGGACAGGTAGACGGCCGCCAGCTCGAACAGGCCGTAGCAGTGGTTGGCCACGACCACCTCGACCGGTGAATTGATCAATTCGGCCCGCATGGCCTCCATCTGGGCCGCCAGGGCCTCCTCGTCCTCGGGTTCCGGGGGGATCCCGGGGGTCCTCCGCCGGGACCGCCCGGGGGACCTCCGACCGGTGCCCGGGCGTCCGACGCCGGCTGTCGACCCGCCGACTGGGAGGGTCGTTCGACCGGGTGTTCGCCGTCAGGTGTCCAGAGTGAGCTCACGACTGGTAGCCTAAAGCACTGATAGACGAGGAAGCGGGGTCTCGAAGTCGAAGACTCCCACCCGGCCACGAGGTTCGCCCTCAGAAGTGCGACGGGTCGATGGGGACCGGTGGTCGACGCAGGTCGGTCGAGCCGGGGTGTGGCTCCGCTCCTTATTCATCGGTTGCGGGAAGTCCGTGGCCCGAAGACATGGAGTGAAGTCGAATAGCAGCCACCGTTACCACAAATGAGCCTCGTATCAACGATCGAATCCGTGCCCGCGAGGTACGACTGGTCGACCCCGAAGGGGAGCAGCTGGGAATCAAGCTGTTGCCCGAGGCATTGGCCATCGCCCGCGATCTCGACCTTGACCTGGTCGAGGTGGCACCCGGGGCCAATCCACCGGTCTGTCGCATCATGGACTACGGAAAGTTCAAGTTCGATGCGGCGCAGCGGGCCAAGGAGTCGAGGCGCAAGGCGGTCCATGTAGGGATCAAGGAGATGAAGTACCGGCCGAAGATCGGTCCCGGGGACTTCGAGACCAAGACCCGACAGGTGGCCAAATTTCTCGAGGAGGGCCACAAGGTCAAGATCACCATCATGTTCCGTGGCCGTGAGGTCTTCCATCCCGAGTTGGGCAAGAAGATCCTCGACCGGATAGCGGACGAGATGGACGGCATGGGCAAGTCGGAATCCGTTCCCCGTCTCGACGGTCGCAACATGGTGATGGTGCTGGCGCCGGACAAGCGGGCCAAGCAGTCGGCCGCCTCCCGGGGTCCCGGGCACGAGCACGGCGGATCCAACGGCTCGGATCCCAGGAGATCGACGACCGGAGAGGCGTCGGTGTCGGGGAGCCCGATCGGTGAGGCGGCGCCCAGTGGAACGGCGCTGACGACCAACGGATCAGGTCCCGGGGTGGTTGCCCCGGAGGCCACGGCGACGACCGAGGCAGCGGCGCCGGTGACTCCGGCGACCGGAATGGCCGCAGAGGACGCCGGGGAGCAATCCCCACCGCCGGAGAAGAGCGAGGGAGAGGGATGATGCTATGCCGAAGATGAAGACCGACAGCGGGGCCCGTAAGCGGGTCAAGGTCACCGGCACGGGTCGCCTCCGCCGACGCAAGGCGTTCCGATCGCATCTCCTGGAAGGGAAGTCGAGCGTTCGCAAGCGTCGACTGGGTCGGGACACCGACTTCGCCCAAGGTGACGCCCGCCAGGTCAAGCGCATGCTCGGGAGATAACGCCCCGCACGCATCGTTCCGAAACCGCCGGTGGTGGTCCACCCCGTGGTGGGCCGCTCCCGACCGTCACCGGTTCCCGCGTTGCTCACACGGAGGTTCCGGCCACTACCGAACCATCGTGTCGTCGTCGGACGACGACACCTCCGACAACATGAACGATCGAACGATCGCTCGAACTCGATGAAGCACTACCAGGCCCCCACGAAAAGGAGACCACCATGGCCCGAGTAAAGCGCGCAGTCCACGCCAAGAAGCACCATCGCGCCGTTCTCGAGCAGGCGCAGGGTTACTACGGCAACAAGAGCCGTTCATTTCGCGCCGCCAACGAACAAGTAATGCACTCGATGCAATACGCCTTCCGGGACCGTCGTGCCCGGAAGGGCGACTTCCGCAAGCTGTGGATCCAGAGGATCAATGCGGCGGCCCGCCTGAACGGGACCAGCTACAGCCGATTTATCGCCGGCCTCCACCAGGCGGAGGTGGAGGTCGACCGCAAGGTGCTGGCCGATCTGGCAGTCACCGAGCCCGAGGCGTTCGCCGCCCTCGTGCAGGTGGCCAATGAGGCGCTGGCCGGGGCCGGCTCGAGTGCAGAGGCCGCTTCCTGAGCCAGGGCGCACTCACCTACAACCATCTGCGGGTCCGTAGGGTCAGGCAGCTCCTCCGGAAGCGGAGCCTGCGCACCTCGCAACGGGCCCTGGTGGTGGAAGGTGCGGAACTGCTGTCGGTGGCTCTGGCCGCCGGCCTTCCCATCGAGTCGGTCTATGTGGCACCGGAGGGGCGTGCCAGTCCCACGGTGGCATCGGTTGTCGACCGGGTGTTCGCCACCGGTGTCCGAGTGTTCGACCTGGCCCCGGGAGTGATCGAGCGGGTTGCCGACACGGTCACCCCCCAGCCGGTGCTGGCCGTGGTGGGCTTCGCCCCGGCAGGGCTCGAGGATGTGAAGGAGATGTCGATGGTCATGGTGTGTGTGGATGTGCGTGATCCAGGAAACGCAGGGACGATGATCCGCACCGCCGATGCCTCGGGCGTCGGGGCCGTGGTGTGCTGCGACGGGACGGTGGACCCCACAAACCCGAAGACCGTCCGATCGTCGGCCGGATCGCTGTTCCATGTACCCGTGGTGGCGGGAGGCCCCCCGGGGTCAGCGATCGATGCGCTTCGTGGCTGGGGATTCGTCATCGTCGGCACCTCGCCCAGTGGTGGGATCGATTATTCCTCGTTCGACTGGACGCAGAAGGTGGCCGCAGTGTTCGGAAACGAGGCCTCGGGGCTGGATTCCTCGGTGGCGTCGGAAGTCGATGCCGGCGTGTCGATCCCGATGGTCGGACAGGCCGAATCGCTGAACGTGAGCGTGTCGGCGGCCGTGCTGTGCTTCGAGGCGTTGCGCCAGCGCCGGACCGCCCGTCCGAGCGGCGGTCGTGAGGCCGAGCGGGTACCGGACGGCGCCAGGGTGCTGGAAGAGGTGGCTCCTCCCACCGGAGACGAGGGTCCTGGCACCGGGGCCCAAGGTCCTCCCACCAGAGACGAGGGTCCTGGTCCTACGATGCCCGGCATGGACTCGCCGCCGACATGAGCGTCTCCCCTGACATCGGCGCACTGGTGGAAGAGGCGCGCGCCGCCATTGCCGCTGCCGTCTCCACCGAGGAAATCCGCACGGTAGCCACCCGCGTGGCCGGAAAGAAGTCCCCCCTGGCCGACGCCAGTCGCGGCCTGAAGGCCCTCGATCCGGACGCCCGCAGTGAGGTGGGCCGGCAACTGCACGAGGCCCGGACGGTCATTGACACCCTGATCGAGGAACGGAGGTCCGCCATCAGGCTCGAAGAGCTCTCCCGCCAGATGGAGGACAGTCAGATCGACCTGACGGAATTCATAGAAGGTTCCCGCCTCGCCCCGACGGAACGCGGCCATCTCCATCTCGCCACCCAGACCCGGGACGCTCTCGAGGACGTATTCGTCGGGATGGGGTTCGAGGTCGCCGAGGGTCCCGAGGTCGAGACCGACTGGTACAACTTCGAGGCACTGAACATCCCTCCGGCCCACCCGGCCCGCGGGATGTTCGACACCTTCTATCTGAACCTGGGAACACCGGAGACCGTTCTGCTGCGGACCCACACCTCGCCGGTGCAGATCCACCTGATGGAAGACGCCGTGGTCAATGACGGGTTGCCGATCCATGCCGTCATGCCCGGTCGCTGCTACCGGCGGGACACACCTGACGCCCGGCATCTGCCGGTGTTCCACCAGATCGAGGGTCTGGTGGTGGACAGGGGCATCACCTTCGCCGACCTGGCCGGGACCATCGAGGTGTTCACCACCGCCTACTTCGGTCCCGACGTCCACTCCCGTCTGCGACCGGCCTATTTTCCGTTCACCGAGCCGTCGGCCGAGTACGAGGTGACCTGCACCATCTGCCACGGTGACGGATGCCGGACCTGCTCCCAGACGGGGTGGATCGAGCTGGGGGTGCGGGATGGTCGACCCGGCGGTGTTCGCAGCCGTCGGCATCGACTACGACGAGTGGACGGGGTTCGCTTTTGGATTCGGTATCGACCGGTGTGCCCAGATGCGCCACCAGATCGCCGACATGCGAGCCCTCACCGAGAACGACATTCGCTTCCTGCGTCAATTCTGATGCGTTGATGCGCAAATCCTGAAAGGACCGCCGTGCGCGCACCGCTTTCATGGCTTCGAGACTTCGCCCCGTTCGTCGGGGAGCCGGCCGAGTTCGCCGCGGCTCTCGACGACCTCGGCCTGGTCGTCGAGGACATCGAGACGGTCGGCGAAGGGTTGGGCGACATCATCGTGGCCCGGGTCGAGGAGATCGCCCCGATCGAACGGGCCGACAAGATCCGACGGGTGGCGGTCGACGCCGGCGACGGGACCGTCGAAGTGGTGTGCGGAGCCCGGAACTTCGAAGTCGGAGACCTCGTGGCCCTGGCCCCGGTGGGTGCTGTCCTCCCCGGGGGGGTGGCCATCAAGCGGGCCAAGATGAAAGGGGTCGCCTCCAACGGGATGCTCTGTTCCGGGCGCGAGCTCGGTCTCTCCCACGACCACGAGGGCATCCTCCGACTGAACGACGCCGACACAGCCGTCGTCGGTCGTCACCTGACCGAAGCACTCGGTATCGAACCGGACGTGGTCTTCGACATCGCCGTCGAGGCCAATCGGCCTGATGCCTGGTGCGTCGCCGGCATCGCCCGGGACCTGGCGGCCCGGATGGGCGTGCCCTTCGCCATTCCTCCCACCGTGCCGTTGGCTGCGGACGCTGGAGCCGGCGCCGGCGAACCAGCGGTGGGTTCTCCGGTCGACACCCTGGCATCGGTCCGGGTCGACGACCTCGGGCTGTGCCCACGTTTCACGGTCAGGGTGGTCGAGGGGGTGGCGGTCGGGCCCTCTCCTCGATGGTTGGCCCGACGGCTGACGCTGGCCGGGATGCGACCGATCAACAATGTGGTCGATGCGTCCAACTATGTGATGCTCGAATTGGGCCAGCCCACCCACCCCTACGACCTCGACCGACTGGCCGGCGACGGTCTGGTGGTCCGGCGGGCCGAGCCGGGTGAGACACTGACCACCCTCGATGGCGTGGTCCGGACCCTCGGGCGGCCAGGTGGCGGATTGGGAGACACGGGTGAGGACTGCCTGATCTGCGATGCCGAGGGATCGCCGGTGGGCATCGCCGGCATCATGGGGGGAGCATCATCCGAGATCGACGCCTCGTCCACCCGCGTCCTCCTCGAAGCCGCCTATTTCGATCCGATGGCTATCGCCCGGACGTCCAAGCGGTTGGGGCTGCGCACCGAGGCCTCCGCCCGCTTCGAACGCGGGTGTGACCCTGAAGGCATCGATGGCGCCGCCGCCCGGTTCTGCCAACTTCTCGCCCTGACCGCCGGGCCGGCGATGACGGTGGCCGACGGTTCGATCGACGTCAGGGGCCACGTCCCTGCCCCCATCTCGATCACCGTACGACCCTCGAAGGTCAATGCCCTTCTCGGGTCGGACTTCACCGCCTCCCAGATCGCCGCGTTGCTCACGCCCCTGGGAATCGTCTCGGACCCGGGGCGGGCTCGGGCCGGCGGTGGGGTCGGCGATGTGGGTGGGGTCGGCGATGTGGGTGGGGTCGGCGATGTGGTCGGCGATGTGGGTGGGGTCGGCGGTAGCGGGGGCGAAGTGGTCGAAGTCGTCGTTCCCACCTTCCGACCTGACATCCGGCCTGCACCCCTGGGAGAAGCCGACATCACGGAGGAAGTGGCCAGGATCTACGGGTACGCCCACATCACCAGGCGAACTCCTTCGTGGCCCCAGCCCGGACGGCTCACCTCGTACCAGGAGGATCGCCGGCTTCTCCGGGACGTGCTGTGCGGCCTCGGTTCCAGTGAGGTGTGGACCGAAACGTTCGTCTCCGAGTTCGATCAGGTGACCTCCGGAGTGGAGCCTCCCTTTGTGGAAGTGACGAATCCCCTGGTCGAGTTAGAACGGTTCCTGCGGTCCTCGATGATGCCGGGCCTCGTCCGGGCCGTCCGGTTCAACACCGGGCGACGACAGGGAAACCTGAGGCTGTTCGAGGTGGGGACCGTCTTCGACCTGGCCGAGGACTCGCCCGCCGGCCCCGAGGCGGGTCCAGAGGCGGGTCCGCCCACCAAGACATCGGAACGTCTGGCCGCCGTCTTCGCCCTGCAGGATGATGATGCCTGGACGGCCGTCGCCGCCTGGCACACCATCGCCGGGGCCTTGCGCATCGCCGACTGGACACTGGATGATCGGTCGCTGTCGGGAACACCCGCCCAGGTTCTTCACTTCTACCGTTCGGCCGCGATCATCGGGCCGGACGCCGACGGGAACGTCGGGACCGGGCCGGTGGATCACCCGACAGCACTGGGTGTGGTCGGCGAGCTCAACCCGTATCTCGTCGGACAGTTCGGCCTCCTCAACCCGGACGGGCGCCCCCGCCAGCTGGGCTGGCTCGATCTGGACATCGGGGTGCTCCTCGATCGCCATCGGGTTCCCCGCCGTTCCGAAGAGGCCCGTCCCATCAGCCGGTACCCCTCCTCCGACATCGACCTGGCCTTCGTGGTCGCCGAGGACATCCAAGCCGACCGGGTGGAGCGAACCCTGCGCCAGGCGGGCGGGGAGCTGCTCGAATCGGTCGACCTCTTCGACGTCTACCGGGGTCCTTCGGTGGCGGAGAGCTCGCGGAGTCTGGCGTTCCATCTCCGGTTCTGCGCCATGGATCGCACGCTCACCGATGAGGAGATCGGCACCCTCAGGAGCAGATGCATCGAGGCGGTGGAACAACGCCATTCGGCCGCCTTGCGGTGACGCACCCGGTCTCCTTTGGCCTTGGATCCGGGCTTCGGATGCTCGTTCGGCATTCCATGTAGTCCCAGCGGTCCCGAGTGACTGTCACACCTCTCTGGTTGGATGGGCCCATGGCGTTGGCGACGGCCGAGGGGTCGACGAGGGACGAGGCGGTGACCACCGGGCTGGCCGGTCATGGGCAGGGGCCGGACGGGTCCGGCCCCGGCTCCGGTGACGGCCCGGTCGGGACCGGGGAGCTGGAGTCGGCCATGGACACCCTGGCCCGGTTCGTGTCGGGCTTCGAGCCGGGCCGCTACACCGGCCAGGACGCCTCGGTGCTGGTCGGGTGGTTCACCCGGTGCGAACGCCTGGCCGCCACCGGCAAGACCCTGGCCGCCTCCCGGGCGGCGACCGCTCACCGTCCCGAGGCCAGTGGCCATCCCACCCCGGCCCACTGGCTGTCGGCGGTGACCGGCGAGTCGATCGGGGAGTCGGCCGACGTGTTGAGGATGGGGGCGGCCTTCTCCGGCCAGGCCGGGGTGGAAGAGGCCTGTCGGCAGGGAAAGCTGTCCCGCCAGGCGGCCCGGATGGTGACCGATGCGGTCCGGGCCAACCCGGCCAGCGAGGACGACCTGGTGGAGGCGGCCCAAAGAGACACCATGCGCCAGCTGCGGGACCGGTGCCTGCGGGCCAAGGCCGAGGCCCGCTCGACCGAGGACGCCGCTGCCGCCCACCGGGCCATCCACGACACCCGCCACTGTCGGACCTGGACCGACCGGGACGGGGCCTTCCGCCTCGATGCCCGGCTCACCCCCGACACCGGCGCCTCCCTGCTGGCCGTCCTGACCGGCGAGACCGACTCGGTCTTCCGCCGGGCGAGGAGGGCCGGACGACGGGAGTCCCCCGACGCCTACCGGGCCGATGCCCTGGTCGCCCTGGTCACCGGGCGGGGGGTCATCGGTCGGCCCGGGACGGACCCGCCGTCCGGGACCGGGGACCAGGGGACCGAGGACACCGAAGACACCGACAGCGGGGACACCGACTCCGACACCGGAACCGACACCGGCGGCTCCCCCCGGGCCCCCGATCCCCGGGCCCTGGTCACCCTGCGGGTCGACCTCGACGCCTTGCGCCGGGGGTCGATCGGTCCCGGTGAGATCTGCGAGATCCCCGGGGTGGGACCGGTCCCGGTGGAGACGGCCAGAGAACTGATGGGAGACGCCATCACCCGGCTGGTCATCACCAACGGGGTGGATGTCACCACCGTGTGCCATCTCGGACGTTCCATCCCCTCACCCCTGCGCACGGCGGTGGTCGACCGGGACCCGGTCTGTGTGGTGCCGGGCTGCGACACCGCCAGCGGCCTCGAGATCGACCACTGGGGCATCGACTTCGTCGACGGGGGCCCGGCCTCCCTCGAGAACCTGGCCCGACTGTGCCACCATCACCACCAGCTCCGGACCCACCGGGGGTTCCAGCTCCTCGGTGGACCGGGACGGTGGCGGTGGATCACCCCGGAACAGGCCAACGGCCGGACCGCCCCCGGATCCCCACCGGGGGACGAACTTCCCGAACCCGACCACCCGCCCCTGTTCGCTCTCGAGGAGTGATCCCCGGCCGCCCCGGTGGACGGGTGGCTCTAGGTGGCGCTGTCCCATTCCGTATCCGGGACGTCGAGGGCTTCGATCAACGCCCTCGAGCAGGGCCCTGCGCGCTTGGCCAAGAGCTGTCGTTGTTCGGGGGCGAAGCTGTCGAAGAATGCGAATGCGATGAACTCGCACGCGATCCTGTCCTCCGAGATCGACTCGATGTGGGCTTCGATGGAGGACAAGGCTCGTTCGAGCACCGAGCTTCCGGTTTCGAGGGCGGTCATGTGATCGGCAACGAAATCAGCCAGTTCCATAAGGACGACCGGTTCCCCCGGGTCGTCGTCGCATTCCTCGGCCAGGTGCAGAAAGCTCGGGACGAACTCAGGGACTTCATTGCACACTGCACCGATCAGGCCTCCGGGCTCGAAGCCGGTGGACGGGACTCGACCGGACCCGAGGTTCGGCAAAGAGTTGTGGTCGGACATGAGGGGACCTCCGCGTTGCATGTGGGAGGCCGGTCGGACTGCCTGGTTCCCCTGCGATCGGCGAGACGGGAGCCTGTCCAGGCGTCGGCGATCAAGCTATCCAGGTCGCGCCGCATGGGTCAAGGGTCGGTGGACACGGATGGCGATGCCGCCCGGGCACCTGAGCCCATGGCCGACGGGCCAAATGGGTGGTTTGCATATTCATGCGGTAATACGCATATA
>CAVOTI010000004.1:0-631807 GCA_963699105.1 uncultured Acidimicrobiales bacterium | reverse complement strand
TGTTGTGGTCGCCCAACAGCGGCGGTCGGATGTCGTCCACCACCACTGTCCGGTGCACGTGGGCTTCCACCCCCTGCATCACATCCGTCATGGCCGTGGCGGCCGAGACCCCACTTGCACTGGCCTCGAGAAGTCCGTCGACGCTGCCCACGGCATCGACAACAAAGACCCCGTAGGCGGTGCGGTGGAGGAGGTCGGCCCTGCCGGCGGCCACGGTCGGCACCGCCACGGCGGCGAGGGGCGATCCGGCGACGGCGTTGAGCTCTGACACCACCTTGGCCTGCACAGAGAAAGGGGCGACCACGGCAAGTGGGAGGCGGTGAGGCGTGGGATGACCGAACGCCCCAACATAGGACGCGATGAAACCGAGTTGGAGGAGAGCGACTCCGATGACCAGCACTGCGGCTCGGACGGTGACCCCGTCGCGGAACTCCGCTCCGAGGCCACGCCGCTTCGCCCGGAGAGTGGTGTCCGCTCCCTTTTTCATGGTTCTCCCTGCGTTTCGGGGCGGGCACGAACCATTCTCGGCTGACGACGGTCGAACCCGGGCACACGAGTCGACCTTGAGCGCAGGGAGTCCCCGAGGTTCAGGACCACCAACGTTCGATCTCCTCATAGACGTCGGCTCGATGGGCGAGCGCTATATGAGTCGCGTTCGGGAAATAGCGCAGGGTGGATCCGGGAAAGAGCCCGTCACCGGTTGCCCCATTTCGAACGCCCGACGCGCTCGACGTTGTGACGAAGGCGTCACCAAGCAGCCGTGTGATCGGATGGGAGGGCTCAGCTGTGACGCCGCCGGCGATGATGAGGCATGCCGCCCGTCGCGGGAGGGTGACATGGTGCGGCACCGGTCGTTGCAAAGAGTCGGAGTCCAGACCTTGCCAATCTTCATCCGTGACGGCACCGAACCGCAGATCCCTGATCCCTGCACTGCGTGTGTCGAGCCCCACGCTCACGAGCTGAGTTGCCATCGTTGGCAGCGACCACAGGGCGGCGCTGGCCACGTTCACAAGCATCTCGAGTGGAGCTCCCGTATTGGGGACACCGATGAGCACCACTCGCCGGGTCTTCGAGATCCACGATCGTCGGCGGCTGGAAAAGTTGCGCCGCGGTTTCGCAACCGACGCGTAGTGACAGGCAGATCTGATCACCAGTCCACCCATGCTGTGGCCGATGAGCGTGATGTCGCGGATCCGCACAGGCCAAACGGCGACAAGTTGGTCGAGCAAACGAGCAAGTTCTCGTCCATTGACCGAGACGTGACGGCCCGAGTTGTAGCGCACCAAGAGGGGCGTCACGCCATGGTCACGGGCAAGCAGGGTTCCATAGTTGGTGCCCGGATCATCGGGGAAGTCCCACACCGACTCGTTCGCCATGAGGCCGTGCACGAGTATTGCGATCCGGCTTGTGGCCCGAGGCGATTCAAGGACCAAGCTGTCTCGATTGAGATCGAGCGCGTCCGTTCCCGAGCGCAAGGTCATGGACGTAGCCAAGGAAGATGCTTGGTCGTCGAGCCTGTCCCCAAAGAGCCCATTGACCACCGCCAGCGCCGCGTCCCGCCGGCCGGGTGCGGCAGCGAGGAAGCGGCGGAGTCGGTCGGTATCGGCCGAACCCACACAGCGGTCGTCATCGGCCCTATTTTCGGGCGCAGATTGCTTGTCGACCACGGCCTTAACCTGTGGCTCGTCGGGGAGTGGCAGGAGGATGGGGCTGACCAGCCATGGGAGCCTCAGGGAGCTCGATCGATGCTGCTGAAACCGCTTCGTCCAAATCCGCCGAGCCCCGGGGCCTCACAGTCGTTGGAGAAATTGGAGGACGATGAGGTGAGAGGCGAGTGGTGATTCTTGGGACCAATTGCGGCATCGACTGAGCGAACCGAAGGGGTCGTCCGATGATCGAGCAACAGGACCAAATCCGGGACAGGTCCCTCTGGCTATCGCACTCTGACCGGCGCCGATATGGAATGGGTCGAGATGACAGAGCCGCACTGGTCGCTCAGCCACGGTCGACCAGAAAATCGAAGTCGCACCCCTGGTCGGCTTGCAGAACGTGGTCGAGATACAGCCGCTCGTAGCCGCGACGGGTTGCCGAAGCGCTGGGCTGGGCTTCGGTGGCCCGACGGGCAAGCTCTCGGTCTTCGACCAGCAGATCAAGTCGTCCGGTCGTGGCATCAAGGACGATCTCATCGCCGTCGCGGACGAGTCCGATGGGTCCACCGACCGCCGCCTCCGGGGTCACGTGCAACGCGGTGGCCCCGCCTTCGGTCCCACTCATGCGTCCGTCGGTTACGCACACCAGCTCGGTGATGTTCGCTTTGCGAAGGACCGCCGGGATGGGAACGAAATCGACCTCCGGCATACCGGGTGCCCCTACGGGTCCGGCATTGCGCAACACAATGACGCTGTCCGGCGTGGCCTGGAGGTCGGGGTCCTGGGTCCTCGCCTGTGCCGTGTGGTGATCGAAGACGACAGCGGGACCGCGGTGGGTCCACAAGGAGCGCGGTGCGGCCGACCGCTTGAAGACGGCACCTCTCGGTGCCAGCGAACCGCGCAACACGACAAGCCCACTTTCGGGCTCGAAGGGATCCCCGAGGGAGCGAAGACAGGGATTGGGTCGTGGCTTCGCCGCACGGACGGCAGCAGAGATCTCAGCCACCGTCCTGCCATCGCCTAACACGGAGTCTCGGTCCAGCAGAGGCTCCAGCACCGCCAACAGCGCAGGGACTCCCCCGGCATGATCGAAGTCCTCCAGGGAGAAGTCGCCAGAGGGGCGGACGCCGAGGACCTGGGGAGTTTTCTCGCCGATGCCAGCGAAACGATCGAGTCCGAGGGACACCCCGAGCCGACCGGCGATCGCCTCGAGGTGGATGAACTCGTTGGTCGAACCGCCGGTGGCGGCCAACACGCAGAGGGCATTGTCGAAGGCGCTCTGAGTCATCACCTCCTCGGGGCGGGTGCCGCTACGGGCCAACTCCACCGCACGGACACCGGTGCGCTCGGCCAGGTCGCTCCGGCGGGATTCGACCGCCGGCACCACGGCCGAGCCCGGCAACGCCATGCCGAGGACTTCGGTGGCGATGGCCATCGTGGTGGCGGTACCCATGACATTGCAGACCCCGACGGTGGGCGCGAAGACCCCTTCAAGTTCGTCCCACTCCTCGTCGTCGATGCGGCCCATGATGCGATCGGGACCCAGGGTCCAGACGTCTGAGGTGACGACAGGGCGGCCCTGGAACTGACCACAGCTACGGGGACCTGCGGTCAGCATGATGGCCGGTTTGCCTGCACTGGCCGCTCCCATCAACTGGGCCGGAACGGTCTTGTCGCACCCGGATAGCAGGACCACCCCGTCGATGGGGCTGCACCGGATCATCTCCTCGACGTCCATGGCCATCAGGTTCCGCAACAGCATGGTGGTCGGCACGATGAAGTTCTCGGCCAGCGAGATGGTCGGGAACACCACCGCGGTTCCCCCGGCCGCGGTGACACCCCTTTTCACCGACTCGGCCAGATCGCGCAGTCCCATGTTGCAGGGGTTGAGCTCGCTCCAGCTCGAACAGATCCCGATGATCGGACGCCGGCGTACCGCTTCTTTGCTTAACCCTCCGGCCCGGAGAAACGCCCGTTCGATCGAGCCCCGCATATCACCGGCGAAGTGATCGCCGTTGACCGGAGGCCCGCCTCCGGCGGTGGCGTCCCGTGGGCTGCGCGGCTGCCTCTCTTCCTTCTGCAATTACGGTCTTGTTTGCCATCTGCTTCACTCCTCAATCGTCGACGTGTGCGTTAGAAATCCCACAGACCTTGGTCGCCACGAGGTGAGTGGCCAATCCGACCCCGGTGCCGCCTTGTGGAAGCGATCCCTCGAGCGGGTTCGGCGCTGTCGGCAACACCATCCCGACACTGAATCCGAGGGGCGACAGGGGGGCGCCAACGTCATCCCAGTCCTTCGGGCAGGACGGCCTCGATCAGGTGTGGACCCGGATCCCGGAGTGCGGTTGCGAGCTGCAATGTCAACTCCTCTGCTGTCGTAGCCCTCGTGGCGGGCACGCCCATTCCCCGGGCCAGGGAAACGAAATCGAGTTCAGGGTTCGCCAGCTCGAGGAGGCTCTCCGCCCGCGGCCCACCGGCACCGGCACCCACCCGTGCCAACTCGAGATTCAAGATGGCATAGGACCGATTCGAGAGGATGACGGTGGTGACATTGAGGCCTTCCCGAGCCTGGGTCCAGAGGGCCTGAATGGTGTACATGGCGCTCCCGTCGGCCTGAATGCAGACCACAGGGCGATCGGGAGCGCCGATGGCAGCCCCGGTGGCCACGGGAAGTCCCAACCCGATTGCCCCGCCGCAGTTGCTGAGCCAGTCGTGGCGAGGCGCTCCCGCGGTGGCTGCGGGCAGATAGATCCCCGCCGTGTTGGACTCGTCCACTACCACCGCGCCTTCGGGAAGCATGCCGGCAATGGCACTCGCCATGCTCTGCGCGGTGAGAGCACCGGTCGGGTGACCTTCCGGCTTCACCATGTCAGCTCGGCTCGGGGAGCGCAGCAGTCCGGGCGTTCCGGAGACTCCGACAGCGTCCGCCAGCGCGTCGAGCGCCCCGATGGCGTCGTGCTCAGGTCCGGCGAGGACGTGCAGCTGGCAACCTTGTGGCCACAGCTCGCTCACCTGATCTGGGTAGGCGAAGAACGAGACGGGGGCCTGGGTGCCGACGAGGACCAGGTGCCGTGCATCGGCCAGCTGTCCTACGGCCATCTCACCGAGGTAGTTGAGCCGCTCGATCGGCGGCAGGCCTACGCCTCGTTCGAGGCGGGCCGGGAATGTTTCGGCCAACAACTTCGAGCCGGTGGCCGCGGCGATGCTGGCGGCCGCCTGTAGCCCCCGCTCTCGCAGGGCCCGGCCTCCGAGGAGGAGGGTCACCGGCTCTCGCGTGTTCAGAACCTTGCGTACTGTCTCGATCGTGTCGGGCGGAACGGACCCCTGGGGCGGCAGCGGGCGCGGGCGTGCCTGGGCGCCGGCAACGGTCTGCCAGGAGAGATCCGCAGGTATCGACCATGGTGGCCGAACCACCGGGCGGACCGATTGCCGCGGCCACCGCGTCGGTGGCGTCGGCGCTGAGATCGGCACTGGAGGAACATTCCCGGACCCATGTGGAGACGGTCCGTGCCAGTGCGACGATGTCGGATTGGAGGGGAGCATCAAAGCGTGCGTGATAGGAGGCGTGCTCGCCGACGATGTTCACGATCGGTGTGTGGGCCCGCCGTGCGTTATGCAGATTGGCGATGCCGTTCCCAAAACCCGGGCCCATGTGCAGAAGCGTTGCCGCCGGGCGGTCCGTCATCCGGCCGTAGCCGTCGGCGGCCCCGGTCACCACCCCTTCGAAGAGGGCCAGGACTGCCCGCATCTCGGGCACGGCGTCGAGGGCCGCCACGAAGTGCATCTCGGAGGTTCCCGGGTTGGCGAAGCAGACGTCAACTTTTGAATCGACCAGGGTGCGGATCAGCGACTGTGCACCGGTCACGGTGGTGCCATGGTCCCTCGGATCTCGCACAACCTCGGACGGTGTCTCGTTACCGGACCCAGCGGACACCCCGCTTCCACCCTGCGTTACCGACCTTTCGATGTCCGTGAGTGGGCTCATGGGTAGACAACCGACAACGCCGCGTCAGGGATACGGTGCTCCTCGATGTAGTCCCACACGATGTCGTAACCGAGGCCCGGTCCGGTCGGCACCGCGACGAACCCGTCCGAGTCCATGGCGTCACTGGCCGCCTTGAGATACCCCGGTGTGGCGTCGTAGTCGACACCCGGGGCAAGCAGGCCTCGTTCGTAGTACTCGCAGACGTCCTCGCTGGTGGCACCGAGGACCTGGAGATTGCCGAAGCCGCTCATGTGCGGTTCGCACCGCACCCCGAATGCCTCGGCGACCGCTGCCGTCTTCATGGCACCGGTGATGCCTCCCCGCAGCACGTCGATCCGGCTGATGTCCGAGGCTCGGCGGGCAATCCAGTCGGCCCGGGTGAACAGGCCGCCTTCGGCGATCTCGGGTGAGCAGATCGGGATGGTGAGCTCCTCAGCCAGCTTGATGTACGACGCCACCTTGTGTTCGGGCATCGGATGCTCGTACCAGTAGAAGTTGAGCTCCTCGAGGACGCGTCCTACCCGAACCGCATCGGCGTAGGTGTTGTAGGTTCCCCACGGGTCGTACATGAGAACCATCTCATCGCCGACCGCCTCGCGTACCGCGTAGCAGGTCTTGATGTCCCATTCGACGTGGGACGGTCGAGGAGGCGCAGCCTGCCTGGTTGCCGGATCCCAGTAGTAGTGGGAGTGGATCTTGTACGCGGTGTAGCCGAGGTTCTTGCACTCGACCGCATAGGCGGCGTACTCCTCCGGCGAGCCCAAATTGTTGAACGTGCTGGCGTACGTCTTTATCTTGTCCCGAGCACCGCCGAGCAGATGGTGGACCGGGAGCCCGGCGACCCGACCGGCCAGATCCCAAAGGGCGAGGTCGATCACACTCATGACGTTCTCGGGGATCTTGGCTGCCAACAGCCACTGCCAGATCTTCTCTCTCTCCATTGGATCCTGACCGGCGAGCAAGGGTCCCACCAGCTGCGTTATCAGCGCCTGCTCCGTTGCCAAGAGGCCGTCCTGGTCCCCATGGAAGTGACCGCCGAAGTAGTAGCCCTCGACTCCCTCGGCGGTGGTGATCTTGGTGAGAGTCTGGAGCACCTTCTGCTTCGGATACGGCTCGCCGTTGGAGAATCGGTCGATGAACGTTTCGAACGGGATGACTTCGATGCCGGTGATCTTCATAGTTGGTCTTTCGATGGTGCAATGGCTACGGGCCTGCGAAGCGAGCCGAAGGACAAGAAGTCGTTGCTGATGGATGGGTGGGCAGATCGATGGACTGCACGACCGGTGATGTTCAAGACTTCGACTCCTCGGGTGTGGTATCGGCCGACCCGAGAAACATTCCATGGGCGAGGAGGTCGTAGTTGGCCTCGGTGCGCTCTCGACGGAGGTCCGGCTCGTACACGGACTGGTCGAAGTGGCTCTGTATGGCTGGCTCGAGCAGCAGGGTGCCGAGGATCACGAAGAGGAGTTGATAGGGGCGCCACTGCGGGTCTGAGCTCTCCCGCAACCCACCGGCTCGCTGTAGTTGACCCAGACTGGCGTTGGTCAGAGCGAGCAGCTGGTCGAAGATCGTCTGGCTCGCCGGGGTTGCCTCGAGCAGTGACCGACGCATGTACTGGCGGACGACGGGGCTCGCTCCGATCACGTCAGAGAACACATCGCCCATGGTCTGGGAGAGCTCATCGGCCGGAAGTTCCGACGGGATACCTTCAAATCTCTGGAGAAGCGTGTCCATCACCGATTGGTCGACGGCCTCTCGGAGGCCGTCCTTGTTCCCGAAGTGGTGAATGACCAGTCCCGGGGAGCAGCCGGCCGCGTCGGCGATGGCCCGAACCGAGACGGCGAAGCCCTCGGTACCGAAGAGGCTGAGTGCTGCCTCCCGAATCTTGGTCCTGGTGCTGAGGTCCGAATCCTGCACGGTCGGGGATCGCATGCTCATGGTAGAGCTTCCATTCGCTGGTTAAACAACTGTATAGCTGACAATACAGATCAATTGCAAATTAAATAATCATTCAGTCTCCTCCTCGCCGGAGCCCGACAGCCTGCCGGGAAATCCATCATCCGAAAGGTCGCTTGTCCCAACGGCGGTGCGCCTCTTCGACCGGGGGGTTCGGAATGGTGATCAGAGGCGTGCGCCACAGCGGTGAGATCGGTGCTTTCTGCTCCAATCCGCGCAACGCGCGTACCCCCACCCGGAGCGCCCGAATGCTGACGAGGCACAGAATGGCGGCCAGAGGCAGTTCACCGAACAGCGCGGTGACGGCGCTTAGGACGAATTGGCGGTGACCATTTGCGGTGAGTAGGTCGAACCACGCGTCGCATAGGAGGAGGACGCTGGTGATGATCGCCGCCGGCAAGAGGAGTTGGCGCTGTTTCCACAGACTCCATGCGGTGACCGAAAGACACACGAGCAGAGCGACGTCGAATCCCGTCCACAAAACTTGCCAGTCGTCGGCGACGTAGGTGCGAGGCAAGGAGAGGCCGAGCCCGATCGTCCACGGGATCAACGCGACACAACACGCAGCCAAAAATACTGTGAACCATCGTCTGGCGGTGAGCAGGTGCCGACTGAGGGCGAACTCTGACCCGGTGAGCTCTTGGAGGCGTTTCAGGAGGTCCGCCCGCTCGAGGTGGGACAGTTCGCCCAGCATCTTGTTGCTGATGGCGGATTCACTCGGAGCAGTTGCGGGGGTTTCGTGCGACATCAACGGGGTGTGCTTTTTTCCAGGGGAGGGCTCTCGTCATCCTCCTGGTTTTGGAAGGGCGCGGTGCTAGTGCAGGTTTGTGTCAAAGACGTCGTTGCCATGAGTCTCACGCAGCCTGGCCCGTGGTCACTGGCAGATTCACCACTCCTTCGCCTTTGGTTTCCACTCCCGTTGTCACTGGCTTCTTCGGGGCATTCGTCTGGGGCAGGAAGAGAACGGTGAGGACACCGCCGGCCAGGGCGATGCCCGCTGAGACCAGCAGGGCCAGGTCCATCCCATGCACGAAGGCTCGCTGCACCGAGGTAAGCAGCGCTGACGAATGGAGCTTCTGGGCCACGGCCACGCCGCCGAAGACGCTTTGGCGGACAGCCGCCACCGCGGCCGCCGGCAGCCCCACCAGGTCGAGCCGGGCCAGATAGCCGGCGCTGAGAACACTGCCGAGGACGGCGATGCCGAGCGGAGCCCCGGTCTTGTTGACGGCCTGCATCACCCCCGAGCCGACACCGCTTTTCTCCTCCGACAGCTCGACCAGTGCAGCGGACATGGTGGTGGCCATGGCGATGCCGACCCCGAGCCCGGCAAGGGCCATCCATCCCGCCACGAACAGGCCGCTCGAACCGACAGTCATCGTGGATCCGAGGAAGAGCCCGACCGCGAGCAGGACGAAGCCGGCGGCCACGGCCACCTTGGCGCCCACCATACGCACGACCAGGGCCGCCGGAAGTGCCCCGACAATGAGTCCGGCGACCAGAGGCAACAGCCTCAGTCCTGATCCCATGGCCGTCGTGCCGAGTACACCCTGGAAGTACTGCGGCATGGTGAACAAGACGCCGAGCATGGCGACGATCGGGAACATGGAGAGGATCACCCCCCAGGTGAACGAGGCCGAGGTGAAGAGCGTCAGATCGATCAGCGGCTGGCCGCCGGGCCGGCGAGTCAACCGGCGCTCCCAGGCAAAGAAGCCGACCAGCAGCGCCACGCCGCCGACCATCATGGCCAGGGCGTCGACATTGCCCCAGCCGTCCTGGCCGGCCTTGATCAGGCCGTAGGTCAAGATCACCAGCCCGGCGGCCGAAGCCGCCACCCCGACGAGGTCCAAGCCTGGGCGTTTCGAGGCGCGGGATTCTGGCACCAGGGCGACGACGGCGACCAAGGCCACCACGACGACGGGAACATTGATCAGGAACACCCAGCCCCACCAGTAATTCGTCAACAGCCAACCACCGAGGATGGGGCCGATGGGGAAGGCCACGAAGGTGGCCGCCGAGATGATCCCCACGGCCTTGGGTCGCTCCCCCTTGCTGAACAGCACCGTAAGGACGGAGAGCGCCATGACGATCAGGCCTGCGCCGCCCAGCCCGACCACCACCCGGGCAACCATGAACTCCCCCACCGAAGTCGAATACGCACATGCGGCGGATCCCACCCCGAAGATCGCCAAGGACACGATGAGGACCTTCTTGCGGCCGTAACGGTCGCCCAGAAAGCCGGCCGGGAGCATCGCCGCGGCCAGCACCAGGAAGTATCCCGAGGAGAACCACTGGAGGTCGGACTCCGACGCGTGGAGCGCCTTGGACAGCGTGGGTAGGGCCACACTGAGGACGGTGCCGTCCACACCCACCGCCAACACGGCCAGCGCCAGGGCTCCGAGCGCGAACCACCGTCGAGTCGCGGACGCGGCGATGGGTGCTGACGTGGTGTCTAGAACCGTCACCCTGGGCCTAACTTCCCCCCATGGGTCAGTCGACGACGAAGTTGCCAGATTCGCAGTGACGCCGCCAGACCGGCAAGCAGCACGCCACCGATGGCGGCAAAGAGGAAGGCGACACCTACAGGGATGGTCCCGCTCAGGGTGAAGTACGTGATCTTCACCGATCTCGTGTTCTGGAGAATGAAGATCAGCAGAAGCACGAAGACCAAGGCGGCGGCGACCACGCCGAACCAAGCGGCAGCGATGCGGGTTCGGCCAGGTCCGGGAGCGGTGGGGCTCTCGGGCGGCCTGAGTTCGATCGTTGCCAGCTCGACGACAGACTCCTCCCCGGGCTGGGTCGCCGTGGTCACGACGTCACGCCTTCCGATTCGTGGGCGACCACCCTGGCCTCCCAGAGCCCTCAACCGGGCTCGGAATCGCTCAACCTGGGCCACCACCACCGGCACATTGGTCAACTCGACCTCTCGTTGTGCCTGAGGGGATTGCTTGGCCATGAGGTGGCGGATGCGAGCGAGGACCGACTCCTCCATAGCGACGATCTCTGTGTAGATGCCTCTCCAGAACAGTGCCTGTTCCAAAGAGGCGTTGGCGGGATCCGTCTCGTCGGTCATACCCAACGAGTTGTCCCCGCCTCTCGTCGCCGCGACGATGTCGGGTCGATCCGGATGCGCCGCTCCCGAGTTCATGGATCAGTCCTATATCAGGCGGCGTAAGAAGTTCAGCAACAGAGCAAGCTCCTCAACGTCCGTATAGTGATCTCTGTGGATTCGGACCATCCAAAGGAGCCAGCCCAAGGCCCACTCGAGGGGGAGGACATCGGGACAGAGCACTGGGAGGATGCCCGCCACTGGATGAGCATCTACGACGATCTGATCCGCTTCAAGCTTGGCCTCTTGGAACGAGTCAAACGAGAGCTGCCCAAGCTCCACCCGGTGGCGCAGAAGGCGGCCGATGTCGATGTCACCTTCATCGAGACCCAGATGGAGGGGTACTACGGACGCCTTGACCTTTGGTATCAGCGGGTCTGGCAACTCCACGGACTCTGGCTCGATCCCGACGGCCGGGTGCTCCGCCACAAGGGACAGGAGGAGGTCCTCACGAACCGTGAGTTCGAACTGCTCCAGTTCCTCTTGGACCATCCCCACCGCTTCTACACCTCATCACAGATCATGGGATATGCCTGGTCTGACTCGGCATTGTTCCCCGAAGAGGTCCGCAACTACGTCTCGAGGGTGAGAAAGATCCTGGCCCGCTTGGACATACCCGCTGACCTGGTCAATCGCCCCGGTCGGGGCTACTCGCTCACGTTCCGCAACGAGGACTGAGGTCTGCCCTCTCACGACGTTGTGTCGTCGGCGCCACTCGCCGTCGTGACCTGCAGTTTCCCTGTTGCTGTGTTTGTTGCAGCTCAGAGAGCATGCTGGAAGTCAGCTCATCTCGAGCAACAGCCCTCCCGCTCTCGGGAGGAGATCGGCGGTCCCGATGGGACCCGAGACCAACGTCCTCACACCTCCCCCCGCATCGAGTGGCGATGCCTCTGACCGCCGGGAAGTCCCTGCCCACCACCGGAGCGACGATGGGAATGTGCAGGCCAATGACCACAATCTGGGCGCCACCGACTGGCTCTTCCGGTCCCGAGCCGCCAGTGTGATCTGGCTCGCCGTGCGACTCGTGCTCGGCTACTGGTGGCTCAACGCCGGTTACCAGAAGATCTGGGGCAGCGAGAAGGCGGCCTTCTGGTTCGGGGGAGGGGCGGGCGTGAAGGGCTTCGCCACCGCCGGCATGATGGGGTCGGCCACAGGCAAGAGCGGCGCCAGCTACGGCTGGTGGGCCGCCTTCCTCCACAACTTCGTCATCCCCAACGCCTCGTGGATCGCCAAGTTCATCGCCCTCGGTGAGGTGGCCATCGGCATCATGCTCATCCTCGGTCTCTTCACCGGTCTGTTCGCTCTGTTCGGGCTCGCGCTCAATGTGATCTACATGTTCACCGGATCGGCCGGCGTGAACCCGGCCTACGCCGCCCTCGAAGTCCCGCTCATCTTGGCCTGGCGTAACGCCGGGTATCTGGGTCTGGACCGCTACGCACTCGACGCGGCCTGGTGGAAGCGGCACTTCAGCGGGTTCGGCCTTGGTGCCGGGCATCGACGGGCCACTGCCCCTCTCCCCGTCCCGACTCCCTGAACGCGCCTCATCAACCGGGGGTCCCCTCCCCCCGAGGCCGCACTCCACGCCGCCACGAGACGCTTGGTCCCGCTACGGAACGACCCCATTCGGTCTTATCGCCCCGTACGGGACCAGCGCCTCCTCAGCTACAGGAGCACTATGACAACGACCATTTCGACCAAACCGGCATCATCCGCTGGAGCCCTCTTCAACGACCAGTCCTTCTCCTTCGAGGCGCTCCGGGCTCTCAGCTACGCCCCATACGGCGGCGCCGACATCGGCGAAGTGACCAGCACGGCGAGCCGGATCCCCGACGGCGACCTGACTGCCTGGTACTCCGAGTGGCGGGCGCTGGCCGAACGGATTCACGCCGACGCCCATCGCAGTGACGCCGAAGGGCACCCAGTCAGCGCCCGGGAGTCCTACCTGCGGGCCAGCAACTACTACCGTGTGTGCGAGTTCTACCTGCGGGTTGACTCGTCGAATGACGCCGAAGTCCGCGAAGTGGGACGGCTCTCCGTCGACAGCTTCGCCCACGCTGCGCAACTGATGAACCCCTCGCCCAGGCAGGTGCGGTTCCCTTACGAGGACACCACGCTGCCCGGGTGGTGGATCCCGGCCGATCTGGGGACGCCTCATCCCTCCGGCGGCGATCCCGACGGCCCCCGGCCCACGCTCTTGTACTTCGGCGGCTTCGACAGCACCGAGGAGGAGCTGTATTTTTCCGGCGGCGCGGCCGCCGCCCGACGTGGCTACCACGTGCTCGCCTTTGCCGGGCCCGGACAAGGCAGCGCACTTCGGGACCAGAAGCTGCTCTTCCGTCCGGACTGGGACAAAGTGGTCACCCCTGCCGTCGACTGGCTCCTCGAGCGCCCGGACGTCGACCCCGATCGCATTGCGCTCATGGGAATGAGCCTCGGTGGCCTCCTTGCGCCCCGGGCCGCCGCCAGCGAGCACCGTCTGGCCGCCCTGATCGCCTACGACGGTCTCTACTCCTTCGCCGACATGGTGCACCTCCTGGTCGGGCCCGAGATCATGGAGCTGGTCAGCGACGACCTGGTCACGAGCGATACGAAGGCGAACGCACTCATCAGGGAGATCATTAGCTCCAGAACCAATACCTTCGGCCCGGCCCTCCCGTGGGGTATGTGGGTCTTCGGAGAAGACAGCCCCGCGGCTGCCCTCCGCGCCTTCGCCCCCTACACCCTCGACGGCTACGCCCCTCTGGTCACCTGTCCCACGCTCGTCCTCGACGGCGAGAATGACCCCTGCGACTCGTCCCGGCTCTACGAGGCTCTGCGCTGCCAGAAGACCTACCACCTCTTCCCCGCGGCGGAAGGGGGCGGTGAGCACTGCCAAGAAGGGGTGATGTCCAGGCTGCATCAGGTGGTCTTCGATTGGCTTGATACCGTCCTCGGAACGCCAGAGACGGCGTCACGGTCTAGGTCATGACCGAAGTACCGGGGGTCCCGTCCATCTACGAGACCGGAATCGCCGTGCGCCCTGACGAAGAGACACCGTGAGGTCGACCCTTCCCGAGCGGCTCAAGCTCCCCTGGGACCTCAAAGAGAACCTGAGCGCAAGGTCGGGGGTGGAGGAGATGTCGGACGGACGGACGAAGTACTGGGTCGACGAGGTCCTCAAAGGCATTACGCCGAAGATGTTCGTGTGGTGGTTCAGCGGCGGCCTCATTGGCGATATGGACATCGACGGCCGGACCGTTCCACGGTACCGGGTCTGGCATCCCTACGACCACGTGCAGGCGCGTGCGCTGACGAATCGGCCCTACGAAGCCAAGGAGGGCGCGATCGCCGAGCTCGAGGAGTACTTCGGGCGCAATCCCGAGTACTACACCAACCCGGCGGTACGCATCGACCACATCGACGAAGAGATTGTCACCACCACGTGGTTTGAAAACGGCATCGCCGTTGGACATCTCGACCACGAATTGGAAGCTGTTCCCGGCGGCATGCGGCTCGGACATGTCATGTACGTCCCGGGCGAGACCTCGGAGGTGGGCAAGCTACTGGCGCCCCGGGTGTGGCCCCGGGCGATGGGAGAAGCGTGGCTCAAGCACGGCATTGAGGAGATGGCCAACTTCGAGAACTTCTTGCCGCAGCTCTACGAGCGCGAAGCGAACCGTCAGGCCGCGTGATGGGCGATGCTCTGGAACCAACCGAGAACTATCGGGCAGAAAGCTTGGCCACTCGCCTCTGATAACCCGTTCAAAAGCTGCTCCGGCGTCGCGACTCGAACATACCGGTCGGCCCCGATCGATCGGACGATCAAATCACGTTCTGCCAGCAGCCCGAGCGTCAGGCTCCATCGACTGAGGAGCGTCATGAAACCAGTTCTGTTCGCCGATGACCCGCAGTTTTGGTTCGAGACCCTGCGCACGCTGGGCCACGCCGCCTACGGCGGCGCCGACATCGGCGAAGTCCTCACGACGGCGCAGAACATCATCGCCGGGGACTATGACAGCTGGCACGACGAGTGGCTGGCCACCGCCGACAGGATCGCCGCCGAGGCGGAGACCCAGCTGACTGCGGGGCATCGCACCAGCGCCCGTGACGGTCTGATGCGGGCCAACAACTACTACCGGGCTGCCGAATTCTTCCTCCACGGCGACCCCACCGATCCACGCATCGACCATGCCTATCACCGCGCCACGCAGTGCTTCAAAGGCGCCGCCTCGCTGTTCATTCCAGCGATCGAGGTGGTGGAGATCCCCTACGAGGACACTATCCTGCACGGCTACTTCTATCGTGCCGCCCACAACGAGGGCGGCGACTCGGTGTGCCCGGCCATGGTCCTGCACAACGGTTTCGACGGCCCCGCCGAGGAAATGCATCACAACGGCGCCGCCGCAGGATCTGAGCGCGGCTACCACGTGCTCACCTTCGACGGGCCGGGCCACGCCGCCGCTCGCCATCTCGAGGGCCTCGTGTTCCGACCTGACTGGGAGAACGTCGTCACTCCCGTGCTGGACTGGGTCATGGCCCGACCCGAGGTCGACGAGTCTCGCGTCGGACTGCTCGGCTTGAGCATGGGGGGCCTGCTTGCCGCTCGTGCCGCTGCCTTCGAACACCGCCTCGCCGCCTGCGTCGCCGTCGACGGCGTCTACGAGCTCGGATCCACCGTCCTGAGTCACTTCCCGGGCATCCGGGCCGAAGTCGAGGCGGCCCTGCGGGCCGACCGCGCCCCCGAAGTCGACGCCGTGATGGAAAACCTCATGGCGAGTGACCCGACGGTGCGTTGGGCCATCACGAACGGCATGTACGTCATGGGTGTGGACTCACCGCGCGCCTTTGCCGCCTCCTATCTCGATTACACCCTCGCCGGCGGCGTTGCCGAGCAGATCACCTGCCCGACCCTGGTGTGTGGATGATTCGTACCGCTCCGGCGGAGCCGACCTACGTGGGCTCGGATGGCGGTCATGGCGGGCCCAATGCCCGGCGTGACCGCCTCGATCGCTGGCGGCACCGACGACACCCGTCCGGGTTGCCGAGGGAGGACAGGGGAGGCTGGACCGGCGCAAAGGGACCCGTCCTCGGACACAACGATGCCCCGGCTCGAAGCCGGGGCATCGTTGGCGGGCAACCTGGCGACAGTCAGGCGGCGTCCGGTCGATCCGGCACCCTCCTCTCCGAAGACGATCCGCTCGACGTCGGAGATCCCGTAACCGACCGACTCCAGGTACGAGAAGTACCGGGCCAGGCGTCCACTCGGCGTGCGCCAGGAGGAGCGCCCGGTGGTGGCTTCGATGCCGGCCACCACCTGCGCCAGCAGGAGCATGGGCAGCCTGGCGTCCGGCGTGGCCTGCTCCAACAGCGCGGTGGCTGCCGGTCGTGCCCACCAGTCCCCCTCTCGGGGTTCGTGGTGGCCGAGGACCTTGTCGAGGTCCCGGTCGTCACCGGAGGTGGCGACACGCCGGGTCGGACAGCAGTGTCTCGGTCACGAACCGGAGGGTGCCCTTGGGGGTGCTGCGCCGGTGGAGAAGTTCGGTGACGAAGGCCAGCCGGACTTCCTCGGCCGCGTCCCAGGCTTTGTTGTTGGCGACCACCAGGCGGCGCTCGGCCTTCTGCTCCTCGGTCCAGCCACCCGAATCGTGACCGCACCGGTGATTGACCCGCACTTGGCCGACCTGGGACTTCTCCGTCACCCTCGTCGAGGGTGACGTGGCCATTCCCGATCGGGTCGAGACAGAGGTAGGCGGCCTCGTAGCCGTCGTCCTCGGTGGACTCGATGACCGCCGCGGCATGGCCGGGGCACGTGCCGGTGCTTGGCCACCGTGAGTGCCTTGCCCTTGACGGGTGGAAGGTCGTCCAGCCAGCGGGCGCCCTCGGGCAGCCAGTAGCCGGACTCGAGCTCGACCACCGGACAGCCGGACCCGGTGAGCTCGGCCACCACCGCCTCATACCGCTGGCGGTCGTCCCGCTCCCGGCGCAGCCGGGCCACCACGTGGGGCCACTGCTCGGGCTGCTTGACCGCTGCCGCGGTGAGCAGCTTGACCGCCTCGGGGTCGTCCCCGAACTCGGCCACCACGGCCGCCTGGTCCAGGGTCAGGTCGTAGCGTCCGGCAACCTCGGTGGCGACCTCGCTGCGGGCCACGACGAGTGCCTGGCGGACCTTTCCGGCCTTGATGCCGGTCATGGCGGTGATGTCCTTCTGGGTCACACCGTCGAACCCGGCCAGTTGCTGGATGGCCACGGCCTCCTCCACCGGGGTGAGGTCGTCCCGCCCGATGTTCTCGACCAGCATCCCGGCCACCTGGTGGACCGGCGACAGGTCGTTGCGCACGTAGACGGGGATGGTGGCCAGCCCGGCCGCAATGGCCGAGTACTTCCGGCGCTCCCCGGCGATCAGCACCAGCTCCCCGGTGTCCGCGACGCGCACCAGCGGCGGGGTGAGGATGCCGAGGACGGCGATGGAGGGGGCGAGTCCCTCCCGGTCCCGCTCCGGTCGGCGGGCGTTGTCGGGATTGTCCAGCAGCGTCCGGGGGTCCACCTGGCGAAGTTGCCAGCCCTCGGGGTCGGCCACCGCCTCGGTAGGCGCATCCGATGCGGCATCGTTGTCGTGCATTGCGGTTGTCATGGTGTGTCTCTCCTTGGTTCTCAGTCCGGGGCCTCGTGCTCCGGGTCGGCCCACCGGGAGGAGTCACTCCCGGGGAGCCTGCTCGGACCGCGTGACCAGCGGGCGGGACCGGATCACCGGCCCCGCCCGCTCGATCACCAGGCGGTCAGACCGGGGTGGACTCGGCGCTCTGGTCGTCGTCGGCGGCCTGGCGGTGGACCCGGTGGACCTCGGTCGTGGCGAACCGGAGGCTGGCCCCGATGTCGTCGGCCACGATCTCGACCTTGGACCGGCGCTCCCCGTCATCGGTCTCCCAGCTCCGCTGCTCCAGGCGACCGGAGATGAGCACCCGGCTGCCCTTGGTCAGGCTGAGGGCGACGTTCTCGGCCAGGTCCCTCCAGCAGACGACGTCGAGGAACGAGACCGACTCCTCCCACTCCTTCGTCTCCTTGTCCTGCCACCGGCGATTGACGGCGACCGACAGGGACGTGGTGGCCTGGCCCTCCCGGGTGTAGCGGATCTCCGGATCGCGGGTCAGATTGCCCGCCACGGTGACTGCGGTGATGGTTGCCATGGTGTTTCTCCTTTTCGGTTGATGCCGGGTGGGGCGCTTTTCGCCCCGCTTGGCCCGACATCAATCGGTGAACGCCGATTTCCCACGCCGGCACCGGCGGTCAAGGGAGCGAGCACAGCGAGAGTGAGAAGCGAAGGCCGGATGGTGAGGCGAGGAACGAGCCGTGCCCGGAGGGTCACCGTCCGAGCCGGCGCCTCGGAGCGTCGACCTTGACGGCCAAGGGGCCGGTGTGAATTCGACAGGAGATCGAATAGAGGGGGCGGATCGACCAATCCGTGACAAAATGCCCGGCCCACTTTCTACGGCGTGCGACTAGAGAAGCTGAGCGATGTCCGGTGACGTATCCTCAGGATCTGATGTGGATTCGAGACGTTGACTTTCCCGAAGCGGTGATCGAGGCGCAGCGCACAGGCACTCTGGTCCTCTTTATTGGCGCGGGCGCATCTCGGGATGCGCCGTCCGATCTACCTGATTTCAGGATGCTCGCCGCCGAGATCGCCGCCGACTCCAATGTGGAGGTAAGCGATCGAGAGCTCGATCAGCCCGACGTGCTGCTCGGACGGCTGGCCGATGGTGGGGTCGACGTTCGGCTAGGAGTGAAAAACCGCATCGGAGTCGAGTCATCGGTCCCCAACCGACTCCACGGTGCGATCGCCGATCTGTCAGTAGCCGGACCGGCGGCTCGAATTGTGACGACGAACTACGACCTGCACCTGTCGACGGAACTGACGGCGAAGGGAGTCGAGTTCGACGAGTACATCGGCCCGGCCTTGCCCATGGGGGATGACTTTTCCGGGGTCGTGTGCCTCCACGGGAATCTCCGCAAGGATCCGAAGCACTTGGTGGTAACCGACCGAGATTTCGGAGGGCGTATCTCCGAGACGCGTGGGCGTCCCGGTTCCTCGAGCGAATGTTTGGCGAGTACACCGTGCTGTTCATCGGCTACAGCCACAGCGACGTGGTGATGACGTATCTCGCTCGATCGCTGGGCACCGGAGCCCCGCGTTTCGTGCTCACTCCAGAACCGACCGCGCCGAACTGGAGATCGCTCGGAATCCAACCGGTCGGCTACAGGGTTGTGGATGGATCGCACGCCGCCTTGGCTGATGCGATCGAGGGCTGGTCGTCGCTAGCTTCGATGGGACTACTCGATCATCGCCAGCGAATCTCTCAATTGGTGTCGACAGCACCGTCTCAAGTACCGGAAGAAGCGTCGTATATGGAGTCCTTATTCGCGGACAACGACAAGGCGCGCCTGTTCGCCGACCTTGCTCGAGGCGAAGAGTGGCTTGCTTGGGCTGGAGGCCGTCCGGAGTTTCAACGGACCTTTGATCTCTCGGCCCCGTCTACCGCAGGCGCGGGCGCGTTGGCGTGGTGGTTCGCCCATCACTTCGTGGTGGACGAGAGCCTGTCGAGCATGGCTCTCGCCACCGTCCGAGATGCCGGAGGAACCCTTGGGCCCCTCGTGTGGTCGACCATCGGCCAGCAAATCCACGCCATTAGTTCGTCGAGTTCGTCGCGACCGGAATGGCTCCGACCATGGGTGGTGCTCTTGATGGAGAACTCCCCCGGCAGCGGGGAGCAATGGCTCGAGTACGCATTGAACGTCTCTCGTTGGTCCGACGATCGAGAGCTCATCCTTCTGCTCCTCGACCACCTGACCGAGCCGAAAGTGGTGTTCGATCACTGGACCGGGCCGAGCGGAGAGCCGAGGTTCGATGTCGAGCTCTCTGGCGACGACTACCAGTTAAGAGAGGCATGGCAGTCGCTCCTTCGCCCCAATCTGCCTGAGGCCGCCGCCGCCGTGCTCACACTGATGGAACGCAAGCTGCGAGGCGCACACGGCCTGCTGGTGACCACCGGCTCGGCCAATCTCGCTTGGGATCCGACCTCCGGGAGGCGCTCAGCCATCGAGCCACACGCCCAGGATGGGTTCCACAATCCCTTCGACGTGGTGATTGACGCCACTCGCGATTGTCTTGAGGTGCTGTTGGTTGCCGGTAGTGCGTTGGGGAGGGCGCTGCTGGAGACGTGGGCCGAATCAGAGGTACCACTGCTCCAACGCTTGGCCATACACGGCTGGGCACAGCGGACTGATGTCGATTCGACCACCAAAATCGCTTGGCTTCAGCAGACAGGTTGGCTGTACGACCACCAGCTGCGTCATGAGGTCTTCCATCTCATCGAGGTGGCTATTGGCTCCGCCGACGTCGTTGTGGCCGACGTCGTTGTGGCCGACGCGACCGATGGTCCCCCTGACGTCGCCGACACCGACACGCTCGCGTACGAACAGTTCAAGACGCTGGCGTGGATCAACCGACATGCGCCGGAGCTGGTGAGCGCACAGGAGGCGCTGGCGGAGGTGCGGGCGGAGCATCCGGACTTCGTTGAAGGGCCGCACCTCGATCTCCATATGTGGTCAGAATCGGGATCGATCGGCCCTCGGCCTCCGATGTCAGTCGCCGATCTTCACGAGCAGATTGCGGCCGACCCGGCGGCTGCCATCGAAGAGTTGCGTCGCTATGAGGACATCACGTTCTTCCTCGAAGGTCCGACTTCGAATGACGCGCTCGGAGTGCTGGTCGAAGCGGTGCGGGGGAACCCACGCGATGGGCTGGTGATCCTCGATGCAATGGGTGGGGACCATCCCGACGTGGTCCGCAGCGTGATACGAGGATGGACCAGCTCCTCGGTGGACTGGGAGGTCGCCGAGGAGCTCCTCGACCGCATGGCCGGAATCGGCCTCGCGACTGTCATAGACGATCTATCTCGCCTGTTGTCCGAGGGAGGCCGGGGTGAGGCCAACCCGATTCAATGGCATCGCCACGCCGGTGCCCGACGCCTGGCCACCCAGCTGTGGGCCACCCTGGAGGACGAGACGGCCGATCCTGACCGGGCCGACTGGCTCGATCAGGCGATCAACACCCCTGCGGGACGATTGGCGATGTTCTGGGTCAGTGCCGTAGCTGGTGACTGGCGAGCTGCCGGGGATAGTTGGGGTGGGCTGAGCCCTGAATGCCGGGCTCCCCTCGAGGAGATGCTGGCCGGAGGCGACAACCGTACGGCAATGGCCGAGGTCGTGCTGGCACACGACCTTCTGTTCTTGTTCCTCGCCGACCGGGAATGGGCTGAGGTCCACGTGTTGCCCCTCTTCGACTGGGAAACGCCGGATCGAGCTCGACAGCGCGTGGGACGGCTTTCTGATCGGGGGTCGCTTCAACGATCAACTCCTAACCGAAGGACTCTTGGACCTCTACCTGGCAGCGGCAAGTCACATTGGGCAGCTGCGAGAGGAAGCCCGGCGTGGGCTGTACTCTCACTTGGCATCCGTGACAACCAACAGCGACGCGGCGACGCTTTCATGGATCCGCAACCTGACAACATCCCTTGAGACGAGCGACCGCGTCGAGTGGATGAAGCAGGTCGGCTGGATCCTGAGTCAGATTCCATCGGAAGCGGTAGAGCATCAATGGAACCGATGGATGAAGCAGTACTGGCAAGATCGCCTGAACAGCATTCCTGTGCAGATGTCGTTCGAGGAGGCGTCAGCGATGGCGACCTGGGTTGTCCAACTTGATGAATCAATTGCCGAGGGCGTGGCACGGGCGATTGCCCATTCGGCCGGGTTTGACGAGCATGCCCACACCCTTCATCTATTGAGAGAACGAGTGGATCGGGGACCCACGCTCGTTGCCACCCTCCTCGCTCACCTATTGCGCGGTACTCAGACGCCATTCTGGGGCTGCCACGAATTCCGCGAGCTGGTTCCCCAGCTTCGTGGTGCCGCTGAGGGCGCTGATCTGGTGACAATCATCGAGCAGGCGCTGCGACTGGGTTGTGCGGACGCAGCAAACTGGTAGCGATTCGCGACTGAGATGTCCAACTGAGTGGCCAGCTCGGGACGGGACCCAATTCCTGCTGTCACCCAGATTCTAAAGTTGATCTTGCTCCGACTGAGCTGTATGCCGGGCCCCGTTTCGTGGTCGTCATCGGGGTTCGAACTATTCGATCCGTTGGTCGGGTGGCCCAAGCCCGGCTCCTCAGTCGGGCCCGGGGTAGGCGTCCCGATCCGAGAAGGGACCGAAGGCGTCGTACTCGCCGACCTGGTCGAAGAGCCCGGCGTCCCAGTCGATCCCGTCCACACCGGTCATGGTGCACGGCTCGTCGAACGGACAGTCGGCGGAAGTGAGTGAATCGGCCATGTCGGCCTCCTTTTCGTTGAGCGGCGGTTGCCGCTGGGTACCGAACAGGAGGTCGCCGGGGACCCCGCCGGGGTCACGGGACGCCCGAAGGGCGAACGAGGACACGAAGGCCGGATGGTGAGGCGAGGGACGAGCCGGCCCAACGGGTCACCTTCCGTGCCGGCGTCCCGCAGTGACCCTTGACGCCGGAAGGGGTGGCGACAGACTGAGAACCCCCAGCAGACCCCCGAAGGCGCCAGAGCACCGGACGGACGACTCGACGTCGTCCGTCCGGCGGGCCTCTGCGGCGAAGCCGGTGGGCCCGGTCATGCCGGGACCACCTCCTCTCCCGACTCGTCAGCCTCGAGAATCGTCCGGGCGCAGGCCAGCACCTTGGTGGCCGTTGCGGTGACGGCGGTGACGTCGCCCCCGCTCCATGCGGTCAGGTACCCGGTGGAGTAGCTCGAGGTGTCGAGCCCCCAGGCGGCAGAGACGACGTAGGCGACGGACTCGGCCTCCACTTCGACCGTGCCCCGGTGCTCGTAGAGACGGTGCTCGTGCAGCAGGACGTGGGCGAGCTCGTGAGCGAGCGTCTTGCACGCTCCGGCAGGATCGGCCGTGCTCTTGACCGTCACCGTCCGGTCCCCGTAGTAGGTGCGGCCCCAGGCGGAACCGAGCGACTCGTCGTGGTCCGGGCCGAACCGGACGGTGAAGCCGGCCTCTTCGACCCGCTGGACCAGGGTGTCCCACATGCCCTCCGGCGCAACGCCGACCGGGTGTACGACGTTCAGACCGTCGTCGGGCAGATCCTCACCCTCGGTATCGGCCACATCGAACACGTAGCCGACCCGGAACCCGGCCACCCGGGAGTGGGTGCTCGTCTCGCCGCTGTCCGCGTCCTCGACCGTGGTCCGTCGCACGCAAGGACAGAGGATGGCGATGCCCTTGGCCCCCTTCTTCACGCTCCGACCGAGCGACTTCCATGTGTGGAACCCGGCCACCCGGGTGGCGTCCGGCCGCTGCACCATGATCAGGAAGGTGTTGTTGGCGCTGTAGCGGGTGAACTTGGCCGCCACGGCCAGGTAGGCGAGCCACTGATCCGAGGTCGTGAGTGCCTCGACACCGGCAACGAGTTGATCGTGCGCCATCTCCGGCGTGAGCTTGGGTGAACGTCGAGCAGTTGCAGTAGCCATGTCGGCCTCCTTCGGTTGAGCGGCGGTTGCCGCTGGGTACCGAACAGGAGGTCGCCGGGGACCCCACCGGGGTCATGGTCGAGCGCAGCGAGAGTGAGAAGCGAAGGCCGGATGGTGAGGCGAGGAACGAGCCGACCCGAAGGGTCACCATCCGTGACGGCGCCTCGCAACGTGCCATTGACGCCGGAAGGGGTGGCGACACGATGAGAAACCCCAGCAGACCCCCGAATGCGCCAGAGCGTCGGCCGGGCGACTCGATGTCGTCCGAACGACGGTGCTATTCAGGCAGGCGCTTTCCCAGCGACTACGTCATGACTGCTGGCGCTGTTCCCGCGGCAGTCAACCTCACCACCTGAGAAAAGGGATAGAGACCAGTGGTGTTCAGCTCACGCAGGTAAGTTGACTCGTAAGGTCATCGAAGCGCAATCGGTTCGAACGGTCTCATTCTCTGCTCGCCCTCATTTGCCTTGACTCCTACGTTTCCGCTCGTCATTGCTATCCTAGCGCACAATGCGCCTCGGAACCCTGGGCATCGACAAGGACCTTTAAACCGTCGTGATCTCGTGCGGGGCTTCCGTGGTTCTACTTCTTCAGATGGGGGGCATTGCGCCTCCTGTAGATGCTGACTTCTTTGCACAGGCCCAATGGATGCCCGCCGAAATTGCTGTCTGCCGCGCGATCCAAGAGCTGTTCATTCTTCATCCGTAAGTGGTCTGGAAATATCGAGCTCCCTGACGCTCGACAAGTGTTCTTCACGCAGAATTGCTGCCGTGGATCGGTTTCATCATGCAATTCACATTAAGGGTCGAGTGTCGGGACAAGTTCGGTATACATTTCTTGCGACTTTCTACGGAGCCTTATACCTTGTGTCTTCTTGAAGAAGCCCTCGGCGAACAAGAACTGCAAATGGGATGAGCGGATCGTGACCTTCCCTACGCACCGGCGATTCGTTCCTATTCCTTCAACTACGACACTCTTGGTAGACAGGGCCCTTCGCTCGGTTGGAAGAAACCGGTGGGTTCCGAGAGCCGGTACGGATTTTGGATGAACGGTGGGCACGACCTCTGGGCCGCTCGAGAGCAGTGCGGCCCTTCGTCGAAGTACCCGTACACTCTTCTCAGCCCCACGGATCGCTCAATTGGCACATTGAACTCCGAGAACCCATCAGGCTACGATGGTGCCGGACTGATCCTCCACTTCATCGGAAGGATCGCTCCGCCAACGCTGGGAAAGTCTGATGTCGCCCAGTGGCCTTGGGAATCGGGTGTGCCGTATCCGGGCACGGAAGTAATTGGATTCTGCCCGAATGCTTGTGGTCGATCGGCTACTGGGTACGACCACCGATCCAGCTCTCACAGGCATTGCTGCGGGCACACGTCGAACAGGCTGCGGCTCTGGTAGCCCAGTAAATCCAGATCCCACTGCGCGCCGGCGCCGTGGGTGGAAGGGTGCTGTCCTCCGGGTTGGTACCCAATGCGGCTCTACGCGACGAGGTGTGGGTGACGACCCCTGATTCGAGCAGTTGGTCGAGTGTTCCATTGCACACCTGAGTGGAGCAAGAGCCGGAGCCGATAGTTGTCGAAGTTTCGGATGCCGTGGGCGTTCCGGCGGAGCTTCTCGGTGACCAGGTTCATGGCCTCGCTGCGTGCGTTGGTGCGACCCGTGGTGAAGAAGGCGAGCACCTGGGGCTCCCAGCGCTTGATGGTCTTGGCCAGCCGGAGGACCTCGGGTGTGCCGGCGGTGCGGGCCAGTTCGTAGAAGCGCTCGAGGCGTTGACGGGCGACCGTGGGGCTGTCGGCGTCGTACACCGAGCGGAGCTGCTCTTTGACCGCCCAGGCCCCGCCCACCTCGTCGTAGGGGTCACCGCGTCGGAGGGCTTCGGTGACTCTGGCCAGCTGCTTGTCGGACAGCCGCTCGTAGCCCCGGGTGAGGAGTCGCCGGATCCCGTAGAGGGGATCCTCGTTGCGGCCCCGGTGGCCGAGGGTCTCGCGCTGGACCCGGCGGCGCACGTCGTCGACGGCGGCGTTGGCCAGCTTGACGGCGTGGAACACGTCGATGGTGACCGTGGCTCTCGGCACCGATGCACTCAGTGCCTTGAAGTACCCGGCATGGGGGTCGATGGCCGCCACCTCGATGTGGTCACAGAAGTACCGGGTGCGGGCGGCAAACCAGGTGGACACCGAGGCTGCACTGCGGTTCTGCACCACGTCCAACAGCACATGGCGATCGATGTCGACCAGCTGGGTGGCATAGACGGTGTGGTGGGTGGGTCCCGCCGCCAGCATCTTGTGCTCGTCGACGCCCAAGGCCCGGACCCCGTGGAGCCGACGGGCGTCGTCGACCAGTGGTCGCCCGTGGCGACAGACCGCAGCCCACGCCCCGTGCCACCCGACCCCGAAGGCCCGGGCCACCGAGGCAACGCTGTGACCCTCCTCGCCGACCAGCCGGCAGATCTCTCGTGCCGCCCGGCGGGTCAGGCACCCCTCGACGAGCTCGCTCGCTTCGGTGAATGACTTGGTTGGACAGTCCCGGTCGCGACAGAGCCACCGGCGCTTCCGCCACACCAGGCGCACCGCTCGCCCAGCGATGGGGAGGTCCCGGACCTGGATCTCGCTCCGGCCGTGGCCGACGGCACGAACCCCGCAGGTCGCACAGCCAACCACCGTGTCCTTCGTCTCGACCAGCAACCACAGCTCCTCGCCGTCCTCGGTCGCCGACAGCACGACGAAGCCGTCCATTCCCAACAGCGCGCTTGCGCCACCACTACGGTCATCCATGCCCCGTGTCCTCCGTTCTCGCTGGCTTGGTAACCGCAAGAATCGGGGGCCACGGGGCCCTACTGGTGGATGCCTATGGGCCGATCACCGGGGAGACGCCGGCCCACAGCTGAACGCGAAGAACCCCCAATGCTGCAGTCGTAGAACTTGACACGCTCGAAGAATTTGCTTCGTACTCGCCGCCGAAGCGAACGAGAAGGTGTGCCGGTTGACGTTGATAGAACTGCGGCGGCTACGAACTCAATTCAGGCGCGGCCTTCCGCGCCGCCTAAGAGGAAGAATCCGAACGCGTTTGGCTTCAACGACAGAGGACTTGGCCGATAGCCAGGAACAGGTCGCAATCGACATCGAGAATATCCAATCAACATTGATCGAGCTAAGACAAGATGTACTGAAAGATGGTCCGGAGCATCTTGCCGGTGAGGTACGTGATCTCGATGCACGCATCGTATCGCTGTCTCCGATAGTTCCGAGTTCGAGCCTAGGTCTAGAGGCAGATGGAAGTGTGCAGGATCCAAGTGCGCCGAACGGGGAGACTGCGTGATCCCCATGATCAGACGGCCAGATGCTTAGGTAGTCAGAAGTCCTCGTCGTGGGTCTCCCAAGTGGCGCCGGCTTGTTCCGCTTTGGCCCCAACCTCGTCAAGAGAGCCTGCCGCGGCGTTGAGCTCGATCTTGATGGTTGCAACCTGGACGTCGGCGCCGGAGGAAGGATCGATCACGTCCGCCAGTAAGCTGAGCAACTGCCAGAGCTTCTCCCGTGACTCGCGGTCCGACAGCGACGGTTCCTGAGCTCAAGTTCGTGCACGCGGTAGTGCGCTGGCGCCTGAGATGCGGTCGTTGAGGGGGTGGGTGGGGTCGGCACCCCGGCAGTCGTTGTGGCGGTCTCAGTGGGGCTGGCCGCGGTGGGCGAGGATGTATCGCCGATAACCTCAGGCTGAGCGTGCTGGAGGTAGTGATCCGAGCTGTTGAGAGCGAGCTGCTCCGGAGAGGCGACGTGCAGCTTCTCGCCGCCGGACGTAACCAGGTCCCAGGCGACATCGTCCACGTCGGGCCAAGCGCATCGAAGATCGCTCTGCGGGCAACGGAGTCACTCGGGATCATCGGGAAGGCCGGGATCCCGCCAGAACTTCTCACGACTTCGCTCAGCGTGTAGTTGCGAACCGAGAGGTCGAGCAGCTGATGCAGGTAGCCGCCGGCGAGACCGTCGGCGGATCGGACCGCCTCCCCCCTCTGGGCCAGGTCCTCCCACACGTCGTTCCCGGAGAGGGAGCTGCAGCGGTCGTCTTCGAACTTCGACAGCTCCGTGCGGAGTCCGTCGTCGGTGCGGACAAGGAAGGCGTAGTGCTGGTACGCCGGCGTATCTCGGTGTCCAGCTGCTCGAGGCTGCGGGCGGCCTCGACGATCATCTCGCTCCGGATCTCGAGTTCCGGATCCACCTCGCTGGCCGCCAGCTGCCAGGCGTAGGCTCCCTTCGCCCGCTTCGCCATGGCGTCGCGCCGCTGGGTGTTCACACAGGCGATGACGCAACTGGCTGCGAAGTCCACCACCGAGGCGGTCGGGCCCCAGGCCGAGAGCCGCCTCGATGTCGGCCCGGGTGGCGCTGTCGCGGCCGTTGAGAAGCGTCCACCGGCGGGGATCGAGGATAACCAGTCGGTTCGATCGCCGCTGGTCGATGTCGCGGAAGAACTCGGCAAGTGGCTGGTCCGGTCGGTCAGTCGCTGGCTGCTCGACGAAGCAGCACCGTATCGAACCCGCTGCCCTTGCTTGCCAGGTGATGGACCCGCTCCCATACGAGCCGTAGACAGCTCGGGCGTCGCCCGGTTGAGCGCGTTGCGCTGGAACATGCGCTTGTTGAGCTGGGTGACGAGCAGGTACCGGTTGGGCACACGCCCCTCCGCCCTGGATCACATCCAAGAGCGCCGAGGCCCCGCTCGTCCTCGTCGTCGGTCAATGCGTTGAAGACCTCTTCGGCATCAGCGAAGCCGAAGCGCTCGTCGGGGACGAACAGAGCAGCCAGCAGCTCGGCCTTGGTTGCCCCGCGCTTGCCCTGGGCTCGTACCGCGACCGAATAGATCCAGAGCGCGGTCGCCAGCCGAACAGCTGGCTGGGGCTGCACGTCCGACCCAGGGACGCCCGTCGGTGATCCGTAGCATCAGCAAGCACCGCCTGGCCATCAGACCGGTCGGCAGATGTCATGTCCTTCTCGGCCACCTGTCGCATGCCAACGATCTGGCGGTCGTTCCCATGCAGCACCCCCGACGACAGGACCTTGTCAGCAGCCTCGTGGAGGGGGATGTCCCCTACGCCGATCAGCTCAGGCGCCCAGCGCCCGCTTTCGTGTTCGGTGGACCACCAGTAGGCGCTGGCGGAGAACACGGCCACCGTCGAGCGCACCCGCTGGAAGCCGCGCGTGCTGGGTCCAGTCGTGCTCCACCAGGTCCAACAGGTCCGGATGGAACGGGTAGGACCGGGCCAACCGCTCCTCGAAACCCCGCAAGCTGGCGGGCACCGGGCAGCCGGTCGAACACGTGCTCGCGCCAGGCGCTGGTGGCGGCCTCGTTCCAGCGTTTCGTCAGGGCCGCGATCGGCAGCGCGCCCGTGGGGCGTGCGAAGATCCTCCGCCGAATGATGGCTCCGAAGTCCTGGGGCTCGTTGACACTCACGGTGGTTCCGTTGCGCTCCAAGCGCTGGGCCAGGTAGCTGCGGAACTCCTGGGCGGCACCCTCGTACCCTTGCTCGTCAAGGTCGGAGCGGATCATCACAGCGACCAGATCGACCCCGCTGACCTCAGCAACCACGCCCGGTAGGGCATTGAGGAATGCTTGCTCGTCGGGGATCGTCTCGCGGTGGGCAGGTCCGGCCAGCGCCATGGCGTAGTCCATGATCTCGTCGAGGAGGATCAGGACCGGGCGCCCGGCAGCCACGAGGGCATCCTTGAGGGCAGCCTTGTCGGTCCCGGCCCGACGTGGGCGTCGTAGAGCGTGCGGTCACCCATCGAAGAGGGCCCAGAGGAACCGCTGGTGAAGGTTGACCGCGGTCCGAACTCGGGCCGCGCCACCCCGGGGCTGAAGTTGTCGGCACAAAGGACCACCGTGCGAATCTCACCGAGCTCGACCGTTCGAGCCGGAACGCTGCGACGCCACGGCGAGGACTTCCTGGCCGATCTCGCTGGCGAAGAACTCCTCACGGGTGGCTGGCGAGGTGCCACAGCCCGACGAGCGCGTGGCTCTTTCCCCCGCCCATGCCCTGGTCAAGATGGAAGAGTCGATCTCCACCCGAGCAACTGGCCGGCGCCACCGCCGCTGCCGAGGTGGCGGGTGATCTCCGCCATGAACTCGACCAGCTTGGTGGTCGGCTCGGTGATGTCACACCAGTAGGCGGCCTCCCGGTACGGGACGTCGGTTGTCTGGTAGACGGCCTCGTAGAGGGACATTTGGAGTCCATAAGCATGGCCGTGGCGCTGCAACGACCTCGTCGCGCAGCTGCAGCGCATCGGCCCAATGGGTGACGGTCATCACGTGGCTCCAGTTCGTCGAACGACGAGCTCGCTTGATGGACCGTTGCGGGTGCGCCGTGCCGGCGCCCCAGTCTCGATTGCCCGGCGGTTCCGCTGGCACGCAGTGAGCGCCACTGCCACCTCGGTCTGAATCGGGAAGCTGGCTCACCAACTCCCCGACGGTGGCCCACAGGTGCGTGTCGTCCGGGGCCTGCCGGAGGCGATGAATACCTGAGCCGCGCCTTCAGTGCCGTCGGCCGACCAGGCGGCGCCCAGCCCCCGACAACCTCGATGATCGAGGAGCGGTCGTTGAGGTTCTCCGGATGCTCGAGGGTGATGGAGAAGCCACTCTTCGTCTCCTGCAGAATCCTTGGCCGCAGCTCATCGATCCGAAGCTGGCTGGACTGGGCATGGAAGACCGATTCGCCCTTGTTGACGGCCGCCGTGCCGAACGCTCGAAGCCAGAAGATAGCGAACCGGGTCTGGGGGTCGAAGGTATCGAGGGGAAGCTCGTCGACCTTGAAGGCGTGCGCCTCGATGACCGAACGTCGGCCGATCGTCAGGAAGTGGTCGAGGTCAGGCTCGGCGCCGTCTGGCCTCTGGATCACCCGGTAGCGACCGACGCACTGCATGGCGGGTCCATAGGAAGCCATCAGCTGGTCGGACAGAGCAAGGCCCCAGTCGTCCCATTGCTTGACCCGCTTCCGAATGAGATCGGCGATCTCCCGCTCCACCTGGGCCGCGGTCGAGCGTGCGCCGGCCCTCAGGAGCGACCCGGCAGCCGATGGTTACGGTCACCTTGATCGAGGCCACCCCCGTGGCTCCGGACTCTGTCCGTGCCGGCCACGCTGACGTGACGACGAAGTCCGCCTCCCTGAGACCCCCGAGGAGTCGACGCCAGGCATCAGGATCTGAGTGCCCGAAGACGACGGTGAGCGTGCCGTCTGGTTTGAGCACTCGACGCATCTCCCTGAAGGCTGCAGAGAGCTGTTGTTCGTACCAATTGGTCGTGCGCGGGTCCTCCGGTATCGCTCCCCGCTTGACGATGATCTCTTGGCTCTTGTCCTGGAGTCCCAACACGTCTCCAGGCTGTCCGAAAAGGTCCGGAACGATGTCGAAGAGGCAGCGTCGCAGCCACACGTAGAAGAGGTCGGAGACGTCGGCATAGTCGATCATCGAGTAGTACGGGGGATCAACAACCACGGCGTCGACTGTCGCATCTCTGTACGGGAGATTCGTCGCCGAATCGCGGCGGAAGCGGCCAGGTGCTGCCAACTTGGTGAGACCCGAGACGTGAGTAGACAGCGGTGTCAAAGTTGTCGAAGTCAGCGAGCGCCACGTCCCCGGACCGTCGCCGGGCCCGGTCTCGAACCAGTCGAAGTTGAATGCGACCATGCTCTCGTCCTTGAACAAATCGGTTGTCTGGTTCCGGTTTTGCGCCGATCCGTTCGACGAACCGTGTGCTTGCAAAGTCACCCCGCGTGTCGCCCTGCGAAGGCGACGGACCAGATTGGAGGCGGCGTACCCGGCAAGCGCCTGTGCGTACTCCGAAGAGGCGCCCGCATCGATCACCTCCTGATAGCAGGATCGAATTGCTGTCACCATCTCCGTGAACTGCAGGATCTGGCGATCGTTCATCAGACTCGCCCACGTGGTTCGCCCGTATCCGGTGCCTCGCACGCTGTCCTTGTTGCCCGGAGCGATGCGCTCGCATGGAGCCGCCGGCAGATCCCCGAACGGAGTCAGTGCCGAGACATCTACTCCGGTGGCGGCCTTCATCTCTTCCGTGGACAACGCCCGAAACATCTTGCGCTCCACTCGCCGAGTTCGACCGTTTGACCCGCGCAACTCTCACCGTCGACAGATCAGCTGCGATCAAGGGGGCGTCTTCGTACTGACCGGCGAACCCCTTGGACTTCACCGCGTCGAGTGGATGGATGTGGTCGCAGAACGGACAGCGGGCGGACTTCCCCTTCCGGCCCTCAGTAGCGTGCATCGTGGGTTGACCCATCGGCGTGCCTGGCTCGACATGGACCGTCCACGTCCCACCCTCAGAGTCCGTCGCGATGCGGAGCCACTGGCCCTCATCTCCTGTCGCCGCATACGGGTGACGAAGAACGAGAGACCCCACGAGAGGAAATCGCCTGTGGCAGGCGTCACACGGGATCGTGATCGCCCAGAGGTAGCCCCACGGGTAGGTACCGTCGGCGTTCCTCGGATAGCAATGCTGCGACTGCTTTCTCCGTCCGCACGGCCCACTTCGGCAAACAGACGACGCAGGTCTTGAATCAGCTTTGCCTCACCGGCCGGTCCAACGAAGAGTGCTGGTGCGCCGTCTTCCTCCGACTCCTCAGAGTCAGAGGCGAACGGTACGCCGGGCTCAGCTGACCAGTCTCTGAGTGCCCAATCTGCGAGCAGTCGCGATGCCAGTACGGCCACGGGGGACAGGTCCGTGCCTACGGATCGAAGCCCAAGACGCGCCGCCTCGAGCGGGATGATCCCTCGGCCGGAGAAGCAGTCCAGGACCACAGGGCGCTTCCCCTCGACATCGGGGATCCTGGCTGCCAGTTCGTCGAGCGTTTCCGCATCACCGGTGAGGACAGCCGACGTCACGAGCTCCCGAAGGCGGTCATCACCTTCATCGACCTTCTCCGTCAGCAGTGAGCAGAGGACTGCTGCTCGGGCTTGAGCAATGGGCCGCGAGGCGAACCAGGTGAAAATCGCCTTCTCGTTCCTGCCGGACCCGCAGGGGTCCCACATGCCTGGTCAACAGCTCCCACAGGAAACCAGTGATCGATCAGCGGGCCGAGCGGTCGCCATCTTTGCCCCCTCGTTGTCGATGTCCGTCACGGCGTCTCTCCTGCGAAGCGGCGTAGCTGGCCCACAGGGATCTGGAACCTCTCGATCAGTCTCGGTCCCCCGGACAGGGTCCCGGCCGGATCGGCGATGACCACGGAGAGGGTGGGCTCCACTCTGCAGTTGGTCACAACGTAGAGCCAGTACTCCTGACCGCGCTGCATGGCCTGCGCCCACTCGTTCGACTCCAGGGTGACCGACCCCAGGCCCTCGAGCTGCCCCTTCACCTCGACCAGGCGCTGCTCCCTGGTGATGCGGTGCTGAGCGAAGAGGTCGTATCCCAGCCCAGCGGTCTGACGGTCGTCGACATCGAAGCCCTCCTGATCAGCCGGCGCCGTCACGAGCTCGATGGCGGGGAGCTCGCTGTCGGGGTCGTAGCCGATCTCAGCGATGTTGGCGCCCGGGCGCACCTCCAGCCAGCCGATCAGCTGGGGCGGTGACGCGGTGACGACCTCGGCCCGGGCCAGGTCTTCGAGGCGCTTCTGGCGATCCTCTTCGAACCTCTCCCTGGCCGGAACCCGCTGTTCCTCGGGGAGGTCGCGAAGCTGGCGCTGCCAGCGGGCCCGCAGCGAGTCCAGATCCTCACGGGCATGGCGGACCCAACTCACCTGCTCCTCGGTCGACTTCGCCTGCTGTACGGCCACGTATGCCTCGGCCGCCTCGTCGGCAGCCACAGGGACCCGGGGCCGGCCGGTTGGCCGTGCCGTCGGTACGGCGGAGGTTGGTCACGGCCGTCCAGTCCACCGGGAAGGCGTTGTTCCCGAATAGCGGATGAGGAACGGGTTGGGCCGGGCCGTCTTGGCCACCCCGTCATAGCTCTGGAGCTCGGTGGCGAAGACGAAGAGGGAGTAGGGCGTGGTCGACGCCTGGTCGGTGACGACCGCTCCTCTGTACAACTCCGAGTCGAACCGCTCGGAGCAGTACAGCGAGCAGCTGGCGGAATGCCTCCTCGGTTGGCCCGACGGTGACAATGGGCCAGCTCGGCGCCGGCCGCGCGGGCGGCGGCGGTCGCCTCCCCGTCCACCGAGACCAGCTTGGTCATCTCACCGCCCAGAGCCGCCGGGAGCGGACGGTGCGAGCTGACTGTCAGGATCCGAGCGGCGGGTCCGGGCCAACCTGCCACCCCGCCGCGGCGGCGAGGTTGCGCAGGAAGCCCTCCACCATGACCGGGTTGACCGCCTCGAGCCGGTCGACGGCGAACCGGCGCCTGGGCCTCGGTGAGGTCGGTCGGTGTCCGGAGTGCGTCCTCCTCGGCCGCCAGTTCCCGGGCCTGCTGCACAAGGGTCTCCGTCGACGGCACGCGCGAGGTCGCGTCGACCCCTCGGTAGGCGTCTGCCAAGGCGGCGGCGAAGTCGAATCCAGCCCGTGCGGCGGTCGCGTCCATGAGGTCGAAGACACCGGCCGTCGAGCGCCTCGGCCGCCGCGTCGAGGTTCTGGAGCAGGACCTCCTGCACGCGACCTTCCCGAGTGTCCGGTGCCACCAGGTGGTAGATGAACACCGGGTTCTACTTGGCCGATGCGGTGGAGCCGGCCGGCGCGCTGTTCGAGGCGTACCAGGCTCCAGGGGACGTCCCAGTCCACCATGACGTTCGCCGACTGGAGGTCGATGCCCTCGCCTCCGGCATCGGTTGAGACCAGGACCTGGTACTCCCCGTCGAGGAAGCCTCGCTGGAGTTCGTCCCGGCGATCCTGGGCGTTCCGCCACTGAGGAGTTCGACGCTGAAGCCGGCGTTGGCGAACAGACCCTTGCAGCCAGGTGGCGGTGTCCGTGAACTCGGTGAAGACGAGAAGCTGCCCCTCGCCAGGGCGCAAGTCATGCCTCGCGCAGACATCGAGGACCGCGTCCCACTTGGCTGGATCAACTCCGCTCTCCAGCCAGCGGTCGAGTTCAGCAGATGACGTTGTCGACCGCCTTAGCTCCCCGCGGCGGTCCTTGCTCCGCTCGGCGACGATCGATCGCTCAGCTTGTTCCCATGACTCGTCGTCGTCGACCGCGGCGTCGATCAGACGGGCATCGTCGAAGCCAGGCGGGGCCGGGGGTGGCACCTGCCCCGCCTGGCCGGCAGCGAGCGCGTCTCCGACGGCGCCGGAGGGTCTCCACCGCGGCGTTGATGCTGGAAGCGGCTCGCTTGCCGTAGATGCTGCGGGCCAAGAGTCGCTCGATCGTCGTACCACTCGTCGACATACCCGAGGACCGCCTCGTAGCAACTCAACTCGTCAGCCTCCAGCCGTCGACGGCACGGTCTCGGCGTACACGGGGCTTGAAGAGCGGTTGGCCGTCGTGGTCCTGGCAGGTCCTCCTTCATGCGCCGGATGAAGTGGAGCGGTGACGGGCCGCAAACGCTCGTCGGGCTCGCTGTCACCGGGGCCCGCCGTAACCGGGTACAGGTCAGGGTCAAGGGTGTTGAGCAGGCACTGGAAGTACCACTCCTTGCCCCGATGGGGAGTGGCCGTCAGCAAGAGCAGGTGATGTGCGACCTCTGCGACCTGCTTGGCGGCCCCGAGGTACTGCGAGGTCGGGGTGAGCCGGTGCGCCTCGTCGAAGATGGCGAACGACCATGAGACGCCGGGTCCGGCGACCTTGCGCAGCACATCGGGGTTGTGAGCGAGCAGGTCGACCGAGACCACCCAGACGTCGACATCGTCACGCAACGGGCGGGGACTGCGCGCAGTCGCTAGTCCAGGCGCTCTGCATCGATCCCGAAGTACCGCCACAGGTCAGCCAGCCACTTGCTCACTAAGTGGGCGGGCGGGACGATCAGTACTTTGCCGGGGACAACGCGCGACGTCGTCCTTCGACGATGTACATCCCCGACATGATCGTCTTGCCGGTGCCCGGCTCATCGGCGAGTAGAAAACGGAGCCGCGGCTGGGGAAGCATATGCACGAAAACGGCCTCGTCCTGGTGTGCGAAGGGCCGGACCGGCTTGGTGGCGGTCGCCGCTGAGCGGATTCTGGGCGTTGCCCACTCCATCCATTTTCCCCAGAGCCCGGCCAGTGCGCCCATGGAGTCTCCCTGGCCGTCATTACTGGGCTGGCGAGCCGCCTCGATCTCGTGGTTGGACAGCGTGACCTTGTTCAGCCCACCTGGACCTTGCAAAATGACCTCGACGCGATCACGTCGCTCCTCAAGGACGCTGATCACCTCGACCACTTCGCCGCCCCAGACGAGGCGGTCCCCGCGCTCTACCAAGGACTTCGCACCTCAATTGGGGTAGCTACTGACTCGTCCTCCACCAGGCCAGATGTTGCTTTACCTTCCGCGCCTCCGCTGATCGTGTCGTGGGCGTGCTGAACGGCACTATCTGGGCCTGTCTCGATACTGACTCCGACCGCCATGTTTGAGCTACCTCCGATGGAGCTAACAGGGTACCGGACGGTTGACCTGCGACAACTGGCCAAGATTCGACATCCCGTCACTGGTCCACTTGACGCCTGAATCAAATAGGAGGGCTACCACCGCACAGGCGGCTCACGCCGACGAGGGTGGCACTGGGAGCTGATACAGCTTTCTTCCTGGCGCTCCAACGGCTCTGAGTCGTTGCGTGGATTCACCCAGATACCTCGAGCGAACAGTCTCTTCGAGGGCCACCATCACCTGAGCCACCTGGGACATTGTGTACTTCAATCCAGTGATCAAGAAGTCAATAACATGACGAACAAGACCAGGCTCCTCGTAGGCAAACTCTCCTGGTTCACTCTTTCGCCCCCCAGGCAACTTATTCAACTGCATATTCATATACGCGTACTGCCGGTCGGTGATCTGTTCAAGGTCGCGAGCCCGTCTGATGAGCGCAGCCAACGAGACCGACCATCTGTGCTTCAACGTACCCAGGTCGCCAAAGCGAACGCCCCGAAGCTGCGGCCGAATGTCACTGGCGGGCATGAGAAATTCAGACGCGAAACGGTCAGCCTCCGCCTCCAGATTGGTCGACGCGGTTCCAACGTGCATAACGAGATGGCCAAGCTCGTGCGCCATTGAAAATCGAAGATTCGACGCAGACATGCGTCTATTTAGCAAGACGATGTGGCGGCCTCCAATGCCCGGCATCGAAATTGCCCGCAGCTTTTCGTGGCCGAGGTCACACAAGACCACTGGGACCCCCGCCGCCTCGACCAATCCCACCAAGCTTGGTGCTGGACCAGCAGGAAGCCTCCAAGAAGCGCGAAGCATCTGTGCAGCTTCCTCGGGAGAATGCTCCTCGGAACTGAACACGGGCCACGGCTGGACCTCGGTCAACTCGACACCTTGAAGCAGCCGAAGCAGTTCCAGTCGGATTGTGTTCGCCAAAGCATGGGCGCGCTTCAACGGCTTTGCCGGCAGGGTATGGCGTCGACGGTGAAAGAAATCCACGAGACCCTCTGACACAGGTTCATCTGGGCGATAGAAGAACTCGATCGGTACTTCAAGCTCGGAAGCCAACATCTTGGCTACCGCTTCGCTTGGCTCCTCAAGTCCGTGCTCCATTTGTGAAATGTGTGCTTGCGAAATGCCAACGGCATGAGCCAATGCAGATTGAGTGAGGCCCGAGGTCTCACGGGCCAGAGTCAACATCTTCATGTTGAAGTTCATCAGCTATCGGTATCCTCCCCGGCCTTTTCTTCGCTGGGACGAACACCCGGTAGGGCCGGGGTTCCGACATTTGGGACGATGGGCGAAAGCGGGGCTGTGTAGGGAGTCCCTTCGCCCGAAACCAACTCCTTAAGATCGATCTCCCACTCGGTCTTGGTTGTCCGGATGGGCTTGGACAGCACCACGTGGCTGATCTCGGAGCCTGTCCGGTCGAGCTTGTAACCACACGGCAGGTGGACGATTCCTGGAGCCAGCCCATCGATCGGCTGTTGGGATACGAGCGCACGCTGGTGGTCTGTCCAGACGCTCCGCGTGAGGCCAGCCTCGTTGTGCTTCTTGAATCTGATAGCTATGCGGTCGTCGATGGCGTACATCGGGATGCGCCTCAATTCGAACCGATGCACGCCATCAAGTGGCACCAACAACTGATCGGCCAACTCGAGCATGTTGTCCCACATGACCGACGCCCTCGCTCGCTTCCGTCAGGGCACCTTGCCAGACACCATCTCGGCCCAGGCGCCTTCGACGATCGCGACCAGGGCTTCCGCCCTCTCGCCAGCCAGCATCTCCCTGATTTCCGACTCGTACACTTGAGCTCCCGATCTTGTCTTTTGCAGTATCGGAATATTATCATACTACTATTAACAATCTCGTACGCCGGGTGTCCCCTCACCGTGACTGGGAAATGACGGCAACACGATCAGGACCTCACACCGCTTGGCGGGTCGGAAGGACAGCGTCGTCGTCATCCTGTAGCACGACGACCTCGGAAGCTGCCCGCCTCGGGGTGCTGAGCGAATCGTAGAGGTCGAGGGTGGCGGGCTCGAGGTCCTCGGCGGGATCACCATCGACGGCGAGGAGGGCGTGAAGCTCGTTCCAGATCTGCTGGCGGGCAGTGTCGTCGCCGGCAGCTCGGAGGAGGATCCGCCACAGGCCTTGGTCGTAGCGATTGGCCAGTTGGCCCTGGCGGGCCGCCCAGGTCGCCAGTCGAGGATCACCGTCGTCCAGAGCGAGCTCGCCAAGGGCCAAGGACGCGTCGGTGATGGCGTCCCCGACGACGTAGGAGAGGCCTCCGGCCGACGTCCATGGGTCGGGATCGACTCCGAACGGAACGCCTCGGACGAGCCCCAGTGCCGTTCGCAGCTCGCACCGGCTCTCCATCAGAGGTCGCCGATTGGAACTGCTTCCAGTCGGTCGTGACCCGCTCGGCCAGCGAGAACCGCTGGGTGGCCTTGTCGTAGGCGAGGAGGTCCGGATCGCCGGTGATGGCTTCGAGCGAGCGTCGGGTGAGGAGGACCAGGTTGCGGACGTACCCGTCGCTCAGCGCCTTGTCCGGGGAGATGTCGGTGAGCCACTCGCCTCGGGTGGCGGTTCCGCCGTGAGCAGCCAGGTAGACGAGGAGCTCGACGACTCTGCGGGCCTTGGTCCCCGCCGTCGGCGAGACGGCCGCCACGAGATCCTGGAGATCGCCGTCGCCGACGGAGATCGTCGGCTCTCCCAGGAGACCGATCATCACCTCCCCTACGGACGCCGCTTCGCTTGGCCGATGCACCTCGTTCGCCTCGCTGCCGTGGTGGGCCGTGGCGTCCGGGTCCTCCTCGGCCAGTTCGAAGAGGGTCTGCACCTCTTCGAGCGAGTCGTCGCGAGACGTGCGAGGGTTGAACCGGGTCCAGCCCGTGGTCCTCCAGGTGCGGATGTTCCGGATCGAGGATGAGCACCGTGCCCTCCGGTGCGACAGGTCCCGCGGTGACCAGATGGACGTTCTCCCTACCGCGGACGACATCGAGGAGCTGATCCGTGGTGGTCTGGGGGTCGACCAGGACGATGGCCTTCTCGTCGGGTCGCGTCGATGCTGTCGCTTCGTCGAGATCGTCGACGACGACACCCCCGTCGAGGCGATCGACCACGCCGTAGCCAAAGCCGACGGCGATGACTGCTGTCCCGATGGGTGCGGTCGTGCCGGCCAGCTCGGTGGCCATGGCGGCCAGGATGCCCTCCACCCGGTCTGCGGGGACGGTGATGTGGATGGACCGGTAGCGGTTCACGTTGACCAGCACCGCCCCAACCGTGCCCTGGCCAACGGTGGCAAGGACCAGGGGACGGGCGAGGACGCGGCGGCCTCATCGACGACGCCCGGATCGGTGGTGAAGGGCAGGTGCCAGACGTCCGGCCGGTCGGGCCGACGTGCGAACGGGGCCAGAGGTTCGGGACTGTCACCGGTCACCAGCACATCGAGCCCATGGTCGACGAGCTCGACGCCCACCACGTCCGGTGGTGCCACACCGGCGACGTCGGCGGCGTGGCCGAGCAGCTCGGCCAGGTGGCAGACCCAGAACACGTGGCCGGCCCGGGCGTAGTGGCGCAGCTGCAGCTCGAGATCGGCGAGCGGGCTCTTCGGCTCCGGCCGGGGGATGCGACCGCCGAAGGACCGCCGCCCGATCTGTCGGCGCCGCCGGCGGTCCAACGCGGTGACCAGACCGATGGCAGTGAGGCCGAAGAGGCCGGCGCCCACGGCGATCGGTCCGATGTCGCTTCCGGGCGGATGCGGAGCGGGTGGACGCGTCTTGGCGACGGCGTTCGACCGGTCAGCGTGGGTCGGAGCTGCGTCTCCGGAATGGTGGAGGGCCAGCGGCGGCCGGGATGAAGTGGCGCCGCCGGGCTCCGTGAGTATCCGTGTGGCTCGACGGCACTGACCGAGTGTCCGAAGGTGGGCGGCTCGCGTTGGGTCGATGTGCGTCAGGGGCGTTGGTCGGCCGAGGAACGAGGCCGCTGCTGGTTGAATCGCTGCCGCTGGAACCGGTTGAGATCGCTGATGGACCCGGCGTGCCGGCCGCCGGCGAGGTCACAATCGGAGCGGTGGACGAAGCTGCAGGTCGAAGGAGTCTGCGGCTGGCGGAGACGTCGCCGGCACCACCGGCGGTGCCTGGGTGGCACCGGGGATGGTGAGCGACCACCCCGGATAGATCCAGTGGGCATCGGTGAGGGCACCACCGCCCGGCTGGGACAGGCCGACATTGGCCTGGTAGATGGCCTGCCACTGCTCGCCGTCGCCGTAGTACTGGACAGCGATGCTCCACAGCGTGTCGCCGGGCACGACGGTGTGGGTGACGGTGGCCGGTTGCGCGGCTGATTGAGCGGCCGAGATCGGAGTGGTGGACACGACGGGACGATCCCCGAGGTGGTCTGGGCAAGCAGCTGCACCACGGGGGCCGGGCTGCGCCGGAGGTCCGGTCGCGCGGCCAGTGTGGGCACCACGGAGCTGACCGAGGATCAGGACGGCGGCGATGAGGGCCGCCATGGCGCTCGAGCCGAAGAGGTGGGAGCGGTGACCGGGTCGGCGACCGCGGAGTTGGAGGACGAGGCCGGTGGCGACCGAGAACACGAAGTAGGCCCAGGCCAGCCAGGCCAAGGTGGCGAACAGGCGTGGCCAGAACGAGTCCGGGATCGAGGCCCCGAGGGCGTGGGCCGCCTGGGTGCCGCTCGGGACGTGGTGCGGGAGCGGCCATCCGACGAGGGCGGAGAGCACGATCGGGATGCCGACGAGCCCGATGACCAGGACACCGAGCGCGCCGAAGCCGCCGGCGACCTGGCGACCTGTCGGTCGAGTTCCAGCAGCCGGTCGGATCGCGGGCCGAGCGGCTGCGGTGCGATTGGATCGAGTGGGCACGGTCATCCTCCTGTGGTGATGCCACTCACGTCGGTCGCCGACTCGGTGACCGACAGGGCCAGGCTCCCCACGCCGATGATGCCGAGGAGCTGGGTGGGCAGGCGATAGCTGATCTGGGCGTAGACGGTGTTGCCGACCACCCAGGCGGTGCCGGGCTGGCCGGCCGAGCTCATGTAGTTCTCGGCCGCGGTGACGGCAACGGCGGGATCGACGGCGATGGTGCCGGCGTGGAGCTCGCCGACATCCAGCGACCCGGCACCGGCCCGGGCCGCCTGTTCGGCCTCGGAGGCGGCCGCTTGTTTGGCGTCGAGGTAGTGGCCTCCGTCGGCCACCAGACCGGCGAGGGCCAGGAACATGGTCATGAAGACGGCGGTCATGGCGAGGAACTGACCGTCGTCGGAGCGTCGGTGGCAGTGCGTCGCATCGCGTGCACCTGCGATCGATCTGCGATCACGCCGCTCATGTGCCACCACCGACCGGTCCGGAACTCGTCGATGTGCGCCACGGCGGTGGCCGACAGTGTCTTCGACCCGGGCATGCCGGGGACGGACACGTCGGCCAGGCTGGTCACACAGGTCACGCTCACCGACACGGTGCCTCCGGCCACGAAGTTGGACGTGTCCGTCGTGATCTGGGGAGCAGGACAGGTGAGCCCGGCCCCGGCCAGGGTGCTGGTCACCGCTGCGGTCGCCTGGGTCTGGGCGTCGGCGGCGTCGGCCTGGACGACGGCCGCCTGGACTCCGGCCCGCGCCGCCGACTCGACGTCGCCCTGGGCCGAATCGACCCGGCCGAGGGCGACCATAAGACGATGATGATGAGCAGCACCGGGGCGACGATGACCAGCTCGGCGATGGCCTGGCCCTCGTCCCCTCGGACCCGGCGTCTCCGGTCACCCACTGGTCCGGTACTCCTGGATCGGTGCATTGCTGGTGGCCGACACGGTGAGATCGAGCCACGGGATGAGGGCCTGGGCCCGACCGGTGACCGTCACCTGGGCCACATCGCCCGACAGCGTGCTGGTGGAAACCTGTGGATTCGTCAGCGTGCCGGGACCGGTGGTGGCGATGAAGCTCTGGGCCGCCTGGGTTCCGGCGGCTGGCGTCGAGCCGTAGCCGGAGGCCACCTGGCTGCCCTGCTCGGCCGCCGCCCGGGCCAGGTGGCTGGCGTGAGACCACAGGGCGTACTGGACCCCGCCGATGACCAGCAGGAAGAAGACGGGGAGGCAGACGACGAACTCCGCCAACCCTGCATCACCTCGACGACGGTCACCCATGTCGGTCCCGCCGTCGGTGGCTCGCGGCCATCGAGGCTTACGGCACGCGATCCGGATGGCCATCAGGCGAGTCGGTAGCGAGTCCGCTGACAGGGCCGACCGGGTCCATGGCGCGGTGCTTCGAACGACGCAGCGTCTGGAGAAGCGCTTCCGGAACAGCCGTATCGAGGATCCATCCGAGCTTGCTCAGGGAGTCTGGATGTTGTTGGCGGTGGCGGTCAGCTTGGTCACCACGATGGTCACGATGGCGATGGCGGCCACGATCACCAGGGCGGTCACGACCACCCAGGAGGCGATCTCGCCGCGGTCGTCGCCCAGGACCGGGGTCAGCCGAGCAGAGACGTAGGCACGAAGAAACCGGACCACGGTCACGACGGTCTCTGCGGCCGATCGGGCCGTCTCCCTCAGCTGGCTGGTGACTGCTCTGTCATGTGGCATGGTGCTCTCCTCGGTTCGGTGTTGCAGTTGTTGGCTGGTTGGTTGGTGGATGTCAAGCTGGATTCGGATCGCTGTTGGAATCGCTCACCGCTCGGTTCGACCTGCAGCGGGGGATCACAGGTGGGTCCCGGTGAACGAGGCCAGGGCGGGATAGAAGATGAGGAGGCCGTAGCCGGCCATGAGCAGCACGCCGGGGAGCAGCATCTTCTGGGTCACCGCCTGGGCCGAGTCCTCCAGAGCGGAGGTCTCCTTCAGCCGGAGCGAGTGGGCCTTCGCCTCCAGGGAGTCGCGGATGCGCGGCTCCATCTCCGGCCTGGGCCATGGACCGGGCCAGATCGGTGAGGTCGGGAATGTCGAAGCGGACGGCCAGCCGCTCGAGGCCCTCCCAGGGTTGCTTCCGGTAGGCCTGGGCCCAGAGCAGGCTCTGGGCGATCTCGCGCATGGCCCAGTCGGTGGACGACACGGTGGAGGCCACCTCCAGGGCGCTCGACCACCCCATGGCCCCGGCCATGGCCATCGACACCAGGGAGGCGTAGGTGGAGAGCGAGTGGCAGAAGTGCCGACGGCGGCGGGTGGCGGCCTGGTGGAGATCGATGAACGGGGTGGCAACGCCGAGAGCACCGAGCACCAGGACCCCGAGGGCGGGGAGCTCGAACGCCGGGATGCACCCCGACCGCCCCGGCGGCAGCCCACAGCCACCGGGCCGAGCAGGGCCAGCCCGATGCCATAGCCGGCGACTTTGACGGCGAACGTCTCGGTCGGCGTGCCGGTGATGGCCAGGTCGGGCAGGACGATGTCGGCGAGTCTCGGGACCTTGCGGACGTTGACCTCGAACAGGTGCCCACAGAGTCGACGGGCCCCGCCGACCCCTTGGGTCAGGACGTCCGTCGGGGCGGTCACGTGCTCTCCGGACAGGCGGGCGAGGGCTGCCCGAAGGGTGAGCGGCGGAGGGAAGAGCCCCCAGACGACGGCGGCCAAGACCGACACCCACGCCGAGTCCCATGAGGATGATGACGACCATCGCGACCCCCTACTTCCGTCCGGCCCGGGCCGGAGCCGTCCGACGGCCAGTTCTGACTGGGCTGCCTCTGTGTTGAGTCGTGTCTGGACGAGGTGGCCGATGCCGGTGCGTCTGAGCGATCAGTCGGAGCTGTGAACCCTTCGCCCTTGCCGAACAGCCGGGGCATGGGTTGGGGACGCGACAGCCGGTTCATGGCGGCGAAGCCGGCGGCGAACAGACCGGCCACGGCCAGCAGGACGATCTGGCCGACCGGGGTGCCGAACGGCTTGAAGTAGCCGTGACCGATGAGCAGCACGCCGACGGTGAAGACCAGGGTCACGGCGATCACCAGGCGCATGTCCCGCCGGGGCTTGGCCCGGGCGATCTCGATGCGCTGCCAGAGGGCGATCTGGTCTCTGGTGTTGGCCGCGGCGGTGGCCAGCAGGCTCTGCAGGTCGGACCCTCCGAACCGGCTGGCCAGGATGAGCGGGGCGACGGCTTCGTCGACGGCGGCGTCGCCCAGCTCGTCGGCGAAGGTGTAGAGCGCAGCGTCGAGGGCCACGCCGCTCTTGATGCGGACGACGAGGGCGGCCACGTTGTCCCGGATCGACGGTGGTGCGGTGTGCACCGTGGACTCGATGGCGGCCAGCAGCCCCCGATGGGCGGCGATGCTGTCCCGGAGCGCCTCGATCCAGGTGGCCAACGCCTCCAGGCGGTTGGTGACCCGACGAGAGGTGTTGGGCTGGAGGGCCGAGCGCAGGGTCCAGCCCACGGCCCCACCGATGGCCGCGCCCACCGGCCAGCGGGTGACCAGCCCGACGATGAGGGCGAGTGCGACCGCGCAGATGGCGGCCTGCCGGTTGGCCGGGTCCAGGCGCTTCATCATCGACATTCGCCCGACCGGGGCACCGGTCGACCAGAAGCCCGAGATCGACCAGGGCGATGCCCACCCCGATGCCGGCGCCGACCAGGACGACGACCGGGGTCATCGATGCCGAACCCGTGGATCGGCGCCACGTAGCCCACGTCGGCGAGGCGTTCCCGCAGGCCCGGCGGCATGCCCAGGTGCAGCACGGCCGGTCCCCCGCCTTCGGGCTCGGCGAAGATCTCGGTCGAGATGACGTGGGGTCCGTCGGCGTCCTCCACCACCCGGACCGACGACACGTACCGCCGGGCCAGGCCCGAGGCGTCGGGCCGTTTGCGCACGAAGATCACCAGGTCCAGGGCCTGGGCGGTGAGCTGGGCGGCGGCGTTGTCGGACAGGTGCTTGGGCGACTGGGAGGCGTAGGTCTTGATCTTGCCGAAGGTGCCCTCGGTCGAGTCGGCGTGGATGGTGCACATCGATCCGGCCTTGCCCGCCGTCATGGCGTTGAGCATGGGCACGATCTCGTCCCCCAGCACTTCGCCCACGATGACCCGGTCGGCGTCGTGGCGGTTGGCCCGTTGCACCAGGTACTCCATGGACACCGCCCCCTGGCCCTCGGTGTTGGCCTCTCTCGTCTCCCACCCCACACAGTCGGGATGGCGATGGGGCAGTTCGTGCAGCCCGAGCTCGTAGGACAGCTCGATGGTGACGATCCGGTCGGCCGGGTCGGCCTCGGCGGCCAGGGCCCGCAGCAGGGTGGTCTTGCCGGCGTCGGTGCCACCCGAGACGATCAGGTTGAGCCTGGCCCGCACCGCGGCAGCCAGGAACCGGCCCAGCTCGTCGGTGATCGAGTCGGCCAGGTCGGACAGCATCGGGTCGACCAGGCGGTGCCGGCGGATGGACACACACGGCCGGTCGGACACCTCGATCATGGCCGACAGCCGGTGCCCGCCGGCCAGGTGCAGGTCGACGATGGGCTTGGCGCTGTCGATCCGGCGCTCGCCTCCGGTGTGGTGGGCCCGGGCCGCCCGCTGCACCAGCTCGATGAGCTCCTCGTCGGAGTCGGCGATCGGGTCGACCTGTTCCTTGATCCCGTCGGCTCGCTTGACCCACACGCGTGTCGTGCCCGTTGATGTTGATGTTCTCGATGTCGTCCTCGTCGAGCAGCATCTGCAGGCGACCGAGGCCGAGCTGGCTGGCCACCAGCCGCCGGACGATCTGCTCCTCTTCTTCGACGGTCGGTGTGGTGACCGCCCCTTCCACCATGGAGCGGGCCGCCTCGTCGATGGCTTCTCGGGCCAGCTTCTCGACGAACGAGCGGCGCTCGCCTTCGCTCATGCCGGCGGCCCCGTAGCGGACGATGCCGTCGGCCACGTGCTCGGCGGCGAACTGCTCGAGCTCCCGACGTTCGGAATCGTTCATCGGCCCGCCTCCTCGTTGACCCGGAAGCCGGCCCCGGCCAGCTCGACCCTCCGGCACGGCTCGATCGAGGGTTTCTCCTTGGCGCGTTGGTGGATGTCCACGGGGCCAGCTTGAGCGAGGACATCAGCGGGCGCCGCACCCCCGGGTGGAGCAACGTCAGCGGGGTCGGCTCCGGTCAACGCCTCGGGCACCGACAGTGGATCGGCCCCGACCGGCGAGATCGGGTCTACGCCCAGCGCCCGGACGGTGTCGTCGCGCCCATCGGAGCAACCGGGTCCGCTCGAGCCGCTTCACCGCCCGCCGGTTCGCCAATGCGGCTGCTGCTCCCGGGTCGTCGGGCATGGGCGGGAGCACCTCGACCGCAGGGTGCGTGCGATGTCGGCCGCCGAGAACTGGGCAGTTCCCGTGGGGACGACGAGGAGGCTCCGGCCTCGCAACTCGGCGGCCAGCCCGGGCAGCGCCTCCCGCAGATGGACGATGGCCTCAAGCGTCGACTGACAGAGCACGACCAACGCATCAGCCCGGGCCAGCACGTCCCGGACGCCGCCTCCGAGGTTGGGGAGCAGGCGGCCCACGTCGATCACGACATCCGCATCGAGGGCGCCGAGCGCATCGGCGACGATCGGCCAGGCCTTCTCGTTGGCGACGGCTTGGTGCATGCCTCCCAGACCGAACAGCACCGGGAGACCCCCGGGAAGGTGGTCGACGTGATCCCAGACGTCCTCGGGGACGAGGGTGCGCCGTGCTGCGGCGAAGAGGGAGGACAGGCCTCCGGTGGGGGCCATGGCGTAGCGGGGAGCGAGGTCACCGCCGAACGGATCGGCCTCGACCAGGAGGACCTGGCGGCCCTCCGGCCAGCTGGCGGCCAGGGCGGTGGCCGCCGTGGTGACGCCCGGTGAGCCCTTGATGGAGGCGAGGGCGATGAGGGTCACCGGGAACCTCCCGACTTGTTTGGCAGACGCTGTCCCCTCGCTGACCAGGGAGAGACCGATCTGATCGGCAGCCGCGTAGGAGGTGACCTGGGCTGCTTCCGAGCCCGGGATCTCCAAGGAGACCGACGCCACGTACTGGGTCTGGTTCGCCGGTGCGGGGCCGACGGCGAAGACGGTGGCCGAGGGGACCAGCGTGCTTCCAATGGTCCCGCCAGTGGTTCCGCCGATGGTCGACCCCTGACCTGCCTGGGGGACGGCGACCACATGGACGGTGTCGCCGGCCACCAGGGCCACCGAGGGCATCTGGTCGCCCTTCAACAGCGCGCCCACCACCTGTTCACCCGACGCGAGCTGCGGGGTGGCGGCCAGCATCTGTCTGACCAGCACCTGGCCGGGATAGACGGGGGTGTCGAGCTGCTGGCCGACCACGACCGAGGAGCCGGTGGCCGCCATGGCCGTGATGTTGCCCGAGGCCGGAATGGACGCGGTGGCGAGGTCGCTGGCCGTGAGCACGGTGCCGGCAGGCAGGCTCTTGGCCGCCACCAGGATGGACACCTTCTTGGCCGACGACTGGAACACCGCTCCCGCCACCGCAGCACACACCAGCACCAGGGCGATCGCCGAGTCCGATCTGCCATGGACGGCGCTGATGGGTGGTGGACGAGATCCTCAGGCCGCCGGCCCGACTCTCGCCGGTGGGCGGTGGTGCCGTGAAGGCGGAGCGGGTGGGGGCGGTGGTGATGGCCATGGAGACTCCCGTTCTTCAGTTGTTCACGGACTCGATCTGGGCCACCTCGAGGGAGGTCACTCCCCGGGTGGTGAGACTCGGCAGGGCGCCGGCCGAACCGTTGGGACCCGCCCAGGCCACCGTCCAGGTGATGGTGGCGGTGATCGGGAAGGCGGCATCGTTCGGGTTGCCGTCGGGGGAGGGTTGCCCGGCCGAGGTGGTGGTGTAGGTGTGCGAGCAGGTGGTCGACTGGCTCGGTGGCGGGAAGCGCAGGGTCGTAGGGAGTGCCGGGGCCGTTGCAGGTGACCGTCGATCCGTCGCCGGTGTCCCAGGTGACATACGACGGGGTGGCGGTAGCAGTGGCCGCCACGCATCCACCGGCATTGCAGGCCTGGGCCGTCGTGGAGAGCGGATGCCACATCGAGGAGGTGATCCAGAGCCACTCGGCCAGATTCACGTAGCCCGTGGTCGACGGGCTGAGGGTCAGAGTGGGGGTCGGGAGCTGCAGCTCGCTGGCCGCCTGGGCGCCGGCGACGGCAGGATCGGGCGGCGGGACTGTCGGTGCCGCCTGACCGGTCGCCAACCACACCACGCCGGTGGCCTGGCTCGTCGCACTTCCAGTGGCACAGGTGTTGAAGTACCAGGCACCGGGTTGGGTCGCACCGGCTGGCGGAGGTCCCCGTCCTGGCCGGGGAACTCCGTCGAATAGGGCACGTAGTTGGGACACGTCGGCACGGAGACCGTGGTCGCACCGCCGCCGCCGGTCGTTGTGCCTCCACTTCCACCGCCCGAACCAGTGCCCGTGGTGCCTGACACCCCGCTACCGCAACTGACGGTGCTCCCGTTATCCGTGCAGGTACCCCCGATCCTCCCGCCACAGCCCAGGCTTCGCCGGAAGGTGCAACGACACAACGCAGTAGGCCAGAACGCTGCCAGAGCCGCGGCAAGACGGCATGCCTTCGTCCTCAGCACTTGGGCAACCGACGATGGTCTTGAACGAGGCGATCTTCCAAGTGCCCCCGACCAAGTACGAGATCCCAGGTCCCCTTGCGCTACCTGCGCCGCCACCAAGAGTGGCGGGTCCGGGCGCACCGGCCGCCGTGGTGGTCCCGGTGTCGTGAGATACAGCCGGCGACCGTCGCCGTCGTTGGAGTGAGGGCCGACGACCTTCGGCGTGCCGAGATCGAACGACGTCGGGCCGTTGAGCTGACCCATCTTCACGCCGACGAGAAACGTCTGCTCGGACTTGAGGGCGGGATCGACGAAGTAGTTGGCCAGGTTCGGCCACAGCGTGGCCGCCGTCTGGCCGGCCACGAGGTTGGCCCGATCCTGCTGCCACGGCGCCTGCAGGTAGCCGTAGAGGGTCTGTTGGGCCGACTGCCAGGCGTTGAGCACGGCTGCCTGGTTGCCGGAGGTAGATCCACCGGTGGTCGTGGTTGTCGGCCCGGCCAGACGAGGTCGTTGGGGTAGAACGCACCGTCGAGGTTGGCGAGGAGGATCCCGACCCGCAGGCGGCCAGGCCCATAGCCGCCATGCCCAACGCACACCCGAAGGTCCAGTTCCGAACTCTGCCCTTCTGCCCATGGCTACCCATCCGGTTCACCCCTCTTCTCGTCCTAGGCCGCAGTCCCCGCTGCCGACCAAGGTCTGCGCTCCACGCCGTCGGGGATGCGCATCCGAACGCAGCATGAACGTCCAACGTCACCCTGAACGTCACCCTCGGCCCCCGAACAGAGAACATTCTCGGGGCAGATGACGGCCCGGTTCAACCGGCCGCATCGACGAATTCCGGACTTCGCCCGGACGATCGCCAACAGCCAGGCCAACGTCACCCTGAACGTCACCCTCCCTGGTCAGGGGCCTGAACTGGACCTGCACACGGTCACTGGTTCGGGGTCGCGTCGGAAGCAATCGGCACCATCGGAGCCCTGCGAGGGTGACGTTGCTCTGCCCGGCGAGCAGGCGCCGGCTCGTTGCCGCCGATCGGGTCTTTGGAGATTCAGTGACCCTTGTCCAGCGCCCGCTGGAGCGCCCAGGTGACGAACTGGGAGACGCTCCATCCTCGGCGTTCGGCCTCTGATCGAACTTCTTCTCGGAGCACTCGATCGAGCCAGTAGGTGGCACGCACGTGCCGGGCCTCCCACGACTGACCGTCGGACTCCGGCACCTTTGCGCCTTTCGAGCTTGAGGTGCCACGAGCTTGTTGAACCACCAGCGCTTCCCTTCGCCTGACTCGACCTGCCTCCGCCAACCCCGGCCCTTGTCAGCATCACGCTGGTCATCGTAGTTGAACCACGTACCGTATGCAACATACCGTACACCGCATACGGTCCGTGGTCACACTCTCACCGAGCGTGGAGGACGGGAGATGGGCCGTGTCGACGTTGGTCAGACGGGTCCACTTCTGAGCCGGTCCGGGCTCAGGGTGACGTTGAGGTTCGAGGGTGACGTTCGATCGCTCGGGTTGCTCCGTGAAAGCTCCCTGCGGGTGACGTTGCGGGTGACGTCCGTCTGGACGATGGGTCGTGACGGGAGCACGAAGGCCCTGTCACGAACAAGGGAGACCAGATGTCCCGATCATCGTCAGCCGTAGAGCGAGGTCCCGACGAGGTGTCGAGTGGAGGGCTCCCACCGGGAGCGCTGACGCCGGCAGGGGAATCCGGAGACGACCGACTCCGAGTCGTCGAAGGATCCGACCACTCGCCAGGATGACGAGACGCCACCTGATCGGCGACCTCCGGCTCGTGCTCGTTACCGCGACCGGATTCGAGTTGCCGCTGGTCGCTTCACCGGCGCAGACTGCGCGGCTGCTGAGGAGCTCAGGCGAAGCAGGCGCCGCCGATCAGCACGGCGATGGAGACTCCGGGTGCCCGCGGGGCCGGAGGGTGCGCCATCCACGTCGTGTGCCGGTGGAGCAGCTTCTGAGCCGAGGTCGGCTCGTCAGCCGGTTCGAAGCGCCCCTCTGGGGTGGTGCAGCATGAACAGCACTCCATCTTCCAGACAGCGCCAGAAAGGGGACGGCCGCCTGGCGGGGACGACACGTGATGTCGCTCGCTCCCGTTCTCGCGATGAGCGCAACTGTGCCCAGTGGTTCGCCCGCTTTGAGGAGCGCCGCGAAGAGCCCACCGGTCGTCCGAGCCACAGCGAGGTCCGGCGGCTCCGGAAGGAGCTCGAGGCCCTGCGTCGATTGGTGACCGGTGAACAGATCCCGTAGGTCATCGAAGGAACCCTTACGACGGCTCCTACCTGCTGGCCTCGTCGAGCTCTTCTATCTCGGGCACCTCGTCGCTGCACCGGTCAGCGTGCTGTAGTGGCCATCTCGTTCAGCCATCACGACCAGACGGCCATGGCCGATCTGATCTCCATCCCTGAAGCCGCTCGCCGTGTTGGATTGCACGCCGACACCCTCTACCGGCTCTGTCGGACCGGGCAGTTCCCGCCGGCTATCCAGATCGGTTCGCGGTGGAGGGTGTCGGTACCTCGGTTGGAACGCTACCTTCACGGTGACGTAGCGGATTCGTGACGCGAGAACCGGCTACCCCCTGTTACCATCACCCGGTGATCAGTCGCTCTATCGGCTCTGATCGTTGCGCCCTGGCTCGCGACAGTACCCTGTCCATCCTTTGAAGCTCCTGGCTGTCAACTGGACGAGCTTCCTCCGCGTACTGCTTGTGCCACTCCGCTATCGGTAACCCGGCGAGTACCATCATCTGCTGCCCTGGGCGCTGTAGTGCTGATTCGAGGTTGCCCCCGGAGTCGAGAAGTACGACGTCTGTTCCGTCCCAATAGAGTCTAGAACTGGCCAAGGTCATGTCAGCCGCCAGAAGCACTCGGCGAACCTTCCGGACCTGTTTCATTGAAACGCCAACGGCACGCAGGGCCTTAATTGCTCGGACGACAACCACGTCTTCGACTGACCACCATTGCTCGACACGCCTCCCCTGGGGCTGCCGAATTGTTGGCCGCACTAGGCCGAGTTGCACCCAGTAGTTCAGTGTGGACGGGGCGATTCCAACGACCTCCCAGACGAGGCGAGAGGGTAGGCCCATGGGCGAGGGTGGCTTCGGCATCCCTAAAGCCAATCATTGGATTATTAATCCCGCAAGCGCTAGAATGACAGGTATGAAGTTCTCGGGCTGCCGAGCCGTTCGGGATGGTCGTCTTCCAAGGCCGTCTCCCTGCCCGAAGGACCGGACTTTCACCCGCGGCCACTCGTGTGATCTGCTGCTGCCGTGGGCCCGGACCGAAGTGAGGCTGTAGTCGTGGTCGCAGCATGGGTCGACCACATGCGTGCCCGACTGGCGCGCCACCTAGCCCACGGAGTCGGGCAAGAACCGTTGCTGCTCGCTGGCGCACTGATCGCTGACGCTGACGGCCGGATGCTCCTGATCCACCGCAAGACTGACGAGATGACTTGGTGGGAAGTCCCGGGTGGGAAAGTGGAGGCTGGCGAAGTCCCATGGCAGGCGGCGCAACGGGAGCTCGGAGAAGAGCTGAACGTGACGGTCGAGATGGTCGCTGAAGTGGGCACGGAGCGCTTCCATCAAGGCGAGCTGGCTCTCCAGTACACATGGTACGTCGCACACGTCAACGCCGGGATTCCAACGCTCGTCGAACGCGACCGATTCGACGACCTTCGGTATTTCACATGGGACGAGCTAAGTGCCCTCCCAGATGCATCACCCTCGGTGCGATGCCTCAGAGATCGACGCGCCGACCGAGTGCGCCAAGTGCTGCCTGTCCCTCGGACAGCCATCGCCCGCTGATTGCCGCAGCACTCCCAAGCAGTCGGCCACGACTATTCTCGCTGCACAGTATGCGATTACTCGACTCACCCAACACACGGGACGCCCTCAAGGTTGCCATTGCATCACATGCAAGGTGCGACTACGTCTATATGTACCCGCCTCGGCAGGCATATAGGCCGTTCGGGCGCCGACACGGACGTGCCCCAGCTGGTCCGCGAGTCTCTCGCTCGAACCGAGGCTATCAATCTCTATGTGCATATCCCGTTCTGCCGCCAAATCTGCGGGTTCTGCAACCTCTATACGGTGACGATGTCGCGTCATGACGTACACCAGCGGTACATAGATGCACTTGGCGCTGAGATGCGAACGATGGCCGAGGCATTGGCTGCCATGAAGGTCAACACTGTCTACTTCGGCGGGGGCACTCCTTCGATGCTACAACCCGAGTTGCTCGAGCAAGCGATCAGCACGCTGACAGGAGTCCTAGGATTTTCGTTGGCGGATGTACCGGAGGTCGCCATTGAGGTCGCTCCTGACAATGCGTCAAGTGAGGGTCTGGCGGCTCTTCGATCAGTTGGCTTCAACCGAATCAACCTGGGAGTCCAGACCACGTCAGATGAGGAGCTGAGGACCATTGGCCGGCGCTATGTCCCCGGTACGATCGACGAGGGGATTGCAAACGCTTTATGCGCCGGATTTCATAACGTTTGTGTCGATCTGATCTATGGCCTGCCTGGGCAATCGTTGAGTACATGGCAACGATCTGTCGACCGCGTGATCGATCACCGCCCTCAAACAGTGTGCGCGTACGCTCTTACACTAAGGTCCGGAACCCGATTCGGGGATAAGGAATCTCCGCTAGCGACCTCGGACCTCCAGCAGTACGAGAAATACGACTACGCCGACTGCCGGCTCCGTGCAGCTGGCTATGAACAACAGACGCACGTGAGGTGGGCGTTGCCCGGACGAGGCGGATACCTACAGAAGCAGCTCCACTGGGCTGGCGAGTCGGTTCTTGGCTTCGGAGCGGGCGCACGGAGCTATCTCTGGGACATCGACACCAGAAACGGATACTCGTTGCACCCCCGGCGCGGTGCCCTCGACGAGTACTTCACTCGTATCGACGGTGGCGCCGATCCGCGCACCGACGGATTCCTCATGGACGACGAAGAGCGTCAACGCAAGGCGATCATTCTCGGACTAAACCATTTGGACCGACGCACCTATTCAGCACGGTTCGGCATCGACCCTCTCGAAGCATTCCCCCACCAGTTTGCCTCCCTGTCAGACCTGGGCCTGATCGCCGATACAGACGACTCCGTGGAGCTCACTCCGCTGGGCGTGCGGCACCGCGACATCGCCGTGCAACCCTTCATTTCGCCTCGGATCCGTCGGCTCGTTGATGACTTCAGCTATGACGAATAGCGTCTGGGGTAACGCTGTGGGTAGACGATGAGATGCATCTTCTCCTGGGTAAACATTAGCGACTGCCACTTTGGCCACGGTTCGACCACATACGGTCACGACCAGGCCCTCGTACTAGAACAGTTGGCTGCGGATATCAAAAATGAGGTTGCGGGGGGTAGGTTGCCGGCACCCGACGCAGTGCTCGTCACGGGTGATATCGCCAACTCTGGCGCCGCACAGGACGGCACCGAGTACGACCAGGCTGCGGAGTGGTTCTCTCGGCTTATCGCTTACCTCAACCTGAGCACCGGCGACGTTCTATGCGTCCCCGGGAACCACGATGTCGACCGGACTGTCGGTGACGGAGACCGCCACACCTACCGAGTGGTGGACGGCTCGCGTAGGGGCGCACCGATCGATGACGCTCTCGGCGATCTTGGCGAGCGTGCACTGCTTGCGTCTCGCTTCGACGGATACCGGAACTTCGTCGCTCAGTTTGGTAGCCCCTGCTTGGATGAACACGGCCATGCCACGCACTGGGTGCGCACCCGAGGCGTCGACGGTGGTTTTGTGGTCCGACTGGCGGGAATGAACACCGCCCTGTTGTGCACCGGCGACGATGATCTTGGCCATCTCCAACTCGGCCTCCACCAGATACGCGGCGCCTTCCTTCCCTCCCTCGATCCGGACACGACAGTCACGATCGCCCTCACGCACCACCCGTTTGATTGGCTCTCTGATGGTCCCGACGCAGAGGCGTGGACATCGGTACACGCCGACATCCACCTTCAAGGGCACACCCACGTTCCCTCAAGCTCCGCTTCCCGCGTCGGTGGCAGACCCGGAAATTATCGAAATCACCGCAGGAGCCGCCCATGGCGACGAAGGAGTTCCTGCGGTTCACAGTTACAACTTCGGAGCGATCTTCGTCGATGACGACGGATCACTCATCGTCCGAGTGTGGCACAGAAGGTGGTCGGGAACAGGCTTCGTCCCTGACCTTGACTTGGCGGACAACAAGACCGAGGGATTTGCCGAATATCGTCTCAAGAGAAAGCTTCAATCAAATCCGGTGACGTCTACTACGGCTGATGTTGAGATGACGGCGTCGCTCCAGATGCTTCGCGCCGTCGGTGCTCGGCGTACCGCCTATCCAACCGATCTCACCATTGCAGAACTCGATGAGCGCAACGTCCTGATCGCTCCCCGCGTGACCGAGTACTCCCAACGATCAGACAAAAGCGATGTGGCGTCTCTGGTAGAGACGCTCGAGAGCGGCGGAAGCATCTTGGTGCTCGGCGAGCCCGGTGCCGGTAAAACGGTGCTCGTCTATTTGGTCCACCGCGGCTTATTGGAGAGGGCAAAGGCGCCACTGTCGGTGTCGATCACTGATCTCACCAGCGCGGATGAACTAACAGCGGAGAGTCTTGGTGAAGCAGCATCGAGGCGCTCGACCGTCGGCGCATCAGTCGATGTCTCCCGACGCGATTTGGTCTACCTCGTTGATGGCATCGACGAGGCCGTCGCAGCCGGGGACTCCTTGACTGACATCGTTCGGGTCCTTGAGCAGCTGCCCCAGTTCGGCACGGTTCTTGCTACCTGTCGGACCCGAGAGTTCGAGGACCATCTCATTGGACGTCTGACGCTCGATCAGTTCTCGCGGATAGCCGTTCTCGACGAGTGGAGTCTTGAGGGCGAGTTCCGGGAGTTCGTGGGGAGGTTGGTCTCGGCTCGGCTCCTGGACGACGAGACCGTGCTAGCTCTCGTCCGAACGACGCCAGCGCTTGTCGAGCTGGTTAGGCGACCACTATTCGCCCGCATGCTCACTTTTGTCCGTTCTGATGAACCATCGGGCATTGACGACTCGGCGAGCCTGTACTCAGCGTACCTACGTCACCTCGCTCGAACTGTGGACTTCAGGCTGAAGCGAACGAAATGTGAGGTCCCCAACTCTTACAGCCTTTGGCAAACCATCGCTTGGCATCTTTTCACAAAGCCGCAGTTCCACCAAGAGTTGCTGCCCGCCTCCGCAGCCGGGGCATACCTCACACGCTCCCACGGCTTGCCGGTTCGGTGTGCTCAAACCGTTGTCCAAGGCCTCCTCGACTTTGGGCAATACGGCACCGAGCTGCAGGCTCGATTTCGTCACTACTCGTTCTTTGAATTCCTCGTTGCCGATCATTTGGCCACCGCTCTCGTAGATCGGGCCATGCGGGATCAACGGGAGTGCTGGGACCTCCTTTCTCTTGACCTGCCGCGGGAGATTCGGCGCCACCTAACCCGAGTGCTGACAAGGTCAGCGCCGAAACCGGTCATCGAGCTACTTCTTGGGCAATTTCTCCAGCTCGAACAGTCTGCACCCGATATCCGGACAAGAAGGGTGGCTGGAAACCTGAGCGCGTATATCCTCGGGCGCATCGGAGCGAGTCCCCGACAATTGCGTCACCTTCTCGCGCTCGAGCATGACGACTTTCTTCGAACGGCTCTGTATTGGGCGCTCGCTAACGCCAATGACCAGGGAGCCACCCTTGAGTACCTGGCCCTTCTTCTTGGGAACCAAGAAATGGCGTCACTCAACCGCGGCTACCTCCTCTACTACTGGGGAGACCTAGATCGCGACGACGAGCCGCCTTTCCGAGACGACATTGAAGGCTCCGATTGGTCGCAGACGCGAACACGGACGATGGGCCTCATGTCGGCCAGTGACTACGCCGAACGCGAGGGGCTCGCGAGACGAACGCTGGACTTGGTGACGTTTCTAGACTTCGTTCGCTTTCACCACACCGTCCTAACAGAGGACGAGCGACGTACGATTGGCGAGCGCCTCACTGAACTTGGGGCAGCCGGTGACCTAGCGACGAACGCGACTGCGTTTACACGTGAAGTGCTCGGGAGCGGATGACTATGGACAGCGGAAAACAGACCTGGATCTCGATCGACGGAGTCGAAGCAGCGGGAAAGACAACGCTGGTAAATGTGCTCCGGGAGCGATTTGAGGACGTGCTCGTCGTCGACGAGTTCAATGACGACCCTGTAGGACGATTCCTTCGCGAGACAGTCAAGCGCCACCCGCACGTCTACTCGGAATCCTTGGTCGGCCAATCCTTAGTATTCCTTGGGGAGTTCTGGCAGCGTTTCGATTCACTGATCCGTCCTGCTCTGACCCGGGGTGCAGTCGTCCTGTGCGACCGGGGGTACCTGTCGAAGTACGTCTATCAGTTCGTCGTCATGAAGCCGTCCATTGGTGAGGCAGCCGCTCATTCATTGTTGGCGGCAGTGTTCCAGCCCATGCCCGAGCCAACGTTGTCAGTGGTGCTTTCGGCACCCATCGAACTGCTCCGCGCTCGTGCGTTTGACCGCGGTGAGTCGTGGGACGACGATTGGGAGACCTTTGTGATAGAGGCTTCTTCCGTGTTCGCATCACCTCCACTTGCCGCTGGTGCGCTGCTCTCATTCGACACAAGCCAGATGGATCCAGGTGCTATCGCTGACGTGGTCCTCTCGTCGTTCTGAGGTGGTCGTCTGTATCTTGGTTCTTGTGACAAGTTTTGCCGACCTAACTCTTCGCTGACAGGCGAATAAGGCTCATTACGTCTGCAATACCCTCCAAGATCGGCCCCTGCCAATCACGCTCGGCGTCATAGCGGAAATCATCGCCGAATGGGGTTTTTAGCATCGCGGCGATCATGCCGGCGGAGGCTGCACCACTCAATTCTTGACTACCCCCGTCACCAATGTACAGGCAGCGTTCAATCGGAACACCCAGCCCACGTGCCGAAGCCACGTAGAGCGCCGCTGCCGGCTTTCGGCATCCAAGGTCGCATGAAAAGACCGTGCCGTCCACAAGGTCGGCATATGGAAGTGTCGGCCATAGCCCCGGCAGTTCAACTGTGCAGTCCGTGATCACTCCAATGCGATATCCGTTGCTCTTGAGCCGAGCCAGAGTGTCGAGGACGTCGGCCCTAGGAGTTAGGAGACGTCGCTCCTGTGCGATACGTAACGCGACCGTTCGGTAAATCGCTTCCGGTGTTGGCCTACCGCCAAGCGAACAGGCCATACCTTCGAGGGTGGTGTACAGGTCCCCCGTCGCTCCGGTGGTTCGAGCGGTAAAGGTGCTCCTCATCAGGGACGAGAAAGCTTCGGGATCGACGTGCAGAGCGTGTGCCAGTTCAGCTGTCATCTGTGGACGCTGACGCTCGATATCAAAGTCCGTGAGGGTAATGAAGAGATCGAAAACTACCGCACTCACACTGAACGGGTGAGCTGGGCTTCCCTTCATGATGCCCGGGCCCGGATCACGATACACCGCGCACCCAATCCATATTGACAGCTCGGGGCGGTTGAACTTGATATGGGCACGCCGACGGTGGGATGGGTGGGACGGTAAGAGAACCAAGGCTCCCCCGTACCCTTCCCCCGATGCGCCTCGCCCCCGACTTCGCCGCCAATGCCACCGCGTACCGCTTCTACCCCCAACGTGCCCTTTGGCAAAAGGATCCGCTGTCAGTCGGCCGGGTACGTCCGGCGCGTAGCCGGAGACTTCGTGGCCACCACTGTCCCGGAGGGGATCGCCTCCCCTTCATAGACTGGGCTTGCTCCATCCGGGAGGACTCCAATACCTTCGAGACGATCGGCCGACGCTCACCGATTTCGTCGTTCGCTCCCACCGCCTCGATGTCCTCCACCTGGTCGTCGTCGAGACCTGAGAGGGATCGTTTCGGTTCGACACCCACTACGACCGCGGCCCGGCCGCCCCATGGCGGGCCGATCCTCACGGGCCCTTCACGGGCGCGGGCTACGGCACTACCCCCGAGGAGCGGTTGGCCTGCTTGGCCGGGCTGACGTAGATGGCAGAGAGGTACAAACTCGACCAGCGGAAGGGGGGTCGAGTTTGAGCTGATGGAGAATCCCAGGTTGGTCAGGCAACTCGCTTAACCGAATCTCTGGACTACAGCTTGGACTACAACTCCGACCCACCGACGTTGTTGGGTGTCGTGGTCTGCCTACATCAACGCAGCTCAGGCCATGTTGCGCCGTCTGGCACCGTCCGGAAATACAGCTCGGATCTCATTATCAGTGCTGCGCTCTAACCGACTGAGCTATAGCCCCGTGAGGGAAGACGTGATTCACCGATCCCTTTTGATTTGCCTCTCGACTGCAAACCCCATTCTGCCTGTGGCCTTCCGGGTGGGGGAATGACGGAAGAGCGGGCTGGTCGGGTGCACGGCGCCTGAAAGTGTACGTCGGCGGCGGCCCCGACCCGGACAGACCCACCGAGGCACCCCGGGCTCCGCTACAGCTCCCCCGACTCCTCGCCGGCCACCGGTGCCACGGCGGCCACGGCATCGCCCCCGTCGAGATTCATGACCCGCACCCCGGTGGCATCCCTGCCCTGCGAGGCGATCTCTCGCACTGCGGTCCGGATGACCACCCCGGACGTGGAGATCGAGCAGGATCTCGTCCTCCAGTCCGGCCATGAACGCAGCCACCACACGGCCCGCGTTTGGCGGTGAGCCGTATGCCCCGCACGCCCTGCCCGCCTCTGGCCTGCCGATTGAAACGTTCCACCTTGGTCCGCTTGCCGTATCCGGCATCGGTGACCAGGAGTATGTCCGCTTCGTCCCGGGCCACGTCGCAGGAGACGACCTCGTCGCCGGCCTTCAGTCGGACGCCCCGTACTCCGGCGGCGTCGCGTCCCATGGCCCGCACGTCCTGCTCGGAGAAACGGATGGTCATCCCCGACCGGGTGACGAGGAAGACGTCGTCATCACCGTGTGTCTCCACCACCCTCACCAGTTCGTCGCCGTCGCGCAGGTTGATGGCGATGAAGCCCTCGCGACGTGATTTGTCGTACTCGGTGAACGACGTCTTCTTGATCTGTCCCAACTTGGTGGAGAACACCAGGAAGTGGTCGGCCGGGAAGTCGCGGGTGCCGATGATGGCCTGGATGACCTCGCCCGGCGCCAGCGGGAGCAGATTGACGATGGCCGTACCCCGGGCTGTTCGCTCCTTCATGGGGATCTCGAGAGCCCGGAGCCGGAACACCCGCCCCCGGTTCGAGAACAGCAGAAGGTGGGCGTGGGACGAAGTGTGGACGACCCCGTCGATCAGGTCCTCCTCTTTGAGTTTGGCCCCCTGGATCCCGCGGCCGCCCCGACCCTGGGTCCGGAAGGCGTCGGCCGAGACCGCCTTCACGTATCCGGCCCGGCTCATGGTGACCACCAACTCCTCGTCGTCCACCAGGTCCTCGACGTTCATGTCCCCCGGATCGTGGGTGATCACCGTCCGGCGCTCGTCGGCGAACTTCTCGCGGATCTCACCCAGCTCCGAGGCGATGACGCCCCGCAGCTTGGCCGGGTCGGCCAGGATCGACTCGAGCTCGGCGATCTCCTCCAGCAGTTTGGCCAGCTCCTCTTCGAGATTGGAGCGGCCCAACCGGGTCAGGCGGGCCAGGGTCATGTCCAGGATGTGGGCGGCCTGCTCCTCGGAGAACTCGAAGGGCTCGGCCTGCAACGCCTCGAGAGCGGCCGGTCGGTCGTCCGAGGCCCGGATGGCGGCGATGACTGCGTCCAGCATGTCGATGGCCTTGAGGAGCCCCTCGACGACATGGGCCCGGGAGCGGGCCTTCTCGAGCAGGAACTCCGACCGGCGGGTGACCACCTCGATCTGGTGGGCCACGTAGTGGGTCAGCATCTGAGCCAGGTTCAGCGTTCGGGGGACCCCGTCCACCAAGGCGACGGCGTTGACACTGAACGTGGTCTGCATCGGAGTCTGCTTGAACAGGTTGTTGAGGACCACGTTGGCGTTGGCGTCCCGTTTGAGCCGGATCACCAGTCGGGTCTTACCGCCCGAGGAGTCGTCCTGGGCCTCGGCGATCCCGTCGAGGTCACCGGCCCGTACGAGGTCCTCGATCTTCTTCGAGACCGAGGCGATCGAAGTCTGATAGGGCATCTCCGACACCACGATGCGGGTCTCTCCGGCCCGACCCTCTTCGATCTCCGCCACCGCCCGCAGCTTGATGGACCCCCTGCCGGTCCGCATGGCGTCGAGGATGCCCTGGCGACCCAGGATGAGGGCGCCGGTCGGGAAGTCGGGTCCCTTGACGAACTCCATGAGTTCGTCGGGCGTGGCCTCGGGGTGTTCGAGGAGGTGCGTGGTGGCGTCGATGACCTCGCCCAGATTGTGGGGGGCGATGTTGGTGGCCATCCCCACCGCGATGCCTTGGGACCCGTTGACCAGGATGTTGGGAAACCGAGCGGGCAGGACCGTCGGCTCCTCGGTGGTGGCGTCGTAGTTCGGGATGAAGTCCACCGTCTCCTGGTCGATGCCGCTCATCAGCTCGAGGGCGAGAGCTCCCAGACGGCACTCCGTGTAACGCATGGCTGCCGGACCTTCGTCGGGACCGGTGCCACCGAAGTTCCCGTGCCCGTCGACCAGCGGGTGGCGCATCGAGAATTCCTGGACCATGCGGGCCAGCGCCTCGTAGATCGAGGAGTCACCGTGGGGGTGGTAGGACCCCATCACGTCGCCCACCACCTTGGCGCACTTGTTCCTCGGCCGGTCGGGCAACAGTCGCTGGTCGTACATCGAGTAGAGGATGCGGCGATGGACCGGCTTCAGGCCGTCACGCACGTCGGGCAGGGCCCGCGACACGATGACCGACATCGAGTACTCGAGGAAGGACCGCTCCATCTCCTCTTGGATCTCGATGGGTTCGATGAATCCCGAGACATCGGTGTCGGTGTCCGACCCGCCCGGGCCATCGTCGTTACGTTTTGGCATACAGCGTTCCTATCCCTGTTCTCTGGTCCCGGGCGGCGGCGGCGCCGCACCGAATCCGACGACGATCCTCAGATGTCGAGGAAACGGACGTCCTTGGCGTTGGTCTGGATGAACGTCCGGCGCAGGTCGACGTCCTCGCCCATCAGCACGGAGCAGACTTCGTCGGCGATGGCCGCCTGTTCGACGGCGATCTGGAGGAGCGACCGTTTGCCGGGGTCCATGGTGGTCTCCCGCAGCTCGGTGTAGTCCATCTCTCCGAGACCCTTCAGCCGTTGGAACTCCTTGGTGTGGGTGGGGTGCTCGACCATGAACGCTTCCTTGGCCTGGTCGTCCTTCAGATAGACCTTTTCCTTGCCCACCTCGGTCGAGTACAGCGGCGGTTGGGCCACATAGACGAACCCCCCTTCCACCAGCTCTTTCATCTGTCGGAAGAAGAACGTCAGCAACAGGGTCCGGATGTGGGACCCGTCGACGTCGGCGTCGGCCAGGATGATGATCTTGTGGTAGCGGATCTTGGCGATGTCGAAGTCCTCGGCCAGACCGGCGCCGATGGCGGAGATCAGCGCTTGGATCTCGGTGTTCTTCAACATCTTGTCGATGCGGGCCCGTTCGACGTTGAGGATCTTTCCCCGGATCGGCAGGATGGCCTGCGACCGGGGGTTCCGGGCATCCTTGGCCGATCCGCCGGCCGAGTTGCCCTCGACGATGAACAGCTCGCTCTCGCGGGGGTCCCGAGACGAGCAGTCCACCAACTTTCCCGGCAGCCCGGCACCGTCCAGAGCCGACTTGCGGCGGGTCAGGTCACGGGCCGAGCGGGCCGCCACCCGGGCCCGGGCGGCCAGCAGTCCCTTCTGGATGATCTGGTTGGCCTCGCGGGGGTTCTCCTCGAACCAGTCGGCCAGCTTCTCGTTGGTGGCCCGCTCGACCAGTGATCGGACCGGCACGTTCCCCAGCTTGGCCTTGGTCTGCCCCTCGAACTGAGGATCCTGCAGACGGACCGAGATGATGGCGGTGAGACCCTCCCGGATGTCCTCGCCCAGGAGGTTGTCGTCCTTCTCTTTCAACGCCCCCTTGTTCCGGGCGTACTTGTTGGCCACATTGGTGAGCGCCTTCTTGAAGCCCTCCTCGTGCATACCCCCGTCGATGGTGGAGATGCCGTTGGCGAACGAGTGGATGCTCTCGTAGAAGCCGGTGTTCCACTGGAGGGCGATCTCCACCTCCATTTCCGCCTCGCGCTGCTCCAGCGAGCTGACCTTGCGGAAGAGAGCCTCCTTCGAGGCGTTGAGGTGGCGGACGTAGTCGACGATGCCGTCCTTGTACTTGAACACCTGGGACGCCTTGCCGTCGGGGCGCTCGTCGGCAAACCGGATCTCGAGGCCCTTGTTGAGGAACGCCATCACCTGCAGGCGCTCCATCACCGTCTGGGCCCGGAACTCGACATCCTCGAAGATGCCGGCGTCAGGCCAGAACGTGACCGTCGTTCCCGTCCTCCCCCGGGGCGCCCTGCCGGTGATCTCGAGCTTTCCGGTGGGCTTGCCACCATCCTCGAACTCCAGCACGTGATGATCGCCGTCGCGGTCGATCTCCAGGATGAGCCGGGTGGACAGAGCATTGACCACCGACACCCCCACCCCGTGGAGTCCTCCGGAGACCTTGTAGCCGCCGCCCTCACCGAACTTCCCTCCGGCATGGAGCGTGGTGAGCACGACTTCGGCCGCCGACTTACCTTTGTGCTCCTTCATGGGGCCGGTGGGAATGCCGCGTCCGTTGTCACTGACCCGTACTCCCCCGTCAGCCAGCAAGGTGGTGTCGATCTGGGTGCAGTAGCCGGCCATGGCCTCGTCGACGGCGTTGTCGACTACCTCCCACACCAGGTGATGGAGCCCGGTCGGCCCCGTCGATCCGATGTACATCCCCGGTCGTTTCCGCACCGGGTCGAGACCCTTCAGTACCGTGATGTCCTCGGCCTCGTAGCTGTCGCTGCTGTCCTCTAGTCCCAGCGCCACAGGCGCGCCCTTTCCAACTCCGATTGACTGATCGGGAACCAGTGCAACGAAGCTGTCTTCACCGCGCTCAGCGCTATTTCGAAGACGGTCGCCATTCCCCGATTCCAATGCTCCAGTGTAGCCCTCAGCAGTGACACACCAGACCGATGCCAGGCCGGATTCTGGGCCGAATTAGCGCCGGACCCGTATCTCGACCCGGTTGGGTCGGGACACCCCGACTTCGTCGGCCACCCGGTCGAGCAGTTCGTCCCCCAGGTGTCGGACCTGGGTGGCCCACGCCGGGTGGTCCACCGTCACCACCAGGGCTTCCGCATCGAGACGGACAGGCTTTACGTGAGCGGCGACGGCTGGTCCCACCAGCTCCTCCCAGTTGGCGAACAGACGGCCCAATCCTCTCGAGTCGTTCATCCCCAGTTTCTTCGAGACCGCGTCGAGCGACGCCCCGAGGGGCCGCGGGCCGCCATCCTCCCGGGAGGGATCAGGGGCCACTGATCTGATCCCCCTGCGACCCCGGAGTCGGCCCCCCCGGGGCCCCGACCCGGCCCCCCGGGGCCAGCGAGTACACCTTGGCCGCTGACACCTCGGGTGGCGCCGGAAGGGCGGTGGTCAACAGGGCTTGGCCGGGGGGGAGGCCGGCCAACAACGCCCGGGACCGGAAGGGGTCGAGCTCGGAGAAGACGTCGTCCAGAAGCAGGAGGGGGGCCGATCCCAGCCGCTCGGTGGCCAGTTGATGGGCGGCCAGTTGCAGGGCCAGGGCCAGTGACCGCTGCTCACCCTGTGACGCGTGGGTGCGGCTGGGCAGGCCGTCCAGTGTCAGCTCCAGTTCGTCGCGGTGCGGTCCGACCAGGGTCGCACCCCGTTCGAGGTCACTGCGGCGCGAAGCCGCCAATGCCTCGTCCAGCCGGCCCGACCACGATCGGCGGTAGATCAGACCGACATCGATGTCCCGTCCGGCCAGTCGCGAGTAGTGGACGGAGGTGATCGGGGCCAGCTCGACGGTCAGGGCCTCCCGGGCCTCGACCAGGGGGGTCCCGGCCTGGTCCAGACGCGCATCCCACACATCGAGGGTCGTGGCCACCTCGGGACTGAGTGTCCGGCGATTGTTCCGGAGCAGGGCGCCCCTTTGGCGTAACACCCGGTCGAGGTCCTCGGCGGCCCGGGCCGCCTTCGGATCGATCACCGACAGGGTCTCATCGAGGAACCTCCGCCGTTCGGCCGGGCCGCCCCGGACCACTCCGATCTCCTCGGGGGAGAACACCGTGGTTCGCAGTGCCTGGTGGAGGTCACTGCGGCGGCGGACCGTCTGCCCGTTGACCAGGATGCGGGACCGTCCTTCCGCGGTGATCTCGGCATCGATGGTCACCGTGCGTCCTTCGACCAGTGTCTCGGCCCTGATGATCGAGTGCGGAGCTCCCCGTCGCACCATCGCCTCTTTCGGCGATCCGCGGAAGGACTGCAGGGAGGCCAGGTAGTCGATGGCTTCCAGCACGCTCGTCTTGCCCGCCCCGTTGACACCGGTGATCACCGTGGTGCCGGTGGCGTCCGGTCGGATCTCCGTTTCGGTGATGTTGCGGAAGTCGGAGACGGCCAGGGAGACAAGATGCACGAGCGGGAGCCCGGACCGGGCCTACGAGACCCGGACCGGCATCAGCAGATAGCGAAAGTTGGTCTCCTCGGCGGCCCGGACGGTGGCCGGCTTGGTGGCGTCCACCGTCTCGAGTAGTACCTCGTCCCCCGACACCGCCTCGACTCCGTCGATCAGGTAGGTCGGGTTAAAGGCGATGGTTAGGTCGGCCCCTTCGAAATCGGCGTCCACCGTCTCGCTGGCATCGCCGACCTCCTGGGAGACCACCGTCAGGTCCACTCCGGCGGGGCGCATGGCCAGCCGGACCGGCGTGGTGTTGTCCCGCACCAGGAGCCGGACCCGCCTCAGGGCATCGAGGAGTGAATCCTTGCCGACATGGAGGCGGTTGGGATACTCGGCCGGGATGAGCTGACGGTAGTCGGGATAGCTGCCGTCGAGCAGCCGCGTGCTCACCTGCACGCCGCCCACCGTGAAGGTGATGTCGTGCTCCCCCACCGACAGCCCGATGGTCGGCGTCTCACCGTCGGCGCTCCCGTCACCGGACCCGGTGTCCTTGGCCGCCAGACCCAGAGCCGGGAGCTTCTGTAGTTCCGACAGGGCGCGCGCCGGGACCAGGATCTCGGCCCCGTCGGCCAGGGCATCGCTTCCCTCGATATCGCGCATGGCCAACCGGTACGAGTCGGTGGCCACCAGCCTCACCCCGCTGCCCTCGGCGGCGATCAACACCCCGGTCAACAACGGCCGGGCATCATCCCCGGAAGCGGCCCGAACCACCTGGCGCAGCGCCCCGGCCAAACTGGCCGCCCCCAGGGAGGTCGCCGGAGCCGGAGGTTCGGGTAGCGACGGGAAATCGTCAACCGGGAAGGTGCGGAGGCTGAAGCGCGACCGGGCCGCCCCGATCTCCACCTTCTCCCCCTCCGACTCGATGGTCACCGCTCCCGGCTCCAGTGACCGGACGATGTCGGCCAGCAACTTGGCCGGGGCGACGCACACCCCGTCGGCGATGCCGATGGCCTCGGTCGACACATGCACGGTCAGATCGAGGTCGGTACCCACCACGGCCAGGTGATTGCCCGTGGCCTCGATGCGCACTCCGCCGAGGGCCATCGACACCGCACTCCGAGCGCTCACGGCGCGTCCGGCGATGCTGAGCACCTCCACCAAGGAGTCACGCTCACAACGAAACTTCACCAGGAAGTCCTTTCTCGCTTTTGTATTAGAGATCTTAATTGAACAATGACAGTAATAAGGGCTGTGGATTGGGGATGACCGGTCGACACCCCAGCGCAACGAGGTTTTCACTGTCCCCCGGTCGTCCACCGGGAAACAGGTTGCGCTACCAGAGGATGTGCCACGGGTTTCTGGTTATGGACAAGTTCACCGGAGTTCACAGAATTACCCCAGGCCCGACCGGAGATTTCCACAGATAGTGCACAACCTCCGGATAGAGTAGGGCGGACGCCGCCCAGGCGCGATCGAGCAGCTTCCCCGACCGGGGACCAGGCATCACGATCCACTCTTGATGCGGACGATCAGGTCGGTGACCTGGTTGTATATCTGGTGGCGCTCTTTCATGAGCCCGCCGATCTTCTCCACAGCGTGCATGACGGTCGAGTGGTCGCGGCCCCCGAACTCGCGACCGATGGCGGGGTAGCTGAAGTCGGTCAGCTCCCGGAACACGTACATGCTGACCTGGCGGGCGGTGACCAGGGGTCGCCTCCGGTTGGGCCCGCACAGCTCCTCGACGGAGAAACCGAACGTGTCGGAGGTGGCCTCGAGGATGACCCGGGGCGTGATGCGACGGGGCTGGTCGGCCGACACGATGTCGGAGAGCACCTGCTCGGCCAGCTCCCTGTTCAATGGCTGGCGGTTGAGGCTGGCGAAGGCGGTGACCCGGATCAGGGCACCTTCGAGCTCGCGGATGTTGTCCTTCACATGGGTGGCGATGAACTCGAGGACCTCGTCGGGTACGTCTACCTGCTCGTGTTCGGCCTTGGTCTGGAGGATGGCCAGGCGGGTCTCGAGCTCCGGAGGCTGGACCTCGGTGATCAACCCGGACAGGAACCGGCTGCGGAGCCTGTCCTCCAGTGTGGCGATGGACTTCGGGGGCCGGTCCGAAGTGAGGACGATCTGTTTGGAGGCGGCATAGAGCGAGTTGAACGTGTGGAAGAACTCCTCTTGCAGGGACTCCTTGCGCTCCATGAACTGCACGTCGTCGATCAGGAGCACATCGCATTCGCGGTAGCGCCGCTTGAAGGCGGTGGTGGTGTTGGTTCTGATGGCATCCACGAACTCGTTCATGTACGTCTCGGTGGTCACATATCGCACGTGGCGGCCACCGAAGTTCTCGAGGACGTAGTTGCCGATGGCATGCAGGAGGTGGGTCTTCCCCAACCCGGCGTCGCCATAGATGAACAGAGGGTTGTAGGACCGTGCCGGCGACTCGGCCACCGACTGGGCGGCGGCATGGGCGAATCGGTTGGACGAGGCGATGACGAAGGTGTCGAACGTGTAACGGGGATCGAGGACCGGCGACTCGAATGGACCCGACCGAGGCCTGGTGTCCTGGCTGGGCGGGGTATCGCGCCAGTTCAGGCTGGTGGTGGAGGTCGAGCCGGGGTTGACGTCGGACCGCTGGGCGTCACCGATGACCAGACTCTCCTCGGCCGGCTCGTAGACGGGGGCCACCACTTCGAGTTGCACCACCAGGTCCCTGCCCACCGTCCCGGTGACGGTGTCCTGGATGAGGCCGAGGAAGCGGGACTCGACCCGGTCCCGGATCAGGGTGTTGGGAACGCCGAGGACGATCTCCCCGTCCTCTACGGACAGGGGCGTGATGCCGGAGAGATAAGCCTGCCATATGGCGTCGGAGACCTGTTCACGCAGGGCCTCCGAGCACAATATCCACAAGCTCTCAGTATCGTTCACGTGGGCCTCCGCCCTTGGACTGCTCGATCGGTCCACAAAGGTTTCCACAGCTGTGGATGACGACCGATGTGTCGCCGCTCACCGGTCCGACGATCCGGGGGGGCGCTCTCAAATGTTGTGCGACGTGTGTTGGGCCATGCGGCGGGGGAAGCCAACGCTGCCAGATCGGGCTCGCTGCTAGCCGTGGAGGAACGGTACACCGTGCTCACCCCGGTTGCCTCCCGATGCTCGACTAGAGCGACGACCGGTTCGCGCCTAGCATGTGCCGGAATGCCCTGATCCTGGTGAACGGGCTCCTGGCGACCGTGACACCCCGGTCCCGGGCCCAGGGCGAGGAAGGAAGTGGATGGATGAAACGGACCTATCAGCCGAACGTACGCAAACGGGCCAAGACCCACGGGTTCCGCAAGCGGATGTCGACCAAGGCCGGCCGCGCGGTGATTCGGTCGCGCCGGGCGAAGGGACGCCAACGGCTCTCGGTGTGAGCGAGGACCAGGTACATACGGCCGTTAGAGTGGGCAGGGTCCGGTCGCACCGAACGTTCGAAGCGCTGCGGAAGACCTCGCGCCGGGGCCGATCCGGCGCCATATCTGTGAGTTTCGTCGAGCAACCCTGCTGGTCAATGGCTGAAATGGCATATGCCATCCATCGCCGGGTGGGTAGTGCCGTGGTAAGGAACCGGGTGAGACGCAGAGCCAGGGCCGTCACGGGCGAACTGGCCCCGTCTTTGCCGATCGGGGCCTATGTGGTACACATCGGGCCCGGAGGGCCCGGACTGACGTTCGACGAGTTGAAGGTGGCCATGAGCCGAGCAATAGAACGGGCTACGAGTCTCCGGACCGGGGAACCCGCGCGCTCTGGCCGACGAGAGAGCGAGGCGGCGCCATGAGCCCGGCCGGGTATGGCCCTGTCAGCCTGGAGGAACCGCCGGTCCCGACGCTGAACGATCCGCCTGCCGTAACCGAGCCCGGCTGGGTGGGCCGGCGTGCGATGGGGGCCATCGGGCTCTATCAGGCTGCCCGGTCGGGACGGCCGACCGGCTGCCGGTACGTCCCCACCTGCTCTGAATACGCGACGGAGGCGATCAGGGAACACGGAGCGGCCCGGGGATCGCTCATGGCTGCCAAACGGATCCTGCGCTGCACTCCATGGGGTGGGCACGGGTTCGACCCGGTTCCTGCGGGGAGGACCTCATGTACGCATCGCTGACCACCCCCATCGGCAAGATCTTCCAGCCGCTCCTCGACGCCGTCGGGTCGGTCCTGGCGTTCTTCTACTCGCTGGTCCCCAACTACCCAGTCGACGTGGCCCTGCTGACCATCGTCATCATGGCCCTGCTCACTCCCCTGACCGTCAAGAGCACGAAGAACATGGCGGCCATGCAGGCCCTCGGGCCGGAGATGAAGAAGCTGCAGCAGAAGTACAAGGGCCCGGAAAACCGGGCGCAGCTCAACGAAGAAATGATGAAGCTCTACAAAGAGCACAAAGTAAATCCGGCTTCGGGCTGTCTACCGATGCTATTGCAAATGCCCGCATTCTTCATTCTGTACAGCGTGATCCGCGGCATGACGAACACGGTCACCCACCCGGCCACATCGTCGACGGTGGACGGTCTCAAGGTGAGCCACAGCGCGGTGGTGGTTGCCGAGCCCCGCTACATTCCTACCGACAGCAAGATGTACCACAACATCGTCGCAGCTCATGGGCAGCTTATTTCGTTCGGAATGGACTTCTCGGACAAGCTCTTGTCCCACCACAGCTCGATCTTCATCGCCATCCCCTACCTCCTGCTGGTGGCCGGGGCGGTCGGGTTGCAGTACCTGCAGATGTCGAGACTCAATGCCCGGAACCCCCAGGCTGCTCAGGCCAATCCGCAAGCGGCCATGATGCAAAAATACATGCCACTGATCTTCGGCTTTATTTACCTTAATGTCGCCGCAATTTTGAACGTCTATTTTATTGTTTCGAGTGCCATTCGGATCATCACCCAGGAAATCCTCTTCCGGAAGGGAATCGTTGCCGGTCCTCCTCCCCCGGCTGCCGCGGCCACGAAGGACGGCGGGCCGAAGGACGGCGGGCCGAAGACGGCGGCAGCCGACCGCAGTGAACGGCCGCTTCCCAAACCGAAGTCCGCCGGCGCCGGCGTCGCCAAAGCCAACGGGGCGTCCGGTTCCAACGGGAAGGCCAGACGTCCGAGGCCGGCCACCGCTGCGGCGATCGACGCCAAGGCCACCGAAAAGGCTTCCCAGAACGAAAAGGCTTCCCAGAAGACACCCCAGAAGCCCCGGCCCCCCAGTGCGGGCGGCACCGGGAACGGAAAGCGCCGGCCGAGCTCGACCAATGGCAGTAGGGCGGGGGGAACCGGGGCCAAAGCCCCGACCAATCGGAGCAACGGCAATCGGAGCAACGGCTCGAAGCCGCCGGATTCCGACGAAGAAAGCTCGACTCGGCCGAAGGAGCATCCCCGCTCGAAGGCGAAGCGCGAGAGAAAGGCGCGGTAGGGCGTGGAATGGGTGGAAGCAAGTGGCAAGTCCCTCGCCGAGGCGAAAGAAATCGTCCTCGATCTGCTGGGGGTAGCTGAAGACGACGCGGAGTTCGTCGTGCTGAGTGAGCCGAAAGCCGGTCTGTTCGGTCGGATGCGCGGTGAAGCCAGGGTCCAGGCCCGGGTCCGGCCGATGGCTCCCCCGCCGAAGCGGGGTCGGCGACAGCGTTCAGATCGGGCCCGCAGTGGGGGGTCGCCTCGCAAGGCTGGCGGTCAAAGTGGCGGGAGCGGCGTCCAGCGGTCCGGCGGTCAGGGGAACGGGAACCGGGCCGAGCGGTCGGCCGGCGAGGTGGGGACCAAGGCGTCGATCGAAAACGGAGCGGCTTTCTCGGGGGGTTCAAACGGGGGAGCCGAACCCGGATCCAACGGTTCGGGATCGAGCGGCTCAGGGCGGAGTCGACGACGCCGCGGGTCGAGGGGCGGGGGCGCCGAGAATGGCGGCCAGTCAAGTTCGCAAGGGAACCAGAACACGGGCCGAAAGCCCGCGGAGAGTGAGGACACCATGGAGGAGTCATTGACCCTCGAGCAGCAAGGGCAGGCGGCCAGTGACTTCGTCGCCGGATTGGTGAGAGAGTTCGGTCTGGCAGCCGACGTCGGGTACACCGAGGTGGACGAGGAGACCGTTCAGGTGGCGGCGGTCGGAAACGATCTCGGACTGCTGGTCGGGCCTCGCGGGGCGACGCTGGCGGCCGTGCAAGATCTGACCCGCACGTTCGTCCAGCGTCAGTCGGAGAACCGGACGGACCGAATCCTGGTGGACGTCGGTGGCTATCGGGAGAAGCGTTCCGCTGCACTACGCCGCTTCACGGCTGGCATCGTCGACGAAGTGAAGAGCACGGGCGAAGAGCGGGCCCTCGAGCCGATGTCTCCGGCAGACCGCAAAGTTGTCCACGACACCGTGAACGAGATCGAGGGTGTCGAGACCCGCTCGGACGGCAGCGAGCCGGCAAGGTACGTGGTAATCCAACCCTCGAGTTGAAGGTGGCGGACCGAGAACCCGGAGAGGTAACTCGGGATCTCGACGTCACCGAACTTCGTAAGCGGGTTTCACCGTCGGTCAGGCGGATCCTCCGCGACGCCGCCCGCCTCGGGTTCTTCGGCGGGATGGCCATCGGCGAACAGATCGACCATGGTCTGGGATTCGTCTTCGCAGTCGAGAGTGTGCTCGGTCGATCCCCCCGATCGGCTCTCGATCTGGGAAGCGGTGGAGGCATGCCCGGTCTGGTCCTCGCCTCGTGCTGGCCGAATGCCCGCGTGGTCCTGCTCGATTCGAACGAAAGACGCACGGCCTTTCTGGCCACCGAGGTCTCCGGGCTGGAGGGGAGTGAGGTCGAGGTCGTCCGTGGCCGGGCCGAGGATTGCGGCAGAGCGCAGCCACTCCGTGGGGCCTTCGAACTGGTGACCGCTCGGTCGTTCGGTCCTCCCGCAGTCACGGCCGAGTGCTCGGCGCCATATCTGTCCGTGGGCGGATTGATGGTTGCGTCGGAACCGCCGGATGATCAGAGTGGGTCGCGCTGGCCTCTCGAGGGTCTTGCCCAGCTGGGACTTGTACCGAAGGATTCGGTGAGGTTCGACCGTCGTTTCGGATATCAAGTGTTGGAAAAGACCGGGGCGACCCCCGACCGCTACCCGCGCCGGGTGGGAATTCCCGTCAAGCGCCCCCTGTTCTGATCGCCGGGGCGACCCCAAGTTCCACGTGGAACGCTGACCTCGACCCGGAGGTGATCGGGCATCCGGCTCACGTCGCCTCGTCCGCTGGATCCGGCTCCTCCCGCCGAGCTCGGTTCTGAACTCCGATCCAGAGTCGGTCTCGTGGTGGAACGCTGGCCTGGCCTCGACCGCCCGACCAGGCCGTACCGTTCGGGTCTCAACCGGGTCCCTTCGGCTCGGATCTGGACTCAAGCGGTCCCGGGCTCGAATGGTGGGACGTTTCCCTCGATCCCCTGGTTGGACGACCGCCGTCCGGATAGGGTCACGGACGTCGGGCCGAATTCCCTCCCGAGGCCGAACCCCTTCTGGTTTCAGATCCGACTCGGGTTCGTGGTGGAGTTCCATAATTTTCCGGGTCCTGTGCCAGCCAGGCGAACCTCTCCGACATCAGTCCGGGCGAACCAACTGTCCAGATTCGGTTCGAGCGGCTTCTTCCTGAACCGGGATCCGGCTTCGAGCGCGAGGTGCGAACGTGTCTATCTAACCGGCCAGCCCACCGCCCCAGATGCTCGATCTCGGACCCCCGGCTCGATGTTCCACGTGAAACGGCGCTGCCTCGCCATTTGGGGGCCCGTAGCCAAGGGCCCGGGGGGGACCGTCCCGGGGCACCAGCGTCCCGAGGACGAGTGGCGCCGCGTCCCGAGGACCCGTGGCGCGGATATCAGAACGCCGGATCGAGCTCCAGGCCAAGCCTAGAGTTCCACGTGAAACATTTACGGTGAAATGCTTGACCTGATTGGCACAGCGGGGGAGGATTGAGTTCTTGACCCCTGCCACCTCGAGGAAACGATAATGCGCGGCCTTCGTCGGAGCCGGAACAAATTCTCCCCCGACGATGGACAGGATCCCGGACCGGAAGCGCAGGACCAGCCGGTCAGCACCGGAGCGGTGACGCTCATCGAGACTTCGCCTCCCGCGGTCTCAGAGCCGCCCGACACCTCTCCCCCGGTGTCGGCGACGGTACAGCGCGTCGGAGACACCCGTGGCCCCGACGTCGCCGCCGCTGCCCACCGGGCATTCGACTCCGATGAAAGAGACCATCTCACAGGTGGCAACTGCCCACGCCGAGCTCGACAATGTGTTGCCGAAGAAGCCGGTTCAGCGAGTTCCCCCTCCACTCCGTACCGACAAGCCTTCGTCGGTGACGATCTCCGCCCCCGTGGCCGCCGAGATCGATGTTGAGCCCCCGTCGCCACCCCCCGGGGAGCCCGAGCCAAAGTCTGAACAGCCCGAGCCAATGGAGGACTCCCCAGCGCCCACCGTCGCTGTGACCGTTGAGCCGGCCCCCATGGTGGTCGAGGAGGAGCCTCGAGCCGAAGCCGCTCTTTCTCAAGCACCTGAAGGGCCGGATCCGATCGAAGAGACGCCGGTGGCGCCAAGCGAGGCCCAGGCCGGATCTGCGAACCCCCTTCCCCGGGTGTTGGCAGTGGCGAACCAGAAGGGTGGTGTGGGCAAGACCACCACGTCGGTGAACCTCGGAGCGGCACTTGCCGAGCTCGGGTTCCGGGTGTTGGTCATCGATCTCGATCCGCAGGGTAACGCCACCACCGGACTCGGAATCGATGCCCGGAATTTCGAGCTGTCGATGTACGACGTGATGATGAGGGATGCCTCGCTCGAGGACTGCGTCGAGCCGACAAGCATGAAGAACCTTTTCGTCGCTCCCGCCACCATCGCACTGGCCGGCGCCGAGATCGAATTGGTGCCGGCTTTCAGCCGCGAGCTGAAACTGAAACGCTCCATCGAGGCGGTGCTCGACGACTTCGACTACGTGCTCATCGACTGTCCTCCCTCGCTCGGCCTCATCACCGTCAACGCCTTGGCGGCGGCCCACGAGGTGCTGGTGCCCATCCAGTGCGAATACTACGCACTCGAGGGTCTGAGCCAGCTGATGCGCAACGTCCACCTGGTGGCTTCGAACCTCAATCCCCAACTCGACATCTCGACCATCGTCCTGACCATGTACGACGCCCGCACCAAGCTGGCCGACCAGGTGGCCAATGAGGTGCGCGAGCACTTCGGGACCAAGGTGTGCCGAAGCGTGATCCCGAGAACCGTCCGGCTCTCGGAAGCGCCGTCCTTCGGCCAGCCCATCACCGCCTTCGATCCGGCTTCTCGCGGAGCCATCGCCTACAGGGAACTAGCCAAGGAGGTCAGCGGTGGCACGTCGTAGCGGACTGGGAAAGGGCCTCGGTGCTCTGATACCCACCGAAGTGGTGGGGGACCGGTCGTCGGCGCTGCGTGAGGTCCCGATCGGAAGCATCACACCCAACCCGCGCCAACCGCGGTGAGTTTCGACGAGGAGTCGATGGCGACGTTGACCGCCTCGATCAAGGAGCTGGGCGTCATCCAGCCCGTGCTGGTGCGCCAGATGGGGAGCGAGGTAGCTGACGAATATCAGCTGATCGCTGGCGAGCGGCGGTGGCGGGCGGCCCGTCGAGCCGGGCTCCAGACGATCCCTGTTCTGGTGCAGACCGCCGATGAGAGCAACAGCCTCGAGCAGGCACTGGTGGAGAACCTCCATCGCCAGGATCTCAATGTGTTCGAGGAGGCCGCGGCCTATCAGCAGCTGATCGAAGAGTTCGGCTATACCCACGAGCAGGTGGCCACGCGGGTGGGGAAGAGCCGGACGGCGGTGACCAACATCCTCCGGCTGTTCCAGCTTCCGGCCGGCGTGCAGCGCCTGCTGGTCGACGGTCAGATCACACCCGGACACGCCCGGGCTCTGCTCGGTACTCCGGATCGTGCCTTCCAGGAGGTGCTGGCCAAGGCGGTGATCGCCGATGGCCTCACCGTCCGGGCGGTCGAGGAGTTGGTCCGCGAGCACGGTGAAGACCGACAAGAGGCGGCGGGGGAGACCGGGAAGGGCCTGATCCTCGAGCCGGCCGGCCGGATGGCACCGGGGCCGACGGCGACCGCACCGTCGCGGCTTCCGCCTCCCGGCATTCTGGAGCTCGAGGAACTGCTGTCGAACCACCTCAACACCGCGTGAAGGTCGACTTGTCGGCCAAACGGGGGAAAGTGGTGGTCGAGTTCGCCACCCTCGAGGACCTCGAGCGCATCTACAAGTTGATGGTGGGGACGAGCGAGGCATCGATCGCCTGAGCGATCTCACTCTGAGTGGTTATAGCCTGACATAACTGCATATATCGGCGATTATTGGCCACTCTGAGTAGTATTCAGATCCCTGAACTCTCGCTAGAGCTTCGTCCACAACCTGTGCATGAGGTTGTGGATTACGGTAGAAGGCCGAGGTCACGTGGTAGGTTTAGCCGGACCGGAGATGTCCTGCAATCCCACGTGGTGCCCACCCACTCGGCCAGAGCCTCCACGATGGCTTGTGCAATGGTGGTCGACTGCTCGACCACGACCGTCGCCGGGCCGACTTCGCAGATGACGGCGGGCATACGGGTCCCGCGGAGCAGCGGGAGCGACATTCCCCGGCTGCCTTCGTCGGGCAGGGGGAGGGCGCCGGTGAGCGTGCCCCTGCATCAGTTCGGCCAGGCGCCGGCCCCCTGGTGACGAGTAGCGGTAGCCGGCGTAGTAGGCGGTGGAGCAGTGGGGTCCGGCTGAGTCCAGGCGGAGACCGATGTAGACCTCGGCGTCCGCCGCGTTCGCCTCGGAGGCCTGGATCGAACCGTCCGGGTGGTGGTGGGTGGTGACGGAAGCACCTTCGTGGACGAGCAGGCGCCTGAGGGAGGCGACGGTGGCATCGAGGCCGCCTTCTTCGCCGATGGACACCCGGCGACCGGCCAGGGTCCTGGGTGCCTGACGGAGTCGCTCGCGGTCCCGGACCGACGTGACCAGCTCGGTGTCGTCGTGGCGGGAGCCGAACCTGAGGAGCTGTGAGACGGTCGATGCTCCGGCGATCCCGTCCACGGGGATACCGACGTTCCTCTGGAACTCTCCGAGGGCGGCCGAGGTCAGGTCGCCGAAGATCCCGTCCACCTGGCCGGTGTCGAATCCGAGGGCGCTCAACCGTTGCTGCAGCTCAGCTACGTCGTCGCCCCGCAGCGCCGGGGTCCTGCGGTAGAGGAACCGGTCGCCCAGCTTGCGTCCCGCCTCCACCAGGGCCGACCAGGTCTGGCCGCCGCACGACCCGTCGACCCGGAGCCCCCGGCGGTGCTGGAACGCCTCCACTGCGGCCCTGGTCCCGTGGCCGTAACAGCCCGGGGGGTCGATGCCGGTGGAGAAACCGAGATGTTCGAGCCGCTGCTGTACGTCGGTGACGGCCGGGCCTTCGTCCCCCGGCGACAGCCTGATCTGCTGGTCAGGCTTCACCCCTCGACCCTTTGGGGGCGGGCAGTCGTCCCGCTCCTAGAGGTGAGCCGACAGCTCCTGGAGGAGCTGTCCCTTGCCCTTGGCGCCCACGATCCTGGCCGCCGGCTCCCCGTCCTTGAACAAGATGAGAGTCGGGATGCTCATGACGTCGAACCGGCGGGTGATGTCCAGGTTGTCGTCGATGTTGAGCTTGGCGATCTCGAGCTTGCCGTCCTGCTCGGAGGCGATCTCCTCGAGGACCGGGGCGATCATCTTGCACGGACCACACCACTCCGCCCAGAAGTCCACCAGCACGGGAACGTCGGCGGACTTGACATGTTCGTCAAAGCTAGCGTCGCTCAGGGTTGTGATCTTCTCACTCATGATCGGTGATCCTCCTGCCCGTCGTGGGCCTGCACGAGGTGCCTCACTGGCACACGCTATGTCAACCACCGATCGATCCGGGGCATTCCCGACCGGTCAGTGCTTGGCTGCTCTCCTGGTCCTCGAGCCAACGCTCGGCGTCGATGGCCGCCATGCAGCCCGAGCCGGCGGCGGTGATGGCCTGCCGGTAGTGGTGATCCTGGACGTCCCCGCAGGCGAAGACCCCGTCGACGTTCGTCCGGGTCCCGTCGAAGGTGCGCAGGTAGCCGCTGTCCTCCATCTCGAGCTGACCCTTGAACAGGGAGGTGTTGGGCTGGTGGCCGATGGCCACGAACAGCCCGGACAGCTCGAGGACCGACTCCTGCTCGCTCATGTTGTCGCGCACCCTCACCCCGGTGACGGTGGTGTCGCCGAGCACGTCGATCACCGAGGCGTTCCAGAGGAAAGAGATCTTCTGGTTGGCGAAGGCCCGCTGCTGCATCACCTTGGAGGCCCGCAGTTCCCCCCGCCGGTGGATGACGGTGACCTTGTCGGCGAAACGGGTGAGGAAGAGGGCCTCTTCGAGCGCCGAATCACCTCCCCCCACCACGGCGATCTCACGCTCCCGGAAGAAGAAGCCGTCACAGGTGGCACAAGTCGAAACCCCGTAGCCGAGCAGGCGTTCTTCGTTGGGCAGGTTGAGCATGAGCGACTGGGCCCCGGTGGCGACGATCAGGGCCTCGGCCGAGTAGGTGGGCTCCGCCGCCTGGGGATCGCCCACCCACACACCGAAAGGCCGGCTCGACAGGTCCACCCGGGAAACCTTGGAGGTGACGTAGTCGGCTCCGAACCGGGCAGCCTGCTCCCGGAAACTCTGCATCAGCTCGGGACCCATGATGCCGTCCACGAACCCCGGGTAGTTCTCCACCTCGGTGGTCAGCATCAGCTGCCCTCCCGGCTGGTCGCTGGTGGAGGACGGCTCGCCTTCGATGACCAGGGGGGACAGCTGGGCTCTCGACCCGTAGATGGCGGCGGTGAGGCCGGCGGGGCCCGAGCCGATGATCACCAGCTGGCGGGATTCGGTCATGGGGCTTCCGAGGTCGGGGCGGCATTCGGGTCGACCCTCTTGCTCCAGGCCACGACGCCCAGGGCCACGAAGATCACCCCGACCACCAGATCCGAGAGCCACACCCTCCCGTCGAAGGCGTAGACGGTGAGGAGCCTGATCAGGGCGACCGACACCAGCACCACCGTCACCACGCTGGCGGCAAAGATGATGATCCCGAACACCACGGCCCGGGTGGCCAGGGTGAGGGGCCGCACCGTCTTGTCGCGGAGCAGCTCGACCAGGGTGTCGACCATGTCGGCGCCCCGGGTGGGCAGATCGTTGAGCATTCCGGAGCCGGGCAGGCTGGACGCGGGTCGTTCGGGCTTCGGATCCATGGCGCGAGGATAGTCGGGACGCCCGATCGGCTTGCCGGACCGGCGACCGCCGGGGCCCCGGTCAGCCGGTCAGCCGGCGGTCACGAAGCACAGGCCCACGGTCCCGGGGCCGGTGTGGGTGCCCACCACCGGGCCGAGGTCGGCGACCACCAGAGGGTGTTCGCTCTGTACGCCGTCCAGCAGGCGGAGGAACTCGTCGATGTCGGTGGCGGCTCCGTTGCTCACGGCGATCCGGCTGATCGGCACCGAGCTCTTGGCCTTGTCCGCCAGATAATGGAGGGACCGGCCCCGTGTCCGCTGCTTGGACTCTTCTTCCACCACTCCGTCGACCAGGGTCACCACCGGCTTGATCGACAACAGGGATCCCAGCAGGGCCCGGGCGCCGCCGATACGGCCGCCCTTCTCCAGGTGTTCCAGGGTGTCGACCACGCCGAACACCTTGGTGTGGGCGATCAGGTGCTGGGCCCGTTCCGACAGCTGGTCGAGGTCGGCGCCGGTGGCCGCCAGGTCGGCGATGTCCAGCACCATCAGGCCGAGGCCCATGGTCAGCAGCCGGGAGTCGACGACCCGGATGGGGATACAGTCCTCCACCGCCTTGGCCGCCGTCACCGCTGACTGGTAGGTGGCGGACACCCCGGCCGACAGGTTGAGACAGATCACCCCGTCGTAGCCGTTGTCGGCGGCGTCGACAAACGCCTGTTGGAAGGCGCCGGGCGCCGGCGCCGACGTTTCGGGGAGCACCGGGCTGGCCGCGCACCGCGACCAGAACTCGTCGGTCGACAGCGTGGTGCCGTCGACGAACTCCTCGGAGCCGAACCGGATCGACAGGGGGACGATGGTGATGCCGTGCTCTTCGGCCAGAGCGGCGGAGAGGTCACTGGCGCTATCGGTTACCACCCGGATGCGGGCCATGGTCTTCCTCCTCTTCGCCCGGCCGGACCTCGCCCCCCGGTCCCGGTGCATCTTGTCTTTGTCCCCCCGGCTCCACCGTCACCGGTCGCAGGTGGCGCGGGGGCACATCGGTGGGGCGACCGTCGAGTCTGTCACGGAACGGCTCGGGACCGGCGCCCTCGAGGCCTCGGTCCTGTCCTGACGCTGGACCTCCCTTCCCCGGGGTCCGTCCCGGGGTGCGCCGGCCCCGTCGATCGGCGGTCCGGCGGTCGTGACGGGCCCCGAACACGGTGGCCACGGCCACGTAGGTCCCCGCCCCCACCACCACGGCGAACACCACCCGGCCCAGCAGCGCCACCCCGTGATCGGCGCCGGACACGTTGACGGCCAGCACCGTCGTCAGCGCCATGGCCGCCGACGCCCCCAGCACCCGCTTGACCGGGGTGGTGAGGTCGTCTCCTCCCAGACCGCCCACCCGCTGTCGCACCACGCCCATGGCCACCAGGGCGGCCACCGAGTAGGCGATGCTCAACGACAGGGCGAGGCCGCGCACACCGAGCGGCCCGACCAGGGCCACGGCCAGGACGATGTTGAGGCCGTTCTCGATCAGATAGAGCTTGAATGCGGTCCGGGTGTCCTGCATGGATTGGAACACCCGCACCATGTAGAGGTAGGTGCAGTAGCCCGGCAGCCCCACGGCGAACAGGGCCAGGGTGGCTGCGGTGGTGTCCGCCTCGGCCGGGGTCTCGGCGCCGTGGAGGAGCACCAGGTCGATGAGGGGCCGGGCCAGGATCAGCATCCCCACCGCCGAGGGGATGATCACGGCCAGGATCCCCCGGAGGCCGAAGGCCATGCGGTGGCGGAACCCGGGCACATCCCGGAGCGCCCACCGGGCCGACAGCGACGGCGTCACCGCGCTCATCACCGACACCGCCACCACGCCGTAGGGCAGGAGGAAGAAGGTGTAGGCGTAGGTGTAGGCCGACACCGCCCCGGGGGCGGCACCATCGGCCAGGGCCAGGACCACGAAGAAGGCCACCTGGTTGGCCACCACCCACCCGAAGGTCCATCCGGCCAGTCTGGTGATGGTCCGCATGGCCTCGTGGTAGGGCGCCCACAAGAAGCGCACGTGGAGGTCGGTCCGCAGCAGAGAAGGGATCAGCAGGGCCGCCTGGACCACCACGCCGAGGGTGGTGCCCACGCCCAGCAGCACCAGGCCGTGATGGTGGACGTCGATGGTGGCCAGGCTGGGATGGGGGACCAGGACGTGGAACCAGGCCAGGACAGCGATGACCACCAGGTTGTTGGCGATGGGGACGAACATGGGGGCGGCGAACTTCCCGCGGGCGTTCAACAACGCGGTGAACAGGGCGATGAGGCCGTAGCAGGCCAGTTGGGGAACGAACCACCGCAGCAGGAAGACGGCCTCCCGCCGCTGGCTGACGACGTCGGCGTTGTGGTTGGCCACCGTGTAGAGGTGGATGATCTCCGGGGCCAGGAGGAAGAAGGCCACGGTGGCGGCGACGATGACGGCGATCGTCACGGTGACCACGGCCGAGATCGCTCTCCACGCCTCCTCGCTGCGCCGGGTGGACAGGTGGTCGACGAAGACGGGTACGAAGGTCGCCGACAGCACGCCGCCGATGACGATGTCGGTGATGATGTTGGGCGTGGTGTTGGCCAGGTTGTAGCCGTCGGCGAATCCGGCACCGCCGAGGGCCGTGGTCTGGGCGATGACCCGGGCCACGCCGGTGATCCGCGACAGGGTGGTGCCGACGGCCATGCCCAGCGTCGCCCCGGCCAGCTTGCGCCGTCCGCCCCCCGGCATGGCGGGGAGCCCGTCGATCTCGGTGTCGGTCACCCAGCCTCCGGGGCGCCGGCCCCGAGCTCGGACTCGTCCTCCGCTCGCCGGCGCCGGCGCCGGATCGAGGTCCTCACCCACCACACGATCAGGACGGCCAGTGCCCCGAGGGACAGGACGATGCCGACCACCGACGTGGCCGTGGAGCGCACGGTCATCTGGCCGGTGGCGAGCTGGAGCCCGTACGAAGGGGAGCGCATGACGATGTCCACGTTGAACACGCCCGAGGTCCGGGCTCGGACGGCCACCGGGACCACGTTGGTGTAGGCGGAGCCCCGGGCGGCGGGCAGCAGCCGGGTGTGTTCGGACCACTGCGTGGTGCCGTTGGGGAAGAGCAGCTTGTCACTGGTGAGCGTCAGGGTGGCGGTGACGGGGTAGGCGGCGGCGGACACGATGGTCACCTGCAGGGTGCCCTGGGTCGAGGTCAGGGTGACGGTCCGGTCGCCGCCCACCGTCAGCTGGGTGAGTTGGGCGTCGACGGCCAGCCCGGCGTTGTGGAGGGCTGCCGACTGCTGGGCCGGTCGCAGGGTCTCCGACTCGCTGGCCAGCACCAGGTTGCCCAGCTGGGTCTCCACGCTGCGGGCCACGTCACCGGTGGCGGCCGAGGAGAACCCGTCGACCTGCTGACGGTGGTCACGGATGGCCGTCACCGGCAGCCCGGTCGTGCCCGGATCGGTGACCATCCGGCATTCCTGGCGACAGCTGGTCGTCGGGAACGAGCCCAGGAGCTGGTTCAGGGTGACCGGGGCGACCACCGGGTTCCCGTCCAGGGAACCGAGGAGGGCGTCGACGAAGGCCGGATCGTCGGTCCAGGTGCTCGGAGCCACGACCACCACCGCCCTCGGGGTGTCGTCGTTCGGCTTCTCGTAGTAGATCTGGGCCAGTTCGGCCACCAGTTGGTGGGCCGCCACCACCGGATTGCCCGGTGACCCGGTGAACCGGGCGGCCAGGTCGGCGCTCGAGGCCACCGCCGTCAGAGCCGACCCGTGTTGGGATGCCGGCACGAACGGCTCGACCGCCGACCCGTTGGTCGGCGACGAGGACACCGAGCTGGCCGGCAGCACCACCTGGCCGTACCCGTCGACCCCCAGTTGGGAGAGGGTGGTGGCGTCGAGATCGTCGTTGGTGATCCAGGGGCCGAGACCCCCGGTGCTGGTGGCGGCCGGCTGAGCAGACCCCCGTACCAGCGGGGCGAGGACGTCGGTCCCCTGGGAGATCTGCTGGGACAGCTCGTCGCCCAGTCCTGACGCCACCAGTCCGGCGGCGTTCACCGGGGCGTAGGGGGCCCAGGCCAGCTGGTGGTCGGGGTCGGGGCCGGAGACCAGCGAGGCCAGCTCGGACACGGTTGACCGGGTGGGGGAGGATTCGTCGAGCGCCTCGACGGTCTGGGGGCTCGCCTCCAGCGTGATCGGTACCGAGGGGTGCTTGGCGATGGCATCCACTGTGCCGGTGACGGCCGCCGTGGTCGAGGCGGACAAAGGTCGGAGGGCGGCCGAGGGCCGGTCCAGCAGTTGGCGGAGGGTGGGCGAGGCCGCCGGTTGCATAGTGGCGCGGATGGGCAGGACCAGGGCGAGGTTGAGGCGCTGGGTACCGGCGGGGGGGTCGGCGTAGACGAGGTGCGTGGTGAACCCTCCGATGACCTGGTCACCGCTCAGGTTCACCAGCTGGACCCGAACCGGGTAGACGCCCGAGGGCGACGGGGGCTGGCACTCGCCGTCCGGGGTCAGGTCGATGGTGAAGGTACCCGCCGGCGCCGGCGCCGTCGGTGCGCCCACCTCCACGGGCATGGACAGTTCGAATCCGCCACCGGGCACGGAGGGGAGCGCCGAGAAGGCCAGGGGAGCGCGGGTGGAGGAGAGCTCGGTGCCCGAGGGCGAGGGCGAGGAGACCGACTGGTCGAACTCCGACACCGACGACAGGCACTGGTAGACGGTGACCGACAGTCCCAGCTGCCCGGCGGGGACGTCGGTCGATCCCGCCCGCAGGGTGAGGTCGAATGGCTGTCCCGGTCCCACCCATGACGTCTGGTCCTCGAGCACCAGTGCCGCCTGCCCCGACGAGGAGACCAGTCGAGCGGCCGACCCGGTCGACCCGGTCCCCCCGATCGGCGTGGTGGCGCCCGCCGGGATGCCGGCACCGGCCCCCACCGCCACCATGACCGCCGCTATCCACAGGCGTGCCGTCCGCCGGGTCCGTCGACCGCCACCCGGCTCACGCCCGAGCCGTCGCCCGGAGCCGGAACAGCCGGCGGACCGGGCGCCACGCCTCTCCCCCCCGGCCATCGGGGCGGGCCCGTCCCCGCTCGTCGCGCCGGCCGGGGGACGGCTGCTGCAGGGGCACGGGCTGCCTCGTTGCCAATCCACTTGGGACGGCAGCCTACGCCAGTCGCACTACCCTCGGCGGCGTGCTCCCCGAGCGACTGCTGCCTCTGGTCGAGGCCACCACCGAACTGTCCGACCGATTCGGGTCGGCCGGTCACTCCCTCTACCTGGTGGGTGGCTCGGTGCGCGACGCCATCATGTCCACACCGGCCACCGCGGCCGGCGGCCACCGACACGACCTCGACTTCACCACCGATGCCCGGCCCGACACCATCGAGAAGTTGGTGTCGGGGTGGGCCGACGCAATCTGGACCCAGGGCAAGCGGTTCGGCACCATCGGCTGCCGGAGGGGGGGCCGGGTCTACGAGATCACCACCCATCGGGCCGAGGCCTACCGTCCCGACTCCCGCAAGCCCGAAGTGGCCTTCGGTGACCGGGTGGAGGACGACCTGGCCCGTCGGGACTTCACCATAAACGCCATGGCCCTGCGCCTCCCCGACCTCGAATTGATCGACCCGTTCGACGGCCTGGCCGACCTGTCGGTGCGCAGGCTGCGCACCCCTCTGGATCCGGAGGCCTCCTTCGCCGACGATCCGTTGCGGATGCTGCGGGCCGCCCGGTTCATCGCCGGTCTCGAGTTGGAGCCGGCCGCCGAGCTGGTCGAGGCGGTCAAGTCCGGTCATGCCCGCCTGTCCATCGTGTCAGCCGAGAGGATCCGCGACGAGCTCGACAAGATCATGCTGGTCGAGGTCCCGTCGGTCGCCCTGTGGTTCGTGGTCCGGACCGGACTGGCCGCCGAATTCCTGCCCGAACTGCCCGGACTGGCCCTCGAGCAGGATCCCATCCACCGCCACAAGGACGTGCTGGCCCACACGCTGGCCGTGGTGGACAAGACCGGGCCCGACCGCCTGCTCCGGCTGGCCGCCCTCTTCCACGACGTGGGCAAGCCCAAGACGAGGGCCTTCGTGGACGGGCGGGTGACGTTCCATCACCACGAGGTGGTGGGAGCCCGGATGACCCGCAACCGGATGCAGGCGCTCAGGTACCCCAGCGACGACGTGGAGATCGTCACCGAACTGGTCAACCTCCACCTCCGCTTCCACACCTACCGTCTCGGATGGACCGACCGGGCCGTGCGGCGCTACGTGCGGGACGCCGGGCCGCTCCTCGACCAGCTCAACGAGCTGACCCGCTGTGACTGCACCACCCGGAACGCCAACAAGGCCAGGGCACTGGGCCAGCGGATGGACGAGCTCGAGGCCCGCATCGCCGACTTGCGGGAGCAGGAGGAGCTCGACGCCATCCGGCCCGACCTCGACGGGTCCCAGGTGATGGCGGCGCTCGGACTGTCGCCCGGACCGGATGTGGGCCGGGCGCTGGCCTTCCTGCTCGATCTCAGGATGGACGAGGGTCCCCTCGGAAAGGACGAGGCCACCGAACGCCTGGTCGAGTGGTGGGCGCACCAGCCCTGAGCGCCCACGGGTGCGACGGACTCCCGGTACTCGGTCACGACCTCACCGCCTCACGACGCCGGGTCACACCTCAGGGCTCGGGCCACACCGGACCGGGGTCGCCGTCGGCGAAGGCCTCGACCATCTGGTGGCAGACGTCGTCGTGGTACTGGACGGGGGGCGACTTCATGAAGTACGCCGAGGGCCCGAGAAGTGGTCCGCCGATCCCCCGGTCGAGGGCCAGCTTGGCACACCTGACGGCGTCGATGATCACGCCGGCCGAGTTCGGGGAGTCCCAGACCTCGAGTTTCAGCTCGAGGTTGAGGGGCACGTCCCCGAAGTTCCGACCCTCCATGCGGATGTAGGCCCACTTGCGGTCGTGGAGCCACGGGACATGGTCGGACGGACCGATGTGCACGTCGTCGGCCGGCAGCGATCCGTGCTCGATCTGGCTGGTGACGGCCTGGGTCTTGGAGACCTTCTTCGACTCGAGGCGGTCTCGTTCGAGCATGTTCTTGAAGTCCATGTTCCCGCCCACGTTCAGCTGGTAGGTGTGGTCGAGGGCCAGCCCCCGGTCCTCGAACAGGCGGGTCAGGATCCGGTGGACGATGGTCGATCCCACCTGGCTCTTGATGTCGTCACCCACGATGGGCAGCCCGGCGGCCCGGAACCTCCGGGCCCACTCGGGGTCCGAGGCGATGAACACCGGGATGGCGTTGACGAAGCCGACCCCGGCCTGGAGGCAGGCCTCGGCGTAGAAGCGCTGGGCCCGTTCGGAGCCGACCGGGAGATAGCTGACCAGCACGTCGGCCCGGACGTCCTTGAGGGCGGCCACCACGTCGACCGGTTCGGCCGGCGACTCCTCGACCGTCTCCCGGTAGTACTTCCCGAAGCCGTCGAGCGTCGGCCCTCTCTGCACGGTCACGCCCAGCTCGCCCACACCGGCGAACCGGATGGTGTTGTTCTGGCCGGCGAAGATGGCCTTGCCCAGGTCGGTGCCGACCTTGGCGGCGTCGGCGTCGAAGGCGGCGACGAACTCGAGATCGTGGACGTGGTAGCCGCCGAGCACCACGTGCATGAGCCCGGGGACCGTCTCGGTCGGGTCGGCGTCGCGGTAGTACTCGACTCCCTGGATGAGTGAGCTGGCGCAGTTGCCCACACCGGCGATGGCCACTCGGATGGTGCTCATCAATTGATTCCCTTCGTTGTCGCTACGGCATCCCCGTCGCGGGGGAGGCGGCTATCGGTTCGAGTTGGTGCTGTCTGCTTCTGACGTTCGGACTCGATGAGGCGGTCGAGCCAGGCGATGTCGTGTTCGGTGGCCTCGGTGCCGTGCTCCACCAGCGAGCGGGCGTAGTCGTCGAGGCTGCGACCGGCGGCCCTGGTCCGGTCGGCGTCGAGGCGGCGGGTCAGTTGGGCCTTGCGTCGCTCGAGGAGGGCCAGACGGGCCTGAGGGGCCAGGTGGCGGGCGAAGGCCAGGCGGAGCCCGAAGCTCCGGGCGTCGTCGGTGCCGGCCGGCTCGTCGGCGTCGAGCAGTTGCTCGAAGAGACGGCGGCCCCCGTCGGTGATCCGGTAGACCTTGCGGGACCGCTTGGTGCCCCGGCTGGTGCCGGCTCGCCGTGTCCGCAGCCCGGCCCGCTCACCGCTCAGCGATCCTGTCAGCGGCATGGGGACGGCGGCGGCGGTGCCACCCGACTCGGTAACCGTCACCGCCCCGGACTTCTCGAGCCGGGACAGAGCCGGGTACAGCGAGCCGAACGAGATGTTGGCGAACAGGCCCAGCTCGTCGCGTAGCCGACGACGGATCTCGTAACCGTGGAGCTCCTGCTCGTGGAGGAGGCCGAGAATGGCCAGTTCGAGCACGTCAGGCCCAATTTTCAGTGGCCGGGTGACCGGTCGCGATTTGCTGCATGTCGCCACGATATATCAAATCGATATATCAATGCAATACATTGGGGTGTGCCTCGGGCGGGGAGCGACCCGGATCCGTGCCGGGGGCCAGGGTGCCGATCGAGATTCTCGGCCGGTATCCCGGCGAGGTGGGCGGGCGGTGGTCGGGCGGTGGCCGGTCAGTGGTCGGGGCGTGGTCGGTACCGGACGGGGCGGATAATGGGTACCCGCCACAGGGACGAGGGATTACCCTTGGCGGGGTGAGCTTCCGACCCGGATCGCTCGACGGAGTGCAGACGTCCCCTACCGGGGGACGAGTCGAGTACCTGCTCGCCCGGAACGCGGTCGTCCGCGAGTACCGGCGGGGCCGTTTGTCCCGGCTGGACGTATGCGATGCCCACCCCGAGCTCCTCCGCGCCGCCCGCAACCTGGGACATCCCTCCGGGGAGCAGTGCCCCATCTGCGAGGAGGCGGATCTCGTGGAGGTCACCTTCGTTTTCGGTTCCCGGCTTCCCTCCGGGGGCAGGTGCGTCGCCACCCAGACCGAGCTGACCCGCTACTGGCGGCGAAAGGACCCGGTGGTCTGTTACGTCGTCGAAGTGTGCGCCGAGTGCTCGTGGAACCATCTGGCCCGGATGTACCCGGCCGGCGCCGGAGTGGAGACGGTGGCCCGCAAACCCCTGCGGGGTCGCGCCAGCCTCTGAGGGTCGCAGGGCAGGGTCGGTGGCACGTGGATGCCCACCACGGCCGGATCCGGACTCGGCCCGGCCCGGATTTCCGCCCCGGGGCGACGGGTGTCCGGTCCTCGGCCGGCGTCAGACCGGGTCCGGGCGCCCGGCACCGGGGCCGCCGGCCGGCACCTCCCACCACCGGGGTCCGGGCGCCGATGGCGTAACTGCAACGCGTTCCATCCCGAAATCGTCTAGAAGAGGGGGATGCTCCTCGAAGGCAAGACCGTGGTGGTGACCGGCGTGGGTGGAGGCCTCGGTCGCGAGTCCGCGGCCAGCGCCCTGCGTGACGGGGCGTCGGTGGTACTGGCCGCCCGCACGGCCGCCACCCTGGAGACCACCGCCGGCGAGCTCGATCCGACCGGCCAGCGGGTGGCCACCCAGGTGACGGACATCACCGACGCCGGGTCCTGCGCCGCCCTGGTCGAACTGGCCCAGGACCGTTTCGGTTCGGTCGACGCCCTCATCCAGGTGGCCGCCTACGAGAACGTGTGGGGCGGGCTCTACGACCTCACCCTCGAGTCCTGGCGCAAGGCGTTCGAGACCAACGTGCTGGGTGCCCTCACCGTCATCCGTCCGGTGGCGGCGGCCATGAAAGAAGGCGGCGGCGGCTCGCTGGTCCTCATCGGCTCCCAGTCGATGTTCCAGCCGGCACTGCCCCAGGGCGGCTACGCAGCGTCGAAGGCCGCGCTGTTGTCGGCCATGTACTACCTGGTCGACGAGCTGGGACCCGACAACATCCGCTGCAACATGGTGATCCCCTCGTGGATGTGGGGACCCAACGTCGAGATGTACGTCAACGGTACGGCGGCCAGCCAGGGCCGCAGCCCCGAAGACGTCCTGGAGGACATCGTGGGCACGTTCCCCCTGCGGCGGATGACCGAGGACGGGGAGGTGGCCGATGTGGCCGCCTTCTTCGCTTCGGACCATGCCAAGGCGGTCACCGGCCAGTACCTGCTGGTCAACTCGGGCGAGCTGTCACGGTGAGCCCGGCTCCCAAACGGGTGGTGGTGTGGGGCACGGGCTTCGTGGGGAAGATGGTGATCCCCGAGATCCTCCAGCACCCCGCCTTCGAGCTGGTCGGGGTGGGGGTCTCCAACCCCGACAAGGTCGGCCGTGACGTCGGGACGCTGTGCGGGATGGATCCGGTGGGCCTGGCCGCCTCCGGATCCGTGGAGGGGCTCGTCGACCTGGAGCCGGATGCGCTGGTCCACTTCGGCCCGACCGCCGCCCACGCCAACGACAACCTCCGCGACATCGGGGCCTTCCTGCTGGCCGGCATCGACGTGTGCTCGACGGCCATGACCCCGTGGGTGTGGCCGTCGATGAGGCTCAACCCCCCCAGCTGGATCGACCCGATCACCGAGGCGTGCGAAGCCGGTTCCTCGTCGTGCTTCACCACCGGCATCGACCCCGGCTTCGCCAACGACCTGTTTCCCATGACCCTGATGGGTCTGTGCGGTCAGGTCCGTCAGGTCCGGGCCCTCGAGATCCTCGACTACCGCAACTACGAGGGCGACTACGAAGAGGAGATGGGCATCGGCCGTCCACCGGAGTTCACTCCGCTGCTCGAGCACTCCGACATCCTGGTCATGTCCTGGGGCGCCACCGTCCCGATGATGGCCCAGGCGGTGGGCATCGAGCTCGACGAGATCACCACCACGTGGGAGAAGTGGGTCACCGATCGGCCCATCACGTCGGCCAAGGGGGTGATCAGCCCCGGTCAGGTGGCCGCCATCCGCTTCACCATCAACGGGATCTACCGGGGCGAGCCCCGCATCTGCCTGGAGCACGTCAACCGGGTGGGGGACGACGCCGCCCCCGAGTGGCCCCGGGGCACGCAGAGCGACGTCTACCGGGTGGTCATCGACGGATCACCCTCGATCACCCAAGAGACGGCCTTCCGGTTCTCGGACGGCAGCGGGCGCGACGCCGCCGCCGCCGGATGCCTGGCCACCGGGATGCGCGCCCTCAATGCCGTGCCGGCCGTCAACGACCTGCCCCCGGGTTGGGTCACCGCCCTCGATCTCCCGCTCATCCCCGGGGTCGGCACCATCAGGTAGCACCCCATCATCCGCCTCGAGGACGGGCCCCGGCCCGTCCGCCGAACACCGACGTCAACAGAGGAGCGACCGTGACACCCGAGGACCTCGTCGAGATCGAACTGATCAAGCGGCTCAAGTACCGCTACCTCCGCTGTCTCGACCAGAAGCTCTGGGACGAGATGGAGACCTGCTTCATTCCCGAGGCCTCGGCCCGTTATGGCGGTGGGCTCTACGAGTTCGACGGGCGCCCGGCCATCATGGAGTTCCTCCGGACCTCGATGGGGGCCACCACCATGCTGAGCAGCCATCGGTGCCATCATCCCGAGATCGATCTGACCGGCCCCGGTGAGGCGGTGGGGACGTGGGCCCTCGAAGACGTGGTGATCCTCACCGACCTCGGGATCAACGTGCAGGGTGCGGCCTTCTACACCGACCGTTACGTGAAAGTGGACGGCACCTGGTTGATCGCCCACACCGGCTACCGGCGGACCTACGAGGAGCTGCTGCCCCGGACGTCGCTCAAGGGTCTCAAACTGACGGCTGACTGGTGGGCCACCGACGGGCGGTCGACGCTCGGCTGAGCCTCGGACGCCAGTGCGTGGCGGCCGGCCCGGGGGCGGCCACTCAGGCGATCGTCGCCCCGTCGATGACGATGTCGGCGCCGTTCATGTGTGACGCCTCGTCGGAGGCCACGTAGGCGATGGCGGCGGCGATCCCTTCGGGCGTGCCGAAGGCCCCGATCGGGGTGACCCGGTCGAGCAGTTTGATGTCGGCGCCCTCGGGGAGATGGAACTCGCCGGTGATCGGGGTGTCGATGGCCCCGGGGCTGATGCTGTTCACCCGCAGACCCTGGGCGGCGTACTCCACGGCCAGCGACCGGGTGAAGGCCAGCACACCCCCCTTCGACGCCACGTAGGCGGTCGCCCACGGCTGGCCCTTGTGGGCGGCGGTGGAGGCCAGATTGACGATGTTCCCCCCGGTGGCCAACAGGTGGGGCAGGGTCTCCCGGCACACCAGGAAGGTCCCGGTCAGATTGACGGAGAGGAGCCGGTTCCACTCGTCGAGGGACAGCTCGTGGGTGTGGGAGAAGGAGAGTACCCCGGCCACGTTGACCACCACGTCGAGTTGGCCCAGCTCGTCCAGGGCCGTCGCCACCATCGGGCGGACCCCGGCTTCCGAACTCACATCGGCGACCACGGTGGTGACCGGACCGGCCAGGCCCCCGGCCTCCACCGAGAGCCGCTCGAGGAGCACGGCGTTGATGTCCGAGGCGACCACGGCCGCACCCTCGTGGGCCAGTCGTATGGCCGTGGCCCGGCCGATGCCCGAGGCGGCCCCGGTGACGAGAACCGACTTTCCGTTGAACCGAGGTGAGACCATGGCCCAGACTGTAGGGCGAATCTGAGACTGCACAGGGGGTACGGATGTCGAGCACCGGGGCCACGACGGGAGGATCGAAGAACCTGATCCTGGCGGCCATGATCTTTGCCGTCGCCATGACGTTCATCGATCAGACCATCGTGTCGATCGCCGTCCCGGAGATCCAGCGGGAGCTGGGCCTTTCGGCCACCGGTGTCCAGTGGGCGGTCAACGCCTACCTGTTGTCACTGGCCGCCTTGTTCGCCTTCGGCGGCCGGTTGGCCGATACCGTCGGGCACCGCAAGATGGTGGTGCTCGGCGTCATCGTGTTCGCCGCCGCCTCGGCCATGTGCGGGCTCACACCGAAGGGGAGCCTGGCCGAGGCGTGGATCGTCACCTTCCGGGTGATCCAGGGGGCCGGGGGGGCCATGATGTTCCCGGCCGCCCTGGCCATCGTGGTGCAGACGTTCCCCCTCCGTGAGCGAGGCAAGGCCCTGGCCACCTTCTTCGGCATCGCCGGAGGCCTCACCGCCATCGGTCCCATTCTCGGGGGCTACCTGACCCAGTGGACGTGGCGGGCCATCTTCTGGGTGAACATCCCGGTGGCCATCATCGCCCTGGTGCTCATCTTCGTCTCCAAGCCGACCACCTCGTTCAAACCGGCCCGGGTGGACGTCCGAGGCCTCGTCCTCATCGCCTCGGGCGTGGCCCTCAGCGTCTTCGGATTCCAGCAGTCGTCGATCTGGGGGTGGGGGAACCCGGCCATCGGCCTGTGCATCGCCGCCGGCCTGGTGCTGCTGGTGACGTTCTACTTCGTCGAGCTCCGCACGCCGGTGCCCCTCATGCAGGTGCGCATCTTCCGCATCCGGGCCTTCCTGGTCGAGAACCTGGTCCTCGGCGTGGCCATGCTGGCCTTCATCCCGGTGTTCTTCTTCGCCAGCGAGTACGCCCAGATCTCCCTGGGCAAGACGGCCTCAGAGGCCGGGCTCTTCCTGCTCTACTTCTTCCTCGGTTTCGTGGTCGCCGCCCAGATCGGCGGGCGCATGCTCGACCGGGTCGGGGCCAAGCGTCCGGTGGTGCTGGGCTGTGCCTTGGCCGCCGTCGGCTTCGCCCTGTGGGCCGGCAAGGTGACCCAGCTCCAGTTCAGCTCCCAGGAGTGGTACGTGGTCCTGGCCGGGGCGGGCATGGGGTTCATGCTCGGTCCGGCCAGCACCGACGCCGTCAACCGCGCTTCCCGGCTCTCCTACGGCGAAGCCACCGGCATCACCCAGACGGTGCGGAACTATGCGGCCAGCCTGGGCCTGGCCATCCTCGGGACCGTGCTGGTGTCGGACATGCGCTCGAGGGTGACCACCTCGTTGCTGTCCCAGGGCGTGCCCCGGGGCCAGGCCACCCGAGAGGCGGACGCCATCTCCCAGTCCCAGGGGGGCAGCGGCAGCACGTCGGCGATCCCCCACTTCATCCGGCTCGACTTCGCCTACTCCATCCGGACGGTGCTCTTCGGCATGGCCATCGTCATGGCGGTGGCGGCCGTGGTCGGCCTCATCGGGCTCAAACCCGGTCTGCAGGAGGACCCGGCGTCCGATGTCCCGGCCTCGGCCGGAGCCGCGCCCGAGGTCGACAACCGGCCGGAGACAGCCGAATCCCGAGCTCCGTCCGGGCCGCCGGACCCAGCTTGATCCGGCCGCCCCGCCGCCGACACCCGATCGGCCAGCCAGAACTGCCCCTGGGCCGGTAGTATGGGGCCAGGCAGTACGTAGTGCTCCGCGGTGGCGACCGAGTCACCGCCCATACCGCCGGCAGCCCTGGGGGCGCTGGACGGTTCGAACAGGAGGATCTCAATGCCCGAGTCCCGGTCCCGACCGGTCACCGTCCCCGCCGTGCGCGCCGCCAAGCGGCGCGATGGCCACCCCGCCCTGGTGATGGTGACGGCCTACGACGCCCCGGGGGCCCGCATCGCCTCCCGTGCCGGGGTGGACATCATCCTGGTGGGGGACTCGGTGGGCAACAACGTGCTGGGGTACGAGAATTCCCTGCAGGTGACCCTGGAGGACATGGCCCACCACACGGCGGCGGTGGCCCGGGCCAGGCCCGAGCCCCTGATCGTGGCCGATCTTCCCTGGATGAGCTACCACCTCGATCCGGTGGACACCGTGCGCAACGCCGCCACCCTCATCCGGGCCGGAGCCCAGGCCGTCAAACTGGAGGGCGGGGCCAACCGGGTGCCCATGGTCGAGGCGCTGGTGGCGGCCGAGATCCCGGTGATGGGGCACCTCGGGCTCACCCCCCAGTCGGTCAACGTGATGGGCGGGTACCGGGTCCAGGGCCGGGACGACGTGGCCGCCAACGCCCTGGCCGTCGGGGCCAAGGCCATCGTGGCCGCCGGTTGCTTCGCCGTGGTCATCGAGGGAGTTCCCGAGCAGGTCGGAAGCGTCATCACCGATTCACTGGAGGTGCCGACCATCGGGATCGGTGCCGGCCCGGAGTGCGACGGTCAGGTGCTGGTGCTCCACGACCTGCTGGGTCTGAACCCCACCGTGCCCAAGTTCGTGCGTCGCTACGCCGAGCTGGGCGATTCGGCCGTCGCCGCCGTCGCCGCCTATGCCGCCGATGTGCGCTCCGGAGACTTCCCGTCCGACGCCGAGGTCTACCACTGAGGCTCCGTCCTGGGCCCGGGCCGGCCCCGCACCGATCGGTCCGGTGCGGGACCCCGGCGGATTGCCGGTAGAGTACAGCCGTCCTACCGGCCACCTGCGGGTGGCCATCCAGTTCCGACCTGCCCCACATGGTGGGGCTCGGGCCCCTGCTGCCCGATCCAGAGGGAGGTGAGCCGCCTGTGCGGCCATACGAGACGATGGTGATCTTCGACACCGGTGCCGACGAGGCGGCGGTGAACGGCGTCCTCGACCGGGCGCTGGCGGCGCTGAAGGCCAAGGGGGGAAACCCTGGCCGGGTCGAGCGTTGGGGCCGGCGCACGTTTGCCTACGAGCTCCAGCACAAGCGCGAGGGATACTACGTGGTCATCGAGCTGACGGCCGAGCCGCCGGCCGTCACCGACATGGAGCGGGTGTTCGTCCTGGCTGACGAGGTGCTGCGTCACAAGGTGATCCGGATTCCCGACAAGGTGGCCGGTCGGCGGGCCGCCGCCTCCGCCACCACCGGGGGGGAGGGCTGACATGGCCAACGGAAATGTGGTCACGCTGGTGGGCAACGTCACCCGCGACCCCGAGCTCCGCTTCACCAACACCGGCCAGGCCACGACCAGCTTCGGCCTGGCCGTCAATCGCCGCTGGCAGAACCGGCAGACCCAGGAATGGGAAGAGGCGGCTTCCTTCTTCGACATCGTCTGCTGGCGGGAGATGGCCGAGAACGCCGCCGAGAGCCTGAGCCGCGGATCACGGGTCATCGTCACCGGTCGACTGGAGCAGCGGAGCTGGGAGACCCCCGACGGCGACAAGCGGTCGAAGATCGAGGTGGTGGCGGACGAGATCGGACCCAGCATCCGATGGGCCACCGCCCAGATCACCAAGAACGAGCGGCGCGGACCCGGCGACGGTGGCTCCGGCTCCGGTTCGGGAGGCGGCCGCCCGTCGGGTCCCCAGGGCGGCGGCGCCGGCCCGGCCACCGAGCCCCCGGGATACGGATACAGCGAGGAGCCCTTCTAGCCATGGCACGCAGCAATGATCGTGGAGGCACCGCCCGGCGCGCTCCCAAGGACACCGGCCGGCGCATCAAGAAGAAGCCCTGCGCCCTGTGCAAGGACCGGGTGGAGTGGGTCGACTACAAGGACGTCGGCATGCTCCGCAAGTACATGAGCGATCGCGGGAAGATCCGCGCCCGGAGGGTGTCGGGCAACTGCACCCAGCACCAGCGCGATGTGGCCATCGCCATCAAGACCGCCCGTGAGCTGGTCCTGCTTCCCTACACCCAACGCACCACCACCGAACGCCCCGGCGGTCGCGGGGGCGGACGGGGGCGTGAGGGCGGCTATGGCGGCCAGGGCGGGGCAGGGCGGGGGCGCCGGGACGAGGAGCGCTCCTTGTCGGCCGACGCCACGTCGACGGCGCTGGCCGATGACGCACCCCGCGACGTGCCCGCCGGCTCCGCCGGGCCGGGGGCAGAATCGGGCGAGGCCATCGTCGAGGAGGTTCTCGAAGTCACCGGGACCGGTGACGGTTCGCTGACCGAAGTCATCGTCGACGAGCCCGTCGAGGGCGGCGAGGCCTGACATGAAGGTTCTCCTACGCAGTGACATCGACGGCGTGGGCAAGCGCGGTGACATCATCGACGTCTCCGGCGGATTTGCCCGCAACCACCTCCTGCCGGCCGGGAAGGCCATCGTCGCCTCGGCCGGACTGGAGAGCCAGGCCGCCGCCATGCGCCGGTCGAGGGATCTCCGTGACGCCCGCGACCGCGAGTCGTCCGAGACGGTGGCCCGCACCCTGGTGGGCAACACCATCAGCATCCCGGCCCGGGCCACCGGCGAGCGGCTGTTCGGCTCGATCTCGGCGGCGGACATCGTTCGCCAGGTCGAGGTGGACACCGGTGCGGTGATCGATCGCAAGGACCTGGTCCTCGTCGAGCCGATCAAGACGGTGGGGGAACACAGCGTCAGGGTCGAACTGGTCGGCGGCGTGGTGTTCGACCTGACCGTGGACGTGGTCGCCGAGAGCTGATCGTCACGGGTGCCGCCCGGTCGTTACCGGGCGTGACCGGGCGTGATCGGGCGTGACCGGGCGTGACCGGCGAGTCATCCACCCGGTTGTCACATCCCGGAGTGAAGATGGCGGTGTGCTCTCCGGCGTCCGCATGGCAACCCAGCTTGTCCACGCTTCGTCCACACCCCTGTGCGCCTCTTTCCCCAGCAAGAGGTACTTCCGTTCCACAGGCCAATTCGGCCAAGGTTGACGAACCATGGTTCAAGCCGTTGACGACACCCGCCCCCGACATCTCATGGCATCGATGGGTGGCAACGGATCCCAGGCCGGGCGGGTCCCGCCCCATAATCTCGAAGCGGAAGAATCCCTGCTCGGAGCCATGTTGTTGTCGCGCGATGCCATCGCCGTGGCCATGGAGGTGTGCAAGCCCGAGGATTTCTACAAGTCCTCGCACGGGCACATCTTCTCCACCATCACCTCGTTGTTCAGCGAAGGCGAGCCGGCCGACTGGGTGACGGTCACCGAGGACCTCCGGCGTCGGGGCCTGTTGGACAGCATCGGGGACCCGTCGGTGTTCGTGTCCCTGCAGGCCAACACCCCATCCATCGGCAATGCCGAGTACTACGCCAGGATCATCGAGGAGCTGGCCCTCCTGCGCCGGTTGGTATCGGTGGCGGGCGAGATCAGCGAGCTCGGCTACAGCCTCCCCGAGGACGTCTCAGGAGTGATCGACCGGGCAGAGAGCCTGGTCTTCGAGGTGGCCCAACGCAGGGTGGTCGACTCGATGACCCCCTTGCGCGACCTACTCGGGCAGGGACTCGACCATCTCCAGCGGCTCTACGACCAGGGTGACGCCATCACCGGGTTGGCTACCGGATACGTCGATCTCGACGAACAGTTGTCGGGGCTCCAGCCGTCGAACTTGATCGTGGTGGGCGCCCGACCCGCCATGGGCAAGACCGCCTTCGCCCTGGGGATGGTGGCCCACGCCGGCATCAAACTGCAGGTGCCCACCTTGTTGTTCTCATTGGAGATGAGCCACATGGAGCTCACTCAGCGGCTGCTGGGTTCGGAGGCACGGGTCGACGCCAACCGGATGCGGACGGGCAACCTGCGTGAGGCGGACTGGGCCAAGGTGGGCAACGCCATCAGCCGGATGAGCGAGGCCCCGATATACATCGACGACAATCCCAACCTCACGGTGATGGACATCCGCGCCCGAGCCCGCCGTTTGAAGAGCAGGTCGGGGCTGGGGCTGGTAGTCGTCGACTATCTCCAACTCATGACCGGCCGGCACGGAGCCGAGAACCGCCAGGTCGAAGTGTCCGAGATCAGCCGGGGCCTGAAGATCTTGGCCCGCGAGCTCGAGGTGCCCGTGGTGGCCCTGTCCCAGCTGTCGCGTGGATTGGAGATGCGCCAGGACAAACGGCCGATGTTGGCCGACCTGAGGGAGTCCGGCTCGATCGAACAGGACTCCGATGTCGTCCTCTTCCTCTACCGGGACGAGCTCTACCACCCCGACTCTACCGACACGCAGGGAACCGCCGAGGTGATCGTGGCCAAGCACCGGAACGGCCCCACCGGGGTGAAACGGCTGGCCTTCATCGGCAATCAGACCCGGTTCGACAACATGGCCAAGGTGTAGAGCGTGGATGCTGTCGCCTGGTCTCCGGGCCGCATCTACTTCTGCGTTTCGCATACTTCGAGTCCGCCGTCTGGAAATTAGATTGTCGAGTGGATCGGGGACCGGCATCGAAGGCGGAGACCGGACCGACGTCGAAGACTGGATCGAAGGCGACGTGCCACCGTCGTGCCGGGTGGTGTCCGGATCGATGATGATGTGACGTGGCCGACTACCTGCTCCCCCGAATTCCGGCGTCGGCCGGAGGGCTGATCGGCGACGGATCCGGCCGGCTCCTCATTCTCAAGCCGACGTACAAGGGGGGATGGACGATCCCCGGCGGGCAGATCGAGGCAGACGGTGAGACTCCCTGGGAGGGGTGTCAACGTGAGGTGGCCGAGGAGACCGGACTGGCCGTCACCTCGGGGCGTCTGGCGTGCGTCGACTTCCTGCGCCCCAGGCCGGGTCGTCCCGGTGGGCTGCGCTTTCTGTTCGACTGCGGCACGGTCGGCGCCGAACCGCGGAAGGGTATCGTCCTGCAGGTGGAGGAGATCAGCGAGTATCGATGGGCTCTGCCCGACGAGGCGGCTCGGCTCCTGAGCGGACCGGTGGGCCGAAGGGTGGCCCAGGGCTTGTCCGCTCCCACCACCGTCTACCTGGAGGACGGCCGGCCGGTGGCCGCCGTCCCCAGCGGGGCCGGGCAAAACGGGTGACCAACGTTCCCTACACCCACGGTCACCACGACAGCGTGCTGCGATCCCACCGTTGGCGGACGGCGGAGAATTCGGCGGCCTACCTCCTCCCTCGTCTGCGCCCGTCGATGTCACTGCTCGATGTGGGTTGCGGTCCCGGGACCATCACCTGTGATCTGGCCCGTCGCCTGGCCCCGGGCCGGGTGGTGGGCGTCGATGCGTCCGAGGCGGTCATCGCCGAGGCACGGTCCTCGGCCGAGGAGTCAGGCACCGCCTCCGTCTCCTTCGAGGTCGGAGACATCTACTCCCTCGGTTTCGACGACGATGCCTTCGATGTCGTCCACGCCCATCAAGTGCTCCAGCACCTGGGAGACCCGGAGGCCGCGCTGGTCGAGATGCGACGGGTGTGCAGGCCCGGAGGGTTGGTGGCCATCCGCGATTCGGACTACCCGACATTCCGCTTCTTTCCCGACGAACCGGACGTCGCCCGCTCCCTGGACGCCTACGGGACGCTGACCCGCGTCAACGGGGCCAACTGGGACGCCGGTCGCAGACTCCTGCACTGGGCACTGGCGGTCGGCTTCTCCTCGGTGGCCCCATCGGCTTCCGTCTGGTGCTTCGCCACCCCCGAGGAACGATCGTGGTGGGGTGATCTGTGGGCCGAGCGATTCGTCCACTCGTCCATGGCCGAGCAGCTGCGGAACCACGGGATCGCTTCGGACGCCGATCTGGTTTCATTCGCCACCGCTTGGCGGGCCTGGGCCGCCTCACCCGATGGATGGTTCGCGGTGATCCACGGCGAGGTGACCTGCACGGTGTGAGACACCGCCGGCCGGCGTCTACCTCAAAGCGCCGAGGAAGCGGTCGGGTGCTTCCACCATCGGGTAGTGCCCGACCCCGTCGAGCAGCCGGCATCGGATGTCCGTCCGGCCGCCACACAGCACATCGGTCATGGCCGGACGGGCGATCGGGTCGTCCTCGCCCCACACCACCACCAACGGGGACGGGTGCTGCTCGATGGCCCCGGTGAAGCGGCGCTCGTGGCTCCGGCGTTCGTCGATGTAACGGATGAGGCGGGGGAGGAGCAGGTCGCCGTCGAAGTGGGCGATCATCTCCCACTGAGCCGACAGCTCGTCTTGGCCCACCTCGGCAGTGGGGCCGAAGGTGGAGGCCACCCCGGTCATGACCGCCGCCCGGTCGAGGCGGCGGTCGAGGGGAAGCCGTTCGTCCGGGAGCCCGAGGAGGAATAGCTGTCCGGCACTGAGATGCGCCAGTTCGTGGTAGATGCTGCCGTTGGTCATGGCCCGATCGGCGATATCCACCGGCCAGCTGCCCTCGAGCTGGCGGGCCAGAAGCTCGCCCCCCAGGGTGTCCCCGACGTCGTGGGTCAACAGCCCCAGTTGATCGACCCCGAGATCGGCGATGAAGGCTACGGCGATATCAGCCTGGAGCGAGAAGGTGTAGGCCCTGTCGGGCTTGTCCGACATCCCGTAGCCGAGCATGTCGAGCAGGAGCACCCTGCGGTCAGCGGCAAGCCGGTCGACCACGCCGCTGAAGTCGAAGGAGGAGGTGGGGAATCCGTGCAGGACGAGAAGCGGCGGATGGAGGGCGGAGCCCGTCGGGGGGACGTCGATGGTGAAGATCTGCTGCCCGCAGAGGGTTCGGTGGTGACCGCGGTCCCGCCACGCCTCCGCCAGTCGGTTCATCCGAGAGCGTCGCTGAAGAAGGCCAAGACCTGGTCGAGAGCGGCACGGGTCGGGGTTCCCGGTCGATCGTCGAGGTGCTCGGTCAGGACCGAGTGAGCGGACGGCTCATGACCATGGGGGTTGCCCGGCGACGAGTCGATCTCGACGCCGATGAACTGGTCACCAAGCAACTGACGGAGGTGCACGAAGCGCTCGGGCGGGCTGAGCTTGTCGCCGGTGAACCGGAGCCCGAGAACACGGCAACCGGCGGCGCACCGGTCCTGGACGCGGGCCAGATCTCCGGGGGACAGTCCGACGTCCCGCCGTCGGCCCTTGGAGATCGACACAGGAAGCGACGGTTGGCTGAGCACCGGGGCCACCACCACATCATCGACCATCATGCCGAGAGCGAAGCCTCCGGTGAAGCACATCCCGACCGCCCCCACTCCCGGTCCAGCGCATCGCCGGTGCTCGTCCCTGGCCAGTGCCCGCAACCAACCGATGACCGGGCTGGTCCGTCCGGTGGCCAGGACGGTGAACTCCTTGGCGATGCACGCCCTCGCCGTCGACGAGAGGATGTAGCCCCCCGAAGGAGCGCGGCCGTCGTCGCCGAACATGTGGGGCAGCACCGCCGTCAGCCCGCAGGTCGCCACCCTGCGACCGAACGCCGCCACCCCGGGGGTGATGCCAGGAATCTCACTCATCACGATGACGGCCGGCCCCGAGCCGATCCGATAGATCGCCCGGGTGTCCCCCCCGGCGGTGAAGGTGGACGCTTCGAAGCCATCGAGTGGTTCGGCCATAGGCGCAAGACGCTACTGCGACCGGTCGCAACAGGCCCGGATCGGAACGGGCCCGGATCGAGCGGGATTCAGGCCAGAGCCAAGGTCACCACCACCGGGCGATGATCGGATCCGGAGTGGTCCGCCACCCGGGCCTCCACGACAGACAGCGGGGGGGTGATGAGCACGTGGTCGACCTGGCTGTGAGGGTGCCGGGACGGCCACGTCTTTCCGGTGACGGCTCGGCGCCAAGCTGGGAAGTAGGAGTTGACGGGTGGTCCCCACAGGTTCATGTCGCCGGCCAGCACGGCGGCCACGTCCGGGTGGGGAAGTTGGGCCCTCAGTTGGCGGTACTGGGCGTGCGATCCATGGGAGATGTGCGACATGTGGGTGCCGAAGACGCTGACACTGCGGCCCCCGAGGGTGGTGACGCAGCTGATCACCACCCGCCGTGCCGGGTCCCGGCGTAGTTGATTGAGATAGAGCACGGCCAGGTCCCGTACCGGCAGCTTCGACAGCATGGCCACGCACACCCGCCCGCGCACCGAGGCCCGCCGATATCGTCGGCCGTCCGTCGACCGCCGCTCCTTTTCGATCCGGGACGTTGTTCGTAACAGGCTGGGCCACGGTGCCCACCGCTTCGAGTCGGTGGGCACGGGTCCGAAGAGCTTGACACCGGCCAGGGCAACTTCGGCCACCACGTCGTAACCAAGCTCGGCGGCCACTCGCTCGGCGGTGCTGGGGCTGCCGTCGGCGGGAGCGAAGGACTCCTGCATGATGAGGATGTTGGCATCGAGCGAGCGACACTGATCGATCAGGTCGTAGGGGCGACCCCAGCCGTCGACCCCCATGTGGACGTTGAAGGTGGCCAGGGTGAGGGTCGCCCGCCCCTCCGCCTCACCGGCCCCGCCAGCTCCACCCGGTCCGTCCGGCCCGCTCGGTCCCGAACCGTCGCCCGGCCGGCTCATGAACCCACCAGGGGGTCAGGATCGTCCGAGACGGCCGGCCGTCTCGGACAGCTCGGCACGGAAGTCGGGATGGGCCAGCTCGACCAGGGCGGAGGCCCGTTCCCGAACGGTGAGTCCGGTCAGGTCGGCCGCCCCGTACTCGGTGATGATCACCCCGGTGTGGTGCCGCGGGGTCGATACCACCGAGCCCTCCGGGAGCAGCGGTACGATCCGCGAACGGGTCTCCCCGTTGACCACCGCCGTCGATCGCAGACAGATGAGCGAGTGGTCGTCGACCCGCAACTCGGCCGCTGACACGAAGTCCTCGTGGCCGCCCACCCCGGATATCTGCTTGCCGTCGATGCTGTCGGCCACCACCTGACCGTACAGGTCAACGCTCAGCGCTCCGTTGATGGAGACGAACGAGTGGTTGCGGGCGATGATCGAAGGATCGTTGACCACCTGCACCGGCACGAAGGCGACCTGGTCGTTGCCGTCCAACCACCGGTAGAGGTCGGCGGACCCCAGGGCGAAGGTGGTGATGGACACGCCGTTGAAGAGGCTCTTGGAGTCGTTGGTCACCTTGCCGGCCAGGTGAAGGTGCATGAGCCCGTCGGTGAACATCTCGCTGTGCACCCCGTACGAGCCACCGGTTCCGGCCGCCAGCTGGGAAGCCACCATGTCAGGTACGGTCCCGATGCCGATCTGGAGGGTGGCGCCGTCGGTGACGAACGAGCGGGCCCGATCGGCGATGGCCTCGTCGATGTCGTCGGCTACCGAAGAGGCCAGCGCGTACGGGGTGCCGTCCGACTCGACCAATACGTCGATCAAATCGGAGTCGATGGTGTTGGTGAACTCGGGGAGAGTGGAGGTCCGGGGCAGGTTGGGGTTGGTCTCGATGATCAGGACCCGATCGGGATCCCCAGCTGCCAGCATCAGCTCGTCGTAGGTTGCGCCCAGATGGAGGGAGAGATTGACGGTGCCGTCCGGGCCGGCCGGAGTGGCCTGGGCGGTCATCACCCTCGGGGCGAAGCGACGCAGGATCGGGGCGAACTGGCGGAAGCCCCCGGGCACCAGCTCGACGTTGGCCCCCTCGGCCAGCAGGATCCGTTCGGCCGGACCGAAGAATCCCGACCGGTACGACACGTTGGGATGGGCCATCACCGTGTAGTAGCCGAGCAGCAGTGCCCCGCCGAAGGTCAGGTCCTCCCAGTCGGTGCGGGACCCGAGGGCGGTGAGGAAGGCGTCTGGGTTGGCGGGCCCGAGACCGAAGCCCACGGTGTCCTGCACGTTGATGTGGGCGATGGCCTCATCGGGCGTGCAGACGACGGGGAGCATGGCCACAGTCTGGCATCGACCAATGTCGGCGCCGGCCGCCACCGGCGGGAATCCCTCGGGTGACGTGGAAACATGTGGGAGATGAAGATCGACACCATGTTGCAGGGACTCCAAGATGCCCCCCGACGCGCCCGGCGCCTCGAGGAGCTCGGCGTAGACGGTGCCTTCACCTTCGAGGGTCCCCACGACGTGTTCGTGCCACTCGTCTTGGCGTCGGGTGCCACCTCCACTCTCGAACTGGCCACCAACGTTGCCATCGCCTTTCCCCGCAACCCGGTGCAGCTGGCTCACCAGGCCTACGACCTGCAACTTCTGTCGGAAGGACGATTCTGCCTGGGGCTGGGGTCCCAGATCAGGGCCCAGGTCGAAAGGCGATACGGTGCGTCGTTCGACCGGCCCATCGCCCGCATGAGGGAGCTGATCGGGGCCCTGCGGGCCATCTTCACCAGCTGGGAGACCGGTGAGCGCCTCGACTTCCGGGGCGAGTTCACTTCACACACCCTGATGCCGCCGATGTTCAACCCCGGTCCCAACCCGTTCGGGGTGCCCCCCATAGCCATCGGGGGGCTGGGGCCCCAGATGGTGCGGCTGGCCGCCGAGGTGGCCGACGGGCTGCTGGTGATGCCGTTCAACTCGTCACGCCATTTCCGCAGCCGGACCATCCCCGCCGTCATCGAGGGCCTGGCCCGTTCGGGTAGGGACCGATCGGAGCTGACGCTCACCGGTGAGGTCATCGTGTGCTGTGGACGCGATGATGACGAGATGGAGGCGGCCCGACTGGCCGGTCGCTGGCTGCTGTCGTTCTACGCCTCCACGCCGGCCTACCGGCCGGTGCTCGAGGTGGAGGGGTACCAGGACCTCCAACCCGAGCTCAACACACTTTCGAAGTCCGGCCGGTGGGAGGAGATGCCCGCCCTGATCGACGACACCCTGCTCACCGCGCTGGCCGCCGTGGGGTCACCGAAAGAGGTGGCGTCCGACATCGTCGGTCGGTTCGGTGGCCAGGTCGAACGGGTCGGTTTCTACACGCCTTACCAGATCGCCGACCAGACGCTGGGCGAGCTGGTCACCGAGCTCGGCCACCTGACATCCCGACCGAAAGGGGAGAAGACGTGAGTCCGTCTCCGATGGAGCACTACGACGAGTTCTCGTTGTTCGAGGAGAACGTCTCCGAAGCCGGGCTGCCCTGGAACGGCCCGCCCACCGTCAGGCGCGAGTTCGTAGAGGTTGCGCCCGGTCGCCGGGCGTCGGCGCTGGTGTGGGGTACCGGTCCGGCCGAGATCGTCTTCATCCACGGCGGCGGCCAGAACGCCCACACGTGGGACACCGTGGCCCTGGCCCTCGATCGCCCGTTGGTGGCCATCGACCTGCCCGGCCATGGACATTCGGACTGGCCGGGTGATGCTCGGGTGCTCGATCCGAGGGCCATGGCCGACGATGTGGCCGTGGTCATCGACCGTCTGGCCCCTCGGTCCCGGCTGCTGGTGGGGATGTCCCTCGGTGGTGCCACCTCCATCGCCCTGGCCACCGCCCGGCCGGACCTGGTGGCCAAGTTGGCCCTCGTCGACATCACCCCGGGGGTCACCCGGGAGAAGAGCTCGGACATCGCCGCCTTTCTGGCCGGTCCCGAGACGTTCGCCTCCTTCGACGAGATCCTCGAGCGGACGATCGCCTTCAATCCCACCCGGTCGGAGTCCTCCCTGCGCCGCGGCGTCCTGCACAATTCGGTGCAGCGCCACGACGGGACCTGGACCTGGCGGCACCAACTGGGTCGGCCGGCCGGTTCGACCGGGATGCACGTCGGATCGGTGGAGTTCGGGTCACTGTGGGACGATCTCGAGCGCATCGCGGCACCGGTGCTGCTGATCCGAGGTTCGCTCTCCCCGGTGGTGGACGATGCCGACCAGGCCGAGTTCCAGCGGCGGCGGCCATCGGACCGGGCCATCATGGTCAGCGAGGCCGGCCACAGTATTCAAGGCGACCAACCGGTCGAGCTGGCCCGCATCCTCGACGGCTTCCTCGGAGAGTCGTGAGGGCCAGAATCCGCCGGACCTGAGCGGGCCGACGGGTCCGGGAGCCGGGGGTCCGGGAGCCGGGGGGCCGGGGGGCCGGGCCGGACTACACCAGTCCCGACCCGGCCATCAACGCCAGCTCGGTATGCCGACCCCGACGAGCTTCACGCCGCGGCGCGGCCGCCGTCCCGTCCCGGGCCATCGGCTCCATCGGCGGCCGATCCGGCCGCCGGGGCCAGCGCCACCCGCAACACGTCCTCGATGTCGGTGGCCAGATGGAAGGTCATCTCCTGGCGCACCGCCTCGGGCACGTCCTCCAGGTCGGGGCCATTGCGGACCGGGAGCACGACCGTGGTCAGTCCGGCCCGGTGGGCGGCCAACACCTTCTGGCGGACGCCACCGATAGGCAGCACCCTGCCCTGGAGGGTGACCTCCCCGGTCATGCCCAGCACCGAGTGCACCGGCACGTCACGAAGCAGGCTGACCAGGGCGGTGGTCATGGTGACACCGGCCGAGGGCCCGTCCTTGGGAATGGCGCCGGCCGGGACATGGAGATGGAACCGCTTGCCGGTGAATGCCGTGGGATCGATGCCCAGGGCGTCGGCATGGGAGCGCACGTAGGACAGGGCGATCTCGGCCGACTCCTTCATCACGTCACCCAACTGTCCGGTCAGGGTCAGTCCCTCCGGCCCGTCCATCACCGACGCCTCCACGTAGAGGACATCGCCACCGGTGCCGGTCACCGCCAGTCCGGTGGCAACCCCGGGGACGGCGGTGCGATCGGCGGCCTCGAAGAAGAAGCGCGGCCGTCCGAGCCACCCCCGCACGTCGTCGGCGTCGATGGCCAGCGGCGTCTCCGTCTCGTGTGAGGCGATGCGGGCCGCCACCTTGCGCAGGAGGCGACCAAGCTCGCGCTCGAGCGAGCGCACACCGGCTTCGCGGGTGTAGTCGCCGACCACGGCCCGCAGAGCCGCGTCGGTGATGGTGACCTCGTCGGCACTCAACGCCGCCCGCTCCAGTTGGCGACCGAACAGATGGTTGCGGGCGATGGCCACCTTCTCGTCCTCGGTGTAGCCGTCGAGCCGGATGACCTCCATCCGGTCCAGCAGCGGGCCCGGGATGGTGTCGACCATGTTGGCCGTGGCGATGAACAGCACTCTGGACAGGTCGAGTTCGACCTCGAGATAGTGATCGTGGAACGTGTGGTTCTGCGCCGGGTCGAGCACTTCGAGCAGGGCCGAAGACGGGTCTCCCCGGTAGTCGGCACCCAGCTTGTCCACCTCGTCCAGGACGATGACCGGGTTCATGGTCCCGGCCTCCCGCAGGGCGCGGACCAGCCGGCCCGGCTGGGCCCCCACATAGGTCCGACGGTGACCCCTGATCTCAGCTTCGTCGCGCACACCGCCCAGAGCCACCCGGACGAATGAGCGGCCGAGAGCCCTGGCCACCGACTCGCCCAACGAGGTCTTCCCGACGCCGGGGGGACCGACCAGGGCGAGGATGGCCCCGGCGCCGCGCCCGCCGACCGGGGCCAGACCCCGTTCGGCCTGCAGCTTGCGCACCGCCAGGTGCTCCAGGATCCTGTCCTTCACATCGTCGAGGCCGTCATGATCCTCGTTCAGGATGCGCGACGCCTCGGCCACGTCGAGGCGATCCTCGGACAGTTGGCCCCAGGGCAGCTCGAACAAGGTGTCCAGCCAGGTGCGGATCCAGCCGTGCTCGGGGTTCTGCTCACTGGTCCGCTCGAGCTTGTCGATCTCGCGCTCCGCCGCCTTGTGGACCGCCTCGGGAAGATCCCGCTCGGCCAGCATCGACCGGTAGTCGTCCGGGGCGTCGTCGCCCGAGCCGAGCTGGCCCAGTTCCTTGCGGATGGACTCGAGCTGCCGGCGCAGCAGGAACTCGCGTTGGGTCTTCTCCATTCCCTCTTCGACGTCGGTCTTGATCCGCTCTCTCAGGGTGATGTCGGCCAGGACGTCTCGTGACCAGCCGATGACCAGGCGCAGACGGGTGGCCACGTCGATGGTCTCCAGGACCTCGACCTTCTGGGCCAAGGACAGATCGGGCGAGTACCCGGCCATATCGGCGACCCGGCCGGGTTCGGTCACGTCGGAAAGACGCTCGGCCAACCGGCCGGCGCCCCTGCTGACCAGGATGTTCTCGATCAGGGCCCGGTACTCGCGGGCCAGTTCGGCGGCTTCGTCGGTCGCCGGCTCTTCGGGGATGACGTCCACCTCGACCCACAGGGCCGCGCCGGTACCCGGAACCGCCGTTCCGAGCCGCGCCCGCTCCACGCCCCGCACGGCCGCCGCCGCCATACCCCCTGGCAGCTCGCCCGTCTCCATCACCTCGGCGACCACGCCGACGGTGGCGTACCGCCCGTCGATGAACGGGACCAGCACGAAGTGGCCGTCGGCCGCTCCGGCCGCCTCGGCCGCCGCCTTGGCCTCGTCGGACTCCAGGGCCATGGTGAAGACCATGCCCGGGAGGACAACACCCGAGGTCAGGGGCAAAAGGGGCAGATTCTTGGTCAGTGTCTCCATCGTTCCTCCGAATAATCGCCACGCAGGCGTTTGCGTGCACAACATAAAAATCGAACGTGTATTCCCTTCCCGGGTGCCAGGGGTCCGTCCGGGGCCCTTTCTGGTCCCCGAGGGTCCGGCTCCCATATGCACCTCCCCGAAACACTGCGGCAATCCGGAAGAAATGCTGGTGGGGCACCATGCACGGATGGATCCGGCCTCGGTACGGCACTGGAAGGGCCACGTCATCGTGTGCGGCCTCCAGGGTGTCGGCCTCAGGACGGTCGAGCAGCTCCACCAGGCCGGCGTGGGCGTGGTGGTGGTGGACGAAGAGCCCGCCCCGCGTCTGGTGCGCATCGTCGAGGGGTGGGACGTCCCCTTCATGGTCGGGAGCCCCAGGATCGCCGCCATTCTCGAGCAGGCGGGGTTGGCCAACGCCCGGGCCGTGGTGTGCGCCGAGCGGACCGAGGTCCAGACCCTGGAGACGGCCCTGCTCATCAGCGAGCTGCGCCCCGACATCCGGGTGGTGGTGCAGTTGACCAATGCGGCCGTCGGTGCCGCCGTCAGCCAGGTGACCGGACCGGGCACCGTGCTGGACGTGGCCGCTCTGGCCGCCCCGTCGATCGTCGAGGCCTGCCTCGGGCTGGAGTCCTACCAGATCGAGTTGGGGGGGACCCTGTTCGTCACCTCCGAGGTTGCCGTCGAACGCTACGCCTCCCTCCGGGCCCTGTTCGGGGCCCTGGCCCCCATCGCCGTGGTGCCGGCCGACGGATCGCCCACGGTGGCGTGTCCGGGTCGCGACCACATGGTCTCGGTGGGGGACCGGGTCACGGTGCTCGGAACTCCCGAGCAGTTGTCCGAGGCCGACCTCGTCCCGAGAGTCAGTGACGAGGTGGCCACGAACCTCACCCACCGTGGCAGGAGCCGGGCCAGCGTGATTCGGCGGGTCTCCTCCCTGCTCGGCTCGGACGACAACAGCGCCCTGCGAAAGGCCATGGTGGCGGCGTTGACGCTGATCGTCGTGTCCACCGTCATCCTGCGCCTGACCTACCGGGTTCCCGGGGGCGGGCACATGTCCACGCTCACCGCCGTGTACTTCACCGTCGAGACCATCTCGACCGTGGGATTCGGTGACTACACCTTCGCCCACCAGTCCACCGGGCTCCTGGTGTTCGGGATCGTCCTCATCGCCGCCGGTGCCACTCTGCTCACGACGGTGTTCGCCCTCATCACCAACTTGCTGGTGTCGTGGCGGATCGAGCAGTCACTCGGCCGCCAGCAGTTGGTGGGGCTGGAGGGCCACGTGGTGGTGATCGGCCTCGGCTCGGTGGGCATCCGGGTGCTCGAGGGGTTGCAGGCCGAGGGCCGCGACGTGGTGGTGGTGGAGGTGAGCGACAGCAACCGCTTCCTCAACCAGGCCCGGGCCCGCAACATCCCCGTCCTGATCGCCGACTCCACTCAGCGCCAGACTCTCGAAGACGCCAACGTCCGTTCGGCGGCGGCGGTGGCCGTGCTCACCAGCGACGACCTGACCAACATCGAGACGGCGCTGGCCGTACGGGACTACCTCGGAGATCGCTGGTTCAGCGTGCCGGTGGTCCTCCGGGTCTTCGACCGCGATCTCGGTCACACCGTGGAGCACCACTTCGACTTCCGGCACGTGCGCTCGACGTCGGCCCTGGCCGCCCCGCGCTTCGTGGGCGCCGCCCTCGGACTCGACATCCTGGGGTCCTTCACCGTCGGGAGGCAGCCGTTTCTGGTCGGGCGGCTGACCATTGCTCCGGGACGCGGCCTCGACGGGTTGGCCATGGTCGACCTCCCGGCCCAGACCCGGGTGATCGCCCTCAGTCGGGCAGCTGACGGTGGGCGTCTGGAGCACCCGCCCCGTCGGGACACCCGCTTCGCTCCGGGCGACCAGGCCTATCTCCTCGGACCCTACGAAGAGCTGCTGCGGGTGCTGCGACACGAGCACGAAGGGGACGTGGGGTCCGCAGTATGACTGCTCGGTCCGGCAATGCTACCGACCAGCCACCCGACAACCACCCACCAGCCACCCACCAGCCGCACCGCAATTGCCACGGAGGGCGCGAGGTTCATCTCAAAAGCACCTGATGTTCGTGTTTCGTTAACGCCACGTTCGCCGGGTGTTCACCTCCGATCGTTACTGTCACGGCGGAGCGCCAAATGCGTTCCCCATTCGGCGGCGGGCCGGTCCATTCACTCCAACGGAGGTACGAGCACCAGTGGATTCAGACACGACCACCCAGGGCAAAGCACGCACAGGGCGCACGGCGAGGCGAGTGCTGGCTCTGGGTCTGGCCAGTGCGGGCCTCCTCCTGGCCGCCTGCAGCTCGTCGTCGACGCCGGCGACCACCACCGTTCCCCCGGGGGGCAAGCTGAGTAGCACCAACGCCTCGTTCATCGCCAACGATCTCAAGGCGCCCGCCGGTGCGCTCACCGCCGCCGGCTCGACCTTCGTCCAGCCCTTCTTCACCAAGGCCTTCTACACCTACACCGGGCTGAATTCGGGCCTGACCGTCAACTATTCGGGCGTGGGCAGTGGTGCGGGCATCACCGACTTCGAGTCGGGATCGGTCGACTTCGCCGCCTCTGACGTTCCGATGTCCAGTTCCGACCTGGCCAAGGTGCCGGCCTCCTCGGGCCCGGTCATCCAGATCCCCGACATCCTCGGCGGCGTCACCGTGTCCTACAACCTGCCCGGGGTGAGCACCCGTCTCAAGCTGGACGCCGCCACCCTGGCCGGGATCTTCGACGGCTCCATCAAGACGTGGAACGCCTCGCAGATCACCGGCCTCAACCCTGGCGTGAAGTTGCCGGCCAACGCCATCGTGCCCGAGGTGCGGGCCGACAGCTCGGGCACGACCTACATCTTCACCAACTACCTGACGGCAGCCGCCCCCACCGTGTGGACGCTCGGTACCAGCAAGACCATCGCCTGGCCGTCGGTGGCGGTGCAGACACCGAAGAACTCGGGCGTGGCCGACAGCATCAAGTCCACCCCGTACTCCATCGGTTACGTCGAGTTGGCCTATGCCCTCCAGAACAACTTCACGTTCGCCGCCATCAAGAACGCTGCCGGCCTGTATGTGGTGCCTTCGCAGGCCACGGTGGCCGCCGACGCCGACCAGAGGCTGAACGTGACGCCCACTGACTTCTCGATCGTCAACGAGCCCGGCGCCACCAGCTACCCGATCGCCGGCTACAGCTGGGCCATCCTGCTGCAGAAGCAGACCAGCACCACCACGGGGACCCAGGTGGTCAAGATCCTCGACTGGACCACCCATACCGGTGGGGGTCAGAACCAGGCCAACAGTCTCGGCTACGTGGCCCTCCCTCCGGGTCTCCAGAACTCCAACCGGACGGCACTGCTGACGGTGACCGGCCCGAGTGGACAGGCCCTGCTCACCAAGTAACCGTACGGGTCCCGGCTCACCGATAATGAGGGGCAGACCGACTCGTTGTGACCATCGCCGACACACCGACAACTCCGACCACGCCGATCTCACGGGGACGTAGCGGGCAACGTCACCTACTGCCCAACGGTGTGTACCGCGGCCTGCTGGCGGTCATGGCCGCCATCTTCGTCGGCCTGGTGGCCTGGTATCTCATCTCCATCATCGTCGAGTCCAAACCGGCCTTCTCGACCCTCGGGGTGTCGTGGATCTTCGAGAAGGTGTGGAATCCGACGCGGGGGAAGTACGGACTGCTCCCCTTCATCCTCGGGACCATCGAGACCACCGCCATCGCCATGGTGCTCGCCGTCCCCATCGGACTGGGCACCGCCATCGCCCTGGCCCATCTGGTCCCCCATCGTCTGCGGCCCCCCCTGTCCACGGCGGTGGAGCTCCTGGCCGCCGTGCCCAGCGTGGTCTACGGCCTGTGGGGCCTGATCGTGCTGGCCCCGGTGTTCCGGAGCACGGTCGAGCCCTTTCTGTCGTCGGCGTTCGGCTGGACGGGCCTGTTCAACGGGCCCGATGACGGGGTCGGAATTCTGCTGGCCGGAGTGATCCTGTTCGTGATGGTGCTCCCCACCATGGTGGCCATCTCCCGCGACGTCCTGGTGGTGGTGCCCAGACGAACAGGTCGAGGGAGCGCTGGCCCTCGGGGCCACCCGGTGGCAGGTGCTGCGCAAGGTGGTGGTGCCGGGGGCCCGCACCGGCATCCTCGGCGGATTCACCCTGGCCCTGGGACGGGCCTTGGGCGAGACGGTGGCGGTGGCCCTGGTCATCGGCAACTCCCCCTACATCGCCCACTCGATCAAGGCCCCGGCGGCCACCCTGGCCTCGCTGATCATCAACAACTTCGGCGAGGCCACCGGCACCGAGCTGGCCGCCCTGTTCGGAGCGGCCTTGGTGCTGCTGGTCATCGGCGTGACCGTGAACGCCCTGGCCCGGATGCTGGTGCGGTCCACCGATCGGGCCGGGGCCGCCTCGGTGGCGGTGGCCTGATGGCCGCCACGCTGACCTTCGACGCCTCGTCGGATCCGATCCTCCAAAGGCGGCGGGAGATCCAGGGCGTGGCGGCGGCGTCGTTGCGCCGGCGCAAGGTCTACTCGAAGATCGCCGTGGGCGTGTGCTGGGTCTTTCTGGGCATTGCCATCGTGCCCCTGGTGGCAGTGGTGGCCTACGTGATCATCAAGGGGCTCCCCGCCTGGAACGCCGACTTCTTCACCCAGGTGACGGTGCCCGAGGGGATCCCGGGTGGGGGCGTGGCCAACGCCATCGTCGGCACCGTCGAGATCGGGCTCATCGCCACCGCGGTGGCTGTGCCTCTCGGGCTGACGTGCGGCCTCTTCTTGGCCGAATCGGAAGGCAAGATCGCCGCCGCCGTCCGCTTTACCGCCGATGTGATGACGGGGGTGCCTTCGATCACCATCGGCATCTTCGGCTACCTCGCCATCGTCAGGAATTTCGGCTACAGCGGTCTGGCCGGGGCCTTCGCCATCGGGATCGTCATGCTCCCGGTGATCATCCGGGCCGGCGAGACCGCCTTCCGGGGCGTGCCCCGCAGCCTGAACGAGGCGGCCCTGGCCCTGGGCGCCCGGCGATCGACGGTCGCCGGACGGGTGGTGGTGCCCGCCGCCCTGCCCGGGGTGATCACCGGTGTACTGCTGGCAGTGGCACGCGGTCTGGGCGAGACGGCCCCGATACTATTGACCATATTCGGTAACCAGTACATGCAGTGGAACCCGACCAAGCCGATGGAAGCCCTGCCCATCACCATCTTCAACGACAGCAGTCAGCCGTACGCCAATCTGGTTCAGATCGCCTGGGGTGCGGCGTTGCTCTTGATGGTCGTGGTGTTGATATTGAGCATCGGGAGCCGGGTGACCGCCGCGTACCTGCAGAGGGAGAGACGATGATGGACCCAAGTCCGGCTCCACCCACTGTGGAAGGAGTCTCCCTCACCACCGGTCAGGTGCTGTTGACCCCTCCGGTCGGTGACCCGGTCATGCGGATCTCCGACGTGGCCGTGTCCTTCGCCGGGCGTACCGCGGTTCGTGACGTCACCTTCGATGTCCATGCCGGCGAGATCACTGCCCTCATCGGTCCGTCGGGATCGGGCAAGACCACGCTGCTGCGGGCCCTCAACCGCATGCACGACACGGTGCGGTCGGCCGCCGTCACCGGGAGCATCACCCTCGGTGACCTCGATCTGTACGCCGCCTCCACCGATCCCACCCTCCTGCGGACGCGGGTGGGGATGGTCTTCCAGCGGCCCAACCCGTTCCCCACCATGAGCATCTACGAGAACGCCGTGGCCGGTCTCAAGTTCAACGGCGTACGGAAAAAAGCCCTCCTCGACGAGGCGGCCGAATCGGCTCTGGTGGCTGCGGCTCTGTGGGACAGTGTGCGAGACCGGCTCAAGACCCATGCCAGCACGTTGTCGGGAGGCGAGCAGCAGCGCCTGTGCATCGCCCGAGCCCTGGCCGTCGAGCCGGAGGTGCTGCTGATGGACGAGCCCACCTCGGCCCTCGACCCCATTGCCACCAAACGCATCGAAGAGCTGGTGGGCGAGCTCAAGCACCGGGTGACCATCGTCATCGTGACCCACAACATGCAACAGGCGATGCGGGTGTCCGACCGCTGCGCATTCTTGTTGATGGGGGAGGACAAGGCCGGTGAGCTCATCGAGTTCGGTCCCACCGCCAAACTGTTCAGCGAGCCCACCGACCCCCGGACGCTCGACTACGTCAACGGGCGGTTCGGTTGAGGCCCAACGGTTCACAACCCCGCTAGGCGTTCACCGGGCGAGCGGCGGCGTTCTCGTCCTGATCGGTCCGGGCCCCCCTTTTGGGGGCGGGGCCCGAAGGGGAGCCGTCCGGATCGATGCGGAAGCCGACCCCGCGCACGGTGACGATGTAGCGGGGCTCGGAGGGATCGGGCTCGAGCTTGGACCGGAGCCGGTGGATGTGGGTGTCGAGGGTGCGGCTGTCGGACAGGTACCGGTCCGGCCACAAGAGGTCGATCAGTTCGTCGCGGGTCCGCACCCGCCGGGTCGGGGTCAGCAGCACGGCCAGGAGATCGAACTCGCGCCGGGACAGATGGGTCTGGTCGCCGTCGACCGTCACCTCCCGGCGTACGAAGTCCACGGTCACGGCGCCGAAGGCGGCGTCGGGCCGTTCGTTGTCGAACGGGTCGGGACCGGGGCCCTGCCCCCAGTGGACATCGTCCGGCGAGGTCCTCGGGCCGGGGCGACACCCGGCGGAGGATGGCTTGCATGCGGGCCACCAGTTCGCGGAGCCGGAACGGCTTGGTGACGTAGCCGGCCGCCCCCAGCTCGAGACCGAGGACGACGTCCAGCTCGGTGTTGATGGCGCTGACCATGACGATGGGGACCGGGGCGATGGCCCGCATCCGCCGGCACACCTCGATGCCGTGCATTCCCGGGAGCAGCAGGTCCAACAGGACGATGTCCGGCCGGTGATCGGTGAACTGGCGCAGGGCGTCGACCCCGTCGGCGGCGGTGGCGACGTCGAATCCCTCGCGTCCGAGGCCCGACGTCAGTGCTTGGCGGTACGACTCCTCGTCTTCCACCACCAGCACGTGGACGCTGTTCTCCGTGGTGACCATGACCGGGGGCGACCTCCGTACGGACTGTAGAAAGCCCAGGTGAACATGAGACAACTCAGCGGCAACACGACGGTGATCCTTCAGTGAACGTTGTGGGGCAGACCGGGGCCCCGGGGCCGACCCGGGCGGGGGCCCGGCGAGGAACTCGGTCGGGCGGCTCTACGACTTGAACCGGTAGCCGATACCCCGCACGGTGACGACGTGGGCCGGCTCGGCCGGATCCAGTTCGATCTTCTTCCGCAGACGCTTGACGTGGGTGTCGAGAGTGCGGCTGTCGCCTTTGGTGCGACCTCGCCAGATCTTCTCCATGCACTGCTTGCGGGTGACCACGTGCCCGGACTCGGACACCAGCAGGGCCAGCAGATCGAACTCCTTGCGGGACAGGCTTACCGGATTGCCTCGGACGGTGGCCTCGCGGAGGGAAAGGTCGACGCAAACCGGGCCCATGGTGAAGGTGGTCTCGACCGGCTCGATGGCAGCTGAGGGGGCCTGGTGCCCCACCCTGCGCAGCACGGCCCTGATGCGGGCGGTCAACTCTCGTGGCCGGGGAGGTTTGGTGATGTGGTCGGCCGCTCCTGCTTCGAGAGCCAGGACGGCGTCGAGCTCGTCCTTGCGGGCGGTGACCATGATGACCGGGACCGGCGAGATGGCGGAGATGCGCCTGAACACCGACAAGCCCTGGGAGTCCGGGAGCTGCATGTCGAGCAGGATCAACGAGGGCTGGGCCGACACGACGAGGGGGAGGGCCTCGTCGCCCCCGGCCACGGTGACGACATCGAAGCCTTCCACCGAGAGGGTGGCGGCCAATGAGTTGGCGCGATGCCGTGTCGTCGTCGATGATCAGGATGGTCGGGTGCCCGACAGGTGGGGAAGTACTCCGTTCTCGGCTTGGCGGAAGGCCAGGGTCATCGATGGGCCGCGCTGAGATGCCGACGCCGGGTTTGACGGATCCGGGTGGGAGTGGCCGAGTGGCTCACGCCGTTCATGGGAGGACCCACGAATACAGGTATTGCCGTGAGAGGCGAGGGAGGGGTGGCCCGGAAGGGACCGGGGTCGATGCCCTACGATTGCGGTACGGGTGGTGGGGGCAACAGATGGCCCGTGACCCCGCGAGGTGTGAGCAGCTGCCGATTTCCGCTTTCATCGCTCTCACCCTAAGAAGACCAGGTGAACGTGACGCGATGCCCATGTCACCAAAAGGTGAATCGTGGGTAATCTTCTGCGCGGATGGCCAGGACAACAGCCACAACCGGAGCCACAACCACCGACAGAGAGTTGGAGGCATGACGGCATGACGACATCGGTTCAGGGAACAGACGGAGTGGTGGACCTCCCCTCCACCGAGGAATGGAAGGAGCTGACCGCCCATGCCGACCAGCTGAGGGGCGTGCACCTCCGGCAATTGTTCGCCGACGATCCGGGCCGAGGCTCGACCATGGTGGCGCACGCCGGTGATCTCTATCTCGACTACTCGAAGCACCGGGCAACCGAGGAGACCATCGGCGCCCTGATGGCCGTGGCCCGCCGGGCCGGGGTCGAGGAGCGGCGCAACGCCATGTTCGCCGGCCGCCACATCAATAACACCGAGGACCGGGCGGTTCTCCACGTTGCCCTGCGGATGCCCCGGGACGCTCACCTGGAGGTCGACGGGCAGGACGTGGTGGCCGAAGTGCACGGCGTGCTCGATCGGATGGGTGCGGTCGCCTCCTCCATCCGCTCCGGTAACTGGGTGGGCGCCACCGGCCACGCATCCACTCGGTGGTCAACATCGGCATCGGGGGCTCCGACCTGGGGCCGGCCATGGCCTACGAGGCTCTTCTCGACTATGCCGACCCCGACATCGAGTGCCGGTTCGTGTCCAACATCGACCCGGTGGACCTCTACAACAAGACGGCGACCTCGATCCGGCCGAGACGCTGTTCGTGGTCAGTTCCAAGACGTTCACCACCCTCGAGACCCTGACGAACGCGTCAGCAGCCCGCGACTGGCTGCTGGCCGCCCTGGGCGGCGGGAGGACGACGGTGGCCCGTCACTTCGTGGCCGTTTCCACCAACGCAGGAGGCGGTGAGCGAGTTCGGGATCGACACCGTCAACATGTTCGGGTTCTGGGACTGGGTCGGCGGGCGCTACTCCTACGACTCGGCCATCGGCTTCTCGTTGATGGTGGCCATCGGCCCCGACGCCTTCGCCGACATGCTGGCAGGCTTCCGCGCCATCGACGAGCACTTCCGGCACGCTCCCCTCGAGGCCAACATGCCGGTCATTCAGGGCATGCTGAACGTCTGGTACAACAATTTCTTCGGGGCCCAGACCCATGCCGTCCTCCCCTACAGCCAACGCCTGGCCCGGTTCCCCGCATATCTCCAGCAGCTGACCATGGAGTCGAACGGCAAGTCGGTGCGACGGGACGGGACCCCGGTGTGGGCCAGACCGGTGAGATCTTCTGGGGCGAGCCGGGCACCAACGGCCAGCACGCCTTCTACCAGCTGATCCACCAGGGAACCAAGCTGATCCCTGCCGACTTCATCGGCTTCGCCGATCCACCCACGAGACCGGTGAGCAGCAGGACCTGCTCATGTCCAACTGCTTCGCCCAGTCCAAGGTGCTGGCCTTCGGCCGGACCGCCGAGGAGGTCGCGGCCGACGGCACAGCGCCCGAGCTGGTGCCACACAAGGTGATGCCGGGCAACCGCCCGAGCTCGACCATCCTGGCCGCCGAGCTCACCCCGTCGGTCCTCGGCCAGCTGGTGGCCCTCTACGAGCACACCGTGTTCACCGAGGGGGCGGTGTGGGGCATCGATTCGTTCGACCAGTGGGGCGTCGAGCTGGGCAAGGTGATGGCCAAGCAGCTGGCACCGATGCTCACGGCCAGCCGAGCCCCCGACCTCGAGCGATCAGGACAGCTCGACCGCGGCACTGGTCCGATCGCTACCGCGACCTGCGGCCCGGCCCGGCTGAGCGCGGGACTGACCGCGTCGTCAGGCCGACACAGTGCCTTCCACAGCGCCCGGTAGTTCGGGTAGGTGAGCGCGTCGGTGATGTAACCGGCCTGCTCCAGTTCGGCGTGGAAGGCCGGGAGGTTCCGGAACGGGACTCCCATGTCGACGTGATGGGCCAGATGCCACCCGGTGTTGTAAGGAACGAACCAGAACCGGGCGAGAAGCGACTGGCGGACGTTGTGGGTGGTGACCCGCCGGTCCGTGCCGGCCTCCAGCCCGCCGTGTTCGGCGATGGCCCGCAGCCGGTTGATCACCCGCCACTGGGTCATCCACGGCAGCCACCACAGCAGCGGGTAGATCCACCATCGGCCGGTGGCCGCCCACATGACCGCCCACAGCACCACCTGGACCCCGAGGATCGAGCCGGCCACCGAGCGGCTGGACTTGCTCCTCAGGGCCTTGAAGAGGGGGGTGAAGTTCTTCCAGCCGGAGATGCCCACCGCGTCGCGGATCAGCCGGCGGGTGAGGGTCCGACGGTCGCATCGGTAGCCCCCGTAAAAGGCGATGTCCGGCTCGCGTGGACCGAACTCCTCTTTGTGATGGGCGAAATGCCCTCGCCGGTAGATGGAGATCGGCGTCCAGGTCGGATAGGCGATGAGCCAGGTGCCGACCCAGTCGTTGATTCGTTTGTTGGTGAAGAGGAGCTTGTGGGCGGCTTCGTGCATGAGGATGGCGAAGCGGGCGTACATCGGACCCATCAGGATGAACGCGGCCAGATAGGCCAGCGGGTTGCCGATCCACACGGCTCCACCGATCAGCACCACCACCCACAGCCACACCGAGGCGACGGTGATGGCGTTGCGGACGTTGTCGATCCGGCGCAGGCGATAGCGGATCTCGGGCCGGGCCATGCCGTTGGGCATCAGGCGCTCGCTCGGGAGCACCTCCGGTCGGGTTGCCGGATCAGCCACCATGGTGGGTGCCATGTGTGGGATATTACAGAAATCGAACAGATGACGCAACTCGGTAATGCACCGATGACGGCCCGGTCGGTACTGGCCAGCGCCCTCCTGGGCGAGGAACCCCCTGAGCTCCCGGTGGCCCACCTGATCCACCTGGCCGGTCTGTTCGGGATCAACGAGAACCGGGCCAGGGTCGCGCTCAGCCGGATGGTCCGCAACGGGGAGGTGATCACCGACGGATCCGGCCGCTACCGGCTGACCGGGCACCTGCTCGAACGTCAGGGCCGCCAGACGATCAGCCGTCGCGGTGAGACCCGTGGCTGGCCGGGCACCTGGCGCATGGTGGTGGTGACCACGTCGGGCCTGGCCGCCGAAGACAGGTCGGCTCGGAGGAAACGGTTGAGTCGGGCCCGATTGGCCGAACGGCGCGAAGGCGTGTGGCTCCGCCCCGACAACATCGCCCTGGTTCCCGATCCGGCCGACGATCCCGATGTGGACGTGTTCACGGTCACGCCCGACGGCGATCCCGTGCAGTTGGCTCGCCGGCTGTGGGATCTGGACACCTGGTCCAAACTCAGCCTCGATCTCCTGGCCCAGCTGGAGGAGCGGACACCCGTTGGTCCGGAGGATCTGGCCCCGGGATTCGTGCTGTCGGCGTCGGTGCTCCGTCATCTGCAGGCGGACCCTCTCCTTCCCGGCGAGCTGCTCCCTTCCGGGTGGCCCGGGCCGTCACTCCGTGGCGCCTACGAGGAGTGGGACCGCCGTTACCGCCGGGTCCTCGCCGCCTGGGGCCGGTCGGTGTGAAGGCTGCTTTGCCGGGAGCCGCCGCCCTGGCCTTAGGATCGCCGGGCCGGACCACTCGGCCCGGCCGTCGGAGGGCCACGGAGGGACCATGTCCGCGCAGACCGGAGACACCACCGCACAGACCGCCGCTCGGGATCGGGCGCCGTTCTCCGGCCGGGTGGCGTTGATCACCGGGGCAGCCCGGGGACAGGGCCGGAGCCATGCCGTCGAACTGGCCAGGCTGGGGGCCGACATCGCCATCACCGACCTGTGCCACGACCTGGACAGCGTGGGCTATTCGTTGGCCACCCCCGAGGACCTGGTCGAGACGGTGCAACTCGTCGAGGAGCAGGGGCGCCGGTGCGTGTCGGCCACCGTGGACGTGCGCGACCTCGACGCCATGTTGGAGTTCGCCGACGGCGCCAAGGCCTCGCTGGGATCGTTGGACATCCTGGTGGCCAACGCCGGGATCTCCACCATGGGATCGATCTGCTCGATGGATGCCACGCAGTGGAGCGAGACCATCGACACCAACCTGACCGGGGTGTTCAATGCCATGCGGGCCTGCGCACCCCACATGCGGAGGCAGCGGTGGGGCCGGATGATCGGCATCTCATCGATGATGGGCCGGTCGTCGAACCCGGGTATCCCGGCCTATGTGGCGTCGAAGTGGGGGGTGATCGGCTTGTGCAAGTCGGTGGCGTTCGAGCTCGCCGGCTTCGGGGTGACGGTCAATGCCATCGCCCCCGGCAATGTCTCCACCCCGATGATCCACAACGACGTCTTGTACCGGCTGATGCGGCCCGACCTTGACCACCCGACCCGCGAGGACGTGGCCCCCGGGATGGCCGGCCTGCACGTGCAGCCGGTGCCGTGGATCGAGCCCGAGGAGATCACCGCCGCCGTCGTGTACCTGGCATCGGAGGCGGCCCGGCACATCACCGGTTCGGTCATCGACGTGGATGCCGGAGCCTCGGCCCGGTTCACCGGCTGACGGCACCCCGCCTCACTGGCGCGACTGCCGGCCCTCGCCTCTGTTTCCGCCTGGGCGCTGGCGGCGGCCCGGGGCTGACGGGTCAGGGTGATGTCGAGCCGCTCGAGCCCACCCTCGAAGGGGTAGTGCCCGGAGTAGTGCTCGCTCACCGGCGAACCGTGGTCGTAGCCGACGCTGGGGCCGACACTCGACATCATGGTCATGGCGAAGGGGACCGACAGCGATCCGTCGGGTGTGTCGTCGATGACCAGGGTGGCGTCTCCGCCTCGTTTCACCCGTCGGAACCGGACCCCGACCACCGATCTGCCCACCGGCACCTGGCGGTCCGAACTCACCACGTGGTGGTCGCCGAAGCAGTTGTAGTCGAAGACCAGCCGGTCATTCTGCACGAACAGGCTCAGCCCGGAGTTCTCCGTCCCCGAGGCGTAGAGCACGCCCCCGGCACCCTCGGGCCGGTCGATGGTGGCGTACATGTCCCAGCCCTGCCCGCCGAGTGCCGGAGCCACCTGGCCGGGGAGCGGTGACATGGGGGGACGATAGGTGTAGCGGCGGCTGAGCGGGTGAGGGGAGTGATCGCGATAGCGGGTGAAGAACAATTCGATGGTGCGGTCATCGAGGGGGAGCACGCCCTGGTCCTCGGCCTCTGACCACCACAGGTCGATCAGCTCGTCCACCTTCTCCGGCATGGCCGCCGCCAGGTCGCGGCATTCGGAGCGGTCGTCGGCCAGGTGGTAGAGCTCCCATCGGTCGTCCTCGAAGGGTACGCCGGACTGGTGGCGGGTCACCGCCTTCCACCCGTCGGCGTAGATGGCGCGGTGGCCCATCATCTCGTAGTACTGGATCAACTTGTGGCTGGCCGCCTCGGGCTGGTCGAACGTGTAGCCGAACGACACGCCCGAGACGGGAATCTGTTCGAGACCCCGGTACACCGACGGAGCCTCGATACCCAGGGCCTCGTAGATGGTGGGTACCACGTCGTTCACGTGGTGGAACTGGTGACGCAGTCCACCGCCCCCGTCGATCCGGTCGGGCCAGTGGACGATGAGGGGCACGTGCACCCCGCCCTCGTGGGTGTTCTGCTTGTACCACTTGAACGGGGTGTTGCCGGCCTGGGCCCATCCCCACGGGTAGTTGGCATGACTGTGGGGCCCGCCGATGTCGTCGAGCCTCTCCACCGCCTGATCGGGTGTCTCCTCCAAGAAGTTGAAGTACTTCATCTCGTGCAGGACCCCGAAGGGCCCGCCCTCCTGGCTGGCGCCGTTGTCCGACAACAACACCAATAGGGTGTTGTCGAGCTGTCCGAGGTGCTCGAGGGCGGCCATCAGGCGACCGATCTGGTCGTCGGTGTGCTCGAGGAAGGCGGCGAAAGCCTCTTGGAGGCGGGCCGCCAGGCGCTTCTGGTTGTCGGGAAGGGTGTCCCAGGGCTCGACCCCGGGGTTCCGGGGGGCGAGCTCGGTGTCGGCGGGAAGCAGCCCCATCTCCCGCTGGCGGGCGAACCACCGGTCACGGGCCGCATCCCAGCCGTCGTCGAAGCGACCCCGGTACTTCTCGAGGTACCTGTCCGGCGCCTGGTGGGGGGCGTGCATGGCTCCAAAGGCCAGGTAGGTGAAGAACGGCCGGTCGGGGCGGATCGACACGGTGTCGTGGATGAAGCCGATGGCCCGGTCGACCAGGTCCTCGCTCAGGTGGTAGCCCTGTTCGGGGGTAGCCGGCGGCTCGACGGCATGGTTGTCGTACACCAACTCCGGATGGAACTGATCGGTCTCGCCCTCCAGGAAGCCGTAGAAGCGGTCGAACCCCCGCTGGAGCGGCCACTGGTCGTAGGGTCCGGCAGCCGAGGCGTCCTCCATGGGGCACAGGTGCCATTTGCCCACGGCGAAGGTGGCGTACCCGGCGTCGCGCAGCACCTCGGCGGCGGTGGCGGCGTGTTTGCTGATGGAGCCCCGCATGTTGGGATAGCCGCTGTCGAAGTTGGCCAACGAACGCATGCCCACGGTGTGGTGGTTGCGCCCGGTGAGCAGGGCGGCCCGGGTGGGGGAGCACAGCGGGGTCACGTGGAAGTTGGAGTAACGCAGGCCGGATGCGGCCAGCCGGTCGATGTTGGGGGTGGCCAGATCCGACCCGTAGCAGCCGAAGTGGGAGAATCCGGTGTCGTCCAACAGGATGATCACCACGTTGGGAGCATCCGGACCCGGGTGGGCCGGCGTCGACCACCACGGGGTGGAGTCCGACTGGATCCGGTTGATCTCGCCTTCGAACGGTTCGTACGTTTTCATCCTGGGTCCTTGCTGGTGACAGAGGTGGTAAGGGGGCTGGTGAACGGGCGTGCCGACCGGTGGAGGGTCGGCCACGCAGGCCGGACGGTCCGGCCTGCCTCGGCGCGCTTGGGCCACGGGAAGTCGTGGTGGCAGCCTGGCTGACGCTACATTCGGGGGTCCGCGGTGTCGATCGGGGACGCCAGACGCCGGCCTCCGGAGGGGTACACGTGACGATGGCTGACAGCGGATCTCTTTTGCTCCCCTCGGCGGATGCCGCCACCGTGGTGGCCGAGGCCCCGGGTGAGGGCCGCGGCTACTGGGCCGGCGCCCCGAGCGCCGTCCTGGGCGTCGACGGCACCTACTGGCTCGCCTACCGGCTGCGTCGGCCGGTTGGAGTCGGCCGGGGATACGCCAATGTGGTGGCCCGTTCGTCGGACGGCGAGCGGTTCGAGACGGTGCTGGTGCTGGACCGACGGCAGTTCGACTGCGACTCCCTCGAACGGCCGGCCCTGGTCAGCCTGCCCGACGGGACGTGGCGGCTCTACATCAGCTGCGCCACCCCCGGCACCAAGCACTGGCGGGTCTTGGCCCTCGACGCCGACCACCCGTCCGGGTTCGACCCGGCCACGGCCCGCACCGTCCTTCCGGGCGACGAGACGATGGGCGTGAAAGACCCGGTGGTGAAGCTGATCGACGGTCAGTGGCACATGTGGTTGTGCCGCCATCCACTCGACGTTCCCGACGAGACCGACCGGATGTCCACCCTCTACTGCACGAGTGCCGACGGACTGGCGTGGACCACCCGCGGGGTGGCCCTGGCCGGCACGCCGGGCCGGTGGGACGGACGGGGGGCCCGGGTGGCCGAGGTGGTCCACGACGATGGTCGATGGCTCGCCTACTACGACGGGCGGGCCACCAAGGAGGAGAACGCCGAGGAGCGCACCGGGCTGGCGGTGGGCGACACCCCGGGCCGGCTGGTGGCCGAGGACGTGATCGCCGGAGCCTGGGCCGACGGCCAGGGCTCGCTCCGCTATGTCACGGCGGTGACCCTGGTGGACGGGGGGACCCGGCTCTACTACGAAACCAGCCGGCGGGACGGGGCCCACGATTTGCGCACCGAGTACGTACCGCCCTCGCGATAGGTTCGCCACGTCTCGAGGTCCCAACCGGTCTCCTGTTCGACCATGCTGATGTCCTCGGCGAAGAAATCGATGAGTCGAGCCCGCTCGTGGGGCTGGAGCTCGGGCCGATGTTGAGGGGTGCGCTGGATGAGCCACTGCAGGGGGAGGCTGGCCTTTCGCCAGACCTGGGGTGGGAAGCGGCTCCCCACCGTGGCGCCGTGACGGAGGAGGGCACTGAGGAACCTGGTGTAGGCGGTGGGCGGCACGTAGCCACCGACGTTCCGGGCCGGCACCTCGGTGATCACTCCCTCGTCCACCCCGAGGAACCGGCACACCCCGTCCAGGGTGGCCTGCGGCTCCTCCACCAGGGCCAGGTACCGAATGATGTGGACCTGGTCACGGGGGAACAGGGTGAAGAGGTGTTCCAATTGGTGGCCGTAGAGCCCGGTCTCGCAGTACCGCCAGAAGGGCGCCCATCCGGCCCGGCGGCGGCGGGGTTCCTCGGCGCAGGCTTCGAGGAAGTCGCCGACGGGTTCGAGGCCGTCGGCCCACAGATGGGCCCAGTTGGAGTAGGCGCGGTCCACCGGGTCGCGGAGGATGACGATGAGCCGGGCATCGGGCACCGCGGCGTGGATCCGCTCCTGGGCGGTGAGGTCCGACAGGTAGAAGGGCGTGCTCTCGCCCCGGAGGGTGCCGGGGGGTGCATCGGCGAACAGCTGCTCGTAGTCCTCGGTCCTCCAGATCCACTCGCGGTAGCTGTGGGCGTCGCCGGGACCGCCGCGGTCCGGGGGAGGACCGTCGCACAGGAAGAACTTGGGCTCCTTGACCGGTGACAGGTAGAGCTGGGGATGCTGGTCCAGGGCGGCGTGGAGGGCGGTGGTGCCAGCCTTGGGGGCGCCGATGACGAAGAAGTCGGGAAACGCCACCGGCACAGGCTACCTACTTAAGTGACAGGAATGGAGTGGGCCCGGCCTTCGGCCGCACGATGACCGGACCCCGTTCTTGCCGCCGGACCGGGGGCGCCGGTTCCACTCGTCGACGAAACAGGGGAAGGGGCCGAGGCGACCGGGCCCCTCGGTGACCGGGACCGGCTCCGGCGCTCGCCCGACACCAGGGCGGCCACGGCGGCCACGGCCATCATCAGGTCGGCCGCACCCAGTACCGAACGGGTGACGGCGCCGTCGCTCACCATCAACAGGAGGGTGGCGGTGAGCACGGCCACGCTGGCGCCGGGCAGGGCGACGGCGGTGGACAGTCGACGGAGAATGGCGGTCCTTCCCGTCAGTACCACCACCCCCGCCAGGGCCAGATTGGCGAACACCGCCGCTCCCGCCGGGCTGAACATCAATCGGGAGGTCCAATCGTGATCGGCGGGGATCGCCCCCAGCCACCGGTAGCCCTCGAAGATGGAGGCGGCCGCCAGCATGACGAAACCGGGACCACGGAGGTCGATGGCTCCCGAGCCGACTCGGTCGTCCCTCCCGGCCATCCATCGGGGACCGGCATACCACCAGCTCCGGATGCCGGGCGCGGCGCCATCCCTGTTCACCTGGCCGTCCAGGAGATGCACAGAACTGTGGTGGGGGGAGCGTCCCATCGGAGTGCCTTGTCTCCAAACTTGTCTCTATAAAGTAAACCGGATTCATCAACATTATGACCCGGGGTGGACGGCGGCGTCAACCGGTCCGGGGACCGGGGGCCCGCCCACCGCCGTCAAGGTCGACGCCGACCCTGCCGATGATCCAGTGGTCCGGCCCCGTACCGTCGGGGCCGTCGACGGCCGAGAGCCGTCAACTGCCGGGAGGGGGTCTCCTGTGGGATTCGACGAGAAGCCGGGGTGGTGGTTGGCCCCCGACGGCCATTGGTATCCACCGGAGCTGCAACCGGGCCGGCCGGCCGACCTGTTCACTGAGACGACCAGAGCGGTGTCGGCCCGGATCCGCCCCATGGGTGCCAGCTGCCGGTTCGAGCAACTGCATTTCGGAGGCCGCTGCGTGAACTGCGGGGCCACGATCCGACCCCACGAGGACGGCTGGTACGACCCGGACGTCAACACGACGATGTGCGCCACCTGCTGGCCCGCCCTCGTGGTGCCCCACCGGTCCGGACCGGGCCGAATCGGTGACCCGGACCGCCAAGGAGCCACCGCCCCGGGCCGATGACGTGATGGCTTGGGCCGGGCTCGACCCGGTCCCCTCGGCCGCCGTGGCGGGACCCAGGATCGCGGTGGCGGACGGAGACCGTCGGCTCGTGAGCCTCCGCCGGTCCCCGTCGGCTCCGCCCACCGACATCTGGCGCCGGATACCGATGGGAGCGCCCGGTCGGGGCCCCGCCGACCAGGGGAGCTCCTGGCCGGCAGCCATCGAAGTATCCGGAATCCGCCGCCCGATTCGGCTCCAGTATGCGGAATTCGCAGCGTCCCTGCAACTTTCGGTTGCAACGGGCCCCCAGGCTGCGGGTATGTGGACGGGGCGGCGCCCTCGCCCACCACCCGGATCCCCCAGAACCGGGTGCGGCAACCACGGATTCGGCGGTCCGGGGGGGTCGGCCACGCCGACCGGCGGCCGGGTTCAGTGCAGCCGGGACACCGCCAGCGCCGCGGCAACCAGCACGACCCCCCACGAGAGCGCCTGTAACGCCTGCTCCAACGGAGCCAGCAGGGTGGCCCGGTCGATGGGGATCTCGCCACCCTCGGTGAGGGTGACCGACCCCGTCACACCGCTCGTCCGCCGGCGGATGAGACGGGCCGGCGTGCTCAAGGTCCGCTGCACCACGGTGAGGGCGAACGCACCGCAGGCGGCGATGATCGGGGCGAGGGCCAGGCGGCCGGTCTGGGCCACGTAGGCGGTCAGGACGGGAAAGGCCCCCCAACTGGCAGCCAGCCCGACGGTGTTGTGGATCATGCCGCCGAACAGCTCGAAGTTGTAGCCGATGACGAGCATCGGGCCGAGGACGATGAAGGGGACCAGGGCCGGCCCGACCTGGACGATGCCGGCGATGCCCAGCCCGACGGCACCGGCCAGCCCGACCACGGTCACGACCACCAGCGCCGCGCTCGGGATCCGGGTGTGCAGGGGCCGCCCGTTGAGCTCGTCGAGGGCGTGGGCGGCCAGCCCCACGGCGAAGAAGAACGCCAGCAGGGTGGCGATGAGACGGGTGGTGTTGACCACCGGGGCCAGGCAGGCCCCTAGCACCACGTAGCCCAGATGCCAGGCGGTGTAGGGGGGGTGGAGCAGGGTCCACCAGTCGCGCCAGCCGCCGGGCCGGGCCGCGTAGTAGGCGGGCCGGGTCGGGTCGTGGCCGTCACCGGGCATCGGCGTCTCACCCACCGGGGCGCCGCCCCCACATGACCAGCCCGCCCCCCAGGCTCATCCGACGGGCCCCCACGTCGACGAAGCCGGCCCGTCTCCAGGCCTCGATGGTCCAATCGAGGGGATACCGGCGGTAGTGGGCCGTGATGTTGGGGCCCAGGAAACGGCCGACGTCGTACCAGGCCCGCCCGCCGGTCAGGAGCCCCCCGACCGGGAGCACCAGGCGGGTGTACCCCCACCACCAGGACCGCCAGAACCGGCTGCGGGGGAGCATGAACTCGAGACTGGCCACGGCTCCCCCGGGTTTCACCACCCGTCCCAGTTCGACCAGGGTGGCCTCGGGATCCTCCACATAGCGCAGCAGGTACGTGAAGGTGAGGGCGTCGAAGGACTGGTCGGGGAACGGCAGCTGCTCGGCCCGGCCGTTGACCAACTGGACCCGCCGGTCGAGGTGACGACGGGCCACGTTGTCGTGCCCCTGGCGCAGCATCTCGAAGGTCAGATCCACACCCACCACGCCGGCCCGGGTTCTCTCGGCCAGCTGGAGGGCCACCCCGGCCGGTCCGGTGGCCACGTCGAGCACCTTGTCGGGTCGGCCGGGAACGATGTGGTCGATCATGGCCCGCCGCCACCGACCGTCCTGGCCCATCGACAGGATGGCGGCGAGGCGGTCGTAGCGGTCCGGGAGCGGCGCGAAGAGCTTCTGGGCGAACCGGTTCGGGCCCACCGGCCCCGGATTCTCCATGGCGCCTCCTCGGGTGCGAGGATCTCACCGTAGGCCGTCGGCGCCCACAAGGACCGGAAGGGACCGGACGGAGGGAGTGGTGTGAGCAAGACCCACGTCGATGTCCTCGTCGTCGGGGCCGGCCCGGCCGGGAGCATCGCCGCCCTGGTGCTGGCCCGGGCCGGCGCCTCGGTGGCACTGGTGGACAAGGCCGGGTTCCCCCGGGACAAGGCGTGCGGTGACTTCGTCGGGCCCCGGGGCCTTCGGGTCCTGTCCGATCTCGGGGTGCCCGAACCTCCCGGTCTGGATGTCGGCAACATGATGGTGGTGGGTCCCACCGGCCGCACCGTGGTCCTGCCGTCCTTCGACGGGATCGACTACCCGGGGCGGGGCCGGGCGGTGACCCGGACGGTGTTCGACGACGCCCTCCGTTCGGCGGCGCTGACCGCCGGGGCGGTGGCCTACGAAGGACGCGCCGACCGACCCCTCTACTCGCAAGGCGAGCTCACCGGCTTCACCGTCGCCGCCCCCGACGGCGGCGGTCGGGGCCCGACCCGGGCCAACGGCAAGGCCCCCGAGGAGATATGGGCCGACTTCGTCATCGGGGCCGACGGGGCCACGAGCCACGTGGCCGAATGCGCCGACCTGGTCGAGCGGGCCCGGGTGCTGTGGGGGTTCGCGGTGCGGACGTACCTGGACCAGCCGGTGGACCTGCCGGCCATCACCCTGTGGGACCAGGACCGCTGGCACGCCTTCCCCGGCTACGGGTGGATCTTCCCGGGACCCGGCGGGCAGGCCAACGTCGGTATCGGGGTCGGCACGCTGGCCGATCGGAAGGCGGGTGCCCGAGCGGTCCGGGCGCTCCCGGACTACCTCGACCACCTGGTCCGGCTGGGTCTGGTCGACCGCCCACCGGCCCGCCCGCTTTCGGGGCGACTCGGCGGCTGGCTCAAGATGGGCATGGTCGGCACCACCCCGGCATCGGGACGGGTCCTGTTGGTCGGGGACGCCGCCGGACTGGTCAACCCGCTCCAGGGCGAGGGGATCGCCCAGGCCATGACCAGCGGGAGGGCGGCGGCCGAATCCATCGTCGCCTCGCCGAGGACGGCATCGCCGGTGTACCGGACCCGCCTGGCCCGGGATCACCTCCCCTATCAACGGGTGGCGGCCGCCGGTCATGCTGCCCTGGTGGGACGGCCGGTCGCCGTGTCGGCCATCGGCCGGCTGCTTACGGCTCCGGCCCTCGGCCATGCCCTGGCCGGCGGGTGGGGGATCTTCTGGAACGAGCTGCTCGACGGGGCGGCGCCCGGCCGCCCCCGGGGCGTGGCCTCGGCGGCCATGGGATTGGCCCGGGTCGTCACCTCTCGCACCGAGGTGGCCCGCTGGTTCGGCTCCGCCTACGCCGGTCCCGACTACCGGTCCGGCGCCTTCCCGTCACCGCCGGGGGCACCACGGTACGCTGCCTTTCCCACCGAGCGCACCCCGGCCGGCCCGGCCGGCGGGGGCCGCCACTGACCCGACAGTCGCCGGGACGGTTCCCGACGGAGCCCGTCCCCACCGGCCCCGACCCGACCAGGAGGTCGACATGGAAACCCCGTCATTCCGAGGCGTCATCGGGGACGACTGGCGGGAGTCCACACCGTGGTGGCCGGAGCTGCCATCGCCCCCGGACGGCGCTCCCAACGTGGTGTTGGTGGTGCTCGACGACGTCGGCTTCGCCCAGCTCGGTTGCTACGGATCCGACATCGCCACGCCTACCATCGACCGCCTCGCCCACCAGGGCGTGCGGCTGACCAACTTCCACACCACCGCCCTGTGCTCGCCCACCCGGGCCTGCCTGCTCACCGGGCGCAACCACCACCGCAACGGGTTGGGGAGGGTGGCCGACCTGGCCGTCGGATTTCCCGGGTACAACGGCGAGGTTCCCAAGGAGAACGGCTTCCTTTCCGAGATCCTCCGCCAGCAGGGCTATGCCACCTATGCGGTGGGCAAGTGGCACCTGACCCCCGACGACGAAACCAACATGGCGGCTCCGAGGCACAGCTGGCCGCTGGCCCGCGGCTTCGACCGCTGGTACGGGTTCCACGGCGGCGAGACCCACCAGTTCGTTCCCGCCCTCTACCACGACAACCACTCGATCAGCCCACCCCGCTCGGTCGAGGAGGGCTATCACCTGAGCGCCGACCTGGCCGACCGGGCCATCGCCCAACTGGCCGACCTGCGGGCCGTCGACGTGGACCGCCGGTTCTTCCTCTACTTCGCCACCGGGGCCTGCCATTCGCCCCACCACGCCCCCCGCCCGTGGATCGACCGCTACCAGGGTCGGTTCGACAGGGGTTGGGACCGGTGGCGGGAGGAGACCTTCGCCCGCCAGTTGGAGGCCGGTCTGTTCCCGGCCGGTACCGAGATGGCCCGGCGTCCGCCGTGGGTGCCGGCCTGGAGCGACCTGCCCGAGTCCGAACAGCGGGTGGCGGCCCGGTTCATGGAGTGCTTCGCCGCCTTCCTCAGCTACACCGACGACCAGTTGGCCCGGGTGTTCGACTTTCTGGAGCAGACCGGGGACCTCGACGACACCTTGATCATCCTGGTCTCCGACAACGGTGCCAGCTCGGAGGGCGGACCCACCGGTTCGATCAACGACAACCGGCTCCAGAACTTCGATCCGGCCGGGCCGGCCGAGCTGGCCCGCCGCATGGACGAGCTCGGGGGACCGGCCGCCCACAACAACTACCCGTGGGGGTGGACCATGGCCGGCAACACCCCGTTCCGGCGGTGGAAGCGGGAGGTGCACGAGGGAGGGGTGGCCGATCCGTGCATCGTCAGCTGGCCGGCCCGCTTCGGCCCGGGCGGCGGTGTCCGGCACCAGTTCGCCCACGCCGTCGACATTCTCTCGACGGTGCTGGACGTGGCCGGCATCGATCTGCCCGCCACCATCGAGTACGTGCCCCAGTCGTCGGTCGACGGCATCAGTTTCGCTTCGCTGCTGGGCCCCGACGGTGCCGACGCACCGGCCTGCCGGACCACCCAGCACTTCGAGATGTTCGGGAGCCGGGCCCTCTACCACGAAGGATGGAAAGCGGTCACCTTCAAACCGATCGGGCCCCTCTACAACGACGGCTCAACTGGAACGCCCCGTTCAGCGAGGACCGGTGGGAGCTCTACCACGTGGCCGTGGACCCGGCCGAGCTCCACGACCTGGCCGACCGAGGAGCCGGCCCGACTGGCCGACATGATCGAGCGGTGGTGGGTCGAGGCCCGGGCCAACCAGGTCCTCCCCTTGGACAACCGGGTGCTCCACACCCTGGCCTATCCCAAGCCCGACCGGAGGGTGCCCCGCCTGACCGCCACCTACTACCCGGGGACCTCGCCGGTGCCCGAGACGGTGGCCGCCAATGTCAAGAACCGGAGCCACGTCATCGAAGTCGATGTCACCGTCCCTCCCGGGGCGCCGCCCGAAGGTGTGCTCCTGGCCCAGGGCTCGGTGCTCGGCGGGTTCTCCCTCCATCTCCGGGCCGGAAGGCTGCGCTACGTCCACAATCTGTACGGCAAGGAGCGCCACGTGGTGGAGGCGGCCGAGGCGATCGCGCCCGGGCGCCACCTCGTCACCCTCAGGTTCGAGCGCCGGGAGCCGGTCGGTGGCCATGCCACCCTCGAGGTCGACGGCGCCACGGTGGCCGATGGCACGATCCCGGCCTTCACCGTGGTCGCCTTCAGCGCCACCGGCGCCGGCCTGACCTGCGGGTACGAGATGGGCCCGGCGGTGGGCGACGACTACCGGGCCCCGTTCCCCTGCACGGCGTCCATTCACCGGGCCACCGTCACCCTCAGCGAGCAGGTCCCGGTCAACCCGCTGGTGGAGTTCGAGCGGATCATGGCCGAGCAGTAGCCGGTCCGCCCCTCCCCGACCAGGGGCTTTTTGCCCGGCGGGCGGTCTTCCTTACGAGATTCCTATCTTCTGTTGAAGACGACCTTACGTGGCGGGAGTCCAATGGGAGGGCTGACGATGACCGTCGAGTCGAGTGGAATCGGAAGGTAGTTGGACATGAGCGACCACAGGTCCGGAGAGAACGACCCCAGAGAAGCGAGCCCGGAGGCCACCACCGCCGGCGCCCCGGAGGGGTTCCCGATCCCCCTCCCCCCGGCGGGCTCCGGCGACGGCGCCCTCTACCCCTCGGCCCCGACCCCGGGCGATCTCCCGCCGACCGGGCCCACACCGAGCGTCGGCTCGGGCCTGCCGACGCCTCCCAGCGGAGTGTGGACACCGCCGCCCGGGACCGGCTGGATTCCCGCCCCGCCGTCGGCCACCCCCTACGGCGTGTGGCCGGGCGGAGCCGGAGCGGCCCCGCCGCCCCCGCCCGGATGGTCGACCCCCGGCTTTGCCTACCCGGTCACCCAACCGCCCCGGCCCAAGCAGCGCGGGGTCCTGGTCACCGCGGTGGCGGCGGTGATACTGGTGGTGGCCATCGTCGGTGGTATCGGGCTCGGTCACGTGGTGTGGCCGACGCAGAACACCACCGACACTGCCCTGAGCCCGTCGGGCTCGGGCTCGACGGGTGGCTCCGGTGCATCGGGTTCGTCCGGCTCGGGCGGCTCGGCCACCTCCCCGTTCGGCGGCGGCTCCAGCGGGTCGTACCCCTTCGGTTCGGGCAGCTCGGGTTCGGGCAGCTCGGGCGGCAACTCGTCGACCGGGGCCGGGGCGCCGTCGGACATCTCGGCCATCGCCGCCAAGGTGGATCCGGAACTGGTGGACATCAACACCAATCTCAGTTACGAGGACGAGCAGGCGGCGGGCACCGGCATGGTGCTCACGTCGAACGGTGAGATCCTCACCAACAATCACGTGATCGACGGGGCCACCAGCATCAGCGTCACCGACGTCGGCAACGGCAAGACCTACACCGGCACGGTGGTCGGCTACGACCGCACCGGTGATGTGGCAGTGGTGCAGCTGACGGGAGCCAGCGGGCTGCAGACCGTATCCACCAGCACCTCGGTCTCGGTGGGCGAGGCGGTGGTCGGTGTGGGCAACGCCGGAGGGACCGGGGGCACCCCCAGCGCCGCCGGCGGTTCGGTGGTGGCCGTCAACCAGTCGATCACCGCCAGCGACGAGACCGGCGGCAACTCCGAGAGCCTCACCGGGCTCATCGAGACCAACGCCGGGATCCAGGCCGGTGACTCGGGTGGCTCACTGGTGGACACGTCGGGCCAGGTGCTCGGCATGGACACCGCCGCCTCGACCAACACCGAGGACTCGGGCACGCAGGCCTACTCCATCCCCATCGCCACCGCGCTGTCGCTCGCCCGGCAGATCGAAGCCGGGAAGTCGTCTTCCGATGTCCACATCGGGGCCACCGGGTTCCTGGGCGTGAGCGTCGAGTCGTCGTCGGGAAGCTCCGGGGACAGCGGCGGCGGCTTCGGTGACGGAGGATCGGGCTTCGGTGACGGAGGATCGGGCTTCGGTGACGGCGGCTCGGGCTTCGGCGGCGGCGGATCCGGTTCTGGAGGCAGCAGCACCAGCACGTCCGGCGCCGAGGTCGAGGGGACCCTGTCCGGGTCGCCGGCGGCCAAGGCCGGGCTGGTGGAGGGCGACGTGATCACCGGCGTGAACGGCAACTCGGTGAGCTCGTCGACCGACCTCAGCAACCTGCTCGAGCCCTACCACCCCGGCGCCACCGTCCAACTCCAGTGGACCGACGGGTCGGGGCAGACCCACACGGCCTCGGTCCAGTTGGAGAGCGGCCCGCCCGCCTGACCGGCGGGCGGTCAGCTGGCCTGGCTGACCGAGCTCATGTTGAAGTCGGGGATGCGCAGCGGCGGCATTCGGGTCCGGTTGAGGTACTCGCCGAGCTCCCGCCCGAATGCCCGCACGCTGGCCCCCACCTCGGTGGCCCGGGCCAGGAGATCGACCGGGCTCTCGTTGAACCTGAAGTTGTTGGCCGACCCGACCACCCGGCCGTCCTCGACGACGTAGACGCCGTCGCGGGTGAGCCCGGTCAGCAACAGCGTGGCCGGGTCCACCTCACGGATGTACCAGAGACACGTGAGAAGCAGGCCGCGCTCGGTCCGGGCCACCAGCTCCTCGACCGAGGCGGTGGCCCCGGGCAGTTCGAGGATGACATTGCCGATGAATCCGGCGGGCTCGACACCCGACCGGGCGGCCCCGGCCCGGTGGTAGCGGAGCCGCTCCAGTCGCCCGTCGGCCATCCAGTCGGTGCGGAGGAGGGGGAGACCGTTGTCGAAGACCGAGGTGTCGGCGGACGACGAGGCGGCGGTGAGGAACGGGCTGCACTCGAGGCCGGGCTCGGCCGGATCGCCGCGCAGGTCGAAGGCCATCGGCGACAACTGGTCCCCGATGCGGGTCCCGCCGCCCGGACGGGAGAACACCGTCCTTCCGTCCTCGGCGTCGCGGCCGCCCGCCTCGAAGGCGAGGTTGGCCATCAGATCGGACACCGCCTCGGGCGGCAGGATGACCTCGTAGCGGCCGGCCGGCCGTTCCAACCGGGTGGCCGACCAGGCCAGGCGGCTCCGCAACCGCTCTTCCATGGCCTCGATGGAGACATCGGAGAAGTCGGCGGTTCCCGCCCCGGCCCACGTGGAGCCGGCCCCGTCGGCGCTCCGGGCCACCAGCTGGAGGGCCCCCTCCGGCTGGCAGTGGGCCAGGCGGACACCGGCCGAGGTTCCAAGGTATTCGGTGGTGCGGCGGTGCTCGGCGAACCCGGCCACCACATAGTCGCCGGCCCGGGCCCGGGTGAAGGCACCGGCCAGGCCGCCCAGCACGCCGGACAGAACCGACAGGTCGGTCGACCCGGGCGGCTGGTCGAAGCGGGCGGCGGCCGACGGCAAGGAGGCCACCTGACCCGGCGTGACCAGCGGGCTCACGTCGTCAGCGGGCGGCGATCCGGCGGCGTCCTCGGCCGCCGCCCCCACCAGCTCGGCCACGTCGACGTCTCCGCCCCGCCGGGCCACGCCCACCGCCGTCCCCCCCTCGACCTGTCGCATGACGATGACGGTGACCCGGCGGTCCCGGCGGGTGCCGTTGGTGGTGGTGGTGTTGTTGGCCACGCGCACCTCGACCTCGTGGTTGTCCTCGACGATGGTGACGCACTGGTCGCTGCCGGACCGGGCGGCGGCCAGCACGTCCTCGACCACGCCCTGGGCCGGCGGCAGGCCGTCAGCGGTCATCGGCCCGACTCGTTGCGGGTGTTGAGGATCCGCACGCCGCGCACCAGCACCGACGGGCAGCCGTGCGACACCGGGGCCACCTGGCCCGGTTGGCCCTTGCCGCAGTTGAAGGCCCCGCCGAGCAGGTAGGTCGACCGGGCGCCCACCGCCTCCATGGACCCCCAGAAGTCGGTGGTGGTGGCCTGATAGGCGACGTCCCGGACCTGGCCGGCCAGGCGGCCGTGCTCGATCCTGAAGAACCGTTGCCCGGTGAACTGGAAGTTGTAGCGCTGCATGTCGATCGACCAGCTCTTGTCCCCGATGATGTAGAGACCGTGGTCGACCCGGCCGATGAGATCGTCGGTGGTGGGTCCGTCGCCCTCGGCCGGCTGCAGTGAGACGTTGGCCATCCGCTGGATGGCCACGTGCAGGGGCGAGTCGGCAAAGGCGCAGCCGTTGGACGCCCCCGACCCGCTGATGGCGGCGATGGACCGGTCGAGCTGGTAGCCGGCCAGCACGCCTTGGCGCACCAGGTCGAACGACTGGCCGGGCACGCCCTCGTGATCGATGGCCACGGTGGCCAGGCCGTTCGGAGTGGTCCGGTCCCCGGTGACGTGCATGACCTCGGACCCGTACCGGAGGGTTCCGAGCTGGTCGAAGGTGGCGAACGAGGTGCCGGCATAGGCCGCTTCGTAGCCCATGGCCCGGTCGAGCTCGGTGGCGTGGCCGATGGACTCGTGGATGGTGAGCCACAGATTGGTCGGGTCGATCACCAGGTCGTAGGGGCCGGCCTCCACCGAGGGCGCCCGGAGCTTGTCGGCCAGTAGTCCGGGGAGGGCGTCGAGCTCGTGCTCCCAGTCCCAGCCGGTGCCGAAGAGGTACTCCCAGCCCCGGCCGACCGGGGGTGCCACCGTCCTCATGCTCTCGAAGCCGGCCACCGGGTCGATGGCGAACACCTCGACGACGGGATGGACCCGGACCCGGCGCTGGGTGGCCTCGGTCCCGGCCAGATCGGCGTAGAAGGTGTCCTCGGTGACGGCCAGTGCCTCGGCGGTCACGTGGTCGACGCCGTCGGAGGCCAACAGCCGCTCGCTCCACCCGCCCAACAGCCCGACCTTGTCGGCCAGTGGTACGTCGACCGGGTCGACACCGTAGGGCGACGTCCAGGCCACCACGCCGTGGCCGGGCTCTCCGGCCAGTTCCACCCGGGTCCCGCCCGCCCGGGCGATGATCCGAGCGGAGTCGACAGCCCGGCCGACCAGCTCGGCGGCCTCCACCGCTCCCGTGGCCACCGTGGCGGCGAATCCCATGGCCCCGTCCACCACCACCCTGACCCCCATGCCCAGCTCGGTGTCGTCGGCCGCCCCCTCCAGCCGCCCGTCGCGGAGGCGGACCTGCTGGGAACGGATGCGCTCGACATGGAGCTCGGCATTGGCACAGCCCTGCCGCTCGGCCTCCCCCAGGGCGGCGTCACGGGCGGCGACCAGTCGGTCGGAGGCAACGGGGCCAGGGGGCTGGGCGGACGCCATGGGCGAGACGTTAGACGTCGGCCCGACCACTGACGATCGGCGAGGGCGACCGAGCCGACCCGTCACCCGACCGGGTGAGCGGGTACCGTACGTCGGTGATCCCCGACCGGCACATCCTGGGCGGTTCGGAGGTGAGCATCCCGCCCCTCGGCGTGGGCACCTGGGCATGGGGTGACCGGTCCACCTGGGGCATGGGGGGCTACGACGCCGGACTGACCCGGGCCTCGATCGCCGAGGCGTGGAACGCGTCGATCGACGCCGGCGTCACCCTGTTCGACACGGCCGAGACCTACGGCGGCGGGGAGAGCGAGCGCATCATCGGCCAGCTGGTGGCCGGCGACCCGGGGCGGGCCGCCTCGGCGGTGATCGCCACCAAGTTCATGCCCATGCCGTGGAAGGTGCAAGTCGAGAGGTCGCTGCTCAAATCGCTGCGGGCCTCGCTCGATCGCCTCGGCCTGCCCGCCGTGGACCTCTACCAGATCCACGGCCCGATCAGCCTCCGTTCCCACGCCGCCCTGGCCGATGCCCTGGCCGCCGCCCACGGCGAGGGGTTGGTCAAAGCGGTGGGGGTCTCCAACTACTCGGCACAAGAGACCCGCTCGATGGCCGCCGCCCTGGGCAAGAACGACATGCAGCTCGCCACCAACCAGATCGAGTTCTCACTGCTGCGGCGGTCGCCGGAGACGGGCGGCCTGCTGGCCGCCTGCGCCGAATCGGGAGTCCTCCCGCTGGCCTACTCGCCCATCGGGCAGGGCCGGCTCACCGGGAAGTACTCGACCGCCAACCCGCCCCCGGGCAAGCGGCAGTTCTCCAACCATCCGATGGCCGTGGTCGAGGCGGTGGTGGCCGAGCTGCGCGGCGTCGGTGAGAAGCACGGGGGGAAGCTCCCGAGCCAGGTGGCCCTCAACTGGGTGATGACCAAAGGGGCGGTCCCCATTCCCGGGGCCAAGAACCGCCGACAGGCCGAGGAGAACGCCGGGGCCCTCGGGTGGAGCATGGACGAGGAGGATGTCAGCCGCCTCGACGCCGTGTCCCTTCCCGGCCTGCGGACCCTGCAGAGCCGTATCTGGCAGCACGGATAGGTCGGTTCTGACCAGGCCCGATCCCCGGCGGGAGAACCGGGCGAAAACGCGCGTGTACGCATACCCACCCGTTGGCTAGGATTTCGGCCTCTCGACGATCCGGCGCCACCGTCGCCACCGAGGAGCTCACATGACCAGGACTCGCCGAACTGCACCGGGCACGGCTCACCACCGGGCGGCGGGACGGGCCCGGTGAGGGTGCGGACAGCCGGCTCCTTCCGGTTGGCCACGGTGGTGATGGCGGCCGCCGTCCTGAGCGGGGCAGCCGTGTGGGCGGCCGCCGCCCCGGCCCCGTCGGGGGCGGCCGACGCCTCGCCCTCCCCGGTCAACTCGGCCAGCACGTCGAGCCGGGGGGTGACCAAGTCCACCATCAACGTGGTGTTCCCGGTGGTGTCGCTCAACTCTCTGGCCGGCCAGGAGGGGTTCGCCCAAGATGCCGAGTTCGGTGAGCAGACCAAGGCCATCAACTTCTATGTGAACCGGATCAACGACTCGGGGGGGATCAACGGCCGCAAGATCCACGCCATCATCACCACCTTCGACCCCACCAACGAGGCGCAGATGCGATCGTTGTGCAAGACCTGGACCGAGGGGTCGCCCGCTGCCTTCGCCGTGCTGGACGGGGTGGGGGACTGGACCGGGGACGACGAGCTGTGCATCGCCCAGGAGGGCCACACCCCCTTCATCGGGGCATGGACCACGGTGACCAACTGGACCAACGAGGCCTCGCCCTATCTGTGGTGGACCGGACCCGACGATGCCACCATTCTCCAGGCCGTCGTCAACTGGGGGCTCAGCTCCGGGCTGCTCGGCGGCTCCCACAAGGTGGCCGTGGTGGCCGGCGACCGGGCCTCGGACCAGGCGGCCCTCAAGCAGTACCTGCTGCCCGACCTCGAGCGCGCCGGTGTCACCCCGTTGGTGAAGACCATCGCCGCCGACCCGTCGGAGACCGCCACCACCGACACCGAGGCCCCCCTGGTGGTCCAGCAGCTCCGGAGCGACGGCATCACCTCGGTCATCCCCCTCATCCCCTTCAACGTGTTCTATCCGGTGCTCCAGGCCGAGACCGAGCAGAACTACTACCCCAGGCTCCTCCTCAGCGACTACGAGCAGAGCATCAACGCCGCCCTCGGGTTGATCCCCATCCCCTACGAGAAGGCGCTCGACGGCCAGGAGGGCCTGACCACCGAGACGCTGGGCGGCGGGGCCAACAAGTCGGACTTCACCGGACCATTCGGTTACGACCCCGGAGTGCAGGCGTGCTGGGTGCCGTGGCACAAGGCCTATCCCCAGATCCCGTCGGGGGACACCACCGACTTCCTCGAGCAACAGGGACCCGTGGTCAGCTGGTGCCAGGTCATCACCCTGTTCGCCCAGGCGGCCAAGGCGGCCGGGTCGGACCTGAACCGGCGTACGTTCGTGACCGCCCTGTCCAAGGTCAAGAACTTCCCGGGCACGGTGACGCCGATCCTCAGTTTCGGACCGGACAAACGCTACGGACCGACCGAGTACAAGATCGTGAAGCTGCGGAACAACGTCCCCCCGACGTCGGCGTGCCAGCTGACCTCCCAGTTCAAGACCCAGGGAACTTGCTGGGTGACCGTCCAGGGCTTCACCCCGTTGCCGACGGGTTGAGCGGGCCTCGGGAGCGGCGACGTGGACCACGTACAGGTCGAGTTCACCATCGACGACCGGTCGGCCGGCGAAGCCATCCTCGACTCGCTGCTGGCCGACGGCATGGTGGCCTGCGGCCAGACCATGGGTCCCATCGTCAGCCGCTACTGGTGGGACGGCTCGCTCCAGGAGTCAGAGGAGTGGATGGTGCTCCTCAAGACCCGTACTGAGCTGTCGGCCCGGGTGATCGACGCCATCGTGGCCCGACACCCCTACGACACCCCCGAGGTGGTGGTGCTGCCCATCGTCGACGGAGCCCGGGGCTACCTCCGGTGGATCGACGAGGTCACCGCCGGGTGAGCCCCGGCCCTACATCCTGATCCGCCCGGTCAGGCCAGGATCTTCGTCCAACCGGCTCCCACCGGGGCCATGAACGCGGTGGTGAGCCTCATGGAGCGGTGGAGCCATCGGCCGTCCACCTTCTGGTACACGTCCTCTTCGTACCCGCACATCCAGTAGGACGAGCCGTCGGGTCGCCGGCACGGGCTGAGCAGTTCCCAGCGGGCCGAGGCCGACTCGCCGTCGCCGCCGACGTCGATGCGGGGCCGCACGAACAGGTGACAGCAGAAGTCGAGGGTGGGCGCACACAGCCGGTCGGCGATGGCCGCCCGCCCGGTGACGGCCCCGAGGCCCGGGCCTCCGTCCCAGGTGCCGTCCTCGGTGAAAAGGTCGGCCGTCTCTTCGGCCACCCGCCTCAACGTGTCGGGGTCCACCACCCGGCCGGCCACGAAGCGCCGGTCGACCAGCTCCCCGTAACGGGCCTTCAGCCCCTGGAGCTCGAGCTCGGCTTCGGTGGCTTCGACCCGCCGGCGCAACGACGCCACCTCGGCGGCCAATTCCTCGATGGTGGACATGACCTCTCCCTTCGCCGTCCGATACCCCAGTATGGGCGGCCGGTCCCGGACCGGGGGAGCCCGATAGCGTGACCGGACGTGCCCCGTCCCCCCCAGCTGCCGGGCCCGGGCCCGGCCCCGGCGGTCGAGGCGGTCAACCAGGTGGTCGACCTGGTGGTCCGGCTCGAGGCTCCCGACACCCTCAACCTCTACGACGAGGCGGCCTGCGTCGCCGCCGGTGAAGGGCCGGGAGCCGCCACCGCCCGCCTCCGGGCGCTCCGGAACTACCTGCTGTCCCACTGGTGGGCACCGATCGCCCTGGTCGGTGAGGCTCCGGGCCGGCACGGGATGCGCTGGACCGGTGTGCCCTTCACCTCGCCCCGCCAGCTCACCGGGTCGGGTCCCGACGAGACCACGGCCCGGACCGTCCACCGGGTGCTGGCCGAGCTGGACCGGTCCCAGGGCGTCCTGCTGTGGAACGCATCGGTCCTCCTCCCGCCGGGCAACCGCGATCCGCGTCGGCCCGAACTAGATGCCTGCGCCCCCGTGCTCGATCTGATCTGCCGGGGACGGACGGTCCTGGCCGTCGGCCGCCATGCCCAGCGCGTGACGGGCGCCCCCTACATCCGCCACCCGTCCCACGGGGGAGCGGGCCGGTTTGCCGCCGGACTCCGGGCTGCCCTCGATCCGCTCCCCGACACCGGGGCCGGGCCGGTGGTCCACACCGCCTGAGGGCGTCGGGGACGGTGGCGTGGGGCGGAGACCGCCCGGCGCCGGGCCGCCCCCACCACCGGACGGCGACGAACGGCGGGCAGCGGGCGGTCGTACACTGCACACATGTATCTCGGCCACGGCTCGTGGGTTGTGCTCGTCGTGTTCGGCGGCACCTTCGCCATGCGCTACCTCTCGTCGCAACGTCGGCGGGGCCAGCGCCGGGGCCCGACCTCACAGAGCTCCTTCACCGGATCCGACCGGTTGGGCACCCCGCCGGGGCCGGCCGGACCGGGGGGCCACGGCCCCGATCCGGGAGCGGGTTGGGAATCGGGCACGGGCACCGCCCCCGCCTGGTACCGCGACCCCTTCCTGGCCCACGAGCACCGGTACTGGTCGGGCACCGAGTGGACCGACCAGGTCGACGACAACGGCGTGGCCGGCACCGACCCGCCGCCGCCGGTGTCCCAGGGCCACCCCCGGGATTGACGTCGAACCCGAGCGGGCCGCTACCGTCGGGGGACGCACAGGAGGTGGGAGCGATGGAGCCAGGCGAGGGACCCAAGATCTGCCTGATCGGAGCAGGCGGGATGTCGTTCGGTCCGATCATGGCGCTCGACGCCATCAAGACCCGCCGGACCCGGGGGGCCACCATGATGCTCCACGACGTGGATCCCGAGCGGCTGGAGGTGACCCACCGGTTCGCCGTCCGGGCCAACCAGCGCAACGGCAGCCCGGTCACCATCCAGGCGTCCACCGATCCGGCCGAGGCCATGACGGGAGCGGACTTCTGCCTGACCAGTGCCGAGATCGGGCGGTGGCCCCACTGGATCGAGGACTACGAGATCCCCTGCCGGTACGGTTCCACCCAGATCACCGGGGAGAACGGCGGGCCGGGGGCGGTGTTCCACTCCCTCCGGTCGATCCGGACCATGCTCGGCATCTGCGACGACATCCAGCGCTACTGTCCCGACACCTTCCTCATCAATCTGACCAATCCACTGAGCCGGGTGACCCTGGCCATCAACAACGCCACCCCCATCAGGAACGTCAGCCTGTGCCACGAGTTCGCCGGCGGGCTCTCCCGCATCGCCAACCTGCTTCGCGTCCCCAAGTCCAAGATCACCGCCCAGGCGTCGGGCATCAACCACTTCACCTTCTTCACCGACATCCGCCGGTCCGACACCGGTGAGGACCTCTATCCCCGGCTCCGCCGACTGTGGAGGCGGCGCTACTTCGACTACCCGGCCCCGGTCACCGCGGCCGCCCGGCAACTGGTGAAGGTGCCCTGGGTCCAGATCGCCGTCGAGCAGATGTACGCCCCCCTGGTCGCCCACATGTTCCGTGAGTACGGGCTCCTGCCGTGTTCGGTCGACAGCCACATCGGCGAGTACGTCCCCTTCGCCAAGGACATCGCCGGATGGCACCCGGTGCCCGTCTACTTCCATCAGGGCATCGGCACCCAGTTCGAACGACTGGTCACCAGGTACGGCAACGGCGACTCCCACGTGCCCATGCACCGCGCCGGACGGTCGGCCGAGGAGGTCTTCCCCATCATCGGGGCGATGGCCACCGACCATCACCGTCGTCTCAACGCCGTCAACGTCCCCAACCAGGGCTACGTGCCCAACCTGCCCGAGGGGGCCATCGTCGAGGTGCCGGCCACCGTCGACGGCGGCGGGGTCACCCCGACGGTGGTGCCGCCGATCGTCGAGCCGCTGGCCGAGTTCATGCGGACCCAGATCGAGCTGCAGGACCTGGTGGTGAAAGCCGCCCTCACCGGCGACCCCGCTCCGGCCTTCGAGGCCCTGCGCCGTGACCCGCTGTCGCCCCCCGACGAGGCAACGTGTCGCAAGATGTTCGACGAGCTGATGGTGCTCCAGGCCGACGCCCTGCCGTTCTGATCTCGGGTCAGCGGAAGTCGAAGGCCACCTTGATGGCCCCCGAGGTGCTCTGGGTGGCCAGGGCGCCGAAGGCCTGACGCCACTCGGCCAGGCGGAAGGTGTGGGTGAGCATGCCGGACAGGTCGATTCGCCCGGCCGACACCAGGTGGACGAAGTGGTCCATGGCGTGGCGGCGGACCCCCTCGACCTCCTCGGTGCCGAAGGCGTTCGACCCCACCCAGGTGAGCTCTTTGAAGTAGAGGGGTGACCACTCCCAGCGGGCCGGCGGGTTGACCCCGCTCTTGACCAGCGTCCCCCGGGTCCGCAGGAGCCGCACCGCCACCTCCGAGGTCTCGGTGGTGCCCACGGTGTCGTAGGCGACGTCGACGCCGCCGGGATGGGCCATGGGCAGCCCGAAGCGGGTGGGCATGAGCACGCCGCCCGACCACTCGGCCACCTGCTCGATGACCGCCTCGGCCGGCTCGGAGTCCACCACCCGGGCCCCGAGCCAGCGAGCCAGTGCCGCCTGGGCCGGGTGGGCCGCCACCACCATGACCTCCACGTCGGGATAGAGCGACCGGAGGATGGCGGTGGCCGTGGTGCCGAGGGCCCCGGCTCCGTAGACCAGGGCCCGTCCGCCGGGCGGCGGCGGATGGCGGGTGACCGAGTGGAGCGAGACCGAGAACGGGTCGGCCAGCACGGCGATCTCGTCGGGGATGCCGTCGGGCACCGGGACCAGCATCGAGCCATGGGCCGGGAAGAAGTCGGCGAACCCCCCGGGGGCGTCCCGGCAGGTGCCGGTGTGGAGACCGGGGGCCAGGGGGCCGGCGGTGAAGTGCCAGCAGATGCTCAGATCCCCGGCCTGGCAGGCCGGGCACGGGGGATCGATGCCCCGCGGCACGCACGACAGCCACGGGTTGAGGATGACCCGTTGGCCGATCTCCAGGCCCCGGACGGCCGGTCCGAGGGCGCTGACCTCGGCCACCACCTCGTGGCCCATGACCACCGGGGCGGAGAAGAACGAGATCATGGCGCTGTCGAGGTACGAGTCGGTGAACTCGCCGAACACCTGCTTGGACTCGGAGCCGCAGATGCCGGCCAGCCGGGTCTTGGCCACCGCCCAGTCGTCGCCCAGGGGTTCGGGCACGTCGCCCTCCACCAGCCGCATGGGTACCTTGGCCAGCCCCTCGAGCAGGGGATTGGAGGCGTCGGAGACGGTGCCGGCGTCGGTGCCGGCGTCGTCGGGCTTGATCCCCCAAAGCAGTGCCTGCACGTCACACCCTCCCCGTCCGGCCGATCCGGTGTCGCTCCGGCCGTCCCTGCACCGGCCGGGGCCACGGTAGCCGCCGCCCACAAATCAGACAACAGATGTTCTCGGACGGGCTCGAGCCGGACGGCGCCGGCCGGGCCCCTCGACCCCCCGTGCCTGGGGTTCAAGGTCGCCACCGATGCTGACGACGTTATGAGGAGCTATCCACCGAGGCACCAGCCATGACACCATCGGGCACGACTCCCCTTGCCGACGACGTTCGGGCCGCGTCGGTGGCGGTGCCGCGCTCCCTGGAGGTGCCGGTGGCCCGGCAACGGCGGTTCGTCAAGCCGACCACCCTGGCCTACCTGATGGGCCCGGCCGCCCTGGTGGCCCTGCTGGTGCTCATGCGGTACCACGACGTGGCCCAGGAGCCGGTATGGCTGTGGGTGGCGGTGTTCATGCTGGTGCCACTGGTCAGCCTGGCCGTCGACCGCCTCTACGCCTTCCGACCCGGTCGCCTCACCCTCCATGCCCGGGTGGCCACCCAGGCGGCGGCGGTGACGGTGGTCATCTACCTGTCGGGGTGGGGGCCGGTGCTGGCCGGCGCCTATGCCTTCCTGGCCCTGGAGAACGTGTCCCACGGGGGATCGAGGGTCTGGCGGGTCACCGCCCTGTGGAGCCTGACCGGCATCGCCGCCGGCCAGGTGGCCATCTCCTACGGATGGGCGCCGTCGGCGCTGTCGGTGTCGAAGGCCAACGCCCTGGCTCTCATGGGGGCCTTCATCCTCGTCTTCATCATCCGCATGGCCGGGGCCACCATGGAGCAGAAGGAAGAAGCCGAGGCATCCATGCGGCTGAGCGAGGACCGGTTCCGGTCGCTGATCGAGAACTCGTCGGACGCCACCATGGTCATGGGCCAGCAGGGGGTCTGCACCTTCGTGAGCCCGGCCATCACCGAGCTCCTCGGGCTGGACCCCGACGAGCTGATCGGCCGGATGGCCACCGACTTCGTGCATCCCGACGACCAGGAGCGGGTGCTGGACCGACTGGGCGAAGAGTTCCTGACCAGCGACAGCCCCACGCTCGTCCAGTTCCGCATGGGGTCCGGCGACGGCCGGTGGCGGTATGTCGAGGCGGTGGTCACCAACCAGGCCATCCGTCCCTCGGTGGGCGGCTATGTGGCCAACATCCGCGACATCACCGAGCGCAAGGAGTTCGAGGCCCTCCTGGCCCATCGGGCCCTGCACGACCCGCTCACCGGCCTGGCCAACCGCCAGCTCATCTTGGACCGGACCGAGCAGATGCTGTCCCGGGTCCGGCGGTCCTTCGATCCGGTGGCCGCCTACTTCATCGACCTCGACAACTTCAAGGACGCCAACGACTCGCTGGGCCACGAGGCCGGGGACAAGCTCCTACAGGCGGTGGCCGCCCGCCTCACCTCCATGCTGCGGGCCAGTGACACGGTCGGCCGGCTGGGGGGTGACGAGTTCGTCATCCTGGTCGAGGGGGGGTCACTGGCCACCGGTCCCGAGCTGGTGGCCCAACGGATCAGGGAGGTGCTGAGAGAGCCGTTCCGGATCGAGGGGTACGAGGCCCTCCCCATCACGGTGACAGCCAGCATCGGCATCGCCACCGGAGACCGGACCACGGCCCAGGAACTGCTCCGCGACGCCGACATCGCCCTGTACCGGGCCAAGGCGGCCGGCCGGAACCGGTCCGTCATCTTCGAGCCGGCCATGCAGTCGGCGGCCATCGATCGGCTGGAGCTGCGGTCGGATCTCGACACGGCTCTGACCACCGGTCAGTTCTTCCTCCTCTACCAGCCCATCCTCGATCTCGCTGACCTCGGCATCCGCGGCGTCGAGGCGCTGATCCGTTGGCGCCATCCCCTGCGCGGCACCATCCCGCCCGACGACTTCATCCCCCTCCTCGAGGAAAGCGGGGCCATCATCGAGGTCGGGAGATGGGTGCTGGTCGAGGCGTGCGTCCAGGCGGCGCAGTGGCGCGAACAGGGACACCCGGTGGCGGTGTCGGTGAACGTGTCGATGCGACAGCTCGAATCCGACCGGCTGGTGGGCGATGTGCGAGAGGCGCTGGTCCGGAGCACCCTGGATGCGGCCTCGCTGACCCTCGAGGTCACCGAGTCGACGCTGATGCGGGACGCCCGGGCCACCGTCGACCGGTTGAAGGAGCTGAAGGGGATCGGGGTGAACATCGCCATCGACGACTTCGGCACCGGCTACTCCTCCATGGCCTACCTCCGCCAGTTCCCGGTGGACATCTTGAAGATCGACCGGTCGTTCGTGGCCGACATGAACGGGTCCTCCGATGCCCTGGCCCTGGTCCACACCCTGGTGGAGCTGGGCCGCACGCTCGGGTTGGTGACCCTGGCCGAGGGGATCGAGGCCGGGTCGCAGCTGGAGGGATTGCGCCGGGAACGGTGCGACACGGGTCAGGGTTACCTGTTCTCCCCTCCGGTCCCGGCCGAGGCCATCGACGGTCTGCTCGGAGACGGCGTGGACGGGCCCCGCCCCCTCTCCACCCTGTCGACCGACACCGCCACCGCCTGACCCGCCGGGGCCCGCCCTAGCGGATGGCCAGGGCCACCACCAACCCGACGGGCAGGAAGATCCACCCCCACCGGACGGCCACCATCACCACCCCGGACCGGTAGCCGTACAGCACCGCCTGTTGGGGAGGGTTGAAGGCGGGAGGCCCCAACGCCGACAGCACGGCGACCACGTCGACGGCCGTGGACCGGACGACCACGAAGACGATGGCCAGAAAGGCGATCCTGACGGCGGTCAGCAACACCCACCTGGACAGGTCGGGTGCCGAGTAGGAGACCGAGGCGTTGTGGGGGTGGAACACCGAGCCCATGTACAGCCCGGCCCCGACGAAGGCCAGCAGGGGCCCGGCCACGATCAGGACCCAGTGCGATGCACCTGGAGCCGGACCGGCCAGATGCAGGACCAGGCCAACGGCCACCGCCACCAGCATCGACTGGTCGGTCCAGGTGGTCGAACGACGCTGGGGGATGGGCGCGTCCCGGCGCATCAGGTGGATGCTGGCCGCGTTGGACAGGGCGTAGGCGGCGTTGGTCAGGGCCGAGATCATGCTGGCGGCCGGTCCGATCAGGGCCCCGGCCAACGGCTGCACCCAGAACGACCCGTTGGGGAAGGCGGCCCACCCCTCCAGGGAGGCCAGTCCCCGGCTGTGGTGACCCCGTCGGGCCAGGGCCGTCCCCAGCAGCAGCCATCCCACCGCAGAGATGAGGAGGGGGTCGAGGATCTGGCGGAGGTCGGTCAGGCGCCAGGCGGAGAACAGGCCGAGCAGGGCGGCGGTGGCCACCAGCTGGACCCGGAGGTAGATGGGCCACGCCCGTTGCAGCCCGGGCCCGGACCGGCGGACCACCAGCCCCATCAGCGCCCCCAGTCCGTAGGCGCCGAAGGTGACGACCAGGGTCACGGCCGGGCGGTCGGCCGGCGCCCGACCCCCGGGGGCGGTGACGGGCCGGGCCGGACCCGTCTCAGGACATCGACTCGTCGAGCTCGCCCAGCGAGCGGATGAGCTCGAGGTTGGCGGTGTAGTCGACGGGGCAGGCGATCACCGAGACGGTGTCGGCGGCCAGGGCGGCCTGCAGGGTCGGGAGGAGCTCGTCGGCGCCGCCTATGCGGTACCCGGCGGCACCGAAGCTCTCGGCGTAGGCGACGAAGTCCGGGTTCTCGAACCCGGTGTCGACGTCGTGGCCCAGCTCGAGGTCCATCTTCCAGCTGATCAGCCCGTAGGCGTCGTCGACCCAGATGAGGACGACCATGGCGATGCCCTCCCTCAGCGCCGTCTCGATCTCCTGGGAGTTCATGAGGAATGCCCCGTCACCGGTGGCCACCAGCACCCGCGCCTCCGGGCGGGCGATCTTGGCGGCGATGGCACCGGGCAGGGACCAGGCCATGGTCGACAGCCCGTTGGACATGAGACAGGTGTTGGGGGCATAAGTGGGGTAGAGGCGGGCCATCCACATCTTGAGGGCGCCGGTGTCCACCAGCACGATGTCGTGGCGGCCGAGGGCCCTCCTGGTGTCGGCCACGATCCGGGCCGGGGCCAGCGGGAACCGGTCGTCGTGGCTCCCCCGGTCGAGCTCGGCGGCCAGCAGGCCCCGGATGCGTTGTCCGGAGGCGTGGGGTGGGAACGGGTGCCCGACTTCGTCGGCCAGCACGCTGAGGCTCCGGCTGATGTCGGCCTGCAGGCCGACGGCCACCGTGTAGTGGCGATCCACCTCGGCGGGGAAGCGGTGGATGTGGATGATCCTCTTGTCGCCCATGGGGTTGATGCGGACCGGATCGAACTCCTGGAGCTCGTAGCCCACGGCCACCAGCACGTCGGCCTGGTCGAATCCGAAATTGACGTAGTCGTGCCGCATGAACCCGACCGTGCCCAGGGCCTGGGGGTGATCGTCGGGCAGGATGCCCTTGCCGTGGAAGGTGGTCACCACCGGGATGGCCAGGCGTTCGGCGAAGTGGCGGAGGGCGTCCCCGGCCCGGGCCCGGGTGGCGCCGTGGCCGGCCAGCACGATCGGGCTCCGGGCCTGGCGGAGGACGGCGACGGCCCGGGCCACCTGATCGGACGACGGCTCGTCGGGGCGGGGGATGCTGACGGTGAGGGGTCGGGCGTCGGCCGGGGCGGAGGCCTTCTCCACGTCCTCGGGCAGGGCCAGGTACACCGCCCCGGGCCGTTCGGTCTGGGCCAGCTTGAACGCCTTTCTGACCATTTCGGGTGCGGCGGCCGGCGTAGCCATCAGGGCCGACCACTTGGTCACCGGGGCGAACATCGAGACCAGGTCCACGCTCTGGTGGGACTCCTTGAAGCTCCGGGACATGGCCACCTGAGCCGACAGGGCCACCAGAGGGGTGGAGTTGGTGGTGGCGTCGGCCGTCCCGAGCAGCAGGTTGATGGCCCCGGGGCCCAGGGTGGCCGAGCACACCCCCGGACGGCCGGTGATCCGGCCGTAGGTCTCGGCCATGAACGACGCCCCCTGCTCGTGCCGGACCAGTACGTAGCGGATCGACGACCGCGACATGGCCTCGACCAGATGGATGTTCTCCTCGCCGGGAATGCCGAAGACGTGGGTGACCTCTTCGTTCTCCAGGCACTCCACGACCAGTTCGGCCACGGTGGTGGGGCGATCGTTCACGCCGGCGATCCTAGGAGAGCGGTTCAGGCCCGACGTCGCCCGCCCGGTGCCTGCTCAACCGGGTCCGGTACGGAGCTGGGAGTCGATCTCCTTCAGGTCGAAGTAGTCGCGCCACCGGGTCACCAGCCCGCCCCCGTCCACGTCGACCACGGTGCTCCCGTGGATCACGATCGGGGTGGTACCCCCGAGCGTCCCCCGGCCGATCCACTCGAAGGCACCACCGGACTCGTCTCCATGCACCGAGACGATCTCCTGTCGCCAATCGGGGAACGACGCCTTGGTCATCTCCTCGATGGCGGCGATGTCGGTGGTCGGGGCATTGACGGGGTCACTGAACAGGGCGCCCGGGGCGAAGAACGAGGGGAAATCGCCCTCGGGACCCAGCGCCGCCTCCAGCCTCTCCGCCCACGCCGACCAGTCCATGCCGTCACCGTACCCCGCCACCGGCCGGACCGGCCGGGCGGGGCACCATGGCCGGCAGTAGCCTGCGGACATCGACGCGGTACCGCACCGATACCGGGGGAGGCGAGAGACGTGACAGATTTGGGGAGCAGGGCACTCCGCACGGGAAAGCCCTACGTGGTGGTGTCGGCCGACGCCCACGCCTCGCCCGACGACCTCGACCAGTTCCTCGGCTACGTCGATCCGTCCCACCGCCAGGCGGTGGCGGGGTTCGGCGACCTGTCGTCGGTGGCCATCCCCATGTTCGGCGGTGTCGACCCCGGCGTGATCGACGATCCGGATGCCGTCCGGGCGGTGGCCATCCGCCGCCTGGCCGGCATGGGGGTGGACACCGCGGCGGCGGCCGGGTGGCTGGCCAACTACAGCAGTGATTGGGTGTTCGCCTCCGATGCCGACGGCCGGCGCCTGGCCGTGCTCGAGGACCAGGGCATCCACGCCGAGGTGACCTTTCCCGGTCCGGTGCTGACCGGCGGTCTGTCGCCGGCCATGTACCTGGGCGGCCACACGACCAAGGGGTTGGAGGTGGTGTGGCCCGCCCTGCACGCCTACAACCGGTGGTTGGCCGAGTTCTGCGCCGCCGCCCCCGGTCGCCGGGCGGGCGTCATCCCGCTCGACCTCCACGACATGGACCGCGCCGTGGAGGAGATCGCCTGGGCCCGGTCCTCAGGGCTGTTCGGGGGCATCATGCTGCCGGCCATGTCGGTCCGGGGAGGGCTGCCCGGCTATGCCGACGACTACTACGAGCCCCTGTGGAGCGCCTGCGAGGACCACGGCATGGTGATCAACCTGCACACCGGCGCCTCGGGCACCGCCACCGACGCCAAGCAGCTCTACGACGCCAAGCACGGAGGGTTCCTCGGTCTCTACGAGGTCTTCGTCTTCACCCGCCGACCCCTGTGGTTCATGATATTCGGCGGGGTCTTCGACCGTCATCCCGGCCTGAAGGTGGCGGTGACGGAGAACGGCGTCCAGTGGCTCCCTTCGCTGATCCGGGACATGGAGTCCTTCTTCGACACCCACGGGGGCGCCCCCCTGCGCTCCTACCTCGGGCTCCGGCCGTCCGAGTACTTCGACCGCCACGTGTACCTGGGCGGTTCGCTCATGAAGCGGTACGAGGCCGAGATGAGGGGCGAGATCGGTATCGACCGCCTGATGTGGGGGGCCGACTACCCCCACCTGGAGGGGGCCGCCCCGGTGCACCGGCTGATCCTGCGCCAGGTGTTCGGAGGGATGCCCGAAGAAGACATCCGGCGGATGCTGGGACTCAACGCTCTCGAGGTCTTCGGCTTCGACCGGTCCCGGCTCGAAGAGGTGGCCGACCGGGTCGGACCCACCGTGGAGGATCTGTCGACCACCGTCGGGATGGACGAGATCCCCGAGACGTTCAGCTGGAGCCTGGCCCGGCCCGTGCCCCTGGTGGCCCAGGCCGGGAGCGGCTCCTGACCCCGGGCGCCTACGGGCGGCTCCGGGTCAGCGGTGCCGTGACTCCTCGACGGTGAGCTCGGCCGCCGGGTCGGCCTCCAGGCGCTCGTCCGGGATCGGTAGCCCGCTGCGGACGGACCGCCCATAGGTGCCCTCCTCGATCCGCCGCTCGGCCCGATCGAGGGCGGCCAGCCGTTGACGGAGACCGACGGCCACCGCATCGTCGCCCTCTTCGGCGGTCAGCCGTTCGGCCGGATCGGCCAGGTCGCCGGACTCGTTGGCCGCCGCCCGGTCCTCCTGGCCGGCCTCCACCCGGTCGTCGAGAAGCGCGGTGACGCGGGCTCGCTCCTCGGCCAGCAGTTCCCGGGCATGCAGTTCGTCCATGGTTCCTCCCCAGTCGGATGACCGGACCAGGAGCGTTCGACGGGCCCAGGAACCGGCGTGGCAAACGGTAGCGGACAGCCGGGATGGACCGGGCCGGGGCATCGGCGTCTGCGGCTCCGCCCGCCGCCTACCATCAGTGCCCATGTCGATGGGATGTCCACTGCTCGATCAGCTCCCACACCGTAGTTACGACGCCGACGGTACCCACGTGGTGGAGCTCGACATCACCGACGCCATGCGGGGACCGTCGGGTGTCGTCCACGGCGGCCTGATGGCCAGCCTGGTGGACCGGGCCGGTGCCTACGCCGTGCACCGCGACAGCCGCCGCCCGGTCGTCACCTCCAGTGTGGCCCTCAACTACCTGGCGGCGGCCGGCGGCGGTCCTCTGCAGGCCGTGGCCACCACCCTCCGGATCGGGGGGCGCCAAGGGGTGGTGGAGGTGCGGGTCCACGATGCCGGACAGGACGGCCTGCTGGTGGCCACCGCCCTGCTCACCTTGAGCTACCTCCCCGACGGGCGGGACGCTTGAGTCCGGGGGGTACGTCGCCGGTGGCGGTCACCCGTCGGGAATCAGGGTGGTCACCCGTCGGGAATCAGGGTGGTCACCCGTCGGGAATCAGGGTGGTCACCCGTCGGGAATCAGGGTGGTCACCCGTCGGGAATCAGGGTGGTGATGCAGAACGGGTGGCCGGCCGGATCGAGCAGGACCCGCCACACTTCGGGGTTCGGTTGGGTCTCGGCCTTGCCGGCCCCGATGGCAAGCGCCTCGGCCTCGGCCCGGTCTAGGTCGTCGACGGACAGCTCCAGATGGATCTGCTTCGGGGCCGGCCCGTCGGGCCAGTCGGGAGGCGAGTAGTCGTCGACCTTCTGGGTGGTGACGAGGATCCCCGCACCTTTGAGGGCCACGAACTCGTCGGACTCGAAGTACACCTCGAGGTCGAGCAGCTGACGGTAGAAGTTGGACAGACCGACGGGATCCGAGCTGTCCAGTGATACCGCCGCCAGTCTGGCGATGGCCGGCATGCCACCATCCAAGTCGGTCCGGCCGACTACGGCAAGGCCGGGCGCTGGCCTCGGTCGGCAAGGCCGGGCGCCGGCCTCGGTCGACGGCCGAGCGGGCAGGCACCACAATGGGACGAATGGGCAAGTCACCGGCCACCCCGAAGGATCTGACGGTCCTCGCCGTCCCCTTCTACTTCGGGAGCATGGCCGTCGAGTACGTCTGGCTTCGTCGAACCAAGCCCACCAGGGGCCGGACCGCCGGTGACTACGAGCGGCGGGACACGCTGGCCAGCCTGGCCATGGGCGTCGGCAGTCTGGTGGCCCCGGTGGTCGTCCCTCCGCTGCTGCGGCCCATCACCCCGGGGAAGGGTCGCCGCCTGGGCACGGCCATGGTGGCCGCCGTGATCGGGACGGCCGCCGTCACCACCGTGGCCGATGGCGTCGTCCGCCGGGCGGCCAGGGTCGGCCGGCACCAGGCTCCAGACGGGCTCCCGGTCGAGGACGGGGGACCAGGAGGGCCGGCGGTGGCCCGGGCCCGCCGGCTGGCCTCGGTCGGCGGGGTGGCGACCGTCGCCCTGGGCGGGCTGGTGGTCGCGGCGTGGTGGGCATCGGCCACCACACCCGAACGCCTGTGGAGGCGTCGGCTCCTTCCCGACCTGGGCAACGGACCGCTGGCCTTGGCCCTGGCCGTACTGGGGTGGGACTTCGTCTACTACTGGAATCACCGGTTCATGCACGAGTGCCGGTACATGTGGGCGGTCCACGTCGTGCACCACTCGAGCGAGCACTACAACTACTCGACGGCGCTGCGGCAACCGGTGGCCGATGCTCTGGGGACGTCGATCCCCTATGGCGCCCTGTGCCTGGCGGGGATCTGCCCCGGTCTGGTCGCCACCGCCCGGGGGGTGAACCTCCTCTACCAGTTCTGGATCCACACCGAGACCATCGGCCGACTGGGGACTCCCGAGGAGGTGCTCAACACCCCCTCCCACCACCGCGTCCACCACGGTTCCAACTCCCAGTACCTCGACCGCAACCATGGCAGCATCCTCATCGTCTGGGACCGGTTGTTCGGCACCTTCGAGCGCGAGGACCAACCCGTCGTCTATGGCATCACCAAGAACATCGACACATTCAATCCGGCCCAGATCGCCGCCCACGAGTACGCCGACATGCTCGGCGACGTGGCCCGATCGAGCAGGTGGGCCGATCGCATCTCGCACGTCGTCAGGGGACCGGGATGGACTCCGGCCGGCCCGACGGCAGCAGTGGGGGGCGGGCGCTCCGGCCAGCGGTGAGGCCGACGACGAGCGAGGAAGAAGGACGACGAGCGGCGGCCGTCCCGGTAGGGAGGCCAGCCGCATCGGCGGGCCCCCCCGGATCACACCGCCGACGCCTGCTGGTCTCCCGCCCCAGGTCCCCCCCGCCACCTACTCAATCAAGCGTTCGTAAGGGCACCATTGCCAAGGGGTAAGAACGTCCTAAATCCGCCGGCTGGAAGGCCGAGGGCCCACCAGTCGATCCGGGGATCGCCCGACTGCAGGTACTGTCACCGGTGCTCGATGGCCGATCCGCTCCTGACCGAGGTGGGACGTCGACCCGGTCAATCGCTGACCAGCCGATAGGAACCGACGACGGCCGCGTCGGTGGCCACCGGCCCCTCGTCGACCCGTTGTCCGATCTCCGACTGGAACTGAGCGAAGGCCGTGGACGACTGCAACGGATTCACCTCGCCTTCGATCACCGCCACGTGGACGAAGCTGACCCCGTCGTCGAGCCGGAAGGTTGCGTACTGCAGTCCGTCAGGCCGGTGGTCGGCCAACTCGGCGAACACCTCCCGTATCAGGCGCTCGTTCTCGTCGGCGCGCTCCGGCTTGGTCCGGTAGCGGATCACTTTGGTCACGGTCATCGGTCGTTCCCTTCTCACTGGATGCCTGGCGGGGGCGCTGATAGTCAGATCGCCCGCATCTTGTTGTTGCGGGGATCGTGGGTGACTTCGGCGAGCCCCAGCACCTCGAGAAGGGGCGGCAGATACATCCCGAATCGACCGCGGTAACCCTTGCGCAGCCCGTACCAGCCACCGAGGGGATTGTCGGGCGAACGCCCCCACGCCTCGACGGTTCCTTCGGCCGCCGGCTTCTTCTCGTCGGCGGCCCCCAGCACCACCCAGTCCCCCTTTCCGGTGAGCCAGCGATGGAGGTCCTCGATGGCCCGGAGGTCGTACTTCAGGGTGGTGGATCCCACTTGGCACACCAGGGCCGGAGGATCGGCCTGATCGTCCCGGTACATGGTGTACCCCGAGGTGCCCGGAGGGGTCTTCAAGGTCCACGGGGCCCCCTTGGTTCCCTCGGTTCCATCGGTCATCGATCGTCCTCCTGGGTGACGGCGGCTCGAAAGGCGGGCACTAGGGCCTCCCAGCCCCGGCGGTTCTGGTGACGCCGCTCGGCACCCACCTCACCGAGGCGCTCCCAGCCACGATGCTCGATCTCGACCTGGGTGGTTCCCTGGTCTCGGGGAACGAAGCGGATCTCCACCTCGGTGGCTTGGCTGCGGTCTTGGCCGATGTGCCACAGGTAGGCCAATCGGGTCGGAGGATCCCACACCGTGACCTCGCCCCAGTCGTGCTCCTGGCCATCGGGCGTGCGTTCGTAGATCCGCCCCCCGACGCCGCTCTGCAGGACGACCAGGTCGGCTTGGCCGCTGACGGTGTGGTCCGGCGGCCACCAGGTACCGATCCCCGACGTCCACACGGCGAATGCGTGATCGGCCGGGCAGGCGACTTCGAACGACATGGTGAGGGGCTCGGTCATCTTCCCGGCGTCCGCCGGGTGTTCTCGGCCACCAGCCGGAACCGGGCGGCGGCATCGCCCCAGACACCTTCGAGGTAGGCCTGGACGGCGTGCATCCCTTGCTCCCGGAGGTGATAGATCCGCCGCGTCCCCCGGGCCTCCTCGGCCACCAGTCCGGCATCTTTCAGCAGACGCAGATGGCGGGACACGGCCGGCCGGCTGATGGGCATGGCCGCGGCGATCTCCTGGACCGGCTTGTCCCCGTCGCTGAGCAATCGCAGGATCTGGCGCCGGTTGGGGTCGCCCAGGGCCTCGAACGGATCGCCGGCGACGGCGGCCCGGCTCACCGGCCGGTTCGACCGGTTCGACCGGTTCGACCGGTTCGACACCTTCGGCAATCGGCCTCCTGCATCTCGGTAACGATTGGGTTACCGTAACAGATGCATTACGGATCGACAAGGCCCGAAGGGGTACCGACTGCCGGCCTCTCGGTGGTGCTACCGCTCGGCCACGATGGGGTACAGCTTGAACAGGGGGAAGGCGGCTTGGCAATCATGGGGCACGAAGTGGAACTCGCCCTCGGCGTCGTACTCGAGTCGGTCGCTTCGTAAGCAGATGCTGCAGGTTTCGGGGTCGTGATTCATCGCGTCTCCCTCATGCGCTCGAAGCCCCTCTGGTCAATTCATCGGCTCACTCCGGCCGGCCCTTGACCGTGGTGGGCACAGGACGGGGTCCAGATGGCCATTGACAAGGGACGATGTCGCTCCGTGCCGGGGGCTCCGCGACCTCCCGAGAGCGGGTGAAACGATGACTTGGCCACCGTGGCGGCGCCGGCGATGTCTACCCAATACGAGTCGGCGCCCGGCGGACCGACCGTCGAGGCGGGCCGGATGACAGGGGATCACCTCCCGCCGGTGGGGTGGTGGTTTACTGGGACGGGACCCCGTGGCCCGGCCCGGGAGAGGGTAGCGGACGTTCACATCGGGAAGGCATTGGGCCGGTGGTGACCGGCAGGGGAGAGAGCTCTTGACATCAGGTGATCCAGCGCTGGAGTTGATCGACGTAGTCGGCGGGCACGGGCTCGAGATCGGCCCGCTGCACAGCCCGCGGGTCGGCAAGGACCAGGGCGACGTGCGCTATCTCGATCACGCCACCACCGAGGAGCTGCGGGTCAAGTACTCGACCAACGAGCAGACCAGGCCCCACCTGGACGAGCTGGTCGAGGTGGACATCGTGGCCGACGGCCGACGACGCCTGGCCGAGGTGACGGCCGGCCAGGGACCGTTCGACTACGTGATCGCCTCCCACCTCCTCGAGCACCTGCCCGATCCGGTGGGCTGGCTGCAGCAGGTGGCCGAGATCCTCACCGACGGCGGGGTCCTGTCTCTCGTCATCCCCGACAAGAGGTTCTCGTTCGACACCAACCGCACGCCGACCGAGATCAGCGAATGGGTGGACGCCTATCTGCGCGGCCTCACCACCCCGAGCTTCCGTCAGCTCTACGACTTCCTGGCCAACGTGACGACCATCGACGGTTCGGTGGACACCGCCGGGTTGTGGGCCGGGACGGCGAGCTACGAAGGGGTGGTCCGTGACGACGTCCCGGACCCCGACGCCGCGGCATTCGAGGTGTGCCTGGAGCACCGGAAGACCGGGGGGTTCATCGATGTCCACTGCGGGGTGTACACCCCGGCGTCGTTCCTCCAGCTCTACGAGGCCTTGGTCCGATTGGGTCTGTGCTCGTTCACCATCGCCAGCTTCACCCCCACCGCCGTCGACACCCTGGAGTTCTTCGTGACGTTGGCCAAGCTCCCCGACGGATTGGACGACGCCGATCGGCGGGAACGGCAACTGGCTTCCATCCCCGTCCTCGGCGGACCGGTGCCGGCCGGTGGGCCCGAACCCACCCACCACCAAGACCTCGAGGCCGTCCACATGAGCGTGAGTGCCCGTGAGGAGCGGTTCATCCGACTCAAACGACAACTCATCGAGTCCATCCGGGAACGGATCCCTCCGGCCGGCCGTGACCGGTCGTGGCGTCCCCGGGGTCCGGCCACCCGGGCCAGCACCTGACCGGCCGGCGCCGGGCGGCTTCCGGCTCAGGGGTCGACGAGGACCCCCGGATTCAACATGCCCTGCGGATCCACGGCCCGCTTGGCCGCCACCAGCTGGGCGGCGAAGAGGTCGGGCCGCTGGCGGTCGTAGCCCGGCCGGTGCTGGCGGCCGACGGCGTGATGGTGGGTGACCGTTCCGCCCCCGGTACCGATGGCCCCCATCACCGCCTCTTTCACCTCGGCCCACTGCTGCAGGCGCCCGCCGGTCCGACCCGGGGCTATGACGGTGAAATAGGGGGCGGCACCGTCGGGGTAGATGTGCGTCAGTCGACAGGTGACGATGGCGGGCCAGGCCCCGACGGAGCGGAGCGCCTGTTCGGTGGTCGACCGGACTGCCCCGACGAAGACCTCGAAGCGGTCCCAGGTGACGGCGGTCTCGAAGGTCTCGTTGATCAGTCCGAGCAACACCAGCGCGTCCCGGATGTAGGGGGCCCGGAGAAAGGTCCTCCGCCACCGGTCGGCTTCGTCGCCCTGGGTCCCGCCCCCGTCGTGTCTTCCGCCGCCGCCATCGTCCCGCCCCGACCTTCCGATCGATCCCCCACCCTCGGCGGCCAGTGCCACGGCCCGGGACAGCGCCTCGTCGACCGGGTGGTCGGCCGATTCGAAGCCGATGAGCAGGAGGTGGGCGCGTCCGTCGCCTGAACCGGTGATCCATGACTCGGTGGCGTCCACCAGGCGGCAATTCGAGGGCCACAGCCCCGATTGGGCGATGGTCCGGGCGGCCCGGGCACCGGCCTCGAAGGTGTCGAACCGGGCCACGGCCGAGCGGCGGAACCGGGGCCGGTCCTGGACCCGGACCCAGGCCTCGGTGATCACCCCGAAGATCCCCTCCGACCCGAGCAGGAGCCGGTCGGGGGAGGGACCGGCACCCGAACCCGGAAGCCGACGTGACTCCCAGATTCCCCTGGGGGTGACGGCCCGGATCGATTCCACGAAGTCGTCGATGTGGGTGTGCAGAGTGGCGAAGTGGCCTCCTGACCGGGTGGCCAGCCAGCCGCCCAAGGAGGAGAACTCGAAGCTCTGGGGGAAGTGTCTGAGGGTGAGGTCGTGGGGACGCAACTGGGCCTCGAGCGAGGGCCCGAACACTCCGGCCTGGATCCGCGCCGACCGCGATGTGCCGTCGATCTCCACCACCTCGTCCAGGAGGTCGAGATCACAGCTGATCACGGGCCGATCGTCATGGGCCGGTGCCTCGACCCCACCGACCACCGACGAACCGCCACCGTAGGGGATGACGACCGCCCCGACCTCCGACGCCCAGTCGAGGACGGCCGTCACGCCCGATTCGCCCGGTGGACGGACGACGACGTCGGGTGGTCGTTCCCACCGTCGTTCGAGGGAGCGGACCAGATCCGGGAAGGACTTGCCGTAGGTGTGGCCGGCGCGGGTCACGTCATCGGTCGCGCACCATGGTTCCAAGGCGCCGGGAGGGGTGAGCCGGGGTCGGGGAAGGGTGATCTCGCCCGGGGTCGGGGGGGTGGTCGCCCCGAGGGCATCGCCGCCCGTCAACGGCGCGACCAGTTCGGCCAGTGCCGACTGTTCGGCTGCGGTGAGCCCGTCCTCGTCGGAGCCCCAACCCCAGAACCTTCGCGTCGGGCCCACGGTCCCGGATGGTAGGTCCTGTGGGCCGACCCTGTCGCTGGCCGCTCCCGTCGCCCGTGCACTGCGCTCCGGCTGGCCGCTTGGGAAGATGGCGCGGTGATAGACGCGGTCCTCTTCGACCTGGACGGCACCCTGGTCGACCACCGGTCCGCCTCGGCCCAGGCGGTGAGACAGATGGTGAGCCGGTTCCCTGCCCGCCGGCGATCGGAGGCCGAACTGCTGGTCGCCTGGTCGGCCAGTGAGGACCTGCACATGGCCGAGTACCTCAACGGAGAGTGCTCGTTCGACGAGCAGAGACGGCGCCGTGTGCGGGACTTCTTCCCGCTGCTCGGCCTGCGGACGACGCTCGACGACGTCGGGACGGATGCGTGGTTCTCGGACAACTACCTGGCCGGTTACCAGGCGGCCTGGCGATGCTTCCCCGACGCCGGGGGTTGCCTTCGGGCCCTGACCGGTTCCTCGCCGTCGGTGGTCACCGGGGTGCTGACCAATGGCGATCCCGATCAGCAGCGGTCGAAGCTGGCCCAGGTCGGACTGGTCCCTTCGGTGGGCCCGGTCCTCACGCCGAGCGAGCTCGGATTCGCCAAGCCTCACCCGTCGTCATTTCTCGAAGCCTGTCACCGGCTCGAGGTGGCACCCCTCCGTACCGTCTTCGTCGGTGATTCCCTGTCGGTGGACGCCCGGGCGGCCACCCGCGCCGGGTTGGTCGGCGTGTGGCTCGACCGGGGTGACGGTGCCGACGTCGGGGAAGCGGAGCTGAGCGAAGGACTCCCGGTGTACCGCATCACCTCCCTCGACGAACTGCCCGAGCTGGTCGGTTCGCTGTCGGCCTGACCGCCCGGAGGGGACGCCGCACGATTGGAAGGGCCACGGGCTACCCTGACCCGGTGCGGAATGTCTTGGGGCTGACGACTTGACCTCGGGAGAGGGATCGTCGGACCAGATGGGCCCGGTTCCCACGTGGATCACGCCGTCCCTTCCCCGTCCCGGCGGTCCCGTCCCGGCGGGCACGGGTGCCCGAGGAGCCCGGCGGGCCACCCCGATGTCCCCCCAACGATGAGGAGATGGTTGTGAAGATCGCAGGCAAATTCGGAGGAAACGGCCTCGTCCCGGCGGTGGCCGCCCTGGCCGTGGCGGCCACGGTGCTGGCCGCCTGCGGCTCCTCGTCGAGCACCAGCGCATCCACGACCTCGACCACCGCCAAGGCGTCGACGACATCGACGACGGCGGCATCGGTCTCGTCGACCACCGCGCCAGGGACCACCCCTCCGGACTACGAGGTCCAGGTGGGTACGGTCAGCGGTTTGGGGAAGGTGCTGGTCGATGGACGGGGGCTCACCTTGTACCTGTTCGTACCGGACAAGCAGTCGGGCTCGTCGACGTGCTACAGCGCCTGCGCCGAGGGCTGGCCCCCGCTCCTGCTCCCCACCGGGGTGACCACTCCGGTGGCCGGTTCCGGCGTGGAGGCGTCGTTGCTCGGTACCACCCACCGGTCGGACGGCACGACGCAGGTCACCTACAACAAGTGGCCCCTCTATCTCTGGCAGGGTGACTCGGAGCCGGGCCAGGCCACCGGTCAGGGACTGAACAACCTCGGCGGCCTCTGGTACGTCCTCTCGCCCAACGGCAGCGAGATCAAGACCAGCCCCTGAGGCCACCGGTCGGGCCGACGGCCGGCCCGTCCTGTCAGAGCCCGATCCCGGTCCCCGGTCGGCCCGGTCTGCCGGCCGGGGTCGGTCTCCGTGGGCTCCACGCCTGGACAAGAGGTCTTTCGGCCCTGCCCGCTTGTCGGCCGATCCGTCAAGCTGGTTCCGAGGAGCGCCCTCGGCCGTCGAGATCGAGCCAGGAGAACGACCATGACCCAAGTATTGGATGCGCCGACAGGGAGCGCCGCCGCCGAGCACGGCGGCGTCTTCGAATCCGGGAACGGGAACCTGCGGTTCGCCGATTGGCTCTACCGGTCCAAGGCGGCCAGTGGCATCTGGCTGGTCGCTCGCCTCTGGCTCGGTTACGAATGGCTCAACGCCGGCTACCAGAAGCTGTGGGGCAGCGAGAAGGCCGCCTTCTGGAACGGTGGTGGCGCCGGGGTCAAGGGGTTCGCCACCGCCGGGGTGGCCGGTTCGGCCACCGGCAAGAGCGGCGCTTCGTACGGCTGGTGGGCGGCGTTCCTTCACAACTTCGTCATCCCCAACTCGTCATGGATCGCCAAGGTGGTCACGGTCAGCGAGCTGGCCATCGGCGTGCTGTTGATCCTGGGCCTGTTCACCGGAGCAGCCGCAGTGGCGGCCATCGGTCTGAACGGCATCTACATGTTCTCGGGATCGGCGGGGGTGAATCCCGCCTACGCCCTGGTCGCCCTGTTCTTGATTCTGGCCTGGCGGAACGCCGGCTACCTCGGCCTCGACCGGTATGCGCTCCCCTGGGTTCGCCACCTGTTCCACCGGGGTGGCCATGTGCAGCATGCCCGGGCCAAGGTGCCCGGGGTGGCCGTCCCGGCCCACTGATCGTCGCCGGCATCATCGAGCATCGGCCGTCGGCCCGTTCGAAGGTCGTCCCGACCGGCGGGGGCCGGTCGGCTCAGAGCCCGGTGGTGCAGCCGTCGCGGCCGGCGGCAGGGAGGGTTTCGGTGCTCCCCCTGGCCGCCTGGATGTAGGCGCGCCGGGTGGGCGGGCCGAAGGGAGCGCTGTAGGAGGTCCAGGCGTAGCACCCACCCTGGTGCAGACCGCCGATGATGCCGACCACGGCCCAGCCCTTGCCCCGGCGCTGGAGCCAGGGCGCCCCACTCGTCCCGTCGACATACGGGTTGCAGTTGAATGCCGGGTACGGACCGTGGAAGTAGACACGGGCGGCACAGCTGATGGGCTCGTCGTCCTTCCCGATGGCATAAGCAGGCACGGTGACCGACTTGCCGGAGGAAGGAGTCGTCCCCAGTTGGTCGGCCCCGGTCACCTGCTGGATCTGTCGGGTGTGCCCGTCGATCTGGCGGGGAGCCACTTCGAGGAAGGCCACGTCGCCCTGAGGCGACTGGTGGGCGACCCACTGGCTGGGCCCGAACGCCCCGACCACCGTCCACGACCCGAACGGCTCGATGCCGTCGTGGTAACCGGGAGCGAAGGCATAGCCCTTGCCCGTCCCCGCCACACAGTGGGCCGCGGTGATCAGGAGGTTGCCGACCGGGCTCGGGACGACGGCGGCCGTGCAGGTGTGGACCGAACCGCCGGGAGGGAACAGCGGGCCGACGGTCGGGGTCCCCCGGAAGTGATGGGCCGTCGGGGTGCCGGCCGGCTCGGTGGCGGCCCCGGCCGGAGCGGTGGCGGCTGTGTCACCGGCGGCCAGTAGAACACCGCACACGGCGACCGCGGCCACCAGCGCCTTGGTGACGGAGGCCATCGAGCGCACGCTGCCAAGGTACAACGCCGGCGTCGTGTCGGACCCGCACCCGGCTCGCTCCCGGGCGCCTTCGGGTCGGCGGGTAGCCGTTCAGGGGTGGACGGTGGGTGGTTCCGGCTGCGGCGCCACCGGAACGGTCGAGCCGATCAGACGGCGGACCGGCGCCGGCGCCGCAGCATCACGCCGCCGACCAGTACAGCGGCGATGCCCAGTCCGGCCAGTTCCTCGATGTCGGCACCGGTGAAGGGAAGGCTGGACGTGGACGCCGCCGGGGTGGTGGACGCGGCGGCCACCGTGCTCGGTGACGATGCGGTGTTGGGCAGGGCGCTGGTGGCCGGGGTGACGGCGGCAGCCGCCACCGTGCCGGGTGTCACCGTGGCCGCCGTCACCGTGTTGGCCGGCGGGGCGACCGGCGCCGGGGTGACCGTGTTGGTGGGGCCGTTGGGGGGACGACGCAGCCACCCGGCTCCGTCATCGACTGGGTCGGGATGCACTGGGCCCCAGCCACCGCCGGCATCGACAACAGCGACACCGCCGCCACGAACGAACCCACAACCGCTGTCTTGATCCATTTCATCGTCAGCAACTTTCCCTGAGGCACGGAATGACTGAATTTACGCCCAGCGACCGGGGAGGTGGTGGATCACGACCTTGGGCCGGGTCCGCATCCCGATCCGGCTCGCCATCCGCCGCACCCACCGCCGACCGTGGGGGCACGAGCGAGGTAGTCCACGGCGACAGTAGCCGAGTACCGGCGGCTCCGACAAAGCCCCCCCGGAGCCCCTCTTCCGGTCAGCTCCGAACCGGGGCCCCGGGCCGGGCCGTCCGGTTCCGGCGGACCAGCTCGCTCACCGTCCACAGGAGCAGGCCGGCACCGGAGAAGCAGGCCCCCAGCACCATCACCGAGCTCCATCCGCCGGCGGCGTAGGCCAGCCCGGTGGCGGCTGATCCGATGGCCCCGCCGATGAAGTAGCTGACCATGTACCCGGTATTGAGGCGGGACCGGGCCGCCGGGTCGATGCCGAAGATGAGCTGCTGGTTCTGGATGTGCACCGCCTGGATCCCGAGGTCGACGAGCAGGATGCCGGCGATCAGGGCCCACAGCCGGTCCGATCCGACGGCCAGCAGGGACATCGAGGCGGCGGTGACGGCCAGCGCACCACCGCTGACCCAGCGCTCGAGCCCCCGGTCGGCCAGTCGCCCGCTGAACGATGCCGCCAGGGCGCCCGCCGCCCCGAGGAGCCCGAACAGGCCGATGACGGCCTCACTCTCGTGATAGGGAGGCCCGGCCAGCAGGAAGGCCAGGCTCGTCCACACCACGTTGAAGGTGGCAAAGGCCAACGCCCCGATGGCCGAGCGCAGGCGGAGCAGCGGCTCGGTGCGCATCAGGTCGACCACCGAGCCGAGCAGCTCCCGGTAGACGATCGACGGACGCGAATGCTCGTCGGGCAGTCGGTGGTGCAGCTGCACCGACAGCCCGAGCACCATCACCCCGGCCACCACGAACACCGTGCGCCATCCGGCCGCCTCGGCGATGAGCCCCGAGAAGGTGCGGGCCAGCAGGATGCCGATCAACAGGCCGCTCATGACCGTGCCCACCACCCGCCCCCGGTCCTGCTCGGAGGCCAGGGAGGCGGCGAAGGGGACCAGGATCTGGGCCGACACCGACGTGATCCCGGCCACGGCCACCGCCCCCAGGAGGACGACGATGTCCGGGGCCGCCGAGGCGGTGAACAGGGCCAGCGCCGCCACCACCAGGATGCCGGGGACCAGGCGCCGCCGGATCAGGATGTCACCGAGCGGCACGATCAGGGCCAGCCCGATCCCGTACCCGACCTGGGCGGCGGTCACGGCCAGGTCGGCCGTGCCCGATCCCACGTGGAACTGGCGGGAGATGAGCGGGAGCAGCGGCTGGGCGTAGTAGAGGTTGGCCACCGATATCCCGCAGGCCACGGCGAACAGGACCACCATGCTCCGGGTCATCTCCGAGCCCCCGCCGGCCGCCACCCCGGCCGTTGTCGTCGGCACGCCCTCACTTGTCGGCACTGCGTCCTCCCGGTGGTCGATTCGACCTTACCCAGGGGTCCACTCCGTCATCCTCGTTGCCGGGCGCCGGCCGGGCGTCGGCCGGGGCCGTGGGGGCCGCTCCGGGGCGGGACTATCGTCCGGGAAGAGAGCGTGTCCCGACCGACGGCTCGGGGAGGAACCCATGGAGCTCCAGTTCGAAACCCACGAGGTCTTCAACCAGGTGCCGCCGCTCGCCGGTTACGACGTCTTCGGCGCCGACCCGGCCCTGACCGAGGCGGTCGACCGGGAAGGCGCGGCGTGGGCCCGTCCCGAACTCGAGACCCTGGGGGTGCTGGCCGGGGCCGCCCCCACCCAGGAGCTCGGACGCCTGGCCAACGAGCACCCACCGGAACTGCACACGCACGACCGGTACGGCCACCGGATCGACGTCGTGGAGTACCACCCGGCGTACCACGAGCTGATGCACACGTCGGTGGCTCACGGGCTGCACTCGGGGCCCTGGGCCGACCCCCGGGCCGGGGCCCACGTGGCCCGGGCGGCCAAGGTGATCACCTGGTACCAGGTCGACGCCGGCCACATCTGCCCGGTGTCGATGACCTACGCGGTGGTGCCGGCCCTGCGCCACCAGCCCGAGGTGGCGGCGGCCTGGGAGCCGATGATCTGCTCCACCACCTACGACCCGTCCGACCGGCCGGTGGGCCAAAAGCTCGGGGTGACCTGCGGCATGGCCCTCACCGAGAAGCAGGGCGGATCCGATGTGCGGGCCAACACCACCCGGGCCGAGCCGGTGGGCGACCGGTCGGAGGGCACCTACCTGCTCACCGGGCACAAGTGGTTCTGCTCGGCTCCGATGTCCGACGCCTTTTTGATACTGGCCCAGGCGCCCGGTGGCCTCAGCTGCTTCCTCACCCCCCGGTGGCTGCCCGACGGCACCCGTAACCCGATCCGCATCCAGCGGCTCAAGAACAAGCTGGGCGACCGGTCGAATGCGTCGAGTGAGATCGAGCTGTCCGGCGTCACCGGTCGGCTGGTCGGGGAGGAGGGTCGGGGGATCCGCACCATCATCGAGATGGTCAATCACACCCGGCTCGACTGCGTCCTCGGGTCCGCCTCGATCATGCGCCAGGGGGTGGCCCAGGCCACGTGGCACGCCGCCCACCGCTCGGTCTTCGGGAAGGTGCTGGCCGAACAGCCCCTGATGGCCAACGTGTTGGCCGACCTGGCCCTCGAGTCGGAGGCGGCCACCGCCGCGGCCCTGAGGCTGGCCCGCGCCTATGACGCCCCGGCCGGCGACGAGCACGAGCACCTCGTGCAGCGCCTGCTCACGCCGATCGTCAAGTACTGGACCTGCAAGCGGGCCCCCATGCACGCCGCCGAGGCGCTCGAATGCCTGGGAGGCAACGGCTTCGTCGAGGATTCCGGTCTGCCCCGGCTGTTCCGTCAGAGCCCGGTCAACGGGGTGTGGGAGGGCTCGGGCAACGTGATCTGCCTCGACGTGCTGCGGGCCCTGGCCCGGGAGCCGGACGCCCTGACCGCCTACTGGTCCGAGGTGGCCGAGGCCGACAGCGGCGACGCCCGCCTGGCCCGGGCCGTCGACGACCTCCATGTCGACCTGGCCGATCCGGCCACCGTCGAGCCCCGGGCCCGCTCGATCGTCGAACGCATGGCGCTGGTGTACCAGGCGTCGCTGCTGGTCCGGTTCGCCCCGTCGGCGGTGGCCGACGCATTTTGTGCGTCGCGTCTGGGTGCCGACGGAGCCGGAACCTTCGGCACCCTGCCCGACGGCGTCGACACCTCGGCCATCCTGAAGCGGCACACGCCGGTCTGACCGACCGGTCCCGATGGCGGGGACAGCCGCCGGCCCCCACGGATCGGCGACGGGCCCGGGGCGGTTTCCGGGGCGGGTCACCCCGGGGGCGGGGAGGGGCCGACCGGTGGGTCGACGAATGCCCCCAACAGCACCAAGAGGCGTTCGAAGTCGGCGTCGAGGACGGCCCGGGGGTGGTCCCGGAAACGGCCCGACACCTCGCTCACGATGAAGCCGAGGACGGCGGTGCTGGTCAGGCGCTCGGTCTGGGCCAGGCGGTCGGGCCCGGTCCCCGCCGCTCCGAGAGCACGGACGGCCGAGCTCCGCACCCGCCGGGACTCGGGGGTGACGGCCGGCCTGGCCAACAGGAGGGGGAACACCGCGGGGTGGCGCAGGCCGACGTCACGGAGGGACCGGGCCATGGCCTCCAGCTGCTCGGCCCCGGTCGACTTGGGCCGGGGAGGTTCGACTTCGGTGAGCATGCGTTCGACCAGACCGTCCAGCAGGCCGTCCTTGTCGCCGACGTGTCGGTAGAGGGCCATCGGGGTCACGTCCAGCCGGGCGGCGACGCCCTGCATGGTGACGGCGGCCAGTCCCGACTCGTCGGCCAGGGCCAGGGCGGCATCGAGTACCCGGGCCCGGTCGATCCGGGGTGGTCGTCCCATCCCAATAAGTATAGGCTATATACCTATGCGCATCCTCCTGACCGACGGATCGGGGTTGACGGCCCGCCAGGTGGCCGGACGGTTGGCCGGGGCCGGCCACACCGTCGAGGCGCTGGCCCCCGACCCCCTCTGCCTGTGCCGCTTCACCCGCCACGTGCACCGCATCCTCCCCGTACCAGCCTTCGGGGCCGGGCCCATGGCCTGGCTCGACGCCGCCCTGGTCGCCTACACCCGAGGCCACTTCGACGTGCTGTTCCCCACCCAGGAACAGGTGGCGGTGCTGGCCGCCGCCCCCGACCAGCTGCACGCCGCCGGCGTGGTGACCGCCGTCCCGACGTTCGAGGCGCTGGCCGCGGTGCAGGACAAGGCCTCGGCCCTCCGCACCCTCGACACCCTCGGAATCCCCCAGCCACCCGGCGCCATCGGATGCCGGGACTGGCACCGCTTTCCCGCCTACGTCAAAGCGCCCATCGGCACCGCCTCGGCGGGAGTGCGACGGGTGAGCTCGCAGGACGATCTCACACCGGAGGAGCGGGAGTCGACCGTTCTGGTGGTCCAGGCGGCGGCCGACGGGCCCCTGGCCATGTGCCAGTCGGTGTTCGACCACGGCTCGATGGTGGCCTTCCACGCCAACCTGCGGGTGGGCGAGGGGGCCAACGGGGGTGCGAGCCGCAAGTGCAGCATCGAGCTCCCCGAGGCCCGCGCCTCGATGGAGAGGCTGGGGGCCGGCCTGGCCTGGCACGGTGCCCTGTCGGCCGACGTCATCGTGACGACCGCCGGCGTCCTCTTCATCGATGTCAACCCCCGCCTGGTCGAGCCCAACAACGCCTGGTACGCCGGGGTGGACCTGGTCGGGGCCCTCCTGGACGCCGCCACCGGGCGACCGGCCCGCCCATCGGGCCCGGACCGGGCCGGGGTGGCCACCCATCAACTGCTCCTGGCCGTGTTGGGCGCTGCTCAACAGGGGCGGGGCCGCCGGGCGGTGGCCGAGGAACTGATGGCCGGATGGTCGGGGCGCGGGCCCTATGTCGGGAGCGTCGAGGAGCTCACGCCCGTCCGGGGGGATCTGCGGGCGGCCATCCCGCTGGCCCTGGCGGCGGCGGCCACCCTGGCCCGGCCGGCCAGCTGGAAGCGGTTCGTCTCGGGCAGCGTGGAGAACTACTCCCTGACGGCGGCGGCGTGGGAAGAGATCAGGACGGTGGCGGCCGGGTCGTCAGGCCCCGCCGGGTCGAGGTCGGGCCCCACGCCGTCCGGGTGACCATCCGGTGCGGCTCAGCCGGCCGGGGGGAAGACCTGCTGGAGGATCCCGTCGATCCCCGAGCCGTGCAGGGTCATGCCCCCGTCGACGACGATGTTCTGCCCGGTGATGAAGCGGGCCAGATCCGAGCACAGGAAGACCACGACATCGGCGATGTCCTCGGGCTGGCCGACCCGCCCGAGCGGGGTGGTGCGGTTGAACCGTTCCTGCTCGTGGGGGAGGAACTGCAGCAGCGGTTCGGTGAGGGCGGTCATGATCATTCCCGGTGACACCGCGTTCACGCGGATGTCCGGCCCGTACTCGAGGGCGGCCGAGGCGGTGATGGCCGCCACCCCCGCCTTGGCCGCCGAGTAGGGCGCCTCGCCGGCCGCCGGACGGGTGCCGCTGATCGATGCCGTGGAGACGACGCTGCCCCCGCCCGCGGTGCGCAGGTGGGGAATGGCGGCCCGGAACCCCAGGTAGACGCCGGTGAGATTGACCGCCACCAGCCGGTTCCACTCCTCGGGCTCCCATTGGTGGAGGGGCGAGACGCTGCCGATGCCGGCGTTGTTGAAGAGGGTGGTGATGCCGCCCATGGCCGCCGCCGCCTCGTCGACGGCGTCACGCAACCCGTCGGCGTCGGTGACGTCGGCCACGAACGAGAGGCCACCGATCTCGGCGGCCACATCGGATGCTGCCTCGCCATTGATGTCGATGACCGCCACCGAGGCACCTTCTTCGGCCATCCGCCGGGCGGTGGCCCGTCCGATGCCCGACGCACCTCCGGTGACGACGGAACGCTGACCGTCCAACAGGCCCATGGTCGTCCCCTCCTCTCTGTTCTTGGCCGACCCTCAGGACCGGGAGATCCGGGTGGCGTCACCGAGCAGTGCTCGCAGCGCCGTCCGGTCGAGCTTGCCCAACGCGGTGATGGGCAGGTCGTCGGCGAACACCACGAGCTCGGGCGCCTTGTAGGTGGCCAGCCGGCCGGCGCAGTGACCGACCAGGTCCGGGGCCGACACCGGTCCGGAGGTCACGACCACCGCGCCCACCCGTTCGCCCAGCTCCGGATCGGGCACCCCGACCACCCCGACGTCGACGACGGCGGGGTGGGTGCGGAGCACCTCTTCCACCTCGACGGGTCCGAACTTCTCGCCACCCCGGTTGATGGTGTCCGAGATCCGTCCCGCCAGGTACAGGTAGCCCTCGTCGTCCTGGCTGCCGATGTCCCCGGTGTGGAGCCACTCGGCCGTGGTGTTCTGCTCGGCCCGGACCAGGAACTCACCCACCTCGCCCCGGGCCACCGGCGCCCCCGAAACCGGGTCGACGATGGCCACCTCGACCCCGGCCAGCGGCCGCCCCACCGAACCGAACCGGTCGCCTCTCCGATGGTCGTCGGGCGTCAGGGCGGCGTAGGCACCGAGGGTCTCGGTCTGGCCGAACGTATTGGAGAAGTCCACCCAGTCGAGGGCGGTCACCGCTCGCCTGACCAGGTTCACCGGCGCGGCGGCGGCGCCGTAGCTCAACGACTTGAGCGAGCCCAGGTCGGTGGAGGCGAAGTCCGGATGGTCGAGTATCCGGGCCAGCATGGTCGGCACCACGAACGTCTGGGTCACCCGGCGCTCCTCGACTAGCGACAGCCACTGGCCGGCGTCGAAGGTGGGCATCATGACCATCTGCTTCCCCTGGTGCAGCGAGATGAACAGGCCGAGGGTGCCGGCGATGTGGAAGATGGGGGCCGACATCATGTCCACCAGCTGGGTGGCCGCCGGGTCGATGGGCTTGGAATAGAAGGCCAGGCGGTCGGCCACGGCGGCATGGCTGATGGCGATGGGTTTGGGGAGCCCGGTGGTGCCGCTGGTGAACAGGATGAGGGCGGCGTCCTCCGACCCGACGGTGGAGCCGGGACCGGGGCCGGGTGGTGTCTCGTCGGTGTCGTCGCCGGTGCCGGAGTCCGAGTCTGATTCGGTGCCGAACAGCCGGCCCTCGTCCAGCACCGGTCCGTCGATGACCGAGGCCAGCCGGTCGGCGAACCGGGCGCCGGCCACCCCGACCCGGGCTCCCACCAACCGGGTCAGCTGCCCCAGCTCGCCGGCGGTGAGGTAGGCGTTCATCTGGGCGCTGGCCGCCCCCAACCGGGCGGCGGCGAAGATGGTGGCCACCGACAGTGCACTGCTCAGGTTGACCACCGCCACCCGGTCGCCCGGTCCGACCCCGGCTGCCTCCAGGGCGGCGGCCGACCGGCGGATGAGCGTCTCGAGCCGACGGTAGGTGATCTCCTCCCCGTCCACGAACAGGGCGACCCGGTCGGGGACGCTCTGGACGGGCGGGTCGATGGCGTAGCCGACGTTCATGCCGGTCGGTGCCGGGTCGTCTGGCTGCTCAGGCCGCTTTTTCGAGGATGTGCACGCCGCACGCCGATCCCAGCCCGATCACATGGGTCAGGCCGACCTTCGCCCCGTCGATCTGGCGGTCGCCGGCCTCCCCCCGGAGGTGGGTGGCCACCTCCCACACGTTGGCGATGCCGGTGGCGGCGATGGGATGGCCCTTGGACTCCAGGCCTCCGGACACGTTGACCGGGGTGGTGCCGTCCCGCCAGGTGGCCCCAGATTCGAAGAAGTCGACGGCCCCGCCGACCTCGCACAGCATCAGGTTGTCGTAGTGGACCAGTTCAGCGGTGGCGAAGCAGTCGTGCAGCTCCACCAGGTCGAGGTCGGACGGGCCCACCCCGGCCTGCTCGTAGGCCTGGGTGGCGGCATTGCGGGTCAGTGTGTTGACGTCGGGGAGGATCTGGCACGACTCCTCCCACGGATCGGTGGTCAGCACCGAGGCCGAGATCTTGACGGCCCGCCGTTGTTGCTCCTTGGACAGGGTCTTCAGCTTGGACCCGCTCACCACCACGGCGGCCGAGGCCCCGTCGCAGTTGGCCGAGCACATGGGCCGGGTGTTGGGGTAGGCGATCATCACGTCCCCCATGATCTGCTCCAGCGACATCTTCTTCTGGTAGGCGGCCATGGGGTTGAGGGTCGAGTGGGAGTGGTTCTTCTCGCTGATCCGGGCGAAGAGCTCGAAGCTGGTCCCCCCGTAGCGGTGCCCGTACTCCATGCCGATCTGGGCGAAGACGCCGGGCATGATCTCGGTGCCGATGCGCCCGTCGACGGGGGCCACCGCCCCGTAACGGCCCGACGGGGTCCAGGTGTCGGCGTCCTGACCCCGGCTGCCCCCCGACAGCAGCCCGGCCCCCGACAGCTTCTCCACCCCGAAGGCCAGACCCATGTCGGCCTCGCCCGATTTGACGGCCATGCAGGCCACCCGCAGGGCGGTGGCCCCGGTGGCGCAGGCATTGGCCACGTTGTAGACGGGGATGCCGGTCTGGCCCAGTTGCTTCTGCAGCTGCTGGCCGATGCCGGCGTTGGCCGCCATCAGATTGCCGGCCCCGATGACCCCCATGTCCTTCATCGTCACCCCCCCGTCGGCCAGGGCCCCGAGGACGGCCTCGGAGGCCAGGTCGACCAGGTCCTGGTCGGGGTGCTTGCCGAATTTCGTCATGTGGATGCCCAGGATCCACAGATCGTCGGACGCCATGGTGGTCAACCTCCTCGGGGCTCGAAACCGAACCCGATCGCTTCGGTGCCCTGGCTGTCGGCCCCGATGGCCTGGGTGGCCAGCCGGACGGGCATGCCCAGGGTCACATGCTCGGGATCGGGGTCGACGTTGATCAGATTGGCCCGCACGCTGGTGCCGCCGCAGTCGACCAGGGCGGCCACGTAGGGGACGGGCACCCCCGGGGCGGCAAAGCTCACGATGGTGAAGGCCCGGACCTCCCCCTCGGTCGGGATGTCGACCCGGGTGAACTCGGTCCGGCCACAGCTGGCGCAGGCGTTGCGCCGGTCGAAGAACCTCGCTCCACAGGCGGTGCACTCGTTGGCCACCAGGTGGGGATCACTGCCCAGCACCAGGTAGTCGACCAGCGGGATCTGCTCGGTCATCGCCCCCACTTCCGTTGTCTGCGTCGCGGCCATTGGACGCCACCGTAGCGGGGGGGACAAATCGACCGCTAACCGGGTCCGGGTGGGCCGACCGGAACCCGGTGGTCGGGGCGTCGGGAGGGGCCCCGGGTGGACGATGCTCCGGGGCCGGAACCCGCACGGCAACATCGGTAGATTTCCCATGCCGACTTGGTTATGGTGGTGCTTGGGTCTGGGGGGACCACTAGGGGGGGTTTCTCCGGACTGGGACGGACCCGGGCGACTCCGTTGCCCGGCTCAACTGCCCGTGGAGACATGGGGGAAATGGAGCACGAATGATTCGCAAGATACTTGTGATCGCTGCGGCGGTCGCTATGCCGGTGAGCGTGATCGGAGCCATCGCCGGCACCAGTGGTGTGGCCGGGGCCAAACCCGGGCCGCCGGACCCGGGCGTGACGTGCACCATCGGCGCCACCGTCACATTTGCTTCTCCGGGGATCTCCACGAACGGGCAAGTCGGGGTGGGCGTGAAGACCAGCTCGACGACCGTCTCGGACGAGACCCTGGGTGGGGCCGGCTGTACCGGGTCCTCGTCCATCGCTCCGATCGTGGCCAAGACGGTCAAGTGCGTGAAGAACGAGCCGGGACAACCCAGCACCAATCCCGGATGTGACGGCGTGAAGGGCACTGACGGCTGGGACTCGTGGGGCGACTTCGAGGCAACCGGCACGTCGTCGGTCCTCAAGGACGTCAAGAAGCTCGACTTCACCATCAACAGCATCGCCTACGAGACCAAGAACACCTCGGCCACAGACGTCAGTTGTGCCGATAGCGAGGTCGGTTTCCAGATCAACGGCACGGTATCGTCGCCTAAGAACGACAAGGGTCAGACGGACGTTCTCACCGCCTGTCTCGGTACCGTCACCGGTACGAATCTGGCTGGACCCACCTTCACGGACAATCTGTTTGCACCGGAGCCCACCACCGTGGCCACGGCGCAGATCGACCCGTCGACCAGCTCCGTCGTCATCGGCGGAGGTAGCTGAGCCTGATCACCGACCCCCGTCCCGGATGCGCGACTGAAGGCGATGGGGGCAGGTAGCAGAAGCAAACGCTCGTCCGGAAGATCGGGTGGGCGGTAGCGACGAGGACGGGGCCTGAGCCCCGTCCTCGTCGCGTCACCCCTCTGGGACTGCGGGTTTCCCGGGCCGGGGATCGCTTGCCCGGGCGGAGCCGACGCCCGGCCCGGCCCGACGGGCCTTCCCGCCGGTCGCCCGAGCCGGGGGCACGGAGTTCGCAGGGTCGGGCGGTGGCCGGTTCGAGACCGCCTCGTCCGCCCACCTGGAGAGCGGGCGACGGGAATCGAACCCGCGTTCCGAGCTTGGGAAGCTCGTGTTCTGCCTCTGAACTACGCCCGCGTGCAGCCGACACCCTATCGCCAGTCCGGCCTCTTCCTCTCCGGCCATCCCGACCTCCGAGGCCCCCGTCCCCCGTTCCCGACCCGGGAACTGTGCCCCGGCGCGTCGCCCCCACTATCGTCTGGGCCGCATGGTTCTCTCAGACCACTCGATTCGTGAAGCGCTGGCCTCCGGCCGGATCGCCATCGACCCCTTCGACGACAGCTGCATCCAGCCGTCCTCGGTCGACCTCCATGTCGATCAGTACTTCCGGCTGTTCAGGAACCACACCAGCCGGGTGATCGACGTGCGGGAGAACCAAGAGGACCTGACCGAGCTGGTCGACACGGGCGAAGAGCCCCTGATCCTCCACCCCGGCGAGTTCGTCCTCGGTTCCACCAAGGAGAAGGTCACCCTCCCCGACGACCTGGTGGCCCGCCTCGAGGGCAAGTCGTCGCTCGGCCGCCTCGGCCTGCTCATCCACTCGACGGCCGGGTTCGTCGACGCCGGCTGGGACGGTCATCTCACCCTCGAGTTGTCCAACGTGGCCAACCTCCCCATCACCGTGTACCCGGGCATGAAGATCGGTCAGATCAGCTTCTTGCAGATGACCACAGCCGCCGACCATCCCTACGGTTCGGAGGGGCTCATGTCGAAGTACCAGGGTCAGTGGGGCCCCACACCCAGCCGGTACGCCGACAATTTCCGTCCGTGAGCAGACCGGCCGGCCCGATGCCCCGCCCCGGCTTTGTTACTCTTCAGTAACCATCTAGGAGGATCGCAGTGCCCCTCAGACTCGCCATAGGACTCGGCATCACCGCGGTGATGTTCGCCATCGCCGGTCGCCGCTTCTTCTGGCTGTTCCGACTGATCTCGGCCGGGGAGCCGGCGGTGCCGTCGCGGTTCAGAGACGTCCCCAAGCGGATCAGGGCCGAGCTGGTCGAGGTGGGCGGACAGAAGAAGCTCCTGCAGTGGACGGTGCCGGGCCTGGCCCATGCCTTTACCTTCTGGGGATTCACCATCCTCTTCCTCACCATCATCGAGGCGTTCGGCTGCCTGTTCCAGCGCAACTTCCACATCCCCCTGATCGGCCACACCGCCGTCATCGGGTTCGTCGAGGACTTCTTCGCGCTGGCGGTGGTGGTGTCACTGGGGGTGTTCGTGGCCATCCGGGTCAAGAACTCGCCGGCCCGCGAGAACCGCCGGTCGCGGTTCTTCGGCTCCCACACCGGGGCGGCCTGGGGGGTGCTGGCCATGATCTTCGGGGTCATCGTGACGCTGCTGTTCTACCGGGCCGCCCAGGTCAACACGGGCAACTTCCCCTACGGCTGGTGGGCGTTCGCCTCCCACGGGTTGGCCGACCTGCTCAAACCCTTGGGCACCGGGGTGAACAGCGTCATCGAGACGGTTGCGCTGCTGGCCAACATCACCATCATCACCGGCTTCCTCGTCTTCATCTCCTACTCGAAGCACCTCCACATCTTCCTGGCCCCCATCAACGTGGCCACGTCGCGACGCCCCCGGGCCCTCGGCGCCCTGGCCTCCACCCCCGACATGTCCATGGAGGACGTGGGCGACAACGACGAGGTGGTCTTCGGGGCCGGCCGGATCGAGGACTTCTCGTGGAAGCAGCTCCTCGACATGGCCACCTGCACGGAGTGCGGGCGCTGCCAGTCCCAGTGCCCGGCCTGGAACACCGGAAAGCCCCTGTCTCCCAAGCTGTTGATCATGGACCTGCGGGACAACCTGTTCTCGTCGGCCGACCGGGTCATGGCCAAGAACCGGGCGGCCGGCACCGAGGTGGAGAACCTGGTTCCCTCGGTCATCGATCCCGACGTGCTGTGGTCGTGCACCACCTGTGGGGCGTGCGTCGAGCAGTGCCCGGTCGACATCGAGCACATCGACACCATCATCGATATGCGCCGCTACGAGGTGCTGATGGAGTCGAAGTTCCCGACCGAGGCCGGCCTCATGCTGCGCAACGTCGAGAACCAGGGTGACCCCTGGGGGCTGGGCTCGGCCAAGCGCACCGACTGGATCGCCGCCCTGGATTTCGAGGTGCCGGTCATCTCGGGCACCATCCCTGACGATGTCGAGTACCTCTACTGGGTGGGTTGCGCCGGGGCCCTCGACGAGCGGGCCCGAAAAGGGGCCCAGGCCACGGCCCGGATGCTGCACCGGGCCGGGGTCACCTTCGGAATCCTGGGACCGCGGGAGTCGTGCACCGGCGACCCGGTCCGCCGGCTGGGCAACGAGTACCTCTACCAGGAGCAGGCCCGGATGAACATCGAGACGCTCGAGGGGGCCGGGGTGAAGAAGGTGATCGCCACCTGCCCGCACTGCTTCAACTCGCTGGCCAACGAGTACCCGTCCCTGGGCGGGAATTTCGAGGTCATCCACCACAGCCAGCTCCTCGACCATCTGGTGGCGGCGGGCAAGCTGACACCGGGGGGCGGCTACACGGGGACGGTCACCTACCACGACCCGTGCTACCTGGGCCGCCACAACCGGGTGTTCGACGAGCCCCGGGCCGTGATCGACGCCATTCCGGGTGCAACCCAGGTGGAGATGCGGCGCTGCCGCGAGAAGGGGTTCTGCTGCGGGGCGGGGGGTGCCCGCATGTGGCTGGAGGAGAAGATCGGCAAACGGGTCAACATGGAGCGGACCGAGGAGGCCCTCGGCACCGGCGCCGACGTCGTCTCGACCGCCTGCCCCTACTGCATGATCATGCTGGACGACGCCGTACGGGCCAACGCCAAAGAGGACGACGTACGGGTGCTCGACCTGTCCCAGCTCCTCGAGGAGTCGATGGGTGAGGCCGTGCCGGTCGGACCGGTCGACACCCCGGCCAGTAGCGGTCAGTAGCGGTCAGTAGCGGTCGAGCAGCCCACGGCCGGGTCGGCCGGGGACGTCAGCCGAAGGCGGCGGCGTCGGCTTCCCGCACCCGGTTGGCCATGGCCGACAACATCTTGCGGGCGATGGTGGGCACCGACTGCAGCACACTGTTGAACTGGCGCTGGCTGAGCACCAGCACGTCCATCTCGGTGTCGGAAACGACAGTGGCCGAACGGGGCTTGCGGTCCAGTAGGGAGAGCTCGCCGAAGTAACCGCCCGGGCCCAGGGTGGCCACCTTCTTGCCGTTTCGGGTCACGGTGGCCGTGCCCGACACGATCAGGAAGAACTCCAGCCCGATCCGCCCTTCCTCCACCAGCACCTTGCCCGGGGGGACGACGACCTCGTCGAGCGAGCTCCGTATCTTGCGGAGCTCGGAGCCGGTACAGCTCGAGAACAGCCAGATGGATTTGAGGTCGAGTGCTTTGGGGCGCGCCATGGTCGGGAGGCTAGCCGCGTCGTGCGGTGCCGCGTCGGGCAAAATGGCAGCCCAGGCGGGTCAGAGCCGGCATTCGCCGGGCGTGGGTGCTGGCCGCCGCTGCTACCATCTCCGGGCCGTCGTACGGGCGATCGGGTGGGCGGACCGGTCGAGCGGACGACCATCGGCAGACCACCGACCGACCACCGACCGACCCGGGACGACAGTGTCCGCACCCAGCGCAGGGATCGACAGCCAATGATCGCTTCGGAGCCGACGACGCCCGGACAGCCCGACCCGGGAGAGGCCACCCCGACCGGCCCGGCCACCCCGACCGGGTCGGCCACCCCGACCGGGACGGCCGATCAGCCGGTGGCCACTCTCCGAGGTGCCGGGGTGAACGCCGATGCCCGGCGGGTGGGCATGGTGGTGGTTGCCGCCTGTCTGCTGGCTCTGGCCGGCGTCACCATCGGGCTCTTCGTGGCCGGAGCCTCGAAGAACGCCCAGATCACCAGTCTTCGGACTCACGGCGTGCCGGTCGAGGTCACCGTGACCAAGTGCCACGGCCTGCTCGGTGGGAGCGGCAGCAACGCCGCCGGGTACGCATGCCGGGGGACCTTCGAGATCGGTGGGCACCGGTATGACGAAGCCATTCCCGGCTACGGCCTGCTGCCACCCGGAGCGACCATCCGCGGCGTCGCCGTTCCCGGCAATCCGCCGCTCTTCACCACCGCCGGAGCGGCGGCGGCCGAGCACCCGTCGTGGAAGGTGTTCGTGGTGCCGACGGTGCTACTGGTCGTCCTCGTCCTGCTGCTCGGGGCGGTGGCACTGAGGGTCCGACACGTCCGCCAGCCAGGTTGACCCCCATATCGCCGGCTGTCGTCTAGTCCGATCGGGCCGGTGGGCGCACTCGGTTTCGCCCCGAATCGGCCCGGCGCGCTAGCCTCGGCCGATGCCCGGAGGCGACCTCGACGCAACCGACGGCGACGTCCCGCCGAAACCGAGCATGTGGCAACGCCTGCGCGGCGCCGTGCTGAAGCCGGCCGGTCCCGACCAGGACCCCGACTCCAGCACGACGGTCAAGGTCGACGGCGTGGTCCCGACCACGGTGGACGAGCTCGAGGAAGCGGTCAGCCGGGCCGACGACAAGGAGCGCCTGATCGGCCTGGTCCTGGCCCCGGTGGCCGCGGCCATCGGGCTGGTGATCACCGGGAGCCTGATCGCCAACGATCCAAAGTCGCCGCTGGCCAACGGACAGGTCAACAAGCTCCATGTGAACCCGTCCCTCTATCTGGAGCTCGGCGGGCTGACCCTGGCGCTGGCCCTGTTGATGCTGGTGATGTCGTGGTTGCGCAAGCGCCTCTACCTCGGCATCGTCATGGCCCTCTACGGGCTGTCCATCTTCAATCTCCACTTCTGGGGGTTCGGCCTGCCCTTCATCATGGTGGGAGCCTGGCTGCTGGTCCGCGCCTACCGGCTCCAAACGAATCTCAAACAGGCCAGGCTGACCGGCGGTGGTTCGGGCTCGGCCTCCAGGTCGGCCAAAGCCAACAGGTCCGGAGCCAACAAGCGGTTCACCCCGCCCGCCTCGACCTCGGCCAAGTCGCCGAAACCCAAGCCGGGTAACGAGCGCAAGGCCGGCTGAGCCGGGCCGACCGGGGCGTCGCACGTCCCATCGGGCCGGGCCGGATCGCCTCGACGATCCAGCGGTTGAGCCGGGCCGAATTCTGCCACCTCAAAGGCGTGGTCAAACCGCGCCACGGTGAGCGGTTTGGTGCCCTCACCAGCCCTTTCGTGCCAGTTCACATGGTCGTAACACAGATGTGACTCTGCTGAAACTCCCAGCAAGCATTGTTTCCTCCGGCAAGCCGAACCTGCTCGTCTTGCCCTTGGCGTCTCAGGTCGCATCGCGCCGGCCACGGGGCACCAAGACGCAGTGATAACGAGAGAGGAGCACTGTAATCGTGCTAGCCGCAGCAGTGACATCAGTTCCTTATCCCAGTTGGCTGAATACCGGCGACAACACGTGGCAGATAACCGCCGCCACGTTCGTCGGCCTGATGAGCCTCCCCGCCCTGGCTGTCCTCTATGCGTCGATCGTCCAGAAGAAGTGGGCGGTCAACGTGTTGGCCATGATGTTCGCCGGGTTCTCGCTGGTCCTCATTGCCTGGGTGCTGTGGTCGTACAAGATGGGCTTCGGTGCCACCTCGATCGGAGGGGGGGTGAGAAACGGGGTACAAACCCAACTAACCGGCACGGGATGGGTGAAACACTTCTTCGAGAACTTCGTCGGCAAACCGGGAGGTATCACCAACAGCGTCGGTGAACAGGGCCAGGCGGTGTCAGCGGCCAACACCGCCATCCCCTTCCACTTCCCGACGGACACCCTGGCCTACTTCCAGTTCGTGTTCGCCGCCATCACCCCGCTGCTGTTCCTGGGCAGTGTGCTGGGCCGGATCAAGTTCAGCGCCTGGTGCCTGCTGGTGCCGCTGTGGTCGACCTTCGTCTACGGCGTCGACGGGTTCCTGCTCTGGGGCGGCGGCTACTTCGCCCAGGAGGGTGCCCTCGACTTCTCCGGCGGCTACGTGATCCATATGTCGGCGGGTGTGTCGGGCTTCGCCGCCGCCTGGGTGCTCGGGCCCCGGCTGTTGCGAGACCGACAACACGCCATACCCAACAACCTGGTGATGGCGGCGGTCGGCGCCGGCATCCTGTGGCTGGGCTGGAACGGGTTCAACGGTGGCGACCCGTACTACGCAGGAGCCGACATGAGCGCGGCGGTGGTCAACACCAACCTGGCCACAGCAGCCGGTGTGCTCACCTGGATCGCCATGGACGCCTGGCTGTCGAAGGAGAAGAAGCCGACATTCCTGGGTGGTGTCAACGGCATGATCTGCGGTCTGGTCGGGATCACTCCCTGTGCGGGGTGGGTCAACGGCCGAGGGGCCATCTACGTCGGGGTGATCGACACCGTCATCGTCTGGTTCGCCTGGAACTACCTGTCCAAGGTCCGTCCGTTCTCCAAGGTCGACGACGCTCTCGGGGTCATCTACACCCACGGGATCGCCGGTCTGTTCGGTGGCTTGATGCTCGGCATATTCGGTGACCCGAACATGATCGAGTACGGCTGCGGCCATCTGGACGCAGCCGGGCAGGTGGTCGCCACCAGCAACAGCACCTACCTGGCGGCCCACGGCGCCTGTGTCCCGTTCTCGGTGAACGGCTTGATGTACACCGGTTCGGCCCACCAGCTGTGGGAACAGTTCCGAGCGGCCATCTGGGTCATCTTCTGGTCGGCTCTGGTGACATTCATCTTGATGAAGGTCATCGGGTGGGTACTCCGAGGTGCCCGCTACAAGGACGAGATCCTCGAGGTCGGCGACCTGGCCATCCACGGCGAGGAGGCCTTCCCCGAGGAGACGCTGGCCGAGCGGGTCGGGGCCATGTCCATGGCCGGTGACGAGCCGAGGTCTTCGGTAGCCTCGTCGTCGGCCTCTTCACCGCCAGACGACGGGTCTCCTCCAGGCGGATCAGGCAGCTGACGGAACCACTACGAACCCAAGGAGAAATTGAAAATGAAGCTGATCGTAGCGGTGCTGAAGCCGTTCAAGCTCGATGAGGTGAAAGAGGCGCTGAAGGCACTGGGGGTGCACGGTTTGACCCTGACCGAGGCGCAAGGCTTCGGTCGCCAACGGGGCCACACCGAGGTCTACCGGGGAGCGGAGTACGAGGTCGAGTTCGTGCCGAAAATTCGGCTCGAGATCCTCGTGGACGATTCCCAGGTCGACCCGGTGACCAACGCCATCGTCGATGCCGCGGGAACCGGAAAGATCGGTGACGGCAAGGTCTGGGTCATCCCGGTGGAGGAAGTGGTTCGGGTCCGCACCGGCGAGCGGGGTCCGGACGCTCTCTGAGGCCGGACAGCCGACGGGGTCAAGGGACGTTTGTGGGGACAGACGTGCCTTACAGCACGAAAGGTCGGCTCTTCGGAGCCGGCCTTTCGTCGTCCCACTGACGGCCGGGACCCGACCGGGCCGGAGGTCCGACCGTCATCCGGCCTGCCGGGCCACGGCCTCGGCCGCCGCCCGCGCCGCCTCGGGGTCGCCGAGGTAGTCGCCGGACTCCACCGACAGGTCGTCGCCCAACGCATAGACGAAGGGGATGCCGGTGGGGATCTCCAGCCCGGGGATCTCGTCGTCGGGGATGCCCTCGATGTGCTTGCGCAGGGCCCGGATGCTGTTCCCGTGGGCCACCACCAACACCGACCCGCCCCTGGCCCCTTCGGCCATCAGGTCAGGCACCAGGGCGTCCTCCCAGTAGGGGATGACCCGTGACACCACGTCGGCCAGGCACTCGGTGGTGGGTAGCACGTCGGCGGGCACGTCCCGGTAACGGGGGTCCCCGGCCGGGTGGTGCTCGCTCCCCGGCGCCACCGGCGGCGGCGGGACGGCATAGCTCCGGCGCCACTCCTTGACCTGGGCTTCACCGAACCGGGCGGTCGTCTCCACCTTGTTGCGCCCCTGGAGGTCGCCGTAGTGTCGTTCGTTCAGCCGCCAGTGGCGCCGGACCGGCAGCCAGCTTCGGCCGCCGGGGACCTCGAGGGCCAGCGTGGCCGTCCGAATGGCCCTGGTCAGCAACGAAGTGTGCAGGACCCTCAGGTCGAGCCGGTCTTCGGCGGTCAGCAGATGTCCCGCCGCCCGGGCCTCCGACTCGCCCAGCTCGGTCAAGTCGACGTCGCACCATCCGGTGAACAGGTTCTCGGCGTTCCACTGCGACTGGCCGTGGCGGAGCAGTACCAGTTGAGGCATGCGGCGAGCGTATCGAAGTTGCCGGGAAGTTCGAAGAACCCCGGACGGGGGAGCTGGGCGCCGAGACGCTCCTACCTGGGAATTCCGGGTCCAGAGGGAGCGGAGGCGAACCGGACTGCGCCTCGGTTCCGGCCCGAATAGGCGCCGGACCCGGAGAGCGGCGGCGGATCCGCTCTCAACGGGTCTGGCTCCTTGCACCACCCGATACCCACGGCAAATTCTCCTGAAACACGAAACTCTTCGAAATATGGGATTTTTTGGAGACGCACCGGGAGCCGGGCGACGGAGGGCGAGCGGACAGTAGGCGTCGGCCAGGTCGGCAACGGGGCGCCGGATCCGTGCTTCACGGGCCCGGACGCGTCCGGTGCAGGGCGGGTGCCGACGATGGTAAGCGCAGCCCGTCCCCCGGGATTCCGCTCACCGACACCCTCCCTGGCTCTTGGTGCAGAAATCCCGGTTGCGCTTTGATCCCTTGACCTGGGGCTTTTTGGTGCAAGGCCCCTAAGCGTCGGCGATTCCTACGATGAGTATAGAAAAGTTATGCGTAGAGCACTCAACTTTGGTATAGTTGCATGTGTGAAGAAGCAGGTTCAGTGTAGAGGTGAGGGATGTGGTCCCGGGGAGACCGTATCCGCAGCACCCGAGGCACAGGACGAAGCGTTGGAAGGGTCGGCGTGGTGCCGACCGGAGATCGGGCCCGTCGCGGGCCGGAAGTAGGAGGAAGCAATTATGGCCAAAGCAGTAGGAATCGACCTCGGGACCACCAACTCGGTGGTGTCCGTGCTGGAGGCCGGCGAGCCGGTCGTCATACCCAATGCCGAGGGTGGCAGGACCACCCCGTCGGTGGTCGGGTTCGCCAAGTCGGGCGAGGTACTGGTGGGCGAGGTGGCCAAGCGCCAGGCCATCACCAATCCGGACCGGACCATCCGGTCGGTCAAGCGCCACATGGGGACGTCGTGGACCATCGACATCGACGGCAAGGACTACACCGCCCAGGAGATCTCTGCCCGCATCCTGGGCAAGCTCAAGCGGGATGCCGAGGCCTTCCTGGGTGACACCGTGAGCCAGGCGGTCATCACCGTCCCCGCCTACTTCGACGACGCCCAGCGGACGGCGACCAAGGAGGCCGGCGCCATCGCCGGACTCGAGGTGCTGCGCATCATCAACGAGCCGACGGCGGCCGCACTGGCCTACGGGCTCGACAAGGAGGGCGCCGACCAGACGGTGCTGGTGTTCGACCTCGGGGGCGGCACCTTCGACGTCTCGCTCCTGGAGATCGGTGACGGCGTGTTCGAGGTGAAGTCCACCGCCGGCAACTCCAAGCTGGGCGGCGACGACTGGGACCAGCGGATCATCGACTGGCTGGTCAAGACGTTCAAGGACACCGAGGGCGTCGACCTGTCCGGCGACAAGATGGCCACCCAGCGTCTGCAAGAGGCGGCCGAGAAGGCCAAGATCGAGCTCTCCTCGTTGCAGGAGACCCAGATCAACCTGCCCTTCATCACCGCCACGTCCGAGGGCCCCAAGCATCTCGACGTCAAACTGACCCGGGCCAAGTTCAACGAGCTGACGGCCGATCTGGTCGAGTCCTGCAAAGGGCCCTTCGATCAGGCCATCGCCGACTCGGGACTGTCCAAGGCCGACATCGACCACGTCGTACTGGTCGGAGGGTCCACCCGAATTCCTGCGGTGCAGGAGCTCGTCCAGCAGATGACCGGCAAGGAGGCCCACAAGGGCGTCAACCCCGACGAGGTGGTGGCCATCGGTGCCGCCGTCCAGGCCGGCGTGTTGAAGGGTGAGGTGAAGGACGTCCTCCTGCTCGACGTGACCCCGCTGTCGCTGGGGATCGAGACCAAGGGAGCGGTGATGCACCGCCTCATCGAGCGCAACACCACCATCCCGACCAAGCGGAGCGAGGTGTTCACCACCGCCGACGACAATCAGCCCTCGGTCGAGGTCCACGTGCTCCAGGGCGAGCGGGAGATGGCCATGTACAACAAGACGCTGGGCAAGTTCCAGTTGGTGGATCTGCCTCCCGCCCCCCGTGGCGTGCCGCAGATCGAGGTCACCTTCGACATCGATGCAAACGGCATCGTCCATGTCTCGGCCAAGGACCGGGCCACGGGCAAGGAGCAGTCGATGACCATCACCGGCCAGTCGTCTCTGGCCAAGGAGGACATCGAGCGCATGGTCAAGGACGCCGAGGCCCACGCCGAGGACGACCGCCGCCGCAAGGAGGAGGCCGAGATCCGCAACAACGCCGACTCCCTCGTCTACCAGACCGAGAAGCTCTTGAAGGACCAGGGTGACAAGTTCGAGGGAGACGAGAAGGAGAAGGTGGAGACCGCCCTCACCTCGCTCAAGGAGTCACTGGCCGGTTCCGACGTCGAGGCCATCAAGACCTCGACCGAGACGTTGCTCACGGCCAGCCAGTCGTTCAGCCAGCGCCTGTACGAGGAGGCGGCCAAGGAGCAGTCTTCGGCCCCGGGCGGGGAGGTGTCGGATGACGACGGATCCTCTGACGACGAGGTCGTGGACGCCGAGATCGTCGACGACAAGAGCTGATCGTCGATGACCGGTACCAATGAGTCTGGTCGAGACAACGGAGAGTGGGACCCCGATGCCGGAGAGGCTGGCGGGTCCCCCTCCGGGTCCGAGTCGGGTCCCGGCGGTCAGCCCGGCGGTGACGACGACGAGGTGGAAGACGCCGAGATCCTCGACGAGGCCGACGTGAGCGCGGCGGTCGACGCCGCCTTCGCCGACGCCGACCCGTTGGACCTCGCCCTCAACCAGCGGGACGAGTACCTCGATTCGCTGCGCCGGCTGCAGGCCGAGTTCGAGAACTACAAGAAGCGGGTGGCCAAGCAGCAGTCCGACCAGGTGGCCCGGGCGGCGGCCTCCCTGGTCACCGCCTTGCTTCCGGTGCTCGACACCCTCGACCTCGCCACCGAGCACGTGGGTGACGAGGAGTCGGTGGACGGCCGGGCCCTGTTGGCCGTGGCCGGGCAGCTGCACGACGTGCTGGCCAAGGAGGGTCTGGAGCGGGACTACCCCCTCGGGGCGGAGTTCGACCCCAACGCCCACGAGGCGGTCGGCCACCTGCCCGACGAGGCGGCGGGCGGCGGACCCGGTGAGGGCGGTTCCGACAAGCAGGTGGTGGGGCAGGTGATGCGGGCCGGGTATCGCTGGCGCGGTGCCGTGGTGCGGCCGGCCATGGTGATGGTGCGGGGCTAGACGAGAACGAGAAGGGACGAGGGAGAACTGAGTGGCTCCGCAACGCGAATGGTTCGAGAACGACTACTACAAGACGCTCGGGGTGTCTTCGACGGCCACGGCCAAGGAGATCACCAGCGCCTACCGGAAGCTGGCCAAGCAACACCATCCCGACACCAACCCCGGCCACGAGGAGAAGTTCAAGGAGATCTCGGCCGCCTACGACGTCCTCGGTGACGCCGATCGGCGGAAGGAGTACGACGAGGTGCGGGCCATGGGCCCGGCCACCGGGGCCGGATTTCCCGGTGGGTTCGGCGGGGCCGGCGGAGGCACGTTCCGGGTCGAGGACGTAGGCGACCTCGGCGACCTGTTCGGTGGCCTGTTCGGCCGGGGCCGTCGGGGCGGGTCGACCGGTCCCCAACGCGGAAGTGACGTGGAGACCGAGCTCCATCTGTCCTTCGAGGATGCTGTCAAAGGGGTCACCACTTCGGTCAATCTGACCACCGACGCCCGTTGTCACACCTGCGGGGGGAGTGGGTCGGCCCCGGGCACCCAGCCGACCACCTGCCCGCGCTGCGGCGGTTCGGGCACCCTCCAGGACAACCAGGGCCTCTTCTCCCTGAGCCAGATCTGCCCGCAGTGCGGGGGGCGGGGCACAGTGGTGACCACGCCCTGCCCGACCTGCAGCGGCTCCGGGGTGGAGCACCGCAACCGCACGGTCAAGGTGCGCATCCCCCCGGGGGTGGAGGACGGCCAACGCATCCGGATCAAGGGCCGGGGAGCGGCCGGACGGGGCAATGCGCCGAGCGGCGACCTCTATGTCGTGGTCCGGGTGGACCGTCACGGCCTGTTCGGCCGGCGGGGCCGCAACCTCACCCTCACCGTGCCGATCTCCTATCCCGAGGCGACCCTCGGGACCACGGTCACCGTCCCCACCCTGACCGACCCGGTCACCTTGAAGGTGCCGCCCGGCACCCCGTCGGGCCGGACCTTCCGGGTCAAGGGCCGGGGAGTCCCGGCCGGGCGCAAGAGCGGGACCGGCGACCTGCTGGTTACGGTGGAAGTGGTGGTGCCCGACAAGCTGACCGACGAACAGCGCTCGGCGGTGGAGGCCCTGGCCGAGGTGGTCGAGCCTCCGGCGCGCGACGCCCTGGGGGTGTGACATGAGCGACGACCCACGCGCCCGCGCCGTCTACGTGATCTCGGTGGCCGCCGAGTTGGCCGGTGTCCACCCCCAGACCCTGCGCGTCTACGAGCGCAAGGGACTGCTCGAGCCGGGCCGCACCCAGGGCGGGAGCCGTCGCTTCAGCGACGAGGACCTCGACCGGCTCCGTCACATCCAGGCGCTGACCACCGCCGGGCTGAACCTGGAGGGGGTCCGCCGGGTCATGGAGTTGGAGGACGAGGTGGCCCTCCTCCGCACCGAACTGGCCGCCACCCGGGCCGAGGCCCGCGAGGCCGTGGCCATCACCCATCGTCAGTACCGGCGCGAGCTGGTCCCGCTGTCCCAGAAGCTGGTGCCCACCCGGCCCAAGCGCCGTTCCCCCCAAGGCACAGGAGGTTCCCGTTGACCATCAACCCCGACCGCTGGACGGTCAAGACCCAAGAGGCGTTCTCCACCGCCGTCGAGCGGGCCCGGGCCGCCCACCACGCCGAGGTGACCCCCGATCACGTGCTGGCGGCCATCCTCGACCAGCCCGACGGCATCGCCGGCCCGGTCCTCACCCGGCTGGGCATCGAGCCGTCGGTGGTCCGCCAGCGCATCGACGGCGACCTCGACCGCCTGACCCAGGCCTACGGCGGTCAGGAGCCCGGCATCAACCGGGCCTTGCGCGACATCCTGACCACGGCCGACGGCGTGCGCTCCGACATGGGCGACGAGTACCTGTCGGTCGAACACCTGTTGTTGGCCATGGCCGACCGCGTCGGGGCCGACCGCGACCAGCTCCTCGAGGCGCTGCGCGACATCCGGGGCAGCCACCGGGTGACGTCGAAGAACCCTGAGGACACCTTCCAGGCCCTGGAGCGCTACGGCCGGGATCTCACCGCCCTGGCCCGCCAGGGGAAGATCGACCCGGTCATCGGTCGCGACGAGGAGGTGCGCCGGGTGATCCAGGTGCTGTCCCGCCGGACCAAGAACAACCCGGTGCTCATCGGCGAGCCCGGCGTGGGCAAGACGGCCATCGTGGAGGGTCTGGCCCAGCGCATCGTGGAGGGCGACGTCCCCGAGGGCCTGAAGGGCAAGCGGGTCATCGGCCTCGACATGGGCTCGATGGTGGCCGGGGCCAAGTACCGGGGCGAGTTCGAGGAGCGGTTGAAGGCGGTGCTGAAGGAGATCACCGACGCCGAGGGCGAGGTCGTCACCTTCATCGACGAGCTCCACACCATCGTGGGCGCCGGTGGCGGTGCCGAGGGCGCCATGGACGCCGGCAACATGATCAAGCCGATGCTGGCCCGCGGCGAGCTGCGCCTGATCGGGGCCACCACCCTGGACGAGTACCGCCAGTACATCGAAAAGGACGCCGCCCTCGAACGCCGCTTCCAGCAGGTGTTCGTCCCGCCCCCGTCGGTTGAGGACACCATCGCCATCCTCCGGGGCCTGAAGGAGCGCTACGAGGTACACCACGGCGTGCGCATCCAAGACGCCGCCCTGGTGGCGGCGGCGGTGCTGTCCGACCGGTACGTGACCGGTCGGTTCCTGCCCGACAAGGCCATCGATCTGATGGACGAGGCGGCCAGCCGCCTGCGCATCGAGATCGACTCGATGCCCACTGAGCTCGACGTGGTCACCCGCCGCCTGCGCCAGTTGGAGATCGAGCGGATGGCCCTGGCCAAGGAGACCGACAGCGCCTCGGCCGACCGCCTGGCCCGCCTCGACGAGGAGATGGCCAACCTCCAGGAGGAGTCGACGGCCATGACCGCCCACTGGCAGGCCGAGAAGGAGGCCATCGCCACCATCCAGAACCTGAAGGGTGAGCTCGAACAGCTCCGGGGGGAGGCCGAACGGCTGAGCCGTCAGGGCGACCTGGCCCGCGCCTCGGAGATCACCTACGGTCGCATCCCCGAGCTCGAGCGCCAGGTCGAGGTGGCCACCCAGGCCCTCGACGATCTGCAGAAGACCCAGCGGTTCCTCAAGGAGGAGGTCGACGCCGAGGACGTGGCCGAGGTGGTCAGCCGGGCCACCGGCGTGCCCGTCAGCCGCCTGCTCGAGGGCGAGGTCGAGAAGCTCATCCGCATGGAGGACGCCCTCCACGCCCGGGTGGTGGGCCAGGACGAGGCGGTGAGCGCGGTGTCCAACGCCATCCGCCGCAGCCGGGCCGGGCTGTCGGATCCCAACCGCCCCATCGGTTCGTTCCTGTTCATGGGACCCACCGGCGTGGGCAAGACCGAACTGGCCCGGGCGCTGGCCGAGTTCCTCTTCGATGACGCCCGGGCCATGATCCGGATCGACATGAGCGAGTACGGCGAGCGCCACTCGGTGGCCCGCCTGGTGGGGGCCCCGCCCGGGTATGTCGGTTACGAGGAGGGGGGCCAGCTCACCGAGGCGGTCCGTCGCCGGCCCTATGCGGTGGTGCTCCTGGACGAGCTGGAGAAGGCCCACCCGGACGTGTTCAACATCCTGCTCCAGGTACTGGAGGACGGGCGGCTGACCGACGGGCAGGGGCGGACGGTCGACTTCACCAACACCGTACTGATCATGACGTCCAACATCCCCGGTGAGCCCATCGAGTACTTCAAGCCGGAGTTCGTCAACCGGATCGACGAGATCGTGCGGTTCCACCAGCTGAGCGAGGCCGACCTGGCCCTGATCGTCACCATCCAGCTGGCCGGCCTCCGCCGCCGCCTGGCCGAGCGCCGCCTCGACCTGTCGGTCACCAGCGGGGCCGAGGCCCTGTTGTCCCGGGCCGGCTTCGACCCCGACTTCGGGGCCCGACCCCTACGCCGGGTAATCCAGCGCCAGGTCGAGGACCCCCTGGCCCTGGCTCTTCTGGAGGGACGGTATCCCGAGGGATCGACGGTCACCGTGGACGAGAAGGACGGCGCCATCATCTTGGTGTGACCGGCCGGGCTCCTCCGGGCCGGGTCCGCACCGTCGCCGGCCGCACGGTCACCGGGCGCTCCGTCCGGGGCCGGATGGTGGAGCGCCAGGGGGAGCGGAGCGCCAGGGGGAGCGGAGCACCAGGTGGACGGCTGACACGGCTGCGGCCATCATGTGGGCCGAACTCGGCGTGGGAGGTGCCCGATGATCTCGCTGGCGGCCGCTGTCGCCGCTGTCACCGTCCGGATCACGTTCAAGGACGTGTTCTCGCTGATCCTGGGCATCGTCTTCGTCGTGGTGCTGGCCGTGGTGAGCAACCGCCTGGTCGGGATCACCGTCGGGCGGTGGCGTTCGTTGCTGGCCGCGGTGGTCGGGACGCTGATCGGCCTGGCCGGGGCCCAGGCCGTGGTGCACGATCGTCACGACGGCGATGTGGTCTACGGGCTCACCGCCTTGTTCGGGGTGCTGGCCACCATGGTGCTCCTGATCATCCCCGAGGCCATCGGCCGGTCGCGGATCCGGGACCGGGGCCGTCGCTCCAAGCGGCTGTGGCTCCACCCGGTCCGGTGGGTCCGCCGCACGTTAGCCCCGCTGTCACGGCTGTGGGAGGTGCTGCGGGCCGCCCGTCGCCACGGCCTGGCCCGGCCCCAGTACCTGTCGTCTTCGGGCATCGAATCGGCCGAGTTCGGCCACCGGTTGCGGCTGACGCTCGAAGACGTGGGCGGGATGTTCGTGAAGTTCGGACAGATCGCCTCCACCCGCGACGACCTGTTGTCCGGACCGGTGACCGAGGAGCTGTCCCATCTGCGCTCGGCCGTCCGGCCCATTCCCGGCGATCAGGTGCGGCCGCTGGTCGAGCACGAACTGGGCCGCCCCATCGAGGAGGTGTTCGCCTCGTTCGAGCTAGAACCGCTGGCTTCGGCCTCGATCGGTCAGGTCCACCGGGCCACCCTCATGACCGGCGAGTCGGTGGTGGTCAAGATCCAACGACCGGGACTCGACGACGTGTTCACCCGGGACGCCACCGTGCTGCGGATGGCGGCGCGGATCGCCGAACGCCGGGTGCCCGAGGCCCGGACCTTCGGCGCCCGGCGGCTGGCCGACGAGTTGATCACCAGCATGGACCGCGAGCTCGACTACCTCCGTGAAGCCGCCATGAGCGATCGCCTGCGCCTCGCCATCCAGCACGACGACCCGGCCGACGACGTCATCCGGATACCCCTGGTCTTCCACCTCTACTGCACCGATCGGCTCCTGGTGATGGAGGAGGTCCCCGGCCGGGCCATCGACTCACCGGGAGCGCTGGAGGCCAGCGGGGTGCCGCCCCACATGCTGGCCGCCGCCCTGCTCAACAGCTTTTTGGAGCAGGTGCTCCAGGCCATGGTGTTCCACGCCGACCCCCACCCCGGCAACCTGATGGTCGACCGGTGGGGCCGGCTGTGGCTGCTCGACTTCGGGGCGGTGGGGCTCCTCGACCCGACCACCCGCCGGGCCCTCCAGGACATGGCCCTGGGCATGAGCGTGGGTGAGCCCATGGTGGTGGCGCGGGCCGTCCGCCACCTGGCCGGAGCCGACGCCACCGCCGACCTGCAGACCCTGGAGAGCGACATCGGGATGCTGATGGTCGAGACGGCGGGCGGGTTCGATCCGGCCATCGTCCCCGAGGTCCTGTCGGTGATGACGCGCCACGGGCTGTCGGTGCCGCCTTCGATGACCTCGCTGTCCAAGGCCCTGATCACCCTGGAGGGGACCCTCCGGGTCATCGATCCCTCGTTCGACATGAACACCGAGGCCAACTCGGCGGTCGACGCCATGTCCTCCCACGACCCGGAGATGGTGGGCGACCTGCTGTCCCAGGAGCTCAAGCGGGCGCTGCCGGTGCTCCGGTCGCTGCCCGAGCACGTCGACGAACTGGCCACCCAGCTCCGGGCCGGCCGGATGAGCGTGCGGGTGGAGCGGTTCGCCGACCGGGACGAGCGGGTGGTGAGCGGGTGGATCGACCGGGCGCTGGTCGCCCTGTTCGGGTGCATGGGCCTGATCGCCTCGGGACTCCTCCTGGTGGCCGCCGAACTGGCCCGGTCGGCCGACATCCGGTTGACCCTGCAGTCGATCGGGTTCATCGGACTGGTGTTCTCCACCGTCTTGTTCATGCGGTCGGTGGCCCAGGTGCTGAGACGCGAGCGCACGGTGGCCGAGTGAGGCCCGGGCCGTCCCGGGCCGTCCGGCCCCTTCCGGCCCAATCGAGCCGGCGTGCGGGCTACACTGGTGCGTAATCCGCTTTCCGCAACGGAGGAGTGACGCGTGCCGGCAACCGTCGTCGTCGGGACCCAGTGGGGTGATGAGGGCAAGGGCAAGCTCACCGACCTTCTGGCCAAGGAGATGGAGCTGGTCGTCCGCTACCAGGGGGGCCACAACGCCGGCCACACCATCGTGGTGGACGGGGAGACGTTCGCCCTCCAGCTGGTGCCGAGCGGCGTGCTCTACGACCACATCACCCCGGTCATCGGCAACGGGGTGGTGGTCGACCCGACCGTGCTCCTGGCCGAGATGGACACCCTGGCCTCCAAGGGCATCGACACCTCGAAGCTCATCGTCAGCGGCAACGCCCATCTGATCATGCCCTACCACCACGAGCTGGACCGCCTGACCGAGCGCTATCTGGGCAAGAACAGCCTGGGCACCACCAAACGGGGCATCGGCCCGGCCTATGCCGACAAATCGTCCCGGGTGGGCCTGCGGGTCCAGGACCTGCTCGACCCCAAGATCTTCCGCCAGAAGCTCGACGTGGTCCTGAAGGAGAAGAACGCCGTCTTGGCCAAGGTGTACAACCGGCTGCCCATCTCGGCCGACGAAATCTGCGACCACTACCTCGACGAGTTGGCTCCCCGGGTCGCCCCGATGGTGGCCGACACCGTGGGCCTGCTCCACGAGGCCCTCGAGCGGGGTGCCCATGTGCTGCTGGAAGGGGCCCAGGCCACCTTCCTCGACCTCGACCACGGCACCTACCCTTTCGTCACCTCGTCCAACCCGGTGGCCGGCGGGGCCTGCACCGGGGCGGGCATCGGTCCCCGTTCCATCGAGGAGGTCATCGGCATCGCCAAGGCCTACGTGACCCGGGTGGGCAGCGGGCCCTTCCCCACCGAGCTGGTGGACGAGACCGGCGACATCCTGGTCGACCGGGGGCACGAGTACGGGGTCAACACCAAGCGCCGTCGCCGCCCGGGCTGGTTCGACGCCGTCATGATGCGCCAGGCGGTCCGGCTCAACTCGCTGTCCGAGGTGGCCCTGACCAAGCTCGACGTGCTCGACGCCTTCGACACCGTGAAGGTGTGCGTGGCCTACGAGGCCGACGGCCAGCGCTTCACCCATCCCCCGTACCACCAGTCGATCTTTCATCAGGTGAAGCCGGTCTACGAGGAGCTGCCCGGATGGAAGACCGACATCTCGGGCGCCACCGAATTGGCCGACCTGCCCCAGGCCGCCCGCGACTACGTGCACTTCCTGGCCGAGCAGATCGGCACTCCGGTCCGCCTGGTGGGCGTGGGTCCCGGCCGTGAGCAGTTCGTCCGCTTCGCCGCATGAGCGGAGGATCGGTTCGGGCCCCCGGAGGCGGGATCGACATCGAGAGGGTGTGCGTGGTCGGGTCCGGGGGACGTGAGCACGCCCTGGCGGTGGCCCTGGGTCGCACGGCCGACGTGGTCGTGACCCCCGGCAATCCGGGGATCCACGGCACCACCCCCCAGGGCCACACCATCGAGAGCGTGGCCACGTCGGCCGAAGAGATCGGTGCCGACCTGTTCGTGATCGGGCCCGAGGCCCCGTTGGTGGACGGCCTGGCCGACCGGCTCCGCCGCTCGGGGAAGCTGGTGTTCGGGCCCGGTGCCGAGGGTGCCCGGCTCGAGGGCTCGAAGGCCTTCATGAAGCAGTTGCTGGCCGAGGCCGGTGTGCCCACCGCCCGGTTCGGGGTGTTCACCGATCCGGCGGCGGCCCAGGCCTACCTGCGCACCCTGCCCGGTCCCTGGGTGGTCAAGACCGACGGGCTGGCCGGCGGCAAGGGCGTGCTGGTCACCGATTCGTTGGCCGAGGCCGACGACGACATCGACGCCAAGCTGTCGGGCCACGCCTTCGGAGACGCCGGTCGCCAGGTGGTGGTGGAGGAGGGTCTGACCGGGCCGGAGTGCTCGCTGCTGGTGCTGTGCGACGGCGAGCGGCTGGCCCCCCTGGCCCCGGCCCAGGACTTCAAGCGCCGTGACGACCTCGACCTCGGACCGAACACCGGCGGCATGGGGGCCTACTCGCCGGTTCCCTCCATCGACGACGCCCTGGTGTCCCGGCTGATCGACCAGGCCGTCGCCCCGCTGGTGTCCGCCCTGCGGGCCCGAGGCATCGACTACCGGGGCGTCCTCTACGCCGGGTTGATGCTGACCCCGGCCGGCCCTAAGGTGCTCGAGTTCAATGTCCGCTTCGGCGATCCCGAGACCCAGGTGGTGCTGCCCCGGTTCGACGGCGACCTGGCCGGGCTGCTGGCCGAGGCGGCGGCCGGCCGGATGACCACGGTGCCCCGGTTCACCGCCGAGGCCGCCGTGTGCGTGGTCATGGCCTCCGAGGGCTATCCCGAGTCCCCCCGTACCGGCGACGTCATCACCGGTCTGGACGCCGCCTCCTCGCTTCCCGGGGTCACCGTCTACCACGCCGGGACGGCCCCGGCCCCCCGATCCGGACCGGCCGGGGACGGAGGCCCGGTGGTGACGGCCGGGGGACGGGTGCTGGGCGTGACCGCCCTCGGCGCCACACTGGCCGAGGCCCGGTCCCGGGCCTACCGGGGCGTGTCGGCCATCTCGTGGCCCGGGGCCCATGCCCGCTCCGACATCGCCCGGGCCGCCGCCGGGGTGGATCGGGGGTCCGGCCCCGGCGATCTGCTCGACCGGGTGGGCTCCGACACCGCCGAGGCCGCCCGATGATCCCCCGCTACGCCCCGGCGGCGATGACGGCCCTGTTCTCCGACGAGGCCCGGTTCGCCATGTGGCTCGAGGTCGAGCTGTTGGCCACCGAGGGCTGGGCCGAGGTGGGCGACGTGCCCGCCGCCGCCGCCCGGGCCTGCCGCCGGCGGGCGCCCCAGGTCGACGCCGCCTTCGTCGAGGCGGTGGCAGAGCGCGAGAGGGTCACCGACCACGACGTGGCCGCCTTCGTCGACGTGGTCCAAGGGGCCGTCGGCCAGCCCGAGGGATCGTGGATCCACTACGGCCTGACCTCGTCGGACGTCGTCGACACCGCGTTGTGCGCCACCCTCACCCGGGCCGCCGACCTGCTCATCGAGGCTTGTGCCGGGCTGGTCGGGGCCCTCTCGTCGCGGGCCGTGGAGCTGATCGACGTCCCCGTCACCGGTCGGACCCACGGCATGCACGCCGAGCCGACCACCTTCGGGGCCAAGTTCTCGTTGTGGGCGTTGCAGGCCGACCGGGACCTCCAACGGCTCCGGGCCGCCCGGGAGCGGGTGTCGGTGGGCAAGCTGTCCGGGGCGGTCGGGACCTATTCGAACATCGACCCCCGGGTCGAGGACCACGTCTGCCGCTCCCTCGGCCTGACCCCCACCCCGGCCACCCAGGTGATCGCCCGCGACCGGCACGCCGAGTACCTGTGGGCCTGCGCGGCGGTGGGAGCCACCATCGAACTCATCGCCACCGAGGTCCGCCACCTGGCCCGCAGCGAGCTCGGCGAGGTCGAAGAGCCGTTCGCTCCCGGTCAGAAGGGCAGCTCGGCCATGCCCCACAAACGCAATCCGATCCTGTCGGAACGGTTGAGCGGTCTGGCCCGGGTCCTCCGCGGTTATCTGTCGGCCGGCCTCGAGGACGTGGCCCTCTGGCACGAGCGGGACATCTCCCACAGCTCGGTGGAGCGGGTCGTGCTCCCCGACGCCAGTGCCCTGGCCCTCTACCTGTTGCAGAAGGCGACAGGCCTGGTCGAGGGGTTGGTGATCCATCCGGAACGGGCCCTGGCCACCCTGACCGAGGGAAGCCACGGCCTGGTGTTCAGCCAATCGGTGTTGCTGGCCCTGGTCAGCGGGGGCATGAGCAGGGACGCGGCCTACCGGATCGTGCAGCGGGACGCCCGGGCGGCCTGGGCCGAGGGCCGGTCGTTCCGTCAGGTCCTGGAGGACGACCCCGAGGTGACCCTGTCCAAAGGGGCGCTGGACGAGGCCTTCGATCTCACCCGCACCCTGCGCCACGTCCACCGGTTCACCGACGCCGTGGCCGGGCTCGAGAACCGGGCCGGCCCGGTCCCGTGAGCCCGCCGACCTCAGCGGCTCCCCTGCCCCTGATCGCCTCGGGCAAGGTGCGCGACCTGTACGACGCCGGCAACGACCGTCTGTTGATGGTGGCCTCCGATCGCATGTCGGCCTTCGACGTGATCATGGCCGAGCCCATCCCGAACAAGGGCCGGGTGCTGACGGCCATGACCGCCTACTGGCTCGACGACTTGGCCGACCTGGCCCCCAACCACCTCGTCAGCACCGATACCGCCGAGTTCCCCGAGGAGGCGGCGGCCCTCCCCGGGGGCCTGGAGGGACTGGCCGGTCGGTCGATGCTCGTCCGCCGGGCCGAGATGCTCGACATCGAGTGCATCGTCCGGGGCTACCTGGCCGGTTCGGCCTACAAGGAGTACGTGCGGCAGGGCACGGTCCACGGCATGACCGTTCCCGCCGGCCTGCGCCACGCCGACCGCCTGCCACAACCCATGTTCACCCCTTCCACCAAGGCACCGGTGGGGGGCAAGGATCTCAACATCGGCATGGCCGAGGCCATCGACCTGGTCGGCCGCCAGGCGGCCACTGACGCCGCCCAACTCTGCCTGGCCGCCTACTCGAGGGCGGCGTCCCGGGCCGAGGAACATGGCATCGTCATCTGCGACACCAAGTTCGAGCTCGGGTACATCGACGGGGTGCTCTCCTTGTGCGACGAGGTGTTGACCCCGGACTCCTCCCGGTTCTGGCCGGCCGACGACTGTGCCCCGGGAACCAACCCACCCTCGTTCGACAAACAACCGCTGCGGGACTGGCTCGAGGCTCAGGAGTGGGACAAGCAACCGCCGCCCCCGCCTCTGCCGCCCGAGATCGTCGAGGCCACCTCGGTCCGGTACGTCAACGCCTACGAGCGGGTCTGCGGACGGTCCCTGCGTGACTGGTACGGTGCCTGACCATGGCCGGGACAGCACAGTTTTCGGTACTGGTGGAGGTCAGGTTGCGGGAGGGTATCGCCGATCCCCAGGGGGCGACAATCGAGCGGGCGCTCCCCGCTCTCGGCATGAACGGGGTCAGCGGGGTGCGGGCCGGCAAGGCATTCCGGTTCGACATCTCGGCCGGCGATGCCGCCGAGGCACTGGCCCAGGCCACGGTGGTGGCCGACCGACTGTTGGCCAACCCGGTGATCGAGGAGTCGTCGGTGACGGTGGAGCCGAACGGGGCCGGCAGCCGATGACCGCCCGGATGGGTGTGATCATCTTCCCCGGGACCAACTGCGAGCACGATGCCATCCTGGCCGTGGAGCGCCTGGGAGGCACAGCCGAGCTGGTGTGGCACGGGGCGAAGTCGGTGGCCGGGTACGACGGGCTGGTTCTACCGGGGGGGTTCGCCCACGGCGACTACCTCCGTCCCGGGGCCATCGCCCGGTTCTCACCGGTGATGGAGGCGGTGGTCCGGTTCGCCGCCGACGGCGGGCCGGTGGTCGGCATCTGCAACGGGTTCCAGGTGTTGACCGAGGCCGGGCTCCTGCCCGGAGCCCTCCAGAAGAACCGGGGGCTGCGGTTCTTGTGCACCACGGTGACCGTCAGGGTGGAGCAGTCCGAATCGGTACTGACCACCGGAGTGCCCGTCGGGACCGAACTGGGCATTCCCATCAATCACTTCGAGGGCAACTACACCTGTGACGCACGGACCTTGTCGCAGCTGAACGGCGAGGGACGGGTGGTCCTCCGCTATGTCGACAATCCCAACGGATCGGTCGACGCCATCGCCGGAGTGTGCAACGAGGGCGGCAACGTGGTCGGCCTCATGCCCCATCCCGAACGGGCCAGCGATCCGCTGCTCGGGTCGGTCGACGGATCGGTCCTCCTCAGGGCGCTGTTGGGCTCGGCCCTGGGCGGTTCCGGGGAGTCGGCGGCCTGAGGGATCAGGCGGTTCAGCTGCGGGAGCGGGGGATCTTGGCCTGCTGGAGAACCGATGCGCTGACCCCGACGGCCCGCCAGGCCGAGTACGAGATGCCCTTGCGCTCGCCGTAGACGCGGGCCACCTTGATGAAGCTCTTCTCCAGGGCGGCCATGTCCACGGTCTCACCGGTGTGGGAGAGCTCGGCTTCGAGCCGCTGCTTCTCCTCGATGAGATGGAGCCGGGACAGGGGATCGGAACCGGCCAGGCCGGCATCGATGGCGGCCAGCCGCTTCTTGATGGATTCGGGCGTGCGCTTGCGACCGCGACGGGGCCGAGACGATTCGAGAGCCTCGAGGTACCGGCGGACGACCCGACCTTCTTCGCGTCCTCTCGCCAGGGCCGCTTTGTGGTCGTCCGACATGGGGGTTTTTTTGCGTGATTTCGTTGATGCATTCGCTGCCATAGCGAGAGCATCCCAGAGTTATCCATGGCGGGCAACTCCTCTCATTGTCGCTGGCCGCCTTCGAGGTCATTGAAGTCACCTTCTCGGGTCAAACCGATGTAACCCGGGACAACCCGGCGAAAATCCTCGGCCCGGATTCTGGTGGAGAGCATTGGTTGTCGCGGCGTCCATTGCCGATGCCGGTGGAATCCGCCCACGGGGCCATACAGCTCTGGCGCCGGGCCGACGAGTGATACGGCCCTGTGGGCCGCGGGTGGCAGTTCCAAGTCTCGTCCGAGCAACGGGCCCTAAACGGAGTATCGATCCGGGGACGACCGGGGCCATGGGTGTGCGCATCATCGTGCCGATTCGGCCCCTTGGTCTCTGAAATAGTCGCCACTCCCGTGTATGTGCCGGGATCGATCACGCCCCATGTCGGAGGGGGAAGTGGGGCGCAGGATGTCGTTGGTGTTGGCATCGACGAGTGATGTGCCGTCGGAGGGCCGGAGTCTGAACGATCGGTGATCGGGAAAAGCAGGGGGCTATGGATCGGCGGACGGAGGTGAAGTCGGAGCCCCCTCGGTCGATTCGACCTGGCAACGACGGTCGGCCCCCGGCCCCAGGCCGTCGGTCGGAAGTCGTGCTACAGGTACGCTCGGAGCAATGCAGGCCGGAGCCAACCACGGATCGGATGGGCGGGTCGCCGCCGGCCCCGGGCCTGCCCGTTCTGACCAGCCTCTCCACCGTGCCCTCGGACTGACCGACGGTGAGCGGGACGAGCTGGAGACCATCCTCGGCCGCTCACCCAACCACCTCGAGCTGGCCCTGTTCGCCGTCATGTGGAGCGAGCACTGTTCGTACAAATCGTCGCGGATCCATCTGAGGCGGCTGCCGACCGAGGCGCCGTACGTCCTGGTGGGTCCGGGGGAGAACGCCGGGGTCATCGACGCCGGCGACGGCATCGCCGTGGCCATCCGCATCGAGAGCCACAACCATCCGTCGGCCATCGAGCCCTACCAGGGAGCGGCCACCGGGGTGGGCGGCATCCTCCGTGACATCTTCACCATGGGTGCCCGGCCGGTTGCCGTGATGGATCCCCTGTTCTTCGGAGATCCGGGCCAGGCCCGCCAGCAGTGGCTCATAGAGGGCGTGGTGGCCGGTATCTCCGGCTACGGGAACTCGGTGGGCGTGCCCACCGTCGGCGGCGAACTGACCTTCAACGACTGCTATGCCCAGAACCCATTGGTCAACGTGCTGTGCATGGGTGTGCTTCCCGCCGAGCGATTGGTGTTGGGGGCGGCCACCGGGGTGGGGAACGTGGCCGTGCTCCTCGGGTCGTCGACCGGCCGGGACGGCATCGGCGGGGTCAGCGTGCTGGCCTCGGCGGGATTCGGGGGAGAAGGGGGGCAGGGCGAGTCGGCCAAGAGACCGAGTGTGCAGGTCGGCGACCCCTACGAGGAGAAGCGCCTGATCGAGGCCTGTCTGGAGCTGCTCGACGCCAAGCTGGTGGTCGGCATCCAGGACCTGGGCGGGGCCGGACTGGTGTGCGCCACCAGTGAGACGGCGGCGCGGGGCGGCGTGGGCATGGACGTCGACGTCTCGGCCGTTCCCCGCCGGGAGCCGGGTATGGCGGCTTACGAGGTGATGACCTCCGAGAGCCAGGAGCGGATGCTGGCCATCGTCACCCCTGAGGACCTGGCCCGTGTCGAGGAGGTGTGCCGTCGATGGGAGGTGCACTCGGCGGTGGTCGGCCGGGTCACCGAACCCCCGACCGGAGGTCCCGGCCGGCTGCGGATCCTCGACGGGTTCGAGGGGGAGGTGTTGGGAGATGTTCCCGCCGCCGCCCTCAGTGACGAGGCTCCGCTCTATCGCCGGCCGATCACCCGACCGGGGGACCAGGATGCCAGGGCCGGCGACGACCCCGGCACGCTGGCGGCACCGGCCGACTGCGGCCCGGACGTACTGGCCATGCTGGCCGATCCGTCGTGGGTGTACCGGCAGTACGACCACCAGCTCTTCCTCAATACGGTGGAGGGACCGGGTGGCGACGCCGCCGTGCTGCGACTGGCCGGTCCCGGCCTGCCCGACTCCGAGCGGGGACTGGCCTTGACGACCGACTCCAACCCGACATGGTGCTCGATCGACCCGAGGGCCGGAACGGCGGCCACCGTGGCCGAAGGTGCTCTCAACGTGGCGTGCGCCGGGGCCCGACCGGTGGCCGTGGTCAACTGCCTCAACTTCGGCAACCCCGAGCACCCCGAAGTGATGTGGCAGCTCTCCGAGTCCATCGATGGCATGACCGAAGCGTGTCTGGCTCTCGGCCTCCCGGTCATCGGGGGCAATGTCAGCCTGTACAACGAGAGCTTCGGCGTGGACATCGACCCCACTCCCGTCATCGGGGTGCTCGGGCTCATCGAGCGCCTGGCCGTCCGGCCGCCGGGGGTCACGCTGGTGGACGACGCCACCCTGGTGCTGTTGGACGCCAGCGTCGGTCCCACCCTCGCCCGACGCAACCCCCCCTCGTTGGCCGGTTCGCGCTGGGCCGTCGAGCGCCGGGGCCACCGCAACGGGACGCTGCCCGGGCTGGACCTGGGCGGCCACCATCGGCTGCTCGAGTTCGTCACCGGGCTGGTCGGGGCGGGCGTGGCCGGTGGCGACCAGCTGGTGGCCGGCATCCACGATGTCTCCGGAGGAGGGCTGGGGGTGGCGCTGGCCGAGATGTCGGTGCGCTCCGGGGTGGGACTGAGCGTGGCTGGCGTGGCCGACCACCACGAATTGTTCACCGAGGCGCCGTCTCGGGTCCTGGTGTGCACGACCAGAAGGGCCGAGCTCATCTCGGCGGCCGCCGAGGCCGGCGTCGGGTTCCGGGTGATGGGCCAGACCGGTGGGGACCGGGTGGTGGTGGAGGGCCTGGTCGACCTGAGCGTGGCTGAGGCCGTCGCATCCTGGCGGGGCCGCCTTCCGTCCCTGTTGGACGACCTGGCTCCTGTCACCAACTGACCGCCCTGGGCGGGACGCCCTCCGCCCGGCCCGGCCCGGCCTTCGGCACTCCCGCTTGCCTCCTTTGGCCTTTCACTTCCGAAGATAACGTACTGACCGGATGTAATTTCCGGAAGTGAAGGCGGCCGGGAGGTCCGGCCGAAGCCACCCGACCCCGGGCCGGCGTCCCTCAGCCCCCGGGCCGGCCTTCGGCACTCCCGCCTGCCTCCTTTGGCCTGTCACTTTCGAACTTTCGAACTTTCGAAGATGACGCACCGACCGGATGTAATTCCGGAAGTGAAGGCGGCCGGGAGGTCCGGCCGAAGCCACCCGACCCCGGGCCGGCGTCCCTCAGCCCCCGGGCCGGCGTCCCTCGAGCTGGGTCAACACGTCGTTGGGCACCTTGAGGTCGCCCTGACCGGTGCCCACCGACAGGTCGGGCTTGGTCTGCCCGTGATAGTCGGAGCCTCCGGTGGCCACCAGACCGAAACGGCGGGCCAGATTGCCGAGTTGCTGGCGCTGCCGGGGCGAGTACCGGCCGTAGATCGCCTCGATACCCCCGAACCCGGCTTCGGCCAGGTCGGCCACGAGCCTGGCCAGCTCGGCTCCGTCCAACCCGGTGCTGAGCGGATGGGCGAGCACCGCCACCCCGCCCGAAGCGGTGGCCAGGCGGGCCACGTCGGCGCCGGTGAGGCGCCCCTTGGGCACGTAGCCGGGTCGCCCGTTGGCCAAAAACCGCTCGAAGGCATCGTCGATCGACTCGGCCGCCCCCACCTCTACCAGGGCCATGGCGAAGTGGGGACGGCCGACCCCCTCCTCGTCTCCGGCCAGGGCCACCACCTGCTGGTAGGTGATGGGAACGCCGAGCGTTGCCAGCCGGTCGGCCAGAGCCAGGTTGCGTCGGCGGCGGTCGTCCCGGAGCCGATGCAGCTCGGAGCCGAGCTCACTTCCCTCGTCGTCGACGAAGTACACCAGAACGTGCATGCCTCCGGGACCGACCGGGAGGCAGGAGATCTCGCAGCCGGGCACCAGCGTCACGCCCAGCTCGTCGGCCCGGCGGCGGGCCGCCCCGATCCCGGCCAGGGAGTCGTGGTCGGTCAGGGCCACCGCGCTGCACCCGGACTTGAGGGCCATTTCCGGGATCCGCCGAGGGGGATCGCTCCCGTCCGAGACGGTGGAGTGGGTATGCAGATCGATCACCGCAGGTGAGGCTACCGTGCGGTCCTTCCGGCCCCGGATGACCGGACGGAGCTGGTCGGGCGGTACACGAGGGCCGGGACCACTAGGCTGAAGTGGCACGGTGAGGTGATTGTGTGGCCTAATCGTGGCGAAGGACGAGCCCGACGACCCCCGGTGTGTGCGGTGACGAACCGATGATGGAGGCCAAGGAAGCGTGCGGCGTCTTCGGGGTCTACGCCCCGGGGCGCTCGGTGGCACACCTGACCTTCGATGGCCTCTACGCCCTCCAGCACCGGGGCCAGGAGTCGGCCGGTATGGCGGTGAGCGACGGCGAGGCCATCACCGTTCTGAAGGACATGGGACTGGTCACCACCGTGTTCGACGAGCGGAAGCTCTCCGGGTTGCGGGGCCACGTCGCCATCGGTCACACCCGCTACTCCACGGCCGGCTCCAGCGATTGGATGAATGCCCAGCCGGTGTTCCGGGGCGTGGGCCGGGCGGGTTTCGCTCTGGGTCACAACGGGAACCTGACCAACACCGCCGAGCTGGCCGAGGTGGCCGGCATGTTGCCGGGCCTGGTGTCGTCGGACAGCGATCTGGTGGCCGAACTACTGGCTCAGGCCTTCCCTCCCGAGCTTCCCGAGCGGACCATGGTCGAGGAGGGCGACGATCTCGAGCGCGCCTTGATGAAGGTCCTGCCGTCGGCCGAGGGTGCCTTCTCGTTCGTGCTCCTGGACGCCGACCGTCTCATCGGGGTGCGCGATCCCAATGGCTTCCGACCTCTCTGCCTCGGGCGGCTCGAGGCCACCGACGAATTCGAGCAGGGGTGGGTGCTGGCCTCGGAGTCGCCGGCCCTTGACGTGATCGGCGCCACCTTCATCCGCGAGCTCGAGCCCGGCGAGATGGTGGTGATCGACGGTAAGGAGGTCCGGTCGGAGCGGCCGTTCCCCGAAGACCGGCTGAATCCCAAGCTCTGCATCTTCGAGTTCGTCTACTTCGCCCGGCCCGATTCCAAGTTGTACGGCAACGAGGTGCACGGCGCCCGTCGGCGGATGGGTCAGCTATTGGCCACGCAAGCGCCGGTCCCAGCCGATCTGGTGATGGGCGTGCCCGATTCGGGGGTGCCGGCGGCCGAGGGGTACGCACTGTCGTCGGGTATCCCCTACGGCCAGGGACTGGTCAAGAACCGCTACATCGGTCGCACCTTCATCGCCCCGACCCAGGCCGAGCGGGCCAACGGCGTACGGCGGAAGCTCAACCCGTTACAGGAGAACATCACCGGCAAGAGGCTGATCGTGGTGGACGACTCGATCGTGCGGGGGACCACTACCCGGGCCATGGTGAAGATGTTGCGGGAGGCGGGGGCCACCGAGGTCCATCTGCGGATCTCGTCACCGCCGTTCCGGTGGCCCTGCTTCTACGGGATCGACACGCCCGATCGGAACGAGCTCCTGGCCTCGATCAAGACGCTGGACGAGATCGTCGAGTTCCTCGACGTCGACTCACTCGAGTACCTGACCCTCGACCATCTGGTCCAGGCCGTCGACGCCCCCGGCGCCGGCTTCTGCGATGCCTGCCTGACCGGCAGCTACCCGGTGCCGGTACCGGTGGAGTTCTCGGCGCGGGCCGAGTTGAGCGGCGCGGCCAGCGGCACCCAGGCGTGACCGGAGGTCTTCCGGATCTGACCCCTCCGCCTGACTCGACCGACTCGACCGGCCCCACCGGCTCGACCGGGGGCCCGTCGGTTCCCGCCCCCCCGGGGCCCGCCACCTATGCCGGTGCCGGGGTCGACATCGATGCCGGCGAACGATCCGTCGAGCTGATCAAACCTCTGGTGGAGTCCACGGTCCGGGCCGAAGTGCTGGGCGGGTTGGGTGACTTCGGGGGCCTGTTCTCCCTGGACACCGGCAGGTACCGGCAGCCGGTGCTGGTAGCCGGGACCGACGGGGTGGGCACCAAGGCTCTGGTGGCCCAGGCCGCCGGCCGGTTCGACACTATCGGGATCGACCTGGTGGCCATGTGCGTGGACGACCTGGTGTGCCAGGGCGCCGAGCCGCTGTTCGTCCTCGACTACATCTCGACCGGCTCCGTCGACCCCGCCCAGATGGCCGAGCTGGTGACCGGTGTGGCCGAGGGATGTCGCCAAGTGGGCGCCGCGCTTCTCGGCGGCGAGATGGCCGAACACCCGGGCGTGATGAAGCCGGGCCAATTCGACCTGGTCGGATTCGCCGTCGGAGTGGTCGAGCGTTCGGACGTGCTGGGCCCGTCACGGGTCCAGGCCGGGGATGTGCTGGTGGGACTGCCCTCACCGGGCCTGCGGTGCAACGGGTACACGCTGGCCCGCCAGGTGTTGCTCGAGCGGGCCGGACTGACCCTCGAGGGGCCGGCGTGGGCCGGCTCCGACCTTTCCCTGGCCGATGAGCTGCTCCGCCCGTCGGTCATCTACACCCCGGCCGTGCGGGCCGCCATCGCCGCCTCGGGGGCCGGTGGAGGGTCGGGGGTCCACGCCGTGGCCCACATCACCGGCGGGGGATTCGAGGGCAACGTGCCCCGTGCCCTCCCCGATGGGATGCGGGCAGTGATCGACACCACGGCGTGGACGATCCCCCCCATCTTCGGTGAGATCCGCCGGCTCGGCCGGGTGGCCGACCAGGAGATGGCCCGGGTGTTCAACCTGGGACTGGGCATGGTGGTGATGGCGGCGCCGCAGGCGGCCGATCGGGCCCTGGACGCCCTGCGTGACACCGGCGTCGACGCAGTGGTGGTCGGCGAGGTCACCCCGGGCCGCCGAGGAGTGGAGTTGGTCGGTGCCCCATTCTGGCCGGCCGGTGCCGATTCGGATCAGACTGCACCGACATGAGCGACGACCTTCCCCCACCGCGTTCGAGGCACTCCGGACCCACCTGCTGGAGCATTCGGTGAAGCGGGGCGACTTCACGCTGAAGTCGGGCCGGAAGAGCAGCTGGTTCATCGACTCCAAACAGACGGTGTGCCGGCCCGAGGCCATGGTGCTGGTGGCCGACGGCATTCTGTCGGTGGTCCCGGACGAGGCGGACGCCATCGGCGGGTTGACCATGGGCGCCGACCCGGTGGCCTTCGTCACCGCCGGAGTGGCCGCCACCCGGGGTCGCCTGCTCAAGACGTTCAGCGTCCGCAAGGAGGCCAAGGACCACGGCGGCGGGGGACGGATCGCCGGGGCGCTCGACCCGGGCGACAAGGTGGTGGTCACCGAGGACACGGTGACCCGGGGGACGTCTCTCCTCGAGGCCGCCCACGCCGTGATCGATGCCGGGGCGGTGCCGATCCTGTTGGTGGCGGTGGTGGACCGGGGAGGTACGGTGGAGGCAATGGCGGCGGCGGAGGGCATGGCCTTCCGGCCACTCCTCACCGCCCCCGACCTGGGCTTCGACTACGAGGGCGGCTGAGCCGGCTCGGCCGTGACTCGGGCCGGCTCAGCCGTGACCGGTGCCCGGTCAGTCCTCGTCGAAGGAGGCGCCCTTGCCGGCCGGGGCTCCTTCGTCCGGAGTCCTGTCGGCCGGGGCTTCGTCGGCCGGGGTGCCGTCGGCCAGCACCAGATAGATCCGGCGCCGGGTATCGGTGAGGATCTCCTCGACCGCCTTGATCTGGTGCTTGCTGCCGGCCCGGCCCACCTGCATGATGGCCGCTCCCACCTCGAACATGAGGCTCTGGAGATCGACCAGCGATCGGTCGGCGCCACTGGCCGCGCTCTCCCACGGGGCCGGCCCGTCGGCGGCGGCGGCCGCGGCGGCCGTGCCTTCATCGGTCAGGCTGAAGACCCGGCGTCCCTCGGACTTGTGGGCGGAGACCAGTCCCTGGTCTTCCAGTGCCTGGAGGGTGGGGTACACCGACCCCGGGCTGGGACGCCAGGCGCCCCCACTGCGCTCGGACAGCTCGGTGATGATCTGGTAGCCGTGCATCGGCTCCTCGGCCAGAAGGGCGAGGATCGCCGCTCGTACATCACCGCGGCCCTCGCTTCACGCCCCGTCCGAACATCCGGGGACCGAACCCCGGACCGAAGCCGCCGCCGAATCCGCCCCCGAACCCGGGGCCGAACCCCGGTCCGAACCCGCCCTGTCGACCCCGGTCCCTTCCCCGCCCCCCACCGCGGCTCGGCGGCGTACCGCCGAACCGGTCGTAGCGGTCGCGGCGGGTGCCGCGCTCGGGAAATCCCGGACCGAAACGGGGGCCGTCGTCGGTCTTCCTGTCAACTCTCTTGTGCTCGTGCATGTCGTAGTTCTCCTTGTGGTGTGCGTGTGTTCTGGGCAGCGACTGACGGATCCGCCGATGTATTCGGGTCCCCCGTCGATCGCTCTCGTAAAGTAACGATATATCAAGATACTCTGATCGTCAAGGGTGTGAATTCCGGGCTCGGCTCTGGGCCAAGTGGTTTCGGGACTCGCCGACCGTCGGTAGGTGAGATACCAGGAGTAGGTAATTTCCGGAACCGAATGGCCCACGGAGACCCAGCCGGAGAGAGACCCGCACAGCCCGGCCGGCCAAGTGCCCGCAAGGCGAACCGTGCTGGACCGTGAAGGCTGTTGCTGTCATCATTCATGACAGAACACCGACCTCGAGTCAGCCGGCCCGGCCGGACAGGGGGAACTCGACATGACCCAGATGCAGAAGACCGACGACGGCTACGTGGGGGTCCGGGGTGCCCGTTACGGCGAGATGCTGCTGGCCAGGTTGGAGGGCTCGGTCGCCGTGGCCGACGTCTATACGACGTTCACCCTCAACGAATGCCCCGACGATCTCTGGCAGGCCATCGAACCCGAAAAGGTGGCCGCCGATCATGGCTGCGACTTCGCCATCCGGAACGGACCGCGGTACTGGTTGATGGACTCGATCCGACGCGGTCCCGGCGGGGAGTTCGTGTTGGCCGAGTTCGGTGGCATCCCCATGGCCCGCATAGCCGTGGTCCGGGTCGACCTCGGTGCCCAGCCGGGTCCGGAGGGGGCGGGTGGTCCCCTGGCCTACCGCCCGGTCCGGGTCGACCGGAAGGCGCTATTCACCTTCGATGCCGGTCGAACCGTCTTCGAGCTCATCGACCCGACCGGTGCCGCCTTTGTGATGCAGGCCTACTGCATCGCCGTCGACCCGAGCCTGTCCGAGGGCTCGTTGCCGAGACTCGGGGACCGGCTCGCCCTCCCCGACGGCTGGAGGTTCGTCGCCCGGACGCTCGATGCCCCCCTGGCCGTGGACACCCGGGAACAGGAGGCGGTGGTGGTGCAGGACGAATTGCAGAACAGCTACTGCCAGTACCGGTGAGTCGGGACGCCACGGTGGGTCTCTGTCCTACCGGGCTCTGTCTCCCCGTCCGCCATCTTCATAGGGAACGGGGTGGTTCCCGCCCAGCTCGACGAACCGCTCGTTGAGGGCGTGGGCCAGCACGTCGTGGTCGTGAGCCGTGGGCTGAAGGGCACCGTAGAGGAACGCCTCCACTTGGAACGCCGTGCTCATCCCGCCCAGCTCGAAATAGCGCAGCCACAGTTCTCCCCTCGAGAGATCGGCCTGCTGTCTGAAGAGATCGAGCGTGTCCGGAGCCTCACTCATCGTCGGGCCCTCGCTGGTCGGGTGACTGACCAGCCGGGCGGGGAAGAGCCGAGGAGGTGACGTCCCGGGCCCGGTGATGCAGGGACTGGCCGGTGCGCTGGGAGTGGATGCGGAGCACCCTGTAGGCCTCATCCTCCGAGATACCGTCCCGCTCCATCAGCACACCCTGGGCCTGGGCAATCACCTGCCGTGTCCGCAGAGCGTCTTGGAAGCGCTGCGACGCCTCACCCCCGGCCAGGTGGACGCCTGCCTCGGTCAGGATCGTGGACGTCTCGGCGGCCAGGACCGACGCCAACCGTTGATCGGTGGGACGGAAGGCAGAGGTCGATCGCGAGTAGATGTTCATCGAACCGACGGGACGGTCGGAGGCGGTGAGGGGCGAAGAGAGGATGGCGTTGATCCCGAGTGAGAGGGCGCGCGGGGTGAAAGCTGGCCACCGCTTCTCGGCGCTCAGGGATTCGACGAGGAACTCGCGTCCCTGGAGGGACGCGTCGACACAGGGTCCCTCACCGGTGGCGTACTGGCTGGCGTCCATGTCGGAGATGGTCTGATCGCTGGCGGCCACGGTGGCCAGCTTCCCGTGCCGGCGGAGCGAGACACTCACTCCGTCGGCGCCACCCACGATGTCACGGGCCAGGGCGACCACCAGCCGAAGCGCCGTGTCGATCACCGCATCGCTGGTCGGGACGCCGATGGCCTGCCCCGACAGGTGGGCCAGTTCGATCCACGCCCCGGAGGCGACGGGAGGGGTGGCGGCCGACTCGGCCGGCGGGGTGCGAACCAGGGGGGCAAGTCCCACCGCCTCCAGTTGCTGTCGCATGGCAGCCGACGGCCAGCGGATACTGAGTTGGCCATGGTCGGAGGCGATGCGCTCGGCGGCCTCGGTGATGACGGTCAAGCCGACGGGGCTCATGAAGTCGAGGTCGGACAGCTCCACGACGATGGCGGGATACCCACTGGCCACCACCGCCTCGAACAGGGCGGCCAGCCCGGGCTGGGCCATGTCGTCCAGCACTCCTCGCAGGCCGAGAACCGCTTGTTCCCCGACGAAGTCGACGGACACACCGAACCCTCCTGACCTGCCCTCGAACATGGTCACGCCGTTCCCACCGGTGTGAGCAGGTGACGGCCGGGGGGCCCTGCCGGAACCTGGGACCGGAGTCCGCGGTGCGGGTGGCGCAAGGCAGAGGCGGAAGCGGGGGAAAGGGCGGAGATCGACACGGATCGGTGTCTTCCTGAGAGGCGACCCCTCGCTGTCGGAGGCGGTTTCATCGTACCAGGCCACCGGAGACCGGTTCCAAGGTGTATTCCTATTGCAACGGGGGGACTGCATGGTTGAGTACCGGGCCTCCGGGTGCTAGGCACGACAAGAGTGACGAATCCAATTGGTGATCAGCATGCCCCTGCCGTCGATCCGCAGGCGATGGAGGAGCTGACGGCCAACATCTCCCAGACGGTGAGTGCACTCTTTTCCGCCGGTGGCGTGCTCGAGACCCTGACCCAGGTGGTGGCGCTGGCGGTGGGCACCGTCGAGGGGTGCGACTTCGCCGGAATCTCCCTGGTCGGGACGGACGGGGAGCGACCACAGTCCAGCGACCCCCGGGTGGACCAGCTCGAGGCGCTGCAGCGCCGGACCGGCGCGGGGCCGTCGATCGACGCGGTGAGGGCCGGCGTCGCCGTCTATGCCGGCGACATGAGCACCGAGGATCGCTGGCCGGCGTTCAGTGCCGGGGCCCAAGAGCAAGGCATCCGCAGTTTGCTGGCCGTGCCTTTCATGACCAATGTGGGTCCCGGTGCCCTCGATCTCTACGCCTGTTCGCCTCAGGCCTTCGGCGTCGGCGACCGGGGTCGGGCCCTGCTGCTGGCGGTGATGGCCGGCCTGGCCCTGACATCGGCCCGAGCCCACGAGGACGAGGAGCGCCGAGCAGCCAACCTCAACGCCGCGCTGGGCACCCGGGAGGCGATCGGTCAGGCCCAGGGCATCCTCATGGAGCGGGAACACGTCACTCCGGAACGGGCCTTCGACATCCTGCGCCGTGCTTCCCAGCACCTGAACGTCAAGTTGCGCGACATCGCTCAGAACTTGATCGATACCGGCGAGCGCCCCGACACCGGTCGGTAGCTCGACACCGGTTGTCGGACCGGGTCCCACTGCTTCGAGCCGGACGGGGTGGGGTCCATGTGTCGGCGGCTGACCGCTCTGCTACAAACTGAACGTGACCCTGGTGGTTCTCGATACCGCATCGTCGGTTGCCCCGTCCGAACAGGTACGGGCTCAGATCGCCGCGGCGATCGACAACGGGGTGCTGCCGGTGGCCTCCAGGCTTCCGACGGTGAGGGCATTGGCCGCGGATCTGGGCCTGGCCGTCAATACCGTGGCCCGGTCCTACCGCGCCTTGGAGCTCGAGGGGCTGGTGACGACCAACGGTCGACACGGCACCGTGGTTGCCAGCGGCACGTCGGTCGAACGCCGACAGGCCGCCATCGAGGCGAAGGAGTTCGTGGCCCGGATGCGTGACCTCGGTATCGGAGAAGCCGAGATGTTCGCCATGTTGCGCCGGGAGGCCGGGCGGAGTAGGGACGGCAAGGCCACCGCCTGAGGCAGGCCCGGCCATTGTTTCGACCCGGGACGGACCCTTCGCCCTGGCCTGGATTCGGTGGTCGGGACCGGCGTCGATCCGGTGACCTCACGCTTTTCAGGCGCGCGCTCTACCAACTGAGCTACCCGACCTCGCCTCGGGTGAACCGAGGTGGCGGACCTGACGGGATTTGAACCCGCGACCTCCGGCTTGACAGGCCGGCGTGCACTCCAAACTGCACCACAGGTCCCCAACCAGCACTGGCGCTGGGGAGTACGGCACCCCCAACGGGATTCGAACCCGTGTTACCGCCTTGAAAGGGCGGCGTCCTAGGCCGCTAGACGATGGGGGCTCAAACCCGATCAGGGCTTTTGGAGATTAGCAGGTGGATCACAAGATCCCCTCTGGCCGACCCTCGGGAGGCAGCCCCGCCGCCAGGACCTCGACCATCAGGTACTGGAGCTGGCCCAACAGCTCGTAGAGGGCGTACTCGGGAGCGGTCGGATCCTCGGGGGCGGGCTCGACCATGTTCTCGCTGACATCGAGGCGGGTGCCGATGATCAGGCGCATCGAACCGATGGCCGACAGCCAGGCGTTGAACTCGGACTCGGTCAAGGTGTCGGAACGGGCTGTCTCGGTCAGCACGGCGAAGGCCTGGCGGTGGTGGTTCTCGAGAGCGCTGTCGACCAGGGCGCGGTACTCCTGCTCCTGGCGGTTCTGGTCGTCCCCCGGGTAGGCCGGGGGATAGAGCCGACGGTTCATGGACTCCCGCGAGTCGAGGGTCAGCATCAACTGCTGGGACAGCGTCACCAGTACGGCCCGCACGTTGGAGTCGAGTTTGACGACGTAGCGACCATCGCGGCGCCGGCGGAACGGGGTGCTCAAGTGGCCTGTTCCATGGTGGCCCACAGCCCGTGCTCGTGCAGTCGGTACACATCGAGCTCGGCCCGCTCCCGGGTCCCCGAGGAGACCACCGCCCGCCCTTTGTTGTGGACGTCCAGCATGAGCTTGGTGGCCTTCTCCTTGGAATAGCCGAAGAGCTTCTGGAGGACGAAGGTGACGAACGACATCAGGTTGATGGGATCGTTCCACACGATGACCAGCCAGGGCCGATCGGTGGTCTGGGACTCTTCGATGTCGGTGCGGACGTCGCCCTCGGGTTCCACCTCGACCGGCATCGAGGCGGCCGCCGGGGCGTGCCCACCGGCCCCGTCCACCGATGCCCAGTTCGTACCGGCACCGGCACTCATGCCGGCACCACCGCCTCCCGCTCAGGACCTGGTCGGCGGTTCCCGGTCGGTCCCCCCAGGTCGTCCGGCAAGAGTTCGGCCCCCGGCGCCCCCGGCGCCCCCCGCCCACCGGGCTCCACCGGTTCGGGCCGGTGGTCGCTCAACCCGTGGTGGAACCAGAGGGCGGTCGACCACACCAGTGAGGCTCCGAGCACGTGGAACCAGACCAGTGCGGCCGGGAGGTGGGTGAAGAACTGGGTGTACCCGATGATGCCCTGGACCACCACCGCGGCCAGCAGGATCCGCCCGCTGTCCTGGACGTGACTGGGGGCATCCGATCTCCACAGCAGCCAGAGGAGCCCGAGCAGCACCAGGGTGGTGGCGATGACGAGCTCGGCGTGGATGCGGGTCATGTCCTCCAGGCCGATGGGCACCCGCTTGGCCCCCTTGCCGCCGGCGTGGGGACCGGCCCCGGTGGTGGCGGTACCGGCGATCAGCACCACCACGAACAGGCCGACCAGCACCCGGGTCAACCACAGGGCCCGGGTGTCCACCACCACCGTTCCCCGCCCGCCGGCGTGATCGGCCCGCAGGGTGAGGACGAGGGCCACGGCCAGCAGGGCCATCCCCACCATGAAGTGGGTCATGACCACATAGGCGTTGAGCTTGGTGTACACCACGAACGCGCCCAGCACCGCCTCCCCCAGCACTCCGAGCACCAATCCGATCGACAGCCATCGCAGGTCCCTCCGGTTCGGCCGGCGGAGGAAGGCCGCCACCACCGTCAGGCCGCACGCCACCACCAGCACCGACACCACCACCCGGTTGCCGAACTCGATCACCGGGTGGAGGCTCAGCGGCGGGGTCAGGTGGCTCTGGGAGCAGGTCGGCCAGTCCGGGCACCCGAGCCCCGAGTCGGACAGCCGGACGGCCGCCCCGGTGGCGATGTTCAGCACCACCGCGCCCAGGGTGAGGCGGCAGAGCAACAGGAACGGGCGAGGGCCGATACGCAGGGATGACACCGTCTCTTCATGGTATCGGCCGCGCCGGACCCGTGGCTGAGAGGCCGGGATGCCGATGTGCCCTCCGACCAGGGTCAGCACTAATGTCGGGCCGATGGCAATTCCCTCGGTGGCCCTGCCCCACCGAACCTCCCTCTCTGCTCGTATCGGCGCCTATGTGGCCCTGACCAAGCCGCGCATCATCGAGCTCTTGTTGATCACCACCCTGCCCACCATGATCGTGGCCCAGCGCGGGCTTCCCTCGGTATGGCTGATGGCGGCCACCCTGCTCGGCGGGGCCCTGGCCGCCGGCGGTGCCAACGCCATCAACATGTACATCGACCGGGACATCGACAAGCTCATGCAACGGACGTCCAAGCGTCCGCTGGTGACCGGGGCGATGTCCCCGACCAACGCACTGGTGTTCGCCATCGCCCTCGAGGTCATCGCCGTCGTGGAGCTGTGGGCGTGGGTGAACCTGCTGTCGGGGGTGCTGGCCATTTCGGCCACCCTGTTCTACGTATTCGTCTACACGTTGTGGCTCAAGCGGACCAGCAGCCAGAACATCGTGATCGGCGGGGCGGCCGGGGCGGTACCGGTGTTGGTGGGATGGGCCGCCGTCACCGACAGCCTGTCGTGGACGCCGGTGGTGATGTTCGCCATCATCTTCGTGTGGACGCCGCCCCACTTTTGGGCGCTGGCCGTCAAGTACAAGGACGACTACCAGGCGGCCAACGTACCCATGCTGCCGGCGGTGGCCACCTTCAGACGGACGGCCCGGCAGATCCTGGTCTACAGCGTCATCCTCGTCGGGGTGTCACTGCTGCTGGCCGTGGTGGGCCGGCTCGGCGCCGTCTACGTGGCCTCCGCCTCGGTGCTGGGGATCGTGTTCGTGGCACTGGCCGTCCGACTGTTGAGGCGGGCCACCCCCAAAGCGGCCATGCAGCTGTTCAGCTATTCGATCACCTACCTGACCCTGCTGTTCGTGTTGATGGCCGTCGACATCTTCACCAAGCATTGATCGAGACCCCGGAACTCAGCGGGCGACCGGACACACCCGAGGCCGGCGGATCGGGAACCGGCGGTCGGGAACGGCCGTCCGATCCGGGGCGGTCGCCCGATCCGGATCGGTGGCCGGCACCGCCATCGCCACGCCGGCTGCGGTCCCTGCTCATCGGTTCGGTCATCGCTCTCGTCCTGGCCGTGTTCTTGTTCATCGGCCTCGGCCGGACCTCGGGGTCGGGGTCGGGATCGGGTTCGGGGTCGACGGGGCCGGTGGTGGCCGTCGGTGACCAGGCTCCCGGGTTCACGCTCCCCTCCCTCACCGGGGGAGGGCCCGTGGACCTCGACGCCCTGGGCAAGGACCGCCATCGGCCGGTGGTGCTCAACTTCTTCGCCTCGTGGTGCACCCCCTGCCAACAGGAGACGCCGCTGCTGGCCCGCACCGCCCAGGCCGAGCAGGCCAAGGGGTCCGACATCCAGTTCGTCGGGGTGGACGTGGCCGACCCTCCGGCCAGTGCCATCGCCTTCGTGAAGAAGTCCGGACTCGACTACCCGATCGGGGCCGACGCCGAGGTGCGGGTGACCGCGGGGCTCTATGGCCTGAACGGCGAGCCCAACACCTTCTTCGTCGACGCCTCCGGGACGGTGATCGGTCACAAGATCGGCGCACTGGGCCGGTCCGAGCTCGACGGCTGGCTGGCCGAGTTGGGCCGGTCGTAGACCGATCTCACTCCCAGCGGAAGGTGAGACCGGCGACCAGCGGAGCCGCCACCGCCCAGGCCACCAGGACCATCCAGTCCCGGGCGGTCACCGCCGTGCCGTGGCCCAGCGTCCCGTGGAGGGCGTCGGCCAGAGCCGATGCCGGGAACACCTTTGAGATATCGGCCAACCACCCGGGCAGCTTGTCCAAGGGGATGAGCATGCCCCCGAGCAGCAGGAACACCACGAACAGGCCGTTGACCACGGCCAGATTTACCAGCGGCTTCAGTGTCCCGGCCAACAAGAGCCCGATGCCGCCGAAGGCGATGGTCCCGAGCACCATGGCCACGACGGCCGACCCGACCAGGGCACCGGCGCCGCCCGGTCCACCCGGATCCCAGCCCAGGCCGTAGCCGACGGCCACCAGGACCACGGCCTGGACGAGCTCCACACCGATGATGGCCATGATCTTGGCGGCCAGCAGGCGCGGCCGGCCGAGGGGAGTGGCCCCCAGCCGCTTGAGCACGCCGTAGCCCCGTTCGAATCCCGTCCCGATGCCCAGCGCGGTCATGGCCGTCGACATGATGGCCAGGGCCAGGATGCCCGGAACCAGGAAGTCGACGGGGTGCCTGGTGCCGGTGGGCAGCACGTGGACGGCCGAAAAAAACAACAGGAACACCACGGGGATCCCCAGCGTCAGGAACACCGACTCCCCGTTGGTCAACAGCATGATCAGTTCGGCCCGGAGCTGGGCGGCCAGGGGTCTCATGGTTCGGACTCGGCCCCATCGGGATCCTCCATCTCCCGGGAGCCGGTGATGGCCAGGTAGGCCTCCTCCAGGGACTGACCGGTACGGAGGTTGCCCAGGGACAGGTCCTGTTCGGCCAACCAGCCGGTGAGGGCGGCCACCACGCCGGGCGAGGCCGATCCCGGTGGGGGCACCAGCCGGTAGGAGCCGGGACGCTGCTCGTCGACGGTGGTCCCGGGCCCGACGGCGACGGCCAGGGCCCCGACATCGATCCCGGGACCGGTGGTGAACCGGATCGAGCCGTCGGCCGTCTTCGCCGCCAGGGCGCCCGGGCTGCCTTCGGCCAGCTTGCGGCCGTGGTCGATGATCACCACCTGGTCGGCCAGTCGCTCGGCCTCGACCAGCTCGTGGGTGGTGAGGACGATGCAGATGCCGCGGTCCCGCTGGGTGCCGATGATGTCGCGCACCACGATCCGCCCCTCGGGATCCACGCCGGCCGTCGGCTCGTCCAAAAACAGGACCCGGGGCCGGCCCACCAGGGCCAGGGCCAGCGACAGGCGCTGCTGCTCCCCGCCGGACAACCGCCGCCAGGGCGTACGGCGGACTCCCGACAACCCCACCAGGTCGAGCAGTGCCCCCGGGTCCTCGGGGTGGCGGTAGTAGCGCGAGAACAGCTCGAGGACCTGGGCCGGGCCCAGCATCGGGTAGACGCCGCCCCGTTGGAGCATGACCCCGATGCGTGGCACCAGGGCGGCATGGTCGTTGCGGGGGTCGAGGCCGAGCACGCGCACCGATCCGCCGTCCACCCGCCGGTAGCCTTCCAACGCCTCGACCGTGCTGGTCTTGCCGGCGCCGTTGGGACCGAGCAGGGCCACCACCTGTCCGGCCTCGGCGGCGAAGGAGAATCGGTCGACGGCCACGGTGTCGCCGTAGCGGACCACCACGTCGTCGCAGACGACGGCGGTCGGGTGGTGAGCGTCGTCCACGGGAGGTCACGCTACCGTTGTCCCCGTCATGATCGATATCCGCCTGGTCCGGGACGACAGTGCGTCGGTGAAGTCCGCTCTCGGGCGGCGGGGGGTGGACCCCGGGGAGATCGACCGGTTGGTCGAACTGGACGCCGCCGCCCGGGCGGCGGTGGGCCGGAGGGACGAACTGCGGGCCGAGGTGAAGGCGCTGTCCAAACAGGTGGGGGAGGCCCGGAGGGCGGGCCAACACGACGTGGCCGAGGACCTGGCCGCCCGCAGTCGGGCGGTGGGGGACGAAGAGCGGTCGCTCCATGCCGTGGCCGAGGCCGCCCAGGAGTCGGTCCGTCAGGCTCTTCTCTATCTGCCCAACCTGCCGGCCAAGGACGCCCCCGACGGCGACGGCCCCGACGACAACGTGATCGCCCGGGCCTGGCCCGACGACCGCCCGACCTACTCAGACGCCCAGCGGACGCCCCACTGGGAGATCGGGGCCGAACTGGGACTGCTGGACATGGAACGGGGAGCCAAGCTCTCGGGGTCGATGTTCCCCCTCTACCGGGGTTTCGGAGCCCGACTGCTCCGGGCGCTGACCGCCTTCGCCCTCGACAGCCACGCCGACGAGTTCGAGGAGGTACGGCCCCCGACCCTGGTGCTGACCGAGACCATGGTGTCCACCGGCCATCTCCCGAAGTTCGAGGAGGAGGCCTACCACCTCGAGCGCGACGACCTGTGGGCCATCCCCACCTCCGAGGTGCCGCTCACCTCCATGTGGCGGGGGGACATCCTCGACGAGGCCGACCTGCCCCTGCGGCTGACCGCCGCCACCGCCTGCTTCCGCCGGGAGGCCGGAGCGGCCGGGCGGGACACCCGGGGCCTCCTCCGGGTCCACGAGTTCGACAAGGTCGAGCTGTTCGCCTACGCCACCCCCGACCAGGCACCGGCCCTGCACGACGGGATGGTGGCCCGGGCCGAGCAGTTGCTCCAGCAGCTCGGACTGGAGTACCGGGTCCTCGATCTGTGCACAGGCGACATGGGCATCTCGGCAGCCCGGACCTTCGATCTCGAGGTCTACTCCCCGGGCGTCGACCAGTGGCTGGAGGTCTCGTCGGTCAGTTGGTGCACCGACTACCAGGCCCGCCGGGCCAACATCCGGTACCGGCCCGGGGCCGGCGGTGGGCCGGTGTTGGTGCACACGCTGAACGGCTCGGCCCTGGCCTGGGCCCGCATCTGGGCCGCCCTGGTCGAGACGGGCCGCCAACCCGACGGCTCGGTGGTGCTGCCCGACGTGCTGGCCCCCTACCTCCGGGGCGAGGTCGTCATCCCTGCCTCCGGGTGAGTGGGGTCGTTTCGGGAGCGCCGGCCCGCCAGCGGGGGCGGCGGCGGTCAGCTCCGGCGGTCAGTCCTGGCGGTCAGTCCTGGCGGTCAGCTCCGCGGTGCGTCGAACCGGTACCCGACGCCGCGGATGGTGGTGATCAACTTGGGCGAGGACGGGTCCTCTTCCACGTGACTGCGTAGGCGCTTGATGTGCACGTCGAGGGTCTTGGTGTCGCCGAAGTAGTCCGACCCCCAGATCCGGTCGATCAGCACGTCCCGGGTCAGCAACCGGCCGGCGTTCTCCATCAGCAGCGACAGCAGTTCGAACTCCTTGCGCCGCAGGTGCACGTCCTCGCCCCGGATGAAGACCAGGTGGCGGTCGGGATCGATCTGGATCCCACCGGCCTCGAGCACATTGCTCTCCGGGTCGAGCTCGGTCCCGCTGTCGGCCCCGGGGTACCGGGCCGGATTGCGCCGACGTTCGATACCGTCGGGGGGGCCGTTGTCGGACCGGTCAACCTCGCCCCGGTCGACGTCGTCGCCGGCCGGCGTCCGGCGCAACACCGCCCGCATACGGGCCACCAGTTCGCGAAGGCGGTACGGCTTGGCCACGTAGTCGTCCGCCCCCACCTCGAGCCCCACCACCGTGTCGATCTCGGTCCCCTTGGCCGTGACCATGATGATGGGTACCGACGAGCGGGCCCGGATGGACCGGCACACATCGATCCCCGACAGGCGGGGCAGCATCAGATCGAGCAGGACCAGGTCGGGGTCGACGTCGCTGAACAGTTTCAGGGCCTCATTGCCGTCTCGGGCCACGGTGACGTCGAATCCCTCGCGGGACAGGCCGATGACCAGGGCGTCGATGAACGACTCGTCGTCCTCGGCCAGCAGCACCTTGGTCTGCGAAGACGGTTGCGGGGGAGCCTGCTTGGTGGCCGAGCCCGAGCGTTTGGTGCTCATGGGGCGTAGGCGGGGGCGCTGGGAAGGACCAGCGTGAAGGTCGAGCCCTCACCCTCCCGGGAGTCGACCTCCACCCGGCCCTGGTGATTGCTGGCCACGTGGCGGACGATGGACAGACCGAGGCCGGTGCCGCCGGTGTCCCGGCTGCGGCCGTGGTCGACCCGGTAGAAGCGCTCGAAGATGCGTTCGAGGTCGCGGGCCGGGATCCCCACGCCGGTGTCGATCACCGCCAGGTGGATCTCGTCGTCGCACTGGACGCCGGTCACCCGGACCAGGCTGTCCTCGTAGGAGAAGGTCACGGCGTTCTCCAGCAGGCTGTGCATGGCCGACACCAGCTGGCGCCGGTCGCCGAGGATGTGGAGGAGGGGCTGGGGCTCATCGAGCTCGATGGTAATGCGTCGCTGCTCGGCCGCCGACCGGACCCGCTCCACCGCCTCGGCCATCACCAGGTTGATGGAGATCGGCTCGCGGGGCGGGGCCTCCTCCGACTCGATGCGGCTGAGGTCGAGCAGGTCGTCGATGATCCGGCTGACCCGGAACGCCTCGGTGTGGATCCGTGAGGCCAGCCGTTGGGCCACCACCTGGTCGGGCTCGACGGTGAGGGTCTCGGCCAGCAGCCCGAGGGCGCCGATGGGGGTCTTCAGCTCGTGGCTCACGTTGGCCACGAAGTCACGGCGGATCTCCTCCAGCCGCCGCCGATCCGAGACGTCCTCGATGATGGCGATCACCCCCAGAGGCCGTCTCCCGTCGTCGATCAGCCTGGTCCGGACGATCAGCGTCTGGCGGGGCGGCCCGTAGAGGTCGAGGGTGCGCTCGGCCGTCCCCTCCCGCCAGGCCCCCTCCAGCAGCTCGGTCACCGCCTGGGCGGCCAGGGCGTCCCCGTGCCGGTTGTTCATGAGGTCCACGGCCCGGGCGTTGCTGAATGCCACCTCGCCGTTCTCGTCGCACACGATCACCCCCTGGGGGAGGGTGTCGAGGGCCCGTCGCAGGCGGATGGCGTCCGAGCTGGCCTCGGTGACCGCCTCGGCCGCCTCGCCGGTGACCCGTTCGAGGTGGCTGAGGACGGGCTCCATCCCTCCCTCGTCGGGGGGCTGGACCCCCAGCCGGTTGGACAGCGCCGTCAGCCGCTGTTGCAGGCTCCTCCGGCCGGCCCGGCGACCGAGACGGGCGGCGATGAACACCGCCAGGACGGCGATCACGGCGATCACGATGTACCCGATCACGTACGGCTTCACTGCCTAACTATGACAGGCCCCGCCGCCCATCTGTGTTATCTCGGTCGAACGGTTCGGAATCATGAAAATACATGAAAAATATTGAAAGTTGGTGAGGGACTGATTACGCTCGTCGGATGGTCCCCGACGCCGTCTCCCCCCTCCGTGTCATCTCCGGTCTCCCCTTCCTCTCCGTGTCGGGAGGCGGACGCCGGCCGCTCATCCCGGTCACCGTGGTCCACGCCGTCACCATCCGGCTGGTGGACGTGCAGCTCGATCCCGACACCAACGCCCTCCCCGGGGGAAAGGTGCTGCAGAGCCTGATGAACGGGGTGGGAGGGTGGGCCCTGGCCCTGGCCCTCGTGGGCCTGGTCATCGGGGCGGCGGCCTGGGCGCTCGGTTCCCACGGCCAGAACTACCAGCAGTCCTACGTCGGCCGTCGGGCCGTGCTGATCTCGGGACTGGCCGCCCTGCTGATCGGGGCCGGACCGGCCATCGTCAACTTCTTCTTCCACGCCGGCCAGGGTGTGAACTGAATGACGGCCCTCGGCGCCCTACCGGTCATCGTCGGCGCCACCTGTCCGTCGGCGGCCTCGGCCCTGGCCACCACCGGCCTCAACACGGTCTGCCAGGTCGCCTCGGGAGGTTCCGACCTGGCCGACGGGGCGGTGTCCCAGGTGGCCGGGGTCGGGATCGACAGCGTGTTCAGCGCCCTGGGGAGCTGGGTGTCGGACGGCGCCACCTGGCTGCTGGCCCAGATAGGCGGCGCACTCGGCTCCACCACCTCGGTCGATCTGTCCGCCTCGTGGTTCACCGACCACTACGGGACCATGGCGGCCCTGGGCGGCGTGATGCTGCTGCCCCTGCTGCTGCTCGGGATCATCCAGTCGGTCTATCGCCAGAACGCCTCCGCCCTGGTGCGGTCGGTGGTGGTCAACGTCCCCCTGGCCGTGCTCCTCACCGCGGTGGCGGTCAAACTCGTCGAGCTCGGACTGGCGGTGACCGACGCCATGAGCGACGCCGTCGCCGGGGGAGCGGGCCTCCAGGCCGGCCACTTGATGGCGTCGGTCACCACCGGGCTCTCGGGGGCCACGGCCGCCGGTCAACCGGCGGTGCCTACCTTCATCCTGTTCCTCGGATCGCTGGCCGTGGTGTTCGGGGCGGTGATGGTGTGGATCGAACTATTGATCCGATCGGCCGCCGTCTACGTCGCCGTCCTGTTCCTGCCCATGGCCCTGGCCAGCCTGGCCTGGCCGGCCATCTCGCACTGGTGCCGGCGCCTGCTCGACACCCTGGTGGCACTGATCCTGGGGAAGTTCGTGATCGTCTCCGTTCTCAGCCTGGCCGTCGGTGCCCTGACCGGCTCGGGCAGCGGCGATGGAAGTTTCAGTGCCGTCCTGGGCGGAGCCGCCCTCCTCATCCTGTCGGCCTTCGCCCCCTGGGCACTGTTCCGCCTCCTTCCTTTCGTCGAGGCCGGCGCCGTCGGTCACCTGGAGGATCTCAGCCGACGGGCCCGGCACCAGGTGACGGCTCCGGTCAAGGGACTGGCCCAGGTGGCCATGCGGGCGGCGTCGGTCGGCAGTGCCGTCGGAGCCTCCTCGGGGATCGGCGGTGCATCCCTCCTCGGGTCGGCCGCCGGCCCGTCGGGCCTGCGTTCCCACCCACCGGGTGGCGGTCGACGGCCCGGGGGTGGAGGAGTCGGGGTCGACGGCTCGACACCGGGCTCGCCGCCGGACATGGGTCGCTCGTCAGCCGAGTCGACCGGCGTGGGTACGACGGCGCCCCCGGCCCACGGGATTCCCATGCACGCCCCGCATCCCGAAGCGACGGCCGTGGCCCAACGGATGATGGCCGAGCTCGAGGGCGGACGGTCGGGCGACGAGGGGGGACGGGGCTCGGGCCCGGTCCCGGGTTCGGGCGGTCACGGCGGGTCGCCGGCGGCGGCCGCCGCCGGTCAGGCCCTCCGGCCGCTTCCCCGCCAGACCGGGGTGACGCACGCCGACGCCCTCGGCCGCGACGAACTGGGGATCAAGCTGATCGCCGCCCGCCAACCTCCCGCCCACCGGGCCCAGCCCGGCGGTCCCCCGAGTTCCCCGGCCGGGGGATCGGACCTCACGGGTGGGTGACCAGGACCGATCGGTCAGGGTCCGCTATCGCTTCTCCCCCCTCGAGCGCCGCGGGGTGATCGCCGGGTGGCGCGGTGGCCAGATCGGCTCGGTGGCCGGCGGGTCGATCGTCGGCGTGCTGGCCCTGCGCTCCCGACCGACGGCGGGCGGGGTACTGGTGGCCGTGGTCGTCATCACCGTCGGTGTGGCCCTGGCCTTCTGGCCCATCCAGGGTCGCACCAGTGAGCAGTGGCTTCCGGTGGTGACCCGCCTGGTCGTGGCCCGGGCCACCGGCGGTTGCCGTCAGGTGGCACCCGTCCCCGGGTCAGGCCATGTGGCCTCCGTGGGCCGGCCCGACGGCGATCGGAAGGTCTCGGTGGCCAACGCCTCTGCGGGGCGGGGCGAAACAGGTCGGCGACACACCGTCTTCAGCGGACTGGCCATCGTCGCCGTCCCTCTCGGTCCGGAGCGGTGGGGCACCGAGATGGGCATGGTGATCGACCGGCCGGCCCGCACGGCCACCGCCGTGCTGGCCGTTCGGGGCCACAGCTTCGCCCTGCTCGGCCCGGACGAACAGGATTCCACTATCGCCGCCTGGGCCCGGGTCCTCTCTTCGCTGGCCCGGGAGGGCACCGATGTCCACCGGGTCCAGTGGATCGAGTCCTGCCTGCCCGACGACGGCAGCGCGGTGCGACGGCACCGGACGGACCATGCCGTCCTCGGGCCCGACTCGGATGCCGGCCGGTCCTATCAGACGTTGTTGCAGGAGTCGTCTCCGGCCACCAGGAGGCACCAGGTGCTGGTTGCATTGTCCATCCACACGTCACGGTCGGGCCGGGCCATCCGGGCGGCGGGCGGCGGGCCCCGAGGGATGGGTGCGGTGTTGTGCCGTGAGGTCCTGTCGCTGGAGCGGGCCCTCGAAGGCGCCGACGTTATGGTCGAGGGCCTGCTCGGACCCGGGGCGGTGGGCAGGGTGATCAGGGAGGCGTCGGCCCGGGCGCTGGACACCGAACATCCCGGGGTGTCGCGTCCGGGACAGGACGACGGCCGGTCGCCTCCGGGATGGCCCTGGCCCATGGCCATCGAACAGCACTGGGATGCGGTCCGCACCGATGCCACCTGGCACGCCACCTACTGGATCGCCGAGTGGCCCCGGGTGGACGTCACCCCCGACTTCCTGGGGCCGCTGCTCTTCTCCCCGCTGCGCCGCACCATCACGCTGACCATGGAGCCGGTGAGCCCGAGCCGGGCGGCCCGGCAGGTGACCCAGGCCCGCACGGCCGACATCGCCGACGGGGAGCTACGTCGCCGGCACGGATTCCTGGTCACAGCCCGCCAGACCCGCGAGAAGGAGAGCGTCGAGGAGCGGGATGTCGAGCTGGCCGATGGCCACACCCAGTACCGGTTCTCCGGATATGTGACCGTCACCACCGAGAGCCGTGACCAACTGCGGGCGGCCTGTGCCGCCATCGAGCAGGCGGCCGGCCAGGCCAGAATCGAGCTCCGCCTCCTCTTCGGGGAGCAGGACGTGGCCTTCACCTGCTCCCTCCCCCTGGGCCGGGGACTGTCGTGAGGGGTCCCGGGCCCCGGGTCCCCGCCCATGTGGCCACCACCCGGCATCTGTGCGCCGCCTATCCACTGGTGAGCGAGGCCGGTCTCGGCCACGAGGGCGTCCTCGTCGGCCGGGACGTGCTCGGCGGTTCCTTCGTCTACGACCCGTTCGCGTTGTACCGCCAGGGTGTGGTCACCAATCCCAACATGGTGGTCTTCGGACAGATCGGTCGGGGGAAGAGCTCCTTCGTCAAGTCGTACCTGTGGCGCCAGGCGGTGTTCGGGCGTCATGCCTGGGTGGTCGATCCCAAAGGGGAGTACGGCCCCCTGGCCCAGGCCTGGGGTGTCACCCCGGTGGCCCTGCGCCCGGGCGGTGCGATCCGCCTCAACCCGCTGGACACCGAAGCCGACCCGGCGACGAGCGACCCAGGTGGGCCGGGTGGACCGGGTGGGCCAGAAATCGAGGGCAACCCGGCTGGGGCCGGCGGCGGGAGCGGCCCGGGTGACGCCGTCCGGCGCAGTCGCGGCGCGCTGACGTCGTCATTGGCCATCGCTTGTCTGGGCCGAGATCTGTTCCCCCGGGAACGAGCGGCAGTCGACGCGGCCGTCGACGAGGCCACGTCGCGGGCCCGCCTGGCCCTGATGGAGGCACCGACCCTGCCACTGGTGGTCGACGCCCTCCTCGACCCCGGCATCGACGCCGCCCTGGCCATCCGCAGCTCGCGGTCGGCCTTGATGGAGGACGGCCGCGACGTGGCCCTCGAGTTGCGGCGCCTGGTCCACGGCGACCTGTGCGGGATGTTCGACGGACCGACCACGCCTGGGCTCCGGTTGGACGGTCCACTGGTGGTCCTCGATCTGTCCGCCGTCTACCACTCGTCGGCCCTGGGCGTGCTCATGGCCTGCGCCGCCGCCTGGCTGCAGAACGCCGTGCGTGCTCGGCATCGGAACCGGATCATCGTCGTCGTCGACGAGGCGTGGGCCATTCTCTCCAACCTGGGAGTGGCCCGGTGGCTGCAGGCGTCGTGGAAGATGTCACGGGCGCTCGGCGTGTCCAACATCGCCGTGCTCCACCGGCTGTCCGACCTGCGATCGGTGGGCGCCGAGGGCTCGGAACAGGTCAACCTGGCCGAGGGGTTGCTGGCCGATTCGGAGACCAGGGTGGTCTACGCCCAGTCTCCCGGCGAGGTGGCCCGGACCGGTGAGCTCCTCGGCCTGACCGAGACCGAGGCGGATCTGGTCACCCAGCTCCGCCGGGGCATGGCCCTCTGGAAGGTGGGGCGACGGTCGTTTCTGGTCGAGCACCGCCTGGCGTCGGGGGAGCAGTGGCTCACCGACACCGACCAGGCCATGGCCGATGCGTTGGTGGATGACCGTCCCGAACCCGGTCCCGGGCGGCCGTCGTGGCCGGTGGCCGGGGCGACGGCCTGGTGAGGTGAACCTGGCCACCGGACTGGTCACCGCCGTCGGGCTGTCGGCCTTCGTGGGAGCCGGCATCGTCGGCCCCGAGCCTCCCCGGTCGGGGCGCTCACCCCGGACAGGCTACGGGTTCCGTTCCGCAACCACTGGCTCCCGGCCATCTTTGCCGGGGAGTCGTCGACGGTTGCCGGTCGGTGTCGTCGGCACCAGGGCCAGGGCCAGGGCCGGGCGCCGGAGACCAGGGGCCCGGTTCCGTCACCGATCGGGCGCCACCCGGGGCCCGGTGTGGCCGGGGCGGCGGGGTGCTCCTCGGGGTGCGGCCCACTGGGCCGGGATCGGGCAGCTCCGCCGGTTGCTGGTCGGCTCGAGGCGGGACGTCGCTCGGTCTGGCTCGGCGGCGGTCCCCGCCGGCCGGTTGGCCCTCGGGTGGTCGGGCCGACGGCTGGTGGCCTCGGAGCGGGCCCAGTCGGTGATCGTCTTCGGGCCGACCCAGTCGCACAAGACGTCGGGATTCGCCGTGCCGGCCATCTTGGACTGGCAGGGCCCAGTGATCGCCTCGAGCGTCAAGACCGACCTCATCGAGCACACCATCGGTTTCCGGCGGACGTGCGGGTCGGTGTCGCTGTTCGATCCGACGGGGGCCACCGGCCTCGTCTCGGCACCGTGGTCTCCGCTGCCGGCGTCGCGGACGTGGCCCGGGGCCCGACGGGCGGCGGCCGGGCTCACCGACGTGGCCAAGACGTCAGTGGGGACGATGAGCGACGGCGACTTCTGGTATGCGACCGCCGCCAGAATGCTGGCCCCACTGTTGTTCGCGGCCTCGTTCGGGCAACGCGACATGGGCGATGTCCTGCGCTGGGTCGAGACCCACGAGGAGACCGAGATCCTCGACCTCCTCGACCAGGCCGGAGTACCCGAGGCCGTCCATGCCGCCCTGTCCACCTTCGGGAAGGAGGACCGTCAGCGCAGTTCGATCTACACCACGGTCGAGACCATCCTCGAACCATTCATCGTCGGCGTGGCCGGCGTGGCCGGCGTGGCCGGCGTGGCCGGCGTGGGCGGTGTCGTGCGCCGCGTCGACGAGACCGCCGGCGGTGGACATCCGGTCGACCCGGTCGACCCGGGCCGGCTGGTGGCCGGGGCCAACACCCTCTATCTGTGTGCGCCGGCCCACGATCAGCAACGCCTGACGCCGCTGTTCGTCTCGGTGGTGCGAGAGGTGGTCGAGCACGTCTTCGACCGGGTGACCAGAACGGGGCAGCCACTCGACCCGCCCTTGCTGATGGTCCTCGACGAGGCGGCCAACATCGCCCCGCTCTCGGATCTCGACGCCCTGGCTTCGACGGCAGCCGGCCACGGGGTGCAACTGGTGACCATCTGGCACGACCTGGCCCAGATCAACGCCCGCTACGGACCCCGGGCCACCACGGTGGTGAACAACCACCGGTCCAAGCTCTTCCTGTCCGGCATCTCCGATCCGGCCACGCTGGACTACGCCAGTCACCTCATCGGCGACGAGGAGGTGGTGCTTCCGGCGACCACCCAGGGGGGTGCCGGTGGGTCGAGTACCACCCACTCACCGTCGGTCCGGCGCCTGGCCCCACCCGACGGGCTGCGACGGATCCCCCCGGGCCAGGCCGTGCTGGTCTACGGGGACCTGCCCCCGGCCCGGCTGCGGTTACGGACCTGGTTCGACGATCCGTACCTGGCGGTTCGGGCCACCTCCTGACATCGGGCGCCGACCGTTCGGCACAGTCGCTACCATCGGTTGGCAGTGACCCATTCCCCGGAGGAGGCGGCGTCCGCCCGCCCGGTCTTCGATCCCTTCGACCCCACCTGGGCCAGCGATCCCTTTCCGCTCTATGCCGATCTGCGGGAACGGGCGCCGATCCACCGGAACCGTCTGGGCTTTTGGGTGCTGGCCCGCCATGAGGACTGCCTGGCCGTGCTGCGCGACCGGCGGGCCAGTTCGGACAGCCTGAACATCGACATCGACCGCATGCCCGAAGGGTTCCGCGCCCCGATCCCGCAAGACGACGCCATCGCCCTGGCCATGATGGAGATGCGACCGTTCCTGTTCAGGGATCCTCCCGACCACACCCGCCTTCGGGGGCTCGTGTCGAAGGCGTTCACACCCAAGGTGGTCGAGTCGCTCCGGGACCGGACCCTGCAGGTGGTGGACGAGCTCCTCGACGCCGCCATCCAGGCCGATCGGGTCGACCTGCTGGAGGAGTTCGCCTATCCGCTGCCGGTCCGGATCATCTGCGACATGCTGGGCGTCCCCGTCGAGGACCAGGACCGGTTCAAGGGGTGGTCGGGCGCCCTGGCCCGGGGCCTCGATCCCGATTTCCTGCTCACCGAGGAGATCATCACCGCCCGGGGCCAGGCGGTAGCCCAGTTCGCCCAGTACTTCTTCGAGCTGCTGGCCGAACGGCGCCGGGCGCCGGGCGACGACCTGTTGTCCCGGCTGGTGGAGGCGGAGGACGGCGACTCGGTGCTGAGTGAGGCCGAGTTGCTCTCGACCTGCATCCTGTTGCTGGTGGCCGGGCACGAAACGACGGTCAACCTGATCTCGGGCGGTACCCTGGCCCTGCTGCGCCACCCCGACCAGTTCGAGAGGTTCCGCACCGATCCGGGTGTGATCCGCAGCGGCGTCGAAGAGATGCTCCGCTTCGTGTCACCGGTGCAGCTCACCGGCCGGGCCCTGACCGAGGACTGCGAGTTCGGCGGGGTCGAGTTGGCCAAGGGGGACTTCGCCATGCTCCTGTTGGCCTCGGCTAACCACGACCCGGCCCAGTTCGAGGAGCCCGAGCGGTTCGACGTCGGGCGTACGCCGAACAACCATCTCGGTTTCGGCTTCGGGATCCATCACTGCCTGGGCGCACCCTTGGCCAGGATGGAGGCACAAGTGGCGCTCGGCTCCCTGGTGCGCCGGGCCCCCCGCCTCTCCCTCACCGTCGACCATGTCGTCTACAAGCACAACATCGTGCTGCGGGGCATGGAGTCGCTCCCGGTGTCCATGGGGGGCTGACTCCGCCTGCGCCGCCCCGCCCCGCCCCTGCGCCGTCGACCCCGCGCGTCGACCCGAGCCCCCGATCAGAGGGCGGCGGCTCGGTCCAGCACCGGTTGCAGGTCGTCCAATGCCGAACGGACACCGTCGGCGCCGAACGGGAGCAGCAGAGCCGCCACCGCATCGGCACCGGCCGCCGCGTACTGCTCGGTCAGGTCCGCATCGAGAGGCTGGAAGTACGGGCACACCGTGATCCGCACGTCGCCCCGGCTGCGACCCTGATCGTAGAGCAGCCCGTCCAACGTGGCCAGTGGCTCGGCCAGCTCGGCGGGGGTCCGGTTGAAGGTGTGCCAACCCTGACCGGACCGGGCCGTCCGTCGCAGGGCGGCGTCGCTCTCGCCACCGATGTGGATGGGGGGATGGGGTTGCTGCACCGGCTTGGGGAACATGGCGCACGGCTCGAGCGAGTAGAGCTCGCCCTGGTACGTCGACACCTCGTCGCACCACAGCGTCCTCAGTACCTCGAGGTACTCGTCGGTTCTCTTCCCCCGGTGGGGCCAGGGCACGTTGAGGGCCTTGAACTCCTCCTCCAGCCACCCCACTCCGATGCCGAGGTCGACCCGGCCGTTGGACAGCCAGTCGATGGTCGAGACCTCCTTGGCCGTGTAAACCGGGTTGCGCTGGGGCAACAGGACCATGGCCGTGCCCAGGCGGACATTGGTGGTGTGGGCGGCCAGAAAGGCCAGGGTGGAGAGCGGCTCCAGCAGGCCGGTGCCGGACATCACTGGGATGCGGCCGTCGTCAGCGTAGGGGTAGGTCGATTCGTACTCGTCGAACAGCACCACGTGTTCGCCCACCCAGACGGTCCCGATGCCGCGTTGCTTGGCCTCCTCCCCGATCAGGGCCAGCAGTTCCGGTGTCGTGTAGGGGTTGGGGGTGGGGACCCACAGGTCGATGCGCACGGGTTGTCCTTTATCGAAGTTGACGGGTTGGCGGTTTGGCGGGTTGAAGGGTTGACGGTCGGAGGTGGTTGGGGCCGGTGCCGGTCCGGGTCGACCCGGGCGGTCTATACCGGGGCGGCCGGAGCCACCAGAGGCCACGGTCGCACCCGTTCGGCCAGGCGGGCCAGGTCCAACAAGAGCTGCTCCTCGTGGTGGCGCCCGATGACCTGCAGCCCCACCGGGAGGCCGTCGATGGTGCCGGCCGGGATGGACACCGCCGGATTGCCGGTGAGGTTGGCCGGTATGGTCAGCGCCCCGTTGTTGCCCACCGCCTGGTTGAGTCCGTACTCGGCGATCAGGTCCACGTCCCCGACGGTCGTGGGCATGGGACCGGCGGCCCCGAAGGCCGTGTCGGGGTTGGTGGCGGCGAAGATGAAGTCGGTCTGCTCGAACAGGTCGGCCATGCGCTCGTTGGCGTCGATCCGGAACATCTCGGTGGCCCCGGCGGTCTGCACGTTCAGGTGGTAGGTGGCCAGGTTCATCCCCAGCTGGATCTCGGGGGTCAGGTCGTCGTTGCAGTCCGGGTAGCGGTCGCCCAGGGCCCCGGCCAGCCCGATCAGGTTGGACATGGCCCATTCCAGGCCGGCCTGGGGCAGCTGCACCGCCACATCGACCCGGGCCAACCCGGCGGCGGCGATCAACTCCTCGGCGAACTCGGTGACCAGCGCGGCCCCCCGGGGTTCGACGATGGCCGAGCCCAGGTCCACGGCGATCACTGCCCGCCGGCCGGGGAGGTCGAAGCTGTCGAGGCCCGCCTCCCATCCCGACACCCGGGGCAGGCTCAGCGAGTCACGGGGGTCCCATCCGTTGCACACGTCGAACCACCGTGCCGTGTCCCGCACCGACCGCGACACGCAACCCACCACCACGGTGAGGGGCGGCTGCAGGGTCTCGGGACCACGGGGGATGCGGCCGTAGGTGGCCTTGAGCCCGAACAAGCCGGTGAACCCGGCCGGGATGCGGATCGATCCACCACCGTCCCCGCCGCTGGCGATGGGCACCAGGCCGCCGGCCACCGCCGCCGCCGAACCGCCCGAGGATCCGCCCGGCGTGCGGTCGGTGTTCCAAGGATTGCCGGTGGTGCCGTGCAACCGGGTGCTGGTGCAGTTGATGCCGCCGAACTCCGAAGCGGTGGTCTGGCCGGCCAGCACCGCCCCGGCCGACCGGAGCCGGGTCACCTGGGTGGTGTCGTGGGTGGCCATCCGGTCGGCGAACACCAGCGACGCCTCGGTGAACGGCCAGCCCCGGACCTGCTCGAGCTCCTTGATCCCCATCGGCACGCCGCCGAACGGGAGCGACACGTCGGCGGACTCGGCTTCGAGCATGGCCGCCCCGATGTCGACATGGCTGAAGGCGTTGAGGTCGGATGCCTCGATGGCCGCCAATGACGATTCGAGCGCCTCGGTCGGGGAGATGGTCCGGGCCCGATAGGCATCGACCAGCGAACAGGCGTCTCCGAGCCACGGTTGATCGGCCACGGCCAACGACGCTAATGGCATTGGACGCCGGTTGCGATCGATGTCCCACCGGTGGCGACAGCCCGGCGGTGGCGGCACCGGGCGGGCGAGGGGCGTCGGGCGGGCGACGGGCGGGCCATCGTCCCCGTCTCGGTGTCGGTGGGCGTAGCGTTGGGTCGATGAGCACCGTTGAACCATCCGAGGACGTCGGAATCGAAACCGAGAGTCCGGCCGAGGGTGTCGCCACCACCCCGCAACGCCCGTTCACCCTGGCCGTGGACATCGGAGGTACCGGACTCAAGGCCTCGGTGCTCGATGCCACCGGGGCCATGGTGGCCGACCGGGTGAAGCTGCCCACCACCTACCCCATGCCCCCCGACAAGCTGGTGTCGTCGCTGACCAAGTTGGCGGCCCCGCTCCCGGCCGCCCAGCGGGCGTCGGTCGGGTTTCCGGGGATGGTGCGCGACGGCAAGATCCTGTCGGCCCCGCACTTCTCGACCAAGAGCGGACCGGGCAGCGCCGTCGACGAGGATCTGAAGAAGCAGTGGTGGAAGTTCGATCTGGCCGCCAACCTGACCGAGGCGTTCGGTCTCCCGACCAAGGTGGCCAACGACGCCGACATCCAGGGGCTGGCGGTGGCCTCGGGGCACGGACTCGAACTGGTCATGACCCTCGGCACCGGGTTTGGGACGGGCGTCTTCTACGAGGGCAGTCTCATGCCCCACCTCGAGATCTCCCACCAACCCTTCCGCAAGGGCGAGACCTACAACGACCAGTTGGGCGAGGCGACCCGCAAGGACATCGGTGAGGAGCGGTGGAACAAACGGGTGCACAAGGCCATCGTCAATCTCCGGGGGCTCCTGTTCTTCGATCACCTCTACATCGGGGGAGGCAACTCCCGGCGGGTCAATCGTGACGCCCTCGACGACGACATCACTGTCATCGACAACACCGCCGGCATCCTCGGTGGCATCAAACTGTGGGAGTCAGACCACGTGGGGGTAAACCGGCCTCCCGGCTAGGACCCGGGCCCGGTCGTCGGGCTAGGACTGCCAGCTGCGCCAGAGACGTTCGACTTCTTTCAGCTCCCGTTTCCACCCGGTCCGGGCCTCGGCCGCCGCCTCCCGTTGGACGGCCACCAAGGCCTCGACGGGTTCGGACAGCTCGGGTTGGCCGGAGGCCAGGTCCCGCAGCCAGTCGATCGAGAAGCGGGCGTCGTGGAGCTCACCGAGCTGGCCCTGCAGCCGCTCGGCCGCCTTGGCCGTCTTGCGGGCCGGCCCGCCTTCGGCCAGGGCCACCGTCTCGCACCCGTAGCGGAGGTCCTTCAGCCTGATCCGCAGCTTGTGGAGGTTGTCGTCGGTCGGCTTCTTGCGGGCGGTCCGGGCCGCACCCCGCAGGTCGTGCCAGGCCCGCCGCACCATGGTGGGCAGCACCCCGACGGCCGGCATCTCCGCTTTGGGGCTGAAGTTCGGTCCGTCCCACAGCACCATCATCTGCTCGGTCAGCTGGAAGCGGCGGGCGCCTCCACGTTCGGCGTCGAGCTCGGCCAGCACCGCCGACCGCCGGGTGCTCACCACCAGATCGAGCCGCTCCATGTTGGCCGGGCTGGTGACCCTCGGCCCCTTGTGGCGGATCACGTCCTCGATGATGTGGAGGTCCCTCGACTGGCCCAGCCGGCCGGCGTACCAGGCCAGCTCGGCTCGCAGGGCGGTGCCCCACGCCGGATCGACGGCCAGCCGGAAGGTGCGCAGGTTGGACCGGATGCGCCGGAGGGCCACCCGGCTCTGGTGGATCCGCTCGATCTCGGTGGACCGGCGGGCCGCCCGGTCCGTCCGTTCGCGGGCGGTGTGGGCCCACAGGGGCCGGTCGGGGGCCAGATCCGGGTAGCCGGCGGTCACCGGGGACCCGCCCCGCTGGTGGCGTTTGGTCCGGTCGACCAGCTCCGAGCTCATGTCGTTCAGCAGGAACGTCCGGGCCGATCGGGCCAGCACCCGGTGGAGGACCATGGCCGCCGACGGGCCCGGGAGGCCGTCGGCCACGTACAGACCAACGTCGTGGCGGGTGGGCCCGTGGAAGAACGGGCCCTCGCCGGTGGCGTCCCGACCGTCTGTCCTCGATACTGCTTCGCTGCTCATTCCCACGACCTCCTGGGCACAGCCTACGAGTGTGGGGGGGCCAATGTCGGTGTTTGCCCCTCCAGACCCTGGTAGTGGCTCCGTCTACTGTGGAGCCATGTTCGCCGTGACCGTCGTCGACGGCGCTCTGGCCTGGCAGGAACACCCCGATCCGCAACCCGGTCCCGGGGAGGTGCTGGTGTCGGTGGCCGCCGCCGGCGTCAATGCCGCCGACCTCATGCAGCGCCGGGGCCTCTACCCGGCCCCCCCGGGGGCACCCCCCGACATCCCCGGCCTCGAGTTGGCCGGGGAGGTGGTCGGCCTCGGCCCGGGCACCGACCGGCTTGCCATAGGAGACCGGGTCATGGCCATCGTCGGGGGCGGGGGCCAGAGTGAGCTGGTGGTGGTGCCCGAGAGCACGGCCATGCCCGTGCCCGGCGGAACGCCCTGGGAACAGGCCGGCGCCTTTCCCGAGGCCTTCTCCACCGCCTACGACGCTCTGTTCTCGCAGGCCGGTCTGGCCGTCGGTGAGCGGGTGCTGATCTCGGGGGCGGCCGGCGGGGTGGGGACGGCCGCCGTCCAGCTGGCCCATGTGGCCGGGGCCCACGTGGTGGCCTCGGTCCGCTCCCCCGAGCGCCGGGACGAGGTCCGGGCGCTGGGGGCCGACCAGGTCATCGACCCGGCCGACGTGGCCGACCACGGCCCCTACGACATCTCGCTCGAACTGGTGGGCGCCCCCGGGGTGACGGCCGTCATCCCGTCGATGGCCATCGGCGGTCGGGTGGTGGTGATCGGGGTCGGGGCCGGGGCCAAGCTCGAGATCAACCTGTTGAGCCTGATGGCCGGCCGGACCACGGTGGGCGGCTCGATGCTCCGGTCGCGCACAGTGGAGGAGAAGGCTTCGGTGGCCCGGGCCGTCGAGGAGCATGCGGTGTCGCTGCTGGCCGACGGCAAGCTGACCGTCCCGGTGGCCGACCGGTTCACCATGGCCGAGGCCGATCGGGCCTATGAGCGGTTCGCCGCCGGGGGCAAGCTCGGCAAGATCGTCCTGGTTCCCGGCTGAACCGGCTCGGGGCCGGCCGGGAGCCCGGGGCCCGAGGGGGCGTGGGCGGCGGCGAGGGGCGTCAGGAGCGTCCCTTCCCCTGTTGGTTCTGCAAATAACGTACCGATCGAATGTCGATCGGGGCCGGGCCGGGCGGCTGGCTCGGCCCGGGGGCGTCCGGAGCCCTACTTGGAGACGATCACCGACGAGCCGTGCCCGAACAGCCCCTGGTTGGCCGTGATGCCCAGGCGGGCCCCCTCGACCTGCCGGCCCTCGGCCCGGCCCCGCAGCTGCCACACCAGCTCGCACACCTGGGCGATGGCCTGCGCCGGGATGGCCTCCCCGAAGCACGACAGGCCACCACTGGGATTGACCGGCACCCGGCCGCCGATGGTGGTGTCGCCGCCCCGCAACAGCTGCTCGGCCTCCCCCTCCTTGCACAGCCCGATGTCCTCGTACCAGTCGAGCTCGAGGGCCGACGACAGGTCGTACACCTCGGCCAGGTCGACGTCGTCGGGACCGACCCCCGCCTCCTCGTAGGCGGCCAGGGCCACCGACTGTTTGAAGGTGGGGCCGATGGAGGCCGAGGTGGCGGCCGAGTCGGTCGAGAAGTTGGGCATCTCGATGACGGTCTGGGGGAAGCGGGGCGTGACCGTCGACACCGCGTCGATGGTGACCAGGTCCCCCCCGCTGCCGTGCCGGCGGGCGAAGTCCAGGCTGGTCAGCACCAGGGCCGCCCCGCCGTCGGAGGTGGCGCAGATCTCCAGGAGCCGGAGGGGGTCGGCCACCATGGGGGACCCGAGAACCTCGGCGGCCGTCACTTCCTTGCGGTAGCGGGCATTCTGGTTGTGGAGGCCGTGGCGGGCGTTCTTGACCTTGACGGCGGCGAAGTCGGCTTCGGTGGCTCCGAACAGCTCCATGCGACGGCGGGCGTAGAGGGCGAAGTAGGTCGGGTTGGTGGCGCCCAGCAGATGGAAGCGCAGCCAGTCCGGATCGTCCTTGCGGTCCCCGCCCACCGGGGCGAAGAAGCCCTTGGGGGTGGTGTCGGCCCCCACCACCAGGGCCACATCGCACAGCCCGGCCAGAATCTGGGCCCGGGCGTTGTTGATGGCCTGGGCCCCCGAGGCGCAGGCGGCATAGGCCGACGAGACCCGGGCCCCGGTCCAGCCGAGGGCCTGGGCGAAGGTCGCCCCGGCGATGAACCCCGGATAGCCGTTCCGGATGGTATCGGCCCCGGCCACGTACTGGACCTCGGTCCAGGCGATGTCGGCCTCCTGTAGGGCGTCACCGGCGGCGGCCAGCCCGTACTCCACGAAGTTCCGGCCCCACTTGCCCCAGGGGTGCATGCCCGCCCCCAGCACGGCCACCCTCTTGTCGTCAGGCATCGGCCGTCCCCCGATCCGCCGGGCCGGCTCCGGTGAGCGGTCGCCACTTCCACACCAGGTACTGGTGGTCGTCGTCCTCGTAGAGGGTGTCGAGCACCAGCTCGACCTCGTCGCCCACCGACAGCGACTCGACGCCCACCCCGGGGACGACCTGACCCATCACCACCATCTTCTCGGTGGCCAGTTCCACGGCGGCGATGGCGAAGGGGACGTAGGGATCGGCTGCCTCGTAGGGTTTGGGGGGCTGGTAGCAGGCGTCGGTGAAGGACCACACCCGGCCGGTCCGGCTCAACTCCGTCTCGGCGAACTCGCCACCCTGGCACTCGGGATTGCGGCAGAAGTAGGTCTCCTTGGGGAAGGCGAAGTTCCCGCAGGTGGTGCACTTGCTGCCCAGCAGGGCGGGAGCGTCCTCGTCGAGGGTGAACCACCCTTCGATGGCGGGAACCCGGGCCTTGGTCGATGGCATCCCCGGATCCTAATGCTCCGTCAGATTCGGAGTTCCCGGGGGGACGGCGGCGACGGGCCAAATGCGGTGAGCCGGCCGGGCACCGGCAGCGGTCAGTTGTCGAGCAGGTCGAGGCGGCCGGTGCCGGCGAACCGGTCCCGCAGGGCCTCGACGTCCCCCGTCGTCATCGGGGCGAAGACGTCGTCCCGGCCGGCCCGGTGCCAGACCGGATCGGTGGTGACCCACTTGGCCTGCCGCAGGGGCCGCTTGTCCACCTTGTCGGTGGCGGTGACCGGCAGGGCCGCGACGATCCGGACGAAGCGGGGTGCCCACTTGGTGCCGAGGTCGGGTTGGGCCGACAGGAACGACGAGAAGGCGGCCGGGTCGAAGGTGACCCCCGGCTCCAGCTCGATGGCCGCCATCACCTGGTCGCCGGTGGCGGCGTCGGGTACCGGGTAGACGGCCACCCCCCGGGACCCGGGGTAGCGCCCGAGGATCCGCTCGACCGGGGCGGCGGCGAAGTTCTCGCTGTCGACCCGGAGCCAGTCGCCGGTGCGGCCGGCGAAGTAGAAGACGCCGTCCTGGTCGCGGTAGGCGAGGTCTCCCGACCAGTACCAGCCGTTCCGGGTCCGCTCGGCCTCGGCCTGGGGGTTGTTGTAGTAGCCCTCGAAGTTGCCGAGGGCCCGCCGGCCCACCAGCTCGCCGATCGACTCGGCCGGGTTGGTCAGGCGGCCCCGGTCGTCGAACACGGCCGTAGCCTTCTCCACCCCCGACTCGGAGTCGACCACCACGACGTCGTCGCTCCGGCGGGCCCGGCCCAGGGTGCCCGGGCGGGCGTCGGCCACCGGTTGGAGCACGATGGCGTTCTCGCTGGAGCCGTACCCCTCGAACAGGGGCACGCCGAAACGGCGGACGAACTCGGCCTTGTCCGGCACCGAGGTCTCCGGGCCGAGCACGAACCGGAGCCGGTGGTCCCGATCGTGGTCGGTGGGCGGCGTGGCGTTGATGTGGGAGATGGCCCGTCCGACGGTGTTGAAATAGGTGGCTCCCACCTCACGGACATCGGACAGGAAGCTCGACGCCGAGAACTTCCGGCGCAGGGCGAGGGTGGCGCCGCCGGCCACCGCCGGAAGCACGGCGGCCGACAGGGCGTTGCCGTGGAACAGGGGCATGGCCGAGTAGAGGACGTCGTCGCTGGAGAAGGGAATTTTGGGGGCGGCGCCGGCGGCCCGTCCCTGGGTCATCCGTACCGCTTTGGGTCCGCCGGTCGAGCCGGAGGTGAACAGCAGCAGGAAGAGATCCTCGGGCGACGGCTGGTGGGCCGGGGATGCGTCCACCACCACCTCGTCGAGTCGGCGGCGGTAGCCGTCGCCGTCCACCGTCAGCAGCCGGTCGGGCTCCAGTCCGAGGTCGAGGCCGTCGAGCAGGCCCCGTTGGGACGAGTCGGTCACCATCAGCTGGCAGTCGGTGGTGCGGATGTCGACGGCCAGCTCAGCGCCCCGTCGGGTTGGATTGATGCCGACGATGGTGGCGCCGGCCAGCGCGGCCCCGAGCAAAAGGAACAGGTACTCGTCGGTGTTCTCGAGGAGCACGCCGATGTGGAACGGTCCCTCGACCCGCAGGCCGGTCAGCAAGGCCGCTCTGATCTCGGACTCGGCCACCACCTGGCGCCACGACCACTCGCGCCCCTCGAACAGCAGCCCGCGGTGGTCGTCCTCGGCCCGGCGCCGGACCAGCTGGGCGACGGTGGTGGCGGGCGGCTCGGTCATGTGTCGGCAGGATCCGGAGGGGTGGCGGCCGTCGGTCTAAGGGGCCGGGTCCCGAGGGCCGCCCAGGCCGCCGCGGGCCCGGGACTCGGCGATCCGCCGGTCGTCCCATCCGAGGAGGTCGGCCAGCACCTCGTCGGTGTGCTGGCCGACGGTGGGGGCGTGGGCCGGGGTCGGAAGCACCTCGCCCACGAACTTGAGGGGGGTGGGCAGTTGCTCGGCCCCCAGTTGCTCGGTGGTGAACCAGGTGAACCGGTCGTGGAACTGGGGGTCGTCGGCGATGGTCTTGGGCGAATTGACCGGGCTGACGGGGAAGTTGGCGGTGACGCCGAAGTCGATCCACTCCTCGGCGGTGCGGGAGCTGAAGATGTCGCGCAGCTCGGCCCGCATCTCGAGGTTGTTGCGGGCGTGGTCGGCGAACTTCGAGCCCGGCCACTTCTCGAACATGTCCATGCGGCCCACCGCCTCGCAGAAGTTCTTCCAGAAGGCCTGCTCCGAGGCCATGAACAGGATGTACCGCCCGTCCTTGGCCTCGTAGACCTGGTAGCGGACCCCTTCCACCATGCCGGCGGTGCCGGGTTCACGGCGCTCGTAGTCGTCGGCCTTGTTGCCGGTGACCTCGGACTCGGGGCGCTCGTAGGCCTTCCACGTCTCGCTGCGGTACCAGTCCATGGCGGCGGCGGCGTCGGACTGGGCCACTTCGAGGAACGAACCCTCACCGGTGGTCCGGGCCCGCAGTACGGCGGCCAGTATCCCGAGGGCTCCGAACAGCGGTCCGGCGTGGATCCCCATCGATGCGTGCTCGGGGAGGTAGGCGAAGCCGTCGTCATTGACCTGAGGGGTGACGATGCCGGCCCAGGTGTCGAAGGCCACGCCGTGGGCCGGCAGATTCTGGTAGGGACCGGTCATCCCGTAGCCCGAGATGGTGCAGAAGACGAGTTTCGGATTCAGCTGGCGGAGGTCTTCGTAGCCCACGCCCCGCTTGGCCAGGCCACCCGGGCGCATGGCCTCGACCACGACATCGGCGGTGGCGGCCAGCTCCTTGAAGATGGCCACGTCCTCTTGGTTGCGGAGGTCCATGACGATGCTGCGCTTGCCCCGGTTGATGTGCAGGTGCATCAGGGAGACACCCTCGACGATGGGCCAGGTCATCTCACGGATGTAGTCGCCGGCCGGCGGCTCGACCTTGATCACCTCGGCGCCGAGGTCGACCAGGGGCATGGTGATGGCCGCCGGTCCCAGGGCCGAGCACTCGATGATCCGGATGCCGTGGAGCGGAGCTTCGGGGGGCATGGGGCGATACCTAATTGACACATCGTCAAAAGCTGACTGGTGGCGGTGGCTGGGGTGGCATCGTGCCTGCGTGGAGGCGGCGGAACTCCGCCAGTGCGAGTCGGATAGAGTGAGCCCCCGCCTTGGCAGGGGCCGGTGATGGCCACCGGGCTGTTGCAGTGACCTGATCGGCTCGATGCATGCCGGGGCGAACGACCAGCGCTCGTAGCTCAACGGACTAGAGCATCTGACTACGGATCAGAAGGTTGGGGGTTCGAATCCTCCGAGCGCACCAAAAGTCCAGGTCAGAGCGTTGCATTGATAGTTGCGTCAGCAACATAGCCAACAACCTCGGCGGTGCTCACCTAAATGACCTGGTTGAGGCCAATAAACGGAGCCAACAAAAAGCCAACAACCGATTGCGACACTGCTGGATCGCCTAGGACAGGCTGGGCCTCGATGCGACAGCCTTATTCTGATTCTCGATACAGCCTCCCCGGATCAGGGCTTTTGTAGCCGAGCGACGAGGGCCAGCGACTCGCGTACCTCGTCAGCGGGGACATCAAGGAGGTGAGCTTCGATACCAGCATCTCCGACAGCCACTGCCGCCCTCGCCCGGTCGATTCCATCTCGACAAGATCCTTCGTTCCATCAAGGGAGTTCTGCTGGAGTACTGAGTGCACGACAGGATTGTGGCCGACCAGTCCCACGATGGCGAAGACAATGGTCACGGCCGCCAGGAATATCCAGCCTGTTGTGAAGCTCGTGTGCGGTACGAGGTGACCGAACAGGATGGGGATGAAGAATCCCCCTACGGCCGCAAGCGTGAGCATCAGTCCCGTCGCCGTGCCGATATAGGCGTGGTCGATGTTGCTGACCCGTGTCGGCACGGCCAGCCAGGCAGCGAAGCCAAAGATCAGGAAGAAGCCGATCCCGATCCCGAGCACCCACAGCGCCCCGGTGGGGACCGCGGGAATCAGGGCTAGGAGCATCGCGACGATGACCAGGGGTCCCACCACGAACAGCCGGAGATTCTTGCTCCGATCGGCCCACCAGCCACCGAGCAGACTGCCCGGGATGCCGGCCAGCAGGATGAGAGCGGACAGCAGTCCGCCGGACGACACGCTCAAGTGCCGATCTTGGGTGGCGTAGGTGGTGAAGAGCTGTGAGGTGGTGAAGTAAGCGCCATAGCCACCAAGCAGTGCGATCCCGTAGACCCACAGGTCCCTGCTGGCTAGCGAGGCCACGAGTGCGGAGCGATCGAATCTCCCCCCGGAGAACGGCTGTAGGCCCCGGGGCATGGCAAATGCGATCAGAGTCACCACCATGACCCCGAGCTCGAAGATCCCTGCCAGAACCAGCGATGTGTGCCACCCCACGTCCCGCTGGATGAAGATCCAGACGTAGAGGGCGACGGCAGCTCCGGCGCTGAACGCTGCCCCTCCAGTGACGCCGAGCGCCAGGGTGACTTCGTGGTCCCGGAACCAGATGGCCATAGCCGCCATCGCCACGGCGACAAACACAGAGCCACCAATGCCGCTGATGACCCGGAAGACAGCCAGTTCGGGATAGTTCACCGACAGCCCGGACATCACCCCGGCCAACCCTTGAACGGCTAATCCGAGGACGATGGTCCGTTCCATTCCGATCCTGGTCGACAGCATTCCACCGGGAATGTGCGAGACCCCGTAGCCCACGATGTAGAGCGAGATGAGCAGGCTCAATGGTCCGAGACCCACGTGGAATTCAGCCCCGATCAGGGGGAATGCGGTGGCGACGTCGAACCAGTTGAGAGTCAGCGCCATCACCCCGAGGCTGATGACGGCGAGCATTCCCCAGCGACGAGGCCCCTCGTCGATGCCATGAGAGGAAGTCACCATGGTCCTCTGATCGAGATCGCCCGTCAGCCAGCGCCAGATTCGACTGCTTCTTGATCTCCGGCCACCGCCCAAGGGACGCCGAGCCCCTGCGCAGGTAGCATATCCACATGAGTCGTCGCGTTTTCGGTAGACGCGACGAAGTGCCGGGTTGGGCGTCTCGGCTTGGGTCGATATGGGCTGGCGGGGGTGAATCCGTCGCCAGGCATCCATGCCGTCTGGACGGTGCAATGTGCCCACCAGGCCGCCCTGGCTAGGTCGGTGTCCGGCCCGGTCGGCTTCGTCGGCCGCCACCGTGAGTTGCGAGTCCTCGAGGAGACACTGGCTGCAGCCAGGGCTGGTCGCCCACAGGTCGTGTATATCGAGGCGGACGCCGGGGCAGGTAAGTCGACCCTTCTTTCCCGATTCCTTGTCTCAGTCACCGCTGGTGCAGTTCTCGAGGTGTGCGCCGATGAGGCCGAGACCCTGCTCTCCTACGGGATCATCGATCAGCTTCAGCCCGACGCCCTGACCGAACCTGGTGCCGATCCGATGATCGTCGGCCAACGGCTGGTGGACCTGCTCGATGGCCTTCAGGCTGACGGCCAAGTCGTCGTCCTGGTCATCGATGATCTGCAGTGGATCGATCGGCCATCCTCTCGGGCGCTGCTGTTCGCACTGCGCCGATTGCGGGCCGATACCGTCCTGACGGTCGTCGCCACCCGTGCGGAGGGACTCATCGATCCCGGCTGGGCGCGGTTCGTGGCCGGCGACTCGCGAGTCACCCAGATCCGGCTGGAGGGGCTCACCGCGGACGATCTCGTCGAAATGGCCAGTGCGCTCGAGCTCGGTGTTCTCTCCAGCCGAGGGGCGGCCCGACTGCTTGCCCATACGGGTGGAAATCCGCTCTACTCTCGAGCGCTGCTCCAAGAGATCGGCGTTGCTGCCCTCAATGCGACCGATGGTGGCGGACTGCCAGCCCCGCGAGATCTCTCTGCTGTGATTCTGACGCGTGTTGCTGCCCTGTCGAGCGATGCCCAAGCCTTCCTCGCCGCCGCCTCGGTTCTGGGCCAACACGCCCCCATCGCCACCACGGTTGCTGTGGCCGGTCTGTCCGACAGCATGCGTGGGTCCGATGAGGCGGTTGCTGCCGGGCTGCTGGTGGAGGCTCCATCACCGTCGGAGCTCACCTTTGCCCACCCGCTGTACCGGGCGGCGATCTATGCCGATCTCAGTCCGACCAACCGCCGGCACCTCCATGCACTGGCGGCCGATGTCGTTCAAGGCCATGCAGGACTGGCCCATCGGGTAGCCGCCACCCTGGGTGTCGACGACGACCTGGCCAACGACCTCGAGTCGACAGCAGCGATCAGCAACGCTGACGGCGACACGGTCGCCGCGGCGTGGGCTCTGGAGCACGCCGCCGCTCTGTCGTCAGCAGTTGAGGACAGGGAGCGCCGGCTCCTCGATGCCGCCGTCGCTCACCTGGGCGCGGCCGACACCGATGGCGCCGCTCGGGTCCTGACCAGTTGCCGGGTCACCAGCGCCCGTCGTGATGCCCTGCTCGGCCTTCTCGGGGTGTACACGGGATCACCGAACACGGAGGAACGCCTGGTCGCAGCTTGGTCGGCGCACAATCCTGACAGCGAGCCGAGCATCGGCGCACGTGCCGCCACCTCCCTGGCCAACTGGATGGTCATCTCGGGACGACCGGAGGAGGGGGTGATCTGGGCGGAGCGAGCAGTGACCGGCACCGTGCCCGATTCAGCCCTCTGGGCCATGGCCAGGACGGCGCACGCCTACTCGCTGGGAAAGGCGGGACAGGTGGCCGAGGGTCTGACCGTTCTCGACTTCCTCCCGCCCTCCGCCAACGACGTACCCCGGACCGAGATCGACGCGCTGATCATGCGCGGGATGTTGAAGGTCTATGTCGATGACCTGTCCGGCGCCATCGCCGATCTGGGCGCCGCCGCCGCTCGGCTGCGTTCCGGAGTCCCTGCGACCTATCCCGTTCCGTGTCTGTCTCATCTGAGTGAGGCTCACTTCCGCCGAGGCGACTGGGATACAGCCTTGACGTACGCCCGGCTCGCCACCTCGCTGGCCCAGGATGCCGACCGCCCCCTGGATCTGGCCCGGTCGCACGCACGATCTGCCCAGGTGCTGGCCGGTCGCGGTCAGTGGATTGCCGCAGCAGAGCGGGTCGCTGCTGTTCGCGAGGCAACGGCTCGGTTTCCTGTGGTGCTGGCCGTGGCGACCTGTGCGGTGGCCGGTGTCGCTCTCGCTTCGGCCCGCGGGGACCTCGTCGGTATCCTGGCGGCCACTGAACCCGTCCGTGCCACCAGTCGCCTCGGAGTCGGCGGCCTTCCCGGCGTCTTCAACTGGCGGTCCACCGAGGTCGACGCACTCATCGGTTTGGGTCGCCTCGGTGAGGCCGAGGTTGCCCTCCGCCAGTTCGAGCAGGCCATGCCCGAGCCGAACCCCAAATCGGCGGCGCTGGCCCTTGCCCGTTGCCAGGGCAACCTGGCTGCTGCAACCGGTGATCCGACGGGTGCCGATGCTGCCTTTGCACGCGGACACGCCATCGCCGAAGCGACGCTGATTCCGCTCGAACAAGCTCTCCTCTACCTCGACGACGGCCGTCGCCTGCGCTCGGTGGGCAAGCACGCAGAGGCGGTGATCCAGCTCGAGACGGCCCACCGCCTCTTCTCCGACTTGGGAGCCGATCCCTTCGTGCGGCGAAGTGCTGAGGAACTGGAGCTCCTGCAGGTCTCCGCTGCGGCCCAGAGCCCGGCGGCCACCCTCGGCCTGAGTCGGGCCGAAATGTCGGTGGCCCGACTGGTCGCCACCGGCCTGACCAACCGCGAAGTGGCTGGCGAGCTCTATGTCTCGGTGAAAACCGTCGAGTACCACCTCCGCAACTGCTTCATCAAGCTCGACATCGCCTCTCGGCGCGAGCTGGCCGACCTGCTCCGCTGAGCAGCTCGCTCCTGTTTAGGTCCGGGCCATGGCTCTCCACCTGGTTATTCGCGCCTACCCCAGAGAAAACCAGGGTCAAACCTAGGGTCGATCCCTGGGGACAACGCGGTGCTCTTCCCGTTGACTGGTACCCATGGACACCTCATCAACTCCGAGGCGGACTGTACGCCTGCTTCTGGAAGCCAACCGGACCTCAGACGGCCGAATCGAGGGCCGGATCGGCCCTGATAGTGCCGATCTCGATGGCCACTGGACAGCTTTCTCCGGCGTGCTCGAGCTCCTCAAGGTGCTCGAAGAACTTGCCTGATGCCGTTGTCACCTCGGAAAGGACCCCTGTCATGAGTCATCACTCCTCAACTCCTCGCTTGCCCTCCGGTGACAGGCGGCGACGCGCCAAGCTTGTCCTGTGGCTGGCCGGTGCCATCGCCTTCATCGGTCTGGTGGGTGGGGGCATCGCCTCGGCCCACCTCACGTCCTCACTGAGCGACTATGACGCTCCCGGCTCAGCGGTCGTGTTGGCCCAGCACCAGATCCAACGGGTGACCGGGGCGAATCCCGAAGAGGGCTACATCGTCGTCGTGCGCACTGCCACGCCGATCACCACCTCCTCGGTTCTCCCCGCCCGAGTGGCATCGGTGGTCTCGATCCTCCGGTCCCGCCCAGAGGTCAAGCGCGTCCTCGACTACGCCAACACCGGCGACCGGAGCATGATCTCGAGCAACGGGACCCTCACCACGGTGGTAGCCACCGTCGGTGCCGTCAACGAGCAGAAGGCGGTTACCGCCCTCCAGAAGTCCATCGCCGCCCAGCCGGCGCTGAAGGCCAACACCTGGCTCGGTGGCCCCACTGTGGCCGGCGTCCAGATCGCATCCGTCTCGTCACAGGACCTCGGACGGGCAGAGCTCTACGCCCTGCCGTTCCTGCTGTTGCTTCTGTTCTTCGTGTTCCGGGGTCTCCGGGCCGCGGCGGTACCGCTGGTCGGGGCGGTGTTCGCCATCGCCGTCACCCTGGGCGTCATGGGCCTCGCCCTGGTGCTGGTCCCGCTGTCCATCTTCGCCCTCAACCTGGTCATTGCGCTCGGAATTGGCTTGTCGGTCGACTTCAGCCTCCTCATCATCTCCCGCTTCCGGGAGGAGTTCGGCCGGGGCGCTTCGATTGAGGCCGCCCTGGCCACGGTCCGTCGCACGGCAGGTCACACCGTCCTGTTCAGCTCACTGACCATCGCCGCCGCCCTCGCCACCCTGGCCGTCTTCCCCGAGCGCTTCGTCTACTCCATGGGTGTGGCCGGCGCCATCGTCGTGCTCGCCGCCGGTGCCTTCGCCCTCCTGGTTCTGCCGGCGATCCTCGCCGTGTTCGGTGAGCGGATCGCGGTGCAGCCTGCAGCCTCGGCGAACCAGCCTGCATCTGAGGTCGCCGCCGGTCGCCGTTGGTACGCCATGGCCACGCGGGTCATGCGTCGGCCGATCATCTGGGGCGGGGCCGCCGTGTTGGTGATCGTGGTGCTGGCCTCACCGTTCCTCCACGTCGCCTTCACCGGTGCCGATGCCAGCGCCCTGCCGTCCAGCAGCTCGGCCGGTGCGGCCTACGCCCTGGTCCAGACCCGGTTCCCGACCTTCTCCGAGGCGCCAGCTGGTGTCGTGGTCGACTCGAGCCAGGTGACGCCGGCAGAGCTGGCCACGTACTCCACCTCGGTGGCTCATGTGGCGGGCGTCAAGGCGGTGCCCGCCTTCCAGCACCTGGGCGGGTCGCTCTGGGAGTCGAGCGTTGTCCTGACCGCCGCACCCCTGTCGCCCACCGCCCAGCAGGCCGTCGAAGCCATCCAGGCGCTTCCCGGTCCCGGCCAAGTGACGGTCATCGGGCAGACCGCCTCCTTCCTCAGCCTCCAGCACAGCCTGAAGTCCCACCTGCCGGTGGTCCTCGGACTGATCGTCCTGATCGCCCTGGTGATGCTGTTCGCCATGACCCGCTCCGTGACGCTCCCACTGATGGCGGTGGTGATGAACTTCTTCACCATCCTGGCCACCTACGGGGTGCTGGTGTGGGGATTCCAGAGGGGGCACCTGAGCCATCTCCTGGGCTTCCACGCTCCCGGCGCACTCCAGTCGACCTCGCTGATCATCATCCTGGCCGTCGTGTTCGGCCTATCGACCGACTACGGGGTGTTCCTGTTCGGCAGGATCAAAGAGGAGCACGATGCCGGCGCCACGCCCGACGAGGCGGTGGCCCTCGGCATGGCCCACACCGGGGGGATCGTGACGGCGGCGGCCTGCTGCCTCGCCCTGGCCATGGGAGCCCTGGTGCTGTCCCGGCTGGTGTTCGTGAAGGAGATCGGGTTCGGAGTGGCGTTCGCCGTCATCCTCGACGCCACGCTGGTCAGGGCGGTGCTGGTCCCCGCCGTGATGAAGCTGCTCGGATCCGCGGCCTGGTGGAATCCGGTCTCTCGGCGCCCTGCGCTAGCGCCTCTTGCTACTCCGCTCGCACCTTCCCGGCCGTCGGTGCCGGTGGCGGTCCTCAGTGCGGATCTCGAGGAGGTGCGGTGATGACCACCTTCCGTCCCTTCTTCAACCCAGCCACCGGCGAGTGGATCGAGTACACCACGGTGGCCGAGGACAGCAATGGTGAGCTGGTCCGCTTCACCTGGCGCAGCATGCCCGGTGGGGTGATCTCCGAACATGTCCACCCCAACCAGGAGGAGCGGTTCACCATCATCTCGGGCGAGGCCGCCGTCACCCTGAACGGGAAGCCGATCACCGCCACCGCGGGGGAGACCATCGTCGTGCCTCCCGGGGTCCCTCACTCAGAGGGAAATCTCGGCACCGTCGAGATCACCGGTGTGGTCGAGCTCCGCCCTGCCCTCCACACCAAGGAGTTCCACGAGGCCCTGGCCGGCCTGGTGGCCGATGGGAGGACGACCTCCCGGGGGGCGCCCAAGAATCCCCTGCAGCTGGGTGCCACCTTCTGGCACTTCCGGCACGAGAGCAGAGTGACCTCCCCTCCTATCTGGGTCCAGAACCTGGTCTTCCCGCCCCTGTGGGCGGCGGCCAAGGTGTTCGGCCTCCGTCCCTACCACCAGCACTGGGACAGTCGCACCGGCGACGATCCCCAATCGACCGCCTCCAATCCGACCGGCGCACCGGCCGCACCAGGAGCCGATCATGGCTGATGGCCAGATGCACGTCGTGTTCGGGGCCGGCAATGTCGGACGAGCCCTGGCCGCCCATCTGTCGGGACTGGGTCTTCCGGTCCGGGTCGTGTCCCGGGGCCAACCCTCAGAGCTACCCGGAGGAGTCGAATGGCGAGGGGCGGATGCCAGCGATACTGCCGCGGCAACTGAGGCAGCCAGCGCCGCCGCAGTCATCTACCAGTGCCTCAACGCCCCGTACCCCAAATGGACCGAGCTGTTTCCTCCGCTCCAGCGTGGCGTCCTGACGGCAGCCGAGCGGAACGGGGCACTGCTGGTCAGCCTGGAGAACCTCTACGGCTACGGCCCGACCGGCGGCGTACCCATGACCGAGGACCTCCCGCTCGTGGCATCGACCGTGAAGGGCCGCACCCGGGCAGCCATGACCCGGGAGCTGCTCGAAGCCAGGGACGCCGGTCTGGTCCACATGGCCATCGGACGGGCATCGGACTTCTTCGGCGCCGGGGTCACCGATGGCCCCACCCTCGGCGAGCGGGTGTTCGGCAACGCTGTGTCCGGGCGCCGGGCCGACTTCATCGGCAATCCGGAGCTCCTCCACACCTACAGCTACGTGCCCGACATCGCCCGGGGCCTGGCCACCCTCGGCACCGACAAGCGCGCGGTGGACCAGGTCTGGCACCTTCCGGGACCCGAAACGGTGACGACTCGCCACATTTTCGAACTCATCGGCGCGGAGGTCGGCCACCCGGTCGAGAGCCGGTCGGTGTCCAAGCTGGCCCTCCGTGGCTTGGGTCTGTTCAACCCAGTACTGCGGTCCATGGTGGAGATGACCTACCAGTTCGACCAGCCCTTCGTGCTCGACACCTCCAAGTACACCGCGGTGTTCGGTGACTCCGGTACTCCACTGCCAGACGCCATCGCCGGCACCGTTGCCTGGTTCCAACGTCGCGCTGGCGGGCCGTCCGAGCATGCCAGCGAAGGTACTCACTCCGAGCTGCACAGCTCCGATTCAGAAAGAAGAACGCAATGATGATCGACACGCTCGAGCCCATTGAGCTCGGTGGTTCTACGCAGTGGATCCGCACTCGTGGGCAGAATCAATCCAACCCTGTTCTCCTCATGATCCAGCAGGGCCCGGGCCTGCCCATGCTCAACGAGGCACCCCAATTCGGACGGACGCTCGGACTCGAGCAGGAGTTCACGGTGGTCTATTGGGACCAACGGGGCTGTGGGCGCTCGCTGCGAGACAGCCAGGGAACATCAGAGATCAGCCTGGACCGGATGGCCCAGGACGCAGTGTCCCTTCTCGAGGTACTTCGAGATCGGTGGGGTGGGAAGTGCTACGTGGTCGGGTTCTCGTTCGGAGCGACCGTCGGAGCCACCGCCGCAGCACTTCGGCCGGACCTGGTCAGGGCCCTGGTTGTCGTCGGTATGGACGTCGACGGCGAAGCCGCAGCCAACGGTGCCTACGACTTCGCCGTCCAGACCGCGCTGACGCGAGGCAACAAGCGGGCGGCGCGCCAACTCGAAGCAATAGGACCACCTCCCCACCTGACGGCCAAGCAGTTCTCGACCCGGGTCCGATGGGCTTCGACCTTCGGAGGGGTGACCACCGGTGAGACCTACGGTTCGATCGCCCGTGGATTGGTGGTCAGTCTCCTGCGCTCACCGGACTACTCGCTCGGAGATGTCGTGCGGACTCTACGAGGGGTATCGGCGACCCAGGAAGCACTGCTTTCCGAACTGGCCGTGATGGACCTGGCGCAGTCACTTCCCAGGATCGGCGTCCCAATCGTCATGGTCCAGGGCCGCCTCGATCAGGTGGCCCCGGGCGAGGCTGCCCAGCGCTACTTCGACCAGTTGAGCGCTCCCAGCAAGCAGCTGATCTGGTTCGAGCACTCCGCACACACTCCCCAACTGGAGGAACCGGACCTGTTCCGAAGGCTCATGGTGCAAGTCAGAGCCGGCGAATATGCCGCCAAGTAATCGGCTTACGCACATCTCCATCTATCCAAAGGGAACTCAACCATGAACAACGATCCAACCTGGATGCTTTACGGCGCGGCCGGCTACACCGGCAGCCTCATCGCGCAGCATGCCTGCGACATTGGCCACCGACCGCTGCTGGCCGGTCGCAGCGAACCAGCTCTCAAGGCATTGGCCCACCGCCTCGACCTGCCGTACCGAGTCCTCGCCCTGGATGAACCGACGACCTTGAGCGAGGGCCTGTCCGATGTCGACCTGGTACTCAACGCCGCCGGACCCTTCCTGCACACGGCAGCCCCGTTGGCCGAAGCCTGTCTCAACTCGGGCACCCATTACCTCGACATCAGCAACGAACTCCAGGTGTTCCGGGCGCTCTACGACCTCAATCCACTGGCCGAACAGGCGGCGATCACCGTGATGCCGGGCGTCGGATTCGGAGTCGTGGCCACCAACTGCCTGGCTCGCTTGGTGAGCGACGCAGTCGGAGGAGCGGAGACCCTCGAAGTGGTGGCTCGGGTTGCCAGCGCTGAGCCGGGACCGGGCGTGGCGGCAACGAGGGCGGAGAACATTCCCTTCGGAGGTTGGATTCGACAGAGTGGCCAACTACAGACGCAGGAGCTCGGGCTGGGAATCAGCACGCTCTCGTTTCCCGACGGTGACTTCCCCATCATGCCGGTCCCGACCGGTGACCTCGAGGCAGCCTTTCAGGCCACCGGCGCCCCAAACGTCGTCGCTTACTCCGCGCTCGTTGATCTGCCTGCCACGGAGGTGTCTCCCGACGCTCAGATCTATCGATCCTTTGGCTGGGCTCGAGCCATCGGAGTCGACGGTACGTCCTCCGAGGCTTGGCTTGAGACGGGGGAGTCCTATCGCTACACAGCCATGATCGCCGTCCGCTCAGTGGAGGAGACCTTGGATCGAACGCTGGGTGGGGCATTCAGCCCGGCGGCTGCGTTCGGGCCGGAGTTCGCCTTCAGCGTCGAGGGAACGTCCAAGGTGACCGCCTCAGCTCCACAGCTAGCGACAGGTCGGTAGGAGGCACGACGCATCACTCATTTGCCGACTTGCTGTATCTATCCAACACCATGAAAGGACACGCCATGATCTCCAACACCAAGTTCATAGACCTCCCCGAAGGAAAAATCGGTTACGACGTTGCTGGCACCGGTCCGCTCGTGCTTCTCGTACCCGGCATGGGCGATCTCCGGAGCACCTACCGATTCCTGGCCCCGACCCTTCGGTCGAACGGTTACCGGGCGGCCTCTACTGACCTCCGGGGGCACGGCGATAGCGATGCGACGTTCTCCTCCTATGGAGATGTCGAGACAGCGGCCGACATCATGGCGCTGATTGAGGAACTCGGTGGTCCGGCCGTCATCGTCGGGAACTCCATGGCAGCGGGAGCTGCAGCACTCGTGGCCGCGGATCGGCCGGACCTGGTGGAAGGCCTTGTGCTCGTTGGCCCCTTTGTTCGCAACGGCAAGATGAGTTCTGTCCAGCGAATCCTGCTGCGAGTGGCGATGGCTCGGCCCTGGGCCGCCACTTCTTGGAAGTCCTACATGCCAAAGCTCTACGCCGGTCATCGTCCCGATGACTTCGACGAGTACAGGGACACGGTGGTGGCGAGTCTCCGTCGTCCCGGGTACGCCAAAGCGTTCTCACTGACCACTCGGACGAATCACGATCCGGCAGAGGCCCGACTGACGGATGTGTCCAGCCCGACTGTGGTGATCATGGGAGAACGGGACCCGGACTTTCCCGATCCCTCCGAGGAGGCGAGATGGATCGCTGAGACGTTGAACGCATCGGTGGTGATGGTTCCCGAAGCCGGGCACTATCCCCAGTCTCAGCAGTCTGGGCTGACCGCCGAGGCCATCTTGAGCTTTCTTGCAACATTGAAGCTGGGCTCTGGAAATCAGGAGCAGGTGCGTTGACCGCTCGGGCCATTAGTCAGAGCAACGGACCCATCTCGGACGGGACCGTTTCGGGAACGCCACTGCTGTGGCTGCGGGTCGAGGCGGCAGCCCTTTTGACGGGGGCGCTGATCGCTTACTCGACTACAGGGCAGCCCTGGTGGCTGGTTCCAGTCGTTCTGCTGCTTCCCGATCTGGCGATGACGGGCTACGCAGCTGGAACGCGAGTTGGGGCCTTCCTCTACAACCTGGCCCACGCCACCCCCGTGCCGGCTCTGGTCATTGGTCTGGGATGGTGGCAGCACCGACCACTGCTACTAGGGCTCGGACTCGTCTGGCTTGCTCACATCGGGCTCGACCGCCTGATGGGTTACGGACTCAAGTATGACGATCACTTCCAGCACACCCACCTCGGCATGCTCGGTGGGAGGGGAAGGGCATCGAAGCGTGGGACGGAACAACAGACCGAGGCCCTCGCCAAGCCTCCGCATCCCATAGTCATCCAATAACACCGCGCGCTATCCGGCCTCCGAACGATGCCGATCTCGCGATCGCCGCTTGGGCCGCTACATAGCACAACGAGGGTCGACGAAAGGAAGAACAATGATCGAGGAAAACCACCCGACCAAGCGCTACGGCAAGACCGAGGCCGTCGATCAACCAGTACCGCTGGCCCAAAGACCACGGGCATTCACCTGGACACGAATCGTTGCCCTGCTGGTGATCATCGTCCTATTGGCGGGACTTACCTATCTGCGAGTCTCGTCCAGCCCGGAAACGGTCTCGGTCTCTCAGGGGGCACACGCCGGCCAGCTGACCATGCACGCGTGCACTTACGCGACCGAGCTGGGTGCGGTGCCCGCGGACTGCGGCACGTTGATCGTGCCGGAGAACCGGGCAGACCCCCGGTCGCGCCTGATCGCGCTGCCGGTGATCCGGATCCTGGCTCGCTCATCCCATCCACTGGCACCGATCTTCCATCTCAACGGCGGCCCGGGCATAACCAACATGACGTTCCCCCAAGCGAGCCGCCTGACCGCCCAGCACGATGTCGTCATGGTCGGCTACCGCGGCGTCGACGGCTCTTCGGTGCTGAACTGTCCCGAGGTGACAGCGGCGCTGGAGAAGTCGGCAGACTTCCTGGGGAAAGCATCGCTGAGCGCGTACTCCCAAGCCTTCGCCTCGTGCGCGCAGCGGCTTGAGCGATCCGGCGTAGACCTCGCCGGCTATACGCTGACCGAGCAGGCCGACGACATCGAAGCCGCTCGCGTCGCGCTCGGCTACCAGCACATCGACCTGCTCAGCGAGAGCGCCGGGACCCGTCTGGCGATGATCTACCAGTGGCGGTACTCGAATACTGTCGACCGCTCGGTGATGGTCGGGGTCAACCCGCCCGGGAACTTCATCTACAGCGGAGCCGAGATCGATCAGGGGATCGAGCGTTACTCGGCGCTGTGCGCGCAGCAGTCTGCCTGCCGTGCCCGCACCGGCAACCTTGCCGCCAGCATGAAGCACACGGCAGCGCACCTGCCGAGCAGTTGGTACTCCCTGCCGATCAAGCCGGGCAACGCCCTGGTCGGGACGTTCCTCGGGCTCACGGAGGCAACCGGTTCGCCACTGTCTGGGCCGATGACCCTCGACTCGTGGATCTCCGCCGCCCATGGCGATCCGAGCGGCCTGTGGTTTCTATCGACGATGGCCGGTCTCGTCCTCCCCTCGTCGTTCGCCTGGGGCGAGTTTGCCAGCATCGGGATGGCCGACGCGCAGCCCGTCGAGCGCTACTTCAGCTCCGGCGCGGATCGGGGCTCGATCATCGGCAATCCCCTCGGCGAGTTCTTGTGGGGGGCAGGAGGCATGGCTCACGCCTGGCCGGCCAACCCAGGCGAGAACCAGTACACCAGCGTGGAGAACTCGAACGTCCCGACGCTTCTCATCGGCGGGACGCTCGACTTCGAAACGCCGGCCCAGAACGCCACGAAGGAACTATTGCCGCACCTTTCCAACGGGCATCAGGTCATCCTGTCCGGGCTCGGGCACGTGGACGACTTCGACGCCTACGAGCCGAGCGCTAGCACGCAGCTGCTGACCACGTTCTATGCCATCGGCCAGGTCGATACGTCCCGCTACACCCCGAACATTGTCAGCTTCACAACATCGTCCACACAGACAGCGATTGCCAAGGACAGCCTTGCGACAATGATCGGCATCGTTTTGTTGGCAGTGATCTGGCTTGTGGTGTTGGCGATCCGGATTCGGCGCCGAGGCGGCACCGGTCACAAGACGGGCGCATGGATCCGTTCGGCCGGTCCGATCGTGTTCGGACTCGGCGGATGGTTCCTCGGCGCACTGTTGGTACTGCGGTTCCGGCCGAGCTGGCCGCTCGACGACCAGCTGCTGGCAGTGGCCTCGATTGCGGTGCCGATCTGGCTCGGGGTCTACGCCGGCTGGGTCCGCATCGACACGCCAAAGGCGATGCGGGCCAAGGGCATCGGTGCCGCGGGTGTCGGTGCGGTGGTCGGAGCCGCACTCGGTTTCCACGTGACCGGCGGGCTCATGGCGTGGATCACGACGATTATCGGTGCGGCGGTCGTGTCGAACCTGAGTCTGCTCGTGCTCGACATCTCGACCGAGCGGGCCGCAGGCGCGGCCATGGCAACGACCCCGCCACAACCTACGGTCGCTCGGCGCACTCCCGACCGGGTCGAAGGTCTCAACCATGATCTCGTAGTCGTTGGTCACGTCGAGCGTGAAGTCCCGTAGCGCCCGCACCTGGTGACTGGGACTTCGGGGGGGTAGTCTGTATTCGTGGTGCCACGAATAGCGAACAGTCACGGATTGGCCTCGGCTCTCGAGCAAGCTGGCGTGTCCCCTGTTCGGATGGCCGGCGACCGTATCGAGATCGCCGGTGTGCCTTTTGCCGTCAACGAACTGAAGGTCGTGCGCGAAAGCGATGCTCGCCTGCTGGCTCACCTGCACGAGGCTGACGGGGCAGCAGCGACGATCATCGTCGCTGACCGGATCTCGACAGCGGCAAGAGAGGAACTGAGCCAGGCAGGCCTGGCGTGGTTCGACCGAAGGGGGCACCTCTGGGTCAGGACCCCGGGCCTCTTTGTCAATGCCGAAGTCTCCTCAGGGTCAGTGGTGCCTCCCAGAAGAGTCGTCAGCGTATTCAGAGGCACAGGTCTCGATACGGCTCTGGCGCTACTCGTGAATCCCGGTGAACCTCAGGGTGTCCATGCTGCCGCCCGCCAGATCGATCGTTCCCCGGGCCGGGTGTCGGAGATCCTGTCTGAGCTCCGGTCCCAGGGACTGGTGGGTTCGGACAACCGCCCGTTCGTGCCCGAGCTGTTCTGGGCGATTGCCGAGGAGTGGAAGCCCCGTTGGCATCCGATGCCTCAAGCGCCACCGCCCGAGCCGCCCGAGCGGTTCCGACTGAGTGGGACCCTCGGTGCCGTCTCCCTCGGTGCACCGGTGGCCGCCGGACCCGCGGGAGGGTGGCCCAGGCTCTATGTTGCCGACGACACCGACCTGGCCACGGTGGTGGGGGCCTATGGCGCCCCGTCCGGTTGGACGGGATCGGAGATCGCGGTGTGCCCGTCCCGGTATGGCTTCACCTTGACGTCGTCGAAGAGCCGGGACGGCTTTCTCGTAGCCAGCGGCCTGATCATCGCTCTCGACCTCGCCCAAGACCGGGCCCGCGGCCGCGAGATACTCGAAGGCTGGGACCCTCAGGAGACTGTCCGTGTCTGGTGAACTCCGCCTGGCGAACTCCGGGGTGGCCCAGCTAGTGGCATCGTCTGGCCGCCTTGGCCGAGGCCGTGCCGATCGGAGAGTTCGCCGTGATCGGTGGTCTGGCCGTTCTCGCCCGACTCCAGGGCGCTCATCGGGTGACCTATGACCTCGACACCGTCGCCACACAGCATGGTGACGAGCTGACCGCCGTTGAGACTGTCATCGGCACCGAGGGCGTCGATGGGCTCCTGCTGGGCACGAAGATCGACTGCATTGCCGTCGGAGACGTTCCGGCGAGTGACATCTCACCAGACCTCCTGCCCGAAGGCGAGGCGGACCGCATCTTCGTACTGGCCCATCGTTGGGCCCTCGACACAGCCGAGGATCTCACGCTCATCGCCGAAGAGGGCGGAGAGGTGGTGGCCGAGGCTCGGTGCCGAATCGCTACCCCGGCAAGCCTGGTGGCCATGAAGCTCCAGTCCGCTCCGAAACGCCGTGCGGCGCGAGCGGAGAAAGCCGGAGGTGACTACCTCGACCTATTCCGTCTGACCTCGCACCCCGATATGACCCGATCCATCGCCGAGGCCTTGCGCCAGGCTCCCCACGACCTCGGATCCTGGTGTCAACAGGAGATCAGGCGGAGCATGGTCGACGAAGCGGACCGGACCGTAGGGACCATTGTCCGATCCGGGGTGGGAGAAGCCAATACTCCGAGTGTCGATCAGATGCGTCGCACGGGGCAGTCCCTCGAAGGCTTGCTACGAGGGCAGAATTGAGTGATTCCGAACCTTCTGATCAAACCTTCTGACTTGGTCTTTCAAGGGGTGCAGAAGTGGTCAAAACCTTCTGATTCGCCTGCCTGCAAAGAACGAAATTAGCCAACGAAAAAGCCAACAATTGGGTCCCAGGGCGTAGCATCGAGTCCCAGACGATTTCGCGGCTCGAAAATCACACACCATCTGACCTGCATATTTGAGACGAATTAGGGACTTGGCGGGACCCGGTGAAACGACCCCGAGGCGCGCTACGGATCAGAAGGTTGCAGGTTCGAATCCTGCCGAGCGCGCAAAAGAAGTCCTGTTCAGAGGGTTGAAACTGACAACAAGCGTTGACAAGTCAGTGGATTTGACCACCAACTTGACCACCAAAAGTTCGCAAAGCGGAAAATCCCTGGTAGACAGCGATTTCTTGGTGAGAAAGGCCGGAGAGGGACCTCAGCTCATCAAGCTGAGAACGCCCCCGGTAGTCCTGAGGCATGGAAGCTGAGCCCGGAACAGGGCAGATGCGAGTTCGTTTCGCGAAATCGCCGTTCCTATAAGTAGTTTTATGTCATTTCATTCACCAGACAAACTTACGCGGATCGGGGGCGGAAGCGCCCCGCCTCGGGCCCTTTGAGCGAGTTCCAACCGCTGTAGGAGCCGGTCGTACTCCTTGTCGAGGAAGAGGACCCGCCGTTCGTGGCCGGCGAAGTCCTCCTTGGTGAGGATCACCGAATCTATCCTCATGGCGGCCTTTATCCGCAGATCGTGTTCAGCACGTTCCAATTGGCGAGCGAGGGCGTTGTACAACTCCACCTCAACACCGGAGAGGATGAAGCACCGGGGCCGCCCGAGAGCCTTGGCCACCTGATCGACGCCGTCCATCACATCGCCCACCGTGATGTCGAAGTCTGGGATGGCCTGATCGCCGGGTTCGGGCACCCAATTCCGGGGATGGGGTATCTCGAAGGCCTTGTCAAAAGCGAACAACCAGGTAGCAAGCGATATGGGGGGCACACCTGAGCCAGAGTCGCCTTCTTTCAGCTGGTATGCCACGATGAGACCCTCCGAGGCCTCGTGCCCCTCCCACACCGCCTCCTCCTCGGGTAGTTCAGGCAACCCGTTGTCGAGTTTGAAGCGGTCTTGTCGGTCGAGTTCCTGGACCTGGTGCTGAAGCGTTTCGGTGAACCAGCGCTCCTCCCGCAGCCGCTGCCAGAGGTTGAGAGCGAGCCGACCAACGATGATTTCCTCGTTACGCCCCTGGGGCGCTAACGATTCTCTGATGCCGTCTCGGTGGTCGAGCCAGTCTTCCTCCCGTTCGTCGCCGATCACCGGGGTCTGGGAGAAAACCCCATGACGAATGGCATTGCGAGAAGACCGTTGCTTACCTTTGGCCGTGTTGGGCCCACCGCCCCGGCCGCGTGCATGTTGGGGTGGGATCTCCTTGATTGTGGACTGGGAGCTGGATCCCACCGCGCTCCGGCGTTTCGAGTTCGCCGGGGCGCCGTCCACGACACTGGGTTGGCCGAGATTTGGTGTCATTGATGTCTCCTATTCTTTTGATGCCCTAATCGCCTTGACGGGCAACGAAACCGAGTGTGGCACTTTGGACGAGGGGTTAGGTTGACTCCCTGGCCGCCTAAATTGTGAGCTGCGGTTCGGCGTTTCACACCAGTTCAGGGAATCGAAACGACAGATCCTGATCGGAGGCCCGCGAATGATCGGGGTTTGGCCGTCCTCAGCCCGCTGGGCTGGGGAATTGGAGCCTGTTGGCGGTTTCGAGAAGCCCGAAGCTTCCCCCATTGGCCCACGAGAGGGCGCCAGGGCTCGCCACCCTGGCCCCCATCGCATCGCCGGTTCCCGCCCCCGGTTGATGTCCCCCCGAGTGGTGTAGTTCCCGGGGTCCACCACTTTGAGGTGGCCACCGGGTGATCTTCGGTTGAACCGACAAGCTCAACCAAGGAGACACCCAGTGACCATCACCAATACTGACCTGAACGAACTGCTCGACGCTGTCCGCGCCGGCGGAGACATCGACGTCGTGCGCCGGGGCGTGGAGCTCATGGTCCAGGCCCTGATCGACGCCGAGGCCACCGCCCAGATCGGGGCCGAGCGGTTCGAGCGGTCGAGTTCCCGGACCGCCCAGCGCAACGGCTCTCGTGACCGGTTGTTGTCGACCAAGGCCGGGGACGTGGACCTCAAGATCCCGAAGCTCCGCCAGGGCAGCTTCTTCCCCTCCATCCTGGAGCGCCGGCGCCGAATCGACCGGGCCCTGTTCGCCGTGGTCATGGAGGCCTACGTCCACAGGGTCTCGACCAGGAAGGTAGACGACCTGGTGGCCGCCCTCGGCCTCGAGTCCGGGATCTCCAAGTCCGAGGTCAGCCGGATCTGTGGCGAGCTCGACGAGCAGCTCGGAGCGTTCCGGGCCCGGTCATTGGCCCATGTGGAGTTCCCCTACGTGTTCCTGGACGCCACCTACCTGAAGGGCCGGGTCGACCACCAGGTCGTCTCCCGAGCTGTGGTGGTGGCGACCGGCGTGTCGATGGACGGGAACCGGGAGGTGCTGGGCTGTGCCGTCGGCCACTCCGAGGACGGGGCCTTTTGGACCGAGTTCCTTCGCTCGCTGCGGGCCCGGGGCCTGAAAGGTGTGCGCCTGGTCATCTCTGACCAGCACCTGGGCCTGAAGAAGGCCATCGAGGCGGTGATGGTGGGCTCGGCCTGGCAACGGTGCCGGGTCCACTTCATGCGCAACGTGCTCTCTCGAGTGAAGCGGAACAACACCCACATGGTCATCGCCGCCATCCAGACCATCTTCGCCCAGCCCGATGCTGCCTCGGTGAGAGATCAGTTCGACCGGATCGTGACGACGCTCGAGGGCCAGTTCCCTGATGTGGCCACCATGCTGACCGACGCCAAGGAGGACCTCCTGGCCTTCTCGGCCTTCCCGGAGGCCCACTGGCGGAAGGTCTGGTCCTCCAACCCGCTGGAGCGCCTCCACCGGGAGATCAAGCGCCGCACCGACGTGGTGGGAGTGTTCCCCAACGACCAAGCGGTCGAGCGCCTGGTCACCGCCGTGGTGGTCGAGACCCACGACGAGTGGCAGGTGGCCGAGCGCCGCTACCTGTCGGAGACCTCAATGGCCCAGCTCCGCCGGGACGAGAAGGCGGCCATCGCCGAGGCCCCCGAAAGCAGGCCGCTGGCCGGCTGAGGTCATTAGCCTTTCGGGGTGGCCACCGTCCTCCCCGAACTCGACGTCGAGAAGGTCAGGCGGTGGTGCCGCGACCGGGTTCCCGCCAAGTTCGCCGACGAGGTCCGCCTCGAGGTGACCACACGGGGAAAGTCCATCTCCATCCACGAGTGCCGTCCCATCTGGAAGGGTGCGCCAGGCGAGTGGACGAAGATGGCCATCGCCCAGATCCGTTACCAAGGTGACGGCACCTGGACCCTCTACTTCGGCGACCGCTATGGCAAGTGGACGGAGTACTTCGACCTCGACGCCAACCAACCCATCGGCGTGATCCTCGACGAACTCGGTATGGACCCCACGGCCGTGTTCTGGGGCTGACCAGCGCAACGTGAACAGCGACATTGGCGCGCCTACCATCACGTCAGACCGAGGATCGCTTCTCCACCACTCGGCGGGACGTCATCCGCCCCCGCGCCAAAAAGGTGGCCAGGGACTCGAACGGCTGGCAACTGAGTTCGCTCTCAGCCAGCTGAGCTGAGGTGTGCCGATCGGTAGTTGAGGAGGCGATTGGCGGTTTCGGATGGTCCGAGGCCCGTCCCAGGAACGTGTGGCATACCCAGCGCATCGAGAAGTGCCTCGTCCTGTGGTTGATTCCCACCGGGCAACCGTTCGTTATTCTTGATGACTGAGTTCGACACCCTACGGAGCCTCTTGGCTTTCGGACTTTCCCGGCGGGTCAGCCTCCAGGCTGGCGTAATTCTTGGGGATTATATAGTTGACGAACTCTACATAACCCCAGTTCAGACCCCACAAAGTGCGAAGCTCCAGTAAAAGGGGTCTTTTTCGTCGGCGCCCAGCACCCGCACTACGCTCCTCGTCGAGGGACGGGGTGTTGACTCCGGGGCGTCGGCGGCTCGCAGCCCGGCGCCTCGGACCATGCCCCTATTGCAACTCAGAGTCGCATAGTTGCGTCCGCAACTTCTCCACAATATGGGCTACGGTGGGCTCCAAGAGTCAGACCCGTGGAGAGCGGATCCGCCGCCGCTCTCCGGGCCTGGCCCTTACTCTTGCGGGACGGCGCCAACGGGGCCTGGTATCCGGACAACTTGCTTGTCGCCCGCAACTCTGCACTGGCGCCGAGAGAGCGGCCAGACGAGCCGCATGCTGAATCGGAAGTCATCGATCGGCGAGGCCGGACAAGCACCTCCTTTGGCTGAGGTTAGAACCTGAAGCGAGTCAGCCCGCCGGGCTCGATTCCCAGTGTCGCGGTCACCGAATGTGGCTTGATGCGATAGACGTTCCACGGCGGCGGTCCTTGCGACGGAGCGTTGAACGGGGCGGTGATACCAGTCCCGGTTTCGTCCAGTTCGGCGGGCCATCCCTGGTCAGCCCAGGCCCTGGCGAGGCGAGTCAGTGTGGCTGGGTCGGTCTCCCGCCTTGCCCCACCCTCGGCGACGACGTCTGCATCGAGGATCGACACCGCGATCGAGCAGCGCGGGTCGTGGGCGACGTTGCGGCTCTTCCGGGTACCCGATCCGGTCTGGAACCAGAAGCTTCCGTCCAGCCAGAGCGCACCGACCGCCGTCACGTGCGGGCTCCCATCCTCGTTCACCGTCGAAAGCCACGTCGTCCGAGCGTTATGGGCGTCTGGAGCCGGAGGCGATCCGGCATCGAGCTTTTCGACGATGGTCGCCCAGTTCAAGGCGGGCAGCCCGTCTTTCGCACCCAAGCTGATGATTTCCATTACGCATCCCTCCTGGTAGTCCGGCGACACTGCTCACAGTCGTGCCGACCATTAGGCGTCTTCCGGTTGCCAAAGTCATCGCAAACGAGCTGAAATCATCCTGACCTCGGCACCCTGCCAGGCGTATCCCAGAACCGGATATGTGCGCAGGGTGAAATGAGTTCTCCGAGCGAACCTGGCTTGCGACAAATCTCGACTCATCGGTCCGCGACGACTTGACCTCAACCAGTTAAGCCGGGTTCAGGAGATTCCTCAGCCTCCCGATCTGAGGACACTTGGACTCACGTGCGTGTTCACGGTAGGAACTGGGTGCGGGGGGGGTTCCAACGAAGACAGTCTGGGCGGACAGTTCGGTCTCAGGGTACGGTCGGGAAACAACAGTTGAGGCCGACTGGGAGATCGCAATGCCGACGCTGACGTGGATCGGACATCATCGCCTTATGGTGCTGGGCCTCGGTCTTGCGGTACTCATCACCGCGCTGGGTGTCGGGGTGTGGTTCTTTGTACTGAGAAGCCCCGGAACACAGATTGATCTGCGTCAAGCCATCCGCCAATATCGAGAGGGCCAGCACTCAAGCGCCACGGCAGAATATGGGAGTCTTCCGCCGCCAGGGGTGTACCAGTTCCGAACAACTGGTGAAGAGCAGTTGAGTGTGGGCGGCATCACCCGGACGTTTCCAACGACCAGTCGCATGATCGTGACTGACTCCACCTGCGCCACGATGAAGTGGGAACCGTTGGAGCAGCATATGGAGGGAATAGTTGCGTGTAGAAGCGAGAACGGAGCCCTTTCCATCGCTTCTGCCCCGTCCTATGAAGCGATCGCGGGGACTCAGACAACAAGCGTCATTCGATGTCCGGCCCACACCTATTTGATACCGCCCAATTCACGCAGCGGCCAGCGATGGCAGGCCACATGCCACTCACCGGATGAACGCGTGATCTTCTCTGGCCGCATCGTCGATTCGGCGTCAGTCAACGTGGGTGGTCAGATAGTGCCTGCCATTCACACCCGACTAACGCTCACCTTCTCCGGTGCCCAGTCGGGGTCCAATCCCAACGACTACTGGATCTCGCAACAAGATGGACTCATTCTCCGCCAACGAGAGACGGTCGACGTCTCCGAAAAAGCCGGCCCGCTGGGATCGGTGCGCTACCGCGAACGTATGATGATCTCCCTGGCGTCGCTTTCCCCCATTCGGTAGCCGGGCGGCGATCCACGGCCACAGTCCCGCTCCATGTCGGTCCACCCGAGCAGGAGACTCAAAAAGCCTGAATCCGACAATTATGTCGGCACTGCGCGTCCCCGTCCTGTACGAGAACCCAGGGATTTGGCTGGCTTGATAGCCGGATAGTGACTTCGGTTGTGAGGTCTTGATGAGTGCTGATCACGGGAACACTGTGACCGACGGTGGTCAGCGATAGAGCGCTCGGGGGATGGACCGGGACAAGTCTCAGGAGAGGCCAGGGACAGGATCCTCAGCCCAGTGAGCCAAGAACGAACTGACCACACCTCAGCCCCGGGAAGCTTGGAGCCGCGACTGATCTGCCGCTGAGATGAGGAACGAGACGCAATTGTGCTTCGGAATGTCCCGCCCTATCCCACAATGAACCCCCCGGGGCGTGTGATCAGTTGAGGCTTCGTATCAACCCTTCACCGCTTTACGTGCCCAGGCCAGAGACTCGTTCCCCGTTGCTACTGCGTCCCCAACATCGACAACAGGGACAACGTTGACATCGTTCCAGTAAACGAACTTCGAGACGAACGCATAGACCACCCCGGGATCGTCTGCCTGCACCAGCACATAGCCACCATTATTCAAGTTCGAGACGAATGCATCGATCGTAAGGCCCTTCTCAGGCGACCACTTGTCGAAGGCCTTGAGCAACGCGTCCTGATTGTCCTTGAGCTGATCGTGTGTAAGACCAGCCGTGCGAATTTCATATTCGATCATGTATTTCATCGTGTTCTCCTCAGGTACTCCGCCCCCTCCGCCATGGAGAGAACCATCTTCGGAAACGAAGATAGCCCGCGAGTGCGAGTGGTGCTGGCAGGGCCACGTGGATGTCATTCTGTCCCTGATCGCCGCCGGGTAGGTGGGTCACACCGGGGGATCTTCTCTCTTGCACTCGGCGGGGCGTGGGATGACTATGGAGTTAATGGGGCACTGAAGGAAGGAGCCTCGATGCACGCGGAAAATTGGGGACCGGATCGTGATCGGTGGTCGCCGAGTCGGGCAGCCCGATCGAAACTGCGAAGTGCTGGAATATTCGTCATCCGAACGGAGAACCGCCCTACCTCGTCAGATGGGGCGACACGGGCAGTGAGGACCTCTTCTTCCCAGGTCCTGACGCCTCTGTTGTCAACTCAAAGGACGCATAGTCCAAACCTGAGCGCTAGCAGATGCCCGTTGTTGTGGAATAGCTAGTCCTCGCGGTCGTCCTTTTCAAAGTCGGGATCTAGCTCGAAAAACTCCAGGACGAGAGCGTGGAGCCCGATACCGAAGATGGTCCACTGCTGTTCTTCTCCATGAGGTCCCGTGGGACGGACGATCCCGAGCATCTTGTTGTCGACCCGGTCCCGAAGTGAGCATCCTTCAGAGAGTGCCCCGACGGCATTGAGGAACTGGGGTACAGTCAGGGGCTCCTTGATCCGATAGCCGAAGAGCGTCATCAAGCTCCCAAACGCTTCCTCTCCCTCCCGATTGATGGCGTCATAGCTCCGCATGAGTGCAGCAAGAACTCGTTGGTATCGGTCGGGCAGGTCACTTGAGGTCGCCACGGTCCACACGTTGATCCACACCGACCAGCTCGAGGAGCGACGCAAAGCATCGCCAAGAGCCTCGCCAACCACCCGGCACACCTCGGACAACACCTCCGACCGAGCCTTGGCCGTTGATAAGTCTCGCTCTGCCAGGACGGCGGCCACCACGTCAGCAACCTCGGAGACATTGGAACGGCTCGTATCTGACGCCAGTTCGACCAGCACAGCAGTCTGGTAGTCGCCGAGGTTTTCCCACACCCGTCCGATCACCGAGGCGTTGGACAGTCTGATGCCTGTCTCTGACTCGATCCGGTCGAAGGCACGTTTGAAGTTCAGGGCGTTAGCACTCGTGCCGAGCCCTTCTTCGAGAAGGATGGACTGTCCGGCAGCCAACATGAGTGCTCGAAGGTCCTCCCGGCTCTGCCTCGGCCGCCGATCCATGGTCGTTAATGACCTCCTGCGTGGGCCCGGCCTCGGCCTGATGGACCGCGGCTTCTCGGGCTACCCGGTCCGCCAGTCCCGGGTACCCGAGAGAACCGATTCCCGCCGTCGGACCCAAATTATCGAATGCAACTCCGGATTGCAACGGGTTCGGCCTGGGGGATCGCAAACCGCCCCAGAGCAGTGGGGCAATCTCGACGATGGCGCGCCTTCGATTGTGAGCACTTCCAGCAACGGCGATCACAAACGGTGGCAACGAGGGTCCAATCGTGTTAAGCCCTTCGTATGTAGAGCGATCGCTGGACCGGCTAATCCAGCCAGGGGGAACCTGGAAATGGCATGAGATCCGAGACGGGACGCGCGAAATTGGTTGCCTCGACACTACTGACGGTCACAGTGTCGGTACTTCTGATTACGGTGATGGCGTTGCCTGTAGGCGCAACCAGCGCCGCAAGATCAGGCAGAGTTTTGCGACGAGCTGCCGCAACCACTGCCCAAGCTGGGGGATACACGTGGCAGGTGAGCGCGTCGTACCCAGCTATTCCGGGGACCAGCGCCATCGCCTGTCCGTCGACGACCATCTGCTACGTCGTGGGCCAAAACAGCTCGGGATTCGCCGACATCCTCGCCACCACCGACTCGGGGAGCAACTGGACGCCTGAGACGGTGCCATCGGCGACACGTGCCCTATTCGGAGTCGCCTGCCCGTCGACCACCATCTGCTACGTCGTGGGCGAAAACAGCTCGGGCGGCGCCGACATCCTCGTCACCACCAATTCGGGAATCACGTGGAACGCCCAGACGCTGCCCTCGGGAACCTATGGACTGAACGCCATCGCTTGTCCATCGACCACCGTTTGCTACGCCGTGGGGCAAAACAGCACGCAATCCGAGGGAGAAATCCTCGCCACCACCGACTCGGGGAGCACGTGGAATGCCCAGAAGGTGCCCTCGGGGATCTCTGTGCAATCGGCCATCGCCTGCCCGTCGACCACAGCCTGCTACGCCGTGGGCGTCGACAGCTCGGGCGGGGAAATTCCGCCACTGCCAATTCGGGGACCACGTGGAGCCCCGAGACGCTGCCCCCGGTACCCCCATCGTTCCCAACTCCAACTCTGAACGGTATCGCTTGCCCGTCGACCACCACCTGTTACGCCGTCGGCGAGCCCAACGGCCCGGACAACTGGGAAATTCTCGCCACCACCAACTCCGGGGGCACGTGGAGCGCCCAGACGGTGCCTGCACGGGGACTCCTTTTTGGCATCGCCTGCCCGTCGACCGCCACCTGTTACGCCGTGGGCAACAGCGGGTACGTTCTCGCCACCACCGACTCGGGAAGCACGTGGAGCGCCCAGACGGTGCCCTCGGGGATCTCTCGACTAAATGGCATCGCCTGTCCATCGACCACCATCTGCTACGCCGTGGGCCAAAACGGCCCAAATCCCGAAGGAGAAAGTCTCGCCACCACTGACTCGGGAAGCACGTGGAACGCCCAGATCGTTCCCTCGGGGACGGCTGTTCTCAAGGGCGTCGCCTGCCCGTCGGCAACCACCTGTTTCGCCGTGGGATTCGGGGGGACCTCATCGTGGCGACCACCAACTCCGGGGCCACCTGGAACGACCAGTCGGTGCCCGCAGGTACTGAGGGACTAACCGGCATCGCCTGTCCATCGACCACCATCTGCTACGCCGCGGGCCAGAGCCCGGGCATCCTGGCCACCACCAACTCTGGGGCCACCTGGAGCGCCCAGACCGTGCCCCCGGGGACCTCAGACCTGATCGACGTGGCCTGCCCGACAACCACCACCTGTTACGCCGTGGGCGGCAACAACTCGGGCGGCGCCGACATCCTGGCCACCATCGACTCGGGCAGCACGTGGAGCACCCAAACGGTTCCCCCAGGGATCTCAGAGTCCCTGTACGGCATCGCCTGTACGTCGACCACCACCTGTTACACCGTGGGCACCAACAGCCCGGGGTCCGGAGGGGACATCCTCGCTACCACCGACTCGGGGAGCACCTGGAGCGCCCAGACGCTGCCCTCGGAGCCCCCGTTCCTGTTTGCCATCGCCTGCCCGTCCGCCACCACCTGTTATTCCGTGGGGTTCGAGAACAGCACGGGATACGGAGAAATCCTCGCCACCACCAACTCGGGGAGCACGTGGAGCGCTCAGACGGTGCCCTCGGGAACCTCAGAGCTAGCAGACATCGCCTGTCCGTCGGCCACGACCTGTTACGCCGTGGGGTCCGGAGGGGACATCCTCGCCACCACCGACTCGGGGAGCACCTGGAGCGCCCAGACGTTGCCCTCGGCAACACGTGCCCTATCGGGAGTCGCCTGCCCTTCGATCACCACTTGCTACGCCGTCGGGGGCGGTACCGGTTCGATCGGCGCCCTCATCCTTTATTTCACGACGTTGTCGATCACCACTCCCTCGCTGCCGGGCGGAACAGTGGGCCAGCCCTATTCGGCCAGCCTCGAAGCCACCGGCGGCAATCCTCCCTACACTTGGAAGCTGGCCGCCGGTTCGGGGAGACCGCCCAGGGGACTCAAACTCAACAAGTCGACCGGGGTCATCTCAGGTACACCACGCGAGAGGAGTGAGACGTCGACCTTCACCGTGGAGGTCTTCGACACGAGGACGACAACCAGGCCCCACACGCGGGACAGCGCCAGCGCCCTGTTCACCATCCCGATCGCACCGATTGGCTAGAGGTAGCCGACCCAGCGAGGCCCACCTCGACCCCGGGCCGCTCGCAATTTTGGGTCCCCATGGAAGTGTGACCATTGCCGGATCTTTGGCCCTATAGCGAGTTTTCGGCCCCGGGACGGTTGATGTCGAATTGCCTGCTGACTCAGCTTCCCCAGGCTGATGACGTCGACGACATGGTCCACATATGCAGGGTGAGAACAATGTTTGAGGCTCAGCTCCAGAGGCTGAGCACCACCGACGTCACACAACGTTGGATCGCTCGATCGCTCCCAAGGAGAACGGCCGCTTGCTCCCACACTGAAAGCGGCTGTCCGAGCAACCCCTTGGAGATGAGCACCCGCTGGATCCTGTTGGTGCCTTCGTAGATCTGGGTGGACGGCTCCGGGGGTCCAGCTGGTCGTCTCCAGTGTGCTGACCTGGGCCTATTCCGGATCGAGTTGGCCTGAATTCGCTGAGTTTCGCTGAATTGTAGGGATAAAGTAGGGATGGGTGACCGGTCCTCGACTGTTCAAGACGGAACATATTTGTTACGCTTGGGAGAGAAGGGAGCACCGATGAAACCACGCACCGGCGCAGAGCGGTACATCGCTGATCGCCTAGACGACCCGGACTTTGCCACCGCATACGAGGACGCTCGCCGCCGCATCGACGACGTCGACCGGATCGTTCGTACGATTGAAGGCCGGCGTGTCGCTCTCGGGTTAAGCAAGGCCGAGCTCGCCCGCCGCGTCGGGGTCCGCCCAGAGGCCATACGCCGGTTGCTCTCCGGAAACCATGCCAATCCGACGCTGTCGACCGTTGTGTCGCTCGCCTCGGCCCTGCAGTTGGACATCGTGGCTATCCCGGCAGACACCGAGAACGAGAGGTTGAGCGCTTAATCTACGGGCCGGTATTCTGTCACTCCATGACGGTCCGGCGGCGATCGAACTCAGCGCCCAACCGCCTGACCGCTCGATAGTCGCCGGGGCGTGCGGCGCTCCTTAGCGGCTTGGACAGCCCAGCGATGCATACGATGCTCGATCCACCGAGGTCGTCAGCATCCCGCAGGAGCCTGCAGAACATCCGGTGGTTCATCTTCCGGCCTGCGACGTCATTGCCGGCCACTCGAACTTCATAGAAGCCCGACATCTCCGCCTTCATCGCCTCCCATTTACCGCCTCCCGAGAAGGCTGGGGGTGGGGCTTCGGCGACAGCTACCAGTACTGCGAGGATCTCCGCGGCCACAGCATCGTTCAGACCGTCAAGAAACTCCTGAGCAGGAACTGACTTCTTCGGATCATCGGCTGGGTGCCGTTGGAAGAAGTGGATCAGCCAGGGGGAGGCAGGCTTCGAGGACTTGGTCATGTCTCCTCGCCGCGTCCGGACTTGAGTTCGGGTACAGGATCAATTGCCAGGCTCGAGATGAACGCCGCCATCCGTTGTGCTTCCGCTCGCGTCAGATCACGCGGCAGCTCAAAGTACGCCAGCTCCCCAGTGCGCAATGGGAATGGGTACTTGATGAGAGTGGATCGCGAAGTGCCTCCACCGTCTGCCTGATGAGTTCCCGGCCCATCGCTGGTCGAACTGTCGACGGCGCCACGAGAAGCTCCCGTTTCGGATCCCCGTTCCACAGGTGTGCTCGCCTTGCGAGGTGCCGAGCGGCGCTGCGCAGCTGGACCTTTGTATGACTTGGGATCCTCCTCGTACTTGAGGAACTCTGAAACGGCCAGTCGGAACCGAGACTCGTACGTCCGCAGAGTCTCGGGTTTGAATCCGCCACCCTGGAGTCGTACGAATCTGTCAATCTGTGAATCCAGATCGAGGGTCCTCAAATCTGTCTCTTCCCACGACTCACCATCGATCCTCAGAATTTTGGTGGAGGCTGTCTTATATGCCTCAGCAACCACACGGAGCGGTCGGCGCTCGAGAGCCTCACTGCCGAGCACGGTGTGGCCGAGGAGACTCTGGCCGAGCTGGTCGAGACGGGCCTCTTCGTCGACCTCTACCGTGTCGGGCTCAACGCGGTGCAGGTGGGAGTGGAGTCCTACGGTCTCAAGCCCCTCGAGGCGGTCACCGGCTACCGCCGGGGCCACGACATCGACCAGGGCTCGGCCGCTGTCGTGGAGTACGAGCAGTACATGAAGGAGGGCGATCCGACTCTGCTCGACCGTATCGCCGCCTACAACGAGGATGATGTCCGGTCCACGCTGGCTCTGCGGGAATGGCTGGTCGATCAACGACCTCTCGGACTGGCCTGGAGGTCGGCCCGGTTCGAACTGGAGGACCGGACCCCGGATCTCGATGCCCAGGTGGCCAGCCTGCACGCCGCCGGTCCGGATACGCTGGAGCATCTGCTCGGCGACCTGCTCGGATACTGGCAACGGGAGTGGCGAGCCCAGGCGGCGCCGAAGCTCGCCAAAGCGCTCGGCGACTCGGCAACGCTCCTCGGTGATCCCGAGGTTCTGACCGGACTGGAGTGGGTGGGATCCGTGGACCGGGTATCCAGCACGGGCAGGACACTCCTTCCGGCCATGAGGTTTCGCTGGCCGGTCCAGGAGATCGGACCTGACTCTTCGCTGGACCGGTGGGAGAAGATCCTCTATGCGACGCCCGACGGGGTGCCGGGGTTCGCCGGGGTGGACGTCATCGATCCGGTGCGGCGGGAGATCGACCTTACCTGGAACGCACGGGCTCAAGAACTGGGAGTCGTCCCGACCACGATCATGTTGGACGACTGGTTCAGCCCCAGGCCCAAACCGGAAGCACTCGCAGAACTGGCTACCAAGTTGCTGGACCCTGTGACAATGGGACCACCCAACCCCGTCTCCACGGCTCTGCTCCGTCGGGACCTTCCCCGGTTCCTCCCGGAGATGGGACCGGGTTCGGGCGGATTCACTGACGAGGTCATTTCGATCACCCGGTGGGCTCCTGAACTGGACGGGAGTTATGTGGCCATCCAGGGCCCTCCCGGAACCGGAAAGACCTTTCGGGGCGCCCACATCGTGCTCAGTCTGATCCTCGCCGGCAAGCGGGTGGGCATCACGGCAATGAGCCACCCGGCCATCGACAACCTGCTCAGCGAGGTGATGAAGCTGTTCCGTGAGGAGCGTGTCCTGGACCGCCTCAGCTCTGTCCGGAGGGCCACCGAGCCGGAGGATGGGGGACTGCCAGGCGTGCAGTACTCGCGCACCAACAAGCCCTGTGCCCGCAGCGAGTTCAATCTGGTGGCCGGCACGACCTGGCTCTTCGCCGGCAACGACATAAGGACTCGCCTGTCGATGTCCTGATCGTGGACGAGGCTGGACAATTGGCGCTGGCGGACGCGCTGGCCGCCTCACGCTCGGCCCACAACCTGATCCTGCTCGGCGATCCGCTCCAACTTCCCCAGGTCGCCCAAGCGGCCCACCCGGGTGGGAGTGGCAACAGTGTCTTGGAGCATGTGCTCGGGGCGGAGCTCACCATGCCAGGTGACAGGGGCGTGTTCCTCCACGAAACCCGGCGGATGCATCCCGATGTATGCCGCTTCATCTCGGAGAGGATCTACGAAGGACGACTGGTCAGTCATCCGGATTGCGCCCGGCAGTCGACTGAATTTGGCACCGGGCTCCGGTGGCTGCGGGCGGACCACGCCAGCCGTTCGACCGAGTCACCCGAGGAGGCGGCGATCGTGGCCGATGAGCTCATGCGTCTGCTGGGTACCCCGTGGGTCGATCAGCACGGGACATCCCGGCCCCTCACTGTGGGCGACATCATGGTGGTGGCGCCCTACAACGATCAGGTACGCCTACTGCGGGACCGTTTCGACGCCGAACCGAAGACACGCGGGGTCAGGGTGGGTACAGTCGACAAGTTCCAGGGCCAGGAGGCCGCCGTCGTGTTCTTCACGATGACGACTTCGAATGCCGCGAATGTGCCACATGGGTCCGCGTTCCTGTTCTCGCGGAATCGCCTGAACGTGGCCGTCAGCCGGGCCAGGTGCCTCGCCCATCTGGTCTGTACCGAGGAGCTCCTGAAGAGCAGGGCTCGCACCATCGACGAGATGCGGCTGATCTCGACACTGTGCTCGTTCGTCGAGTACAGCCGCAATAATCGCTAACTGGTTGGGACGAAGTGGAATTCACGGCAGCAGGAGTTGAATCGACAAGTCACTCGTCACCATGGCTGTTTAATCCACTCGGACTTGGTGGTTGCTAAGCAAATTCGCGAAGTGCTTCTCCATCACGTAAAAACGAAAGCGCTGGTAGGAAGGCAAGTGCTGGTGTCGCTTCGTTTCGGACGAGGGAGCTCATGGAGTGTGATCGTCACACCTACGGTGCAGAGTGGAGGTCATGGTCGGCCTACCACTGACGGACGGAATCTTCTGGGGACCCTCCCCGTTGGTCATCCACATCCCCCATTCGAGCACGGCGATCCCGGACGACGTCCGCGCCGATCTTCTCCTCGATGACGACGCGCTGGATCTCGAACTCAGGAAGATGACCGACTGGTACACGGATGACATCGCCAACACCGCACTCGCCCGTGCCTGCCTCGATGCCCGCTTAGTCGAGAATCGCTTCTCCCGCCTGGTGGTCGACCCCGAGCGGTTCATCGGGGAAGACGAGCCGATGGCCGCCATCGGCATGGGTCCCGTCTACTATTCGACGTCTGACCTCCGGCCTCTCCGCCTGCCCGATCCAGCCCGTGATGAGGCCCTGATGGACGAGTACTTCCGCCCGTATGCACGGATGTTCACCAACGTGGTCGACCAGGTCCTCGCCGACTGTGGGAGAGCCATCATCATCGATCTCCACTCGTTTCCCAGCGCTCCTCTGCCCTATGAGTTCGACCAGCACGCGCCCAGGCCCGGCATCTGCATCGGGACCGACCCATTCCACACACCCGATGCGATCGTCGACATGGCGACCGCATCGTTCGCCGGCGTCCCCGGTGGAGTCGCATTGAACGCGCCCTTTGCCGGAACCTACGTTCCTCTGGAGCACTTGGGCAGCACTTCAGAGGTGTCCTCGGTGATGATCGAGATCCGGCGTGACCTCTATCAGGAGGAGCCCGGGGGTCCGCGCCACGACGGACTCTTGACGGTGGCCTCAAGTCTCATCAAGTTCCTCTCGAAGGTCGTCTGGTTCGGTGCGTGAAGGCCCATGGGGTGCCTCCGAAGGATCGGGGCCGTGCAGCGGATCTCCTCCGCGACTGGTTGAAGGGGACGACCGACGGGCCGAGCTGGGAGCGCCACCAATCGCAGTCACACCCTGACCGTAGGGTTGGAAGAGAGACGTTCAGAGGAGCGAAGGGACCTGGCCCGCACAGCTCCACCAACCGGCGCTCGGCACGGCGGCACTCCAGGATCGATGAGGAGGTAGACCCATGACTTCGAAGACAATCGCAACCCTGGACCAGTGGTTGATTGAAGCCGAAGCGATACTCGAGGAGTCTCGGGAGGCCGCGCTCTCGCCGTCTCAGGCGGCAGGCGCCAAGGTGCAACCCAATGAATGGGGTGTCTCCCTCGGCTCGTTCGTCGTCGGCTTGCCTAACCTGCTCGAGCGGTTATGTAGCCGGCCCGGGCGGTGGATCTTGATCGTGGAGGATGCCGCCCGGCCCTTCCGCTACTGGCAGGTGATGGCATTTGAGGACGGCTCCGTCGTCGCCGAGGCGGGGAGCGGTACGGCGACGTTGCCGAGTGAGCGCCAGGACGCGGATGAGAGGCGTTTGCTTGAGCAGCTGGGCTGGAGTCCCCCGAACCTCCCATCGACACCGAACTGGCGGCGGGTCGAAGCGACCACCAGTCCCGATGTGATGGGCGTGGCCGACCAGGCTGTGCGGACATTCCGCGATGTCTACGGAATCGGAGAAGGCGATCGGTTGCTGCTGAGGTTGTTCCCATCGCCGAGGCGCGGCGGCACTCCGGCGAGTGAGCAGGTCCCCGGTGATCTGGTGACAGTCGACGAGCCCGCTCCTCGACGGGGCTTCCATCCCAGCGACGAACCCTGGGCCGACTACTACCGGCAGATGTTTCCCCGCCACGAGCAACCCGAATCGGCGTTCGCCGTTTGGAAGTACGCCACGACGGCGGTTGACGTAGCAAGGACATGCTGGGAGACCCGTGAGAAGGGACGGGCTGACTGGATAACGGAGTTCGGAGACAATCCATCAACCTGGCCGATCGCGCACCCACCATTCGTGGTGCACCTTCCCCGGATCTACTGGGGCGCCTGCCTTGGCTGCACCTGGGTCTTGCGCAGTGGAACCGACCCCTCCGCTGCACAAGTCCTGGCGGTCAGTCATGCATCGGAGTGCGACACTTGAGCGGCAATTGAGACCCGCGCTACACGATAACTAGGTGATCACCCCAGTACGTTGGGACCCGGCAGGTCGTCTCCATGGTTGGCTTGACGGGGTGTTGTCCTCAGAGTACGAAGCTGAGAGAAAGTCCCAGTCGACTGGGGTCCCATCAGGCCGTCTGCCGGAGCACTCAAGAGACGTGCCCCCCTGCTCTTACGCCATGAAGTCGGGCATCATGGCCCCAAGCCGAGCGGCGATCTCATGACTCCGTGTGGAGGTGGCGTGTTGGTACCTGAGGGCTGCGTTCGGACTGATCGACGTTGAGATTCTCCTAATCACGCCCTGGCGACCGAATCAAGACCCGAATCCTCCCAACTCGTTTGACGGCTCAGTACTGAATCGAGTACGCCAGTATCTTGAGCAGAATTGCGGGGTGCTCGATTGGAGGGCGGAATGCACGAGACGAACAGTCGGCCACTACTGCACGTACGGTGGTTCGAAGGGCCGCTGAAGTTATGTGCTGCGGGAGCAGTGCTCATGTCCATCATCGGGGTAGGTGCCGTAATCCCCGTCGCGGCTCGTGATGCCCAGGCGCAGGGCACAGCCGCCATGGCACCTCCCAACGACAACGCTTATCTTTTCAACACCTTTGCCCAGAACTCCACCGATGTGAGTACCTTTGACAGCATTAAAGGGATGCTTCAACAGGAGCACTATAAGGTCAAGGAGTACAACGATTCGGCCAACGGCGTCGGCAACGCCACGATCTTCAACCTATTCAATCTAAATCAAGCAGGCATCCTCATAATCGATTCTCACGGCGGAGTTGACTTGGAGGTCTATGGAAAATGCAAGTACCCGGTCAACTTTAATCCGATCTCAGTGGTCGCTACGTGTCAACCATTTACGGGACAAGGATTAGATCCAGCATGGAAACTTGCCGACAATGCTGCGAACGATTACAACAGTGTGTACGGTGCAGGGACGGTCGAAGTTGTGGCGAACGTTTACTAAGAAGGGAATACCAACGTCTGGCGTTGGGTGCTACAACTGTCTCCTAGTGCACTCCAAAAAGTCTTTACCCAACACACGATGGGAATCGTCATCCAAGCAGGCTGCGATACCTCCGGCCTAGCCAATGACTTCACAGCCGAATCGTACTTTGGATACAACGCATGCATCGGTGCCGACGTCATCCAGTCCGACTTGAACGTTTTGTTCCAGGATTTGTCGGGCGAGAACGGCCTCGCTCAGCGGACGACAACGGGAGCGTCGGGATACGGTTCGACCTTTATCCCTGCGCCGAGCAACGTACCTGTCACGTTGTCTCCTGCAGTCACCAACGTATCCCCATCGGCTGGTTCCGGTATAGGGGGAGGTAGCGCTTCGGCGAACGTCACGCAGCCAGGCTCCTCACTAGAGCGGCGAGACCGCCTACTGAAGTCCGACGGCGGATCCGAATCGAACACCACGACACCCGTAGAAGTGGATTTCGATACCCAAATGGATACGTCAATGGACCCTGACAAAGCGGTGAAGGTATCCGGCTGTGGTGCGGAAGTCACTCCTGGGAGCGGCGATTGGAGTGACGACGGCACTCAACTGACGTTTGACGTTTCTACACCTGCGGATGCAACCGGGAATCTGACGTTGACAGTCCAGAAGAACAAAGCCATAAGTGAGGCGACGACCGAGGGCAAGAACGATAACCTCGACGGAAATCAGAACCCATTGAATACATCAGGCCAAGCACCTAACGACACTGATTACATTTGGACCCTGTCATGTTCTAATATCTGCATCGCTGCCAGTGGAATAGGGTCTTCTTGTGGGACTGCCAACAGCCCCCCTGGAGTGGCGTGCGTTGATACGACATGTCCAGTTGGCGCAATCAGCGTCACAGTAACGGAACCTGGTGAGACAGCGCCCTTCACGATAAGTGCATGTTGCTCACAGAATGGGGGCGATACGATATCGCCTGCGAGTGCCGTAGGCCCAAGTGCTGCATTTACCATAATGAATCCTCCGGACGGGCCGAATCCATGTGGCGTGGTGTTTAATTTTGCTGACACCAGAGCAAATCTGAATCTCAGCGCCGTCGTCAGTATTCAATATTGTAGTTAGAAGCTGAAGGTAGGTCTGAATAGGTTAAGAGATTTCGATTTCGATTCAGACCCAAAATCGTACCTGTAGGAGCCCCGTCTGAACCCACTCACTGAGTGGGATTGCTAATCAATGAGGCCACGGAGGCGGCCGCGGCGTCAACATCGAGGCCCGGGCGGAGCGCATAGCCGCGCACTGTTCTGGCCAGTTTGCCCAGGATGTCAAGGTGAGCCTGCGTCGCTTCTGGTTCGGTCGCCAACACATTCGGCATTAGCTCGACGAGTACTTCGGCCGGGGAGAGCGCCTCGAGGAGCGGACTCGGGCCCTCCTCAACCCGGGGGAACACGAGGGCGGCTGGGCGGCACCGGTCCGTCGTGGAAATGTTAAACAGATCCTCTATCCGAAAGGAGTGCTTCTCTCTTCCGACAGGAACTGGTACTTGGGCCAGATGGTGGAGCTCAGCGAACATCGAGACGGTCTCCTCGGATACGTCGACCTCGTCCGGTAATCCCCAGGCTACGATCCCTTTCTGGCCGTGAGTAAGAAAAACGGTGTCGTCCGACAGGAATTCGAGTCCGGCGCGAACGAGAGCGACACTCAGCGTCGACTTTCCTGCTCCACTCCTCCCGGGTACCAACACACCACTGTCGCCGACTGACAGGCCAGCTGCGTGCATCGGGAACCGGCCGAAGCGCTTTAGGGTCTCGTGCAAGCTTACGGTCACGAATAGTCGGAGGGATGCCAGTCGGTCGCCACGAGTTGATCGGCCCGTTGCGATCCGGATGCGACCGCGACAGGGATCGCACGTCAGGACAACGCAACCACGGGACACGGCATGGAGCTGGTCGATCTGCTCGAAGTACTCGATCGACTGACCGGCCGCGTCGTAGATGACCCTCCCCGGCCCTCGACTGGCCATCTCGTCCGTCGTCGAATCGGGACCGGTGATCTCGATCGTGATGTCGGCCGGCCTGGGAGGAGCCGGTCGGAGGGACCTCAGGCGATTCTCGAGAAGGTGCGTCGCCACCGGATCGTCGGAGGTGACCTCGATCGACAGCCCGGCTAGGGCGTAAGCGGTGCCCATTCGACCATCCGCTCAGGCAACACGGCGCCGTCGGTCACTCCCACTCGGGAGATACGAGCCACCTCGGAGAAGGCACTGCGAGGAGCCCTCGGTTCGAGTACCGGCTCATCGTCGAGCTCAAGCCAGCAGTGACCTTCCAGGCTGCCACCTACCTTTCCCATGCCGAAGCACAGTGCGACATCCACACCAGCCCGGCGGAGTCCGTAGTAGAGAGTGACGCCCCGGGTCAGGCAGCTGGGTCGGACCAGAGGCCGACCGCGGCGGACGATGCCGTCCACCCACCTCCCGTACTGGGTGACGATCGAATGGTTCAGGTCACCCGCCGGCGCTATGGACCGAGCGGGCTCGAGTCGTCTTTGGAGCTGTGGCAGGTCCGATCGCATCAAAATCGGCACGGACACGGCCACCGCGGTCAAACGGGCGAGGAGCGGCGGCGGTGGCGTCCGGAGGAGCGCGGAGCTAGGGCTCGACGACAAGGCCAGCTCCAGCCAGGCTCTGCAGCAGTTCGCAGGCGTCGACAAACGCGTCAGATTGATCTACTTCGAACTCTGCGCTGATCACCTCGGCAATCGAGGACACCGACCGCGACCCGTCACAGAGTGCCCACATCCGACCGCCGACTTCGTTCAGGGAGAAGTACTCACCGCTGTCGATGTCGAGGAGCACGGTGTTTCCCTCGACCTGTTGCATCATGACCCGGTCTCGTCTGGCAAATATGCTCGACTCGTCAGTCACCGTTTGAGCCATTATTACGAGAGGGCCACGATGGGATCGGTAGCGACACACGTCGATGGCCAGGCCGAACACTGCCACCACACGGGTACTTCAACCTCCTCATTCTCGGGCACCCTGTAGGTTCTCTTTCGCACCCTCTCACCTGCCCATTCCGTCGATTCGGCAGATCGTATCATCGCCATTCCACGGGGCACCGGCCCGTGAACACCGTAACGACGCCCATCAACCTGGGCCGAACCGATCATCGGGATATCGCGACCAGATCGAGGTACCGTTGCCGGTCGACCTCCGAGCCGACCGGCTGGTAGCGCTTGGCCAAATGGTGGCGCTGCCATCGTGGCAGCTGGCGTCGACATGCGGGCAGGGCAATCTCTGAGCAGGCATCGATCCCGAGTTGGAGCGCGCTCGTCCGGGTGTCTCCAGAGGTGGCCCGGACAATGGTCCGCCCCGTGTCGGTCATTCGGCCCCATCGGGCGTTGCCCTCGCGCTCCTCGCCTCGGCACCACCAGCGAAACCACATGCGATCTCGGGCCAGATCCTGCACGACAGATGCGGGAACCGGAGCTCCGAGCAAAGACCTCGCCCGCTCGAGCTGGAGGGCGGACACCAGGTCGAGGTGCCAACGACGGGCCCGATCCACTAGGACATCCCAGTCCGGATGCTCTCTCGTCACCGTTCGCTCGATGTCCTTGAGCCACAGGAGATAGTGCCCGCCGGACAGCGATCCGTGCACACTGAGATGCAGCACTTCGTCGACGGGATCGAGGGCGTCGACCACTGTCCCTCCAACGTTGAGCGACCGCCTTCGGTCGAGCACCTCATGAATCGGAAAACGGAAGCGGGTGCGTGCTCGTCGGGAAACGAGAAGCTGCCAGTGCAGATCGACTTCCACCCCCAGCGGGAACGAGATGGGAAGCTCCGCTTTGCCCTGTTTGGTGATCAGTGGCCAGTTGAGATCTGGGATGTGCCCGCCAGCTGCCTCCATAAGCGCCAGCGCACCGGCGTAGCCACTTGGTGACACCACGACATCGACATCTCCGTAGTACCGCAGACCCGGATCACCGTATGAACGTTCGGTGAGCACTGGCCCCTTTACCACTACCCACGGTTCGTCCAATTCGGACAACAGCTCTGATAGTTCACCGAGCTGGGCCAGACACTGCTGGTGCGATACGGCGGCAACGAGGTATGCCGTCTGTAGGCTTTCCATGGCTCCGCTGTCAATGTCCACTGAACGGAGGGTCTTGTACACCCATCCACCAATCCGATGGTGTCGAGCCAGTGACGCCAACTGCCGGTGTGGAAGATCGCTCACCAACTCGGCGGCAGATATGCGCCGATCTTGGGGGTCACGGAGCAGTTCGACGAGCGCAGTGCCCAAGCGCTCGGCCATTGTCGCATTGGCGTTGGCCGAACCCATTCGTAGTGTCACCCCGGCCGAGAGGGCAAGCGGCAGTGGCGAAGGGTCAGGTGACTGACTGGCGACTAAAAGGTGAACTTGGTTAGCGAACGGAGCAGACCCAGCTTCTCCAGCACTGGCCGCTCGTACGGTCGCTTGCTGGCTACGAAGATGCCGGGTTCCTCTTCGACACTGCTCGTATCTGGCTCTCTTTCAACCACGGTCAATCCCCCTGCCTAGTTTCGAGGCCCGGTCCGCCCGGTGCCTCAGAGTTCGTCCTCCACGGAGATAGTACTTGCCGCCAGGGTCGCCGCCAGCCTTCGGAGGCTGGTTGGTCTGGGCGCCGGTGACCCCGTTCCAGACCAGTACGTTGGCACTTCCAGGTCCGAGCCCCCCCACGGCAAAGATATTGTCATCGCTCTTCCCGAAGTAAAGGCCCAGATTCAGCGTGACCGTCTCGAACGGGCGCAATTCGAGCGATAGGGAATGGTCGTTGACGCCGATCCACATGGTTCGCAGACCGCGGTTGGTGATCGTCACGAAGTGATCAGCAGAGGGAATGCCCGACTGAAGTTGCGCGTGCCCATCCGTCACGGTGAAATCAGCCGGATCGCAGCTCACACTGTTGCCATCCACGTTGGTGACTTTCAGGGCCAGTGTCGCGACTTTTGCCTGATTGTTCTTGGTGGCGGTCACTATCACCGGACTGGTGGTACCGGAGGTGAAGGCTGGAATCGAGACTGTGTCATTGGTGGACGAGGTCACCACCACCGAGGCCAGTCCACTGCCGGTGTCCTGGGTCGTCACCTGAATCTGGGCCGGGGGTCCCGCGATGTTGCCGGTGAGCACGCAGGTTGGCACCGTGGTCGCAGTAGTAACCGTCTCGGTCTCTGATCCACACGGGCTGGTGGACGGGTCGTCCACGCCGTCTCCCGAGTAGGAAGCCTGCCAGTAGTAGGTGCCTGGCGTGGTCAGGGTGACGGCGGTGGATCCGGGCACAACGCCATCACTGACCGTTACTCTGCCGCCGCTTCCCGCCGACGTGGTGCAGGCATCGTCCGAGTAGACGGTGTAGGTCACGGTGCCCCCGGCCGTCGAGGCGTTGGTGCCGGACAGGATGGCCGAGTCAGACACCGCTGTACCGGCCGGAACCGAAACGCTGGTGCCTGACTGGGAGCCAGCGGACAATGACGTGGACAGCGAGGTGGAGGCCACCGCAGTCGTCACCGTTTCGGTCTCTGATCCACATGGGCTCACGGACGGCTCGTTGAGGATGTCCCCCGAGTAGGAGGCCTCCCAGTAGTACGTGCCGGGGGTGGTCAGGGTGACGGTGCTGGAGTTGGGTACCGCACCGCTCGAGACGGTCACCGTGCCGCCACTTCCCACCGCCGTGGTGCAGGCATCGTCCGAGTAGACCGTGTAGGTCACGCTGCCCCCGGCCGTCGAGGCGTTGGCCCCGGACAGGGTGGCCGAGTCGGATACCGATGTTCCGGGTGTCACCGAGATGGTGGAGCCGGAGGCACCCCCACCGGAAAGGGAGGTGGTGAGCGAGGTGGACGTAGCCGTCACGGTCTCGGCCTCGGATCCGCACAGGCTCTTGGATGACTGATCACGGGTGTCCCCCAGTAGGAGGCCTCCCAGTAGTACGTGCCGGGGGTGGTCAGGGTGACGATGCTGGAGTTGGGTACCGCACCGCTCGAGACGGTCACCGTGCCGCCACTTCCCACCGCCGTGGTGCAGGCATCGTCCGAGTAGACCGTGTAGGTCACGCTGCCCCCGGCCGTCGAGGCGTTGGCCCCGGACAGGGTGGCCGAGTCGGATACTCCGGTTCCCGACGGCACCGAGATGGTGGAGCCGGAGGCACCCCCACCGGAAAGGGAGGTGGTGAGCGAGGTGGACGTAGCCGTCACGGTCTCGGCCTCGGATCCGCACAGGCTCTTGGATGACTGATCACGGGTGTCCCCCGAGTAGGAGGCCTCCCAGTAGTACGTGCCGGGGGTGGTCAGGGTGACGGTGCTGGAGTTGGGTACCGCACCGCTCGAGACGGTCACCGTGCCGCCACTTCCCACCGCCGTGGTGCAGGCATCGTCCGAGTAGACCGTGTAGGTCACGCTGCCCCCGGCCGTCGAGGCGTTGGCCCCGGACAGGGTGGCCGAGTCGGATACTCCGGTTCCCGACGGCACCGAGATGGTGGAGCCGGAGGCACCCCCACCGGAAAGGGAGGTGGTGAGCGAGGTGGAGGAGGTCACGGTCTCGGTTTCCGCACCACAAGCTCCCTCGGACGCGGCATTGAGCGAATTGCCTGTGTAAGAAGCCTGCCAGTAGTAAGTGCCGGATGAGGAAAGGGTGACTGACGACGACTTTGGCACCACACCATTGGTAACTTTTACCGTGCCACCGGTTCCCGCTGATGTGGTACAAGTATCGTTCGAAAAGACCGAGTAGGTGACGTTCCCACTGGCCGTAGACACGTTGGCTCCGCTTAGGGTCGCCAAATCGGAGACTGAAGTTCCGGCAGGAACCGAAATGCTGGCCTCGGTCTGGCCTCCCCCGGTTAGAGAAGTGGAGATCTGGACGGGAGTCTTGACGTCTATCTCCTGCTCCACCGTCGGGGCGGCGGCATAGTACGTATTACCTACCTGGTTGGCGTAAATGATGCAGGTGCCAGCTTTGGTGAACGTCACGGTGTTGCCAGAGATCGTGCAGCCGCTCGTCGTGAAAGTCACGGGATTGCCGGACGCGCCACCCACCGCCGACACGACATAAGTATCTCCAACGAGCGGGTTGGAAGGTGGTGATGATGTGAAGGTGATCGTCTGAGTCATTTGCGGAACCTGATATGTGAAGTCCTTGTCGTTCACAGTGCAAACTGCACCGACTACAACTGGGATCCCTTCACCGGTCGTCACCGCCGTGTAGATCCCAGGCCTTGAGTAATGATGGGACACGGTGTAGCCGTTGTAAACGTTGTCGTAGACGTTCACTCCGCCATCGCCCCATTCGACCGTCCAAATAAAATCGCAGCCGGGGCCGCTCACGCTGAAGGAGATATCCGCTGTTCCACCTGGAATGCATATCGCGCCGGGATCTGTGCATGGTGCGTAGCCAGCCGGGGCCGCTTCGGCGTTCTCTGTACCGGCAACCGCCGAAGGCTTCGATGTTGCCTTCAGTTTTGTGGCCGCGCCAGCAGGGGAGGAGCTGCCGGCTACAAACGACAATGTCAGCAGCACGACGAATACAGCCGCAAACGCGATTTTGGAATTCGCCCAGAGGCGTCTCCCCGCAAGGCTCATCCCAGGAACGTCTAATCGCCCAGGCCTAGGCATCCGCACCGCCCCACCTCCCGCCACCGACAGTCCGCTGCCGCCGGTCAGAGTCTCAGAACTATCAGCGGGCGAACCGCCCGTCAAATGAAAGGCGAGCTCATCCGGGGGCTGTTACCAGTCGGCCCCCTTCGGTCGGGCGGACCCTGTGGGGTCCACTGCGACGCATTTCGATGTTCAGGTCATTGCTCGGGTCTAAAGACCTTCGCGTAATACCGCGCGGACCTGGTTCATAGCGTGAGCCCGCAGTGGCGGAGGAATGCGAAGGCCAATCTGGTCTCGTTGCCGATGCGGCAGAGGCCCCGGTCGACGATCTCCTCGGCCTCGCCGATGGTGTCCAGGCAGAGGTTGGCCAAGCTCGGTGCCCTTCAGGTTGCCCCAGACCTGTTCGACCGGATTGAGGTCTGGGGCGTAGGCCGGGAGCCGTTCGACCACCAGCCATTTCCGCTGCTTTCTGATGAAGGCCTGCATGGCCCGGCTGCGGTGGGAGGGAAGTCCGTCCCAGATGAGGGTGACCTTGTCGCCGTCCAGGTGACGGTGGAGCTCGCAGAGGAACTCCATGATCGATTCGTCGTTGTAGGCACCAGGTTGCATGCCGAACACGAGGGATGCCTCGGTGCCGTCGGGCCGGAAGCAGAGGGCGGCCGACATCGACAGGCGCTTCCAGTTGAAGTGGTGGGTGAGGACCGGGGTCTGCCCCTTCGGTGCCCAGGTGGACCTCACCGAGGGGAGGAGGCTGAACCCGCTCTCGTCCTGGAAGACGATCCAGGCGTTCCTGGCCCGGGCGTTTTTTTTACCCTGGGCCAGCGGTCGTTGACCCACTGCTCGATCGCCTCGTCGTCCCGCTCTGCGGCCTTGCGGGCCGGCCGTTGCCGGCTCCAGCCCATCCGGCGGAGCACCTTCCAGACATGCCCGGGGTGGTACGTGACCCCGGTGGTCTTCTCGATCACCTCGGCCACCCGGGCCAGGGTCCACAGATCGGTGGGATAGCCATTGGCCTTTGGGCCCTTTTCGAGGGCACGTTCCACCTTGGCCAGGTCGGCATCGGTCACCTTGCGGGGACGACCCGGCTGCTCCGGTGCGCTTCAGCGCCTGTTTCCCGCCGACCAACCACTGCTTGTGCCAGTCAGAGACCGTCTGGTGGGAGACCCCGAGCTCACGACCGATGTCGGCCTGGGAGACCCCCTTGGCGAACAGGTCGGCAGCCCGCATCCGGGCGGCCTCCATGGCCTCGAAATCCCGGCGTGGACGGACTCGGGGTGATGCCTTGTTGGTGCTCGCGGCACCAGCTGGGGACGTGGAGGTGGGCATGCACCAATTATTCCACTCCACCGGGCGCTAGCGGGGTATTAGGCGAACCTCTTTAAGTCCCCATCTGTTTCTTCGGTTGGGCTCAGCACTCTAGGACATCGCCTGCCAGACCGATCTCAGCCCATAGCGCTGCGCTCCCTGTCGTTGAACAACCTCAGGGCCCTGGCAGAGGGGCCAGCCACCCGTCCCTGGTCGTGGCAACTGGTTCAGCAGATTCTCAGCGTGCGAAGCTGCTGGCAGCGAATGCGTAACCTGACGTTGCTGAGGATTTCGAGTGCCCACCATCGAAACAGAGTGCGGCTCTCGCCCCTGCCACCCAGGACTCACGCAAACTTGACTTACGAACATATGTTCGGTAGCGTGTTGCCCTCAACGATTGTGGAAAGATATGTAAAGGGTGCTGGAATTGTGGGACCACCCTGACGAGGACAAGCTAGGCGAGCTGATCCTCTACATCGCCGATCGTCTTCTCGACGACCCCGCAGGCGGAGCGACAAAGCTCAATAAGGTGCTCTATTTCGCCGAGTTCTCACACATCCGATCGCACGGCGTGCCCATTACTGGAGCTGCTTACCAAAAGCTTGAGCGTGGACCCGCTCCGCGACAACTCAAGCCGATTCGGAAAGCCTTGATCGACAGGGGCGATGCTGAGCTCCGAACAGACAGCTACTTCGGCCGACCACTGCACCGCCTCGTTCCGCTGCGGAAGGTACGCTCGGAAGCCCTCTCAGATACCGAGAGGGCAAGCGTAGACGAGGTCGTAGTTGCTCTTAAGGGCAAGACGGCAGCCCAGGTGTCGGACATGTCGCATGATGAGGTGGGTTGGAAGATGGTGCAAGAAAATGAGGATATTCCTCTCTCGACCGCGTATCTTCCAAACCGAGCAGTCATGAGTGAAGCGGCTCGGCTGCGCGCAAAAGAACTAGCCGCATCTCTTCACAGCCCTGCCTGACCTGCCCCATGTCCTGGAGTGACCTGCCCATTGAGGTGACGGTCGCCGATCTCGTTTGGACCAAGGCGAAAGAGCTCTATCCGGCTGGCGGTTCTGCAGATGGTACGCCGTCCTTGAGGCACTTCGAAGTTGGGCCACTCGCCGCAGCTAAGGAGTATTTTTCACGTTGCTTCGACGATGCCCTCCGGGAAGCAGAGGGGTCACCGGTCGGATATTACGTGTCAGCTGTCAACACCGCTCCAAAGCTGACCCCCTGCCACCGGTTGAAAATTGACCCCCCGCCCGGGGCCACCGTCACGCAGCGTCGTCAGTAGGCACCCTCCCGAGGTCTCGGTCCTTCAATCGGTAGCTGTCGCCCTTCATGGAGACGACCTCGGCGTGGTGGACCAGCCGGTCGATCATGGCGGCAGCCACGACGGCGTCACCGAACACCTCACCCCAGCGACCGAAGGGCTTGTTGGAGGTGACAATGACACTGGCCCGCTCGTAACGGGAGGACACCAGCTGGAAGAAGAGGTTGGCCGCCTGGGCGTCGAAGGGGATGTAGCCAACCTCGTCGATGACGATCAGCGGATAGCGACCGAGTCGGGTGAGCTCCTCGTGGAGCTTGCCGGCGTCGTGGGCCTGGCCGAGGCGGTCCACCCATTCGGCCGCGGTGGCGAACAGGACCCGGTGTCCGGCCTGGCAGGCCCGGATGGACAGGCCGATGGCCAGGTGCGTCTTCCCGGTCCCCGGCGGTCCTAGGAAGATGACGTTCTCCTTGGCCTCGACGAAGTCGAGGGCCCCGAGGTGGGCGATCACGTCCCGCTTCAGACTCCGTTGGTGGTCGAAGTCGAACTCCTCCAGGGTCTTGCGGGCCGGGAGCCGGGCGGCCCGGATGCGGATCTCCCCGCCGTTGGACTGGCGGGCGGCCACCTCCCGCTCGAGGCAGGCGGCCAGGAACTCCTCGTGGGTCCAGCTCTCGGTGCGGGCCCGGTTGGCCAGGCGCTCATAGGCCTGGGCCAGGGACGGGGCCTTGAGCGCCCGGCACAGGTAGGCGAGGTCGCTCGCCGGCTTGGACTTGGTGGCCATCACGCCACTCCCAGCGCTTTGTCGTAGTCGGCCAGGTCCCGCTCTTCGACGAGGGTCTCGAGCGCTGGGACCGGGACCTCCTCGGCCCGCATCATCCGCAGCGTCATGGCGTGGGTGGCGTCCAGGATGCTCTGGTGCTTGGCCAGGCATCGCCGGTGACGGGCCACCTCCACCCCGGCACAGGTGGCGACCACCGAGGTGAGGTCGACCCGGACCTCGATGCGGCGGCCCACGAAGCGGGGGTTCACCGAGTAGTCGTTGGTGTCGACTCGGACGTAGTGGTCCCGGGGCAGCCGGGTGTCCAGGCGCAACGCCGGGTCGGGCAGGACCGGAGGGAACGTGCTCATCGAGCCCCGGTCCTCATAGATCTGCTCGGCCGGGACCATCCGGGTGGTGGCGTGCACCCGGCGGTTGGCCCGCTTCAGCCAGGCGTGGAGCTGGGTGTTGAAGTCGGCAACGTCGGAGAACCTCCTCCCGGGGAGGAAGGAGGTCTCGTAGTAGCCGTTGGCCCGCTCGTTCATGCCCTTGGCCTCGGGGTCGTTGGGCTTGCACAGCCGGGCGCCCATCCCGAGGGTCCCCCGGAACCGCTGGAACTCCTCGGTGTAGACCTGCTTGCCCCGACGCCACTGGCCGATGCAGCCCTCGCCGTCCCACACAGCGGTGCGGGGGATGCCACCGATCTGCTGGAGGCAGGACAGCATCCCGGCCAGCACGTCGTGACCGGCCCGGGTCGGGACCAGGTGGGCGCCCATGAACCGGGAGTAGCCGCTGACCGCCGTGACCACCCAGAGCTTGTCGGTCTGGCCGAACCCAAGGGGGATCTCGTAGTCCGGCTGCCACAGGTCGAACTGGACCAGCTCGCCAGGCACGTAGTGGGTGCGTTGGCAGGGATCGGGCGGTCGGAACAAAGGCCGGAGCTCGGCCACCCGGTCCCGCAGGATGGTGATGCCGTGTTCCCACTCGATGCGCTCGGCGATCACCGTCGCCGGCATCGTCGGGCAGTCCCGGAGCAGCTCACAGACCTGGTTCTCGACGGCGTCCACCAACGAGCCCTTGGATGCTCGTTTGTAGTCCGGCGGGGCGGATCCCCGCACCGCCGTCCTCACGGTGTTCCTCGCCACGCCCAGCTGCCTGGCGATGGTCTTGATGCCCAGCCGCTCGGCGAAGTACAGCCGGCGGATCTCGGCCCAGTCGTCCACGTTGATCATGTCCTTCCTCCCCGGCTGGCGATCCAGCCAGGGTTCGTGATCCAGCACACTCAGTGGTGGACCACCGGGAAGGGGGGTCAATTTGCGGGCGGTGATAAGGGGTCAGTATTCAGCCGGTGGCGACATCAGCACCTTCTTCCCCGCCATGGGTTTCTTCGCTGCGAGAGTGAGTAGCCATATCGAGATCCTAGACTTCATAGTGGACGATGACTATTTCGATCTGATCGACGACGATCCAGAGGGCTGACACTTATCATCCCGAGACATCTCAGCCTCCGAAGCTGAGGAACAAGAGCTCACACGAGTGCAGTTCGACGCTCAAATCACTGGTCGCGCGTCCGCAGGGTCATCGGCCCGTTTTCCCACCTTGCCCAAACCGGATGGTCAGGGTTCGAGGCGGGAAATGGATGCGACAGACCCAACCGTGCCGCACTCTCCAGAGCTGCCGCACGAGACATCGGCCAGAGCGGCGCCTGAGGCGACAGAAGGCCACTGCATTTGATGCCAGCTCTCTCCGTCCCAGAAGTCGGCGACCGGCGGTCCTGATCCTTCAGGCAGGATCGGAGGACCGTTCGTTTCACCGCCTACGGCGACGCAGAGTGAACTTGAGACACAAGACAGGGCGGACGACGCCAACTGGCCCGGTAACGGCGTCAGGTTCTTAGACCATTCCTTTCCGTTCCAGTTGAATTGCACGTCGCCGCCTTTATATCCAGACGTGCCTTCGTTTGGCGTTGCAAGCTGGATACAGAAGGTTGAGGTCGCACATGACAACGAGTCGACCCCGACAGCTTGTGTGGGCCAGGAGACTTCGTTCCATGTGGAACCGTTCCACTCGTAACTTGAGTTTTCCTGGGTTGGCGAGTCGGCGGAGTCCATTATTTCTCCATAGGCGTTTGTGGTTGTCATACAAAAGGAATCCGTCGGACACGACAAAGCAAAGGTCGTAAATCCTGGGACATCGAGACTGCCGATTCTTTCGGTCGTCCAAATCTTTCCATTCCAAACTGCCGACATCGCCTGGCCACTTCCAGCGACGTCCTGGCCAGGGTCGATTACCGCCATGCACCAGTGCCGGGTGACGCAGTCGAGTCCGTTCAACTGATCTTGCGTGTACTGAAACCCGGTATCTTCCCAGGCGGACCCGTTCCACTCGACCGCTCCATAAACATTTTCGCCAATGTCACTGGAGTTGAGCGGCGGCATGCCGAGATAAGAAGCCAGGCACATCGAGCTAGACACACACGATACGGAAGTAAACCAACCCTCCGAGCTCAATCCACTCGGCAACGCCAAGCCGATGTACGGTGCTTGCGACCAACTGGAACCGTCCCAGGTGTAGGCGGCATAGCTGGGCGTTGTGTCATTCGCAGCGTTGGGGCCGTACGTGTCACCGACGGCCATGCAGAATTTCGACGAAACGCAAGAAATGCTCGTGAGCTCCAGCCCTGCTGAGGTCAGAGCAGTGGGAGGCGACCATCCGATCCACGTGACCCTCAGAGGATTCTCGTTGGGGTTCGCCACGAGCATGGTGCCATTGCCGACTGCGTAGCTGACGGTTGTCCAGCCCTTTGGTAGATGCGAGCCAGACACCGCCCACACCTTCCCCGATGGATCCGAAACCTGACAACTTGAAAAGGTAACGGACCCAAAATCTGACATCGCGCCGAAGCTTCCGTTGGAGAGCTGGGGGTCCTCTTCGATGCATTCGCCACTGTGCCTATGCGCATGTGTGAGCCATGTTTTGGTGTGCGACCAAAGAGCTCTGCCGCGTCTTTCGTCAGAGATGGTCCACCGTGTATAGACGCTATGGTCAACTACTGCAGCCGCAATCGTATCTCCTGGCTCCACTGATAGAGCATCGGAGCATTTGATGTTTGTCTGACAGCCCAGCACCACGACGTGCGGATCCTGGTCAAAGTCGAAGACTGAATCGAAGCCATGCGGTAGGCCCGTGTCTTCGACCCATGCAAGGTACTGCTGCGTTCCGTTGATGCAGTTTGAGCCCGTGCCAACCTGATAAAGGGCTTCGTCCTCTCCTTGACTGTTACCTTTAGGGTTCAGCGCACCACCGATTCCCACCCACGTGACGGAAGATGAAGTCTCACTAGAGCCACATGTGACTGAAGGGACAACCCACTTGCCGAACGTACCTCTCACATCGGGTTGAGAGGTGTCCTCCGTGACGAAACCGGCCCAATGACTATTGATCGTCGGAGACGCGGCCGTTGCCTTTGCCGCTGTCGTCAGAATGACGAAGGATGTCACGACGATGGACGCGAGTAAAAAGCACGCCGAAATGCGCGAAACAAAATCCGTCGTTGCCACGATTTGTGAACGAGCTTCTAATCTCACCACGGCTACATGATGCCCCGATCGCCGTCCCCCTGCATGAGGATTTATCGCCGATCGTAAGCTCGGGTTCGGCGACGATGATCCTGACCGCCCGCGATGTGCCGAACACGGCCGAACCTGCCCCATTGAGAGGGTCAAGGCACAGGGTAATCGGGGTCGGCCAGGCCTATGTGCGCCGGGCGAAGCCCGCCGGTTCGGGCGCCCCTACGCTTAGCACCAGCGCATCTGAGAGTTGGCGAACGCCCTGCCCACGCCAACGTCGCACGCCGCCGCATCCGAGGTCGCGCAGCGGTCCCGCGAGTTAGTATCAGCGATGGCAATCAGGCGGAGCGCATCCTGTGGCACATGACGTTTTCATAAGCTTTTCGGTTGAGGACAAATCGGTAGGCGACGCCGTCTGTGCCACGTTGGAGACCAGAAATATCAGATGTTGGATCGCGCCTCGGGACATCGTCCCAGGTTCGGATTGGGGCGAGGCGATCATTCATGGCATCAAGGGCGCCCGTCTAATGGTTCTCGTCTTCAGCTCCCACGCTAATGGCTCCGCTCAGGTCAAACGTGAGGTTGAAGTGGCAATAAATAGCGGCCTGGTGATAATCCCATTCCGCATTGAGAATATTCTCCCCAAGGGGAGCCTCGAGTACTTTTTGAGTACACCCCACTGGCTCGACGCGATCACGCCGCCCCTCGAGGTTCACCTTATACGTCTTGCCGACGCCGCTGAAGGATTCCTGAAAGGGAGCCCTTTCCCTCTGCCCAAAGCCTCCATTGCGCTCTCTGGCCAAACGACCGGTTCTCGAACGAAGGGGCCCACATCAAAAGCGACTCACCTACCACTGGGCGACGGAGTCGACCGGAGCTCCAACCGTGCGGCACCAAAGCGCCGGTTCAGACCCGTCCGTCGACGGCTTCTCGCTGTCGGGATGATGTTTGTCATCCTCATCGGGGCGGGAATCGTTGCTGAGACGTCGAGCTCCTCCGGGTCTATCTCCAGCACGTCATCATCGAACGACTTCCGGCTGTTCCGATCGGTACCACTCAACATCACATCAGTTCCTTCCGATCGCTCTCTTCTGTCGGTGACCGACCTCGGTAGAACGAGGTGGGCCTTCTCTCCTTTGCCAAACTATGACGAACTTCTTGGGCGATTCTGGTACGGCGGGCCAACGCCGCTGCCCTCGACATCCACCACTGCTTCACTCGAAATTGACCCACAAAGATGTGCCAGCACCTTAGGGACAGAGCAGTTCATCGCTCCAGAGATGTCAAGTTTTGCAAGCTACGCCCCGGCCGATGTCATTCCTTCAGCCGATGGGTGGCTGGCACTATCGGAACAAATCAACTATTTCACAAGCCCCGATCAAGCCGAAACTTCCCTGACTTACCTCGAACAGAAAGCCGGCTGCACATTACAATTGCCCCCCGGCTTGAGTAGCGCCAACACTTGCCCCGAGCCAGGTGTCAATGCCCTGGTGCCCAACTGTAGGACCAAGGCGGATTGGTATGGACCACTGTCCGAGTTCAGCAGCGATCCCGACGATTCGATATCAGATTTTACAGGACCTACCGGTGCAGCTGGGCCCGACGGCAAATTCTATGCCTCCTATTTCCAATATGGCTCCGCAGTCGCTGAACTCGACGTGCTTGCTGGAACGAGTTCCGGATTCGGAACCACCGAGCTCTTACCCATCGCGACTGCCGCATATCAGCAGCTCGAAAGCACAAAGGGGCAACTCGACGCGGTTGCTCCGGGGCCCCCCACTACGACCCAGATCAACGAGGTGAACAACATCGTGCTGTCCTTGCCCGGTTGGAAGAACAATGGCCTCGGACAGACCTGGCTCAATGACAGTCCTCAACCTGATTCCGAACCTCATCTCACGCCTTGCGATCTAGCTAATCTTGGAGTAATTCGAATCTACGAGGAGGGGGATATGGCGACATATTCGTCCTCCGGACAGATCGTCATGGCTTCCGATCCCAGTTCGGCGATGTCGACCAATACAGCCTACTTTACTAACGCAGCCAATGCGGCGATTGCCTTTCGCTCCTATAACGAATACCGCGGTATATGCCCCTTCAATATTGTGGAATTCTGGAATCCCAATCCACATTTATCCTACGAACAATCCGACGTTAGCCACCTCGAAGTGACATTATCTAAGTCAGGCGACGATGGTTGCGAATTCACAATTAACAATCTCAGTTTCGACGCTTCTCGGAAGCTAGACGGTGGTGTCCATCTGCCCGCGTCGAGCAAAGTATTTTGGTTGATAGGCATTGCCCAATGCGGAAACGTGCTAGTTCAAACAATCGAAAGCAAGGACCAGACTCAGCCCAACAGCGCTCACTTTTCGCACCTGCTTGCCCAGCAGATAGCGGCGATGGAGCAAGCGCAAATTCCTGTCGGCAGTGCCGCCGGTTCCCACGGTGGCCTCTAGCGTGGTCTCCTTAAGGGAGCCCGGAACTACCGGCTGAAACAACGTGCCAATCACATTGACCGGCGGCACTTTCCGGACGCTGGGTAGAGGACGATCACCAAGCGAATCGCAACGTTAAAAGGGCATCGAATGCATCCCACCTCGTCGACCAACATTCCATTTCCTATCCGGGTGGGAGTCACAGGACACCGTACGGTATCAGCCGATATGAACGGAAGCATCTACAAGAGCGTGCTCACCGCACTTGCAAAGGTGCGACAGATTTTTGGAGAGACACCCGTCGTATTAAATGCGGTTTCGGCCTTGGCAGAGGGAGCCGATCGGCTAGTAGCAAAAGCTGTACTTGCCAGCGAAGGCGGGAGCCTTGAGGTTGTGCTGCCGCTACCACTATCTGAGTACCAAAACGACTTCGCCTCCGATGCATCAAGAGATGAATTCCTAGACCTTCTTAAACGCGCCATGGTCGTCAATCACGTAGACGAACTTGACAATCGCGACGAAGCCTACGAGCGGGCCGGGCGCTACGTGGTCGATCGCTGCGATGTCCTTCTCGCCTTATGGGACGGGCAGACTCCTCGAGGTAGAGGGGGCACGGCTGAGATTGTGCGATACGCACTTGAATCTCGCACTCCGATAGTTCTCCTTCCGACCGACGGCGGCGATATGGTGGTGGACTGCGGTAACGCAACCGCTCTCAACAGCCGACTTGCCGCCTCCGGTGCCGACCGTGAGCGTCTGTCTGCCGATGAGATTTTGCCGAAGGATCTGACTAGAAAGGCCATGTCAGGTCTCGATCGGTTTAATGCGCAGCCGAGACTGAGCCGGATGTTGCGCCCTAAACGTCTTGAGCATGAGATAGCTCACGAGACAATGCGGCTTCCGACTCTGCAAGAGGTAGCAGGGCTCGACTTCGGAAGTCTAGTGAGGTGGGTGCGACCTTATTACGTTTGGGCAGATCGCAGAGCGTTGTTTTTTCAAAAAGCGTATTCGGGTGGTATTGTTCTTGAGTTTTTTATCGGTTTCGCAGCCGTGCTTTGGGCGGCTACCGTACTCATCTTTTTTCCGAGATCTCCCCACCTCTATGCGATCGAAGCGGGAGCATTGATCATGGGACTATTTGTGGTGATAATCGGCCGTCACTACAAACTGCATGACCAGTGGATCGAGAGTAGATTCTTGGCCGAGCGATTTCGATCCGCAATATTTCTAAAGGCTGTCGGACTAGGTATCCGGCGAGAGGGGGGTATCAATGGCGCAAATCTATCCGATAGCACTGAGGATTGGCTCCGCCGAGCCTATAGCTTCGTGTGGAACAAAATCGGCACGATTGAGGTAAACAATCATGCGTCCCTCCGGCATTTGCTAGCTGAGTACTGGGTCCAGCAACAAATTCGCTACTATCACGATGGGAGTCGAAAGCATCGGCGGCGTTATTTGTTGTTCGCCATTTTTGCGGCCGCCGTCCTAAGTGTCACCGTGGCTGGCGCTGTCGCACATGCGGTCTGGCTACGTGAGGACACTGCTCCCTCAAAATGGGTAGCCCTTCTTGCGATCGCATTACCTGCACTCCTCTCGGCCGTGGCGGGAGTATCAACTCATCAACAACATGAGCACCATGCTGCCGTTTACTCTCGGATGGCTCGGGATCTCGAGTTCGCTAAGCAACGCCTACTTAGTGCAGGAACGTTGTCAGAATTGGAGCAAGTGGCACAGGATATCGACGACAGAATGGGCGAAGAAAACAGGGATTGGATTGGTGTAATGAAGTTTCATGACTTTGAAATTGCTTGACCATCTTTCGACTAGTCGGAACCAGGCTCGGTACCTTTCGACCATGTGATGGTCACCGGTATCTGTGGCGGCCTTGATCCTGACCTTGAGTTATTCCACGCTCCAGCAAAGTGGACCTCAGTTGCCAAGCTGAGTCGCTGAGGCACCGATCGGCTGAAGCCCGAAGGTTACACAGCCCGCCAGTGGTGCTCCAGCAGATGTGGTCTGGATATGTGGACATCCATTCAAGAAGGGGCTTCGAATCTGCAAGGTCTTCAGCTAGCACAGACGATGTCCAGGAGACAGATCCTCAGCCTCCAAAGCTGAGGCAGTCGGAATCGACCTCAACCCTGAGGGCTGGTGCCGTCTGAAAAGGCCTCAGCCCAGCTCACTCTTCAGAGGCTCGGTAAGCAAGCGGGGGCCAGTCTCCTGCTGGCACGCCTAGATTCGACACAGCAAACTCTGCCCAGGAGATGTATCCGTCCGATTGCGGAGTGCCTTTATCTCCATACGCTCCAGTGACGCCGTTGTACCGCCAATAGCCAGTTGCCGGCGCCCAGAATCCGGCTATTAGTCCCTCCCTCCAGAGTTGGCCGAGTGCTCGACTCAGAAATACCGAGGCTGAGTACTTGGTTGGTGCAAGCGCTTTGTGTCCGTAGCGTACGACCAAGGCCTTGTACGTCTCCGGATTGCGCTCGGAGTACCGGTATTCGACGATTCCATACTCGACTGATCGTCCATGTACACAGGCCAGGAGATCCTCATAGACGCCGAGCTCTTCGCCAAGTCCGGACCGCCCCGTCCTTGAGTTCTGATACTGCTCCCGAGGGCGCCACTCGATTGGCATATGGCGTTGAGATTCGCACGCCATCACCCACTCGTCGTCGATGAACTCAACCGTGACCTCATCCTCGTGAACGCAAAGTGGACACAGCTGCCGTGCGGGACGCGTCGTTGGCATAAGCACCCTCCAGCCCTTCTGGGGTGAACGTCTGAATCCAACCACAAATCCCGCTTGAAGGCAGGCATACGTTTTGGAGTGCAAGGCATCTTGGAAACTTCAACTGTGTTTGCAGTGGGTGCCGGCCCCGTGGTCCTCAGCCTGCGAAGCTGAGCCCGTCCCGTTCTCGACACAGCGCGCCGACGCCGTGTCACAATTCCGAACAGCATGGGTCACTTGAGCGGCCCCTACCGAATCCTCTGCCGCGAGAAGCGGGCAAGTATACAAACGTTTGACTGGCACGAAGACCGCGATTATTTTCGTGTCGCTGGCTAAGTCGGTCAGTCCTTGGTGGGCCTAACATCGATTAGGAGGACTTGACGTGCGGGGAACTTCGCTCAAGAAGTGGAAAAGGGAGGAAGTCGAGGCCAACCAGCGACGGCTGCTTCAGATGGGACCAACCCATGAGCAGCGAACTGCCGTTATCGACTCAATATTTGAGCAACAATCGGCGACGATGGCAGCCGTCATCTGCATAGATTGGGATCGGATTCAGGATCAGGACGAGGCTGAATCCACACTAAACAATCAAGTCCGTACCAATCGCGGCATGAAACCGATAAAGAAGCGGGTCACTGTTCAAGTCCTGTGTGCAATCACCCGCAACTTAGCGGGCATGGATAATCGCGAATTAACATACTTGAGAGTCGCTCAGCTGCTTGACAGCACCGCGAATGGTGAAAACCCACTTTTTAGGAAATGGCGGGCAGCTCTGATCTGGGGCGACGGAAAGGCCGTTGTAGGTACCGAATACCATTTCAATCTTCCTCCCGCTGATGAGGCTTCTCCTGTAGCGGCTGCCATGGATCGTTGGAATATGAGTGTTGAGCAAACCCTCAATGCCATGCAACAGTTCATTGCTGCTGCCGGGACAGACCCAAACTCTTCTCCAGCAGTCAGACAGATAGCTTTAGAGATCAAGGACCAGATTGCTCCCACCGGAAGCAGTGGATGGCTTAAGCCGTCCGACGTACAGGGGACGGTCTTTGCGCAGCAGAGCCCGCATCCTCTTTACATCGGGGCATTTGCGGACGGAACATGGCTCTCATACTCAGGAGACGGTTCCATAGTGACCATTGCGCCACCTGGCTCGGGCAAGACACAGTGCAACGTATTTCCTAATCTCCTGATGTGGAACGGACCCGCGATCGTGTTGGATGTTTCTGGTGATATTTATGAAAACACCGCCGCATGGCGGTCTTCCAATGTGGGACCGGTCTTCAAGTTTAGTCCGCTGGATCCTGAAGACAGCCACAAATATAACCCATTGACATTCGTGCGTCAGGAACCGGACTTTATTTGGGAGGACTCGCGACTGCTGGCCGAAATGATGATCGTCCCATCCGGTGCAGCGGATCCCTTTTGGGAAAATGAAGCGAGAACTGTGCTGACAAGCGCGATCGCCTATGTCTGTTACTCAAACGGGCCGACTGATAGGCCAATGTATGCCGTATTGGACGTGCTCTTCGGCGGTCAGGCCTGGAAAGACATGATCTTGGGTCTCAAGATGGCGATTGATGTCCGGGTCATGACACAGCACGCGACTTCGCTTGAGTCTATGAACGAGAAGACGCTGAGCAGCGTCCTGCAGACGGCCCGATCCAGTCTTGGGGCTTGGACGGGTGAACGCGTAGCCCGCGTGACTGCACGATCAGACTGGAATCCATTGGACCTTCGAAACGGAACTAATCCAACCATCTACATATCCGTGCGTCCGAATGAAGTGGAAGCGTATCTGTCACTTCTTAGGGTGTTCATCGGACAGCACATTCGAGTTCTGACCGGCGGACCGGTGCCACCTCGTGATGCCGCTCCCATCCTCGTAATGCTCGACGAACTTCCTCGGCTTCGTTATATGGCACCGGTCGACGAGGCGCTCAACATTGGCCGTAAATACGGACTCAGGTTGTGGATGTTTGCCCAAAGTGTTGGACAACTTCAGACCTCCTACGAAAATGCGAATGGGATGCTCGGGTCATGTGCCGTCCGGATATACATGAATCCCAGCGGGGCAGACGGGCTTGCAGAGCGACTCTCTGAAGAGCTGGGATACGTGGATTCCTTGAATGACAATTCTCGGCGCCGACTCGTCGAAGCTGCAGAACTTGCTGGACCTGCCTACAACAATCAACAGCTCGTGCTCTCGATGGGAACAAGGCCGGCCGCTGTGCAGAAAAGCTTTGCCTACTCGATTCCCCAGTTTGCCGAGCGAATGAGTCTGGACCCACAAACGATCGCCCTCATCTGAGTTGCCCTACTAGCGGCTCACAGAGCGAAGGACACCAATGAAGCCTGAATCGAAGGCTCTTAAGAGGCACCTCCAACAACCTGTCTCCGGAGTCAACCACGATCTCGCGCGTGATTCCCTGCCCATAGCGCCGTCATTCTTCTTCGAGGAGACCACGAACTGATGGGACGCGTGCTCCCGATAGGCACTCCTGGCGGCATTGTGCGTGGTTTTCGGAAAGTCCCAGATGGCTCTGGCGTCGTACGACTGGGCGGTGACCTGGTGTTTCTGGGGCCACATCTCTATCAACTTTGGATTGCCGCAGCTGCGGCACCGCGGTCAACCGAACTCATCACATGGGCGATCGCGGAGTCCATGGTCGATGTCCCTGATCTTCTCAGTGATTTGGACGCGGCGGGGCTTCTGGTCGAAGGAAAATCCAACTTGAGACGAAGCATGGGACGCCTATCTGCTCGACTAACGGGTGAGCTAGTAGGGAACGCCCTCCACGCCAAAGCGTATTTCGTCGCACTCGGCCAAGGAGGCATGCAAGTCGAGCTCGATCCATACTCATTCGATTTTCTTCTTCGAACAGATGGAGTGTCTCCAATCGAGTCCTTCTGTAAATCCAATGACCAGCTGCGAAAGAAGCACAAACACGGTGACTCGGTCGAAGCAATATCTGACAATCTTCCCGTTTTGGTCCGCGCAGGTGTTATTAGACTTGATTTGGCTACGGCGCCATGAACATTATGCGTGAACTAAGAAAGTATGAGAATACCTACAACCTTCTTATGTTCGCGGTACAACTATTTAACATGCACGCCGAAAACATCGATGAGCGAGACACCCAGCAGTACTTAAGCACACAGGCCATCCATTATGAAGTTTCTCAGGGCCAGGATCTCAACCACTCGATTGCGGATATTTTGCAGAATCAGAAAGATAGAGACCTGTTGAGCAACCAGAATGTTACTCAGCAAGTCGAATCTCGGACTGAGTCAGCGTTGGAGAACGAACTTGGAAAAGATAAAGGGCAGCAGGAACGGACGGAGAGACAGAGTCGGCGTGACGTCGACGATTCGCTAGGGGATCTTGCAGAGGCCCTCAGGATCGACGACGAAGCTCAAAAGAATTCGCAGAAGGAGTTGGAAGGAAAGATTGACTCCGCCATTGAAGGCACCAGCCGCGATGGAGATAAGGAGGTTGAAGCATTACTCGCGAAATTCGAAACGCAGATACAGGAACAAAATGACAAGCTAAAAACAATGGAAAACCTCTTCTATGGTAAGAACCCCGATCTGACCGATGAACAACTCAAAGATGCTCAGAAGACATTTGAGACAATTAGAGAAGATGCGGAAGCATCTCTAAGAGATAATCAGCAGATTGAACTGACCAAATTAGAGACTGATCTCGAGCAGCAAACTGACGGATTCGTTCAACTTAAAGAGGACATCCAGGAGGCGAAGGACGAGCGTTAGAAAGTGCCCCACTCAATCGTCGAGGCCCCCTGAGCGACTATCCGAAAACCGGCGAGGGCTCTATCCCTATAACTTTGGCCCACCGGTTGGGATCAGAAAATCATAAAGTGGCGCGCCGTGTCGAGCTGAGAAGGTGCGAGCCGCAACAATACCTCGACGTCATCAGCCGAAGAGAAGCCACCGATATCCCGCCTCATAGTAACAATTTGACCGGCGAGATCGGCGTCGATGTCGGGAAGCGACGCAAGCGCGCCGGCGGGTGCTCGGTTTACGTCGATGAGACCCCCGTCGTCGAATTGCCGTGGAAGATCGGGGCGCCCGATCGCCAACTCAAATGCCAAACGGGGATCCCTCAGAGCCAGCTGCCGGCATTCTTCCCGGAGCCGAATTCGCGCCCTGGCGTGTTCGATCGCTGAACTATTTGTAGGGGAACCTTCTGCACGGACTGAACCTAGTGGCACGCAATGGGCGTACCAACCAATCCAGATCGAAAAAATAAGAGCCGGCACTCCCAGTACGCCCCCTATGGGCCGGATATGGTTCCCGGGGCTTGGCGCAAGGGCGGCTGCTAGAACGGCAATGCAAATACCGGTACCTGCAAGCGATATGAGCCATAAGTAGCATTTACGCCACATCGGATACAGCCCTCGACTGGGAAACGGCCTTACGTGCCGTAACAACTGAGCCACCACACCTATGGTAGTCCGACGGCTCAGGACGATCCATTAGAGCGACGGCGTGAGGTTCACCATTGCAGGATTGGCCGACAGATGTTGACCAGCAAGGCCACGACAAGGAGATGGTGGCAAACTAAGCCGTTCGGGCGCACAAGGCCTCATCAAGGTACTGCCCCTGACCACCGGTCATGTCGGCTGCTTGTTGGGTCCTCCCGGGAGCGGGCTCAGCGGCCGCTAAGCGTTGCCCTCAGCTGGCATGGCTGAGATCTGTCCTCAGTTGGTCCGGCCGAGGTTTCTCCGGACTTGAAGCCGGCGCCTCCGTTGGACGTGCGCAACGTCATAGGGAAATCGCGGGCCAAGGATAAATGCCCGCTTCGACAACCTGCTGGCTAATCGCCCGATGCCGTTTCGGCGGCGCTCTTCGCCCGTCGAGGCCTTGAGCGACTCCTTAGATGTGGAGGCCGGAGGTGCAGGCGCTCCGCATCTCCGGCTGAAAGGAACCGGCAGCCGCTGCCGTCCCTCGACCCGGTTCACGATCTCTCAAGTCTCTGGATGTTTCCACCTCGGCCGACTAGCGTGACTGCGGTGAATCCGACGGGGGAGGAGCATTGATGGGACAGCCGATCGCGGATGTGTTCACTTGGCCGGCGGATGACCCGCAGCTGATCGGTAGCCGGTGCGAAGGCTGCGGGGCGGTCACATTTCCGGTGCAATCTCGATGTCCGCGCTGTGGCAGCCCGGGTATGGGCGATCTACAGCTGCCGCGCCGCGGCACATTGGTGTCCTGGACGACCCAGGGGTTCCCGCCGAGCTTCGACTATATGGGCACTCCGACGGGGGCGCCCTTCGAGCCCTTTGGGGTAGGGCTGGTGCAGCTTGACGACGTCGTGCGTGTCGAGTCGCGACTCACCGAAAGCGACCCCGAAAAGCTCGACTTCGGCATGGAGGTTGAGCTGCGAATCGTCCCATTCTGTGTTGATGGCGACGGCAATGAGATCGTCACCTTCGCCTTCGCTCCGGTCGAGGTTGCGAATAGCGAGGAGTACTAAATGGACGACGTCGCAATCATCGGAGTTGGCCTTCACCCCTTCGGTCGCCACGGCGACAAGTCGGCGTTCGAGATGGGTGCCGATGCCGTGGAGCTGGCCTTGACCGACGCCGGCGTGCGTTGGAGTGACGTCCAGAGTGCCTTCGGCGGCAGCTGGGCGGTCTCGACCGACCCCCTCACCAGTTTGGTCGGCCTTACCGGAATCCCGTTCATTAACGTGTTTAGCGCGTGCGCGACCAGTGCCGCAACGATCCAACAGGCAGCAAAGGCCATCCTCGCCGGCACGGACGACATCGTCATGGCCGTCGGGACGGACAAGCACCCTCGGGGCTCATTCAAGGGCAACCCCATGACCACCAACGTGCCCGCCTGGTACGGCGATAACGGCCAATACGTCACCACCAAGTTCTTCGGTATGAAGATCAACAAGTACATGCACGACTACGGTGTCTCCTCTGCGACCCTGGCCAAGGTGGCGGCGAAGAACTACCGCAACGGGGCTCTCAACCCTAAGGCCTTCCGCCGTAAGCCGATTTCCGAAGAGGACATTCTCAGCTCTCAGATGCTCAACTACCCGCTTACCTCATACATGTTCTGCGCTCCCGACGAGGGTGCCGCGGCGGTCGTGCTCTGCCGCGCCGACATCGCCCACCGATACACCGATACACCGGTGTTCGTCAAGGCGACTGCCATCCGCACCCGCAACTACGGCGCCTATGAGGTCAACACGACATGGGCCTCCGTGGAAGAAGATGTCGCTCCCACTGTGTACGCGTCCCGTGCCGCCTACGAAGCGGCAGGGATCGGGCCTGAGGACGTTGACGTGATCCAGCTCCAGGACACCGATGCTGGCGCTGAGGTCATCCACATGGCTGAGAACGGCTTCTGTGCCCACGGCGACCAGGAGAAGCTTGTCGCCGAGGGCGCCACCGAGATCACGGGCTCCATGCCGGTCAACACCGATGGCGGGCTCATTGCCAACGGTGAGCCGATCGGCGCTTCGGGCCTGCGCCAGGTCCACGAGCTTGTGCTCCAGCTCCGCGGTCAGGCTGGCGACCGCCAGGTCCAAGGCGACCCGCGCGTCGGCTACGCCCAGGTCTATGGGGCACCCGGCATCGCAGCCGTCACCATCGTGGCCCGCTGAAGGCGGGCGCCCACTGCCGCCGTTGAACAAACGTGGCCATCAGCCGTTTGCTTAGCGGCGGACAGCGCACAGCGCCACGGGCATCTCGCATGTGCCGCAGTGCGAGAGTCTTTGTCCTCAGCTTCTAGGGCTGAGCCACCGCGTCGCCACCTCCACACGCCCATATCCGGTGATAGAGGTCACCCCCTAGACCCGGTCGCTCGGAGGGCCCGAACACTACAGGTCCGTGAGAAGCCTGCGGAGAGACGAGGCGTACGTCTTGAGCGCGGCACGACCTTGGTCCGTCAGCTCGACAGTCGTTCGTGACGTGACACCACTCCCTGTCTTGGCGGTACTGACGTAACCCACGTCTTCCAGCTTGCGCAGATGGGTGATGAGGTTGCCAGGAGTCAGGCCGATCATGTCCTGCAACCGGGGGAACGTGAGAGCGTTGCCGTCGGGGAGCACGGCCAGCGTCGCAACGATTCGCAGTCGGGCTGGGGCGTGGATGACCGGGTCGAGTTCGTCGTCGGTCATGCGAGTAAAAGCTGGTGGTGCTGGGTCCACGCATTCACGATCGCAGATGCGAGCGCAATGACGAATAGGCCAGTTCCGACTACCACCCACGATGCGGCCGCGCTCACAAACAACCCAGCGACTCCGAGGCAAACGACGGCGAGCGCCGCGGCGAACATAGACCAGTCCCGTCGGCTACCCATGATGCCCGCGAGGGTGCATCCGACGATCACAAATGGTCCGGCGGCCGGAATGATTCCATACACGATCGCGTGGCTTGAGCCAGCGTGATAGAGAGCACCCTGAATGACTGCCGTTCCGATGTAAGCCAGGGCAATGGCGATCCCTTCGCCTGCTTCCAGCACGTGGCTGGGGCCACTCACTCCCTCGGTGGCGTGTTGAAGCAATCTGACGCTTAGACCGATCACGACGACGATGGCGCCGTAGACGCCAGCGATTGCTCCGAGGCTCGGACCTTGGTAGGGGTGCTGGTCGCGTACCGAAAGCCAGAGTGCTCCGTAGGCAAGAAAAATTACCGCTCCACCCGACACCGATAAGAGTGGACGTTTGAGGTCGAATCTGCGGCGTGCTTGGCGCGTCGCCTCTTGCAGTACCCGGGTTGCCTCTTTCGGGTCGAACTCACTGCTCTCGCCGGGCATTGCGGACTCCTCGGCACTTGCGTCTTCTATCTCCGTACCTCCCAAACTTTGTATGACAAACCTAGGATACTTTGCTACACATTTGCTGCACCAAAAGTCGGCGGCCCACCAAAAGGGGCCTTTGTCCTCTGGGGATCGTTGGTCGAGGAGTGCAGTGTTTGACCCATGACTCTCGACGGTGAACGGCTTCTCTGCGACGCTTACGGCTGTAGGAGTGCAATCACGATTGCTGACCTCAGCCCTGAGGAGATTGGCGATCTGGCCGTCGCTAGTGGCTGGCGGGGCGGCACCGAGGACCAGGACTATTGCCCGGCGCACTTCCGAGGGCGATAGTAGGAGGGGCCAGGCCCGTCGAGCAGAGGAACCGCCGCCCCTGCTTCGAGTCAGACATCTAAATCTTCCACCATCAAAGTGCCTGGTCAGAGGCACGAGGTCTCCGTAGTTGCTGCCCAGAGATCGCCCTCGCGCTGGCCATCTTGCTATCTGAGCCTGAACGAGCTGCTACGCCAGAATGAATCCTTTGTGACACTGACGGGATGGGCATCCGGAGTCCTCATCCTCGGTCACGGCAATGTCACAAAGACGACACGTTGACGACACACGAATAGCAGTACGGGCGAGCCCAAGCCCTCGCGAGCACCTGCGGTTGGCGTAATGACCCCGGATGAGCGTCCCCACCCACGGCCATTACCATCCGAATCCAGAACCTCGCCGAGCTGCACATCGGAATGGACTTCCGACCGATGACGAGTTCGATGCGCGTCGGCCCTCCTCAGTCGCGGAGATTGAGTAGTTCAGGCGCGCGTGGTTGGGTCCGGGAAGTGAGGGACTCGAATCCCTTCGTCCTGACGCTACTTCTCTGTCGGGTTGAGAAGTGGGAGTGCCACGGGGGAAGGGGCGGCGCGGTAATCCGCAGGCAGCAACAGGCGGGGCACTTTATCCGTGAACCTGGCTCGTAAACGATGAACATGGCCTCCTCGCAGGCCACACATCGAAACGTCGTTGGGAATCCGGGCGTAGGCCAACTGCGGCTGGAATCCGCTGACTGGGAGCGAAAGAGATTGTCCATGGTGGGAGCCTTCCACGGTGACGATGCGGAATCACTGGTGTCACAGAAGGTTCATCAGGAGGTCAGTCATCCTTCAGTGATTGGCGGAATCAGGGTGTTATAACAACCAAGGGCCCGGTGCTCGCACACTTCCTAATCTGACCGGGCCGTGAGGCGGTAGCGCCACCGACGACGGGCTGCGGTGCCCCTCGTCGGCGGTGCTCCCTCAGAGTGGGGTCCGCGTCATCTCGGAAGTACTCCACGAACAACGCGGGATGGTCGATGTGGACACTCTCAGATCGGCTAGGAGCTGACCTCGGCCACCGTCTGGTCCAAACACCTGGTCGGTACAGGACCCAGGCCGAGCGGACCCTCTCGGGCGCTCACGCACCGGAGGCCCCTTGGGCAACCTCCTCAAGGTCCGCGGGTGTGGTGCCGATGCCGAGGACAGGCACCTACGAAGGGGGCGGCATGATTGAGATTCAGGCAGATCCGGCAGACATCGCCGAGGTGACTGAGTTGTGGAGGATGGGCATTCCGTGGGGTCAGATCGTGGAGGACACGGGATTTGATGAGGTGTTCGTGGCCGCTGTGATCGCTGACGCGGGAGAGAGAAAGTTCGGCATCCCTCGGGTACTTCGGCAGTGGACTTCCGTCGATTCTGACTCGACCAGCCTCGGGGTTGCTTGATCAAATCCTTCCCCACTTCAGGAACCTGTGCTGATTTGCGGACTTTTGCTCGAACCCAGTTCTGGTCGCAGTTGTAGATGCCCGGTCACCGCCCTACGAGAGGGGACTTACGGTGCGGCGAACGTAGTGCTCAGTGAGTCACTCAAGACGTCCTTCGCTCATGGGTTGACTCCGACCACTCATGCCCGCAACTTCGGCACCGGAGATGCACGTTTGGTAGTGGCGAAGGAGTAGCGCCGTTGCGACCGCCTTCGACGATGAGCTCCGGGGCGTCAAGCGCTCCGCAGTTCGGACATCTCGGGCTGGGTATGACTTTTTCCATTCCGCCGACCTCTCAATGGGTCCATTGACAAACAGACGCCATGGCTTGGGCTGGTGAAATGCAGGCTGACGCGACTCGCAGGCGAGGACGGTCCCCAGTGGAGACATTCCACTCGCACGCCGTTTCCCGCCAACTGCGCCATTGGACCCCGCCGTTCCGAGCCGCCTCGCTAGATCTCTTGTGACTTTACGCCGGGGCATCTGTCGGATCTAGGGGTCGGCCCTAACTTCTCTGGATTCGGTCTGCGCGGTAGGGTATGCCCTACCGCTGGGAAGGTGCGCCACCCTAAGTCGCCCCGTTGACAGGCCGGCAGGCTATACCCGGCCGGGCGCCTCAAATCCGTTGTATATCGCAACGGTGGGTGGGCCGGTGACGCCGATAAGTTCAGTGACCCTCTGGACCTTGGGGTTGCCGTCGAAGAAGCTCTGGAACTGTTCAGCCGTTTTCCACTCGTCAATGACGACGAGTTCGCCCTCGCCCGCCACGAAGGTGTGGTGGATGATCCCACCGCCCTTGGTGTCCTCTGTGATCTCCTCTAGGAGCGCCGCGTTGGCCTGCAAGCCGGCTATGGCCTTCTCGACGTCGGCAACTGGGAAGTGAGCGATGACGGTGACACTCATGACGGAGACCTCTCTTCGTTTGGTCGAACCGCCACAGTAGAGGGCGGTCAGGCCAAAATAGGACATTTCTGCCACGCCCGCTCTGCGGTCGTTCCGACGGGAGTCCCCCATTCGCGACGCTGATCCAGGGTGCCCCAGTTCACCGGTTGGGTGGCGGTTATTGACCCGTTGCTAAACAACACGACTGGGGCACCGCCTGCGAAGCAAGAACTCGTTTACCGAAGAGATCCATCTGGAAGACGACTAGTCAGCGCCGACGACTTTGAAGTCCTGGTTGACGAAGATGTGGTGTGGCCAGTTGACGCCGATGGTGTGGACCTCGTACTCGCCGTTGCTCAGCCTCACGACACGGTCGACGATTCCCCCCGGATAGGCAGCCAGGGCGGCTTCGGTCGCCTTATTCGCTGTGGTTCCGCTGACGATCGTCCCCGACCCCTCGGTGTAGCTCGCCGGGATCTGGCCGACCTGCTTTGAGGTAGTCGGCGCACCTCTACTGAAAGGGACCACCGTTGCCGCCGTGGAAGCCACAGATTCGCCAGTCGACTCCACGATGACCTGCGTGGCCTTGATGGTCGTTGTACTCACGGTCCCGAGTACGAGGACGTGAGTCCCCTTCTTGATGGCACTCGCCGCGATCGAGCGAGGCCCCTTCTCGTACTTCGTGGAGGATGCCTGGTCGACGGTCACCTTCTGACCTACTGATGTCGTCATGGTGAAGCCGGACTTGAACACGCTGGAGACCGTGCCCGATGAACCCCCAGCGGCCGGTCCTGACCGAGCGTTCGATCCGGCGCTGGCCGACAAGGGTTGCGCTGCCGATGCCGATGGTGATGTAGCCAGCCCTAGAGAAAGCCCCATTACCGGAGCCATCACGGCAACGGCTGCGATCCGCCCAATCTTCTTGTTCGAGAGCAGTCGCCACCATCTGTGCTGACGAGGTCGCTCGGCCGGGCTCGACGAGGGATCCGATTGGTTGGTCGAAAATGCTGCCAGGCGAGGTGGCCCAGCGTCAGCGTCGCCTGGACCTTCGGGGCTAGCGGGGAGTTTCCTCACGGGGGTTTGTTTGGTCGAAATCGGTCATTTTGGCACTCCTGTTTCTCATGCAACTAAGCAGAGAATGCCAGCCCCCGTTGTGAGGTCACTGTGGGCCGACTTTGGTGGGGCTGGGACTTCCCATGTACCCCGTCCGGGTTTTCGTGGGTGCCCCCGAATACCGGGTCAGCAGTATCCGCGGAACGTGTCGAAGAGTCCCTCACCAAGGCCACTGGTCGACATATCTGTTGCGCTCCAACCAGTGCCTCGGGTCGGGCAGAAAATGAAGTCCCGCCAATCCGCCCACAAGGTGCAGTTTCCGCCAGGTTCGCACCCAGACCGGAGCATCTCCATAGCGAACCCGCTGGGGTTGGACCTCGTCGGTCACGCAACCATTGTCGCACTACCGGACTGCCGCCCATGGCCGGGACCCGGATTCTTTGCGATGACGCTGTGCCCGCCCATCCACCCCAAACAACGCGGACCTTACGGTCCAGCCGCCCCTCTGTGCCTCCGGCTTCTCCGGGCGTGGACATTCGTCCACTTGGCCCAGATGCGCGACGGCCGTCCGCGTTACCCAAGTACCAAGCGGCCTTGGTCACCGTGCGATTCGCGGGTGGTGGGCTGCTTCACCCACCGAGAACGCACCGGACCAGGCGTCCCCCAATTCGGGTCACTCCGAAGGGGTTCAGCGATTGACGAAGGGGAGGCAAACCACATACGCAACGATCAGGACCACCGCTTCGGGGCGCCGGAGGGTCGCCCCCCTTGTCATGGCGAGCCATGACGCGACCACGACCACGGTCATGAGCATGAGGGCGACGTCGCCGACATGGGCGGACTTGGTCGACGCCAGAAGCCCAACAACGGCACCGCCGCCGAGGGCAATGAAGAGGTTCCCACCCAGCACATTTCCGACCACGAGGTCATGCTCGCCCTTGCGTGCGGCCTGAATCGACGCGGCAATGAGCGGTGCCGAGGTGCCGATGCCGACCAGGGTCAGCCCGGCCAGCCCGTCGGAAAATCCGAGATGTCTCGCCACGCCGAGCGAGGAGGTCACCATGATCTCCGCGCCGCCGAGCATGAAGACGAGCATGGCGATCGCCCGAACCGACTCGACCGACGAGCGGCGCGACTGGATGGAGGCGAACTCGGCCATCTCGGATGCGAGCGGGTCCGACCTTCCGTTTCGTTGTCCGAGCAGCAATGCCCCAACGGCGGCGCCCAGCGCGATCAGCATGACCAGGCCCTCGACCTTAGTGATGCTCCCAGTGGCAAGGAGGGCGAACAGCACGACCGAAGCGACACTTATCGGTGCCTCCCTCCGCACCGTTTCCGAGTCGACCTTCAGGGGGATGATCAGCGCCGCTATCGCAAGGGCCAGACAGACGTTGGCGACGATTGACCCCACCAAGCTGCCAATAGCCAAGTCGGGCGACTTTGCCGCGGCAACCCCCGCAACGATGAGTTCGGCGATGCTGGTGCCGAAGCCGCCAACCAGGGCGGCGGCAACCGTGGGACGGACACGCACAGAGCCCGAGATGCGGGCCAGGGCAATCACGAACTGATCGCCGCTGATGGCGAGGACAACGAGACTCCCAAGGAGACCTACAAGGTCGAGCCACAGGGGGGCTGTCGACGGCACGAGGAACGCGAGCATGGTGCCGACCACACTTCCTGCCCCCTCCGCCCTGCGCAACATGAGGGGCCATGGTCACCATGCCGCACCCCGAGTACATCGCCCACGCCGATTGGGGGACTGATCCGAAGAAACGTCAGGTGGCGACCGCCACGCGTACTTCGGAAGGTAGCTATCGGGTCATCTCACTGGCACCGGCTGACCCCGCCGCCGTGGCCGACGGTGACCTTCGAGGTTGCCTCCAGGTCCCCATCGCGACCGACGGCCAACTACTCGCGGGTTTCGATTTCCCAACCGTCCCCCACGGTCCGCAGTACGCCCTTGAGACGCCCAGCCGGTATGAGCCGACCCGGAGGCTTAGCAAGAAACGTGGGCATCAGGAGGGTTCTGGGTGACCGGAAGTGGCGCTGCGGGAGTTGGGAGTCGCTTCGGGGAGAACTGGCACGATTATTCCCGGCCGATCCCAATGCCGCCGAGGGCGTCGAGGATGTCGGCGACCTCGGTGCGGGCGGTGTAGTCGGGCTGGACGTCAACGAAGCGCACGGTGCGGTCCTGGTCGACGATGAGGACGGTTGGCCTGGGCAACTGGGTGGAGCCCTCAGCGTTCACCTGGGCCAGGTCGAGACCCAGCTTGCGTTGGGCTTCGAGTACCTCGTCCGCCTGTTGGAATACGATGCCGACTCCTCGGGCCACGCGGTTGTCCGGATCGGACAGCACGGTGAAGTCGAGTTCGGCCGTCTCCGTGGTGGACAGGGACTGGTCAGGAGACTGGGGGCTGATGGCCACCAACCGGGCCCCGAAGGCTGCCAGCTCGGGCAGCAGCTCTCTCTGGTAGGTCCGCAAGGCCAAGTTGCAGTACGGGCACCAGCCGCCCCGGTAGAAGACGATGACGGCCGGCCCGTTGGCGACGAGCTGGTCCAGAATGATCGGCGCCCCGGTCGCATCACTCAGTGTGAACGACTCCACCTCGTCGCCGACCTTGACGGTTTCCGATGGGATCCCCTGGTCCAGCAAATCCTGGATGCTCTTATCGAACACCGCGACCACCTCGGCGGGCAGCCGTTCTGCCGACGCCGCCTTCAACTGCTCTGACTGCTCGTGAATGGTGACAGACATCAGACCTCCAGGGGTTCCAGGTGGATTCAGTGGACTATGTAGTCCAGTGCCCATCCGAGCAGGTGATTATTGGACTGTCAAGTCCAAAAAGTGAGATAGTTGGGGACATGGGCCTCCAGCCGACCACCGAGAAGGGAAGGCAGACCCGAACGCGGATTGTCGCCGCCGCCGCCGACGTGGTGGCCGAGAGGGGGGCGCTCGGTGCCAGCCTCGATGAGGTCGGTTCCCGGGCCCCGGCGTCCCGCAGCCAGCTCTACCACTACTTCGACGACAAGGACGACCTACTCCGCGCCGTGGCCGAAGCCACCAACGACGTGGTCCTCGATGCCCAAGGGGCCCTCTTCGCTGGCCTCGACACCTGGGCGGGCCTGAACCGATGGGCCGACGCCCTCGTGGAGTTACAGGAGCAGCGAGGCGGACAGCGGGGCTGCCCCATTGCCAACCTGGTAGCTCAACTTGGCGAACGCGATGACGACATCCGGGAGGTGCTGGCCTCGGGGTTCGACCGCTGGGAATCCCATATCCGCGCTGGCCTGTCCGCCATGGTCGCGTCGGGTGAACTCCGCCCCGATGCGGACCCCGACTGGCTCGCCACCTCGATCCTGGCCAGCCTCCAGGGCGGTCTCATGCTCACCCAGGCGCGCCGTGATCCCCAGGCGCTACGCCGGGCTCTAGACGGCGCCCTCGCCCTTGTCGGTACCAAACGCGCAATCTGCTGACCCCGGTCTGGCTGTCGCCGCAAAGTTGCAGCGCGCACAGGGCGGTACCCGGTCACTCGCGGGCATCGGGCGCGTCCTGGAGAGCCGAGGCCCGCGGTTGGGGCATCGGGGGCGAGGTGAGAGCAGACAACTTTGCGAGTTTCGCTGAGGTCCAACCTGCGTAATCCCAGGTCAGCACAGCGTTCGGGCGTCACTGACTGCGGATCAGAAGGTTCCTGCCCGCCCAAGGCTCAGCCTCTGGCTGGGCACGCGGGCCCAGTCCTCAGCCCACAGACAGCAGGCTTAGTAGAAGGTAATCACGGACGGATCCCTTTACGCGTTCGGCGAGTGCGGCAAGTGCGTCAGCGAGGACTCGATCACGGTCGTCAGTTGCATGCTGGTAACGCAGAGCGGCGGCTTGGGAGGCGTGGCCAGCCCGGCGCATCAGTTCAGCGACACTAGCCCCCGTTGCAGCAGACCAAGTAAGGCCGGAGTGCCGAAGGTCATGGAAACGCAGGTCCTGTCTACCAACGACAGCGCGAGCCCTGTGCCAGGCGATGCTCAGCTCACGATTGGTCACGTCGACAACGAAATCCTCTGGCGATTCAGAAACAAAGCGCTCCAGATGGTTCGCCAGAAGTTCGACAACGTGTGGCGGCACCGCGATAGTGCGCCGTCCTGCCCGAGTCTTTGGCTCCTTGATGATCGTTCGTCCCGACATTGCTGTGGTCTTGGTAATCCTCACCGAAAGGGTGCCGGCACCGAGATCAACATCCTGGCGACGGAGGCCCCTGACCTCGCCCCGCCGCAACTGACACCATGCGGCAAGATCAACGGCAATTGCGAGATGCGCCGGCATCGCCGCAGAAAGAGCATCGACCTCGGCGATAGACGCGATTGGCCGTTCCGGAGCCTTTTCAACCGCTGCGCCCCTAACTTGGCATGGATTCTTGGGAAGGATCTCGTCAGCAACAGCGGTACGCAAGATCGAAGACAGAAGTCGGTAGGCCTTAGCTGCGGTAGTCGGGTGCTCTCTGGCGATACCCGAATGCCAGGCCCTCACCGCTTGCGGCGAAATAGAGCCCAGTTCGGTAGCGCCAAAGGTCGGTTGGATATGGCGATGGAGTAGCCAGCGGTAGAGTTCGATAGTCCGCTCGGCCAGGTCGATCCGCATTTCCAGCCATTCAGCTGCGTAGTCGCCGAGCTTCGTGGTCGAGGTACCTGGTTTGGTGGACTCCATTTGTCCCATCTTCCGTTTGGTGCCGCCCATCTAGAGGCCTCGCCGCGTGCCCGTTAGGAGTTGCAAGCTCTCCACAGCTGGGCCGGCTGAGATCGTGAATTCCTGCATACGTCATCAACTTTCTGGTGACGCCACCTTTGGACGTCCACCACTTGCCGTCAGTAGCCCGACGGCCAGCTCTTCCCTCGGGGCACCGTGCGGTGGAGCTGCGCGGTTGCCGGAACGACGGGCCAAGTACCCAAACAGTCGCTCACTCTTGAGCCGAGATCCAGGATACCGGTTGTCACCAGAGTCCCAGCCGCAGCTGTTTTAACTGAGGAATCAATGTCGCACTCAATTCGGCAAGCTCAACCGGTCGATTCCCGGGGAAGGTACTTCTGCAGCATCCGTGGTATCTCAATCGTGTCAAAGAAGCGGCGGCGTTCTCGCCAGATCATCAGGATGTAATAGGTCTCAGCTTCCTCGGCCTCCAGCGCATAGGACTTTGTACCGGGTCAAGAAGGTTGGAGTGCCCGGGTGGGAGTAGGAAACATGCCGAGCAGTCTGCATCGCTCTCGGGTGATCTGGAGATAGCTCCAGACCTTCCCGCTCCAGTCGTGGGCCACCCAGTCCCCGGTCATGACCTCCTCCAAGAGTCGGAGCTGTTGTAGACGGAGATCCGTCAGTTTTTCGCTCGTGGTGATTTGGGCTTGGTCATCCCGAGTGCGATTCCGACCTCGAGCGACCATTTTCGCGGCAACACTCCGGTTGGCCAGCCCCATCTCGGTAGCGATCGCTTCATAGGTTCCCTGGTCACGAAGGCGAACGGCGTCTTGATCTCGTCGGGCTTGGCGGCCGGTGGCCGAGTGGGCGGATCCGGCCCTGCGGCGCTCGAACTTTTTGGCTTGGCGGGCGCAGAGCAGGGCGTAGTACCCGAATTGGTCCAAGGTGAACTCCTCGGCGATTTTGTCGATGAGGTCGGACGACAGGTGGATGTTCTGGGGGAGGTCCGGGCGTACCGTTCCGTCCCGACCATTGAGCAGTGTCCAGAAGAGGTTGACTGCCTCCCACGCGACTCGGACAACTGATGAGCGGGCCGGTGAACCGGCGATTTCCAGGCTCAGCCGTCGATAGATCTCACCGAGTATGCAGCTCAATCGCAGGAGTTCCAATACGAACAGGTCCTCGGTGGGCGCCGCCAGCTGACCCTCGAGTCCGCGTTTCACCATTTTGAAGGCGACGCTCTTGTTGGCTACCCCGATCTGGCGGGCGATCTCTTCGTAGGTGTGCCCACCCAGCCTCAGTGAAGTGGCCCGGAAATCCCGTTGCTCTCGTTCCCCGGGAGAAACCATCCCGGAGGTCGCACGGACTCCAGAATGGCTCGTACCTCGATAATCGCGGCTATCGGCATGGAGTCGGTGCAGCAGATCTTTTACGAAGTCCGGGTCCACCTGATCGAGGGTAGAGAAAAGCTTTTGGAGATATGTGGACTACCCCTGTGCGGGCCTGATGGATTTGAACGGGGGGGTTTTCGCGAGTTGGTGAATTAGGGGGTTTCCACGAATTGATACGGCTCCCGGTCCGCCGAATCTACCTCGCGGCTGTCAGACAACCATCGTTTTCCGACGCCGTCGGGTTTCCACGAATTGGATACGAATTCGGCCCCTCGTAGGCCGCTGAACAGGGATTATTCTCAGCTTCAACGGCTGAGTCCCGTTCTCAGCTGGCCCGATCACGCCGCCTGATCGGTCAGCAGCGTTCGGACCGTACGGAACCTAATCATCTGCTGCTCATCGCAACTACTGGAGAATTGAGATTGGCATCGGAAGTCGATCCGTAGAAGCGCGCATCGCCGTAGGAGAAGATGCCGCCGTCCGAGGCCACCAGCCAGTAGCCGCCTCCGTCGGGCGAGATGGCCATGCCAACGACCGGCTTGTTGAGGTGGAGACCGCCGGCCGACCCGTAGAACTGGGCGTCCCCGCCGGTGAAGATGCCTCCATCCGAGGCCACCAACCAGTAGCCCCGGCCGTCGGGAGTGGCAGCCATGCCGACGATCGGCTTGTTGAGGTGGAGACCGCCGGTCGACCCGTAGAACTGGGCATCGCCGAAGGTGAAGATGCCGCCGTCCGAGGCCACCAGCCAGTAGCCCCGGCCGTCGGGGGTGGTAGCCATGCCCGCGACCGGCTGGTTCAGCTTGGCGGATCCGGTCGACCCGTAGAACTGGGCATCGCCGAAGGTGAAGATGCCGCCGTCCGAGGCCACCAGCCAGTAGCCCCGGCCGTCGGGGGTGGCGGCCATGCCGACAATCGCCTTGTTGAGGTGGAGACCACCGGTCGACCCGTAGAACTGGGCATCGCCGAAGGTGAAGATGCCGCCGTCCGAGGCCACCAGCCAGTAGCCCCGGCCGTCGGGGGTGGTAGCCATGCCCACAATCGGCCTGTTGAGGTGGAGACCGCCGGTCGACCCGTAGAAGGGGATATCACCGAAGGTGAAGATCCCGCCGTCGGAGGCGGTGAGCCAGTAGCCCCGGTTGTCGGCCGTGGCACACGTTGCCTCGATGGCTTGGAGCTCGGCGGCCCAATACGTTGGCAATTGCTCGTAGAGCGTGGAGGTGTCCGCGTTGTCGGTCAGATAGATGTAACCGGAGTGACGAGCCTCGGCCACGGAGACGGCTGCGAGGAGATCGCCGCCGGGTACTGCTGAGACTTGGCTAGAGAACATGTCTGCCGGATAGTCGTAGACCCATTGGGGCGGCGGATCGTTGACAAAGGCACTGTAAGGCTGCTCGAAGACGTTGATGAGGTCGCCGAGGCTCATGTAGGACTGGTCGGGATAGTCGCCCGGGTTGAGCATGACCACTGCGTCGCTGTCATCGGCACGGACCGCCGCGGTGGCCTGCTGGTAGTAGGCGAGCTGAGCGGCGCTGCTGGACGATTCGTCGAAGTAGACACCGGTTATGCCGTACCAGCTCTGATAGTCGCCGATCTCCTGGTCGATAGTGGCGAGCGGCACGGTGGCGTAGTTCGTGTCGATGTAACCGAGGAGCAGGACTCCTTCTGCCCGGGCCGCGCTGATCACCTGCTCGTACCGAGGGTCGAACGAGCTTCCGGGCCCGCTGTCGGGATTGACCACGATGGTGGAATTCGAGTTCGCCGAGGCCAGAGCCGTTTGCCAGGTCGGACCTGGGTAGAAATAGGCGGGAAGGATGGACTGCTCGGCGCAGACCTCGCTAACAGCCCGCACGGATTGGATAGCGGAGACAGACTTTGTCCCTTGAATGGGCGCTCCCGCGTCGGCCCACGGTTGTCCCCATGATCCAGCGATCACGATCGAGATCATCGCGATGAGGCCAGCCATTCGCGAAACGGGCCGTTTCAACATGACAATGTCGCCTCCGGTCACATTCTTGCGGTTCTAACACGGTAACCCTGGATCCACCACGGCCGATGATGAGCACATCGCGATCGGCATATGGAATTCGGCGGGATCACTTCGATCGCCGGATGGTTCATCGTCGCTCGTCGGACGTGGCATTACCTGCCGTGCAGAAGCGTCGGTTGGTGGGCGTCAGTGGCGCCTGGACCCTCGACACCTCTGGATGATTTCACCTTGAACGTTACCCGTGGCGCGTCCTGGCAAGCGCCCGCGGCCTTCGGGCTATGTGCCCCATCGGAGCCGTCATCGTCCCCCAAGTCCTCTTGGGCTCGGTTCTCAACTTGCGAATCCGAGGTGGAGGCCAAATATGGCAAGCAGCGCATTTCCGTAGGAATTGGGATGGCGTTAGCCAAAAGGGACGGACACGTCTGCGGCGGTCGGCAACGTTTGGCGACTTGGAGGCGAGGAAATTGGGAGTCAGCCCGGCCTCGGCGTCGACTGTCTGGACGGAACCCGGGTCGACTCGGTTGCGGTCGCTTGATTCCACGACGTGCCACTTGCCGGTACCTTTCCTCGAACCCTCCACGCCACGCCGTCACGTGCGGGCAGTGCGGGGCGGGCGTAGAGCGTCGCTGGGATGGCGACCGCCGCCGTCGAGGGAGACCTTGATTCTTCGGCCCTCCAGTTTCACAATGACAATTAAGTCGACCGACCGAGGAGAATTAATATGGGATATCAGAACCTAATTTGGCTGCTCGGCGGCATCGTCGTCGTTCTGGGCTTGATCGCTATCGGCACTCGCCTCTGGGGAGATGACACCTGACGGTCCGGCGGAAGCGTGTAGTCAGTGTTGATGCTCGCCGGTGTTGCTAGTCGATTTTGATCCGGATCTGCAGGCTACTGGTTTCTAATCGTCTACCCCGGGCCGACGCAGGAATAGGCCTACCGCGGCCCGCGGGGTGTCTATCAGCCGGCAGCAGATGCCGAGCTTTCAGCCCCATATTCGTCGGCAATGTCCGGCGTCGACCAGTCCGGCTCTTGAACTCTGGTCAAGTCGGAAACCAGTTTGGCGGCGTGGGAGCGGAAGCCGTCAATGTTGCGACGCTTCACCTCCTCGTACCCCCGGATCTCCTCGGCCAATGCAGCGATGGCCGTGACGACGACGGCCGACGCAGGAGTCAGGTGCTCAAGAGATCGGGCTATCAAGGTGCGGTATTCGTCGACCAACGCCCGCTCGGTCCGGCGCATCTCGGCCCGACCGAACGGGTCGAATGGGGTGCCCCGCAGGTGCCGGGTGGCCCGGAGCATCCGGAAAACTGGACCCGCCGCGATGCCCAGATGGATCTTGTGGTTGAGTCCCAACGCCCTGAGCAACGGGGGGTGCAGCAGCACCTTCGTACGGGCTCCCGGGCCGAATTCGTTGGCGACAGCCGCCTGCTGGGTCGAGTCGAGGTGGAGACGTGCCACCTCGTACTCGTCCTTGTAGGCCATCAGCTTGTGCAGGCCACGTGCGAAGGCGGCGGTCACCGGGAAGGCGGGATCGCCCGTCCGTTCGCTTTCGATCCGGACGGTTTCACGAACCGCCTCGAGGTAGCGCCGGGCGTAGGAGGTGCTCTGGTATCCGGCAAGATCAGCGGCGCGCGGCTCCAAGACGTCGATCAAAGCGGCAGGAGCCGAGGTGAGTAGCTGGCGCAGCGAAGCCGGCGGAGCCGGCGCCGGCGGAACCGGCGGGGCCAAGGACGGACTGTGATGGCGCCAGAGTCGACCACCGCCGCCCGCCCCCAGCGAAATGCCGCACGGTTCTCCCGTGCCCCTGCCCCGTTTAAGCGGATCGCCTCTTCGATAGCGCCAGCCGTGATGGGCAGACAGCCATGCTGGTATGCCGCGCCGAGCATGACCAGATTGGTTGGCAGGTGGTCACCGAAGAGTCGCTCGGAAATCCACTGGGCATCGAGGTAGACGTTGTCGGCTGACCTAGTGGCCCGGTCGATGCGGGCCGTGTCCTTGGGGAAGGTGATCGACGGGTCTCGCACCATGGCCGCGGTGGCCACGCCGGCGACGTTCACCACCGCCACCGTGCGATCCGGATCAGCGACCGTCAGGTTCTCGTCGCTGGCCACACCGAGTAGGTCGAGCCCGAGCAACAGGTCCACTGCGCCGGCGCTGGCTTTGACGGCGGCCTCGATCGGTCGGACGGCGATGCGGACATCGGAGATTACCGGGCCACCCTTTTGGGCCAATCCGGTCTGGTCGAGGCCAGCGGCGAAGAGACCGTCGAGGTGGGCAGCCATCTGCAAGATCCGCGAGACGGTGACCACCCCCGTCCCTCCGATGCCAGGCATGCGAATGAGCAAGTCATCCGGCGTACGGCGGTGCGTCGGGGGGACCAGGTCGACCGGCGGTTCGACCAACTGGCGCGGGGAGCGGGCCTTGTGCCTGGGACTCGGGGTCGGGGGTCACCATAACGAACGACGGGCATTCTCCTCGCAGGCACGAAAGGTCGTCGTTGCACGATCCCTGGTGGATCGCCGTCTTTCGCCCGAAATCGGTCTCGACCGGGACGACCGACAGACAACTCGACTTCTCCCCGCAGTCCCCGCAGCCCTCACACACCCTGGGGTTGATCCAGACCCGGCTCTTGGGCTGCGGAAGTTGGCCCCGCCGACGCAGCCGTCGTTCCTCGGCTGCGCACCGGTCGTCGTGGATGAGCACTGTGACCCCTTCGACCCGGCGCAGCTCGCGCAACGCTTCGGGCAATTCGTCCCGGTGGCGGACCTGGGCGATGGGGTCGAGGGAAACCCCGCGGTAGCGCTTCGGCTCGGGCGTGGTGATGATCACACGGCGGACCCCTTCGATGGCCAGCAGCCGGGTCAATTCGGGCACCGCCACCCGACCTTGTGGCTCCTGGCCGCCCGTCATGGCGACGGCATCGTTGTAGAGGAGCTTGTAGGTAATGTCCACCCCGGCGGCCACGGCGGCCCGCACTGCCAGCGAGCCGGAATGGAAGAAAGTTCCGTCCCCGATGTTCTGTTCGTAGTGCTGATCGGCGGACGAATGGTGCCAGTCCGGTCCACTGGGCACCCTCGCCGCCCATCTGGGTCATGCCCACCTGGTGTCCCCGACCGTGGGCGTCGAAGCCGGCCATGATGTGGCAGCCGATGCCCAGACCCACCAGCTGGCCGTCGTCGGAGCGGGTCGAGATGTTGTGGGGACAGCCCGAGCAGAACGTGGCGGTACGGGTCGGCGGCGGAGCCAGATGCAGGACCAACCGCTGGCGCCGGGCGAGAGACTCCATACGGGCGCGGCCCACAGCCGGAATCCGGTCGGCAGGGATGCGTGTAGCCAGCACCCGAGCGACGGTGTCGCTGTCGACCGAGCCCTTCGCCGGGACGAGAGGGAGTCCCTCAGCGTCGACCTTGCCCATGACGAGAGGCTGTCCGTGGACAGCCGTAGAGGGACTCTTTGATCTGGGACTCGATGAATGCCGTCTTGTCCTCGATCACGAGCACCTCTTCGAGCCCTGCGGTGAGGCGGCGGAGGTCGGCACCGTCGAGGGGCCATGGCGCGGAGATCTTGATGAGCCGCAGTCCGAGGTGTCGACAGGCCTCTGCGTCCAGACCCATGTCTTCCAGTGCCCGCAGGGTGGTGGCGTAGGTGGACCCGGCCGAAACGATACCGAGGCGAGCCCGGGGCGGGTCGATCGTGACGGAGTTGAGCGACACCGCCCGTATGTACTCGAGAGCTCGGGGCAGTCGGAGACCGAACACTTCCTCTTCGGTCTCGAGGGCGCGAGGGCCCACCAGCAACGGAGTACGAGCCACCCGCGTCGTGTCGGGAGGGGGGATCTCCGGCAACGCCGCCCCCAGGTCGACCACGGCTGACCCATCGGCCACGTCGGCCACGATCTGCAGACCGGTCCACAACCCCGAACAGCGCGACAGGGCTACGGCATGAAGTCCCAGATGGACCACCTCGGCAACCGAGCTGGGTGACAAGAGCGGAAGACTGAGGCTGCGGGCCATCGACACCGAGGAGCTGGGAAGGGTGGACGACTTGCAGGAGGGGTCATCGCCGATCAGGGCCACTGCCCCACCGAGCGGCGCAGTGCCGGAATAGTTGCCGTGACGGATGGCATCGGCAGCCCGGTCGAGACCGGGATTCTTGCCGTACCAGAAGCCCACCACCCCGTCGTGGTCGTGGCCGGGTACATCGGCAAGAAGTTGAGTGCCGGCTACTGCAGTGGCGGCCAATTCTTCGTTGAGCGCTGGGGCGAACACCACGCCTTCCTCATCCAGGCGGCGACGGGCTCGCTCCAGCTCGAGATCCAGCCCGCCAAGGGGTGACCCTTCGTAGCCGCTCACGAAGGCGGCCGTGTCGAAGCCCCGGCTGCGGTCGAGTCGACGCTGGTCCAGAACCAGCCGGACGACCGCCTGAATACCCGACATGAGAGCTCGGCCGCCGGTGCTGTAAACGTCGTCGAGGCTCACCTGGGGGCGGTCCGATGGCAGCACCTCGTCGGCGCAGGGCTTCCACGCAGCCACCCTTTGGTTCTGTGGAATGAACCTCATCGTCTCGAAGGGGCGGTCTGCGGTCTCAGCAGGCACGCCGCCACTGCCAGGCCCGAACCGGATGTGCTCACACGACTATTCAAACCCGATTCGCAACTCATGTGGGAATTACTTCGATATATTGAAGAATGACGCAAAAGAATGACTCAATAGCGCATATCCACGCAAGAAATGTCACCCTGGGGGACGATGCCGGACCGGTGGCGTCGTGAGACGGATGGGCGTTGGAAGGGACCGACATGGATGGCACCGACATGGACCGCACTGACCAGGAGATTCTGGGACTGCTGGAGGAGAATGCCCGTCGAACGATGGGCGATATCGCCGAGCGGGTGGCTCTGTCCACCTCGGCCGTCAAGCGACGAATCGATCGGATGGAGCAGGCTGGAGTGATCACCGGCTACACCGTGGTCGTCGATCACGCCAAAATTGGTCGACCTGTGCAAGCCTTCACCGAGGTGCGATTCGCCGGCACGGCGGACTTGGGCGAGATCCGAAGCACTGCCCTCGGACTGCCCGAAGTGCAGGCCGTATTCGCTACTGCTGGCGACCCCGACGCCCTGGTCTGGATCCGCGTGCCTGACCTCGAGCGACTTGGCCAAGTCATCGAACTGCTCCGCCGCAGCGGCCGGGTGACTGGCACGAAGACGCTCATGGTGCTGGGAACCTGGACTCGCAACCGCGTCCTGTCGCCCGTCGGTCCAAATAGCTTCTGAGGGGTTCAGTAGTCAACAACTGACGTCCTCAGCCGCAGGGTTCGTTCTACGACTCAACGACCTCAGCGAGCGAAGCTGGCAGGGAACGTAGGCCTTCTCAGCTAGCCCAGCTGAGATCCTCCGAGTCCGTGTTGGCGGCGATTTCGCGAACGCGCCCCGGGGGGAACGAAATTGAACCGCGGCTGGTGGCGGGCCCAGTTCTGGAATTGCCTCCCTCGAGATTTCATTCTCTACCTGACGACGGCGCTGCTATCGACAGGGCTAGCCTGGGGCCACAGTGTGCAGGGTTCCGGGGGGAGTGGGTCGCCGACGAGTCCGATGGCGCCCCGCCTCGTGATCTCGACGGTAGGCAATGGGGGAGCGATTGTGGATGACGCCGGACGAAAAAGTGTGCTGATCCGCCGGCCAAGGGTGGCCGTGTTGGTTGTGGTGATGGCCGTGATCGTGGCCGCTTTCGGGGTCTTGCTGACCAGACCGGCAGCCCAGGCCGCGACGCCCGAGCGGATCGATAACCAGCCGGTGACGACCCTCAACCTGACCATGCCCCACGCCTACAAGCCGGTGTTCACCAACGGCAGCACCGACGACTACCACTGCATCCTGTTGAACCCCCACGTGACCAAGAACTCCTATGTCGTGGCATCGGAGTTCCACCCCGGCGCGGGGCCGTCCAGCGTCGAGGTGCACCACGCCATCCTCTTCCTCGTTCCGCCGAACGAGGTGGCGGCGGCGGAGGCAAACAACCCGGGCGACAAGGGTTGGAGCTGCTTCGGCGAGTCCCCCGTCGATGGGAACAGCCTGGCCGGATTGGGGAGCTTCCCGTGGCTCAGCGCCTGGGCTCCCGGCGCCGGGGTGGACAAAGAGCCGCTGACCACCGGTACCCCGCTGCCGGCCGGCAGCATGGTCATCATGCAGGTCCATTTCAACGGGCTGGTCGGGGACAAGCCAGTCCAGCCTTGGTTGCAGCTGAAGACGGTGCCGGCCGCCGCCAAACTGCGCCCCGAGACTCTGACCCTCGACATCGCCCCGCCTGACTACGGCTGCCCTGCCGGAGTGACGGGTCCGCTGTGCAGCCGGCCAGCGGCCTTGGCCTACCTGGGCCAGCGGTTCGGGGAGAGTGCCGTGCTTTTCGACGACGCCATCGAGAGCATCTGCGGACGGAACCCGGTCGATCCGCCGACCAGCGACACGACCCAGTGCACCTGGCCCGTTTACCAACCCAGCTATGTCGTGCGTCTCGGAGCCCACATGCACCTGACCGGCGTCAGCATGCGGATCATCCTCAACCCGGGCACCCCGACCCAGAAGACGCTTCTCGACGTGCCCGATTTCAACTTCCACTACCAACGGGGCTACAACCTGGCCACCTGGGTCAAGGTCGTCCCGGGCGACAAGATCGAGGTGAGCTGCACCTACGACCCCGAGATGCGCGAGGAACTGCCCCAGCTACGCAAGCTGCCTCCCCGGTACGTGGTGTGGGGCGACGGCTCGTCCGACGAGATGTGCCTCGGCCTGATCTCCACGGTGCCGATCAACCCGCAGGCCCCCACCAACTGGACCGGTCACGCGGAAACGGGGCACCGGGGCTACCACAGCTCCCCGCCCAGCGCTTCCGCCTCCGGAAAGCCGCCGACGACGCCGAAGCTTTGAACCCTCGACCCTCCGAGCGGCGGGGAAGCCGAGTCCAGTCTCGCGTTCTCAGCCGCCGGGCCGTTGTGTCAAAAGTGTGTCAAAAGTCCAGATGCCAAGAGTTCGTGTCACTTGGGCGCCCCCAACCGAATCCTCTTTGAGTCAAGAGGGCAGTTTTTGCGGGTTTTGGGCGCGACGAGTCAGGCCGCCCCGGGCAGGCACGAATGCATAGAATTCTTTGGGTCCGGGAGTGACTTCGCCGAAGAGCCGGCCGCCAGAGTGCAGAGCCGACCACGCAGGCTATGAGTCGTTCCCGCTTGTCCTCCCGGGCCCTTACTTCTGTGCGTCGATAAGGAGCTGGCGATAGACGGCGTTGCTGACGTGACGCTTGAGGGATCGGATCGCTTCTCGCTTGGTCTTGCCCTCGGCCACCTTCTTCTCGAAGTAGACCCGACCTTCCGAGTTGGTCTGGCGGATCTGGCCGATGGCCACCATATGGATGGCGTGGTTGAGCTGGCGGTTGCCTCGCCGACTCAGCCGGTGGACGATACGACCTCCCGATGAATGCTCGATGGGGGCAACGCCGGCATAGGAAGCGAACTGGTCCCGGGTGGTGAACCGCCGGACATCACCGGTGTAGCCGATGAGCGCACAGGCCAGGATGGGACCGACGCCATAGACCTCGGTCAGAGAGGTTCCCGAAGCCTTCACCGCTGTCTTGATCCGCCGGTGGGACTCCCTTCAGCTGCACGTCGAGTCGCTCCACGTCATCGAGTAGCTCGTGGGCCAGGTCATAGCGGGTCGGTTCCACCGCAGTGACCGGGTCGAAGTCATTGAGCAGGCGCACAGCGTCAGAAGCGTTGAGTTCCTTGGAGATTCCGCCTGGTGACAGGTTGGCCAGCGCGGCGTGGAGGCGGGAGACCACCATGTTGCGGAGCCTCCCGAGCTCATTTTTCCGTTTAGCCAGGAGGCGAAGCACCTCCCCGTGGTTGGCAGGCTCAACCGACCGGAGCCCGGGCGAACGAAGGGCGGCGATGGCCACCGACAGGGCATCGTTCGGATCGTTCTTGTCGGAACGCCCGGTGCCGAGAACCCGCACCCTCGAGGCGAGAGTGGCTGGCACATCCAAGACCCGCTCGCCGGCTCCTACCAACTGCTGGGACAACAGGTAGCCGAGGCCTCCGGCCGACTCGACCGCCCAGGTTCGCTCACCCAGCGGTTCCGCCCAGGCCAACAACCGGGCTGTCTGCTGGCAGGTGGCCCGCACCTTGATCTCGCCCAACTGCCGCTCGTTGCATCCGACGGCCACTGCGGTATGGGACGCCTTGTGAGGGTCTATCCCGATAATCACTGTCATGAGAGTCTCTCCTTCGTGGTCGGCTGGGAACCGCGAGGGCACTCCTGGTTCGAAATCTCGTGCCTGTTCCTCTTTCGAGCCCCTCGCCGCGAAGTCCAGACAGGCAGCCACTCGTTAGAAAGCCAGTCAGCCGGAGCCGACGGCAGGCACTTCGAGAGCTACCCCGTCTGGACCTCTAACGCTACGAACAAGTCGCAGCATCTACCAAGAAGTCTCAACCAGGGCACCTCGGTGGCACCGTCGGGGATATCGCCGGGTATTTGGAGGCGCCCGCGGGGCCTGGAATGACGGTCCGCATGGGAGCGCAACGCATCGTCCACGGGTGAGATGAACTCATCTTGCCGTGCACACAAGGACTCCGAGATGGCTGACCGGTGCTGATCTCCAGATTGGGGGACCAGCGAGTTCCGGAGGACCGGGCGCTGAGAGCCACGCCTACGTGGCAAATGGCGACTCCGGCTCCGACACCGTCTCCGGCACCGTGAGCGTCATCAATACCTCCACCAACACGGTGGTGGCGACGGTTGCTCGGGATCAAGGGTGCGGCGAGGCCACTGGCGGCACCGTTGCCCTGCACGATCATCGCCGGTAGAGTCCCCATCGGACGTGAAGAGTCTTTTTGCAGTTCGTTGCGATGGTGGGCGCTTCGCCGGTCGGGGGTAGGGGATGAGGAAAGACCCGAGGTGTAGGTTCCTCAGGGTGCTCGCGGTGGCTCTTGCCTCGGTGCTCATGGCGGGAATCTGGTTGGCAATGCCACAGCCCGCAAGTGCCAGCCCTTCCGGTGGACGGGCGCGAGGGTCTGACGTCTCCCAGCCCCTGTCGGCCATCGAGCCTCCGCTGGACTGCCTTGTGTCCACGTGCCAAGTGATTCGGCGTGGCACACCCGAGGTGGTCGGTCCCGAGGTGACGTCCGGACCACCCCCGATGGAGACATTCGGCCAGTCCGCCTTATCGGTGACCAGCGGCTCCCAGGTGTCTCTTCATTGGGCCACCACCACCGACGAGTACTTCGTGCTGAGATCCGCATCGCCGGACTCGCTACCCGATTTCGGTTCGCCCACCGTTGTCACTTGGCCATCCGGTTCGAATGCAGCATGGAGCAGCACGTGGCAGTGGTGGTCCACGACGTCCGGGGCGGTCACCGTTGCGATTCCGGCCAGTGCTGCTCCCGGTACGACGTACATGCTTCAGCTCTATACGTGCAGTTCCGCGAGCGGACTCTGCAGCGACTCGTCGGGCGGAGCTGGGTACGCTCAGGTGGCACTAACCGTTGCGGCACAGTGGACCGCCATCAACTACAAGCAGGATTTCCGTAGGGTAGAGACCATGCCGCAGACAGGTGGAAATCCGCTAGACGTCGCCTTCTCCGGTGCCGACACCATCTGGAACACCAGCGAGTTCAGTGATGCTCTCGGAAAGAGTGTCGACAAGTCGACAGTGCAGATTGCCGATCCAGCTGACATCGCCGACCAGCCATTCGCTTATTGCTTCTCGACTCCCTGCTCCGCGAGCGGCGCCAGCGCCCTCAGTGAGCAGGTTGTGTATGCAGGCAAGATGGTCTGGTTCACCCAAGGCGGCTGGGAGCTCTTTCCGGGTGGGACCGTTGCCAACCACTCCGAGATCGTGGCCTATGACCTCCGTACCGCTGGCTTTTGCACCTATCTCGTTCCGGGGAACGACAACGAGGTGATCGGCATTGCCATCACCGGCACCGGCAAGAAGACCCGGGTGTGGTTCACCGAGTCCGACCCGGTGGACGGCCAACCCTCCCTCGGATCCTTCTCACCCGCACAAGTCGGTGAGAGTTGTCCCGATGACTACTCCCTCAGCGGGGCCGCGAGCTACGAGCAGATTGTCTGGCCACAGAACGATCTTCCCGCCGAGATAGCAGTCGACCCCAATGGTTCGGACTTGTGGGTGAGCGACCTTTTCGGCAGCCGCATCGAGGAGTTCGACACCGCCACAGGCGTGTTCACGCCCTATGCCTATTCATCGAACAACACCTATTCGCCGTATGGGGCCGAGCCGTGGCAGGTCGCGGCGGACGGGCACTATGTCTATGCCATCGACTACGGGGACGATGATCTGGTCAGGATCAACAAGGCAACGGGAACGATCGACCAGTCGAAGCTCCCGGTGACCTCTGACACCGAGGAGGGATACGGCCTCACCATTTCGGGCAGCAGGCTCTACTTCAGCCTGTCCGACGACCCTCGGCCGACATTCGGATCGGTTTCGACAATTGGCTACATCAACCTCGCAGCTTGGGAAGCCGCGTCAGCTGCATGCGCACCCGGCGTGGATTGTGCCCCAGCCCCCACGTCCGGTGTCGTCTACACCGGCCTGTCGGCTGCCGCGGACCCCGGATCCGACGCCGATTTTCGGGGAATTGCCGTCAATACCAGTGGCTCGGTGGTGGCTATTGCGGACTTCCACCAGGTTGTCCGCCTGTCTTCGTAGTCGAAGCAGGGCGTCGTGATGTCGCTCGGGCGCGAGAACGCCCGGTCTTTCATTCGTGTCGCCCTGAGGGCTGGCCGTGGGGCGGACGGCGATGAAGTCATGAGGTCCGCGGCGTTGAGCCAGTCTCGAGCAAGGTTTTGAGACTGGAGAGAACCTGGGGTCAGTACCAGTGAGAGCCGAGCGTTCCGAGCGACCGCAGGGCTGTCGGCAGGCTCAGGTCGTCGCCACCTGAGTGAGGTTGGTGCTCGTCGGTACGACCAGCGGTCCGTCGGGGTCAGTACGGAAATAGACAACACCGGCGGCGATGAGCGTCCAGACGCCGATGGCGGGCAAGGCGAAGAAGTCGCCGACGGGGACCACACCGAGGATGCCCAGAATGAGGCTCACCCATCCCAACCATTTCGGCAGCACCGCGCTTTTCAGCATGGCAATGCCGGCCGATATTGCCATCACGCCAAAGGCCATCGAGCCCAGGATCGCCGGCAAGTCGTTCTGGAGATAGTTGAGCGTCTGGGCGCTGGAAAGAGTCAGATGGTCAGGGGAATCACCTAGGGCGGCCAAGGCCCCACCAGCGACGCCGCCCGTCACTGCGAACAGGACGCCTCCTGCAAAGGTGAGAGTGCCCCACCGACGATCAACGTCTCGACGCTGGAGCCAGCTACGGAGGTAACTGAACCAGATGAGACCGAACACGACAGCCGGAGGGATTAGGACCGCCGAGATGCTGACTTGATTTTTGTGAGTCCGGTAGTAGCGGAGGATCGAGATGGGCGAAGCGTCGGAGTTCGGCGGGTTCGTGACGAAGATGCTGGCAACCACAAATGCTACGAATAGGACCGCGAACAGAGGTGCGATCTTCGACCATCGACCGGGTGCTTGCGAGTAACTATCCATAACCTCCGCCTTTGGACTCCTGTGGATTCCCGGGTGCCGCCCAAGCCAGCGCTTACGATCACCCAGTCCGTTATTGGTGTCGCCGGCCGTGTCATGAATGCTAGAGGGTCCTCGCCGTGCGTGCTCGTCTTTTGCCGGAAGTAGGAGGAGGCTGCTGCGCTTCGTCCGGCTGTCCAGGTGTCCCTATCAATGACCGGCTCGGAGACGCTGTTCGAAGGGTCCAAGCAACGATACCGTGGGCATGGAACGGCCACGTTGTTGTGGGGAATGAATGGACGGACGTAGTAGGCAGGAGCCGTTCATGGCACCGGAGGGTGAGGAGTGGATCTGGATGTCCGACAAACTGGCAACCTGCTTGTGGTTCGATCACGGTGAGGCCCGCAAGGCAGCCGAGTTCTACGCCACGATCTTTCCCAACAGCCACATTGACGCGAACCACGTAGCTCCGTCGGATTATCCCGACGGATCGGCCGGGGACGAGCTCACGGTCGAATTCACGGTGCTCGGCCGATCATTCGTTGGTCTCAACGGTGGACCGAGCTTCATCCCGAACGAAGCCGTCAGCTTCATGGTGTTGACCGACGACCAGGCCGAGACCGACCGGTATTGGAACGCGATCGTCGACAACGGTGGGGAGGAAAGCGCGTGTGGTTGGTGCAGAGACCGATGGGGATTCTCCTGGCAGATCACGCCGCGGGCCTTGCTGGAGGCGATGAACAACCGCGACGAGGCCACTGCGAAGCGGGCTATGGATGCGATGATGGAGATGACGAAAATCGACATCGCTGCAATCGAGACCGCGGTCCGAGGATCAACGCAGCGCTCTCCAGGCTGAGGCACCACGTGGGCTGCCAGAGCACGCTCGTCTAATACGACGTTGCCGATCCGGTCGCGACCGTCAACCTGTGAGGCTGAGGCCCACCACTTCCGCAGCGTCGCGCACGCTGAGGACGATACTCAGCGGACCGTCCCCGTCCATGCAATAGCAGTGCGCATATGCCGCGTTCGGGGACACCTCTGGTCCTCGCTCTGAGGCCCAGTGCCACGGCGGCTAGCTTGGTCAATGCAGGAACCGACATGGGAGAGCCACGATGGGAAACGGCGATTGCAAGCCCGTGTCAGTTTCCCGACGAATCGAGGCTCCGGCCAGCGTCATCTTCAAGCTTCTGGCCCAACCAGATAGGCACCCAGAGTTCGATGGCTCAGAGATGCTGAGGACGGGTGCCAGCAATGAGGCCATCGCCGGCGTCGGAGACGTATTCGTCACGAAGATGTATTTCACGGCAATGGGTGACTACGAAATGCATAATCGCATCGTGGCGTTCGAGCGGGACCGGTGTATCGCTTGGGAACCTGGCAACCCCGAACTCGCCCGGAACGGATCCCTCTGGAGGTACGACCTCATCCCGGATGGACCGAATGCAACTGTGGTGACAGAAACCTACGACTGCACGGAATCCCCCGAGAGTGTCCGAGAGGCCGTCGATGATGGCAATGCATGGTTGGCGGGCATGACCAAAACGCTGGAGCGACTCGACGAGTTGTGCGCCACGCAGTAGGGGGCCGCAAACGGTTCTATTGGATTCGACCGTGGCCCGGATGTGCCAATTCCCCGGTTTGATAACCGCTGCTGACCCAGCGATTGGGGACAGGCCACCAAGGCGTCAACGAGTACCTGCCAGCGATAGGCTGTCCATGGTCCTCTGCACTTACCCCCCCAGTGCACGGCGGGCTCTGGGGTTGCAGCGACCTCACGTCAAGTCCCCGGCGAGATGGCGTGGGGCCGCTCCTTCAGGACTTGCCGACGCCACGAGCATAATGGTGTGTCGTACCCGACAGAGAGGCGGTTGCGCTCAATTCTCGGGCAAGAAACCTTCATCAGTCCATTCAGAGCCGCAGGTATGACAACGGTGAACGAAGCCGACCGGGCGGTCGTCGACACAGTGAAGTTCAGCCCCGATTCTCCATTTTTCCCTACAGATAGGACATTCCAACCTGGGACCGCTCACGCCCATGGTGATGACCTCCGCCGTGACGAAGCTCCGCCTGTTCCCAAGGAACAGGATGCGCTTCGTTGTCCGCCCAACAGCCACCAGTGTGGCCTAGTTGGTGGTCCACTTCAAGCACTGGCCAGAGGAACGGCGCCGGGCCCGGACTGGGTCCCAGGCGCCCCCCAGCCGTGCCGTTTAGCCGCACTCGATAGCTGACCCAATCCCGGAGATCTGGGGCACGCAGAACCCGCCCGGTCCCTCACCCTGCTGTCGGAGCGCTGCTTCCAGACGATCCAAGCCGGGGACGCGGCTGGTCACGCCCAAAACTGCCCGTACTCAAGCAAATGGCTGGGTCGGTTTCAGGACGCCTCTGCAAGTGGAACGCGGTCGAGGGGTGCGAGGGACGCCGGGCCGACCTGACTGGGTCCAGCGTCGGAATGACTGCCAGTCTCGTCGTGGTCCACCGTTCCCAATCCACATCCGTTCGGTCCGGACCGAGCTCTCGCCGAGTCCCCGTATCCCCATGTGCTGCGTTTGAGGACAGGCAACTATCGCGAACGCCTACCTTGCCGGGCAATCTCAACCTGGTCACATGCGAAGAGTTACCCGGAGTTTCAGCGAAACCTCACTGGGACGTACATCGGACGGTCATTGGTATCGCCCTGGGCAGCACCCGCTATATCCGACAACAACGGAGAGCAGGTCATAACGCCCAAGGCGGTTCCCCCGTTTGGTGTGCTATCGGATCTGACGATCGGTCGAGTTAGAACCCGGACGCTCTACTCATTTTTGTCGGTGGAAACCAGAAGAGGATCCAGTTAGGGTACAACCGGTCCGGTGCCAGCAGGCGGGCTCGGTCCGGGGTGAGCCAAGACGCCTGCACATCTAACAGGAGGCGTCGCATGAATCGGCGGATGAAGAAGTGGCGGGCCGGTGGCTCGTTGATCGGAATGCTAGTCCTGGTCGGTTCGATGAGCATCGGAGTGATCGGCTTATCGAGCTCGGTGGCTGGGGCAAAGCCCAGACCATCTGGAACAGCCAGTACCAAGGCATCCAGAGTAGCCAACGCCAAAAAGACTAAAACCGTTCAATACGTGAACAAGCTGTCCGCCGACACCAATGGATGGTGTACCTATGCGGAGGGTTGCAATGGCCAGGGGGGCGACGAGGCCGACTACGGCACGATTAACATCGTCAAGCCTTCGTCCGGCAACTTTGGCGGGTACGGGAACAGCGCACCGGCCCCGGCGGGCCAGAAGAAGTTCGCCCGCATCACTGGTGCCGGGCTCGACCAGGACACCCTCAGCGGGTGTCCAACCCCGGGATACGACGCCAGCTTGAACACCCCGTACTGTGAAGGGCCGTACGTCTGTTACGCAGGAACCTGCTCAGAGTCCGTATTCCCGACGAACGGGTTCACCTCGTCGATCGAGGTCTACATCGACCCGAACTGGGCCTACAACAATCCAGGGCAGAACGTGGACTGGGACGTCGGCTTGAACAACACTTCCGGCTCGTACCTGAACGACAACGGCTTCACGATGTGCACCACGAAGGCCGGTGGCGGTGGCTTCTATGTCAACCTCAACCAGTTCGGCGCCTGCAACTCGAGTTCCGAGGAACTCACAGCGCCAGGTTGGTACACCTTCCAGCAGGACTTCCAATCCGTGGACAATCAGGTCGCCGTTACGTACACAATTACGCCTCCGACCGGTCCAGCCTGGTCCAGCGTGGTCGACACCGGTGAAGTCACGAGTGCTACTGGCGGGCCTAGCTATGGCTGGTTCGCCGACGAAGACGTCCTCGGCCTTCCGATCGCTCAGATCTCCCTGAGGAACAACTGAGGGAAGAAGAACTGAGGCACAACTGAGATTTGCATTCGACGGGGCGATCTGACGCCCGTCGGAGAACATGACGTAGGGCTCGCCCCCGATGAGGACCGTCAGGTCCGACTCGGGGGCGGGCCCGTCTTCAGGATTCAGCCGATCCATCTGTCACCGCCACAGCACGGGGTCGAAAGACCGGCCACCGAGTGGACCCTGGCCCCCTCCAGGACGTGGCCCGATCCAGATCCGGCAAGAGACCGGGGAGGCACGTCGCCAGCATGGTCTCTCCCGATCCGGGCGGACCGACGAGCAACACATGGTGTCCTCCCGTCGCAGCCACCTTCGAGGGCACACCGGGGCCATTCGCCGGCCCCGTATCTGTTCCATGTCGACACCCGCTGCGCCCGCATTCGACCGCTTCGAAGTCGACTCAGAGCCGCCAAAACACCGGCCAGGGTTCCCGGTGCCTGGCCGTCCACGGTCCACGGTGCCCGTCCGGTGAGCCTATCGATACGCAACGGATCTTCTGGGGCCGTACGGACGTCGGGTTGAGTCACGAAAGGCGGACGGGCAACTCCCGTATGGAGATCAGTATGGGGTTCAGGATGCCGAGCGAGGTGTACGAAGGGTCTCCTGTGAGCTCGATCTGGCGAGTCCGCTCGAGCAGCACCTCGATGAGCGTCGTAAGCTCCCGTCGGGCCAGACTGGCCCCGAGGCAGAAGTGGACGCCACCACCGCCGAAGGCCAGTTGCGGGTTCGGGCTGCGTGCGATGTCGAAGCGGAAAGGGTCCACGAAGACGTCCGAATCGCGGTTGGCCGAGGGATACCACATCGTCACACGTTCTCCCTTAGCGATCGTGACCCCCCGGATCTGGGTATCCCGGGTCGCCCGCCGGGCGAAGCACGAGACCGGTGACGACCACCGGAGGATCTCCTCCACCGCAAGGGGAATTGCATCGGGCACCTGGCGAAGATGCTCGAGCTGGGCGGGATGGTCGAGCAGCGCCAGAAGCCCCAGGGAAACTGCATTCCGGGTGGTCTCGCTTCCAGCAATGATGAGCAGGAGAAAGAACATGTCCAGCTCGATCTCGCTGAGCCCTGTGGGCTCGCCGTCGTCAGTCTCAACCTCTACCGTCGACAGGATCGTCCAGACGTCGTCCTGCGGGTTCTCCCGCTTCTCCCGCCCCAGCTTCTGGGCGTACTCGAACATCTCGACTTGGATTCCTAAGTACTCCTCCTGCGACATACGGCGTTCCGGAGCATCTCCCTGCAACATGTCGTTCGCCAACGAGAACAGTGCGTCCCGGTCCTGCACCGGTATGCCGACGATGTCGGCAATCACGCTCATCGGTAGTTTGTAGGCGATCTCGGACACGAAGTCGCACTCTCCGCGCTGCCGGGCTTGGTCAACGATCGACACAGCCCACCGCCGGATCTGGGACTCGAGCTGGGCGATCATGCGAGGTGTGAAGCCGGCGCTGATGAGTCGGCGCTGCCGGCGGTGGTCAGGGCCGTCCATACTTACGAGCATCGTCCCGGCAATACCTGGCTGGTGGCTCAGCTGCGGTCCATCGAAAGCACTGAAGAGCTCCGGGTTGTGGCTAGCCGCCTGGACGTCTGCATGCTTCGAGAGGACCCAGAACCCTTCGTCATGGTCGCCCTTGAAGCCATCCGGAAAGGACTGCCACTTCACGGGTGCATAGCGGCGCAGGGCGGCAAATACCTCGTGCGGGAACCCGTTGGCGTACAGACCGGATTCGGTGAGGTCCACGTCGAGCTGCTTGCGGTCGATCGCAGTTTCGGTCACGAGTACGCCCTCCGGATGGGTTCTGCTGGTCAGATCGATCTTGCCAGCGATAGGTACGCGTTGCGATCCTTCCGGCGAAAACCCAGATCAGAGGTCTGGAGGCTCAGCCCCAGGAGCTAAGGAGGCATCAATCCTGTCCTCAGCTCCGCCAGCTGAGTATGCAGAGATTGCCGGCCTGCAGGGGGAAACCGGGCAAGCATTGCGCAATGAGAGACGACAGATCCTCAGCCCCACCGTCCCCATCTTTCGCTTGACAGAATCTCACTGAACGTTTAAACCCGTTGTCAGGATCTTGATTTCCCGGCTACGGCGTGACTCAGCTCGGGCTTCCTGTGCTATCGAGACCAAATCGCCTCCTTGGCGCAGCCGCATGAGGGCCACTGAACGGATTTCCAGTGAGCCACACCTAGGCGCTAACTCACGCTCCAACCTGCAAGGAGCACTATGAGGCGATTCGATAGAGCAACGGTTGCTGCCGGCGCGGTAGTTCTTTTGTTTGCATTGGGATTTTGCATTGTCCAAACACGCGCATCTGCGGCGAATTGTCATCGATCGTGCCCACCACCGACCACCACCACCACCACGTCGTCGACAACGACGACAACACTTTCGCCACTCAATACGAGTATCTGGCAACCTCCGGCCGATGCCGATTGGCAATGGGAGATCGGCTCGCCGTTAGTTACCTCCAATGCGAATCTGATGGGAACCGGTGTCACCGCGTACAACGGCGATGCCGCCCCCGCCGATAACCCGGATGTCTACGACATCGACGCCATCGAGAACCCAGCTTCCACCGTTGCCGCTTTGCATGCGCTCGACGACCATGTGATCTGTTACGTCGAAGTCGGCACAGCCGGTAACTACTATTCGGCGGCAGAAGAGGGAATCCCGACCACCTACTACGCGCAACTTGCCGCGGATGGTGACCTTGGCTCGAAACTGTCGGGCTACCCGGAGCATTTCATCAACATCAATGCGCCGTCGGCAGTGTCTATCGTGGAGGCGATGATCAAACAACAGTGTGCTGACAAGGGGTTTGATGCGGTGGAAACCGACTTAGACGAGACCTTCGGAGACAATGAGGGGGCGACAGGGTTCACCATCAGCCAGGCCAACGAGGAGGCTTACCTGACTACCCTGGCTGGATACATGCACAGTCTCAATCTCGGATGGATCGCCAAGGATCTGGATGACACCGGAATCGCCTCCTTCGTCAGTGACATGGCGCCCCTAAGCCAAGGAATCATTACTGAGCAGTGCAACCAGTACGGCACGTGTTCTCTCTTAGCTCCCTTTAGGAGTGAGGGGAAGTGGATAGGAGACGCTGAGTATTCTCCGGAAACTCAGGCTGAATTCTGCGCCAACGACAATGCGGCGAACATGAATGGCATTTTGTTCAACGTCAATTTGTCTGGTGGACGGGCCCCGTGTCGGTGAGCGGACAATGTTCAGCCTGAGCCACGCCCGAATGGAGGAACGGCTACCGGTCGGAAGCTGAGAGCCAAATCTTGGCTCCGATTGACCCAGCCCCACCCATGCACTCGGGCCTCCTCAGGTACGCAGGCTGACACCGATGTCGTCCTCAGCTGCCCAGGCTGAGAGGGGACTGGACGAAAAGGTGGCACGCGGTTCGATGTGACGCTTGAGATCCAGGGTTACCGTGTTAGAACCGCAGCAATGTGACCGGAGGCGACATTGTCATGTTGAAACGGCCCGTTTCGCGAATCGCTGGCCTCATCGCGATGATCTCAATCGTGATCGCCGGATCATTTGAGTCAGCGACTCTGGGGGCAATGAGCCTCATCGTCGCCAACGACGGACCCTTCAATCCTGACATGGGCACAACGCGTCGGTCCTCCCCATCCAGCGTTGGTATTCGCCGCTCTTCAGGAAACCACTCTACGGATCGATCCCTGGCGCACAATGGATCGATGGCACCATCACCCAGCACTGATGGCGAGAGGTCAGAGAGCAGGTAGCGGTGGCTCTCGGGCGGCCTGTGGAGGACGTAGAGGCGGGGGAGATTGTGGCTGATACTGCTCAGGCCAAGGTGGGTCCTGAGCGGCTAGAAGGGTTTCCGGCCGCGTGGGAGGCCGAGGACGCTCAGGTCATGCCGACTTAGCCACTCGAAGCCGGGTGCTAGCGAAACGATCCCTCTTCAGGGGCTCGGATGAACTACCTGGAAGGTTCAGACGGACTCTCGAAATTCCGAACCCGCTGTCGTAATGCCGACGCTGTCCATGATGTCGAGGACCGGGACTACCTCATACTCAAGCCATGGGCCGAAAATCCCCGGACCTTGACCCAGACTGGCCGGATTGTCGGTTTCGACCACCGCAAAGCCACCCTGGCCGTCGATCCTCCCCAGGAACTGCTGAAAGTCCTGGTCTGACGGCGGCGCCCATTTGGCAAAGGTGTCCAGCAGACGCTTTGTATCCTCGTGATTCTCCTGAGCGGTCCCGCCCAACCGGAATCTCCAACTGACGACATATTTCGCCATCTCGCCTCCCTTAGGTCCCGCTGCCCGCCCGTCGCGTTCAAGGGTACCCCCGCTTTCCATCATCTGCTCTTGAGGCTCGATCACGGGGCTCGGACCGGCGGCCGACAGCGGACCAGCTCATCCTGCCCCACTACACCGGCTATGCGCGCTCAGACCTCAGCTCCACTGGCTGATCAGTGAGAGCCGGCACCCCAGCCTGGGAATCTGTGACCGTCGGATCTGGCTTGGTCGTCAGTTTCAACGGCTGAGGGCGCAACCTGAGGCAGAAGGGCTCGCCTATGACTCGACTCGACATCTTGCAGGCTCACGGTCGAGCAAAATATTGGGGTCGTAGCGATCGTCAATGAGGTCCGTTGGACGAATACTGGGTCCGCGACACAACACATCCGATCGCGCGGATACCTGTCAGCCTGGAACCTGTGGAAGGCGGGAGTGTCGGGATCGGTCCAGCCCATGTCGCCGGTCATGCTCCGTCCCAAAATCTACGTCACGATGTGCGTCTTTCCGAACCGAAGGGTTTCGCTATCCCATTCGGACGGGCAGGGACTGAACAGCGACGCCGACGTTGATGGCCGGGCCAGCACTCAACCACACCGGGTCGCCCGTCATTTCGATGGTTTCGAAGCGCCGCAGAATTTCACCGATCATCACTTGCAGCTCGGTTCGGGCGAGACGGGCACCCAGACAGAAGTGCGGTCCCCCACCGCCGAAGGCGACGTGAGGATTTGGCGATCGTCGAATGTTGAACTGGTGAGGATCGTCGAAGACGCCCTCGTCCCGATTTGCAGACGGATAGAAAAGCGCCACGCGATCACCCGCCCGCAAGTGTTGGCCACCGAGCTCGATATCACGGGTTACCGACCGGCCAAAGCAGATGACAGGACTCGACCATCGGAGGATCTCCTCGGTGGCCTGAGAGAGAAGCGATGGGTCTTGGCGTAGCTCGCGGAGCTGGTCGGGATGGGAGAGAAGAGCCATGAGTCCCTGGGTGAGTGCGTTGCGAGTTGTTTCGCTACCAGCCAATGTAAGGATGAGAAAAAACAAATCGAGTTCAAACTCGTCGAGTTCACCCGAAGCGAGAATCGACCACACGTCGTCGGCTGGATCCGCTCTCTTCGCTTCGCTCAGTGAATGGGCATAGTTGTACAGACCCATTTCGGCTGCCTCCCGCTGCTCAGATGTGATCCCCTCCAGTGGATCCATGGCCCGGAGCATGGTGTCGGTAATCTGGAACACCTCGGGGCGGTCTCGCTCAGGAATCCCGATGATGTCTCCGATCACGTGCATCGGGAGCTGGTACGCAATGCTCGGGACGAAGTCGAGTTCCGCTTCTGCCGCCGCCTCATCAAGGACCCGTTCGGCTCGCACCCGGATTTGCTCTTCAAGACGCCCGATGATGCGAGGCGTGAATCCCGCGCTGATGAGTCGACGCATGCGCGTGTGATCGGGTGGGTCCTTCGTCACCAGCATCATGCCACGCCGCTCCGGCGGAAAGGGCACGATCGTCGGCCCATCGAGGGCTGAGAATGTTTCCCAGTCACGGTTGGCGTGCTGGACCTCCGCGTGAGCGATCACCGCCCAGAACTCAATTTCGGTGTCGAATGCCGGAACGGGGGTACGGGGGTGCCAGAGTACAGGTCCGATGCCACGCAACTCGGTATAAAAATCATGGGGAATACCGTTTCGATACAGCGCCGGGTCGAGGAGGTCAAGGTGTGTCGCTTCGGTCGTAGGCATTTTGTTCTTCCCTCGCTCGGGGTTCATCGCTCAGCCATGCGTAGGCGAAGAATTGCTTGCTGGATACATTGCCATCTGTGCTGTGCGCCTGCACAGCTTCTGGCGGGTTCTCGACCAAAGGAGCCAACGAGGATGGTTGCAGCTCCCCGGTGAGACAAGCCGCTCGGCGCCTCAGAACACGTCGGATCTGGGTCACAGGCTCGCTGGTCTCATCCAGGAACACGAACTGGCAGCGTGAAGCTCATGGATGGCATTATCGGCACCCACAGGCTCTTTCTCCTCTTTGGGCACCTATAGAGATTTGGTCTGAGGTCAACGTCCTCAGCGTGCGAAGCTGATATAGCTCCGCATCTTCGGCTGGAATTCACATGGAGTGCGATAGTACGGTCCGCTCAAATCGGTGCCCAATGAGAGCCGCTTGCTGTGCGCAACGCCGGCTGGGGTCAGCGTCTGGGCTCAGACTCCCTCGGTGAGAGTCGATGCAACCGAGCGCGCTCGAAAATATCCGGATCTGTAGCTGAGAGTGACTTGCTCCACATCACGGGGTCGCCAACTCCCGACCCTTTGGCTCGGTACATCGCGACGTCCGCCCTGGCAATCACTTCCGCGGTGCTTTCTGCATCAACACAATGCACGACTCCTACCGATGCCGACACCGGAAAACTGAGCGTCCCAGTCGAGAACACCCAGTGCATGGAGCGTGCCAGCCGCCTCGCCAGTGCCGCCGCCTCCGCCGCAGTCGTGATATGCCGACAGACCACTACGAACTCGTCTCCGCCCATGCGTCCCACGATGTCCCCAGGCCTCACCGCCTCATTGAGACGACGTGACGTATCGATGAGAAGGGCATCACCTCCCGCGTGGCCCAACAGATCATTTTGAGTCTTCATTCGGTCGACATCGACAAATGCCACGGCCAGCTTTTCGCTGGTGTGCAGTGCACGCTCGAGAAAATCCATGGTGGCCGCCCGATTGAGCACGCCGGTCAGCGGATCAGTGCTAGCCCTCCGCTCAAGGTCCTCCCTAGCTCGCATTGCATCAGTCACATCCTCGATGGACAGCACAATGCCCGCCGGACCTTCGGAGTCCTGAGCCAAACCCCGCATAACAATTCGCAGGATGGGACGAGCTAACTCGGCCTGGTCCACCACCATCAGAGTTGCTTCGCCAGCCGTTCCCATGATCCGATTCAAGTCCTCCCGAACTGCTCGGATATCCTTTTTGTTGAGACGAGCAGTCGGGATCGCATCCATATTGATGCCTACGTTCAAGCCGAGCAGTGCCTGGCAGCGCGAATTCGCATAGGTAACCGCACCATCAGCCGCGATGTAGGCCACTCCGAGTGACAGTCCTTCGGCTAATCGACGCAATAATCGTTCTCCCGAGCGCACGAGCCGGATTGCACTCATTTCAGAATTGCCTTTTCCCACCTCGGCGAGATCGTCCGCTGCTTTGTCTATGGCGATCAGCGAACAACAGACACATCCGTCGGGATCGAGCCTGTTCTCGTTCGTCGCCTCAACGTTCATCCATGAGCCGTCATTGTGACGGTGTCGGTATCGCAATACCTGGGTCGAACCTGGTTCCTCCAACATCGCCATCCACTGATTCACTACATCGTCGTGATCGTTGGGGTGGATGTAGTCGAGTGACCGGGCCCCAACCAGGGCTGCGGGATCCCAGCCGAGGACATCACGGATCGAGTCCGAGCAGGCCAGAATGCCCCCAAACCCGTCTTTCCTGATGGAGACGGTAGTGAATTCTGAGATCTCTGGATCCACGCCTGCATTATCGGCAGTTCCCGGGCCCGTCTGAACAATGAATGCTCTGCGGTTTGAGCGCGACGTTCAGAGCACCTGATGGAAACGTCGCAGGCTGTGGCCGGTTCGCCCCAGCACGCGCCCATCGGCCGATAAGCACCACCGAGTCGATGATGGGGCACGCTTCGAATGTGATCCTCGACCGGGATCCCCACCTGCTCCGGGCACCGGCACACGTCAAGGATGCTTCATTGTCTGGGAGACCACGGGTGCTTGGCGAGCGACGGAGCGATCGGCTTTACCGATTTCTTACTCCTTCTTGGGTGTGGGTCTTACTCTCAGGCAGGAGAGTGACATGTGTAAATCGTGTAATCAAGGAGATGTGACGGTGGGAGTCGAAATTGGGCCCGGATGACGTCCCGCCGAGTGGTGGAGAAGCGATCCTCGGTCTGACGTGATGGTAGGCGCGCCAATGTCGCTGTTCACGTTGCGCTGGTCAGCCCCAGAACACGGCCGTGGGGTCCATACCGAGTTCGTCGAGGATCACGCCGATGGGTTGGTTGGCGTCGAGGTCGAAGTACTCCGTCCACTTGCCATAGCGGTCGCCGAAGTAGAGGGTCCAGGTGCCGTCACCTTGGTAACGGATCTGGGCGATGGCCATCTTCGTCCACTCGCCTGGCGCACCCTTCCAGATGGGACGGCACTCGTGGATGGAGATGGACTTTCCCCGTGTGGTCACCTCGAGGCGGACCTCGTCGGCGAACTTGGCGGGAACCCGGTCGCGGCACCACCGCCTGACCTTCTCGACGTCGAGTTCGGGGAGGACGGTGGCCACCCCGAAAGGCTAATGACCTCAGCCGGCCAGCGGCCTGCTTTCGGGGGCCTCGGCGATGGCCGCCTTCTCGTCCCGGCGGAGCTGGGCCATTGAGGTCTCCGACAGGTAGCGGCGCTCGGCCACCTGCCACTCGTCGTGGGTCTCGACCACCACGGCGGTGACCAGGCGCTCGACCGCTTGGTCGTTGGGGAACACTCCCACCACGTCGGTGCGGCGCTTGATCTCCCGGTGGAGGCGCTCCAGCGGGTTGGAGGACCAGACCTTCCGCCAGTGGGCCTCCGGGAAGGCCGAGAAGGCCAGGAGGTCCTCCTTGGCGTCGGTCAGCATGGTGGCCACATCAGGGAACTGGCCCTCGAGCGTCGTCACGATCCGGTCGAACTGATCTCTCACCGAGGCAGCATCGGGCTGGGCGAAGATGGTCTGGATGGCGGCGATGACCATGTGGGTGTTGTTCCGCTTCACTCGAGAGAGCACGTTGCGCATGAAGTGGACCCGGCACCGTTGCCAGGCCGAGCCCACCATCACCGCCTCGATGGCCTTCTTCAGGCCCAGGTGCTGGTCAGAGATGACCAGGCGCACACCTTTCAGGCCCCGGGCCCGCAGCGAGCGAAGGAACTCGGTCCAAAAGGCCCCGTCCTCGGAGTGGCCGACGGCACAGCCCAGCACCTCCCGGTTCCCGTCCATCGACACGCCGGTCGCCACCACCACAGCTCGGGAGACGACCTGGTGGTCGACCCGGCCCTTCAGGTAGGTGGCGTCCAGGAACACGTAGGGGAACTCCACATGGGCCAATGACCGGGCCCGGAACGCTCCGAGCTGCTCGTCGAGCTCGCCACAGATCCGGCTGACCTCGGACTTGGAGATCCCGGACTCGAGGCCGAGGGCGGCCACCAGGTCGTCTACCTTCCTGGTCGAGACCCCGTGGACGTAGGCCTCCATGACCACGGCGAACAGGGCCCGGTCGATTCGGCGCCGGCGCTCCAGGATGGAGGGGAAGAAGCTGCCCTGGCGGAGCTTCGGGATCTTGAGGTCCACGTCCCCGGCCTTGGTCGACAACAACCGGTCACGAGAGCCGTTGCGCTGGGCGGTCCGGGAACTCGACCGCTCGAACCGCTCGGCCCCGATCTGGGCGGTGGCCTCGGCGTCGATCAGGGCCTGGAGCATGAGCTCCACGCCCCGGCGCACGACGTCGATGTCTCCGCCGGCGCGGACAGCGTCGAGCAGTTCGTTCAGGTCAGTATTGGTGATGGTCACTGGGTGTCTCCTTGGTTGAGCTTGTCGGTTCAACCGAAGATCACCCGGTGGCCACCTCAAAGTGGTGGACCCCGGGAACTACACCACTCGGGGGGACATCAACTTGGGCCCGTCGTCCGCTGCGATGGAGACGGGTGCCGCAACGCCCTGCCTCTGGCTCCGGGCGAGGATGCGTTGTCTGTTGTAAGTGCCGAGGACCGGTGGGCTTGGTCCCGTTCCTTTGGCTACCAGTGTCCCGACCACACTGAGATGTCCTACAAAGCAGGTCGAATCAATCGCTCCTCTTCTTCAGCGAGGCGCTGAAGAAAGGCTCTTGGACAAGCGCCCGATTCTCAAAGCCACACCCGGACTCTTTCATCGCCCTTCGGATTGCTAGCTGTAACCCCGGACGCGACGGTGGCCCGGGCGGGGCTTAGCGTGGGTGCTCGATCTCTGAAAGCCGCAGCGGTAGCGGCACCTGGCGGACGACGTGATCCTCGATACGCCCGCACCAGTCGCAGGTTCTGGTCCGTACCCTCACAGCTCGGTGTAGGTCGGGCCGCCAGACAACCGAGTAGTACGACGGACACCACCGATGCAGATGGGTTCGACACGCCAGGTTCATGCTGTCCGGGAATCTTCCATATCGCCGACCTCAGTATGGGACCCCTGCCAGCCTTCAAAATCTGCCGCCGTCACTTTACTGTCACATTGATGTCTGCGCTAGGGGACTAGGAATCTCCTGACTGCTGTGCCCCGTGCGTAGCCTGAGCGATTGTGAACTGGAACCGTCCGGCGAGTTCAGTTGTTGAATCAGGTCGTTGCACGAGAAAAGCTGAGTCGCGAGATACTGCATTGCCACATGCACGGCCTCGCTGTCTCAAATCACCGTGAGGCTGTCGAGCGTTCATCGCCCGTGGGCCGACTCATGCAATGTCGCTGGATTCCCGTCGACCGATGTGCGGTGGGCTTACCGAGTGGTAACTTGACCGCCGCCCCGGATCGACCTTGGTTCGCCGCCAGTCGGTGACCCGATTCCCGTCGAGCCTGTCACGTTGATCGGCCCGGGGCTCGTAGCGGTCAACGCGCCCCGCCGCACCGACACTGCGACGGAGGCGTTGCCCGAGCCGTGCGAGTCGAAGGGGGATTCGACTGTCTACCGTTGTAACACGGGCGGCGTGTTGAGCTGGTTACGTGCGCATGAACACTGCCGCGCCAATGGCGGCGGCCCGCCTTTCTTGCCCTTCGGGCTCGGCATTTTGTCATTTTTGAGCCAGGCCCGGGTGGGTCAACCCTCACGAGAACTGAGGGTCTGCCCCCCTGCGGCGACACATGGGACGTCACTACCGTTCATCTAGGGCCGGAATGACCGTCGGGTGCAGGGACCGCACCGCACCCGCTGGCCTGGCCCTACGTGCTCTGGGACCGGCGGGCGCCCAGCTCAAGAGCTCTGAGGGCGACCGCATCGATCCGGAGACTGTATCGCTCAGCCATCTCATCGAGATGGAGCCGAACGGCCGGTGATTGCTCAGCCCCCAGCATCTGCATGACCCCCATGCGCAGGATGGTCATGGTGCCGATCTCGACCACCAGATCCCCTATGTCTTCAGAGTTGACAGCGAACATGCGCCATCTTTATCCGGATAGACATGGAATGGATAGGCTGCAGCCCCGTTATTTAGGTCATTTCAAGGGTTCGGAGGCCTGGGGTTGGGGGATTGACGACCGACGGTCGAGGGCTACCCCAAAAGAGGGCTAGGGGCTATTCAGCTGACCGGACCATCCCAGGTCAGGGAGTTCTCCATGGGCGGTCGGCCGGCGGGCGCTCCATGCTTGGCGGATGGCCCCGCTTGATGGGCGGATTTGGTCGCACTTTCTTGGGCGTCGGGGCGACGACGAGGTCTCGGTAACGAACCGGCTCGTGCGCAACAGCGAGCTCGAGCACCCGGTAAAAGAGAAGCCCGCGGCTGTGGGAACCGCGGCGATTGAACCGGAACACGAATTCGTTGAGGTACTGCCCGAGGTGGTCGGCCTCGACGGATCCTTGGTGTGTCCCGAGTAGCCACCTCTTCGAGAGCGACGCCACACGGTGGACGCCGGGCATCAGTTGAGACGCCTCGTTCTTCGGCACGACGTGGCGTTCGTGGACATAGAGGCCTGAGGCCGCTTGTCGATACGCCTGCCATCCGTCGGTGACGACCGTCGAGCCCTCCACAACGCTGTCGACGAGGAAGGCACGCAGCGTTTCGGAGGAGGCGTCGGGGATGGGAGCCATGCGGCAGCGCCCCAAGCCGTTGGGTTCCTTGCGTTCAACGGCCACTGCTACCAGTGATTTCTTGTTCCCGCGCGACCGTCCTCCGGTCAGGCCCGGCTCGACGCCCCCGATGACTGTCTCATCGACTTCAACCACACCCGAGAGCCGTTCACGGCCGGGACGGACGAGGACAGCGCGCAGGCGGTGCAGCATCGCCCAGGCGGTTGGGTACGAGCCGATCTCGAGTGCCCGCTGCAGGCTGAGCGCCGAGACGCCGTCTTTCTGGCTGGCGAACATCCAGCAAGCGGCGAACCATACGGTGAGCGGGGTGCGCCGCCGATCGAACAACGTGCCCGCCGTCGTCGACGTTCGCTCGCCGCACGTCGCACACTTGAAGCGGCCGTCAGACGTCGCCCAGCCTCCACCGGTGTCACAGCTCGGGCAGACAAAACCCTTGGGCCAGCGCAGCCACTCCAAATAGTCGAGGCAGTCGGTGTCAGTCCCGAACCACGACCGAAACTCGCCGTCAGATCGTGGGTAGTGAACACCCGCTCGGAGATTCGTCACTCTCCAAAGTTAGTCCGGTCAGCTGAATAGCCCCTAGAGGGCTATACCTGAAGGCGTCGTCGGGTCAGCAGTAGGACGTGGGGGGATTCCCACAACTGACCCGGCGTCGGGCAGGGGTCGGCGTGCCCGAGAACCCGGCAGTTGCACGGAGTGCCCCATGTCCCGACCCTTAGCCATCGAACCGATTGACCTACCTCGTTGCCCTGGGTCGGGCACGTTTCCCGACATCGTTGAAGATCTGGTACTGGGTGGGCACCGTTACATCTGCGCCACATGCGGGGCCATGGTGCCCAGTTTCGATCCAGTGCCAATCCACCACCTCCGCCCGCCTGGACAGCTTCGGTGAATAAGGATTCGAGCGCGAACGTCGGTCCCTTTCTGAGTGCAGCTGGATCACGAGTCTTCCAGGGGAAAAGACGACTCAGTCTCGACATCTGGCGGAAGTCTGGCGATGACCGGGTCTATGTCCTGGTAAGAGAGTTTCAGATTCGGTTGAACCCACCTCTCGAATGGGTGCGACATCCGCCGAGCCAGGGTGTCTCGATCGGCTACATGGTTCCCATCGACCACTGGGATGAGCGTGTCGATAACGACGGCATCCTGATTTGAGCTGGTCCAGGTCTCGCATTTTCAATGCGCAGGTCGGAGTGCCGTCGGAGATCGGCAAGGGAGTGTCCCGCAGTCCACGCCATCGAACGATCCCCGCTGAGTCTTTGTTGCTCACTGAGGAATCGCCCTAGACGCACGACGGTCCTCTCATGGCCGCTGGCTAACATCCAGACGATGTCCAATCGACGCTTTCGGCTGGAAGTGGTCCGTCGTATGTTCCTTCTTCCATCTCATGGAACACAGAGGTCGACAACCTGCACGGAATAAAACATGCCTTGTGGCACATCGTGCATCGATACCTGGAGCGGAGTTCGTCTGCCGTCAGGGGTCCAACCGAAACAGGCTCTCGTGGCGTGGACATGGCATTGGTATCGGCAAGTCAGCTCTTTGCTTGACTGGATTGGGTCGACTCCTGGGATAACCGCTTAGGACGCCCGTCGTTCAGATGGCAACTCCGACCATTGATGCCTGCACATCCGACGCCTCAAATTCACATCGTGGGCTTCCTCCGGTTTGACGGACATCCACCATAAGGGGCAGAGCCCCGGAAAGGATGTCCAAAATGGAGACCATGGAGAGGAAGAAGCCCCGCCCCCGTCGGTCGTTCACACCGGAGTTCAAGGCTGAGATCGTCGAGCTGTGCCGACGAGGCGATCGCAGCATCGGCCAGGTGGCCAAGGACTTCGATCTGACCGAGACCAACGTGCGCGGCTGGGGGTGAAACAAGGCCAGATCGACCAGGGCCAACGCCCCGGTCTCACCACCGAGGAGAAGGAGGAGCTCACCCGCCTGCGTCGGGAAAATCGCTCCCTCAAAGAGGACGTGGAGATCCTCAAGCGTGCGACGGTTTTCTTCGCCAAGGAGACCCGATGAAGCTGGACCCCTTCATCGAGGCGGAGAAGATCGCAGGTCACAGCGTCACCAAGACATGTGATCTGTTCAAGGTCTCCCGTTCCGCCTACGACCAGCGCAGCAACGGCGAACCTTCTGTCCGCCAGGTCACCGACGCCGAACTGACCACCCAGATCCAAGCCATCCACACCGAGTCCAAGGGCACCTATGGATCCCCCCGGATCCACCGGGAGCTCGTGTATCGCGGAGTGACCTGCGGTCGACGACGGGTGACCAGGCTCATGCGGTTGGCCGGCCTCGAGGGACGATGCGAGAAGCGGTGGAGGAAGACCACGGTGGCCGACCCCGGGGCCGAGACGGCCAAGGACCTGATCCAGCGGCACTTCGGACCGTGCCAGGAGATCGACCGTCGCTATGTCGGGGACATCACCTACATCGCTACCTGGGAGGGCTGGGCCTACCTGGCCACCGTCATCGACCTGGCCAGCCGGAAGGTTGTCGGCTGGGCACTGGCCGACCACATGCGCACCGAACTGGTGGAGGAGGCACTCACTATGGCCTTCATGAACCGGCAACCGGAAGAGGGTGTCATTTTTCACTCGGACCGCGGCTGTCAATACACGAGTCGGGACTCCGCCGATCTCGCAAGGAGCAACGGCGTCGTGCTGTCGGTCGGAAGGAAGGGTGAGTGCTGGGACAACGCCGTGGCCGAGTCCTTCTTCGCCACCATCAAGCGCGAGCTGATCGACACGAGATCCTGGCCGACGAGGTCAGGACTCCACCGAGCCGTCTTCGAGTACATCGAGGGCTGGTACAACACCCGCCGGCTGCATTCGACCCTCGGCTACCTCAGCCCGGTCCAGTACGAATTGCTCCACCACAACGCCGACCTTCAGGCGGCATAATCAACTGAAGCAACCTGTCCGTCGAACCGGATCAAGTCCATCGGAAGGTGAAAGGGACGAGAACGGGCTGCGAGACACAATGAGACGTGGTACATCCACCTCGTGGCAACTGGGACACATCAACACAGATTGCGGATTCTCCATCAAGCCGATCTCGAAACGGAAGCCTCCGACGCCCTGCCCGACGCCGCTGCCCACAACTCGCGTCACAATGACGTCACGGAACTCGGAAGGCCACCCGGACACAGGAGCTCCGGGTTCGGAGGGTTCACTACTCAATGCGATTTTGCACACGGCCCCCGGCGGACCGGCAGGCGGCTTCAAGGGGTCCACCCACATTCTCCGCCCTGAGTATGTCAATTCGACGAGTTCGTTCAGTTCATCGACGGCCTGTACGCAGAGCTCTAGGTCGATACACGGATGAACAGCAGAGTCGTCCTCAGCTCCAACGGCTGAGGGCAGACTAGGCCTAAATCATCGTGGCTGAGTCGGCGGGACCGAGCCAGCAGTCAGACTGCCCCTGATTGAATCCCTCTTGGTCAAGAGGGAGATTTCCGGGGGTTTTGGGCCCGTTCCGAACGGTCCAGCGGGATCGAACTACAGGCTCTTGGCGATGAAGTCCCAATACTTCGCGCTAGGCGGGAGACCCATCGGACACCAGGCGATACGGTAGGACCGAGAGGCGACTGAAGGGGGGAGCGATGTGGGAATGGCAGTGGCAACGCGTAGCCACGTTGGTTTGCCCGATAGGAGAGCTGCTCCGTTGATCGAAGACCTTCTCGTCGGCATCGTCGGGTCACCGAATGTTGATCGCGATCTCGACATCAATTCCGATGCTACTCACGACGAAGCTCTTGACGGTTCTCCAGTGCGCCCTTTGGCGGTTGTTCGCCCGGGATCGACTGAGCAAGTGGCAGCCATCGTAAAGGCTGCTGTATCCGAGAGGGTTCCACTCACTGCACGAGGGTCTGGCACCGGTCTATCGGGCGCATGCGTTCCTGTCGACGGCGGCTTAGTGGTTTCCTTCGAACGGATGAACCGCGTACTCGAGATCGACCCCGCCAACCACGTGGCCGTTGTCGAACCAGGGGTCACCCTGGCCGATCTGGACACTGCGCTTCTTCCCTCGGGATTGATCTACCCGGTGTTCCCCGGTGAGCAGTCCGCCAGCATCGGCGGCAATGTGGCGACCAATGCAGGGGGCATGCGGGCGGTCAAGTACGGGGTGACCCGACACCATGTCTTGGGCATCGAGGCGGTGCTCGGCACGGGAGAAGTCATCACCACCGGGGGCAAGTTCGTGAAGTCGACAAGCGGCTATGACCTGACACAAATCGTCATCGGATCCGAAGGCACCCTCGCCCTCGTCACCCGGGCCACTCTCCGATTGCATCCTAGGGTGGAGAATCAGGCCACGCTGCTGGCTCCATTCGCAACCGTTCAAGAGATCGCCGAGGCCGTGCCGCCCATAGTCTCCAGCGGGGTCGGGCCGCTGCTGGTCGAGTACATCGATCTCGTCTCGATGGCGGGTATCACGGCCAACGCCGGTCTTGACCTCGGTATCCCCGACGGTGTCAAAGAGCGCGCCCTTGCCTACCTTGTCGTCGTCCTCGAGAACCACCGACTCGACCGACTCGAGGAGGATGTTCAGATGCTCGCAGAGCAGATCGCCGAGCTTGGTGCGCTCGAGGTGTACGTACTGCCTGACCACGCAGGGTCCCAACTGATCGCCGCTCGTGAGCGGGCGTTCTGGGCATCCAAGGCCAACGGAGCTGATGACATCGTGGATGTCGTGGTGCCCAGGGCTTCGATCCCGACCTATCTGGATGCTGTCGGCAAGCTGGCTTCGGTGACCTCGTCCCTGGTGATCGGGTGCGGCCACGCCGGAGACGGCAATGTCCATCTTTCTATCTGGCAGACCGACCCTGATGTACGTCATCGGCTAGTTCATGACATCGTCGTCAGCGGTCTGTCACTCGGCGGGGCCATTTCGGGTGAGCACGGGATTGGCAGACTGAAACGTCCTTACCTGACCGAGCTGGAAGATCCCGCCAAGCTCGAGCTCATGCGCCGGATCAAATCGGCCTTCGACCCCCACGGGATCCTCAACCCGGGCGCCATCTTCGAACCCGCCATCGCCCAGGGGGCGGCCCGATGAACGGAGCCGAATCGCTCATTCGCACCCTCGTGGAGCACCGAGTCGATACTTGTTTCATGAACCCGGGCACCTCTGAGATGCATTTCGTGGCGGCCCTGGACGAAGTGACCGCCATGCACGCGGTCTTGGCTTTGTTCGAGGGTGTGGCGACGGGAGCTGCGGACGGGTATGCCCGAATGGCCGGGCGGCCGGCGGCGACCCTCCTCCACCTGGGGCCCGGGCTCGGCAACGGACTGGCCAACCTGCACAACGCCCGGCGGGCACGGAGCCCGATCGTCAATATCGTGGGTGACCACGCTATTTCGCACCGGCCGTATGACGCGGCAACTCCAGTCGGACATCGAGACCGTCGCTCGCAACGTGTCGGCGTTCGTCCGCTCGTCCGAGACTGTGGCCGAGCTGAGTTCTGACGCAGTTGACGCCCTGGCCGCCGCCCAAGGACCGCCCGCCTCGGTGGCAACCCTTATTGTTCCGGCCGACGTCTCGTGGTCGGAGGGAGGTGTGGTGCGATCCGGGCCCGACCCGTCCCGACCATCGGTGGGTGGGACCGCTCCGAACGAACCAGCCGTGGCCATTGCCGCATCGGCTCTGCGCTCCGAAGAGCCTTCCGCCATACTGATTGGCGGTCGTGCCTGCTCCGAACCGATTCTCGGCCGGGTGGCGGACATCGCCGCCACCACTGGGGCCAAGCTCTTGTGCGAGACATTTCCGGCCAGACTGGAACGAGGTGCGGGGCGTCCTCCGGTGGAGCGGCTGGCATATCTCGCCGAGTTTGCCGCCATGCAACTCGACGGAACCCGGCACCTGATCCTGATCGACGCCGCATCGCCCGTGTCCTTCTTCGCCTACCCCGGGAAGCCAAGTGATCTGGTCCCCAATGGCTGTGCCGTGTACCCGGTAGCCGACCCATCGGACGATCTGCGCGCCTCCGTGGCGGCCTTGGCCTCGCTGGTCGACGTTGGTGCTCGTCTGGCACCTCGTCAGCAAGCTGGCACGCCTTCTCTCCCCACGGGGCCGCTTGACGCCCAGGCGGTGTGCCAGGCGCTGGGTGCCCTGATGCCCGAGGGCGCCATCGTGTCCGATGAAGGGAACACATCGGGGATCTGGGCCTCTGCGGCTACCGCCGGAGCTCCTCCCCACGACTGGCTCTGCCTCACCGGTGGAGCCATCGGACAAGGACTGCCCGTCGCAGTAGGAGCTGCAATCGCCGCCCCCGGCCGACCCGTCCTTGCCCTCGAGTCCGACGGAAGCGCCCTCTACACACTCCAATCGTGGTGGACGATGGCACGCCAGGGCCTTGATGTGACCACGATCTTGCTCAACAATCATTCCTACGCCGTGCTCAATATGGAGCTCGACCGCGTCGGTGCCGAGTCTCCCGGGCCCCGGGCTCGAGACATGCTTGATCTCGGGCGCCCATCTATCGACTTTGTCCATCTGGCAAAGGGCCTGGGGCTACACGCCACGCGAGCCGAAACGGCGGAGTCCTTCACCGACGCTGCTGGCTGCCGCCCTGACGACGCCGGGTCCGAGTGTTGTGGAGGCGATCATCCCGTCGTTGACTTGAATTCAGGTGGCCCCGCTGTGCCCTGGCTCCCCGGGATGGTCGAGTAGCGCCAAAAGCCCTAGGGAAACGGCATTCCGTGTGGTCTCGCTTCCAGCAGTGATGAGCAGGAGAAAGAACATGTCCAGCTCGATCTCACTGAGCGCCGTATGCTCTCCGTCTTCAGTCTCAACCTGTACCGTCGACAAGATCGTCCAGACGTCGTCCTGCGGGTTCGCCCATTTCTCAGACGGGGCTGCCGCTTCCCGTGCCTTTCGACAGGTGGCCCCGAGGGGCGTGGGGAGGACTGCCCCGTCGGCCATCGCCTGAATCCATTCGCCGGCCTCATCCGTAGAACCGTTGTTGACGAAATGAGGAGGCCAACGGCATGAAACGGGCGAACGACAGTGAACCACGGCTGGAGATCACTTCTTGCGTTCCCGTGCTGTCTGACCAGCGCTTTTTGACCCCGGCAGTGTCGTATCCGGGATCATCCTCCTCACTGGACCGGGCCGGACCGTGCCAACCGCTCGGGAATGGAACCCGCCAGATTCTGTCCCACGAGTGCCGTTCTGCCGCGCAGGTGTCGTACCATCCGCCCCCGACCGAATCGTCCCATCTGCGGATCCGACGATCGCGGTTGCGATGGACTGCCGATGTGGGACCGATTCTGGAGCTGTGCATGGTGGCGCTGAACGATGCCGAGCAGACAGTCGCCCACAGACCGGATTCCATTCTGTCAATCGGAGATCGGTTTCGGTCCGTGTCGAAACAGTTGGTCGATTGGTCTACGGACCACGCATGCCCTGTCAAAGACATCGACTTCATGCTGATCAGAGCTGCTCGATCCTACGCGGGTGCTGCCGATCTGCTGACGAATGAAGCAATGGATCCCCAAGGACCGAGCCGGCTCTTGATCGGTCGGGAACTGGATGGCCTCCGGTCGGCGATGGTACGACTGGTGACAGCCATCCGGGAATGACAGCCGTCTCAGGCGACTGGCATCTGGCTGGTAAGCGTCATCGCCGCCCAGTATCTTCATCAGAGCGTTTGCACATGGGGCGGCTGGATGGACCCGAAGAGCGGTGTCCCGCTTCGAGCTGAGGACGTGATGCCGGACTGATGGCGGCCAGGCCGATTGTGTTGAGCCTCCATGCACCCGTGCCTCCGTGTCCATTTACAATGAGGCCGTGGCTCCACCGATCCTCGCTCAACGAGAACGTCAAACCCTCTGTGACCTCTTTGCCGAGCTGGGTCCCGGCGAGCCCACGTTGTGCGAAGGGTGGCTCACCGTCGATCTCGCCGCCCACCTCGTTGTCCGTGAACGGCGACCTGACAGCGGGCCCGGGCTCGTCTGGCCACCGCTGGCCGGCTACACGGACAGGGTGCGGCGCGCCGTGCGCGACCGCACGTCATGGGAGAAGCTCGTCGAGCGGGTGCGGCGAGGGCCGCCGCCGCTTTTCCGCCCCTTCGACGGACCGATGAACACGGTGGAATTCTTCATTCATGTGGAGGACGTACGTCGTGCCCGTGACGGCTGGGAACCCCGCCCCATCTCGCCGGAGTTGGCCGATGCCCTCTGGACCCGCGTCGGGCCCGGCGGGATGGCCAAGAAGGTCCCCGCCACCATCGTGATCATCTCGCCCGGACGAGCAAACAAGGAAGGTGGCACCGGGCCGACCGTCACCTTGACCGGCGACCCAGGCGAGCTGGTCCTGTTCGGCGCCGGCCGTCAAGGGGCTGCCCGGGTCCAAATCACCGGGCACGCAGCCCTCGCTGCCCGGCTGGTGGGCGCGTCGCTCGGTGTCTGACCGTTTTGAGGCCCTTTGTGGCCGGTCTGTGCGCCGACGATCCCGACCCGAGTGGCTGGCAACGACAGAATCGGGCCCAGCCCGAGAGCCTGTGGCCCCGAATCGTTGATCAGCGGGAAGAAGAGAATGTGGCGGGATATGAGGTCTTGCCTGCCGCACAGCGGTTCTCCCCTATCCTCACGGCGGTCCCGGCAGGTCAAATTCAGTCCGCTCGGCATCCTGTAGCGTCCGGATGACGGAGGCGCCGCCAAGTGGTGGACAGTGGGAGTACGGAGAGGGTCGATGAGCACAGCTGACAGAACTTCGCCGTCCGCCACGACGGCCCCGTCCGACGATCGGCTCCCGAAGGACGTCAAGCAGGTGAGCATCGTGGTGGTTCTCGGCACCATCATGGCAATCCTGGACACGACCATCGTTGCGGTGGCCCTGGCCACGCTCGCACGGGACTTCCACACCAACATCACCACCATCCAATGGGTCACGACGGGATACCTACTGGCGCTGGCCGTGGTGATCCCCTTGAGCGGCTGGGCCGTGCACCGATTTGGGGCGAAGCCCGTCTACATCATCTCGCTCTCACTGTTCATCACCGGGTCCGCCCTGTGCGGACTGGCCTGGTCGGCGAACGTGCTGGTTGCATTCCGCGTGCTCCAGGGCCTGGGAGGCGGCATGATCATGCCTGTCGGGCAGACGATGATGGCCCGTACCGCAGGCCCCGACCGGATGAACAAAGTCATGGCGCTGATCGGAGTGCCGACGCTCCTCGGACCCATCCTCGGGCCCGTCCTCGGCGGTCTGATCGTGTCCAACTTCTCGTGGCGCTGGATCTTCTTCATCAACGTACCGATCGGCATCGTGGCGCTGTTCCTGTCGTTCCGCTTCCTTCCCAATGCCCCCGGGGACCGTTCCCACCGCCTCGATGTAATCGGATTCCTCCTGCTGGCACCGGGCCTGTCCCTCCTGGTCTACGGACTCTCTGAGGTCGGTAGCGAGGGTGGATTCTCCTCCCGGAGCGTCCAGCTCAGCCTGGCCGTGTCGGTGGTGTTGATCGTCGGGTTCGTCCTCCGTTCGCGCCGTGCCGCAGAACCGCTGCTCGATCTGGGCCTGTTCAAGCGGTTCAACTTCACGATGGCCTCGATCTGCATCTTTTTGGTGGGTGCCACCCTCTACGGCACCATGTTCCTGCTGCCGCTCTACTACCAGATCGTGCGGGGCGAGTCGGCCTGGAAGGCCGGGCTGCTCATGGCACCCCAAGGCATCGGTGCGGCACTGGTCATGCGGACGTCGGCCAAGATGGCTGACAGGTACGGCACCCGCAAGACCGTCCCTGCCGGCATGGCCGTTCTGGCTCTCGGGACGCTCGCCTACACCCAGGTCTCGGGTTCGACCAGCTATGCATTCCTGGCCGTTGCGCTCTTCGTGCGTGGCATCGGCCTGGGTTTCGGCATGATGCCTGTTTTCGCTGCTGCCTACCGGGGCCTGTCCCACGAGCAGGTACCTCGGGCGAGCACCTCGACCAACATCATCCGTCAGGTCGGCGGGTCGATCGGCGTGGCGGTGTTCGCGGTGGTACTCCAGCACGCCATCACCGATCGGTTTCCCCACAACCCCCCGAACCTGGGATCGATGCCGGCCGGCGCCCTGCCGGTCACGATTGCCGACCGGTTGGCCCAGGCGTTCGCCACTTCCTTCTGGTGGTCGTTCGCGGTGTGTGCGTTCGCCGTGGTGCCAGCCATATTCCTACCCGGACCCCTGGAGGCTGGCCCTGGCGTCTTGTCCGAGCTCGAGGAGGCCGAGACGGTCAACCTCGACGAAGTGGCCGAGGTCATTCCCGAGTAGCGGTTAGCCGGAACTGCTGAGCCGGTTCCCGGGGGTCCCAACTGGCAGCGCACATTACCGGTGGGGTATGGACACTCTGAGCCGTCCGACCCAGGTCAGCCCTTGAAGTCGTTGGCCAGTTTGCCCAGGTTGGGAACGCCGAGCCCGGTCGACTCGTTGTAGACCGCCCCGGGAGTCCCCGTGTAGAAGAGATTGTCATTCCCGGTCCCGCTTTGCTGTAGCGGCGTGAACGGAGAGTGAGCCGAGGTCGCAAATGCGTAGATGGAAGGATCCCAAAATCCCACTCGGTGGCCCAGATAGGACTCGATCACCGCTGTCGAGCCGTTGAGTTGGGGGGCGACGAAACTGGTCCCTCCCCAACCCCCCTGGAGGGCGGGCTGTCCGGCAGGGACGGCCGAAGGGTCATAGACGAGGTAGCCGGTGATCGGATCGGCGTCGGTCGACAGATCGGGAACAGCCCGACCTGGGCCCCTCCCGGCAACTACCAATGGATATGCGTCAAAGTTCCAGGCCATTGGCAGGGTGATTCCGGCAATGTCCACGTCATCCGTCGGTGTCAAATATTCGACGGCTCTGTATGCGTTGGTCCCAGCCACGCTGTGTTGATAACTGGGAGTTGGCTCGTCGTCACTGAATCCGCCGCCCCCGCCGACTACGTTCGCCTGGGCCACGGTGCTCAACGGTTCGCCGGTGAGCTTGGCTAGGGCCGGCCAGAGATAATCCCAACCCCATGCTCTTTGCGACGGCACGGTGACGGTAACCGAAGCGGAGGTCCCGGTGATATCACCGGACCATGGGAGTGTGGTCCCACCGGCCGACGTGATGTAGGCGCTATCGCCGGGGTCGATCACCGACAGGTTGGTGGTCCCCAAATCGCGGCTGGCGGCGTAGGCCCCGGCGTCACCGGCGGCCGCAAAAGCGGACTGGCCCTGCTCCGCCATTTCTAGAAAGGCCTCATCGAAAGCAGCGGCGTAAGCTGACGAGCCAAGGTCGAGTGCCGCTTCAAGTTGGAGGTCGGTCTCGGACTCTCCCCAACTGGCGGACACGCTACCGGCAATATTCTGGCTGGCAGCGGTGAAGAAGGCGTCCACGAAGCCATTGGGTGAGTTCGGAGACTGGTAGACGATCACGTTGGCGCCTGGAGCCACACCGCCAGACTGTTCGACATCAAGATCGGTCTCATCCGTTCCACGGGAGTTGCTCGGAGAACCAGGTCCCCCGTCGACGTTGTCGACCGTCACGGTGCGCCCGTTAGAGGGCAATCTGAGTATGTGTTTCCAGAAATACTGGGGTGCACCCGGGTCGAGGGCGGCTTCAGTTACGATCCCGATGGTCTGGCCCACGCCGGTGGCACCGTCTTCGATCAGGGGTGTCAGTCCGTAGTCGGCCTCGAAGTTTGCTGGCAGATTGCATGCGTCGGGAAGCCCGGACAGCTTGGCGCATCGGTTGGCACGGACTACTTTGCCCCCGGTCGCCGACTGGTCGGCGTGCACTGCCTGGCTGGTGAACGGGCTGTAGTTGGTGAGTCCGAGCACGGTGAGCACATCTTTGGCAATGAACGTCGGCAGCTGAGGAGATTGCGCCGTCCCGTGCACGACTTGGGCAGGGACGCCCTGGGTTCCGTCCTCTCCAGGATGGCCAGGGACACGGTACTCCTGCTGCTGGACGGCCAACGCCTGGTCGAACTGTCCTGCCGTGCCGCTCGCCGAAACATCGAGGTCGTCGGCATAGGACTCGGACTGGATGCCGAATCCGGATAGGTAGACCTCCAATGCGTAAATGGCGGTCGGATTCTGTCCATAGGTTTGGGCAAACTGACTCACCGAGAGGAAGCTGCGCACGCCCTGCTCAACGTTGGCCTTCAGCTGGGACAGGTGACGAGCCTTCAAGATGAAGGACACTGATTCTGGAGTGCCAGGCGGAGTGGTGCCAAAGACGGTTCCCCCGTAGGGAGACGTCTCAGCCGGAATCGCTGTCATAGCCCTGACGCTCTGAGCCGGTCGCCTCGTCCTGGCCGCATGAGTCAGGACCCTCAGCGCAGGTGGAGGGCCAGAACGGGGGGCTGTCTTGCTGTCGAGATTGGCAGCGCCGGCCGTCGAGGCGAGGGATCCGGAGATGAAGAGGACACCGAGTCCCGCACCCACTGCCAGCCGATACCACGGTGCGGATCTCTTCGCGGAATCCCGCCGAAAATTCCATGCTGGAACCCTAGTTCTTCCAAAATTGATGCCGCGCCAAGGTGGCCCCACGCTGGGCACGACCGACGGAGTTCGGGCAGAGCCGAGACGAAGAGGCATTATCTGAGTGAAGGAGGGATGATGAGAGCTAAAAATGGAAGGCAGGCGTGATGAACCCAAAAGACCAGGCTCGCCAATGGCTCGCCGAGCGAAGTGGTCAAAACGTGCACGTCGAGACGCGCTTCGTCGACTCGGCTGCGGCTCCCCTGATAAACACAGGTCTACTCAGGAGCCAAGGCACAACGAATCCTGAGATCGCGGAAGGTCCGAAGGACCTTCCTGACCCTCGGGATCGGTACGAAGTCGGGACGGTCTCGTACAACCTGGCCGACCTGCCTGACGCCATTGGGGTTCAAGTTCGGACCGGACCGGCGGAGCAACTCGAATTGATCTTTGATGACGGTACGTCGCTCTTGATCACGGTCACGGTCACGGCCACGGCGAAGGACACCGAAGATTGACGTGTTGACTCACAAACCACCGCTGCGGACAAGCCAATGCAGACGACCAAAGGAGTGGGCGTAATTCGGTCGTGACCGGACCGGCGGCCGCCGTCGACGCTGCCAACCTGCCGAAGCCGACTGACGGCCCCGTGGTGTCGATGTCCCTCACCGTCGGCAGCGTGGCCGAGTCCCGCCAGTTCTATGCAGAGGTGCTTGGCGGGAGCGTGGTCCCGGCGGAGAACCCGTGCATCGTCAATCTCGCCAACACCTGGATAATCATGAACCCGGGTGGGCCACCCACGCCCGACAAGCCCGACGCCACTGTCGTCAACTAGGAGCCGGGATCCACAATATCCATTTTTATGATCCTCGCGGTCGGCGATTCGAAGCGATTCACAAAGATTGGCTCGCAAAAGGCGCGATCTTCTTGACGCCCCGATAGATCGCGGCTCGGAGATCCGCTGTTACATGCGCGATCCCAACGGCTACCTGATCGAGGTGGGCCAGTCAACTGGCCTCCTCTCAGGTCACCTGGCGGCTGAGCACCCCGAGGACCTTCCCGGTTGAGCCACGTCCCCGGCGTTTCTTATGAGCGTGCTCCCGGAGGAGGGTGTTCCTCAGTGGTCCGGATTCTGAGCTGATTCATTTGTCTTGAGCCTGACGGCGATCGCGTGCACATCGAGGGAGGTGCCTGCAAACTCCCAGACCAGCTCAAATGCCTCGCGGTCAGATAGGTCAGGATAAAGGCCGTTGAGATCGAGAAACACGACGGTGGCCAGCCAGCCCAGCCTCTTGTTCCCATCGACAAGAGCGTGGTTGGTCAGGATGGAATGCAGAAGTGCTGCTGATTTGAGAGTGGCAGTCCGGTAAGAATCCTCCCCGAAGGCGCTCGATCGAGGCCTCGCCAACGCTGAGTCGAGCAAGCCGACGTCGCGGACTGGTCCGATGCCGAGCATCCGTACAAGTCCGAGTAGGTCGTCCAGGTCTAGGTACTCGATTCGGCTCACTCGGTGCCTAAGCGTTCGAGCACATCACCCCAGCGCTCGAGCATGCGGCGAGCGGTTCCCTCCACGCGTTCAGCATGACCAGCACGTTCGTATCGGTCGAGAACGGCGCGCCGGATGATCTCTTGTTTAGAGATCCCTTCGGCGCCGGCAAGCGTCTCCAGTGCCCGTTCGAGTTCCGCATCAGTACGGACCGTAAGTGCCATTCGCAAGTGGTATCAGAGTGATACCACTCTAGGACGCGGAACTGGGGGTCCGTCAGCAATTTCTGGAGTAAGACGTTTCGGACAGGGGTGGTGAACGTCAACTCAGCGGACTGAGGGCCACGGGATATTCGTCGCATGGCGAGCTTGTCCCGGAGCTCCCGGTACCCGTCTGCCCACAGTCGGCATATGGGGGCAGGCAAACTCGACCGCGATTTGGTGTCTCTGGACCGCAACCGAAGTTAGAGCTCGTCTCGCCCTAGGAGCTCGATCGGGTCTTGCATGCGCACCATACCGAGATAGCCACCGCCGGCTGGGATACTGTCGTGAACGGCATAGCCGAGCAGTTCCTGCGCTTGGCGGGGGAGGTTGGCGGCGATGGCGGGGGGGACCGCCAGGTAGTTGTTCTCCTCGGTCCGCAACCACCCCAGGCAGTAGCTGAGGTGCGCTCCTCGACGGGTGATCTCCGTGGTGTTGGACCCACCGGCGTGTATGGTCCCGCCCAAATAGACCACCGCGGAGCCGGCGGGCATTTCCGCGTACGCGATCTGCTCCGCCTTCGGAGGCGGCTGGGCGAACTGCTCGGCCGGCGATAGCTTCCGGTCCGGCCATCCATGGCTGCCGGGGATGATGCGGGTGCCGCCGTTCTCGCGAGTGAAATCGACGAAGGCGATCACGGTGGCCATCTGCAGCTCAGGCGCAGGCTTGGGCACGTCACTCCAGACTGCCTCGTCACGGTGGAGCAACTGCTCGCCGGCTCCTGGTCCGCGCTGGAGGAGATGGCCGAGGTTCAGTTGGTAGCGCGCACACGACGGGAGCAAGATGCGGTCGCAAAGGGCCAAGAGCAGGGGATGACACATCACCTCAGTGGCGAAAGTCGGGGAGATGGCACAGGCGCTCGTGACCTGCTTCGTGCACGAACCGTGGAACGCTTTCATGATGGGGTTGAACAGCTCCGCGTCGGGATCGGCATCGTCAAGGGCGGCCCCGACTTCGTCGTTAACCCGGGAGACGACTTCGGCGCTCAGTAGCCCCTCGAGGATTACCGCCCCATCACGCTCGATGATCGCGTAGACGGCGTCGGGGTCCGCGGTCAAAGCGTCGAATCTCTCAATCGTGGCCGTGGAAGTCATGGGACTGACGTACACCCCTTCCTCGGCGGTGTGCCGACGCTAACCAATCGCCACGTCCGTCTCCTTGGGACCGATCCTACGGCGAACCGCCGTCCCGAGTATCCGCCTGGTCGGTTCCCGAGCGATCGCAGCTCGGCGGACCATTTGTGGATCTCTGTGGAGACCGTACCAATGGCTCGAGCGCTGCACTTTGCTTACCGAGTGGCCCGCATCCGCTGATAGGTGAGGGGGGCCAGCGTGCGAAGGATCGGCGCTACGAGGGGCAGAACGGCCACATTGATCTCCAGCCGAGGGTCAAACATTCGGCGGAGCACAAGCGACGAGACCTGCTCCTCGGTACGACGGACCGCACGCGGCGGCATCGAAAGTCCACCGGCGCGTACCGACGTCAGCCCCATTTCCGTCGGCACCCACCCTGGGTACACCGCGTGAAGGAACACACCGTCCGGCCTCGCGTCGTAGGACAGACTCTCCGTCGCCGCTGACAGGGCCGCTTTGCTGGCGGAGTAGTCGGCTGCTCCGGGACCGGGAGCGCGTCCGTCGTCCGAACTCATGTTGACGATTGCACCGGACCCCCGTTGTCGCATGCCGGGTAGGACGGTGAGCATCCCGGCGACCGGAGCGATGAAATTCACCTCGAGGATGGATCGAAGCGACGCCGCGGTTGTTGGTTCGGTTCGAATGATCCCGCCGATGCCCGCGACGTTGGCCAAGATGTCGATCCGGCCGAGCTCCTGCTCCACTTGTTCGAGCAGGCGGACGAAAGAGGCCGCGTCGGAGAGGTCGCAGATCCAGTAGGAGGACTCCGGACTGTGAATCCGCATCTCACCGACGAGGCCCTGAAGCCGCTCCTCACGACGGGCCACGCCGATCACCCTTGCCCCAGCTGAGGCCAGGTCCAGAGCGATACGACGACCAAGGCCTCCGGAAGCCCCCGTCACCACAGCGACTTTCCCCCGGTAGTCCCACGCCAGCCGTCGGCTCCTCAGTCGCATCGCCACCACCGTACCGAACAAGCCTTACCAGTGATCAGCCCCTGGCAACAGAAGGCGTAGACCTGGGCTCTCGCGGGAGCCTCCTTACCGAATCCGCTGTCCACGGGCACCCGTCGCTTCAGCTTGGGTCCCTCGAGCGCGCCTCGTCGTAGAGGCAGTTGCCAGCAAGAATCCGCCGTGACATGCTCGCGATATCCATTGGGCATCGCTATCAGAGGAGGCGGACGATGAAATACGTAGTGTCTTGGACCAATCGTGATTGGGGTAGCACAGAGGAAGCGACAAAGCGGGCACTTGCATTGTTCAGCAAGTGGACACCTTCGCCGAACTCGACGTTCCACCAGTTTGTCGGGCGCGTCGATGGGGAGGGTGGGTTCGCTTTTGTCGAGACTGACGACCCGGAAGGGATCTTGCGGGATGTCTCCAAGTTCACTCCGTACATCAAGTACGAGGTTATTCCGGTCATCGACATGGCGGACTCAGCGGCAATTGGTGCGGAGGCGGTCGAGTATCGGGATTCGATCTCCTAAAATCTCCAACACTCGCCGGTCTAGGGGTCCGCAGTATTGCTGTATAAGCGCGGCCAAAATCGTGAACCATGATGGAGACCCGCCAGTTCTCAGGTGAGCCCAGTCGTTGACGTCCTCGGCATCTCGAGCTGGGCTCTTGGGCTTGGGCCAGATTGGTCGAAGCAAACGCCACCTAAGCCCCTTTGGCCACTTCCCAATTGCTATTCGGCGCAAACTGGCATCCGCCCGCAACGTTGACAATCGCCCGGCGAATTATCTCTACGCCGTCGTAGCCGGTTGCCACATCCCCCCAGTACAGACCGCCGTAGGCCGCGCTGTACAGCGCAGCTTCGTAAGAAAGGTCCGTCCCACCAATGTTGCACGTTCCCGTTACCTGATGCCCAGGGTTTCGTACCAGTGCACTCCAGCCACCGGTTGGAAGAAATTCCTTCGGCTTCATCGAATAATCCACGTAACCGGTTCTCGCCATGTATCCCAACAGGCTCGGCACGACTTCAACGCAGTCCCCCAACCTTCCAAAGGAGGTGGCAAAGGAGGTGCTGCGAGGGCAGTACTCAGTACCACCGCGGGTCAAGTGATCAGACGTCGGCAGGTTGTTGAAGTGGACGTTGTACAAGGTAGGGATCCTCGAAGTTGGGGCGACTCCGTTCGGCTCGTAGCTGTACACACTCACCGATTTGATGTCTATCTCTGCCGAGCTATTGGGTGCAGCTGTTTGGCCATCGAGCGATGACTCGTTCTGGATGTCCCATTCGGCAGGAGTATCCATGACGTTGTTCGTGGACTCGCCAATGAGCTTGCCATCGAGGATGAACTTCACCTCGCCGGGGGTCCATTGGATGGTTGAGGTGTGCCAGCCGGTCCAGGGCGTGCCGCTGTCAAAGGAGTCCTGCTTGCCTCCTCCCACGGGGTGGTTGAAGGCTTCGATCGAGCCGTCCCAATCGCCTTCGGGAAAGTCGATCTCACACCCGGGACAGGAGGCATCCGGCCACAGCAGATGGGCGGATTTGAAACCCGTTGCGACCTTGGACACCGTGAAGGTTTCGCTGAACTGGCCATAGCGCATGCCAATGGCTACTTTCGGGACCATCGTGGCCGAGTGATTTGGCCCGGTGGCCCCACGCCACATGCGGATGTGCATCTCTCCACCGGAGATCCACACGGTGGTCGCCGGGTCGTAGAACCCTCCCACGGGAAGATGGCGTTCAGTGGCGGTGTCGGGCCAGCCCGTCGGATACGACCACCAATCGGCCTCCACCGAAGGATAGGGGGCCAGCCCGGCGCAATAGACCCGCCGAGTGCCGATGTTGTGATCACAGTCGCTGAATGCTCCCAGTGGAACGTTCGTTGTGAAGTTGTCCTGGAAGATCAGCCGGAATTGTGGAGTGGCCGCCACCGTTGCCGATGCCCCCGGCACCGCACCGAACAAAGGGACGCCAACCAAGAGGGCGATGACAGCTGCAACCGTTGTCCTTGTCAGTTGGTGTCTCGCGGACTTCGGAGCGATCATTTCCTGGGCCTTACCCAGCCGCCGCCAATCCTCAACATCGCCTGATCATGTCGGTGTGTCCGGTCGCTCTCAGCCTGCGCAGCCCGGGGTTGGTCGTTGCCGTCGTCAGGGCCACGCCCATCATGCACCCATAGATGGTGTCGGGAGGCACGCCCACTCCGGGCCAACCAAGCACCCAATTGCATGTGAGCGTGAACGCCACGGCAGCGAGGACCACTCAATCGGGAACGAGCTTTAGTGCGAGCTTGGGAACGACGAAGGATGCCAAAAAGATCGGCAAGAATCTCTTTCCGGTGCATCGGAAAGAGATGGAGTCACCCTCGGCGGCGACGAAAGTTTCAACGCTGCTCGACTTGCGGCCATCGCGGATCTGCAGAGTGTGACGCCCAGGTTCGACTGGCATCTCGGTTGTGTTGTTCATCTCGACGGATCCGATCAGCTTGCCGTCGACGAGGATGTCGTACCTGCCTCGACGGACTTCGGCACCGATTGCCTTATGCGTTACCTTGAGACTTGCCGACATCGGCAGTTCCTGTCTGTGTCAATCGATCTCAACCGACGTGATCCCGATCTGGCTCGAGGCGCCGGCACGTTGTACCTCGCCGGGGGATGGGCCGGAGCCGTAACCGCCCCGTCGAAGTGGGCCTCCTGATCGGAGCGCCTGGCTCCCAGGTCAGCTCGTCATCACGATTGCATCTTGATCACAGCGAATGCAGCTCCGTCGGGATCAGCCAGAACGGCAAACCGCCCGGGAGCAATGTCGGTCGGGGGGACGAGCGTGGTCGCCCCGAACTCGGTGGCCTTGGCCACCGAAGCATCGGTGTCGTCGACGCCGAAGTAGACGAGCCAGTGAGCCGGAATCTCCGCCGGCGCCATAGCTGGCATCATCATCATTCCTGCTATTGACCTGTCGCCGAGCTTCCACTCGGTGTAACTCATGTCCCCCATGTCGAGATCGTTGGGGCTCCACCCGAACACCTCTGGGTAGAACGCTCTGGCGGCGGCGAGATCTCGGGTGTTCAGCTCGTTCCAGGCGAAGGCCCCGGCTTCGTTGGCCAGCTCCGCTCCGTTGAAAGTCTTCGGCTGCCAGACACCGATCGCCGCACCCTCGGGATCTGCGAACACGGCCATACGCCCAATGTCGGCGACGTCCATCGGCTCGACGAACACCGTTGCCCCCGCCTTCTTGGCTATGTCGACCGTTGCGTCAGCGTCGTCGACGGAGACGTAGGTGACCCATGCACTGGGCTGGCCCTCAGCCATGACCTTCATGTTCCCTGCGACCGTCTTTCCTCCCTTGCGCATGAGGTTGTAATGACCCATGTCCTCGCCCTGATCTTCGGCTTCCCAGCCGAAGAGAGCCCCGTAGAAGGAGTTGGAGGCTTCGAGGTCCTTGGCTGCATGGTCGACCCAAGACGGGGTCCCGGCGTTGTAAGAGGTGAACTCTGGCATGTGAATCTCCTCACGTTGGCCGTCGCTTACCCCCCGATCAAACGCAGCTTAGCGACCCTGACGCCGGGTTTTCGCGGGGCCGGTGGCTCGGGCGACCTGTTTTTCGACCGACCTCCCATCACTCGCTTCGGGACGACCGAGAGCTCGTCGTGCCCTTGCTCAGGTGGCCGGTCCATTTGGCGGTAGTGGTCACAAGGGCGCCCCGCTCGCCTCAGCCTTGAGAGCTGGGAACCGACCAGTCCATCCTCAGCCTCTGAAGCTGAGCTCTGTAATCGCCTTGGGGCCGACATCCACCGCCCTCTTCACGGTTTGGTCGGCGAATGCTCACTGGATTCGCCGAACCGGCTCGCCAGCTCGCCGTCGGATCGGTCGATCAGAGGACCGATAGGGTACTGACATGACCCGTATCGGTTACCAGATTCCGAACTTCACCTATCCCGAAACCCCGGTGGCCGGCATCTTCCCCGCCGTCGTGCGCCAGGCCCGCGAGGCCGAGGGAGCCGGATTCGACACCGTTCTGGTGATGGACCACTTTTACCAGCTCCCCATGCTCGGTCCGCCGGAGAACGCGATGCTCGAGTGCTACACGCTGCTGGCCGCTCTAGCCCAACATACGGATCGGGTCCGGCTGTCGGCCCTTGTGACCGGAAACACATATCGGAACCCGGCCCTGCTGGCCAAGGAAGTCACCACGCTCGACCACGTTTCCGGGGGACGGGCTCAGCTGGCCATCGGAGCGGGCTGGTTCGAGCTCGAACACGACAGCCTGGGCTTCGAGTTCGGGACCTTCACCCAGCGGTTCGAGAAGCTCGAAGAGTCGATCCGAATCGTCAAGGCCATGTTGGCCGGTGAACGACCGACGTTCGAGGGTCGCTGGTACCGGGTGAACGACGCCATCAACTCCCCGGCTCCGATCTCCCGGATTCCTCTGCTGATCGGCGGAGCCGGGGAGAAGAAGACGTTGCGCATGGTGGCCCAGTACGCCGACGAGTCCAATCTGATCTGTGCACCCGATGAGGTGCCTCGCAAGCTCGAAGTCCTCGCTGAGCACTGCGACAGGCTGGGGCGGGATCGCTCGGAAATCACCGTTTCCGTGCAGGCCAATGCTTGTGTGGCCCCGACCCATGACCAGGCTGTGGCCGAGGCCGATCGGTTTCTTTCTGATCGGGGTATCGACCTGGCGGCGCTGGGTGCCGAGGAAGCCGAACTGATTCGCTCGATGATCGTCATGGGCGATCCTGACGAGGTCAGTCAGATCTTTGCCGAGCGTCGCATCGACGGCGTCGACGGATTCACCGTCAACGCTCCGGCCAACTGCCACATCGACGGTCGGGTGGCCCTCCTGGGTAGTGCCCTGGCAAGGGCGGTCAATGGCTGAAAATCATGAGAGATGATGCCCAGGCGCCGTACTCACCTCATTGAGCTGAGTACGCCATCAGTTCGGACTTCTGTGCTTGTGAACCCTTCTCCGTCATGCCGACTTGGGTCTGTCGACCGGACAATCCGGATCCTGTAGCTCGTCGGGGGGCAACTGATGGACTCCCCAGGAACCCCTTTCCATCTGGGGAACTTCAATGGTCGTCCACGGGAAAGTTTGTTCGGCTCCCTTCGGGTAATGCCGCAGATCGTGGTTGACTTGTTCCGGTGAATGGTCCCGCTGAGCCAACCCGCGCCGGTCCGAAGGTCACGCTGTATTGGCGACCGGGCTGCGTATTCTGCCTTCGGCTGCGCCTGGTCTTGTGGTGGCACCGTCTCTCGGTTCACCGGGTCAACATCTGGGCGGACCCCGAGGCAGCCGCCTTCGTCCGGTCGGTGGCCGACGGCAACGAGACGGTCCCTACCGTCGTAGTGGACGGGCATCCCATCGTCAACCCGGCCCCCAGCCAGGTGGTAGCCGCCATTCGGGGCGGATAGTGACGTTCTTCGGGCGTGGTCACGAGAGATCCTGATCTCGTCAGTACGCTCCCTCCGGGTCCTAACGGGAGAGCGAACCCAGGAAGATCTCGAGGTTGTCGAAGAAGAAGTTGTCCGGGTAGGCACCGGCTGGATCATTGTGGGCGTATGTATCCGGTTCATTCACTACTGCCGGATCACTGGACGAGGTGCCGGACGCATTCACCAGGGTGAGATTGGAAGCCGGTATGCGTGACTGGGTGGCCAATGCCTGGGCGGCTGTGAGGACGCCGGTACCGCCGAGGCTCGTGCAAAAGGCGTAGATCTTGAGGCCTGTCGGCAAATCGTCCCCCATCGTCGAGTTCACATCCAAGATTCTCTGGGCCGGGTTGGCGATGCCGTTCCCCACTGCTCCGGTGTCGTCGGTGAGGCGCTGAGGGAAGTACCACTCACTGCCGTTGGCGCCTTGGACGTTCGCCCCGGTGAACATCTCGGCAAAGCGCCTGATCGGGGTGAGCGCCCCCGCGCCGTCCCAACCACGGACCGCCCCGTGCGGCCTGATTCCCGCACCGAGATGGGCCTGGGCGGCGGCCAAGCCCGCCGGGGATGTCCCAACGTTCAACGCGTACCCGAACTGGGCGACATTGCTGACCGTCACCGATGGCACCAGGTAGGAGGGCAGAAGCCCCGAAGACTCGCCCAAAGATTGGGCGTCGGGGTCGTAGAGAGCTGAGGCCGCGCCCGTGGCCACGAACAGCCCGGCATAGGGTGCGGCGATGCCTCCGAACGACAACCACGGGTCGGCCCCCGGAGCCTCGAGTGTGTCGAGCTCGTCGGTTGCCTCAGAGCTGCTCACCGGTGTCGGGCTGCTTCCGCCGTCGATGTACACCAGGCCAGAGAGGCCGTCAGCCCCGGGCCTCCCATGGAAGTCCCACGTCGCGTAGGCGGTGACGATCGACCCACCAAGGGAATGCCCGCCGAGCACCACCTTGCCTCCGAGCCTCTTGGCGGCCACGATGACGCGGCGCAGGTCCTGAACGGCCACGTTCATGCCCCACTGCGACGCGTACTCGACACTCGAGTTGGCAATCGGCTGGAAATGGTCGGTGATGCCCGAGTTGGTGATGTACCCGAGGTAGTAATCGAAGAGCTGGGTGGCCGTGACTTCGTGCTCCTTGTAGAGGTTCAGCTCGGACTGATCCTCGAGAAGATTCTCCCGACGCTGAACAGCCCAGACCTGCCAACCCTTTTCGTTGGCCACGATCCATTCGGCAAGGGGAACGAAATAGGCCGCAGCGGCCGAGGTACCTGGTTCCAGGACCAAGACATTCTTCGCTTTGCTCGGTCCCACCCTGATGACGCCGACCACGTCGTACTTGGCCGGAGTCCCGGGAGCGTGGTAGCCCGGCATCCACGACACGCCGAGCGACGTTCTGCTGGCCGGTGCTGACGGAGCTCCGTAGGCTGCCGGCGCTCCGTAACTGCACACACTGAGGGCGACGACGGCCAAGCAGCTGAGGCCGACTGCCAGGCTCAAAGCGCCACTGCGCTTCCGGCGCAAGACAGGCTTCCGCACGTCTCCCCCTTTGCTAGAACGCTGGAGCCAGCTCCAATGGAGCGGCACTGCAGGCAGCAGTGGAGAACATACGATCCCAGTTCTGGCGTGTCAAAGGAACTGCAGACGCCGGCACGGCAGTGAGGGCGATTAGCCCTCCCGCCGCCAGCGACAAGACGACAACGGATCTGACGATGGACTTGATCATGGGTTACCCCCTTGGTAAACGTGTGTCAGCGTGTCCCTCGCAAAGCGAACGCTGACATGACCGACCGTTTCCTGCGTCCAGAGAATCCCCCATGTTCCACGGCTCGTCGTCCACCGTCTCTCACACACGACTACGTCGTCCTCCACCTTGTGACTGAAGGCACAAGCCGTCCCTACCGTGTCCACCAGAACAGGTACCTCTCGGGTCCGGTGGCTACGACACTGCCCGCTGCTGCACGTCCCCCGGCCCGATCCGGATGGCGTCTGGACTGGGCCGCTCCCCGGAGCGGGGTTCTCGCCCCGAGATATACCAGGCTTGAGTCAGATGCGGTCGAGGGCTGCGCCGTCGAACAGGGGCTGGACGTCGAGGACGCCGAGGTCTCGTGCGATCTCCTCGGAGGTGGGCGCCGGGGCGTCGACAGCTTCCAGGGTCGGGCGCAGCAGGCCCAGGTCACTCGAGCTGCTCAGGAACAGCTGGGGCTGTGACAGCACGAAGGCCACGGCCCGCCGCAGCTCCTCGCCGTCGGGCAGCGGCTCGTACCAGCTGAAACGCGGGCCCTGGTAGTCCCCAGGCCACCGCCGTCGGGCCACCGCCTTGATGGCCTGCACGGCCACGCCGCGCTCCGTGCACGTCTCTAGGAGGGCCTCGACCTCGGCACGGTAGGCCGGATTGGCCAGGAGAACAGCGTTGTAGGGCAGGAGCACCGAGTCGAAGTCGAAGCGCTCGAGGCTCCGCCGGTGCATGGCGGCGATGCGCAGCCCGTGGCCGGTGACGCCGATGAAGCGAGTGAGTCCCTCGTCGCGAGCGTGGGCCAGAGCCTCGACGGCACCGCCCTCGGCGTGGGCGACCTGCCACTCGTCGGGCTCGACCAGGTTGTGCAGCTGCACGAGGTCGACGTGGTCGACGCCGAGCCGATCGAGGGAGCGTTCGAGACTGGCCCGGGCTGCCGGCCCGCGGCGTTCGCCGGTCTTGGTGGCCACGAAGAACTCACGACGATGGGCGGCCAGCCACGGGGCCAGGCGCAGCTCCGAGTCGCCATAGGCTGACGCGGTGTCCAGATGGTTCACGCCGAGCTCTCGCAGCAGCGGCAGCACCTGATCGGCACGCTCCTGGGTGGTGGTGCCCAGCGCGGCGGCGCCGAAGATCACGCGGCTGCTCAGATGCCCGGTCCGCCCGAACGCCGCCCGCTCGATCATCGGTCCGACTCTACCGGTGGGGGACCCGCCTGTGAGCCACGACCACAGTTGCTCAGGCCAGGCCGGCGAGCGACAGTTCGAGCTGGCCGAAGCCCACCGGGCCACTGGCCGTCACCTGCCGGGGTCCCCCGAGCGCCCGAAGCCACGGTTGGGAACGTGGTTCTCTCATACAGCTTGCCTGTGGGCCAGTAGAGAGAATGCGCGGGCTTGTCATCGGGTCCACTCCAGCAAGCGACCGTGAGGGTGGACATAGCCGAGTATCCGGGCATCGAAATCGGATCCACTGAAGGTGACGAGGCCCAACACGCTGGCCTCGACTCCGAAGTCAGCGGCCGGTGAACGGACGTCCGCCAATATGGGTACAACGCCGGGGGCTTCGCCGCTGATCCAGGCGATCGGACGACGAGCAGCAGATGACTGGAGCGCCTCCACAAAGTCGATACGCCGGTCAGTGGAAAGGTAGGCAAGGGCCCATGTCGTCACCACCACCGGCACACACTCGGCCGGGAGCGTTGCCAGTAGATCCGGGATGGCATCGACCGCGTCCCCCCGGACTATGTCCAGTTCGGCATCACGGGCCATCTCGAGTGCCCTTCGGGTACGCCACAGCCGTCCGGTGTCCGGCCACACGCAGGACAGTTGCCAGCGCACAGAGTCATCGTCACTCAGTTCCACTGGGTCGCGATCGAGCCCGATGCGGGCGGCGACTGGAGGCAGCTGCGCGGCGATCGGGGGATTCCCTCCCACCACTTCGCACTTCAGCCGAATAGCTGAATCAGCAGGACCAGTGCTGCCGGCGGGACCGTAATCGAGCCGATAGCCATCGCACAGGAGGTTCAAACCGGCGCTACATCCGACATCGATGAGTCCCACCGGTTGGCCGAGGTGGGATGCGACTTCGGTCAGTGCGGGTCCCAACACCGCCGACCGTCCGACCTCATTGGTGTTGGTATGACGCGTTCGCAGGAGTTCGACGATGGCCACGCGGTTGGTCAGGCACACGTCCACGAACAGTGGGCCGGGATCTCGGTCGGACTCACCGGCGTAGACACCGGCCAAGGGATGGTCCAGTCCCGAAAGGATCAAATAGTGCACCGCGGCCAGCAGGACATTCGGCAAGTGAGCCTCAGGCGGAGCTGGGCGAACCATGGCGAGAACCTCGTCGGACTCGGCCACCGTCCGGCACACGCGATCGTAGAGCGGCGAGTACGAACCGCACTGGGTGTCGGCGAACCAGGTCCACAGATCGGCGAGGGCGTCACTCATGCGCCGTCAATCATCGCATGGGCCCTCAGCCGCCAGTCAACGGCTCCGAGCCGATTGTCCTCAGCCGGCGGTGGAGACTGTCGACGACTCGATCCTTTCCCGGAGCAGTTCCCTCTCGCATTCATTGCCGGTCAGCAGTGCAGCCTTCTCGAACTCTGCACTGGCCTCCTGCTTCCGTCCAAGGCGTTCGAGCAGATCGCCCCGGACGCTGGGCAGCAGGTGGTAATTCTTGAGAGCCGGTTCGTCCACCAGGGCGTCCACCAGGGTCAAGCCGACCGCAGGCCCCTCGGCCATCGACACGGCCACGGCCCGGTTCAGCTCGATGACCGGCGAGGGGATCAGTGCGGTCAGCTGGCCATACAGGGCGGCGATCTTCGTCCAGTCGGTGTCCTCGAAGCGGGTGGCTCCAACGTGACAGGCGGCGATCGCCGCCTGGAGCGAGTACGGTCCGTTGCCCGCTCGACCCAGTGCCTCGTTGCCGCGCCGGATGAGCATCCGGTTCCACCGCGACCGATCCTGGTCGGCCAACAGCACCGGCTCACCGTCCGGGCCCGTCCGGGCCGACATTCGGGAGGCTTGGAATTCCAGGAGGGCCACGAGCCCGTGGGCTTCGGGCTCCGCCGGCATGAGATTGGCGAGGACGCGAGCCAGACGAAGCGCGTCCTCGCACAGTCCCGGGCGCATCAGGTCCTGGCCGGCCGTAGCCGAGTAGCCCTCGTTGAACACGAGATAGATGACCTCCAAGACCGAGGCCAAACGGGCGGTCCGGTCGCTACCGCATGGGACTTCGAAGTCGGCGTCGGCCTCGGCCAGCGAACGCTTGGCCCGGACGATGCGCTGGGCAATCGTCGGCTCCGAAACCAAGAATGCGCGGGCGATCTCATTCGTCGTGAGCCCGCCCATCAGCCGCAAGGTGAGGGCGATACGGGCGTCGGGTGACAGTATCGGATGGCAGGCGATGAAGATCAGCCGTAGGAGATCGTCATCGATATCGTCGGCCTCCGCCGGCTCGATCGGCGGCCCCTCCACCAGCGAGCGACCGACTTCTTCCAGTTTGCGGGCGTAGGTCTCCTTGCGGCGCACGAGGTCGATGGCCCGGTGCTTGGCCGTGGCCATGAGCCAGGCACCGGGGTTGGTCGGGACACCGGTGGCCGGCCACGCCTCCAGCGCCGCCACCAGGGCGTCCTGAGCGATCTCCTCGGCGATTCCCACGTCGAGCACGATGCGGGCGGTGCCGGCCACGATGCGCGGAAACTCGATCCTGAACACCGCTTCGAGGGAATCGGTCGGGGCCGGTGCTGTCACAGCCACCCATCAGAGCAGCCGTGTCCGGTTGGAGCAAGGGCTAGTCGGTCAACTTTCGGCGATCTCACGGAGCTCAGCCGTGACGGTCCAACTGTCCGGATGAATCTGCAAGAATCGCTTGGTCCACTCCAACGCCTCTGCCTTGTCCTTGGCCTGAAGAATGGCGTAGCCACCGACGACTTCCTTGCTCTCGGTGAAGGGCCCGTCGATGTAGCTGAGCGTTCCGCCGGTCCAGGTGATCCGAGTGCCCTCGGACGTCGGGGTGAGCCCGGCCGTGTCCAGCATGACTCCGGCCTTGGTGATCTCCTCGAACAGGGCCCCCATGCGTTCCGAGAACTCGGGACTGCCGGCCACATCGGGGGGATTCTGCTCGTCGACGCGGATCATTGAAAGGTAACGGGGCATGGCTACTCCTCTGTTGCGGGGGCGGGACCTTCCCGGCCTCTCGGTAGTGCGTCGAACGGGAGGTGGCCAGATCGACATCTCGCCGAAGGTTTCCCGAATTTCTTCCGGCCGCCCGTCGGCGCGTTGAGCTTCTGGGTTCCGACCCAGTTCTGCCGGCCGGATGGCGACGGCTCCGGCCGGGAACCATGGATCTGGGCCCGGCCTCCCGGGTTCAGGCCAGGCCGGCATGGTGGGGGCGGGTCGGGGACCGGGTCGTCAACAGGTGTTGGTCTGCGACACGGCGGCCAATTCCGCCCCGGTGGGCGTGTAGGGGTCGGGCCAGGCCCCGTTGGCGAACCGATCGCTCATCCAGTGGATGGTGTCGCCCTGCCGTGGCCTGGCTACGAACGCTCGCCGTCCGTCGCATAGATCGCCGTCTGCCTTTCCTTCGCCAATGAAAAGGGGGACGGTAACAGGGCTGCGTCGTGCCGCCCGGGGTGCCACCGACAGTGTCGGCGGTGACCCGTTTAGCGAACGACGGACCTCCTCGTACGCCCGATATCCCGATCCCGGCCCCGGCTCGACCGGTCGATCACCAGGTGCGGGTGCTGCTACAGACCGCCACGTTTGATCCCGACGGTGCCGCCCTCGGTGAACCGGATCGGCTCATCGACCGTGTCGACGAGAAAGATGTCCCGATCCCCGGCATCCCAGGCCTGGCGAAGTCCCGGCGCTCCCAAATCGAAATCGGGACGGACCTTCCGGAGGACGGCCCGCAGGTCCACATGCAATTCGTTCATCGTGGGTCGGCCCCAGTACCAGTAGCCGTTGTAGATGTTGAAGATCTTCAGTCCCGGCTCCAGGACGAAGGTGTGGGGAATCATGGGATTGTGGGGATCGGTGAATTCCTCGATGTCGAGATCCTGTTGCACGGTTCTGTCGGGATCGCCCAGAAAGGGCCAGAGGGCGCCCAGGGAGTCGCGGAACTCGTTGAGGTTGAGGGGATTGTCGGTAGAGATGACGACCAGCCGTGTGTAGGCCACGCGGAACTCCGGATAACTGTCCACCAGGTTTCTGAGAAAGCGGTGCTCCTTGGGATCGTAGGAACCTCGTGACAGATGGAGGACCATCGGGTTGGCCCCCTGGAGCTCGGAGAGTTTCCGCAGCACCCCGCCCTGGTCCTCGAGCTGGTAGTCGGGAAACGTGGCCCCGACGACGATGTCTTTTCGCAAGCTGATCTCTTTCCGCTCCGGGGGCTGCCCGCCGGGTTCGGCGACTACGACTCCGATGTCGATGCTTCAGCCCGCAACGCATCGACTTCGGCCAGGAGGGTAGCCGCCATCCAGGCCGGCAGCTCGGCCTGGTCTGTGTCGGCGCCGGCCACGGACTTCCGGATGGTCTCTTCCCGGTCGGGGGTCAAACGCCGGCTCTGTCCGGTGGATGGCTCAAGCCCCGGCTGAGTCGAGCTCCCCGGGGTATCGGCTCCTATGTAGGTCTCGATCAGAGTCCGGTAGTGGTGGGCGATCAACTCGACGGCCGCCTCTCGCCCGATCCGGTCGGCCAGCAGGCCCTCGAGCGGTTTCTCCCAGATGCTCCTTCCCACCGCGAATCCGGCGTACCCGGCCAGCGGGGCGGCCACTTCCATCCAGTGTTCGACCCTCGACAGCGGGGCGTTGCGCCCGAGCACGATGCACTCGGCCGGGTGGTCGGTGCCCTTGGCCACAGACCTCAACACACTCTCGGCATCCCCGGTCGTCTCGTAGCCTTCGAGCTTCCAGATCGTGGGATGGACCCCGGCTGCCTGCAGCTGGGTGAGGGTCTCGACGGTGAGGTCGGGCCGGGCGTACCGGTCGAAGTGGTCCTGGTCCTCGCACTTCGACAGCTGCTCACGGGTGGGAGGCACCAATAGTTCGAACAGCCATCGCCACCCCGCCCGCTCGGCCCAATCGGACACGCGGACCAGGCGCTCGATCTGCGTCTCACGGTCGTGCTCTTCGTCGGCCGGGTTGTAGCGGACCAGCACCTTGAAGAAATCGGGGTCGAACTGTTCGACGTGTTCGGCGTACTGGTCGCCATATTCGAGCTCGAACAGGGGGGAGCCGCTCCGTTCGATGGGCATGGCCAGGACCAGCCCGTCCGCCCTGGCCGCCCTGGCCACATCGGTGCCGAGCTGCTCGTCGACGAGGACGCCGATCCTTCCGAAGGGGGTCCCCTCCGTAGCCACGTGCCGCGCCCCTTCGTAGATGACCATTTTCGCATCCTGCATGCGATGGCGCTCGGCCTCGGTGGGATTGCCGCTGATGTCGAACAGGGACTTGGCGAACGAGGCCCGGTGGTCCATGGCCATGATGAACAGCGGGTCGTCGGCCGATGGTTGATAACGGGGAGTCGACGCCATCAGCTTCCCCGACGATGGTGCCGGGCACCGGTGGGAGATTTCACCGCACCCCTCCCGTCCCGGATGCCGGGAGGACGACACCACGGCACCGGTCCTGGCAATCTGGTCGCCGTCCCCGGTCGCCGGCGACCCGCCGGCCAATTCCTCGATCCTCACACCCCGGGCCGTCGGCCCGGGTGGTTGCCTCCCGCATGGCCCGTCCTCCTGTGACCAGACACCTCACCGCTGGACACAGTTTGCGACGGTGGGCTCACCCGGTCAACCGCCGCCCCACCGCCGGTCGCCGGAGACCGACCGGTGCCCGGCCCGGCCACGATTTCGGCTCCTCGGCACCTCTTCGTCGGGAGGCCGCCGGGTCGGTTCTCCCACCCGGGAGTGGATCCCGTGGGCGCCCGCTCCCTATTCCGGAGCCTTGAGCGGCGGCTTGCCGGCTCGCAGGACAGCCGGCCGGATCGGGGGGATGGGCGGAATGGGGTGGCGCCGCGGTCCCGACCACAGGGCCGGGGGAGCGTCGACGGCCCGGGCGATGGCGTAGGCCGCTGCCTCGTAGTTGACCCGCCAGCCCACGAAGTCGAGCCACGCCTCCTCGGTGGGGCGTTCGAGGGGGAAGTCCACGATGGCCAGGCGGTCGATGGCTTCGACGAACTCCTCATAGGTGAGCTCGATGCCGTCGTTGGGGTCCGGATCGTCGGGGAGGTCGAAGCCCCGGGCCCGGGCGATGGTGGTGAGGCAGGTGAAGCCGCTGCGCAGGCACAGCCTGGCCGACAGGGCGCCGGGAGCGTTGGGCAGCAACGACAGGTACAGAGCGGCCCCGTCGAGCACGGCCAACTGCGCCGTCACCCATGAGGAGAGCGGTCGCGGGGAGCGGAAGTTGACGAGGGCCAGGTAGGTGGCGTGGCTCTCGGACACGTCGGCCGACCACCGCTCCCATTCCTCGAACAGCTCGGGCAGCTCGGAGAGGGCCGATACCCCTGAGCCCAGGCCGTAGTGGGTCCGGGCCAGCAGTTCGGGACCCCACGATGGGACCCCGGACCGCGAGTCCAGCATGGTCACCAGGCCCTCACGCCGGTTGAAGGCGGCGTAGAGCGTGGGGAGGTAGCCGATCTGCAGGGCCACCGTGCCCAGACCGACCAGGGCCGCCAGGTCGGCCAGCCCGGTGGGGACGCCGGCCCGGGGGGCCAGATACCCCAGGGTGCACAACGAGGAGCCGGCCAGCTGGAAGGCGCCCGACAGCCCGGCGCTGCCCATGTACGGCCACATCAGCAGGGCAAAGCCCAGCTCGAAGACGGCCAGCCACACGACGATCTGCAGGATGAGCTGGATGGGCGCCTGGGCGGCCAGCAGCCGATCACGCGGTTCGTAGGAGTCGAAGTGGTCGGCGACGAAATGGAAGGATCGGTCGACGACTATGGCCAGAACCCGGATGGGCCGGCTGCGGATCCGGCGGGGGATGACCACCGTGCCGATCACGCTCCACCCGGTGACGATGATCAGGAATCCACCCACCACCGCGGCCAGGTCACGTCCGACACCCATGGCTCAGCCTGCCACGGACGGGCCGGGTGGCGCGGCGACGTCGTCGGCCGCCGGCCGCCGGGGCGCGGTCGACCGGAAATGGTGGCCGTCGACCCGAAAGGACAACGTGACTCGCCCTTCTCCCGGCCGACCCCCGGTCATGGTGGACCCCACCTTCGATGAAGGCAGCGGCCGCGGTCGGTCAGGGGCGGCTCTCGGCCGTCGCCCGTTCCGGGGCGATGAGGATCGGACGTCGGGCGTGCGAGGCCAGGGTGTGCGACACGCTGCCGAGCAACGTGCTTCGTAGAGCGCCCCTGCCCCGCTGGCCGCATACGATCAGACGGGGCGAGAGGGTGTCGGCCGTCTCCAGGATGGCTCTGGCGATCCCGTCGAAGGACTCCTTGATCATCGGTGTCGCCTGGTACCCGTGCTCGCCGGCCTGGAGTGCTCCTTCCTCGGCCACCGACCGGGCATACGCCTCTTCCTCGGCATCCAGGTCGCCGCCCCCCGTGGTGGTGCCGGCGGCGAAGGCGCCGGCCAGAGCCAATCGCGTGGCCATGGTCTCCCACACCGTGAGCACCACCGCCTCCACCGGTCGGTTTATCAGCTCCCCCGCCGCTCTCATGGCCTCCCGCGATCCGTCAGACCCGTCGAAGCAGAACAGGACGGGACCGTTCTGGTTTCCTTGCGCCATCACCGTTTCTCCTTACCTCTGTGTTGGCCGGATGTCGGACGATTCCCAGGCCGACGATCCTGGCCGCTCATACTGTCGTTTCGTTTCCCGGCCCGGCGGCCGGCTGGCAGAGGACCCCCTCGGGCCCGTCTATTCGCCGATTCCGAAGAGGAAGTCGTCCAGTGCCCTCCATCCGTCCTCGGTGCCTCCCGCCCCTCCCGGGTGCCAGGTCACGACCACGGCCACCTCGTCGGGGTCGCGGCCCACCACCGCCGTCCAGTCGGGGTGATCACGCCGGCTGACGAGCCGTTTCCGATCGCCCAGATCGGTGGCGATCCGCTCCAGTTGCTCAGCTGAGTCGACCTCCAACACGAAGGCTCGCAGTCCGACGTGGCGAGCTCCTGCCAGGGGACTGCTCCCGAGGGCCCGCAGCACGATGATCTGGGCCCGATCGCTCCCCGGAGTGCTGACCGCCGCCAGATCCTCCTCCCGGGACAGCAGCGTGAAGCCCAACACCTCACGATAGAAGTCGATCGACCGATCGAGATCGGCCACGTTCATCACTACACCCTGAAAGTTCAACTTCGGCTCCAAGCGGTCGAGGCCAACGGGCTGTTCGTTCGGTCACCGGCCGGAGACGAGTCCGGCCGCCACGAGCACCGGCTACGACTCGTACGACGACGGCATCTGGCGATCCCGGTTCCATCCGTGGAAGTTCGTATAGTCACCGGCCTGCCAGGCCTCGCGCAACCCCGGCTTGCTCAGGTCCCAGTCGGGACGGATCTCGCTCGTCACCGCACCCAGGTCGCCCCACAGGTCGTAGAACGACGGGCGTCCCCAGAACCAGTAGCCGTTGTAGACACGGTGGACCACCAGCCCCGGCTTGAGCACCAGGGTGTGGGGGATCATCGGGTCGTGCTCAGGATCGGTGTACTCCTGGATGTCGAGGTCCTTCTGCACCGTCCGGCCCGGATCGGAGAAAAAGGCCCACTGGGCCCCGACGGAGGCCCGGAACTCCTGGGAGGAGTGGTGGTCGTCGGTCGAGATGGTGGCCACCTGGGTGTAGGCCACGGCGATCTTGGGATAGTTGGCCGCCAGCTCCAGGTGCTGTTGGTGCTCCTTCGGACAGTAATTGCCCCGGGCCAGGGTCAGGACCAGCGGGTCGTCGCCCTGGATGTCGCTGAGCTTTCGCACCGTGTTGGTGTGATCCGGGAGGGCGTAGTCCGGAAAGGTGCCTCCGGGTTTGATGTCGGATCGCATGGATCACCGAGCCTTTCGTCGCATCGACGACGCAACCTTTGGGGTGGAACCGGGCCAGTCCGGCCCAGCGCCGGGCCGGCTCCACTCACGGAGGTTATCCGCCTCCGCCGGCCACTTCCCCGCCCGCCCGGTCCGTCGGTGGGGGAGGCCCCCTCACCTGTTCCGCGGGTCGTCGGTCGGGTCGATGTAGTCGAGCCCGAGCGGCCCGATGGCCGTCACCTGACTGACGTAGGTGCCCGACTTCGCCCAGTGGAAATGGGGGGTCCCGCCGGGCAGCACGACGACGGCGCCGGGCGGGTAGGCCTGCAGCTGTTGGTCGTCGAACCGGCTCCCCAGACCGATGTAGAACACACCGGAAATGACCGTGTAGACGCGGTCCTCCGTGTGCTGGTGCGGCATCAGTTTGACGCCCGAGGGCAACTTGACCCGGATGACGTAGGGCCCCGGTTCAGAAGGCTGACCCACCACCACGGCCAGGCGCACCGACGGCGGGAAGGCCGGGAACGGCTGCCAGTCGATGTCCTCGGGCAGGACCGATCTGAAGCTGTCCTGGCCCGGTTGGTGGATCGCCATCGTTGGTGGACCTCCCGACCCGGCGCCGGACGGACCCGGCGCCGCCACAGTTCGTGCGGTCTCGCATCTCGCCTTCGCACCACCGAGGGGGAGGGGAAGGCGCGCCGTCAGGAATCTAGCCGACCGGCCGGGCGCCGGCCCCGTCGGCCGCCGTCGGTGGGCGGGGCGTGACCGGAGCCAGCGGCCGGCCCCCGACCTGCCGGGCTGGGTACGCTGGGTGTCCCCGGCCGACCGGTCGGATCCCGGACCACAATGGGGCGGGGCCCGGCCCTCCGCCGGGACCGCCGGACACCGATCCCACTGACACGGGCGAAGGAGCTCACCCCATGAGCACGACCCCCATAGCCGACTATGCGCTCCTGTCGGATCGCCACAGCGCCGCCCTGGTGAGCAAGGACGGCTCGGTCGACTGGTTGTGCTTCCCCCGTTTCGACAGCCCGTCGGTCTTCGGTCGCCTCCTCGGTGACGAGGCCGGTCACTGGTCGATCCGGGCCACCGGCGCCACCGGGTGACCCGCCGCTACCTCGATCGCACCATGGTGTTGGAGACCACCTTCCACACGCCCACCGGCACGGTCACCATCACCGACGCCCTGGCCATGGGCGACGGCAACCGGGGGCACGAGCTGGGCCGGGGTGCGCCCCATCTCCTGCTGCGCCGGGCGACGTGCGTCGACGGAGAGGTCGAGCTGTCCCTCGAGTACGTCCCCCGCCCCGAGTACGGGCTGGTCCATCCCCTCCACGATGCGGTCGATGGCGGAGTGGTGGCCATCGGGGGCGCCGACGTGCTGGTCCTGTCCTCTCCGGTGGCCCTGACCATCGGCCGGTCGGCGGTTTCGGGCCGGCTCCGGCTGGCCCGGGGCGAGAGCGCCAGCTTCGCCCTCCATCACCGGAAACGGGCCGACGCCGACTCGGCCCGGGTGTGGGGCCAGTCCGAGATAGGCGCCCGGCTCGACGACACCGTGTCGGCCTGGGCGTCGTGGTCGGAGCTCCACCAGGCCTACGCCGGCCCGTGGCGGGACCTGGTCCACCACAGCGGACGGGTGCTCCAGTCCCTGTCCTTCGCCCCCACCGGCGCCATCTGCGCGGCGGCCACCACGTCGCTGCCCGAGGTGGTGGGGGGCGACCGGAACTGGGACTACCGCTACACCTGGGTCCGGGATGCCTCCTTCACCATCGAGGCCCTGTGGGTGGCGGCCTGCCCCGACGAGGCCAATGAGTTCTTCGACTACATGGCCACCTCGGCGGCCGGCTCCCTCGACCGGGGCGACGACCTGCAGATCATGTTCGGCATCGGCGGCGAACGGGACCTGACCGAGCGGGAGCTGCCCGCACCTCGGCGGCTGGCGGCACTCCGCCCCCGTCCGGATCGGCAACGGGGCCTGGACCCAGCGCCAGCTCGACGTCTACGGCGAACTGTTGGGCGCCGTGTACCGCCTCTCGGACCGCGTCTTCGACGACACCTCCCGGGTCGGGCCGATGGCCGCCCCCGACAAGTGGGGCGCGCCCCCCGATCTGGGCCCGGCCACGCGGCGGTTCTTCGTGCAGCTGGCCGACGTCGCTGCCCGGCGCTGGCAGGAGAAGGACCAGGGGATCTGGGAGGTCCGGGGCGAGCCCCGCCACTTCCTGTACTCCAAGCTGATGTGCTGGGTGGCCCTCGACCGGGCGGTGGCCCTGGCCGGTCCGCTCGACGCCTCCGACCGGGTCGAGGCCTGGAAGCAGACCCAGGCCCAGATCCGTGAGGCCATCTTGACCAAGGGGTGGAGCGAGCAGGCCAACGCCTTCACCCAGTCCTTCGGCTCGGACGACCTCGACGCCTCCAATCTGATGCTGTCACTGGTCGGGTTCCTTCCGGCCGACGAGCCCCGGGTGCTGGCCACCATCGAGGCCACCGAAGAACGTCTCACCGACGAGCGGGGGCTGGTGTACCGCTACCGGTCCGAGGACGGGCTCGAGGGTGAGGAAGGCACGTTCCTCCTGTGCACCTTCTGGCTGGCCCAGGCCCTGGCCCGGGCCGGGCAGACGGCTCGGGCCCGCACCGTGTTCGAACGGGCCGTCGCCTTCGTCAACGACGTCGGCCTGCTGGCCGAGGAGGTCGATCCCGCCAGCGGGGAGCTCTTGGGCAACTTCCCCCAGGCCTTCAGCCACATCGGACTGGTCAACGCCGCCTGGGCCATCTCCGAGACCGAGGCCCGACAGAACCACCGCTGGGGATCTCCCGGTCCGTCGGGTCCATCGGGCCCGGTCAGGCCGTCGGTCGTCGGATCCGGCCCCGGCTTGACGGCAACCGGCGGCAGCTCCCGACCGGTCCCGTCGGTGAACTGGCCGGACCGATGTGTCGTCGGCGGCCATCGGCTCGGATGCTGGCCCTGGACTTCGCCGACCAGCGGCGCGAAGGTTGGCGGGGTCCCGGCTCCCGCGGCGGGGCAGCGGCAGTCGAGCCCGACGGAGAGGAGTTGCGGTCGTGGACATGAAGCTCGAAGTGGTGGTGGTACCGGTGGCCGATGTGGATCGGGCCAAGGGCTTCTACGAGTCGCTGGGGTGGCGTCTCGACGCCGACTTCCCCGGCGATGGCGGCTTCCGGGTGGTGCAGCTGACCCCGCCGGGCTCGGCCTGTTCGCTCATCTTCGGGAGTGGGGTCACCTCGGCCGCCCCGGGCTCGGCTGACGGTCTCCAGCTCGTCGTCACCGACATCGAGGCGGCCCGGGCCGAGTTGGTCGACCGCGGTGTGGAGGTGAGCGAGGTGTTCCACGACAGCGGCGGGGTGTTCCACCATGCCGGCGACAAGGCAAGGGCTCCGGGCCCGGCTCCGGAGCACAAGTCCTATGGGTCGTTTGCCTCGTTCAGTGATCCGGACGGCAACGGCTGGTTCCTCCAAGAGGTGACGACCCGCCTTCCGGGTCGATGACCGCACGAGACACCCGACCCTCGCCGGGCCGACCGGCCCCGATAAGGAGGTACCCCCATTGCCAGCCACCTACGAATCCGCCCCCGCTCTGGCCGCCGCTCTCCGCCGGGCCAGTGAGGCCCACGGCCGCCACGAAAAAGACATCGGGCATGCCGACGCCGACTGGCCGGACTGGTACGCCCGCTACATGGTGGACGAGCAGTCCGGGGCGTCCGGTCAGACCGGGCAGGGGGCGAGCTCGTGAGCGACTACGACGTCATCGTCCTGGGCGCCGGTTCGCCGGGAGAGCACTGTGCCGGCGAGTTGGCCGACGGTGGGCTGCGGGTGGCCGTGGTCGAACGCCAGCTGGCCGGGGGCGAGTGTTCCTACTGGGCATGCATCCCTTCCAAGACGCTGCTGCGGCCCGGGGAGGCGGCCCAGGAGGCACGGGAAGCCGCCGCCACCGCCCAGGTCGATGTGGCGGCGGCCCTGGCCTATCGCGATTTCATGGTGTCGGACTACTCCGATGCCAGCCAGGCGAGCTGGCTGGCCGGCCGGGGTATCGACCTGCTGCGGGGCACCGGCCGGCTGGCCGGGGCCGGTGTGGTGGAAGTGGACGGTGTGGCCCACACCGCCAAGAACATCGTGGTGGCCACCGGCTCGGATTCGTTCGTCCCGCCGATCCCGGGCCTGGCCGACCTGGAGGGTGTCTGGACCAATCGCGAGGTGACCGGTATGAAGGCCGTGCCCCGGCGCCTGGTCATCCTGGGCGGTGGGCCGGTCGGCGCCGAAATGGCCCAGGCCGTGCGCCGTCTGGGTGGCGAAGTGGTGGTGGTCGAAGCGGGGGAACGTCTGCTGGGCCACGAGCCGGCGGCCCTGGGCGAGGCCCTGGGCCAGGTGCTGCGGGCCGACGGGGTCGAACTGATGCTGGGCGTCCAGGCCACGGCGGTCCGACGCCATATCGACGACTACGTCCTCACCCTCGATGACGGACGCCAGGTACGCGGCGACCACCTGCTCCTGGCCACCGGCCGGAGGCCCCGGGTGGAGGGGATCGGCCTCGACACGGTGGGCGTCCACGCTGACGGTCACGGCGTCCCGGTCGACGACCACCTGCGCATCGGCGACGGCCTGTGGGCCATCGGCGACGTCACCGGTGTGCGATTGTTGACCCACGTGGGGAAGTACCAGGGCGAGGTGGTGGCCTCCAACATCCTGGGCGAAGACCGCCCGGTCAACTACGAGGCCATTCCCAGCGTCGTCTACACCGACCCCCAGGCCGCGTCGGTGGGGGCCACCGAGGCCGCCTTCAGTGCCACCACCCCCCTTTCCGAGGTGGCCAAGACCGCCACCTACACCCACGCCTACGCCCAATCGAACGGCTTTTTGACCCTGCTCAGCGACGGCCAGCTGTTGACCGGCGCCTACGCCTTCGGTCCCGAGGCCGGCGAGTGGCTGCAGCAGGCCACGTTGGCCATCCGGGCCAAGGTGCCGCTCGAGGTGCTGCGGGACACAATCCAACCGTTCCCCACCTTCTCGGAGATCTTCGTGGCCGCCCTCAAAGCGCTCCGCCAGCAGATCGGGGCCGCGGCCCCGGCCAAGTAGCGGCCCGTCGTCATCGATCGTGCCGACGGGTGCGGCCTACGACATCGGCGGCGAGTAGGTCGTGCCTTCCGTAACCTGACGGAGGGAATTCCCGGCGGCGCCACCGGGGTCCGGGACCTCGGGAAGCCGGTCCTGGTCGAGCCTCAGGTCCTCCAGGCGAAGTACTCGTTGGCAGGCCGGAACGGCCGACCGCCCGACCGAAGGTGGAAAGAAGAGCGAAGACTCCCCCAGAGCCCAGCTGTCGAGCAGGTGGCGGGCGAACCGGCGTTCCACGCCCACGAGCGAGGCCGCCCCGAACAGGAGGTCGGCCGCCGCCGCCGGGTCGGATTCGGCCAGTCCGGCCACCAGGTCGGTGGCGGCGATCCGGGCGTGGGCCACATCGGCTTCGACGTGCACGTCGTAGAACGCCGCCCCCTCCTCGCCGTCGAGAATCCGACGAGTGGCGGAGGCGTAACGCGACATCGGTACGACCGGCGTCATCTCGAAGGCGGCCAGGTGGCCCACCAGCGCCCCCCGCCACCGCCGATGGAGACCGAAGAACGACACCAGGTTGTCGGTGGCCAGGGTGACCGCCGGGACCTGGTCGATGTAGGCCCCCGGAGCCGGGTCCAGATCGAGGACGGCCATGGTCACGGCGAACAGTTCGGCGTGGGACTGTCCGGGCTTTCCCCCGCCGTACTCATCGGTCTGCAGGTGGACGAGCGCCGATTTGGCCCGTCCCCGTACTCGGGGAATGGCCCAGGTGTGCGGGTCGGCCTCCTTGCGCTGGTAGATGCTGCGATGGATGACGAACTCGGTCAGCATCTGGCGGTCGCCGGCCTGGCAGAGATAGGACGACAGCGACGGCCCGGACCCTTCGTCCAGGAGGTTCTGCAACCGGTCACCCAGCTCCGGGATCTCGGCTCCGGCGCCGGGGACGATGCCCCGGAGGCCAGACTCGTCCAACAGGCGGCGGAGGAACACCTCTTCCAGGTGCCGGCGAAGCTCCAGCAGCCCGGGTGCCCATTCCCACTCCTCCGGGACACCGGCGAACCCGTCGTAGTGCAGGCCGTAACAGATGTGCAGAGCGAGCTGGAGATCTTCTTCGGTCACCGGCCCGCTCTCCACCGTCCGGAGCTCGGGTAGGCGCCCGGGCCGCCGGGGCAGGACATCACCCAGGGCCTGGCTGATCGGCCCCCGCGGTCGGGGCACGTGGGGTTGCATGATCGGGATGCTCCTTCGTTTCACGCCCGGGCCGGCGTTACGCGCCTCGGGGGGCCGATGGCCGGCGGTGGGGTGGGCCTTGGGCCCGGCCGAGCCGGGTGGGGGGTCAGGACTGGGTCAGCCAGCGACGTCGTCGGGCCCGGTCGAGGTGATGCCATCGGGACGTCCACCCGGCCCTGGCCTCCAATTGCCGGTTGCGCTGGTCGGCCGCCAGTTGGCCGGCGGCGAATCCGACGACCCCCGGACCGGTCTCGGCCTGGCCCCGCAGCCATCGCTGGGCCACCACCGCGTCCTGGTGGTGGCCCAGGAGGGTCTGGAGGCGCTTGGCCGCCTTGGCCGTCGACCGGGCCTGTTTCCCGACGGCCGGCGCCAGGAACTCGGCGGCATAACGAACCTGCTTGGCCCGGGCCCGGACCTTGTGGAGACGGCGGTCGGTAGGCCGCCGCACGGCTCGGCCGACCGCCTTCGACAACTTGCGCCAGTCCGCGCCGGCCAGCGGCACGAGCACGTCCCGGGCCGGCTCGGACGCCAGCGAGGGCCGGGCCAGCGGGGGGTTCGATGCCGCGGCGTGCAGCTTGTCCAGCAGGGTGAGGTACCGGTCGCTGCCGATGACCCGGGCCACCTCGTGGCAGGCCTCGGCCCGCTCCCTCCGGAGTACGGCCGTCAGCACGGCCCGGCCTTCGGGGTCGACCCGGTCCTGGCGGCGTCGGTCGGCCAGATAGTCGGCCAGCACGTCGCAGTCCCGGACCTCGCCCAGAGCCGAACCGAGCCACTGCAGGTCGTCCCGCGTATGCCGGAGCCACACCGGGTCCAGGAGCTCGCCGACTGTCCTGAGGTCCGAGCGCAGACGACGCGACACCACCCGGGCCTGATGGATGGCCTCGGGAGCCGGATGGGAGGGGTCCACCCTGAGCCGGTAATCGTGGTCGACCAGACGGCGCAGTGATGACCCGATCCCCTGCTGCACCACGTCCTTCACCGTGGGCTTCCGGCCCGAACCGACCGGATCGTCCCCCTGGGGCCGACCGAGGGCCCGACCGAGTTTGGGACCGGCCGAGCCCGGGCGGGCACCGGCCTCCAGCAGTCGACCGAGCACCATCTCCACCCGGTCGTCGTCGCCCGCCGTCTCCAGTTCCACCTCGTGGAACCGCAGGCCGTCCTGATGCCCGCCGTGCACGGTGACGGCGTCGTGGTCGATCTCCCCGATGAGCTCGCCGCTCTCGTCCTTGAGGGCGACCCTCCGGCGCGTGCACTCCAACTCGGCCACCACCTTGAGCGGTTGGCGCCGGACCACGCCGGCCACGATGGCCCGGGCTTCGGGCGGGACCGGGTTGGACGGCCCCACCCAGGTGTACTCCGCACGCACCGTCCGGGACGCCTCGGGTGGCCGCGGCAGCTTCAGCGTCCAGATGCCCGGACCCTCGTCCTCCCCCCGGCGGTGGCGAAGGGTGATCCTGGCCGCCCACAGGCGGAGGTCGGCCGAATCGAGGTACGTGGACCACAGACGCTGGGACGGGAGCACCGAGGTCCGGGGAACCATTCCCCGCAGATCGGGGAGGGAGAAGTCGAGATCGGCGTCCAGCTTCGTCTCGCGTTCGATACTGATGTCCATGGATATGCCGTACCCCGGTGGCGCCGGAATCAACCGTGACGGGGTGCGCACTTCCGCTCCGTGCGCCGGCGTCGGCCCCGCCCGCCGATCGTCGCCGTCAGGCGGCCGCGGTGTCCCGCCTGGTCCCGAACACCACGGTCAACTTGGCATTGAAGGCGTCGAGGTCGTCGGGTTTGCGGCTGGTGATCAGCGCATTGGGCCCGGTGCGGCACACCTGGACCTCCCGGTCGACCCACCGGCCACCGGCGTTGACGATGTCGGTCCGCAGACTCGGCCACGAGGTGAGGGTCCGGCCCCGCACCAGGCCGCCCTCGACCAGGACCCACGGCGCGTGGCAGATGATGGCGGCCGGTCTCCCAGCCCGGAACATCTCCTGTACGAAGGCGACGGCCGAGTCGTCGCAACGAAGCCGATCGGCGTTGGCCACTCCTCCCGGTAGGACCAGAGCGTCGAAGTCCTGCACCTCGGCTCCGGCGGTGGTGAGGTCGACCGGGAACCGCCCCGACTTGTCGAGGTGGTTCATGAGCTGGACGTCACCCTCGTCGGTGGCCACCAGTCTCGGGTGACCTCCGGCGGCCCTGATGTGATCCCAGGGCCGACGCAGCTCGGCCTCTTCGATGCCCTCGTTGGAGACCACGAAGGCGACCTTGATCCCGTGCAGTTCACTACCCATCGACTCGATTTCCTTTCTTCACGGACCCCGTCCCCGAGTTAGGAGGAGGCCCTCCTATGCGAAACGACCGGCCGGCAATAGGCTCCACCAGAGTCGGGGCGGGGGCGGGCCGGCCGTGGGCGCGAAACGCCCTTGCCAATGTGACAGAAGGTCCTACCCGGGCGATGGCCACGGGAAACAGGCAACCCCCCGTTGCCGTCTCCGGCCGCCCGCCGGCCCCCCGTGGCGCCCCCCCGGAGAGTCACGTTTGACGATGCCGGGACCAGGGTAGATCTGACCCAGCTCCCCCAAGCCTCTCACGGCATCACCGTCGGTCCCCGCAGCCCCTGGCCGGGGGCCGACGACGTCCTCAGACCGGCTCCGGACCCACCGCCCCGCATGAACCGTGCCACTGGTTACTGTGGGCTGATGGGAGATCAGGCGGCTCCGGTCCCGCGCAATCGTGCCCGGCCGGTGCCGAGCGCCGCTCAGGACCGGATCGTCGGTGCCGCCCTAGAGTTGTTCGCCCGCAACGGCGTGGGAGGAACCTCGTTGCAGATGATCGCCGATGCCATCGGCGTCACCAAGGCCGCCGTCTACCACCAGTACAACACCAAGGACGAGATCGTGCTGGCCGCCGCCGAGGCCGAACTGGCCAGGCTGGAGGTGGTGATCGGAGCCGCCGAAGCCGAGCCCTCCCGGACCCGGGCCCGCAGGACGCTGGTCACCGGCATGGTCGACCTGGCCGTGGCCCACCGGCGCACGATGAACTCGATCCTGAACGATCCGGTGATCGTCCGTTTCTTCACCGATCACCAGTCGTTCCACCACGTGATGGACCGGATGGGCCGGGTCCTTATGGGTGACGAGATGGGGCACGAGGTCCGGGTCTCGACGGCCATGGTCACAGCCGCCATCAGCGGCACCGTCGTCCATCCCCTGGTGGCCGGGCTCGACGACGAGACACTCCGATCCCAGCTGCAACAGTTGGCCGACCGCCTGCTCCCGGCGGTGAACACCGAGCGAGGGGCGTTCTAGCTAGCCGGGGCCGAGCGAAATCATCGTCTACCCGCGGGCCTCGTCGGGGTGAACGTATTCGGGATCTGTTTCGTCCCGGATGGACAGCCGCCACTTGCAGCACACGTCGTCTTTGCTGACTCGTGGCGGGATGGCCAGGATCTCCACCTTCATGTTCGGGTTGTACATCTTGGCCGTCTCGATGATGGCGGCCGGGCACGAGGTGTGAGCCGCCTTCTCGGCGATGTCGGGGCGACCCATGGCTTCCCATTGGTCGACGGAAATGCATTTGTTGAAGGTGAAGATCCCGACTTCCTCCTCGGGCATCTCGAATGTCAGCTCGAAGGCCTTCCCCGGGAAGGAGGTCGAATCCACCTGGATGTCCTTCATGAACGCCTCGACGGTGTCACCGGAAATGCCCATCCACCGCGACTTGATGTCCTTGGCCGCCGGAAGCAACTTCTCACTCCACAGCGCCCACTGGAAGGCGAACATCTCGTCCAGGCCGTCCCTCATCACGATGGCCAAGGCCCACGACTCGATCGCCGCCAGCAGGTATTCGTGGCTCCCCAGGGCCAGCTTCACCAGCCGTTCCTTGGAGTAGTGCGCCCATTCCGGCTCGGGCTTGTAGGGATTGACGATGACGGCGCCGCCCGCGTCGATCTGAGCGGCCACCTCGTTCTGCGTGTCCACGACGAGGGCTTCGGCCTCATCTTCGGTGAGCTCCATCCAGCTGTCGATCATCACTCGCAGCTGGGGGAGGATCATGTCCCGCCAGGCCTCGGACTGGATGCGCTGCATGTCGTGGTGTCCGTAGCGTTCGGCCACCGAGTCCGCCCAGCCCTCGATGCACACCCGGTAGTACTCGTCACTCAACCCCAGCAGGTTGACGAGGGCATCGTTCGAGAAGTCCGAGAACCTCAGGTCCTGGTTGAACGGGCCGCTGTAGTCCGGCAGTTCGAGGCTGTCGCCGGGGCTGATGTCGGCCCGTCGGTCGTGGCCCACCTTTTTGTACTTGCCGGGCGGGTCGACGACCGGGAACTTCTTGAAGTGCACCAGGTCCACGGGTATGTCCAGTCCGACCTCTTGTTGGTGCTCTTCGTAGTTGGCACCGACTTTTCGAACGTCGGACAGGGTTTCTTTGACGTTGTCGTCGATGTCTGCCATGACAGGACCGCCTTTCGGTGCCGCGACGGGCCGGTTGGCCCGCCGGTCAAAGTAGCCGAACGGCTAGCCGAGGGTCAACGGCGTCCCGGGGTCCAATTTGTGCTCAGCGGATCCTTTGCAGAGCGGCATTGGTGGTGACCAGGTCGAATTGGGCGGCGTCGAAGGAGCCCCCCACCCATTCGAGGTAGTGGTCGTGGTCCTCGTTGTCGGGGTCGGCAATGGCCTCGAGAAACGCTGCGTATCCTGGGGCACCTCCGACGTCTTCGGGTGGGCAGGCGTTCTGGCCATCGATGCACACACCGAACTTCAGCCCGGAGTACGGCCAGGTCAGGTCCTCGATGATCACGTCGTGCTCCCAGCTGTCGCCGAAGTCGTACTCATAGGCAAACCGCTCCTCCCCTTCGAGGGCCCGGAGTACGGTCACGCCCTTCTCGTCGATCTCCTCGTCGGGGTAATCGTCGAAGCACATCCCGTAGCGCACGTCTCCCACCTCGAAGGCGTGGAGGTGGGAGTTGGTCCAGCCCATAGCGGCCAGCAACATCTCGCTCAGCTTGGCCATCTTCACCGACCCCGGTACCAGCACCCGTCTCCAGACGACCGGGTGGACCTCGTCCAGGTGGATCCGGAGCTGGAAGACGCTCGGGCCGGGCAGTTTCGAGGTGCTCAGAGCCATCCTGCGAGATTACCGATGGCTCGGTCCCCAGGACGTGACGGCCGGGGTCGAGGCAGGTCGACCATGGGTTCGGCGTGGGCCGGGCGCCGAGGGCCGGGCGACGGATGCCGGCCACCGACGCTGTCGCCCCACCTGTTGCCCTCACTTTTGGTTGGCCATATCCTCGGGGTTCCGACGACGGCGGGCGGCACCACGATGAGCGACACTTCGCAGGGTCCGGGCTGGTGGTTGGCTTCGGACGGCAAGTGGTATCCGCCTCAGCCGGTCCCACAGTTCCCCCCTCCGCCACCGGGTGTCTACGGTTCGCAGGGCCCAGGCTGGTGGCAGGGGGCAGACGGACGCTGGTACCCGCCCCAGAGCCCCTTCCATCCTCCGGCCGCCGACCTCCTGGCCAAGAAGCGGGTCTACCGGCGGGGGTGGTTCTGGGTGTTGATCGTCGTGGCCCTCGGCTTCGGTGGATGCGTGACCATCGTCAGCGTGGCCGGGGTAGCCGTTGATCACGAGGCCCACGTCGAGCACACGGTGGTCTATTCAGTGACTGGCACCGGCACCGCCTCCAGCGTGCTCTACCGCACATTTCAAGAGGGCAACAACCAATACGGCGAGGCCACGCTGTCCAACGTTTCCCTACCGTGGAGCAAAACGGTCACCGTCTCGGGTCTGATAACCGCCTTCGACGTGGTGGCGACGGTCGGCATCGGGGGTGGTTCCATCGAGTGCACGATCACCGAAGACGGCAGGCAGATCGCCGTCGCTACGGCCACCGGCCGGCTCAACCTGGCCACGTGCAATGCCGTCGGAAAGTGAACCACCGGCCAGTCGTGGCGCCCGGTGGTCGGCGCCTCGGCCTCGGTGAGTTACTTCTCCAAATAACCTACCGAGAGTAGGTAATTCGCGGAAGTGAATGCCCGGTGGAGGCCTGTACGGCGGAGGCCTGTACGGCGGAGGCCTGTACGGCGGAGGCCCGCCCGCCGAACACATATCCGCCACGTGTGAACGACACCTTTGTAGTTCGACACGCCGCACAACGAAGGCGGAGCCTGGGCCTTGTCAGATCCACCAGCGTGCGAGTACCGTGGACAAGTAGTGGATACAAATGAGTACGCAGAAGAGCCACCTGATGGACTGGCCGAGCGTATCCGCGCCCATCGCCTGAGACACGGGATGACCCAGCGTGAGCTGGCCGATCAACTGGGCGTGACCCAGCAGTCGGTGGCCAGGTGGGAGCAGGGTTCGCCGCCGAGGAGGTACATGCTCCGCGCCATCCAGTCGCTGCTCGAGGTGCCCGATCCGGACGGCCAGTCGTCAGACCTGGCCGAGATCATCGGTATCCGTCCCCCCGCCACCGGTCTGGCCCCGACGCCGGGTGTCGAAGAAGCCCGGAAGGCCTACGTGCAGGGCTGCCTCAAGCTGCTCGAGCGCGGGGAACGGTTGCCCAACCGGGTCCTCCTTCTACTGGCTGACGAACTCGGTTGGGGTGCCGACGATGACCTGTAGGGGGGAGGACCGGCACCCGGGGCCAGGTCGTGTCGATCGGCCACCGCCAGGTCGTCATCCGGGTCGGTCGACCGCAGGGTGTTGCCGGTCATGACCGGGAGGGGGCGATCACCGAGGCGCCGTAGCGCTCCAATCCCTCGAGTGACTGCGAGAGCGATGCGCCGGGAACGGAGAGCCCCACCCAGGTGACGCCGAGGCCGGCCAGTTCATCCAGCGCCGTCAGGTGGGCGTCAGCGTTGAAGTGCTCGTCGAGCCGGCCACCCGCCGGTGTGCCGAAGGCGACATCTATATCCGATCGGTCCCGGCCCGATTCGTCGACGAACTGCCAGAGCTCGTCGAGCATGACCGAGAGATCTTCGACCGTCTCGAGCGGCGGCGTCTTGGTGGTGGCTGACATGGATCTCGGGGCGGGGAAGGGTGTCCAACCGTCCCCGTAGCGGGCCACTCGTCGTCGGGACAGGCGGCTGTTGCCGCCGATCCAGATTGGCGGCGGGATCCGGGGCTTGGGGTTGGCCGTCAGACCCTTGGCGTCGATGCCGATTCCCTCGAAGGTGAAGTCGTCCTCTGTCCACATCCCGCGGAGGACGTCGATGGCCTGGTCGAACAGAGCATTGCGTTGCTCGAAGTCGATGCCCAGTCCCCGGTACTCGCTGCGCAGGTAACCGGTGGCCACGGCCAGGGTGAAGCGGTCGTCCGACAACATGGCCATGGTGGCCACCGTCTTGGCCACGATGAGGGGATGTCGGTAGGGGAGCACGGCGATGTTGGGTATCAGGCGGATCCGTTCGGTGACCGCCGCGCAGAATGTCAGGGCCACATAGGGATCCAGGGCATCGTGGCCGCCGGACCGGAGCCACCGGTCGGTCGGGGCCGGGTGGTCGGTGAACCCGATCCCGTCGAACCCGGCGGCTTCGGCCGTCCGGGCGAACTCGGTGACGGCCCGTCTGGTCATGAGCTCGGGACTGGCGGGATGGGTGATCAGAGGGTAGGTGACGGTGAAGTTCATGAGGGTTCCAATGTCTTCTGGTCGCCTCGAGCGATGAGGCGGGATCGGTGGAAATTGCCGGGCGGGTCGGACCGGGCCAGCCGCTGGGCCAGAACCGTAACGCGGCGATTGTCTCTGTGCCCACGGACCTCAGATCGTCCATCGGCCGCCGCTTGGCCCGACCTCCCCAAAAAGGCCGGTCTCCGACCCCCCGGCCAAGCTGAGACGAAGGACTCAGGTGGTGCTGATCAGGCCCAAACCCTTCTGGCAGTGGGGACCTCCCCAGTGCTCGACGATCCGACCATCGCGGATCCGAAGGATCGCCGTCCCGTTGATGGTCACCGGTCGGCCCGACGGGGGGACATCGTAGAAGGGTGCCCCGTCATGGGTCCCCTTGACGGTCCAGTTGGACACCACCAGGTCATCGGACTCGATCAGCACGTCGACCGAGAACGTCATGTCGGGAAAGGCGGATCGGACCTGCTTCCACCACTGCACTTCCTCTCCCCGCACGTCGGTGCCGACGCGCTCGGGGCTGACCCGTTCGGTCACATGACTGTGGAAGTCCTCGGACCAGAATTCGAAGACAGCATCGGTGTCCCCCGAGTCCATGGCGGCGCTGTACTCGGCCAGCAGTCGCAGGTTGTCTGACATTCCCGTTCCCCCTTCGAGGCGAGGCGCCGGACGGAACCTGTCGACCGCCGGTGTCGGCACCCGATTCCCCTCGCTGCTCAGATCATAAACGGGACCATGGACCGGAGGGGGCGAAGGCGGATGCAGCCCCGGACCGACAACGGTCCGCGCCTTTGCCAACGTGTCCACCTACTCTGACTGCTGCTTTCGAGCCAAGGAGAGAGTGTCCAAGATATGCAATCGCCACTGCGGAAACGTCTTCCCCGTCGTGCCACATTCCGGTTGTCCCTAGCGGGCGTACTGGGAACCGCGGCAGTCCTGTCCGGAGTCGGACTGGCCGCCGGTGCCAGCCCGGCCTCGGCGGCCTCGCCCGCCCCCCAGGCGGTCCCGGGACCGGTGACGTACACCAACGCCGCCGCCACGGTCGCCGCCAGCGTTCCGGCGGGTGTCTGCGACGTCATCTTCGACGCCATCGGCGGCCAGGGGGGAGGCACCGAGGGCGGTCTCGGCGGCGAGGTCGAGGCGACGGTGGCCGTCACGGCGGGGGAGAGCTACTCGGTGGCCGTCGGTGGGGCCGGGGCAACGCCGGCCGGTGGCCTCAGCGGCGGGGTGGCGTCCGGTGGCAGCGGCGGCACCAATATCGACCCGGCCAGTGCCGGGGGCGGGGGCGGCGCCTCCATGGTCAGCGTCAACGGGGCGTCCAGCCCGACGATCATCGCCGCCGGCGGGGGCGGTAGCGGCCTCGGCAACACTATTGCCGGTGGCGACCTCGTCACCGCCGGGGGCGCCGGGGGCCCCACCGGCGGGAACGGAGCGCCGGGGCCGAACGAGTCGACCAGCGGCGGGGGTGGAGCCACCCAGACCGGGCCGGGCACCGCCGGGGTCGGCAACGTCGCCGGCAATGGACTTCCGGGGGTCGGCATGGTCGGTGGCGCCGGACAGTCGTCGGCCGCCGGCGGCGGCGGCGGAGGGGGCGGCCTGTACGGGGGCGGCGGGGGCGGTGACGATACCGACAACCACGGCGGTGCCGGCGGCGGAGGGTCCAACCTGGCCCCGGCGGGCGCCACCGTCGACGGCACCACGGCCGACACCGGAGCCGGTTCGGTGGTGGCCACCTTCACCGCCTGCCCCACTCCTCCACCGACCCCGACCCCGACTCCCACGCCGACTCCGACCCCGGCCGCCAGCAACGGCTACTGGTTGGTCGGCAGTGACGGAGGGGTGTTCACCTTCGGTTCCACCTTCTACGGATCGACCGGCAACATCCACCTGAGCCAACCGGTGGTGGCCATGGCATCGACCAACGACGGCAAGGGCTACTGGATGGCGGCCAAGGACGGCGGGGTCTTCGCCTACGGCGACGCCGGGTTCCACGGGTCGGTCCCGGCCCTGGGCGAGCACGTGACCAACGTCGTGGGCATCGCCGCCGACGACACCACCGGCGGCTACTGGCTGGTCGGATCGGACGGCGGGGTGTACGCCTTCGGTGCCCCCTACCTGGGTTCGGTGCCCGGCCTGGGCGAACACGTGGGCAACGTGGTGGGCATTGCCGCCTCGGCCGGGGGCCAGGGCTACTTCCTGGTCTCCTCGACCGGCGCCGTCTACGCCTTCGGCGACGCCCAATACCAAGGCGGAGCCAACACCCTGGCCCACCTCAACGCCCCCGTGGTCGGGATCGGCGTCGACTCGGCCACCGGTGGCTACTGGGAGGCCGGCTCGGACGGCGGCATCTACACCTACAACGCCCCCTTCCACGGCTCGGCCGGCGCCACCCACCTGAACAGTCCGATCGTGGGCCTGAGCCCGGCCAAGGACGGGTCGGGCTACTACCTGGTGGCCTCCGACGGAGGGGTGTTCACCTACAACACCGCCTTCTACGGCTCGAAGGGCGGCGAGCCGCTGAACGCACCGGTGGTCGGGATGGCCGTCACCGGCTGACGGCCGACAGGAGCCCGGGTCGCTTGGTCACTGCACCGCCGTCGCCCAGGCCAAGCGACCCGTCCGGTCCCCGGCTCCCCGCCGCCTACTCGGCGGCGATGGCGTCCAGGACGTTGAGTCGGGCCGCCCGTCTGGCCGGCCAGCTGGCGGCGCCCAGGCCGAGCAAGCCGGCCAGCACCAGAAAGATGATGAGACTGCCGATGGGGACGACGATGTCGGTGATCCCCTGCTGCTTGAGGGACGAGGAGAAGGCGATCCCGAGTCCGCTCCCCACCACCACCCCGATGATGGCGCCGAACAGGGCCAAGATGACCGACTCCGAGCGGATCATGGATCGGACCTGGCGTCGCCGCATCCCGACCGCCCGGAGCAGGCCGATCTCGTGGGTGCGCTCGAACACCGAGAGCATGAGGGTATTGACGATGCCGATCATGGCGATGACGATGGCCAGGGCCAACAGGACGTAGACCAGGCCGAGCAGCTCGTTGACTTGGGCCTGCTGGGACTTCTCGAACGCCGCCCGGGTCTGGATCTTGAGGCCGGGGTAGGCCGACAGCCCGTGAGTCAGGGCCGCCCCGGTGGACGACGATCCTCCCGTCTGGACCAGCACGGCCACCGGCAGGGGGTTGGCGAAGTGGGCCAGGAAGAAGCCGTCCCCCACCAGATAGTTGCCGATGAGGGAGTTGGGCTTGAACACGCCCCCCACCCGCATGGTGGTCTTCCCCGTCTGGGAGAAGGTGACCGGCACCACCGAGCCCACCGACAGGTGCTTGTTGGTGGACGTGGTGGTGTCGATCAGCAGGTTGCCGGCGGCCAGGGCGGCCGCCCCCGAGCCGTCGACCATGTTCAAGATGACGGTCTGTGAGAGGTTCTTGGTCGAGACGGCGGTGACCGAGTTGACCGCCCCCCGGAGCTCGAACTGTCCGCTGTACACCGATGACACCGAGCTGACGCCGGGGACGGCGGCGGCCGTCGGGCCCACGGCGTTGGAGAAGCCGCCGGCCCCCTGGGACGAGGGGGTGATGATGTAGTCGGCGCTGATGGCCTGGTCCACGCTGCTGGTGGCCGACTTGGACAGCGAGGCGCCGAAGACGGCCATGGTCGACACCAGGGCCAGGCCGACCATCAGGGCCGATGACGTCTGGGCCGTCCGCCGCGGGCTGCGCATGGAGTTCTCCCGGCCGAGGGCACCGGCCGTCCCCAGCAGTCTGGCCAGGGGCCGCCCCAGCACGCTCGACATCGGTCGGGCCACCAGGGGGGCCAGCATGCCGATGCCGATGAAAACGGCCACCGCCCCCAACCCGACCAACTGGATGGCCGGCTTGCTGAGCCCAGCCAGCAGAGCCACCACCCCGAGCACCCCGATGACGGTGCCGGTGATGATCCGCCGCCGGGAGGACTCCTGGTCACCGGACTGGTGGTCGGACAGGGCGGCCACCGGCGGAATGCGGATGGCCCGGCGGGCCGGGCTGATGGCGGACACCACCGTCACCCCCACCCCGACGGCCAGGGCCACGATCACCGTCCGGGTCTCGAAGACCAACGAACCGGTGGGCAGCGTGATGCCGAACCCCTTGAGGAGCTCCTCGAGTCCCACCGCTGCCAACACCCCGAGGCCCAGGCCCGCCAGCGAGGCCAGCGCCCCGACGATGGCGGCTTCGAGCAGCACCGAGCGGAAGAGCTGGCGTCGGCTGGCTCCGACGATGCGCAGCAGGGCCAGCTCCCGGGTCCTCTGGCCCACGATGATGGAGAAGGTGTTGAAGATGGTGAAGCCGCCCACGAACAGGGAGATGAAGGCGAAGACCAACAGGGCGGTGGAGAAGAAGGAGAGGGCCTGGTTGATGTCGTTGCTCTGCTCGGTGGCCACCGTCTGACCGGTCACCACCTCGACGCCGGCCGGAAGGACCCGGGCGATGTCGTGTTGGACGGTCGACTTGTCGACCCCCGGTGCCGCCACCACGTTGATGTCGTTGAATTGGCCGGGCAGTCCGAACAGCTGCTGGGCGGTGGGCAGCGAGAACGCCGCCAAGGACGCCCCGGCCAGGTTGTCGGCCGTGCCGAATTGCACGATGCCGCTGAGGGTGAAGGTCTGGGGCGGACCGAGGAACAGGATGCGCACGTGCTGGCCCACCCTGAAGTGGTACTTCTGGGCCGTGCCGGCGTCCATGACCACCTCATGTGGTGTCGTGGGGGCCCGCCCCTCGATCAGCTGCAGGGAGGAGATCTTCTGATCGGGGTCGAAGGAGAACCCCAGGTTGGGGGCGCCGCCGGTGGTGACGGCCTTGCCGTCGGGGGCGACGAACTGGGCGTAACCGGTGACCGACCCGTCGGCCTCCGCCACCCCGGGCACCGACCGCACCGTGGCCAGCAGGGACTGGGGGATGGCCTTGCGGTTGGTGTCGCCCGAATTGTCGGAGAAGGCGGCCTTGGCCCGGACCTCGAAGTCGATGTTCTGATAGACGTGCCCGAACAGGGTGTTGAAGGTGTTGTGCAAGGTGTCGGTGAGCACGAACGTCCCGGAGATGAAGGTGACGCCGAGCACGATGGCCAGGGCGGTGAGGGCCAGGCGGAGCTTGTGGGCCAGCAGTCCCTTGATGGTGACCTTCCACATCTTCAGCTCCCCAGCTGCTTCATCTGCTCCAGAATGGAGTCGACTGTCGGATCCAGTCGTTCCCCGACCACCCGCCCGTCGGCCAGAAAGACCACCCGGTCGGCGAAGGCCGCACCCCGGGCGTCGTGGGTGACCATGACGATGGACTGTCCGAACTCGGTCACCGAGCGCCGGAGAAACTCAAGCATCTCGGTCGAGGAGTTCGAGTCGAGATTGCCGGTGGGCTCGTCGGCAAAGATGAGGTCGGGCCGCCCCATGAGGGCCCGGGCACAGGCCACCCGCTGCTGCTGACCCCCGGACATCTCGTTGGGACGGTGGGAAAGCCGGTCCCCGATGCCCAGTTGGCCGATCAGGTAGTCGAACCACTCCCGGTCGACCTTGTGGCCGGCCAGATCGGCCGGGAGGGTGATGTTCTCCTCGGCGGTCAGCGTGGGGACCAGGTTGAACGACTGGAAGACGAAGCCGATCCGGTCGCGTCGCATCTGGGTCAGACCGCCGTCGTCGAGCAGCCCGATCTCCTGGTTGCCGACGAAGGTCCGCCCCGACGTTGGGGTGTCCAGCCCGGCCATGCAGTGCATGAGGGTCGACTTGCCCGACCCCGACGGTCCCATCACCGCCGTAAACCGTCCCCTCTCCAGCTGGAGGGTGATCCCGGCGAGGGCCCGGACGACGGCATCCCCTCGTCCGTACGTTTTGACCAGGTCGATGGCCTGAGCTGCCGGCACCGCCGACGGGTCGGGGGCCGGCACGGGCGTAGGAACGGTGGTGGTCATCGATGCTCTTTCCTCGGGCGGGTTCATCGGGCGTGGCTCGGGCGCGGCCCGGGCGGGTTCATCGGGCGCCGGGGGGACGTGGTGCCCGTCGGACGTGTCGACACCACCTGTCGATGCTAACGGTGGAGCTCGGGCTCGTCGTGATGGTGGCGGTGGTGGTGCTCGGCCCGGTGCCAGAGGAACAGACCGACCAGCGCCACCAGCAGCCACGAGACGTGGATGGCCGAGACGGTGGAGGAGACGGCGATGGCCACCAGCACCACGAACACCACGGCGGGCAGGAACATCCGCCGCCTCGGCCTCGGCGGGGCCGGTTCGTCGGCCAGGCTCGGGAGGTCGTCGAACAGGCCGTTGAGATCGCCGCGGGTCACCGCCCCCATGGCCCGGTCCAGCCTGGCCTTGAACTCGACCTGGTCCAGCCGCCCGTCGGCGAAGTGCCGCGACAGCCGATCGGCCACCTCGTTGCGCTCGGCATCCGAGACGCGGAGCCTCGACCCGTCGTCAGAAATGGGGCGGCGGGTGGTACCCGGGTAGGCGGGATCCCATCGGTAGCGCATGACGTTGCCTCCTTGGCTGGTCGGATCGGTGATGTCGGGCGGATTGGTGATGTCGGGCGGATCGGTGATGTCGGGCGGGACAGTGGTGTGGGCGGGGCAGTGGGTGCTTCAGTGGGAGAACTGATGGCCCAGCATCTCCTCGGCCATCGATACATCGGCGCCCTCTTCGGGGATGAGGAGCCATCCGGCCAGATAGAAGAGGACGGCGATGCCGCCCATCAGGGCCAGGACGACGAAGCCGATCCGGACCAGGGTGGGATCGACGTCGAGGTAGTCGGCCAGGCCGCCGGCCACCCCGGCCAGCATGCGCCCGGACCGGAGGCGGTGGAGCCGCATCTGCTCGGCCGGCGCCTCTGATCCGGCGGGGTCGGGCTCGGTCGGTGGGGGGTTGGAGTCGGTGGAAGCGTTCATGGGGCCAGCCTGACGGACCGCCTCCCGGTCCGCTATCGGGTACGTCCCTGGTCGGACCCTGACCGCCGGCCCGTCGGGTCAGGGATGTCCCTGATGGCCAGCCCTGCCGTGGTGCGCGATCATCGAGTATCGCCAAACCCACCGATTCCCGCACCGGGGTGCCCGGCACGCCGGACCCGTCCCCACCCAAGTCCCCACCCCCGGACCAGGGGGGATGGGGCGGATGGGGTCCGAGTCGCTCGTGGCACGACTCGTGGGGCCCGCCCACCTGGGGCCTTCACGGTGGACCGAGCCGCCGCCGCTCGCACCGTCGCTGGAAGGGTCCGATCCGGCGCAGCCGGGACACCCGGGTGGTGGCCGGGGTGTGCGGGGGGATCTCGGCGGCCACCGGCTTCGACGTCACCCTGGTCAGGATCGGGTTCGCCCTGCTGACCCTGGGCAGCGGGACGGGGATCCTCGTCTACGCCCTGGCCTGGCTGTTCGTCCCCCTCGACGGCGAGACCACCACCATCTTCTCCCGGGCCGTGGCCGACCGCCGGGGCATCCGGGTCATCGCCGCCATCGTCCCGCTCCTGGTGGTGATCCAGATCGTGTCCCGCGGCCTGCACCTGGGTTACGTGAGCTCGTTCAGCTGGCCCCTGTTCCTGGCCGCCGGGGCCGCCGTCCTCATTCGCCGGAACGCCAGCCAGGACGAACGGGTGTGGATCAACGACGACCTGCTCCCCATGTTCCGGACCGGCGACGACCGCCAGACCCGGACCTCGGTCATCGTCCGCATCGCCCTCGGGGTGGCGGTGGGCATCGCCGGGCTGTTCCTGCTGCTCGACGGCCACCCGACCTCGGCCACCCTCCTGCCGGTTTCGGGCGCCTTGTTGATCTTGGCCTCCATGGTGGTCATCCTCGGACCGTGGTGGATCAGGCTGGTGCGGGACCTGATGTCGGAGCGCCAGGCCCGGGCCCTGGCCGAGGAGCGGGCCCAGATGGCCGCCCATGTCCACGACTCGGTCCTCCAGACCCTGGCCCTCATCCAACGGTCGGCCGACGATCCCCACGACGTGGTCCGGCTGGCCCGGGCCCAGGAGCGCGAGTTGCGGTCCTGGCTGTTCGAGGGCCGACCCCCGGGCTCGGTGGCGGCCGAGGCGGTGACGGTGGCCGAAGGCATCGGGCTCCTCCAACAGCTGGTCGAGGCCGACCACGGCATCACCGTCCAGGTGGTGGTGGTGGGGGACTGCCCGCTCAACGACCGCCTGCGGGCGCTGTTGGACGCCGCCCGGGAGGCCACGGTCAACGCCGCCAAGTGGTCGGGAGCGCCGGAGGTCTCCCTCTACTGCGAGGTCGAGCCGCGGGCCGTCACCGTGTTCGTGCGCGACCGGGGGAAAGGCTTCGAACCGTCCGAGGTGCCCGGGGACCGGCAGGGCATCGCCCAGTCCATCCGGGCCCGGATGGCCCGGTTCGACGGGTTGGCCACCGTCCGTTCCTCGGCCGGCCAGGGAACCGAGGTCGAGCTGTCCATGCCCCGCCGCGAGCTGACGGCGTGAGCGTGGGCACCGGCCCGCCGCCCCGCGTGTTCCTGGTCGACGACCACGCCATGTTCCGGGCCGGGGTGCGGGCCGAGCTCGGGGAGGCGGTCGAACTGGTGGGGGAGGCCGACGACGCCGCCGCCGCCATCGAGCTGATCACCGAGCGCACCCCCGATGTGGTCCTGCTCGACGTCCACCTGCCCGGTGGGGGCGGCCAGGCGGTGCTGGCCGGGGTCCTGCCCCACCACCCCGGGGTCCGATTCCTGGCCCTGTCGGTGTCGGATGCTCCCGAAGACGTGATCGCGGTGATCCGGGCCGGGGCCCGCGGTTATGTCACCAAGACCATCTCGGGTCCGGAGCTGCTCCGGGCCGTGCACACCGTGAGTGCCGGCGACGCCGTCTTCTCCCCGCGCCTGGCCGGGTTCGTGCTCGACGCCTTCGCCGACGAGCCCGGGGCCGCCCCGGTGTCGGGACTCGATCCCGAGCTGGACCAGCTCTCCCCCCGGGAACGTGAGGTCCTGCGGCTCATCGCCCGGGGCTACACCTACAAGGAGGTGGCCCGGGACCTGACCATCTCGACCAAGACGGTCGAGTCCCACGTGTCGTCCGTGCTCCGCAAGCTCCAGCTGTCCACCCGGCACGAGCTGACCCGCTGGGCCACCGAGCGTCGCCTGGTCTGACTACGTTTGACCGTGCCGGGGGTGGTAGGCGAGCGAGCAGGAGGTCAGGCCATGAAGGGATTCAAGAACTTCCTCATGCAGGGGGAGCTGGTGGTCATCGCCGTGGGACTGGTGGTGGCCCTGGGATTCAGCACGCTCATCAAGTCCTTCACCGATTCGATCATCACTCCACTGGTCAACGCCGCCGCCGGAGGGAAGTCCGGATCGCTCGGACTCGGATGGACGATCAACGGCCAGCGCATCGATGTCGGGTCGTTCATCGGTGCCGTCATCTACTTCCTCATCTTCATGGCCGTGATCTACCTGGTGTTGGTCGTGCCCTACCGGGCGTACATGAAGAAGCGGGGACACAGCGTCTTCGGTCCTCCCCCGGACACCAAGACCTGCCCCCAGTGTCTCTCCGACGACCTGCCCCTGGCCGCCGTCAGATGCAGTCACTGCGCCAGCGTGGTGCCGGCGACGGATTGACCAACCGGGCGTTGACGGAGCGTCGGACGCCGTGTTCTCCCGACCGATCCTGTAGGACCGGGCGGTAATGGGCCCCGGGAACCGTCGGCCGTCATTATTGCCGGCGCAAACTTCCCAAGAAGTGCCTACTCAGAGGTACCGTCGGTGATTTACCGGGCCGGCGGGCTCAAGTTATCGGTCGAAGACGACGTTCTCAGTGGAGGACGAGCGTTTCTGGGGAGCCAATTGTGAACACCGGTCGCCACCTCGAAGTGGTCGAAAGCGTCTCGAAGGTCGACGCCGCGGCATCGATGCCCCGGGTCATCATGCCGACGGACGGGTCGGTGGCCGAATCGGGGGGGCACGTGGCCGTCTACTGTTCCCCCTGCAACCGTTGGGTCGACTGCCACACCGACATCGAGCCGGCCACCGCCCTGCAGCGACACGCCGAACTCATGCACTGACCCGTCGGCCCGCCGGGGCTGGGCCGGGTCGGGACGCCGCCGCGCCTCGGCATCCGGGAGAGCGGCTAGGAAGCCTTCCGACGTGCCGGGGCCTTCGCCTTGGTGGCTTTGGCGGCTTTTCTGATGGGCGCCGGCTTCTTGGCTCCGATCCGGCTGGTGGTGGGCCGGCCCGCTGATTTCTTGGCCGGCTTGCGAGCCGAGTTCACCGAGTCGATGCTGGCGCTCAGGACATCCATGAGGTCGACGACCTTGGTGGCGGCCGGGGTGGGCTCCACCTCGGTGACGATCTCGTTGCCCTGGCGCTTGGCCTCGATGATGGATTCGAGCTGCAGGCGGTGGGTGTCCTGGTACTTTTCCGGGTCCCAGTCGCTCTCCATCGACTCGAGCAGCAGACCGGCCATCTGCAGCTCGCGATCCGTCACCTCGTCCTCGCCGGGAAGGTCGGGGAGGTCCTTGGTCGGCGACCGGATCTCGTCGGCGAAGTACATGGTCTCCAGTTTCAGCACCTCGTCATCGGGACGGATGGCCACCGGGTACTCCTTGTTCCTCATCACCACCGTTCCGATGGCCACCTTGTTGGCCTTCCTCATGACTTGGCGGAGCAGGGCGTAGGCCTTGTTGGCCGCTTCCCCTTCGGGAGCCAGGTAGTAGGTGGACCGGTAGTAGACCGGGTCGATCTGGTCGAGGTCCACGAAGTCTGTGATCTCGATGAGCTTGGACTTCTCGGGCTCGGCCGAGTCGATCTCGTCCTCGGTCAACAGGACGTACTCCCCGCCACCCAGATCGAAGCCCTTGACGATCTTGGCCGCTGGAACCTCTTCCCCGGTCCGCTCGTTGACCTTCTTGTAGCGGATCCGGTCCGAGGTCCCCGCTTCGAACTGGTTGAAGTGGATCGACTTGTCCTGGGTGGCCGTGTACAGCCCGACCGGCACGTTCACCAGGCCGAAGTTGAGGGCGCCCTTCCAAATTGTGCGAGCCATGGCCATATCATTACCCAGGTCAGGGGCCATCCACCACCCCTGATACACCCCCTTGTCACACTGAGGTCGTGAGCAAGTCCGACACAGCCGATTTCGCCCCCGTCGTCCTCCGCAGCCTGCCGGCCCTGGTGCCCCAGGGGATGGCCCAGGCTGACCTGGCCCTTGAGCTGGGACTATCCGCCTGTATGCAGATGAGCGACACCGAGTTGGACGACGCCATCGACCAGATGTGGGACATCCGACGGGCCGTGCTCGAGGCCGGCGACATGGACGTCTCGACCGAGCCGGTTCCCTTCGGGGGCAGCTCGGAACGGCTCGACCTGTTGAATCTGGCCCTCTACCTCGGAAACCTTCTGGACCGAGCCGCGGCCCACGGTGGCTGCGACATCGGGACGGTGGTGGCTCGGGCCTTGGATCGACCGATCCTGCAGCAGGTCCGCCCCGTGGTTGCCCCTTCGCCGTTCCGGCAACTCCGCTCCTCGTAGGTCCTCATCGGATCGGGCACCCTGGGGATGGCGCCGGCCGTCCCGGCCCCGGGTGAGCCGCCGCCACCGGTTCGCCGCCAACCGGGGTAGAACTGGGCGGTGACCACCGGCTCACTGTCCAGCTACCGGATGAAGCGCCGACCGGGCCACACGCCCGAACCGGTCCCCGACGACGACCGCACCGCCACCAAGGGGGCGAAGAAGGCAAAGCGACCGACCTTCGTGATCCAGGAGCACCACGCCTCCAGCCTGCACTGGGACTTCCGCCTGGAGCACGACGGGGTGCTGGCCTCGTGGGCCCTGCCCAAGGGACTTCCGGCCACCCCGGAGCAGAACCACTTGGCCGTGCAGGTCGAGGACCATCCGCTGGAGTACGGCAACTTCAGCGGCACCATCCCCGAAGGGGAATACGGCGCCGGCAAGGTGACGATCTGGGACCGCGGGCTACTACGACGAGCGAGAAGTGGCGCCCGGACGAGGTCATGGTGGTGCTCCACGGCCGGCGGGCCAAGGGTCGCTACGTCCTCTTCCCGACCAAGGGCCACAACTGGATGATCCACCGGATGGATCCGGCCCCCGACGGGTTCGAGCCGCTGCCGGCGCTGCATGCAACCGATGCTGGCCACCGCCGGCCGGCTCCCACCGGACGACGGACAGTGGGCCTACGAGTTCAAATGGGACGGCATGCGGGCCGGTGGGGATCGACGGCGGCCGGCCCCGGCTCGCTGAGCCGGAACGACAAGGACGTCACCGGATCGTTTCCCGAGCTGCGGGCCTTCGGCGAGGCGCTCGGATCCCACCAGGCGTTGTTCGACGGTGAGCTGGTGGTTCTCGGCGCTGACGGTAGGCCTCGTTCTCCGGCTCCAGCACCGGATGCACGCCAGCTCGCCGGCCGTCGTCAGCGCGGGCCGCCGCCGCCGATCCGGTCAGTCTGGTCATCTTCGACCTCCTGCACCTGGACGGCGCCTCGCTGCTCGGATCCGACTACGACCGACCGCCGGGCCGCTCTCGAAGGTCTGGGCATCGGCCGCCACCGGTGGGCGGTCACCCCGTCGTTCACCGCCGACCCGGCCGAGCATGTCTCCGGCCGCCGTCGACCTGGGCATGGAGGGGGTCGTGGCCAAGCGGCGCACCAGCCCTATCAGGCCGGCCAGCGGAGCCGACTGGATCAAGGTCAAGAACCGGCCGCACCCAGGAGGTGGTGATCGGCGGCTACACCGAGGGAAACGGGAACCGAACGGCCGACTTCGGCTCCCTTCTGCTCGGCATCCCGTCGCCCGGTCTCGAGGCTGATCTTCGTGGGCAAGGTGGGGACCGGGTTCTCCGACGCCGACCGGGCCGACCTGGCACCGACGCTCGGTCGATGGTCCGCGGCGACCAGCCCGTTCGCGCGACCTGCCCGCCGCCGTGGCCAGCACGGCCACCTGGGTGACCCCGACGTTGGTCGGCGAAGTGCGGCTTCAGCGAGTGGACGGCCGACGGTCGCCTCCGCCATCCGGTGTGGCGGGGACTGCCGGCCCGACAAGACAGCCGGCGACGTGCGCCGTGAGTCCTGAAGGCCCGGTGCGGACGACCGTCGACGGGCGGGAGCTCACCGTCTCCAATCTGGAGAAGGTCCTCTTTCCGCCACCGGCTTCACCAAGGGGAGATGATCGACTACTACGCCCGGGTGGCACCGGTCATGCTGCCGCATCTGCAGGACCGGCCCCTGACGATGAAGCGCTACCCCAACGGCGTCGACGACCAAATGTTCTTCGAGAAGCACCTGCCCGGCCACGCCCCGGCGTGGATCCGCCACGCTGGCGGTGCCCGTCGACCTGCGGAAGGGCGACGCCGGTCGACTACCCCGTCGTGGACGACCGGCCCCAGCCTGATGTGGCCGGCCAACCTGGCCACCATCGAGTTCCATGTGCCGCTGTGGCACGTGGGCCGGAGGCGGGTCCTGCCGGCCCCTCCCGACCACATGGTGTTCGATCTCGACCCCGGCCAGGGCGCCACCATCGTCGAGTGCTGCCGGGTGGCCGCCATGGTGGCCGGCGCTGCTCGACGATCGTGCCGGCTGCTGGCCCAAGACCAGCGGCTCCAAGGGCCTGCAGCTCTACGTCCCGCTACGGGTCGGCCGACCTGGGAGAGGGTCCGGGACCGGGCCCACGGCGATGGCCACCCGGCTGGAGCAGGACCAGGCCGACCTGGTCGTGTCGAAGATGCGCAGGCCCCTGCGCCCGGGCAAGGTGCTGATCGACTGGAGCCAGAACCACCCGGCCAAGACGACGGTGGCCGTCTACTCGTTGCGGGCCCGGCGGAGCCGACGGTCTCGACCCCGGTGACGTGGGACGAGGTCGACGCCTGTGCCCGGTCCGGGGATCCCACCGACCTCCGCTTCACCTCCGATCTCGTGCTCCGACGGGTCGAAGACCTGGGCGATCTGTTCGCTGCCGTGTGAAGGAGCGGGGGGTCCACCCTTGTCGCCGACCATCGGGGCCCGTATGCTCGTTGGCCGGGTCGGGGTGGTGTCGGGATGCGGGCCGAGGAGGTAGCAGTGAGCGCAATGGGTGAACGGTTGCTGATCCTGGAGGAGACAGCCGACGCCCTCGACGTCATCGATCCGGAACTGGCCGTGCACTTCCGGGTGGTGAACGGCCTCCCGAGGGATCCGTCGAAGGAGATGGCCGCCGTCGAACCGGGCTCGGCCCGATCGGGGCCGTCCCAGGGTCCTCCCAGGCGGCACGAGATGCGGATGGACGTGGGTGAGTACCGGATCCGCACGGAGTGCAGCTGTGGGGAGTGGGCCTCGGCCGTCGACTGGGACGAGATCGACGAGATGGTCGTCCGAATCCGTGAGCACGTCGGGTCGGCTCCGGCGTCGACCGCCCCCGGGGAAGGGATCCCGGCCGTCGGATCCCCGAGTCGGCCGGTGGTGGCCGAGAAGCGGGTCGGTTGAATCCGGGACGGTCACCGCCTCTGACCCCGTCGGTCGGTCCACGGCCGACGGCACCCCGTAGACCAGCCGCCCCCCGTCACATCGACATCCCCGCCCACCGGGAAGACCGGGACAGTCAGCGGTAGGAGGCCCGGGCCGCAGTGGGCCGGCCCCGGCTGCGCCACCATGGCTTGGTCGGGGCGGAGGCCCGCGACCGAATGCACCAGGGGGAGTGGCGTGGAAGACCTTGCCGGCAAGGTGGCGGTGGTGACCGGCGGGGCCGCCGGCATCGGACGGGGCATCGTCGAGGCCCTGCTCGACGGAGGGCCAGGGTGGTGATCGCCGATATCGAGGCGCCGGTCCTGGAGTCCACTGTGGCCCAGCTTTCGGCCGACGGAGATGTCCGAGGTGTGGTCACCGACGTCTCCGACCCGGCCTCGGTCGAGGCGTTGGCCGATCTCGTCTTCGACCAGTACGGGGCGTGCCACCTGTTGTGGAACAACGCCGGAGTGACCTCGGGTGGCGGCGGCAACCCCTGGGACCAGGAGCCCAACGACTGGCGGTGGTGCTTCGGGGTCAACGTCTTCGGGACGTCCAACGGGGTGCTGTCCTTTGTGCCCCGGATGATCGCCTCCGGCCAGCCCGGGGCGGTGGTGACCACCTCGTCGGGCGACGGGGGCATCGCCCCGGTGCCCTACGCCTCGGTCTATGCGTCTTCCAAGGCGGCCATCGGCTGTTTCACCGAGGCCCTGGCCCACCAGTTCATCGCCCAGAAGACCAAGCTCTCGGCCTCCGTCTTCTACCCGTCGGGCGGGCTGTTCGAGACCGGGCTGTGGGAGGCCCAGCGGAACCGCCCTCGAGGCCCTGGCCCGCCAGCGGCCCCGACCGCCTGCCCCGGGCACCACCTTCGCCGAGTTCAAGGCGACCCTGGCCGCCGCCGGGCGGCCCACCGATACCGTGGACCTGGCCGAGCTGGGCCGCTTCGCCGTCCGGGGCGTGAAGGAGGGACGCTTCGTGATCGGCCACGATCTGGACCGGGCCGGCCGGCTGCTGCACGCCCGGGCCGAAGCCATCGCCGAGGGACAGCTACCCCCCTCGGCCCTCGGGGAGCTGACCTGAGCGGGCCCGGCCCGGACACGGACACCGAAGGAGGACCAGTGACCGAAACCCTCGGCCCGACTACCGCTACACGATCGATCTCGGCCGACGCCCACGCCGGGCGCCGACATCCCCGACTACCGCCCCTACCTGGCGACGGCCTGGCACGATGAGTTCGATGCCTGGGCCGACTCCTACGTCGAACCCCTTCGCCGACCTGTTGGCACCGACCGCTTATCGCAGCTGGGACTCCGACCGGCGCCTGGCCGAGAACGATGCCGACGGGATCACCGCCGAGGTGCTGTTCCCCAACACCGTGCCCCCGTTCTTCGAGGAGGGCAGCCTGGTGGCGCTTCCCCCCACCGAGTCCGAGTACGAACGCCGCTGGGCGGGTATCCAGGCCCACAACCGGTGGCTGGCCGACTTCTGCGCCCGGGCGCCGGGCCGCCGGGCCGGTGTGGCCCAGATCTTCGCCAACCGCATCGACGACGCTCTGGCCGAGGTGCGGTGGGCGGCATCGACCTTCTCCCCGTTCGGTGGGATCCTGCTTGCCCTCCCTCCCGCCCGGGTCCGACCTCCCTCCCCTGTGGGAGCCGGCCTATGAACCGTTGTGGGACCTGTGCGAGGAGCTCGGCGTCGTCGTCAACATCCACGGCGGCGGCGGCATCCCCGACTACGGCGATGCCGAGGTGGCCCGGGCCATCATGCTGGTCGAGCTGCCCGTGGTTCTCCCACCGCTCGGCGTGGCACCTGATCTTCGGGGGCATCCTCGAGCGCCACCCGGCTCTGCAGGTGGTGCTGACCGAACAGGGACTGGCCTGGCTGCCCCGGGGCCTCGAGACCCTCGACTGGTTCTACGGCCGGATGACCCTGGGCGAGGCGGCCGAGGCCAGCTTCTTCGGGGCGGCGGCCAAGGGCATGTCGATGACCCCGACCGAGTACTTCCAGCGCAATTTGTCGGTCGGTGCCAGCTTCCTGCGGGCCAGCGAGTCGGCCCTCCGCCACGAGGTGGGGGTGGAGCCGGATCATGTGGGGCGCCGACTACCCCCACTCCGAGGGCAGCTATCCGTTCAGCCGCCAGGCGCTGCGGGCCGCCTTCGGGAGTTGCGACCCGGTCGAGACCAGACGATGGTCGAAGTCAACGCGGCCGATCGTTACGGCTTCGACCTCGACGCCCTCCGATCCATCGGCCGCCGGATCGGGCCGACGGTGGCCGAGGTGGCCACGCCCCTGGCCGTCGAGGACTACCCGGCCGACTCGACCTGCAACGCCTTCGATCCCCACCAGGTGCTGCGCTCCTGGTAGCGTCCAGGGGTCGCCCCGGCGTCAGACCGGGGCTATCCCGTACTCCTGATTTCCACCAGCGGGCCCGGCCCTTCGGCCGGGTCGCTCCGTTTGGTGGCGTCCTGGCCGATCGAGTCGGGGGAGGGGCCGATGCGGTCGGCGATCGGCGCGAGGACGGCCAGGTCGAACCCGTAGACCCTCGGCCGCCGTCAGCCCCACATGTCGGCGGTGTCGTCCACCGGCACATCGGCGAAGTCGGCCGAGAGCTTGGCCGCGGTGTTGGGCCAGCTGCCCTCGGGGTGGGGATAGTCGGTACCCCACATGACCACGTCGGTCCCGATGACATACCGTCGCCGGATCTCCTCTTTGGACATGGTCGAGGCCCCGATGAAGATGTTGGTGCCGAAGTAGTCCGAGGGCAGCTTGGAGATCTTGCCCTTCAGCATGGCCGCCATTTTCTTGGTGGTGTGGCCGCCCCCCATGTACTGGTCCCACTTCCACATCATGTCCGGTGCCCAGTAGGCGGCCGCCTCGGTGACCACGAACTTGAGATCCGGGTACCGCTCGAACACCCCGCTGAACAGCAGGTGCCAGGCCGGTCGCACCGCCCACCACCCCACCTCGGCCAGATAGACGCCGGTGTGCTCGCCGTACTCCTCCATGGGTGCCTCACCCGAGTGGGTGTGGACGGGCAGACCGGTGTCGGCGCAGGCCGCCCACACCGGGTCGTACACCGCGTCGTTGTACGGCGCCCGGCTCCGCCACATCGTCGGGATCATGATGCCTCGGATACCGGGCTGGGCCGCCACCCATTCGACCTCGGCCACCGCCCGGGCGATGTCGTGGGTCACAGGCACCAGGGCGATCCCGCCCCGCCGTTGCGGTGCGTGCGAGCACATGTCGGCCAGGAAGCGGTTGTGGGCGTGGGCCCCGGCGAAGGCAAGTTCGGGGTCCTCGATGGCCCCGGCGAACAGGCCGGCGCCGAACGGGGGAGAGGCGATGCCGGTTATGGCGTCGGCGTCGGCGAACAGCACGTCGCCGGCCACGCCGTCGGCGTCGAGCTCCTTGTCCCGGACCCCCGGGTCGAACGCCCCCTTCAGCCCCTCCTCGTTGTCCCTCTCCCAGCCCATGATGTAGTCGTAGTTGAAGGCCAGCGACTCCTCCCGGTGGGCCGTCCGCTCGGCCAGGTAGTCGTCGAAGGCGGGAAAGAACTTCGGGTCGAGGTACTGGCGGTACTCCTGGCAGGCCAGGCCGGCATGTCCGTCGGCCGACACCACGATGTAGCGGTCCGATCCACGGTCGGGACGTCGCTCATCGCTTGGCCCCCAGCACCGAGAGGTCGTCGTAGCGCTGGTGCATGAAGGGCTCGAGCCACTCGGCCGGGACCCGGTCCACCACCTCCCCCTGCTGGGACGAGGTCAGCTCGGCGTACTCGAAGGACACCACCTTGCGGACCGGGAAGTCGGCGATGGGATCGAGAGGGGCGTCCAGCAGCTTGCACTCCCCACTGATCGGCCGGACCACCCGGGCCACTTCGTGCCGGCGGCAGTAGACGAAGGCCGGGTCACCCTCCAGTCCCGATCCTGACGGGTCGGGCAGGAGCTTGAAGTAGAAGTCGACCTTGTCGATCTCGTACCCGGGCGCCTCGGGCCCGAGCGTCCCGGTGACGTCGGCCACCGTCGAACCCATCCGGGCGATGCGGGCCGTCAGGTTGTCGCCGTCGACGGTGAGGTCCAGATCGGCGATCTTCTTGGGCTCCCCGAAGGTCTCCCGACCGCCGGTGGTGGCCTGCTCCGTGGTCATGGGCATGAACAGGGCGTACTCCCCCTCGGTGTGGCGGTGGCGGGCCCGGACCCCGAACCAGCCGGCCCCGAACGGCTTGAGCCCGGTGCCCATGTCCACCACGGCGATCCGTAGCCTGGCCGTGGCCACCGAGGGCTCGAGCGGTCGGGGCAGGACGGCGGCGATGGCCTCGGGATCGGTCTCGAACACCACGGTGACCGCCTTGGACCAGATCGGTGCCCGGGTCGCCTCGACCTCGCGGTTGCGCACCTGGTCCAGCGGCCGGGCGCCGTATCGGACGTTTCCCATGTCGTCCCCCTTCCGTGGGCGGGCCGGAAGGCCCACCGGTCCCAGTGTTGCATGCCGACGCCGACGCCGTCGGAGCCTCGGGGACCGGCGTCTCCGGGCCGGCGGGGCGTCGGACCGGTGGCGTCAGTTGGTGAACGACACGAACCGCGAGGCCGAGCGGGAAGGAGGGATCGCCGGTCCTCTCCGCCGTCGTCGAACAGGGTGAGCCCCCCGGTCACCGACCGCCACCACGGGGTGGACCCGAACAGCCGAGATCCGATCTCGACGCCGTGGGGACCGATGACCAGTCGGCGGGGGGCGGGCTGGTCGCCCAGTTGCCAGCGGTACTCGGCCGACAAGCGCATGCGGTCCGACCGGTTGGGGAGGGCGGCGTGGGTGGTCAGACAGTGGAACACCAGCACGTCGCCCGGGCGGTAGTCGGTGGTCACCCATCCGGCCTCGAGCGACCTGAGGGGTCGGTACCGCACCCGGGAGTCGGTGATGGCTCCCGGTTTCGATGGCCAGTCCGCCGAGCGAGGTCGGTACGTCGGCCAGCGGTACCCAGCAGGTGAACATGTCCTGCACCGATCGGTAGTCCTTGTGGACCACGTTGCCGGGCTGTTGGGGCACGAGCGATGTCGGGTAGACGATCCTCGGCACTTTGAGCGGGTAGCAGAATCCGGCCGGCCCGAGGATCTGGCCCATCAGCCCGGCCAGAGGGGAGTCGAAGGCCAGTCGGTTGAACTCCGGGTCGGCCAGGATCCGCCGGTATCCCGGGTCGGAGAAGGCGTCCAACATCCGCACGGCGTGGACGGGCGCCCGGGGTGGGGCGGTCACCGGATCGCTACCGCCCTCCGTCCAGCCGGCCGATTGCAGGTGACCGAGACCCGAGCGACCGATGGACGCCACCTCGTCCGGGTCGAGCAGGCCGCGGATGAAGACGTAACCGTCGGCGGCGATCCGGGCCCGCAGTGCCGGCCAGTCGCCCAACAGTTCCCTCGAGTCGGTGAGCTCGGCGGTCGTCAGTTGCACGTTCCCAGTGTCGGTTGTCCTTGTCACCCCGGGATGAGGATTGTGTGAGCCAGATGTGATGGCTCACGCCTCCGGTCCGGGAGCCAGCCGGCGATACCACAGCCGCCAGGGCGTCTTGTGCCGCTGCCAGACGTCGGGTCCGCGGGCGTACGGAGGCCCCTGGTGCCGCCGGTTCTCCGCCGCCTGCTGATCGACCTCGTAGACGGCGAGGAACCGGGGTGGACCTTGATAGGGCGGCTTGGCCTCCCGTTCCAGCTCGTAGCGCACGGCCCGCAGGGCGTGGCGGCGTTCGGCCACTTCGGGCAGGTGGACGTTGGTGTAGAAGTCGTTGAAGACGTCCAGTTCGTCGGGGGTGGCGTCAACCGGTGGGTTGACCCCGAGCAGGTAGACGGCATACGGCGCCACCGACGCCGGGACCGTCTCGGCCACGCCCCGGTACAGCAGGGACCACGTCGGGCGGAGGGCCTCGTAGCCCCGGTCCCCTTCGGGATCGGTCCGGTTCTCGTCCCGGACCTGGGCCGTGCTCAGGAATCGGGGAGGCCGAAATCCCCGGGCCGCCACGGCCAACAGCTCGTAGTGGGCGTCGGTGCCCGGTCGGTCGGGGGCCGATCGGGTGAAACTCTCGACGGCCACCGGGGCGGCGGCCGCCCCACCCCGGACGTCCCAGCCGGTCCACCAGGCCGACGGGGGCGCAGTGGTCCCCTGACGCATCACCGGTCGCCCCGGCGCCGGCCTGTGGCGTCGGATCCCATGGTCCGAGGATACCGAGACGGCTGTCGGACGTCCCCCTGACCCGGACGGTCGATGACCGGTCGGTCCTTCCATCGGCGGCTGCCGACCGGCAGGGCGAAGGGGGGACCAGTGGGCGATGGGGTGCCCCCGGTTATCGTGGGAGCGTGGCCAGCAAAGAAGTCCGGGCCGTCGAGGCCGCCGGCCGGACCGTCGAGATATCGAGCCCGGACAAGATCTACTTCCCCGGGCTGTCGGCCACCAAGTTCGATCTCGTGACCTATTACCTGGAGGTCGCCGACCCCCTGACCATCACCGGCTTCGGCCGGCCGGCCATGCTGGAGCGGTTCCCCGAAGGGGCCGGCGGCAAGTCCTTCTTCCAGAAGCGGGTCCCTTCCGGTGCCCCGGGATGGCTGGAGACGACCGTGGTGTCCACGCCCAACGGCACGACGTCGAACGCCCTGGTGGTGGCCGATATCGCCCATGTGCTGTGGGCGGTCAACCTCGGCTGTCTCGGCCTGCACCTTTGGCCGTACCGGGCCGACGACCCGACCCACGCCGACGAGCTCCGCATCGATCTCGATCCCCAGCCGGGGACCACCTTCGACCAGGTGCGCACGGCGGCCGGCCACGTGCGGGACCTGCTGGCCGAGTTGGACATCGTCGGGTACCCCAAGACGACCGGGAACCGTGGCCTCCACATCTACGTCCGGCTCCAACCACGTTGGGACAGTTTCGAGGTCCGGGCCGGGGCGGTGGCCCTGGCCCGCCAGCTCGAGCGGCGGCACCCCGATCTGATCACCGCCGAATGGTGGAAGGAGGAGCGGGGCGAGAGGATCTTCGTCGATTTCAACCAGAACGCCCCGCACAAGACGGTGTTCGGCGCCTGGTTCGCCCGTCCCCGGGTCGGCGGCCAGGTGTCGACCCCTCTCACGTGGGACGAGGTCGCTACCGTCGATCCCGAGGCGTTGACCATCCGATCGGTCCCCGACCTGGTGCGGGAACGGGGAGATCCGTGGGTCGGGATCGCCGACCAGCCGCAGTCCCTCCAGCCCCTCCTCGACCTGGCCGCCCGGGACCGAGCCGACGGGCTGCCCGACGCACCGTGGCCCCCCGAGTACCCCAAGCAGCCCGACGAACCGCCGCGGGTTTCGCCGAGCCGGGCCAAGAAGGGATAGGCGGTGGATCCCACCGCTGCGCTGCGCCGAATCGCCTATCTGCTCGAGCGCGACAATGCCGAGAGCTACAAGGTCCGGGCCTTTCGCACGGCGGCGGCGGCCGTCACCGGGCTCAGCCGTCGCCGAACTGGCCGCCATGGCGCCGGCCCGACTGCAGAAGATCCCCGGTGTGGGGAAGACCAGTGCCCAGGTGATCACCGAGGCGGCCGCCGGTGCCACCCCCGAGTACCTCCGGAACCTCGAATCGGTGGAGCCCCCGGTCATCAGCCACGAAGCGTCCGCTCTGTTGGCCCGGCTCCAGGGCGACTGCCACAGCCACTCGGACTGGTCGGACGGCGGGAGCCCGATCGCCGAGATGGCCGAGGCGGCCCAGGCCCTCGGTCACCACTACTGGGCCCTCACCGACCACAGTCCCCGGCTCACCGTCGCCCACGGACTCGACCCGGACCGTCTGCGCCGGCAGCTCGACGTCGTGAGCGAGCTCAATGCCGAGCTGGCACCGTTCCGCATCCTGTCGGGGATCGAGGTGGACATACTGGTCGATGGCTCGCTCGACCAGGAGGAGGAACTGCTGTCCCGACTCGACGTCGTGGTGGCCAGTGTCCACTCGAAACTCCGGATGGACGAGCCGGGGATGACCAGCCGGATGCTCCGCGCCGTCGAGAGCCCGCACACCGACATCCTCGGGCACTGCACCGGTCGGATCCTGGCCGGCAAGGGTCGCCCCCAGTCGACCTTCGACGCCGAGGCGGTCTTTGGGGCGTGCGCCCGAACCGGCACGGCCGTCGAGATCAACTCGAGGCCCGAGCGGCTCGACCCTCCTGAGTCGCTGCTGTCGCTGGCCCTGTCACTCGACTGCGTCGTGGTCATAGACACCGACGCCCACGCTCCGGGCCAGCTCGAATGGCAGGGCAACGGCTGCGAGCAGGCGGCCCGGGCCGGCGTCCCGCCGGAACGGATCATGAACACCCTGCCGGTCGACGACTTCCTGGCCTGGACGGCCGGTCATGCCGCCTAGCTGAGCCAGCCGGGGTAGCGAGACGTCGGAGTACCATTGGCCGGTGGCGCTTCCCGTGGTCCCTCCGGTCTCGCCCATGCTGGCCAAACTGACCCGTGAGCTCCCGGTGGGCGACGGTCTGTTCTACGAGCCCAAATGGGACGGGTTCCGCTGCATCGTGTTCCGTGACGGGGAGGTCGTCGTCCTCGGCAGCCGCAACGAGAAGCCGCTGACCAGGTACTTCCCCGAGCTGGTGGAGTCACTACGGGCCAACCTGCCCGACCGGTGTGTCATCGACGGGGAGATCGTGATCGCCGGGCCCGACGGCCTCGACTTCGACTCCCTGTCTCAGCGGATCCACCCGGCCGAGTCGCGAATCGAGCTGCTGTCGCGCACCACGCCCGCCTCGTTCGTCGCCTTCGACCTGCTGGCCCTGGGCGATTCGGATCTCCGGGCCGAGCCCTATTCCAACCGACGCCAGCGGTTGGAGACGGCACTCGGGAAGGCCGAACCCCCGGTCCATCTGACGCCGGTCACCACCCGGCCGGACGTGGCCCGGGACTGGTTCGCCCGGTTCGAAGGAGCCGGGCTGGACGGGGTGGTGGTGAAGGCGGGCGACACGCACTACCAGCCGGACAAGCGGGTGATGATGAAGGTGAAGCACCAGCGGACGGCGGACTGCGTGGTCGGTGGATTCCGGTGGCACAAGTCCGGGGCGGTGATCGGGTCCCTCCTGCTCGGCCTGCTCGACGGCGACGGTGTGCTCAACCACGTGGGAGTGGCCTCGGGCTTCAGCGCCGCCCGGCGAGAGGAGTTCGTCGGGGTGCTCGAACCGTACCGGTCCGATGCCTCCCGTTCCCACCCCTGGCTGGGCGAGGGTGCCCCCGACGGCCGTGTCCCCGGCGGCCCCAGCCGGTGGAGCGGCGGCAAGGACCTCAGCTGGGAGCCGCTGCGTCCCGAGCTGGTCGTCGAAGTGGCCTACGATCATCTCCAGGTCGACAGGTTCCGCCATGCCACCTCGTTCCTCCGCTGGCGCCCCGACCGCCATCCGGCGTCTTGCACCTATTCACAGCTGGACACCCCCGTGCCCGCCGAGCTGAAGGACGTGTTCGGGACGGGCGAGTGACGGCGGTCAGCCGGTGGGAATGGCCGCCGCCCGTTCGGCCAGGGCCGGATCCCGGAAATGCCGGCACACCTCTTCGAACCCCTCGGTCGGCCCCCGCCACCGGAGCGATCCGACGCCGTCGACCGCCGGCGGATCCAGACGCAGGGTGGCCAGGTCCTTGAACAGTTCGGCCAGCTGGCGCTGATCGGCCAGTCCTGCCGCCAGCCTGGCCGCACCCCGTATCGACTCCCGGACGGCGGGAGCCCAGGCGGCAGCATCGTCGGGGATGTTCTCGATGGTCCCGTAGTGGGCCAGGGCCACCGAGGCCGAGCGCTTGCCCCATCCCGCCAACCCCGGGAACCCGTCGGCTGAATCCCCGACCAGGGCCAACCAGTCGGGGATCGACGCCGGGGCCACGCCGAATTTGGTCCACACGTCGTCCTCGCCCATGATCGTTCCACTCCGGCGATCCAGCTGGACGACCCGCACGCCGACCACGCACTGGGCCAGATCCTTGTCGGGCGTACAGATGATCACCTGGTCCACGTCCCCGTCCCGGGCCGACAGGGCGGCGGCCGAGGCCAGGGCATCGTCGGCCTCCAACTCGATCATCGGCCACAGGACGACCCCCAGGGCGGTGAGGGCCGATTCGAGCACCTCGAACTGGGCCCGCAGCTCGGGGGCGATCCCCGATCCGGTCTTGTAGCCGGGCCAGAGGTCGTTGCGGAAGGACTCGATGACGTGGTCGGTGGCCACCCCGAGGTGGGTGGCGCCTTCGGAGAGCATGCCGACAACGGTCAGGATCACCCCGCGGGCCGCACCAATCTCCGATCCATCGTCGGCCGGGCGGGGTGGCTGACCGAAGAAATGCCGGAAGAGCTCGTAGGTCCCGTCCACCAGATGCACCTTCATGCCGAGAGTCTGGCAGGTCCCCGCTGACCTCCCGAGGCCGGCGGCCGAGCCGGTCGTCGCGGGGGCTCCGCTAATCTTCGCAACGAGTGGGCGGACTACCGGGTTCGACGATCGAGTCGGACGGCACGGCCCCGACGGTGGCCAGCATCCGAGGAGGGTATCCGAGCATCCATGGCGTCACGTCGAGCGACCCCCGAGGAGGTGTACACCTGGCGCACCGATGGCTGGGTGCTGCTGGAAGGCCTGGTCGGCACGGACGAGATCGACGCCGTGGTGGGCGACCTCCACGGGATGTTCCCGACGCCCGAGGAGTACCACGACGATCCGGAAGGCGAGCTCGAACGGCGCCGGGGAAAGCCGAAGTTGCGCGAGGAGGCGTTCGTGTGGCCGGACGACGGCCCCGGATTCCGCCCATCCCAGCAGCTGTGGTCCCAAGAGTTTCCCTTCAGCGGATCCGGTGCCCTCAACCGACTCTGCGTGCACCCGTCGGTGGTCGACTTCGCCGAGCGGGCTCTCGACACCCCCGACATACGGCTGTACCAGATCCATCTGACGGCCAAGTACGGAGGTGTCACCAACTACGAGCAGCCTCTGCACACCGATCGCAACCACTCGTGGTTGCCGGCGGTCGGCTCGTCGCCGTGGTGGAACCTGGAAGGGTTCCTCTATCTCTCCGACGTAACCGCGGCCGACAATCCGACCGGCATGGTATCGACCCGGGATTCGCGGGAGGTCTCTCCCCGCACGCCTGTCCTCATGCCCGATACCGCCCCGGATCTCTACGCCGCCGAACGACCGGCCATCGGCGTGCGAGGTTCGTACCTCGCCTATCGATCCGACGTCTTCCACCGCGGAACGGATTTCGGATCGCCAGGAGGTGCCCGCACCGTCCTCGCCCTCGCCTTCAAGAATGCCGGCCACGAGTGGATCGGTTACGACCAGGCTCAATCACGCTCGACGGGGTCGGAGTGGACGCGCTTCGCCCAACGCAGCTCTCCTCGTGAGCTCGAACTGTTCGGGTTCCCCCCACCGGGTCATCCGATCTGGACGACCGCCCTGCTCGACGAGACGGGGATCCGTTACCCGAAGCTGGACCTCGGACCCTGGCGGAAGGCGCTGGGTGCCGACCCGGGAGAAACGGAGTGACTCCCCGGGTCAGGTCGGCGGCTCGAACGGGGTGAGCAGCGCCTTGAGGAGCTCGGCCAGCCTGGCCCGCTGGTCGGGGTCCAGGCTGGCCAGCAGCCCGTCCTCGATCCCGGCCAGGTCGACCAGCGCGCCGTCCACGCTCCGTTGACCCGCCGTCGTCAGGCGGATCCGGAGCGAGCGGCCGTCGGTCGGATCAGGGGAGCGTTGTACGAGGCCCCGCTCCTCGAGGTGATCGAGCCTGTTGGTCATCGTTCCCGACGTCACCAGCGTCTGCCCCAACAGTTGGCCCGGGGAGAGCCCCTCCCGGTGATCGGACCGCCGTAGGGACGAGAGGACATCGAAGCTCCAGGTCTCGAGGTGGTGGCGAGCGAAGACGGTCGATCGCTGCTTCTCCAGGTGACGGGCGAGCCGGGCGACCCGGGACATCACCTCGAGCGGCGACACGTCCACACCCGGCACCGCCCGGCGCCATCCGTCGACCAGCCGATCGACCTCGTCATCCATGGCGGCCTCCCCTTCGGTGATCGCTTGACATCAAGATACATTCTGGATATTGTCTTGATATCAAGAGACTGGGGAGGCAATCATGGGCGATGATTCGGCGGCCGCCGGGACCGCCGGGGCCGACCGGGCGCAGCGGTCACGGAGCTTCGGAGCGGTGGCGTCGAGTTACCAGCGGTTCCGGCCCGGACCGCCGGGTGAGGTGATCGAATGGATGCTTCCCTCCGGGGCCTCCACCGTCGTCGACCTGGGGGCGGGAACCGGGGCCATGACCAAGGATCTGGTGGGTCGGGTCGCGCACGTCATCGCCGTCGAACCTGACGATCGGATGCGCACGGTACTGGCCGGGAACCTTCCCGGTGTCCGAACGGTGAAGGGCGTGGGCGAGTCGATCCCGCTCGACGACGGCTGCGCCGATGCCGTGTTGGCCTCGTCGTCGTGGCATTGGATGGATGCCGATCGGGCCCTGCGAGAGGCGGCACGGGTGCTGGTCCCGGCCGGGACCCTGGCGGCCGTTTGGACCGGACCGGATCCCGACGGACCGTTCGTCGTCCAGGCCCAGGCCCTTCTATCGGAGATGTCGCCCGGCGGGGAGAGTTCCGACGGGGACGCCCGGCCCGATTTGGGAGCCACCGTGGTGGACAGCGAGAACCGCGTCGAGCCGGTGTTGCTGATCCCGGACGACGGTCCGTTTGCCCAGCCGGAGCATCGCGTCCTGACGTGGGACGTGGCCCTCACCGCCGACGAGCTCATCGGTCTGCTCGGGACGTTCAGCTGGATCATCACCATGACCGACGACCGGAGGGCCCACGTGATGGAGGCGGCCCGGCGGGTACTGGGCGACGGGCTGGGGGTGGCCGGTGATGTGACGGTGGACGTGCAGTACCGCTGTGAGGCGTGGCGGACCCGGCTGACCAGAACGACCCCGGCGGTGAGGCGGATGGCTACCAGTCGAATCCACTCAGCAGGTCGGTGAAGGCGTAGGGCGCCTGGTCGATCCCGCTGCAGCTCCCGGCCCGGGTGGAGAGCCCGGCCGAACACGGCCGATCGCGATCGACGGCCCAGAAGGTCAGCCGGGCGAGGTGCTCGGCCTCGGCGAAGTCGAGGATCTGCTGGAAGTCGGGGACGGAGACCGTCTCGTCCGTCTCGTCGGTGTCGCCGTTCATGGAGGAGATGCCGATATGGGCGTAGGCCTCGGCTGACGATTCGGCATAGGCCGAGGCCACGTCGAGCTCGAGTCCTTCTGCCGCCTGGATCGACACCGTGCCCATCTCGCTCACCGGGGCACCGAAGTCGAAGGGCATGATGGTCCAGGCGTAGGGCTGGAACCCCAGCGCCGCCGCTTGGTCGATCATGGCCTGGCCGTCGCCGTCCGGGCCCGTTCGGTCGGTGCCGAAGGTGACCGATATCTCGAGGGCCGGGTCCTCCCGTTGGAGACCGGCCAGGGCCTCGACCACCCGTTGACGGACGGCTCGGCCGGTGAGCTCACCGTGCTCGATGTCGACGTCGATGGCCGAGAGCCCGTAGTCGTCCACCACTTGTCGGTAGGCGGCGGTCAGGGCGGTCACTGTCTTGCAGGCGGCGCCGAGCTTGGATCCGCTCCACCCTCCGAAAGACACGTCGACGTTCCCGCCGGCGGCCCGAACGGCGGCGATGGCGGCGGCGTCGCTCCCGCCGAGCAAGGGCCGCGTCCCGTCCCACTCGGGATTGCAGCCCTTGTGGGCGAGGATGAAGGCGAGGGTCAGATCGTGGATACCGGTGGCCCCGATGACGTCGGCCGGCGGCTGCGGATCACCCCAACCCAGGTATTCGTAGGGGGCGGCCAGCGCAGTTGGTGGCCCGGTTCCGGCGGTGCCGACCGCACCGGCATGGCCGGGCCGGGTCCTGTTCGGGGGGGCGGCGCCGGCCACGGCGGCCGGTGTCAGCCCGACCACGGCGGTCAGAGCCACCACCGCACCGGTGATCGGCATCCATGCCCGGGCCAGTCTCCGGTTGTCAGCCAACGTTCCCTCCGAGCGGCGGGCGCCAGTGGGCGGCCCGGGCCGATTGCCCGGGCCGATTGTAGGAGCAAATGCCCCGACCGTCCCGGCCGGCCCCGGAGGGCTGATGACCGCCCTGACCTCTCCCGATGGCGGCGGTGAGCGACAGCGGTCAGCATGTCGGGATGGGAGATCTGGCTGGAGACACCAAACTCGACCGGCTGGGCGACGGGCACTATCGGGCGACACTGAGCCACGACTGGGAGATCTGGGGTCCGATGGGGGGCTACGTCGCCGCCTGCGCCCTACGGGCCGCCGGCCAGGCCAGCACCCAGCCCTTTCCGGCCTCGTTCTCCTGCCACTACCTGGGAGTCGCCCGGTTCGAGCCGGTCGACATCCGGGTGGAGCTCCGCCGCCAGGGACGGTCGGCCACGTCCCAGAGGGTCGAGGTCACCCAGTCAGGACGGGCGGTACTCGACGCCATGGTGTGGAGCACGTCCGAGGTCCTCGGCCTCGAACACGACGAGACGGTCCCGCCCGACGTCCCGGGTCCCGACGGCCTCGAAGCGATTCCTCCCGACGCCCGGCCGTACCGATTCTGGGGCAACCTCGAGTCGAGGCCCGTTCACTTCGAACCGACGTGGCCGCCCGATGGACCCCGTCCCTCTTTTTGGCAGGAGTGGCTGAGATTCGTCCCGACGGCGGCGTTCGACGATCCCTGGGTCGATGCCGCCCGGCTGCTCATCCTGGTCGATCTGCCGAGCTGGCCGTCGGCCCATCGCGTCCATGCCTGGCGCCGGCCGGCATTCGTCGCTCCCACCTTGGACCTCAACGTCGCCTTTCACCAGCCCACCTCGGGCGACGAGTGGCTGCTCTGCGATGGGTCGGCACCACTGTCCACCCGCGGAATGTTCGGTTGGACGGCCCGCATCTGGTCCGAGAAGAGGAAGCTGCTGGCCTCGGGTGGAGGTCAGTGCCTGTACCGGGAGGTGAGCAACGACGGCGGCCCGGGCAATTGACCGGAGAACACCCGATTCCCCAGTTCGTTGTTCAAAGGGCCAGGTCCGGAGTCGGGCGGCGGATCCCTTCTCGACGGACCTGACCCTTCCCAGTATACGGGTGCACCCGGGATGGCAAGCGCGTGGCCGCCGGCCCGATCAGGCCGCCGGACCTCCTCAAGGCGGAAACGGGTGGCGCCGACAGTATCCCTGTGTCCAGTTCCGATGAGCTCCCCGTGGCGGTGATCCGCAAGGACGATTTCGCCCTGATCCTCGGGTGCAACGACGGGGCCACCGATCTGCTCGGTTGGACCTCTGACGAGATGGCGGGACGACGGGCTCTCGACTTCGTCCATCCTGACGATCAGCGCCGCAGCGTGGCGGCGTGGGTCGAGATGCTGGGGTCGGCGGGCGAGGGCAGGACGTGCGAGTGGCGCCATCTGCACAAGAACGGTGCCTACGTCTGGATCGAGTGCACCAATCGCAATCTCCTGACTTCCCACGGATACATCGAATCCCGGATAAAAGAGATCGCCCGGCTGACCGACGGTGAGCCTGTCCCCGATCGGCCGGCCACCCCCAGGTCCGGGGGAGCGTCGCTGGTCGCCCGGGTCATGGAAGAGCAGGAGTGGCTGTTGCAGCGGATCGCCCAGTCGCTCCCTATCGGCGTAGCCCTGATCGATCGGTGCGGAACCATCGACTTCGCCAACGAGAAGATGCACAGCCTGGTGGGGGCATCGACCGGCGCCACCACCACCGACCTGCTCATGAGCGTCACACCCGAATTCCGGGCCATCCTGGTCATGGAGCTCGAACGCTCCTTCTCCGAGGGGAGCGACGCCGACCTGGAGATCGAGGTGGTCAACTTCCGGAGCAAGGTTTCATCGACCTGCTCGGTCAATGTGAGGCCGTTGAGCAATCAGCCTGGTGACGTGTCGAGGGTCCTGTTGTGCGTCCAGGAGGTCACCGAGAGCTCGAGGCTCCGCCAGCAGTTGGTGACCCGAGCCACCACCGACACGCTCACCGGTTGCTGGAACCGAGCGTCGACCTTCGAGTTGCTCGGCGATCTGCTCGAACGGCAACGGCCGCTGGCCGTGCTGTTCGTCGACGTCAATGGACTGAAAGTGGTCAATGACCGGTCCGGACATGCGGCGGGCGACGCCCTCCTCGCCGATATCGGCGGTCATCTGCGGTCAGCGGCACGAAGCGAAGATGTGGTGGGCCGGATCGGTGGCGATGAGTTCCTGATCGTGTGCCCCGGTATCGCCGACGCCGACACCGCCTCGCGTCTCTCGTGCCGTGTTTCGCAGGTGGTGGGCGATCGCTGGCCACGGGGGCTCAGAACCGAGCCCGTGTTGAGCGTGGGGGTGGCGTATACGGCCACGGGAGACATCTCACCCGACCAGCTGGTGGCGGCGGCCGACGCCGCCATGCACCGGGCCAAGGACGGGCGTGCCGCCGTTCGGGTGGTGGCCGAGATGGAGCTCAGCTGAGGGCACGGGGCCAGGGGCGGTGTCATCCCGGCATCGCTACGATGACCCGATGCCGCGTTCCGGCGTGCATGTCGAGCACCACGGGCCGCCCACCACACCGGCATTGGTCTTCGTGCACGGGGCCCCGGACCGCTCCACCAGTTTTCGGAGTGTGCTTCCCCACTTTGCCGATCGCCGGGTCGTCCTGTACGACCGCCGAGGCTACGGCCGCTCGGTCGAGGCGTCACCGGCCCGGGCCATGATCGATCACGCCAACGACCTGTTGGCCGTCCTCGACGACTGCCAGGTCCCTCCGATCGTCGTCGCCCACAGCTTCGGGTCGAACCCCACCATGCTGGCCGCCACCATCCGCCCGACGGCGTTTGCCGTCGTCGGGCTGTGGGAGCCGCCCCTCACGTGGGTCGAGTGGTGGCCCCGGGGCACCAAAAGGTACAACGCCAAGGTGGCGGCATCCGACCAGCCGGCCGACGATATCGAGGGCATGTACCGGATGCTGCTCGGAGACGAAGGGTGGGACCGCCTCCCGCCCGGGGCGCAGACGGAGCTCCGCGCCGAGGGGGCGGCATTCCAGGTCGACATGGCATCCGAGCTGGCGGCCCCGTTCGATTTCCGGGACATGCTGGTGCCGGCCCTGGTCGGCTACGGCACCGCCACCGTCACCGAGCACTCCAAAGGCGCCCGCTGGCTGGTCGAGCGCCTTCCCGATGCCCGGCTGCGAGCCATACCGGGGGCCGGTCATTTCGCCCCCCGCACTCACCCCAAGGCGTTCGCAGCCTTCACCGAGGCCGTCATCGCCATGGCCGGGGCGGACGGTTCCGACGGACCTCCGAGGGCTGCCGACTGACCTGAAGCATGTTCTACGCTGCGGCCGTGCCGTTCACCAGCAAGGAGACCATGGGGTGGCTTCGAGCCGCGGTCGGCGTGTCACTGGTCGTGGCTCCGGGAGCGCCCATGCGACTGTCGGGGAGGGAACAGCCCACCGGTGCCTCCTTGTTGCTGATGAGGACCATAGGCATCAGAGACCTGGTGTTGGGCTTGGGCACGGTCGCCGCCGCGCGGTCGGGTGTGACCGGAGACGCCGATCGATGGCACTCGGCCGCACTGGCCAGCGACTCGCTCGACACCCTGGTCAGCCTGGCCAGCTTTCGTTCGATCGGGAAGAGGGACGCGTGGGCCGCCGCCGTGTTGGCCTTCGTGTTCGTCTGTGGTGACCTGCAGGCGCGTCGGACAGCCCCGGCAGGGCGGACCGTGATCTCGGACTGAGTGGGCGGCGGCTCCCGCCAGCTCAGCTGGGAAGCGGCCCGATCGTGGTCTCGAAGGCCGTGGCGATGACCAGGGCGCCAGCATCGTTGGGATCGTCGCCGAAACCCTCGGGTTTTCCGACGTGGCATCTGATGTCGAGGAACGAACAGGCATTGTCGACGGCCACGGGAACCGAACCCCACCGGGAGTCGACATAGCGTCGCAGACCGGTCGACTCGAACGCTCCCTGGACGTCGGCCACTTGGTCTCCCAATTTGGCGTAGGTGCGCTTGAGAAGACCATTGAACTGCCGGAGTATGGGGACAGTGAGAAGGGCCAGTGAACGCACGGAACCGCCGGCCAGCCAGTCGCCGAGGAAGGGGTCGTAGTAGGTCATCGACACGATGGGCGTCGCCGGCCCGGCCGCACTTCTCAGCCCGTCGATGATCGTCACCAGGTTGGCCCGCACCGTCTTTTCGGCTTGCAGTACGCACGCCCGGTCGATCCCGGTCAATCCTCCGCAGTAGACGAGATCGTTGCCTCCGATATCGATGGTGACGAGGACTACGGATCCTCGATGATCCCGCAGGAAGGCAGTGGCCTCGTTCAGCTGGGACCCTCCGGGGGCACACGTCGATCCCGACAACATCGACGATGTCGTCTCACCCGAGCAGGCCATCTTGACCAGGTCCAGACTCGAGCCGGTCGCCCGGAAGTGGGCGGCGATCAAGTTGGGGTACGAGTTGGCGCCGTCCCAGATGGGAGCGGAGTCTCCGAGAGCCAGGTAGAACCGTCTGTGGCCGTGGCTGGCCGGGTGGCCACCGGGTTTCGGGGCCGGCGGAGCGACGGCTCCGCTGTCGGTGGTGGCGGCGGGGACGGAAGCCACCAGGAGGAAGGAGATGCTCAGGATCAGAACGCCCAGGCGGCGAACCGCCCGGCCCAGGTTGCGCATTCGAGATTCCTCTTGCGTCGAGAACCGCCAACGTCGGTGACTGTACCAACTGGAGGAACTCGAGAGCGCCTGCCGGACAGACCAAATACCTCGACGACGGGTGGCGAGGATCCAGTACCGGGAACCGGGGATCCTGCCCTCAGCTGACCGGGCCGAGGCGAGCGCGCCCGCGCTAGGGTCGCCGATATCGGCCGAACCGTCAGATGGTGAGGTGCAATGGATGGGCGAGAAACGCCGAGGACTCGAGCCGGATTCCCCCGACACTCTCATCGACGAGGCCGGCGAGGAATCGTTCCCGGCCAGCGATCCGCCGGCCACGTGGGCCGGACGAGACTTGTCGGTCGACCCGGATTAGAGCCGAAGAGATCCGTCGCCACTTCCTGATCCGCTGCTGATCGACGACCGTGGACGGCGTTGGCACTGCAACCGAATCGGGGGCCGTCGGGGTGGATGGAGTCGTCTCCGTCCTTGTGGCGGCAGGACCAGTGGCGTAGCCACCCGCAGGGCGACCCGAGTTTCCGATCCGGCTTATCTCTAAAAACGATTGTTTCGATCCAGCCATGTTTTTTTCAGATGGAGAGTGCTAGTCTGGGATGGTAGGGGCGAACGAGATGACAAGGAGGGTCCTTGGATGGCTACCTTTTCGAGCCCAGCACGCGTCGAAGACCTCGAACTGTTCGCTGACTGCACAAAAGAGGAGTTGAGACAGCTGGGCGGGCTGGCCACGCCCCTTCACGTGCCGAAGGGTCAGGTCCTGATGCGGGAAGGATCTGTCGGGCGAGAGTTCGTCATCATCGCCAGCGGCACGGCCAGCGTCTCGCGTCAGACGGCGCACGGGGTGGCCGAGGTGGCCGAGCTCGGAAGCGGTGACTTTCTGGGCGAGATCGCCCTGCTCACCGGAGGGCGTCGGACGGCCACGGCCACGGCGACCACCGATCTGTCGGTGCTGGTGTGCTCGGTCAGCGAGTTCCGGACCATGCTGCGGGTTGCTCCCTCCGTGGCCGAGAAAGTGCGTCGGGCTTCGGCCATTCGGGCGGGCGAGATCGGCCTGGCGGCCTGACCACCTGCCGGCCCGGATGCCAAGGCGGCGGGCCAAGTGGGTGCTGGGATGGATGCTCCACTGTGCAACGGCACGACGGCTCAGTGCGAAACTCGGCCTGCGGGCAAAGAGTGCAGCCCTATCTCCGGGCCGAGCGGTGACCGCCGGCTATCACGTACCGACTGTCCAGACATGCTTGGAGCTCGGCTGCCGGCTTGGGCTCGCTGAAATAGAACCCCTGCATGACGTGGCAGCCGATGTTGTAGAGAACGTCCACCTGCTCCCTCGTCTCCATGCCCTCGGCGATGACGTCCAGTTGGAGGGCTTCGGCGATGCCGACGATCGATTTGGCCAGGGCCACCGCTTGGTCGTCCAGGTCGAGTGCCTCCACAAAACTCCGGTCGATCTTCAGAATGTCGACCGGGAAGTCACGGAGGTAGGCGAGCGACGAATACCCCGTGCCGAAATCGTCGATGGCGATCCGGACTCCGAGCCGCTTGAGCTGGTCGAGCTGTCGGAGCACGAAGGGCGAGTCGACCAGGAGCAGGCGTTCGGTGATCTCGAGAACGAGCACATCCCCCCGCAGGTCCGACGCGGCCAGGGCGGTTTCGACCTCGGTCACCAGATCCGTGTCGAACAGTTGGCGGGACGAGAGGTTCACCGCCATGGACAGATGGCGGCCGGGATCCTTCAACTGCCAACGACCGGCTTGCCTACATGCTTCATGGAGGATCCATTTGCCCAGTGGGACGATCAGGCCGACCTCCTCGCAGACCTCGATGAACGCCCCTGCCGCCAACTGGCCCCGCTCGGGGTGATTCCACCGCAACAGAGCTTCGAACCCGATGACCTCGCCTGTCTCCACCTGGACGACCGGCTGGTAGTGGGCTTCGAACTGGTTCCGTTCCAGAGCGGTGCGCAGCTCCACCCCCAGCTTCAGACGGGCAGCGATCCGCTCTGCCATCTCCGGCCTGTACAGCGAGTGCCGGTTCTTTCCGGCCAGCTTGGCCTCGTACATGGCCACGTCGCCGTCGCCCAGGGCGTCCTGGGCGCTGGCGCACATTGCCAGGTCGACGATACCCACGCTAGCGGTGACGGTAACGCTTCCCCGGGTCAGGTCGATGGGCCGACCCACCGACTCGATCAGGCGCTGGGCCACCAATATGGCCTCGGCCGGGGTGCAGCGCTCCAGGAGGACGGCGAACTCATCGCCGCCCAACCGGGCAATGACGTCGTCGGCTGACACGTTGGCCCGGATCCGCCGACCGATCGCCACCAGCAGTTCGTCCCCGACACTGTGGCCGTAGGCGTCGTTCACCGCTTTGAACCCATCGAGATCGAGCACGAGAAGCGAAGTCGGTTCGGCTTGCGAGTTGGCGATGAAGCTGTCGATCTGTTGCGTCATGACCAACCGGCTGGCCAAACCGGTGAGGATGTCGGTATGGGCGGTTTTCCTGAGCACGTCGCTGCGGGCCCGGTGGACTGATGCGTAGCCGGCGACCACCTCGCCCACCAGAATCCAGATGACCGTTCCCACCAGTACCCGGATCCAGGCGTGGCCGGTCAGTCCTTGTTGGCTGTAGATCCAGGCTGGGACCACGAAGAGCACGAACACGAATGACGTACCCCGGGGCTGGGTCAGGCCGATGTAGATGAATCCCAATGTGAAAAAGCCCGTGTAGTAGGCGGCCACCCCGTCGGTGTGGCTGGCCAGGGCAATCTCGGTGACGACCAGCATGACCGGGAAGACCAGCAGGGATTGCTGCGGCAGGTTCGTCCAGGGGAGCCCGCAGAGCCCGGCATCCACCGCCGCCACCACCAGGAGGATGACCAAGGTGGTGACCAGGGCATCATGGGGAACGTGGAGATCCCAGGCCGTGGAGGCCACGATCACCAGGAAGGCGGCGACCATGCCGGCCCCCATCCACACCTCGTGGCGGCTGAGCGTCTCGTGCCGCATGACGGCCTGCCGCAAACGTCCCACACCTGATCATCGGCATGATGTGGGCGTGGCTGAAGGCCAGGGCGGTCGAAACCACGACGTAGGGGTACGTCGCCCGGGGGCTCCCGCCGAACGACCCTTGACGCCGTCTCCGCCCGTGCTCTGAATTGGCCCGGTGACCTCGGATCAGGGCTGGTCGAGACGTCAGATCCTTCAGGGGGCGCTCGGGGTGGGGGCGGCGGCCATCGGGGTCGGTGCCTGCACCACCGAGAGTTCGTCTCCGGGCCCGAGGACGCCGGCGTCGTATGGGAGTCTGCCTCCCCGTTCCCAGTGGCGCCGTCCGGGGTCCCGGCCCGACCCGAGCCTGCCCGAGGGCACCGACACGCTGCCCCAGATCGACCACATCGTGGTGGTGATGCAAGAGAACCACTCCTTCGACAACTACCTCGGGATGCTCGGCCGGGGCGACGGGCTCACCCTCGACCGCCGCGGCCGCCCGACCAACACCAACCCGGACCCTCTGGGCGACTACGTCCGCGCCTTCCACGAGAGCGATACGTGCCAGGCCGGCACCGTCACCCAGACCTGGGACGCCAGTCACATCCAGTACGGGCACGGGCGCAACGACGGTTTCATCGGCCCCGACAGCAGCAGCGCGTGGTCGATGGCGTACTACACGGGCCAAGAGATCCCTTTCTACTACTCGCTGGCCGGAACGTTCCCGGTGTGCGACCGCTACTTCTGCTCGGTGTTGGCCCAGACGTACCCGAACCGCCGTTTCCTGCTGGCCGGCACGGCCTTCGGGTTGATCGCCACCGAGGACTCGTCGATCACCGGGATTCCGCCCAACGGGACCATCTTCGACCGTCTCGACGCTCACGGCATCAGCTGGGCGAGCTACGCCACCAACGCCTCCACCCTCTACGTGATCGCCGACATCGTGAAGAAGAACCCGAGCCGGATCAAGACGATCGACCAGTTCCATGCCGATGCCAGGGCGGGCTCGTTGCCGGCGGTCACCTATGTGGATCCCAACATCCTGACCGGCACCGAAGAGAACCCTCAGGACCTGTCGATGGGCGAGCACTTCGTCTCGACGGTGGTGGGCTCGCTGATGAACAGCCCGGCCTGGGACCGGACGCTGCTGGTGTGGACCTACGACGAGCATGGTGGCTACTACGATCACGTGCCGCCGCCACCCGCCATCCCGCCCGACGACATCCTGCCCGACATCGGCGCATTCGATCAACCCGGCGGGTACGACCGTTACGGGTTCCGGGTCCCGACCGTGGTCGTCTCTCCCTACAGCAAGCCACACTTCGTGTCCCACACCGTCTACGACCACACGTCGGTACTGAAGACCATCGAGCGCAAGTGGAACCTCCCGGCCATGACCTACCGGGACGCCAACGCCAGCGATCTACTCGACTGTCTCGACCTGGGCAAACGCACCTTCGCCGATCCACCGGACCTGGCGGCACCGGGGAACCTCACCGGCATCTCCACCTGCCAGCCGCCACCCGGCGGAGAACCACCACCCTTCTCGGCCTTCGTCGACACCCCAGCCACATCGGTGTGACTGGCGGCCCGGCCCGGGGACGCCGCCGGTCCGGTCGAGCGGTCGACCCTCCCCGATCCGACGCACCGCCGGTGGAGGCGACGGGACCGGGGTCGGCGGGTACGTATGCTGGTGGCACTCCACCGTTCGAGCTGACGTCTCCGGCGCCCCGCAACCGATCTCACGCGCCGGGGGATCGGACCACCATGAAAGGCGGAAATGGTTCGGGGTCACCAGACGAAGAGGCCGGTCCCATCTCGCCACTCTGCCCGGCCGGCCAAGGCCCGGGCTGCCGGCTGGGTCGGGCTGGTGGCTGTGGCCGTCCTGGTGGCCGCAGGGTGTGTCACCACCGTCTCGACCTCGCCGACGACCACCATCCCTTCGGCCAGTACCGGGTTGGCCACCGTCGGACCGGCAGCCCTGGGAGTCAACGTCGCCGCTTGGGACCCCCTCTACGCCGGGGCCGGATCCGACTTCATCAGTACCCTGATGAAGTCGGCTGGCCTCCGCCAGATGCGGTACCCGGGTGGGAGCTTCGCCGACGAGTACGACTGGATCGACACAACCGACTCGGTCAAGTGCACGGGTGCCGTCACCGTCTCGTGCCGCCGGCTCGACCCACTGGGTTTCGACGCCTTCGCCGCCCGAGCACAGAGCGTCGGGGCGTCGACGTTGGTAACGGTCAACTACGGCTCGGGTACTCCCGCAGAAGCCGGGCAATGGGTCGCCCACACCGCCGGTGACCCGAGCTCGGGTACCGCCCTGTGGGAGGTGGGCAACGAGTCCTACAGCTGCTACGAGACCAATCAGCATCTGGCCGGTAGTCCGACGTTTGTGAGCGGATACGTGCCGGACGGGTCCGTCTGCCCATCGACCGGGGTGATGGCCCGTTCCTATGCGGCCAATGCCCCGCCTTACTTCGTGGCCATGAGGAAGGCCGATCCCCGTGCCCAGATCGGGGTGCCATGGGCCTTTCAACCTTCGGTGGCCAATGGGGCAGGGGTGTCCGATGCCGATACCTGGAACCGCGGGATCCTGCGTGCCCTCGGCTCCAATGTCAGTTTTGTCGACGCCCACTGGTACCCGTTCGACACCATCCAAGGGGTCAGCGCCGAGCAGATTCTGGCATCGGTCCGTCGGATCCCGTCGGCGGCCGACGACATCCGCTCGACCCTGCACCGTTACGCACCAACTGCCACGTTCACCATCGGTGAGACCAATATCTCCGAACGACCGACCACCACCGACTTCGGGCCCGTGTCGGCGCTGTTCGCCGCGGCCACCTCGCTCGAGTGGCTGTCGGCCGGGGCCTCCAGCGTCGACTGGTGGGACCTGAACAATTACCGGCTCGCCGACCACCGGCGACTTTGGACTGTTGTCGTCGGGTAGCCCCGAGACCCAGTCGGCCGACTCCCCCTTGCCGCCGTACTACGGAGAGGTGTTGGCGGCCATGCTGGCGTCCCCGGGGAGCCATCTCCGGGCCGTCGCCCTGCCCACGGAATCGGTCTACGGTTTCGAGTCGGACCTCGGTGGCCAGCGCAGCGTGCTTCTGGTCAACGCCGCCCTGACCCCGCAGTCGCTCGTCGTTCCCGACTGGTTCCGCGCCGGCTGGCCCATGCAGATCGACACCTACAGTGCTGCCTCATCGGCCGACAGCGAACCGATTGTCGGGTCCACCGCTCCCTGGTCGTCCAAGGTGTCACTGCCGGGGGAGTCGATCGTGGTCCTGTCGGGCAGCCCGAACGACAAGTAGATCCAGCGTCCAGCCGGCTCATAGTGGTCGGACTTTATGAAAGCATCACTGCCGACGCCGAGTTTCACTACCAGGGGGAGGTCTCAGTGCTCACCGCACCGTCGATGGTCGTCCGGCCATGAGCTCGTTCAAGAATCCGGCTTGGCTCCCGTTCTCGGTGAGTGAGGCAGCCTCGGCCGGCGATGCCACCAGCCAGGACCTCGAGTCCGGCCAGGCGTGGGACCACCTGCTGGAAAAGCTGAAGCGAACCGGCGAAGTCCTCCTGTCCGATTCCGTTCCCCATGGCCAGGCCGACATGGCCTCCGGATTCCGCCATCTCCTCGTGCTCTTGGGCGTGGGCATCGACGAGCTCCTGCGACGGGGACTGGACCGGGTGCCGGCCATCAAGCCCTCGGGCATGGACGCCGCCTACAAGTGGGGCATGGAGTGCCCCGACTGCATCTATGTCGGCTCGGCGCTCAAGGGCGGCACCACCTACCGGCTGTGGGGCAAGCGGGGTTCGGCGCGGTATGTGGGGCTGCAGGTGATGGGCGGAATGGCGTCCACCGCCAATGCCCTGATCGACGAGTTCGAGCTGGGACCCGGCGGTGAGTTCGAGATCATCCTGTCGGCCGACCCCCACGAGGGCAACTGGCTCCCTCTCGACGACAGCGCCACCATGTTGGTGGTCCGTCACTTCTTCTACGACTGGGAACACGAGGTTCCTGTCACCATGTCCATCGAGCCGCAATCGGGTCCCGCCGCCCTCGAAGAGCGCCCACCGGCGGAGCTGAAGGCGACCATGGCCCGTCAGGTGATCGCTCTGGGCGACTTCGTGGAGGAGAACCTGAACTTCTTCCTGGGCTTCTCCAATCCCGAGACACCCAACACGTTCCTCCCTCCGCTGGACGGGACCGCCATGGGGGCGGCGGCCGAGAACCGTCCCGTCATCGGCTCGTGGAAGCTGGAACCCGAGGAGGCACTGGTCATCGAGGTCACTCCGCCCGACGGTCTGTACTGGAGCTACTCGCTGGGAAACATCTGGTGGGAGACGATCGACTACGGCAATCGCCAGTCGAGCCTCAACGGCTACCAGGCGGCGGTGGACGACGATGGGAAGGTGCGGGTGGTGGTGGCCCATCACGACCCTGGCGTAGCCAACTGGTTGGACACGGCCGGGCACAGTCAGGGGCCGATCATCCTGCGATGTGTCCGCACGGAAACGGCTCCGGTGCCGACCACCAGAGTGGTGCCGTTCGACCGGCTGGCCGAAGAGCTGCCGTCCGGTAGCAGACGGGTCTCGCCGGATGAGCGTGCCGCCGCCATCGACATCCGCCGGAGAGCCGTGAGCAGGCGGTTCGCCCGATGAGCCTCGACGTCGGCCGGATCGAGGAGGACGCCCGGACCCAGACGGGCCTCGACGACACGGGTGGCGACTACTACCGCCAGGGACTGGAACGCCTGGTGGAATCGATGAACGAAGAGGGTGGGCTCACCGAGTTGGGAGAAGCCATGCAGCAGATGCGGTTGAGCATGCTGCTGGCCGCCCGGCTGCAGGTCGAAGAGACCTATCGCCTCCATCCCGAGATCGACGACCAGGTCGTCGGCGGACCGGTGTTCGTGATCGGGCTGCCCCGCACCGGCACCACCGCCCTCAGCCAGCTGGTGGCGGCCGATCCCCAGTTCCGGTCACTACGGACATGGGAGTCGGCCTCGCCGGTTCCCCCACCGGAAAAGGAGACTGAGCACACCGACCCCCGGATCGCCGCCACCGAGCAGGGAATCGCCATGATGAACGAGGCCTTTCCGCTGATGCGGACCATGCACCACGCCGAGGCGGCCACGGCCACCGAGTGCCAGGACCTCATGGGCATGAGCTTCCGGACGGTCCACTTCGACGGTTTCGCCAGGGTGCCCTCCTATCTCGAGTGGGTCGTCGATGCCGATATGAAGGAGACCTACCGGTACCACCGACGGGTCCTGCGCCTGCTCCAGTGGCACTGCCCACCCACTCTCTGGCATCTGAAGACGCCGGTGCACATGTTCGCCCTCGACGACCTGGTGGAGGCCTACCCCCACGCCCGCTTCCTCTGGAGTCATCGGGACCCGGCCCAGATCCTGGGGTCGGTCTGCAGCCTCATCCGTTACACCCGCAGCTGGAGCAGCGACCGCGACGACTCCTTCGAACTGGGTGCCGAGGAGCTCGATCGGTGGTGGGTCGCCGTCCAGCGGGCCATGGAGTTCCGGGCGCGGATGGGCGACGACCGGTTCGCCGACATCTCCTTTGCCGAGCTCCAGACCGATCCGCTGTCGGCTCTGGAGAGGGGCCTGACCCGGATCGGGCTCTCCTTCGACGATCGATCCCGAGCCTCGGTGGCCGAATGGGCCGGCACCCACGAACCCGGCGCCCAGGGAACCCACTCCTATCAGCTGTCCGATTTCGGCCTGGAGCCCGATCAGATCAAAGAGCGCTTCGCTCCGTACTACGCCACCTTCGGTATCCAACCCTGAACACCCGGCTCCAGAAGGGCGAGGGCCGCCGGCTCTCCACGGTCCTTCCGAGTGTGAGCATCCGGACGAACGGAAGATCCCACCCGACGTCGGCAGTCCTGTCCTAGAGAGTCGACTGGACAGGTCAAGTATGCGCTACGATCGTGGGCAGTAGTTCGACCCAGGTGGGCCAGGAGCACAGAGCCGTCGCCACCCCGTGGGTGTCGTCGAATGACCAGGAGGCACTCATCCCGGGCCGTGGCGGCCACCCAGATCCCCTTTGCACCTACTGGGAAGGAATTCTCATGTCCCTTTCAGATCCGGCCCCCGCCCCCACCGTCGAGGATCGTCGCGCTCGTCCCCTTCGCCCGACCCCGGACCGGTCAGCCCACCCGTCCGTCCTCGGGCCCCCATGGGCCGAACGGATCCGACCCACCGGGTCGATCTCGTTCGGTGCGCTGCGGGCCGTCGCCGCCGGTTTGGCCCGGACCCAAGAGCCGGCTCCCATTGGCGGAGCTGGCGACTCGCCCCGGTCGTGGCGGCTGGCGGCCACCGCCTTCTACGACGCCTGGTTGATCACCTGGCCCGCCGGGTCGGGGCTCGGGCCTCACGACCACGGTGACGTCCGCAGCGTGCTGCCGGTCATCGACGGCGAGCTCACCGAGATCTTCTCCGACCGGGTGGAATGCCAGGATCCGACCGTCCGGGTCCTGTCGTCAGGTTCTTCGACGTCGGCCGAGCCGTCGGAGGTGCACGCTCTCATCAACCGATCGGGTGCCGATGCCACCTCGCTCCACGTCTACTCGCCGCCCTTGGCCGACGTCAGCTCCATCGATCTGGTGACACACCGGGCCGGTCGAGAGGAGATGGTGCCTCCACGCCCGTCGCCTCTGACCCTCGTCCGTTGACGGGTCCGAACGGCGACCGGTCCCACCGCCTCCGCCCATGGCCAGGGGCGGTGGCCCAGGTTGTTCCCGGTAGGAAACACCGCGGCCCGGCCGGTTTGGTCAATCGGCTGCTCCGGCACCCTCGGGGAGCAAGAGAACGGCGCCGATCAGGAAGCACAGTGCGCCCACGAACGTACCCAGATTGGAACGTTCGAGATTCCGGATCTGCCCGGTGGCCGGAACCACGTACGAGTTGACGGCCGAGATCCCGAAGGCGACCGACCCGGCCAGGTTGAGGAGGGTGATCCACCACGCCAGCCTTCGAGGAGCCCACGACGCCCATCCGTGGCACACCTCGGCCCAGGCCAGGCCACTGGCTACCAGAAAGCAGACCGAACCGACGGCATCCGGCCGCCACACGTGCTGACGTGCGGTCTGGGCACTCAGGTCGGTGCTGATGGCGACGGCGGTGCTCACATTGAAATAGAGGGTGCCGATGAGCTGGATGCCACTGGCCCACCAGTCGATCTGGTGTGGACGAACGGAGATCAGTCGCCTCCATCGGTGACCCGAGGTCTCTCCACCCGAGTCCACGGACTCCCAGTACTGGAGGAACCCAGCCGACGTGAAGAACACCGACCCGACGAAGAAGGTGACGGAGTCGGGTAGTCGTCCCACGGCTTGGAGGTAACCGGGCACCGCACCCAGGGCGAACAGGATCGATCCGATGGCAAAGAGGACGCCGATCCACCAGCTCCGAGAGCGGGGGGCCCACCAGGTCCCGCCCGCCCGGCTCTTCCGCTGACGCCGGGATTCCCACTTTTGGAGGAGGCCGTCGGGCCGTCGGTACTCGATGAAGGTGACGAAGGGTCCGAAGCCCCGCGTGCGGCCCGCCTGTGCCTCTCCCGGACTCAGGGCATGTCCCGTTCTCGATCCAATCCCGAAGTGGTCGGCCAACACGCTGGCCGCAGCCGGACCGACCGGATCCAAGGTCCTGACCTGGTGGCTCCGACCGCTGAGCACGACCTCCAGTCGCTCTCCAGGGGGCCGGCGACGGAGGTGTTGCCGGCGGTGGCAAGGCGGGCGACGGGCATGGTCAGAACCTAGCCCGATCAGCCTTTCCACCACTGCGGGCCCACCCCGGAAGACCCCGAAATTGCGTTGTCCGGAGAGCCACCGCGAGGCGTGAGTCCCCAGATCTCTCAAGGCGTTACCGACTCAGGTCGATAAAGGGAAGATTCCTGCTGAGCGAACGTGAAGGCGGTGACCGCGGTGCGAGAAGCGAAGACAACCCATGCGACCGGTCCGGCCAGATATGCACTCCTGGTGGCCCAGGACTATCACCTCGCCGCCCAATTCGCCCAGTTGAATGCGGTAGGTGATGCCAACAGTGCTCTCGAAGTGGTGCGCCACGCAGCCGATGACATTCTGGAGCGCTGCAACAACATGCTCGTGTTCGTGCCCACCGGCGAGAACTCCTCACTGCTCCAGTGCCTCGACAACATCGAGACCGTGGCCAAGCGGAGCGATCAGCGGGGGGACGAGTCACAGGCCCGATGGTGCATCCTTCTGCACGAAAAACTGGCCGCCCGCGCCGGCCTCCCTCCCCGCGGTCGGAGTGGCTCACTTTGTTCATCGTGAAGGCGGCGGCACGGAATGGCCGACCACCGCGCTTTTGACGGGTGGGGCGATGGCCGGCGGCTTTGCTCCTCGGGTCGGATGCCGTCGAGCCGGACCAACACGGTCGGGGCCGGCGCCGGCGGACGTACGATGGGGGCCTGCCGCCGACGGGCCGGCGCCGAGGAGAACTGATGATCGAGCGGGTTGTTTGGCGATGGCACTCGTATCTCCGGGGCGAGCTGCCGGGTGGGCTCGACGATCTGCTCGATGACCAGGTCGTCTTCTATTCGCCCATCGTGTTTACGCCGCAGAGGGGCAAGGAGATCACCTCACGGTATCTGCAGGCTGCGGTGCGGACTCTGGCCGGCGGCGATTCCACACCGAACTCGGGACCCACTGATCGAGAGGGGCGCTTTCGGTACACCAAGACCGTGATGGGCGACGACACCGCCATTCTGGAGTTCGAAACCACCATGCAGGGCAAGTACGTCAACGGCGTCGACATCATCCGCGGTAACGACGAGGCGCGCATCATCGAGTTCCGGGTGATGATCCGTCCGCTACAGGCCGTCAACCTCGTACATCAACAGATGGGGGCCATGCTGGAATCGATGACCCGAGACCAGTGAATTCGGTCGGTCCGTTGGCCGGCGTGTTATTGGGTCGGCGGGTCGTCTGTCGTCCCGGGGCCGCCCATTGGGTGTCGAGGATCCGGCGGCCGGCGAGGTGCGGGGCCTTCTGCTCGTCACCTGTCCGCCGGGGCCGCAGGCCCATCGACCCACGGCCGGGGGTCACCCCTGGTCCCAATGGAGCTCCACCAGACCACCTCCGACCACCCTGGCCCGATGCACCGGTCCGAGGGGATCCGCCAGCCTCCGGCGGAATTCGTACATCCCCTCGTCGAGCTGACTGAAGACGGCGGCATAGACGGGCTCCCCGGTGGTCGGACGCCAGCGTACGGCGACGTGGGTCCCGTCCCACTCCTTTCCCACTCGTCTGACTTCGAGCTCGGTGCCGTCGAGATCGGCACCGGTGAGAATCACCGCGGCTCCGATGGTGCCGCCGATGTCGAGTACCACCGGTCCCTGGCTGGGACCGGTCGATTCTTCGAGTGGCGGTGAGATCGGGGTCGTTGTCGAAGGGAGGGTCGTCGGAGTCACGGGATCAACCCGCCACCGCATCGGCTGTATGGGCGGTGTAACCGCTGTGGGGGGTGCCCAGGTACGGGAAGCTGGCCAGGAAGGTCTCGGTGCCCATTGCGCTCAGATCCGACCCGCCGTTCACCAGCCCGAACTGGAGCCCTCCGGCAGGATTGGCGAACGGTTCCGGGGCCTCCTGGACGACGGTGTCCGGTGTGAAGCTGGGATCGACCAATGGGATGGTGGCTCCGGCGATGGCCCGGAGCTCGATGGTGGCTACGTCGTCGAAGACCCGACGACCGTTGGGGAACCCGGCCAGGTCCCCGCCCAGGATCCCGAGGGAGCTCTGTCCGGTGGTCTTCGGGGGAATGGCCATGTTGAGCCGGAGCTGGTCGGCCTGGAGCGTGCCTGTGTTGTTGTTCTGGAAACCCGCCACCACGGTGGCCGGGATGCCCGTCAACAAGATGGCGGCCAGATCGGCCCGGGGCTTGGTGTAGGCGGCCAGGTGAGGGAAGACGCCCGGGTAGAGGCTGGGCAGCAGTCCGGCCAGAGCCGGGGCCGTCACGTACTTGGCGAACTGGCTGTCGTTCACCGGGAAGTTGGCGTTCCAGAAGTCCTTTTCGGCCAGTGGGACCAGCAGCTCGTTGAACAAGGGGTTGGCCAGACGCGAGACCTGCACGTACGGTCCGGCGTTCAGGTAGCCACCCTGGCAGTTGTTGGCCAGGACCCGGGCGGTCTGCCGTTGCGCCGTCGTCCAGACCCCGATCACGGCATTGGGGTCGCCGACGCCCGACGGTGCCCGGCCGGTGGCGGTCAGGGAGGCCATGGGCACCTGGAGGGCGAGTGAATGGACGTTGAGGGTATCGGTGGAGTTGATGCCGGGCATCCGGGTCAGGGTGCTGCCGGCGTGCGCCTCCTCGAACGGTCGGAGGTCTCCGAGATCGAAGACCGCCCCGAGGTCGACATAGAAGCCCTCGGCCCGTTGACCGGCGAAGACCGGGAACCCGACGACGCCCTGATTGTGGGTCAGTGCCGCACTGACCAGATCGCCGGCGTAGTCGGGAGTCGACAGCGGACCGACATTGCACGGCGGCACCAGCAGGTCCGCTCCCAGCACCCGCGATTCCGGCGCCCCCCACGGCGTGTACCGGACCTCGGTCAAGGTGAATGTCTGGGGCCGCGACCAGGCGGGCGACGGCAGGGTGGTCATCGGCCCCGTGTTGTAGAGGAAGTAGCTCGAGGCGCCGGGGGCATTGGTGGTGGTGAACAGGAATTCGAAGGCGATATCGGCCTTGCCGTCGCCGTTGTTGTCGACGTTGATGGTGTACAGGACGTCGTCACCGAACTCGTAGAAGTTGGGACCGGAGTCCGGCCCCTGGAGCGGGATGTAATTGGCAATCAGGGTGACAGTGCCCGGGGTATCGGGACTGACGAAGGCGTAGACGTCGGTGCTGTCGGCCACCGGATCCTTGGAGATCTCCGGCGCTTCACGATGGGATGACATGGCGTACCTCGGTTTTCTGGTCGGATCTGGTTACTGGGACGGTTGAGAGGGGTCGGGCGCCGACAGCCGGCTGACTAGCCGATGGCCCGGGCCAGGCGGGCGGCCAGCTGGGGATCGAGAAGGGTGATCTCGCGTCCCCGAAAACAGCCCGATCTCGCCGGTGGCGAGATCGCGGACATGGGCGACCAGGGGCTCACTCAGGGCTGAGGACTCGGCATAGACCACGGCGGCTTCGGCGGTGTCGACATCAGCGGCCCCTTGGGTCTCGGCGCTCCCGACCAGGGCGGGTAGAGCAGGCAGGGACGAGATCGCTCCGGCGGCGACGACGGCTGCCGACCCCGTCTTCAGGAAGGAGCGACGACTGAATCCGTTCATGGTGACCCCCGGGCAGAGACATGGCTTCACTTGGCGCAGGACGGTGTGTCGTTACCAGGTGATCGGAGCCGGGGACCCGACCGGATGACCGAATCCGGGAAATTTCTGAGAAATGTCGTCCGGCCGACGGGCAGCGGTCGGTCACCCTGGATCGGGGGAAGGCCGAAAGGGGCGGCCGACCTCGAGAGGCAGCAGGCTGGTGGGCACAGCACGGCGGAGTTATTTCCCCGGGGCTAGGTTGGTCGGGTGCGGATCCCACGTTTGGCCCTCCTGGCGGTCGGGTTGGTGCTGGTGGCGGCGACCTGTCCGGTGGCCACTGCCGCCACTGCCGCTCCTCCGGCGTCGTCCACCCATGTGACGTCGATCTGGCTGAAATCGGCGAGCTACAAGCCCAAAGCACCTCCGGGGGCGACGGACGACTACCACTGCACGGTGGTGGACCCGCATGTCACCCGCAGTGCGTACATCATCTCCAGCCAGTTCTTCCCGGGCAGCGTCGAGGATCACCACGCCGCCCTGTTCCTCCTTCCGCCGTCGCAAGTAGCGCAGGCCAAGCGAGACGAGGTGTTCAAGAAAGGATGGACGTGCTTCGGCGAGGGGACACTGCCCAACACGCCTCTGGCTGACTTCGCCGAGACCACCCTGCTCAGCAACTGGTCACCGGGATCCGGAGCCATCGACTTCCCGAAGGGAACGGGATTCATCATTCCGGCCGGGAGCATGGTGGTAATGCAGGTGCACTACAACCTGCTGGTCGGTGACAGCCCGGTGAAGAACGCCCTGGTCCTCCACACCGTCCCCCTGTCGACACCGCTGTTGCCCCTCCATGTCCAAGAGATGGAGGCGGCCCCCGACATCCCCTGCCCGGCGGGCGTGACCGGTCCGTTGTGCAATCGGGCCGCCTCCCTGGCCAACCAGGGTCAGCGATTCGGCCAGGATGCGGTTATCGAGGCCGAAGGGATCGAAGCGCTGTGCGGTCGAAATCCCTCCGACCCGCCCGAAGGCGACTCGACTTCGTGTACGTCACACATGAGCACAGGCGGCTACCTGGTGAGGGTGGCACCGCACATGCACTTGCTCGGGGTGGGCTTCACCATGGTGGTCAACCCGGAGACGCCCGAGGCGAAGACGGTTCTCGACGTCCCCAACTACGACTTCCATCACCAGCGGGCCTACAACTTGGCCACCCCCGTTCCGGTCACCGCCGGCGAGCCCGTGCAGATCACCTGCACCTACGACCCGACCCTCGAGCAAGAGCTCCCCGTCCTGCGCAAGGTCCCGCCCCACTTCGTCACCTGGGGCGACGGATCGACAGACGAGATGTGCGTGGGCGTGACGTGGACGTCAGCCACCCTTCCCGACTCGCACGATCCGATCTGACTTCGGGCCGGGGCCGGGGCCGGCCCAGGTGGGCGTTGGCCGCTCCGAGGAACCTCTCGACAACGCCCCTGCACATCTGTCGTCTGGCTAATGGGGCAGTGACGCCGCCCACCGATCGGCCCAGGTATCCAGCGGTTTGAGGGCGGTGCCGAGGGCGGCACCCACATCACTCAGGACGTACTCGTCCTCGTCGGTGCGGTCGACGAGTCCGGCAGCCCCCAGGTCCCGGAGGCGGTCGTAGAGGACGCTCGACGACATGCCGTCACACTTGGCCCGAAGGGCTCTGGCCCCGGTCGGACCGTCCCGAAGCTCCCACAGGATGCGGAGCGCCCACCGCCGTCCGAGCAGGTCCAATGCCGCCATGAGGGGACGTCCGGTGGTCGAACCCCGGACGCTCCGCCCTGGCACTGGGGTTGGGGTCACCGCGCTCTCTCTTCGGACGTTTGCGTTTCGATTTACGAAACACTACCGTATCGATCGTTTCGGAATCAAAAACATCGGAGGATCCATGGCCAGAATCGGTCCCGTGCAACCGCCCTACGAGAGGGACGTCGGCGATCAGCTGGAGGCGATGATGCCTCCCGGCGTCCCACCCATCCTGTTGTTCCGGACGTTCGTCAAGAACCTGCCTATGGCCGGGGCCATGGGGGGGTGGGGGAGCTATGAGCTGGGCAGGCGACTGTCCTTGTCGATCCGCGACCGGGAGATCGTGATCGATCGAACGTGTGCCCGTTGTCATTGCGAGTACGAGTGGGGCGTCCACATAGCTTTCTTCGCTGACCGGGTGGGGCTGACTTCCGACCACCTCGCATCGCTGACTCACGGGGCGTCGACCGATCCCTGCTGGTCCAGTTGGAGGGATCGTGTCCTCATCGACGTGGCCGATGCTCTGCACGACCGGTGTGACATCGATGACGGATTGTGGGGGGCCCTGCGTCAGGAACTGGACGAAGCCGAGATCCTGGACCTGCTCATGTTGTGCGGTTGGTATCACGCCATCAGCTTCGTCGCCAACGGAGTCGAGCTGGACCGGGAGGACGGGGCCCCCCGATTCGACGACTATCTCTAGGCCACGGTGGGCGGCGCCGCCACATCGACCGGCCCCTTCCGGGAGATCGGGGCCGTCCCGTCCCGGTGACGCTCCCGTCCGGTCAATCGGCGGCACTCGGTGTCGACGGTTGACCCGAGATCGCCGAGTACTCATCGTGCCGGTGGAACCATGACATATCGCCCTCGTTGCGACCCAGGGGGGCGCGGTCCAACCACTGCCACATCGTCCACAGCCCATCCAAGCCGCGGGCGTAGGCGGAGTAGGTGTGGAACACATCCTCGCCATCACGAGCGAACGCACTCATTCCGGGTTGCTCGCCCGACCAGTTGCGCCAGGCGACGTCGTCCGCCTCGAGCTGCGCGTGGTCCTTGTAGTTGTACTCGACCGGTGCCGAGGCGGGATCGATCGTGACATGGAAGTCGTAGTTGAAACGACTACCGAATGATGAGACCCACGGGAACTCCCACCCCATCCGGCGCTTGTAGGCGAGGATCTCGTCGAGCGGCGCCCGGGAGGCGACGATGAAGGCCACGTCGTGGTTCTCGAAATGCGGGATGCTGCCGGCGAATCCGTCAGCCAGGGCCGAGCAGCTCGGACAACCCTCGTCCCAGCCGGGTCCCAGCATGAAGTGATAGACGAGCATCTGCGAACGACGGCCGAACAGGTCGGCCAGCGACGCATCGCCGCCCTCGGTGGCGAAGCGGTAATCCACTTCGACGGGCACCCACGGTAGACCTCGGCGCAGTCGGGCCAGCTCATCGCCGCGGCGCGTCCATTCCTTTTCAGCTTCCAGCAGCTCCAGGCGTGCTTCCAACCATTCTTTTCGGGTGCCGAGGATGTGGGATGTCATCCAACAGTCTCCTTCCCGGGCCCTTCTTTCGAGCCGCGCTGCTCACAAGTAGAGAGCAGCGGAATCACGTCGTCAACACCATGGGAGGAGATTTCCGTGCCTCCGAACCGGCCGGGCGAGCCCCGACCACCATGGACTGTCGAACGGCCGTGTCCGACCGCCTCCCGAGATAGCGTGATCCGGTGGATCTGGGTCGGGTCGGCGTCTGGTGGAGCGGCAACTGGCGGATCACCGATGACGCCTCAGTGGACGTGGCCGGGGAGTTGGAAGGGCTCGGCTACACAGCACTGTGGTCATCTGGAGGATTTCAGCCGGGCCTGTCTCCCCGATTCGAGCGATTGCTGGCCGCCACCACCCAAATGACGGTGTGCAGCGGCATCGTCAGCATCTGGCCGACGCCGCCCGACGAGATGGCGGTGGCCGTCGCCCACCTCGATCGGCGCCATCCCGGCCGTTTCGTCCTCGGCCTGGGGGCCAGCCATGCACCGATTGTCGAGAACTACGCCCGCCCCTACAGCCACATGGTCGCCTATCTCGATGCCCTCGACGGAGCCGGACCTCCGGTGGCGAAAGAGCGGAGGCTGCTGGCCGCCCTCGGGCCTCGGATGCTCGGTCTGGCGGCCGAGCGATCTGCGGGGGCCCATCCGTACTTCGTGCCGGTCGAACACACGGCTCGGGCTCGCCAGATCCTGGGAGCCGATGCGCTGTTGGCCCCCGAGGTCACCGTCCTGCTCGAGAGGGACGCCTCCACGGCCCGGCAGTTGGCCCGGACCTGGACTGCGGGCTATCTGTCCCTTACCAACTATGCCGACAATCTCCGTTCGCTGGGCTTCGGGGACGACGACCTCGCCGAAGGCGGAAGCGACCGGCTCGTCGATGCCGTCGTGGCTTGGGGCGAACCGGACACGATCGCCAATCGCATTCGTGATCACCTCGAAGCCGGGGCGAACCATGTCTGCGTCCAGGTCCTGTCGCCAACGGAGTCGTTTCCGCTGCAGTCCTACCGCCGCTTGGCCCCGGCACTGCTGGGACGGTGAGCGCTCCGTGTGTCACGGCCCGGTGGCGCCCCCGTCCGTCGTGACCAGCAGGTCCCGGGCCATCGACAACGTCGCAGTCAGCGTGTCCAACCGGTCATTGATCCGAGGCGAAGGCGTCCAGCCCGTTCTCCCAGATCGACTTGCCGGATCCTCCCTGGAGGGCGGCGTCGAGCAGCATCTGGGCCACCCCCTCGGCGGACTTCCGATCCAGTTTGACAGCGCTCGACTGTCCCAGGGCCTCGGCGATATGGCCTCGAGCTTCTGCGCAGAATCCGCTGTCCCTCTGTCGTTGCAGCACGTCGATCAGGAGCGGGGCCGCCGTTGCCTGCTGAGTCGTGGCAATGAGGAGGTCTCTGACTGCCGCCAGTTCCGCCCCCTTCACGTTGACGGCAATGGCCTTCGTCTCCACCGTGCTTCCCACTGCGTAGTCCATACAACGCTGGGCTAGAGCCTCATCCGTGGCTATCAGTTCGAATGCCTCGTCCCTCGGCACCCCACAGTGGCTGGCCACAGATTCCACGGTCGGGATGTGACCATCGGAAAAGGCCCTGAGTGCCGCTTCCACGAGGTCTCGTTCGTGGATGTTGGACTCGCTGGGCGGATCCAGCAGTCCGGGTTCCGTCATGCTCCAAATAAGGTTCCACTGGGCGCAGACGACCAGATCCGCATCGAACAGATCCGGCTGGAGCTTGTGCAGGAGCAAGAACCCATCGCTGGTGGCACCCACGGCGACGACGATCTCGTTCAGGGATGTCTTCGGGCGCCGACGAAGCCGTCGTAGTGCCACCGAAAGGCCGGCGACGAACCCAGAGCACATCTCGGCATACAGCTCCTGCCGCAGGGTGATGACTTCGAGAGCCGCCTGGGATTGTGCCGGTGAATCCTGATTGCCGCTCTCGACATGGGCGCAGGCCGCGGCTTGCACGATGAACGAGGCAAGAAGGCCCTCCTCTTTGCAGGCTTCCTCGAAGTTGGCCCGCAGGAATACGCGGAGCGTCTTCTCCATGGAGTCGCTCTCTCGGAAGCTCTGTTCCACCAGCTCGAAGACCGACTGCAGCGTCGAGCTGGTTCCACCTTCGAGGCGGCTCACCCGATGGGAGGCAAGGTCGAATGGCGTCCTGCCGCTGTGGCCCCCGAACGCCCTCTTGACCGACCGGTCGACGGTGGAGACATCAACGCCGTCAAAGGCGCTGCGCGGCACTGCGCCCCGGCTGTTCGGTCCCCGGAGGGCGGAGAAGGCATTCCGCTCCAGGATGGCCACCGCCTCGCTCGACAGACTGGGCCCCGGCGGCCGCCCCCGGGTTGGCGCCGTCCCCTCGTTGGTCATCGTCGGCAATCTCCTGGTCGTCCCGTCGCAATTACACCACAGTACTACCGCGTAATCAGCCATAAACTCTCCGCTGCTTTCGTAGGGAACGTACGCGAGGATTCCCGAATGGTGGGAACCGGTTAGGGAGTACGGGAGCAGGGAGTGCGGGAGAGGGCGGAACTTCACGACTCGACGCCGACGAATCGGCTCGGGGGGTCAGTCCAGGAGTAGCGGGCGGTCGAGTCGGAAGGCCCCGCTACCGGACACTGGGTCCCCGGCCATATGGTGGCTAGGGCGGGACGCCCGAAGGTGCGACGTGGCTTGCAGGCCACGGTTGCAGGGTCCACCCGTCTCAGGACGTCATCGCTCGTCTCGACCTCATTGCATGGCCAAGATGGCGGCCACCTCGAGCACGGGGTCGACCACCGCAGGGCCCGTGGCAGTGACGTCGGCTCGGAGGATGGTGCCGTTGAAGGCAAAGGGCGCCGAATAGCCGTTTCCGATGGCCGGTCCCCACTCGTAGCCGCAGGTCAGGCCGATCCCCACTTCGTTGAAGACAGCTGGCGTGAATCGATCGATCGGACCCTCGCCCACCACTTCGCCGTCATGTTCCAACGAGGCGATCCCTCCGGCACCATCGTCCTTTTCGAATGCGAACTTCACGGTGTGGCGACCCGGACCGAGCGTTGTCTCGGCGTGAATGAGCGAACGCGTTTTCCCGTAGAGGTTGTGGACGTAGCGGAGCTGGCCATCCAGCAGATGCAGCGACCAGCCGCCCAGGGCGCAACCCAGGGCCAGCAGGACTCCGTTCGGTACCACCGAGTTGGGCACCTCGAACGTCACAACGATCTGGTGGGACCGGTTGCAGAGCTTGACGGCCACCGACTCGGGCACGGGAGCACCGGCCTGAAAATAGCGATAGGTGTTGCGTTGGCGACGACGATCCGGTTTCGGGTGAGCGATTGCCTCCAACGGTCGATTGTCGAGCGGCAATACGTCGTTGCCGCGGGCCTCGTCCCACCACAGCCCGATCATCTCGGACAGTTTCTCCGGATGCTGTGAGGCCAGATCGGTCGCCTCGGAGACATCCTCGGCGACGTGATACAGCTCCCACACGTCGTCCTCGAACGCCGCGTTCGTGCTGAGCCCGTCGTCATAGAGGGGACCGACCGGATGATAGGCCACCGCCTTCCAGCCATCGTGATAGATGGCCCGGCATCCGAGCATTTCGAAATACTGCGTTACGTGCCGGCCAGGCTCTGCTGCCTTTTCGGTGTCCAGCAGGTAGGCGAAACTCGTGCCGTCGAGGCGCGATTGAGGCACGCCGCCGATGGTGTCCGGGGCACTGACCCCTACCAGTTCGAGCACGGTCGGCAGGACGTCGATGGCATGGGCGAACTGTCGACGTATGCCGCCGCCGCTCCCGGCGAACCGACCGGACCACGACACGATGCAGGGGTCGGCCACACCGCCCTCGTGGACCTCGCGCTTCCAGCGCTTCAACGGGGTGTTGCCGGCCATGGTCCAGCCCCACGGGTAGTTGTTGTGGCTGAGAGGCCCACCGATCTCATCGATACGTCGGAACATCTCCCGGGTGCTGGCGGCGTTGAAATTCGTGAGCCGTCCTTCGTTGATCGTCCCTGCCTTTCCACCCTCGGAGCTGGCCCCGTTATCCGACACCACCACCACCAGCGTGTCGTCTCTGTCCCCCAGGTCGTCGATGAAGGCCAACACTCGCCCGATCTGCTCGTCGGTGTAGGACAAATAAGCTGCGAAGCACTCCATGAACCGTTCGGCCAGAGCCCGCTCCTGGTGATCCAGGTCTTCCCACGGAGGCACCCAGGGTGGCGGCGGCGGCAGGAGGGTGCCCTCGGGGATGATTCCGATGTCGAGCTGTCGAGCATGCGCATCTTCACGCCATCGGTCCCAGCCCTTGGCGAAATGCCCTCGATAGCCGTCGATCCACTCCGAGGGCGCCTGGTGAGGGGAGTGGCAGGCGCCGGTACAGAAGTAGAGGAAGAAGGGTTTATCGGCATCGACCGCTCGCAGATCTCCGAGGAATTCGATGGCCCGGTCGGCAAGATCGGCACTCAGGTGGTAGCCGTCGTCCCCTGAGCGGGGAGGCCTGACGGCGTGATTGTCGTGGTAAAGAGCCGGCACGAACTGGTGGGTCTCCCCGCCGTGGAACCCGTACCACCTGTCGAACCCGCGACCCAAGGGCCAGGTGGCGCGCGAACCCGCCATGTTGGTCTCGTCCTCCGGGCTGAGGTGCCATTTCCCCACCGCGTAGGTGGCGTAGCCGTGAGCCTGCAGAATCTCGGACAAATAGCCGTTCTGGCGAGGCGGCCTTCCCCAGTAGCCCGGGTACCCGATGGCCAGGTCCGGCACCCGGCCCATGCCACTGCGGTGGTGGTTGCGACCGGTCAGCAGGGCGGCACGGGTGGGCGAGCAGAGCGCGGTGGTATGGAAATTCGACAGCCGGACCCCTCCGGCGGCCAGACCGTCGAGCACCGGGGTGTCGATGTCCGACCCGAAGCAGCCGAGTTGGGCGAAGCCGACGTCGTCAAGGACGACGAGGACAACGTTGGGCGCCCCCTCGGGTGGAGCCGGGGTCGGTGGCCACCACGGTTCCGAGCTGCGCCAATCGTTCCCGATCCGACCACCGAACTCTCTGTCTGCCGTCATCACACCCCCTGATCGATGCCCGCCAGAAAGCCAGCATGCCACCAATGACTCGACAGGCCATGGCGATGGCAGGAGCAGGCGGCGTGTGTGCTCGACCAGCGCCGGTCGGGCGAGGCACTAGCCAGCGACATGGCGATCGATCGGTCTGGGGGTCGGGCCTTCGTTCCACCGGCGTGTCGAGTCGGCGATCGAGGTGAAGAGGAAGGTCCCCGTCCCCGCCGGAGCTCGGAGCCCACGCTGGCACGATGATCCGGGCCCTCCCGACGGATCCGAACGGCCTGGTTCCGGGCAACCGCCAGGTCCGGTCCGGCGAGGCCAGCCCGGGCAGTCCGGTGCGGAACAACGAGGTCCGAGTGTTCGAAGGCGCCCGTTTCCCTTGCTCTACTCGATGGTCCCCCCCGGCGGCTCCTTGGGCCGACGGTCAGCGCCGGCGCGGCCGGGCCCCGGTCAACACCACGGGCGATTCGGCCGTGATCGGAGGAGCGGGGCCACCTCCGCCCCCAGTCGGGCGATCTGTTGTCTGACCTCGCCCGGCGGCATACCCGGGAGATGAATCCTGATATTGAGGGCATCAGCGCCCGATTCGCACATCGCCTGGTCGAGCTGCTCGGCCAGTTCGACGGGGTCGTTCGAAGCGACCGTTTGATCGCCGACGAAGGCAGTACCACCAGCACCGGAATAGCTGTCGTACACGCGGCGTTGGGCGTCGACCAGATCGGTCCGGACGCTTCCCAGCCACACTCGGCGGATGAGCACCTTGGCCCCGGTACCGCCGGCGCCGTCGTACTCGACAGTCAGGCGGGCCAAACGGTTGGGCGCCGACATTCCCTCCATGAGGATGCCGGCTCCGCATCGGGCCGCCCGCCTTGCCGCCGCCGGGGACACCGCCGCACTCAGCACTGGCACCGGGCTCTCGGCACACGCCCGCAGGGCCGGGTCGTCGTGCAGCTGGCGCAGATCGTTCCCCTGCAGCATGTCGACGATGCGCGGCAGTTCGTGGCGGAATACGTCGACGGCCGACCCGATTGGCAGGTCCATGGCTTCGAAGTCCAGGGGGAGTGCGCCGGCGGCAACCCCCAGGCCGACCCGTCCTGGATGACGGGCGGCCAGCCAGGCCACTTCTTCGGCCACCATGGCCGTCGGGCGCAGCGGGAGCAACAGGGGGCAGGCCGCAGCCCAACCCGACGGGCACTCGTCCAGGATGAAGGCGACCATCTGAAGCGGATTGGGGAGATAACCCGGAAAACCTCCGTGGTGCTCGCTGGTCATGACACCGGCGAATCCGCTGTCCATGGCCAGGCGCGCCTGGGCGCAGAGCTCGGCGATCACCTCGGACGCGGCGAGTTCGTTGTGGGGATAGAGACGCATCGACACCGAGCCCGGTGAGAACGGGAGGGACACACGGGGCACTCCATCGGTCAGACCCGACCTTTCCCCCGTCGAGCGGTTGGGGCTTTCCTCGCTGGCCGCTCCCGTCACGGGATGACCATACGACACGGGGCGGCCCGCCGAGGCTCAGTGCGAAGAGGGCCGCTCCATTGGAGGCGCTCAGCTCCGGAGGGCGAAACACCAGCCTGGGGAGTGGCGATTCTGAGCGCAGTTCCGAGGCCGGCCGTGGCCTCCGTCTCGCTGACCCCACGCCGGCGTTCCGGTCTCGGACATGGGTGCACCCGGCGTCCGGTCTGCGAGATGGTCGTTCATCACCATCACCGGGCGCCACCTCCGAGTCCGGCCACGTTCTGGGCGGTGGACGTAACCTCCGTCAGACGGATGCCCACACTGACGGGCCGGGTGGCAACCGTGGTGCTGGTCCCGATTCCGAGTTGTCCGCTCCTGTTGTCCCCCCAGGCCCAGAGCCGGCCCGAACGGTCGATGGCGTAGCTGGCGTAGCCCCCCGAGCTGACCTTGACGAAGGTCACCCCGCTGGGCACGTCGACCGGCAGGGGGGCGTCCGAGCTCACCCGGGTGCCATTGCCGAGCTGGCCACGGTCGTTGTTGCCCCACGTCCACACTGAACCATTGTTCAGGATGGCCAAGGTCTGGCCGTTCTTGGGACCGCTCCCGCCCTGGAACACCTGTCTCACCGCTGAGGGAAGCGCCACCCGAACAGGAACGGCGCTGTTGGCAGTGGAGCTATCGCCGAGTTGACCGGCGGCGTTGTAGCCCCAGTTGTAGTAATCACCGTTGCCGAGCAGTGCCCCGGATCCTTCCCACGACGAGGTCAATTCCGTCACCGGCGCGGTGTTCGGCAAGCCGACGACGGGAATGGGCCTGGAACTGTTCGAGGTGGAGCCGGTGCCAAGGACACCGTACTCACCTGAACCGCAGGCGTAGAGCGTGTTCCCCGAGTAGAGGAGCGAGTGAGTCCGTGCCCCGGTGGCCAGAGTGACGTCGCTCAACGGAAGCTCATCCGGACGCAGTTGCATGAGTCCGGACTGGCAAAGGTCGCCATTGGCGTTGAGCCCCCAACCCCAGAGGTGGCCCTGTGAGTCGATGGCCAGTGCACCGTCAAAGGGCATCGGGTTCGCCAATGAGGTGATCCGGACATTCGAGGGAAACTCGACCTTCAGCGCTCTGGTCGAGTAGGCGGGATGTGTACCATTGCCGAGCTCGCCGTAGCTGGCCACTCCCCAGGCCCACACCGTACCGCTCGAGGTCAGCGCGTAACCGTCGGAATTCGAGGTGGCGATCTGAACTACTCGGCCGCTGATACCTGATACAGGGGTCGGTTCGTCGAGTTGCAACTGACTGATGGCACCGCGGTTCCCGACCACGCCGAATCTGTAGACGGTGCTCGACGACGGTTGGGAGCCTGCACGTCCGGAGCCGCAGGAGGTCAGCGCCAGTGCCAAAACGAGCACCACTACCGGGACGCCCCTCGGTAGCCACGGGTAGTGGACAGTGGCCAGGTGCATGATCGAAGTATCGGACGCCTGCCTCAAACTGTCAACTCGGTTAACAATTTGCTAACATCCACGGCGTGATCTCCGAGCCGACCTCTTCAGGAGTCGCCGCCAGCTCAAAATCATCGGCTCCGTCCCTGACGATCGGCCTCGGACCAGCGCTCCGCCGTGCCTGGCTCGGCTATCAGCTTCGACTCGACACCGCGATGGCAAAAGCCGGCTTCGCCGAGCGACGATTTCCGGATGGCCGAGTGCTCCGGTTGTGTGCGGGTGAGGTCGGATCGACGATCTCGGCCATTGGGCGCGAACTCGGCATCACTCGCCAAGGGGCCGCCAAAGTCGTGGCCCACCTCCGCGAACGTGGGTACGTCACAGTGGCTGACTCACCGTCGAGCGGACGCGAGAAATCCGTGACCCTCACCGTCCACGGGATGGCGTATCTCGATGCACAGCGGACCGCGGCTCGGAGCATTGAGCGAGAACTATTTGCCAACCTCGGTGGAGCCGGGTTTTCTGCACTCGAAATGCTCCTCGGTGCCCTGGGGGATCGCCACGACGATGCGCTCATGCGTGACTACCTCCGGCAGATGACCGACAGGGGAACATGATGCCCTGCGCTCGCCGCATTTCTCTTGCCGAGATGACGATACGTTCTGCCCATCGCTCGAGATCTTCGAGGACGGAACTCGTCGAAGCCGGTTGGCCGGATGGTCACTCGTGATATCGAGAGTTTCTTCGGCCGACCCACTTCCGCAATCATGTTGACGATCCACCGCTTCAGGACCGGGTCACGAGTTGGTTCGGCGACTCCGGAGACGGCTCCCCACTTCGATCACTGTGACGGCGATGACGAGGCCGATGGCAGTGTTCACCAACCGGGTGATGGAAATGTCCCAGCCGTAGAAACGAACGGTTGACGTCATGAGTAGGGCGGTGGGCGTGAGCAGCATCGTGAGCCAGAAGTAACCGCGCTCCTTCAGGGCGAACAGGCCACCACTCACCAGAAAGATGATTGCCACCAACACACCCTCGTTGCGGGTGACTACTGCCACTACCGCGACGATCGCCGTGCCGACCAGGGTCCCCGCCGTGCGCTGTAGCGCCCGGACCCGGCTGTTGTATGAATCCGGCTGGAGTACGGCCACCGATGTCAGCGGGATCCAATATCCAAAGGTGAGACCGAGAGCGCGGTAGAGGGCGGTGGCCGCTCCGGCCACCAGTCCCATCCGAATCGCGTGCCGGCGGACGATCCCGTCGGCCCTTGTGGCTCTGGTGAGGGCAGACCAAGGGATCGGACCCGGGCTCGGTCCACCTGGAGTCGGTGCGGGAACCGACAGGAGGATCAGGGCGAACAAGCTCCCGACGGCATATTCGACCATCCGGGTCCACCATTCACCCGGGCTTCCCGGCAGACCGATGATGATCACCATGACGGCGGTGGTGCTGAATCCGACCAGTGTGCCCTCTGGCCCGACGGCGCGCAGGAGGGCCCAGGCTGCTGACCAGACGAGGGTTGCCAGCACGGCTACCCAAGCCGGCCGGTGGGCCACAGTGGCCACTCCGACGGCTGCAGTACCGGACAGAGCTGCGAAGGATCCCCAGGTGAAACGGCGACCCCGGGCAATCGGAGACATTACGAGGGCAGTGTTGAGCCCTCCGACCGCACAAATGAGGCCAAGGGTGTGGCGGCCGGTGGCCACTCCGACGACCAGTGGGGCGGTTGTGGCGACAGCCCCGGCCACGGCCAGGGGAATTCTGACCGACCGCTCCTGGGCCCGGAAGGCATCGCGCTCCAGAGCCTCCCACTCGCTTTCCACCGACTCATTATGGGGGAGCGCTGGGCCGTCGACGGGCCATCGGAACCCGGCCGCACTTCTGCCCGGCCTCGGAATCTGGGCCGGTCCACCTTCGACTCCGTGTGTGCAGCTCGGCCTATGTGAGCTCTAACATCGCGGAGTGCCTGAACCCAGTCCGTCCGGCCACTATCGGGAACCTGGCTGGTTCACCAAGCACGTATTCAATCGGATCGTGTCTGGTTTGACCAAGGCCGGGATCAGTGTGTGGGGGTCGCGGACGTTGTCGGTACGGGTCGGACCAGCGGGGAATGGCGCTCGAACCCGGTGAACCTGCTGACCTTCAACGGCCATCACTACCTGGTCGCGGCTCGAGGTCAGACACAGTGGGTCCGAAACCTCCGCCAAGCGAAGTCGGGCGAACTTCGTGTCGGACGCCGGGTTGAATCGTTCACGTCCGTCGAACTCGCTGACGATGACAAGGCGGACGTTCTTCGCGCCTACCTGAGGCGATGGAAGATGGAAGTGGGAGTCTTCTTTGACGGCGTCGATGCAGATTCGCCCGATGACGTGGTCGCTCGAATAGCTCCCGACCATCCGGTATTCGAGATCACTCTCCGATCCTCCACCTGACACGGTCGCCCCTCGGTCACCTCCCGGTGCCGGGCCCGGCCGCCAGTGACCGTGGGACCGAAAGGCCAGCTGAGCGGGCGCCTCGACGACCGGCGGGGACCATGGCCGATCGCCGTCCCGTTCCCCTTCCACCGGAACTCGGGACCGTGCCTGTGCAGATCGCGCAGCTCCGGCTGACCGGGGAATACGCTGACAGCATGCCGATGCCCAAGCGGAAAAGTGTCGATGACTACTTCGAGCAACTGAACGACGTCCAGCGGCCGCACCTCGAGGCGCTCAGGAAGTTGAGCTCGGAGGTCGATCCCGAGGCACGGGAGGAACTGAAGTGGAACCTACCGATGTACGTCCGAGGCGAGAAGGCCAACCTGTGGATGCTTCAGAATTTCAAGAATCACTGCTCGCTACGGTTCTCGCCACCGTTCTTCGCCACCCAGAAGGCCGCAGTGAAGGCCGCCGGCTACGAGGCCGGTGAGGGCTTCATCAAGCTCCCCTACAACCGCGAGCTTCCCACCGAGCTCCTGAAATCGCTGATGCAGGCCCGGGTAGCGAATTACCAGGAGACCCTGGCCTGATCGACTCCCCCCGATGCCGGCTCAACCGGTCAGATCGGTCATCGCGGTAGACGCCGAACCGAGTGTTCTGAGCAACGGGTGTGGCGCCCGGCTGCTGGCCGTCGGTCCAGGACGGTGAAGATGTGGCGTGATCCGGGGCGGTGCGGGCCACCTCTCCACCGCCCCTAAGAGCTTCTTACGAAGTGGCCCGTCCTTCATCGGACCCTCACACATCCTTCACCGCACCCATATCGACGACTGTCACCATCAGAGTCATCAACCACAGACCAAATCGAAAAGGAGTCAACATGCTCAGGAAGATCATCGCCCCCGTTGTCGTCGGAGGAGTGCTGCTCGGAGGAGTGGCCGCCTCTGGCACGGCCTACGCCGCCACCCCCGCCACCCCGACCACCGCTCAGGCCCATGCCGGGAAGGCCAAGGCCTGGGTGCGATCACACCGGAAGGAACTTCGTAAGGCCGGCCTGGATGTGAGCGCCAAGACCATTGGAATCTCTCCTCAAGCCCTGCGGGCGGACCTCAAGGCCGGGAACTCGGTTGCCGGGGTGGCCACTCAGCACAACGTGAGCCCACAGACCGTCATCAACGCCATCGTGAGCGCGGCCGACGGCCAGATCAATCAGGCGGTCACCGATCAGAAGCTGACCTCGACCCAGGCCAACAAGATCGAGGCCCTGATTCCCGGTCGAGTGACGAAGGCTGTGAACCACACCTTCTGATTCGACAGGGGGCAGGGACATCGCCCGTGCTCAGGTCGCCGGCCTGACACGGGCGGTGCCGTCACCGGCGTGCCCATCTTCGAAGACCACCCAGCCGGTGGTCCGGGGGAGGAGGATCTGAGCGCCATCGGTAACATCGAGGCATGAAAGTCGACGAGTTCGACAGCCTGATCCTGTTCGTCGAGAGCCTTGGCGCAGCCAAGGCGTTCTACGTCGGCACCCTTGGTCTTCCGGTCAGTTTCGAAGATGACATCATCGTCGTCCTCGGCGGACCTTCGGGCCGGATCGTATTGCATCGAAACGACAGGGCCCACGATGAGAGGGGTATCTTCCCGGCGGGCACGTCAGCCGGGGCGGCATCAGTTCGTTTCAGAGTGGAGGACCCCGATGCCTGGGAAGACGAGGCGAGGCGGACCGCGGTTCCCGTTCTCTGGCCGACCCAGGACGCGGGCATGGGGGCGATTCGTGGTGGTAGCCGACCCCGATGCTCGACCTGTGGCGCTGGCCAGGATGAACACCATCTGAGCTGGCCGACCGGCGCCCCGAGGCGTGCGGTACTCCCCGGCCCCGAAAAGAGCAGGATCGCGCCCCTCAGGTGATGCATGCGTAACGATTCGTTCACCAAAACGCCTTCTGGTGCTTTTGGACCCGGTGCTAGCGTCTTCGGCGATGGCCTCGCGCCCTATCAGTCGTCGTTCGTTTCTCGGGGCGGCGACGGCAGGGACGTTGGGGGTGGGAATCGATCTCGCCTCCGGCGCCACACCGGCCGCCGCCGTGGGCCGTGCCGACCCGGGTGCTCGCACAGCTCGCCTGCGCACCGGCTTCGGGGGCCTCCGGGGACCGGGTTCCCTCCCTGACCCCAAGGTGCCGGCCGGGACCGATCAAGTGCCCGAGATAGAGAACTTCATCGTGGTCATGATGGAGAACCATTCTTTCGACAACATCCTCGGGATGTTGGGTCGCGGCGATTGCTGGCCGAGGGGGCCGGAGGGCAAGCCGACGATCACCATGTCTGACGGGCACGGAAACCTGGTCAGCGCCTTCCACATGCCGAGTGAGTGCCAAACCAACGGCGTGGGCCAGAACTGGAACTTGGCCCACCACTCGTTGGTGCACGACAACCACGGGTTCGTCGAGGGCTCGACGGGCGAGGCCTTGGGCTACTTCCACGGTTCCGACCTCCCGTTCACCTGGGACATGGCCCGTGTGTTCCCGATCGCCGACCGGTGGTTTGCTTCCGTCCTCGGCCAGACGGATCCGAACCGGCGCTTTCTAATGGCCGGTACGTCCCTGGGCCAGATCAATGACGGGCTGAACAGCGATCTGCCGCCGAACGGCACGATCTTCGATCTCCTCAACCGATTCGGAATCACCTGGAAGGACTATTACTCGAATGTCCCCTCGATCGGGGTCTGGTTGCCGTTGCTCGGCGAACCCTCGATCTCGTCCCACATCAATCTGATCGACCAGTTCTACGTCGATGCCGGACAAGGAGCGCTTCCTCAGTTCTCCTTCGTGGAGCCGGACTACAACCACTCGTCGGAGGAGAATCCGCAGGACATCCAGTTCGGTGATCAGTTCCTGGCCGGAATCGTCAATGCGGTGATGTCCGGTCCCCAGTGGGAGAGGTCCATGCTCATCTGGACCTATGACGAGTGGGGTGGGTGGTACGACCACGTCCGCCCGCCGGCAGCCGTCCCGCCCGATGACGTGCCCCCGGTGATCTTGTCCTCCAACCAGGCGCCGGGAGGGTTCGACCAGTACGGCTTCCGGGTGCCAGGGGGTGTCGTGTCCCCATTCGCCATTCGCGACTTTGTGTCCCACGTGACCTACGACCACACGTCGGTTCTGGCGACATTGGAGCGGAAATGGAACCTGCCGGCGATGACCCGACGGGACGCCAACGCCCTCGACCTGTTCGACATGGTTGACCTGAGCGTGCCGCCGGCCTTCCTCCAGCCGCCCAGACTGCACTCGCCGGCGAACCCTCTTCTCTCGGAAGGATGCCTGGCCACCGGGCCCGGGACGATTCCTCCGAGGCACGCGGTGGCGCGGGGAGCGGTGCCCAACACTCCGGTGGTCGGACCGGCCACCCTTCCCACTGGCATGGTGGGAACTCCGTATCAGGTCTCGCTTACCGCCTCGCCGATCGGGCGCCAGCCGCAATGGTCGCTGATCTCCGGCGTCCTACCTGCCGGTCTGGCTCTGGATCGGCGATCCGGGCGGATCAGCGGCACCCCGACCCAGGCGGGAAGCTCGGGTGTCACCTTCGGCGTGAGCTCGAACCGGCTACCCACCGGGGTGCAGGGCTACTCGATCGTCATCGCCGATTGATCGTCCCGGGCGCCCTTTCGTGTTCATCGCCGGGTCAGGTGCCCCGAGGTGGATCGGGCCAGACTGTGGACTGGCCCGACCTGGCGAACCAACTCGAGCCCGATCCGGCACCTCGGTAGACCTCAACCGGTGGACGTCCAGGCCTCGACCCCCTTCAGGGTTGGCACAAAGAGCATGGCGTCACCCACCGCTGGCGTGGCGAAGTGACCGACGGCGTCCGTCGAGCGTTCCACCACGACGTGGCCAGTCGACGGGTTCATCCCATAGAGGTTCCCGGCCGTCCAGTCGAGCGCCCAAACGAGTCCGCCAGCGACGATCGGCGAACCGTTCGGGCTGCCGGTCGAAGGGGACCACGCCGTCCTGAAGGTCATCGCCGACGCGTCGATCTCCACCGCTTCAGTGCCTCCTCCACATGGTGCATACACGTAGGTGCGGCTGCTGGTGCCAGTGCCGACCACATCGGTGGCGTCCGCCCCGAATACACCGGATGCTCCACCCCCTGGGCACAGCGATCCGGTGAACGCTCCCTTTCCTATCCCGCCCAGAGGGGAGTCCTGCATGAGGTCGCCGAAACTCCCTTTACCCGCCGGCTTCCCGGCCACGAAGAACAGCGACGTGCCGGGGATGGCGATCGGCCCGGCCGAACCGAGGTCCCAGTCGTCATCATTGAGCTGCACCCAGTCACTCGGAGCCCAATATCCGAGCCGCATCAACGTCGGGGACAGCTCCACCACCGAGTTGCCCTCGTCGTAGTCGCTGAGCGAGTTCGAGCTGCCGTTACCGGTGGCAATGTACAAGTCCCCAGACGGGGAGACGAAGGCCCCTCCCGTACCCCAGATTCCCCCTTCTCGGTGGGTTGGCACCTGGTAACTGACGAGGGCACCGGTGCCGGATACCGGCAGATCCACCACATAGCCATGGTATTGGCCGCAGTCTCCGTCGAGGCCTCCGAACTCGACATAGACCTGCCCGCCGAGAAGGGTGAGGGCGGGGCGCTGTTGCTCGGCGGGGATGTAGTAATCGTCGCCGTCGTTGCCACCCGGAGGGTCTATCTGCCGGTGCCAGACCACGGTGTGGTTGGTGAGCGAAACGGCGACCAGCCAGTGTTGGATGTCCTGCCAGGTGGCCCCGCCGACCTCGGTCTCCTCGGCCACGAACATCTCGTCCGTGGCCGGGTCGATGACGGGAGTCCCGGTGATGCCGAGCGGATCGATGTCCCCGCAGCCGTTCGACAGGGTCGGCGCCGAGTCGATCACCGACGTGCTCACGGCGTCGCCGATCTGGAGTCTCCACAGCACCTTTCCGGTCGTGGCTGCGATGGCGTAAATGACGTCGTCTTCGGTACCGACGTAGACCGTGGCGTCATAGACGAGTGGTTGCCCATAGACGGCTGCGCCGAGCGAGTCGTCCCAGGCCGGCGAGGACGAGAGTGCGGCCATGGGCGGATCGACGGTATCGGCGCCCGAGCGGGCGTTGCCGTAGCCGTAGGTCGTGAGGTCGCCGAGCGAAGGCGACGGGGAAGAGGTTGCTGCCGTCGATGTCGATGTGGTGGAAGAGGCCGGTTGGGGCTTGGTCGACGTCGTTGTACTGGTCACCATTGTTTGTGAGCAGCCGGCGGCAACAAGTGAGAGCACCCCACCGAGGCAGGCAGCGGCCAGCCGCCCTCGCCTCATGGTGTCATGTCCGTGGGTCACTGGTAGTAGCTCCCGTGATGCACTCTTGCTCCGGCGGTTGCTCCGTCCATCGCATCCCCCCGGTGAGGATCCCCATCAAGATTACGCCCGGGAGTCCCGGCCGGACCCGGCAGTCATCGATTGGCTGAGGCCGGGAATCTGACCGTCATGGGCCCATGCCGCCGGACACCGCCTCTGCTCAGTTGGCCGGGCCCGGCCCGGGCCAGCGTCGATTCAGGGGCCAGCGGGTTTCGAGCGCACCGGTCGCTCGTTCACCACATCCCTTTCGGCGAGGCGCCTCCGGCGTCGATGGCGATCGCCTCTCTAAGTAGAGCTGCCAAAGCCAAAGCCATCTCGTCGATCTCGGCCGAATCGTCACGGTTCGGCGTGCTCACGTTCCGCCCGCGCCCGTTCCGCCCTCGCCGGTGTGAAAACGCCTCCGGTTGTCCCCGACCCGACCGTGTCATATCCAGGGAGGGGTCCACCGACCCGCGGCTGGAGAGGGCTGGACACTCGTAGGTGTATTTAGTACGATATCCAGTATGCTAACGAATTGTGGAACCTGGTGAGTGTCCGTCACGCCTTGTTGGCGCTTCTGAGTGAAGGTCCTAAGTACGGTCTTCAACTACGACAGGAGTTCGAGGCCCGGACCGGCGAGGTGTGGCCGCTCAACGTCGGACAGGTGTACACGACGCTCCAGCGGCTCGAGCGTGACGGGCTCGTCGATTCCGAGGACTCGGCCGACGAGGGTCCGCAGAAGGGCTTCCACATCACCGAAGAGGGTGCCGCCGAGCTGGCCAAGTGGCTGCGCACTCCGCCCGACTTCTCCTCCCCGCCCCGCGACGAGCTCGTTATCAAGGTCCTGGTGGCACTGGAGTTGCCGGGTGTCGATGTCCACGAGCTGGTGCAGGTGCACCGGCGCTATCTCGTCGAACTGATGCAGCAGTGGACGCGGCTGAAGGAGGACGAGTCCCGGTTCGACCTGTATTTCGCATTGGTCGTCGATGCCGAGCTCTTCCGACTCGACTCGTTGATCAGGTGGTTGGATACGGTCGACGGCCGTCTGAAGAGAGCGGCAGCGGGCGTAGATGTGCCGGCTCCACGGTCGTTCCCCCTCCCGAAAGCCCGGCGCAAGGTGGGAGTCCCCAAATGAGCTACCTCGAACTGCGCGACATCTCCAAGATCTACGGCCAAGGGGCGGCAGAGGTGCACGCCCTCCAGCGCGTCGATCTTTCAGTCGACGCAGGGTCTCTGGTGGCCGTCATGGGAGCCAGCGGTTCGGGCAAGAGCACGTTGTTGACCATCGCCGGAAGCCTGGAGGATCCCACCAGCGGGGAGGTCTACGTCGGCGGTCGAGCGTTGTCCTCGCTGTCACGCAACGGCAAGGCACAGTTACGCCGCCAGTCCATCGGCTATGTCTTTCAGGACTACAATCTTCTGGCCGGACTCAGTGCCGTGGAAAATGTGTCTCTTCCACTGGAGCTCGATGGCATTTCGGCCCGCAAGGCCCAAGCTTCCGCGCTGACATCGCTCGAGGACTTCGGGCTGAAGGATCGGGCGGCGCACTACCCGGACCAATTGTCGGGAGGCGAGCGTCAGCGGGTCGCCATCGCCCGGGCCGTGGTCGGGGGCCGGCAGTTGCTCCTCGCCGACGAGCCCTCCGGTGCGCTCGACTCCGCCAACGCCGAGGCGGTCATGCGTCTCATCCTGAGCGCCTGCCACCGCGGTATGGCCGCCGTGGTGGTGACCCACGACGCCCAGCTCGCCTCGTGGGCCGACCGTGTGATCTTCCTTCGCGACGGCCGCATCGTCGACCAGACACTTCCCGTGGCCGGACCGGAAGCAGTACTTGCCGACTTCCGAAACCAGTGACGGTCGGCATCCTCCAGCGACCGCCTGACGGACGGGCGCCCGGCCCGACCACCGGCGGAGTGGCGGCTCGTCGAGCCATGACCCGCTGGGCCTGGCGTCTGTTCAAGCGCGAGTGGCGCCAACAGCTGCTTATCCTGTTGCTTGTCGTGGTGGCCGTAGCCGCCGTCGTGGTCGGCGCCGCGGTTGCTGTCAATACGCCCCCGCCGGCCAACGCCGGATTCGGTACGGCCGACGACCTGGCCATCTACACGAGCTCGGGGAACGCCAAGCAGGCCTCCAATCTCGATCTCCACTCGGTGTACGCCCAGATCTTGGCGCTGGAACACCGTTTCGGCACGGTCCAGATCATCGAGAACGAGACCTACAGAGTGCCCGGCAGCACTCAGACCTATCAGCTCCGGTCCCAGGACCCACACGGACCCTACGGCGGCCCGATGCTCCAACTGCTCTCAGGGCACTTCCCGACCGGACCGAACCAGATCGCCCTGACCAGTGGCTTGGCGTCCCAGCTCGACCTGAGGGTGGGCGACACCTGGTCCCAAGGCGGGAAGACCGTGGTCGGCACCGTGCAGAACCCCCAGAGCCTGCTGGACGAGTTCGCGCTGGTCGCCCCGGGACAGGTGACCCACCCGACCACGGTGGATGTGCTCTTCGATGCGCCAGGGGTGGATCCGGGCCGCATCGGGTCCAACGTTTACACGCCTTCTCAGAATGGCAACTCCAACCCGATCAATCCCGACACCATCGTGCTGGCCTTGGCCACCATCGGCATGCTGCTGATCGCGCTGGTGTCAGTGGGTGGCTTCACCGTGCTGGCGCAGCGCCGCATACGGGCCATCGGGATGCTGGAGTCCATGGGGGCCACGGATCGCAATGTGCGGCTCGTTCTGCGGGCCAACGGTGTCATCGTGGGGGCTGTCGGTGCCCTTCTCGGCTTGGCTTTGGGCTTGGCGGCATGGTTGGCCTATCGCCCGCACAACGAACAGAGTGCTCACCACCTCATTCGCATGTTCGCCTTGCCGTGGACGGTGATCGCGGTGGCAATGGTGCTGGCCGTGGTGGCCACCTTCCTGGCCGCCGGCCACCCCGCCCGGGCCATAACCCGCGTCCCGGTGGTCAGCGCCCTGGCCGGCCGCCCCTCCCCCCCGCGACAGATCCACCGCTCGTTTGTTCCCGGCGTCATCGCCCTGGTCATCGGATTCTTCATGTTCGCGGCGTCGGGGGCCGCCGCCAGCAGTGGTGCCATCTGGCTGATACCGGGGTTCGTCGCCCTCGTCACGGGGATCATCCTCATGGCACCGTTCTTCCTCGCCTCGCTGGCGCGAGTCGGACGGAAAGCGCCCATCGCCATCCGCCTGGCTCTGCGCGACCTGTCGCGATATCGGGCCCGGTCCGGTTCGGCTCTCTCGGCCATCAGTGTCGGGGTTCTCATTGCCGTGGTCATCTGTGCCGTCGCCGTGGCCCGGTACAGCAACGTCTACGACTACGTAGGACCGAACCTGGCGCCGAACGAGCTCGCCGTCTGGAGCGCCAACGGCCAGAACGGCAACAACCCCAATCCCAGCCCGCCGACGCCACAGGGCATCGAGTCCCAGGAGGCCGGCGTCCGTTCCATCGCATCTGCTGTACGTGCCACCACTATCGCGGAGCTCGACAGTCCCGCTCCCTCGATCGGCCTGCACAACCCCAACTCCTCGGGCCGGCAGTGGGACGGACAGATCTACGTGGCCACGCCGTCTCTGCTACGGGCCTATGACATCAACCCGTCATCGATTCCCTCCGATGTCGACGTCCTCAGCTCGCGCCCCGGTCTTTCGGGTTCAGGGGTGCAGCTGACCTTCGGGGGAGAGAGCGGAAAAGGTGGCGGCCAGTTGGTCGGTCCTGGCTCGGGTGGTGCCGGTGGCCCGGGGCCGGGGCCGGGGAGCACGAACACCTGCTCACCGGAAGGATGCGTCGCCCACCCGGTTGTCCAAGAAGAAAGCCGCCTTCCCACAGGCACGGATGCACCCAACACGGTGATCACCGAAAGCGAGTTGCGGCGGCTGCACCTCGCCAGCCAGAGCAGCCTCGACGGATGGATCATCCGAGCCGACAGCCCTATCACATCCGCCCAAATCACCAACGCCCAGGCACTGGCGGCAACCAGCGGTCTGAGCATCGAGTCGAAGAACGACGCGCCGACCTCCCATGAGATCGTCAACTGGGCCACCGTGTTCGCCATCGCTCTCGCCCTCGGCATCCTGGTGATGAGCATCGGCCTCATCCGGAGTGAGACGGCAAGCGAACTGCGCACCCTGACAGCCGCTGGAGCGAGCTCGCGCACCAGGCGCACGCTGACGGCGGTCACGGCCGGTGGCCTGGCGTTCCTGGGCGCGCTGCTCGGGACGGTGGCCGCCTACGTCGGACTGGCCGGGTGGTTCCACACCAACGCCTTGGAGGGTGGACTGTCGGACATCATTGATCACGTCCCCTGGAACAACCTGTTCCTCATCGTCGTGGCCATGCCCGTCGTGGCCGTGATCGTCGGCTGGGTGTTGGCCGGTCGGGACCCGACGGCGATCTCCTCCCGTCCGATGGAGTAGCCCGCCTGTCCGCAGGTGTGTAAGGGGCCCCCGCCTCGGTGTGTTCGACGCCGGTACGACCTCAGTGACCCTCTCCGGTTGGCCGCGGGCACACTGGGATCGATGTGACGTATTGTCGGGTCGGCGTGGTTTCGGACACTCCGGTGGCATCAGCAGGGAGGGTTCTTTCATGTTCAAGAAGGTCCAGGTCGGGGTATCCGCCATCGGGGTAGCCGTTCTCTGCGCCACCGGCACCGGGGTGTCACTGGTGGCGTTGTCACCCGTCGCCTCCGCTTCAACGGCGATGTCCGTCGTGCCCGTCACTGTCCTGGACGGCCAGGGCACTCCGGAAGGTGCGCGACCCACAGTGGAGGTCAGTGTGGGCAACTCCGCTCCCGTCCCGGTGCTTCTCGATACTGGATCATCGGGTCTCCACATTTTCGACAATGCAGTCGGTGCCGGAGCCGGTTCGGGAGTCACCCTTACGGACCAACCGGCAAATATCACCTACGCCGGAGGGCACCGGTTCACCGGAGTGGTGGCTGACGCGGTTGTCAAGATCGGATCCGCTTCGACCAAGCATCCGGTGCCGTTCGCTTACGTGGAGCAAGCGTTCTGTATCGCCAGCAAGCCGACCTGCCCGGCGTCCGGTGGAATTCCCGGCTTCGAGCAGTCCGGCGCCTATGGAATCCTGGGCATCGGGACCCAGAGCAGCGGTGGAGGAGTGATCAGCCCGATCCTGGGCATGCCCGGGGCGCCCGGTAAGAGGTGGAGCCTCCATCTGGATGGCGAATCAGGGTCCCTCGTCCTGGGAGCCAAGCTCCCATCCCGCCGATCCTCGACGACCATCCAAATGACGGCCATCGGAACATCGGCAGGCAAGGATCTGTGGGGAGACAGCCAGCTGCCCCTGTGCATTTCGGTGGGTGCGGACAGTGAATGTGTACCGGCGCTGTTCGATTCGGGAACCTACACCATGCAGATCTCCGGCCCTACCCTCGACCAGGCGCCGACAGTGCCCGGGACCGCGGCACGTCGTCGCCGGAACTCCGGTTTCGGTGAGTGTGGAAGGGTCGAAAAATGCGTTTTGGACGTTCCCCGCCGGTACCACCAAATCGGAGAGCCTGTTGACCGTCGAGTCGGACGAGGGACCGTTCCTCAACACGGGCGTGCAAGCCTTCTACGATTTCACCATCACCTACGATGACGTCAACGGGCAAATTCGGCTGTCTCCATAGGGGTCCGATCGCCTCCGGTCGGATCTATCGGGTATCCATGGCCGACGGGAGGACGAATCCTTGACAGTGGCGGTCTCGCCCATGCCCCCGATGGCGGCAGATACCGGTCTGCCGTGGGATGTTCCGATCCACGACCCGATCGCCGCTCTGGCCGAAGCCAGGCGCACCGTAGGGGACACCTTCATGGTTGTCAGCGGCGCCGAACCCTATCTGTTCACCTTTTCCCCAACAGGGGTGAGATCCTTCTATGCGTTGCCCGAGGATCGGGCCAGCAAGGGAGCAGCCGATTGGCGGATGTTGCACCGCAAGCTGCCCGACGAGATATTCGTCGGCCGCCGAACCCTCCCGACCGAACTCTTCGGACGTGACGATGTTGCCGCCTACCTGGCCAATGTCGGACGGGCCCTCGACGACACCCTTCTTGAGCTCGGTGTTGCCGGTGAGGTCGATGTGTTCGCACTCACAAGACGACTTGGGTCATCGAGTCGGTTTGGCGTCGTGGGGAGGGCCCGGCTCCGCCAGTGGCGGGCGGCTCGAGCGGCTCGTCGGGGCGTTCGACGCACTCGATGGCGCCGAGTCCTTTGTCCATCCCGACGCCATGTCGGCGGTGGAATTCACCGGCAAATCGGCGGAATACGAAGCCCTCGACATCGTCATTGCCGAGCTGGGGGAAGCCCTGGATGAGCTGCCCGGAGCCGAATCGGACCACCCCCTGTTCAATCGCGTCGCTGCGACCTGGGCGGATGAACCAGCAGCAACCCGCAGGACGGGTGTCGCCCAAGACGTCGCCCTCATCCACATCGCCTCCATGTCGAACCTATTCGCCGCTCTGGGCTGGAGCCTGGTCGATCTCCTCGCTCATCCCGAGGAAGCCAGGCGCGTGGGAGAGGGCGACCAGAAACTGGCCGAGGTCTGCGCGCTCGAGTCGATTCGCCTTGCTCAACGCTCGATCATGGCCCGTTACGTGCTGGCCCCCGTGACCCTGGACGTCGGAGATGTCCTCTACGAGGTGGGACCCGGCGTCACCGTTGCCACATTGCTTCCACTCACCAATACCAGTGCCGCCCCGGGTCTCGACCGGTGGGATCCGACAGTCTGGAACCGGCGCCGACTGGCCCACAGCTCGGCCATCGGCTCCATCGAACTGGTCACAACATTCGGGCACGGACGGCACACGTGTCCGGCGCAGCCGTTCTCATTGTCAACCATGACCATCGCCGCCATCCGTCTTTTCGAAGAGTACGAGTTCGATCCCCGCTGGGATCGCCACCCCTCTCCCGTACCGGCCCAGATCGGAGGCGTAGCCCGTTCGGCTGACCCCTGCCCACTCCGCTATCGGCGCCGGACCGGTCGATCAGTGGCGTAGCCCAGGGTGGTTCCTGGCCAGCAGTGGAACGAGGACCCGATTGGGAATGAGGCGGGCGATGTTGGCACCGGCGCGATTGGCGAATCCCGGGATCGCCACAACCCTCCCTGCATCCAGGGCGTCGACACCCACCCTGGCCACCGTTTCGGCCGACTCCCACATGAAGTGGGGAAGTGCCGCCTCGGCGTCCTCCTTGGCGAAACCGGCCCGGTCCCCGAATCCGGTGTCCACCGGTCCAGGGCAGAGGGCGGTGGCGCCAACGCCGGTGCCACGGAGCTCACCAGCTCAGGCTCTCGGTGTATGACAGCACGAATGCCTTTCCGGCCCCGTAACCAGCTTGACCCGGCAAGGGCTGGAAGGCTCCGGTCGAGGCAACGTTGAGCACGGCACCGGCAGCGGCGTTCGACCATGCCCGGAACAAATCCGGCTGCAGAGATCGACAACGGCCACCACGTCCACCTCGATCATGTCCATCTCGGACTCGGGGTCTGACTGGGCGACCGGACCGAGGGTCGAGAAGCCGGCATTGTTGACGAGGATGTCCGGGGTGAAACCGAGTGTGGCGACACGGTCGATCAAAGTGGCCCGGTCCGGCCCGGTCGGAGAGATCAGTGGCCAGGACACTGGCCCGCCCGCCGCCTGTCCTGATTTCGTCGGCCAGCGCCGCCAACCTGTCAGCTCGTCGAGCCACGAGTGTTACGCCGTACCCCCTGGTGGCCAGTTCCCGAGTGATGGCTTCACCAATCCCCGAGGAGGCGCCGGTCACGACGGCGGTGCGATCAGCTGCAGGTGGAGGAAGGCTCATATGGCACACCGTAGTGTCGCCGCTGCGGTCCCAGGCGGTGACGGCCCAGCCACGCGGCCGCAACCTCGACGTCAGCGGCCGAACTCCGCGGACATCCTCGAATCTGGACTGAGGTCCGCGGGTGAGGCGAGGGTCAGGGCTGGTCCAGAGGACCGATCGGCCCAGGGGGGTGACTGCCGTCTTGGACGCCCCGATTCCACCAAGCCGGTCGGGTCGCCGCTTGATCGACGATCCACGAAAAATGGTGTTTGGCCGAGAGGCGCAAGAGCGGCAGAGCCGCCAAGCCCAGGAGGGCCCAACGCCGGTCACCCCGAGGTACTTCGAGGGCAATCGAGAGCACTGAGGCTGCTCCCCAACCGTAAAGAAGCGTGTTGTAGGCAGGAAGCTGGGAGGCACCGAGGCCCTCGGCTTCGGCCAGCACTGGTATTCCCAGGGTGCCTCGTCGCCATGGCCAGATCAAAAAATGGACGACCGAACCTCCGAGGGCGGCACCGGACCACACGGCGAGCAGCCTGTCCCATCGCTTGCCACCCTTGGCGGCCAGTGCGATCCAGATGGGAATCTGCGTCGCCCACCAGGCACTGGCTCCCACAAGACCGACTTCCGGCTGCCCGACGAGACCGACGCCGTTGGACAGTTCAAAGCCATGGTGGGCGGCGGTGAGGGCGGCGACAAGCGTCGTCCATGGTCGCCGGAGCGTCGAGCGGCACCGGTTGGCTCCCATGCCCACCATTTGACACGCATCGCCACGATGCCGCCAAGTGTGGCCAGACCGGTAGCCTCGTCAGCCGGCCAGGCTCGCTTGTGGATCGGCCGGCGGCCGACCACCATGATGGTACAGATGGCCGACATGGAGAGCCGTGAGATGAATCACCACCGCCACTCGCCAGCTCGATTGCACTGGGTGGGAAATGCCCACATCGACCCCATGTGGATTTGGGACTGGCGGGAAGGGATGCATGAAGTCCTCCAGACCTTTCGGTCGGCGGCCGACCGGCTCGACGAGGAGCCCGCCCTGGTCTTCACGGCGAGTTCCGCCAGTTACTACCAGTGGGTCGAGCAGACCTCGCCGGAACTGTTTGCACGCATCAGGAAGCTGGTGGCCCAACAGCGCTGGATCGTGACGGGTGGCCAGTGGGTCGAGCCTGATTGCAACCTGCCCAGCGGCGAGTCGGTCTGCCGACAGTTCCTCTATGGACAACGCTACCTGGCGGAGCACCTCGGAGTGACGGCCACCGTCGGCTACAACATCGACTCCTTCGGCCATGCCGGCACGATGCCGCAGCTGCTGGCGGGCAGCGGCATCGGCGCCTACGTGATGATGCGGCCCGGCGAGCACGAGAAGCACATCGACGCTCCGGCCTTTCTGTGGGAGGGCGTGGACGGGACGACCCTGCCCACTTACCGCATCCCCTACGAGTACTCGACGGAGGGAAGCCACGAGGACGAGGTGATCCGTCAGCGGAGTGCTGAGCTGCTGGAACGGAGCCGTGAACTCGGGTATCCGCTGATGGCCTTCTTCGGCGTGGGCGACCATGGCGGAGGGCCGACCCGAGTTGCGGTCAGGACCATCGGCGATCTGTCCGCCACCAGTGGCGGGTCGATTGCCTTCAGCAGCCCGGTTGCCTACTTCGACGCCTTGGGCGAGGCGGTGGCCGGCGGGGACGCCGACCTCCCGCCGGTGGCTGGCGAACTCCAGTGGCACGCCGTCGGATGCTATTCGGCCCGGGCCTCGCTCAAGCGGGGAAACGCTCGAGCCGAGGATGCCCTGATCACCGCGGAGAAGATGGCAGAGCTGTGCCGCGCATTGACCGGTCACTCCTTCGACGTGCAAGGGGAGCTGGCCGAGGCCTGGCGCGGCGTACTGTTCGCCCAGTTCCACGACGCCCTGGGCGGGACCACCACCGACCCGGCTACCACCGCCGTCGAACAGCTGCTGACGTCGGCTGAATCGCGGGCCGACCGGCTGGTCACGTTGGCTGCGCACCGCATGGTCGAGTCGGTCGACACCTGGGTGGCGGGTGCCGACACGGCCGAGGGTCTCGAGGCGTCCATGTCGGGGATCCCGGTGCCCATCATCGTGTTCAACCCACTGTCCTGGCCGGTGACGGGGATGGTGAGCATCCCCCACCGGGTGTCGGTGGTGACCTCGGTGTCGGGCGACCGGCATGCCGTACAACAGATCCCTTCGGGCGAAGTCACCTACACCCCCACCCGCAGCATCATGCAGCTGCCGGTCCCACCGTTCGGCTACCGCCGCTACTGGCTCCACGTGATCGACCCCGACCCCGACGCACCACCAGGTGGCAGTCCGCCGGCCGCCGTTGCTGTCGATGCCTCTGGTGGCACCACCTTGACCAATGGTCTCCTTCAAGTCGTCATCGACCCCCGCTCCGGTGCCCTTGCCAGTCTCGTAGTGGGCAGCCGCGGCGAGGAGCAGTGGGAGCTGTTGGCAGATGGTGGTGTGCTGCCGGTGGTGGTCGAGGATGCCAGTGACACCTGGTCCCACGGCACTGCTCGTTACGAGGGCGACGAGCGGACCGGTGAGCTGACGGGCGTCGTCGTGGTGGAAGACGGTCCGGTGCGAGCCACCGTCAGGAGCACGTGGTCGCTGGATCACTCCACGGTGGTCCAGGAGGTCTGCCTGTACCAAGGCCGCCCCTTCGTAGAGCTGCGCATCACCGCCGAGTGGCACGAGTCGGCCCGGGTGATGAAAGTGGTGGTCCCCACCACATTCTCCGATCCGTCCAGTGCGGCGGGGGCTCCCTACGGGTTCGTCGAACGGCCGTGCTCCGGTCACGAAGAGGTCATGGTGCACTGGCTCGACCTGTCCGATGGGCGCCACGGATTGGCATGTACCTCGGATGCGGCCGGCGGGTACGACGTGCTCGGTTCCCGGCTGCGCCTCACGGCCCTGCGGAGCCCCAGGGTGGCGGACCACGGGTGGGGGTGGGCGACAGATGATCCTGCCGCCTATCCGGTCACCGACCAGGGGTTCCACCGGATCCGGTTCCGTCTCACCCCCCATAAGGGCACGTGGGCCGAGGCCGAGGTGGCCCGGATGGCCGACGAGCATCGGGTAGAATTGCCGGCGGTCATCGACACGTGGCATGGGGGATATCTCGGGCCCGAATCCAGCGCAATGGAGGTGGACGGAAGCAGCGTGGTGGTGCCGGTCGTCAAGCGGGCGGAGGCGGGAACAGGTACCGTGCTCCGGGTGTGGGAGATCTCCGGGAGACCGAGCCGGGCCCAGGTGACGCTCCCCGCTCACCACCGGTCTTGGACGGGCGACCTCGGCCGCCACCAGGTTCGCACCCTTTTCGTCCCCGACGATCCGGTAATACCGGTGCGAGACCTCGATATACCCGAGCTGGAGCTGGCGGCCCATCGGCCGGCCCCGCCGACGGTCCCGTCCGGCGGCAGACCATGACCTCGTCGCCGCCGCCCCTCACCGGTCTGGTGGAGCGCCATCCGGCGCTGAGGCCGCTGACCCCAGAGCTCGACGACGCCTTCAGCCTTCTCGTCCGCACATTTGCGGGAGGAGGGACCGTGTACGTCGGCGGCAATGGAGGGAGCGCAGCCGGCGCCGATCACATCGTCGGAGAGTTGATGAAGGGGATGGAACGGCGTCGACCCCTGTCACCCGACACCCGCCGCGCCCTGGTGGCGGCCGCACCCCCAGACTTTGCCGAGGATGCCGCGTATCTGGCCGATCGGCTCGAGTCGGCCTTACCGGCCGTCAGCCTGACCAGCCAGACTGCTCTCCTCACCGCGGTGGCCAACGACACCGCTGCCGATATGGCCATCGCCCAGCAGGTGAACGGCTACGGGCGTCCCGGTGACACGTTCTGGGCGTTGTCGACGTCGGGACGGTCTCGGAACATGGTTCTCGGCGCCATGGCGGCAAGGGCGGCAGGCGTGGGCGTACTCGCCCTCACCGGCGACCCCGGCCAGCCTCTCGGAGGCCTGGCCGACGTGTGGGTGAAGGTTCCCTCCCGGGACGTGGCCAGTGCCCAAGAGCTCCATCTTGCCGTCTGCCACGCGCTGTGTGCGGCACTGGAGGACGAGTTCTTCGGGTGACGGGCGGGTGAACCTGGGGAGGCCTGTCAACGTCCTTCCAACTGCTCGACCCGAGCGGTCAGTTGCTGCAGTTGTTCGGTGATCGCCACCAGTTGCTGAGCAAACATGTGAATCATCTCGGCGTCGAAAAGGAACGCCTCGGCATCGGAAGCCGGTCCGCCACCCCCGACCATCTCGTCCAACTTCTGTTGGGAATCTTCTGCGGCAGCCCGTAACTCGTCTACGCATTCCTCGGGGGTCACAACAGTCGGATACTCTGTGCGTGCCCGAGCAAACCAGCAGGTGCTCTTATCGGCCTGAGGTGGCGAGGTTTTGGGCGCCGGACCTCAGGCCGGTGGTCCGGCAGGTTTGATGTTCGCGTTCAGGTGGAAGACGTTGTCCGGGTCGAAGGCGCCTTTGATCTGTTGGAGCCGCTGGTACTTTGCTCCGTAGGCGTTCTGCACACGATTCTCGTCGTACTCGGTCATGAAGTTCACGTAGCCCCCACTACCTCGGGCATGGGGAAGCAGGGCCGACCAGTAGGCTCGGACCCACGACCGCTCGGCATCGAATTCGTCCGGCGACAGAGCGGTGGCGGAAATATTGATCACATAGCCGGTATCGCGATTCCCACCGAAGGCGGTGGCCTCCTCGTCGACCCGGCGGAACGCTCCTCCGAAGTTGAAGATCGGAACGAATGACAGCGGTGACATCTTCTTGGCCTGGTGCTCGAGGATGACGTCGATGACGCCATCTGTCAGATCGTCGACGTAGACGGCCTTCTCGTAAGAGTGCAGGCCCCAGGGAGCCGAGGCGTCGAACATCTGCTGGAGGTCCACATAGGGAATGGGAGTGACCAACTCGACGATCGGACTGAGGCTGTCGGTGATCGGGGCGATGAGCCGTTGATGGTCCTCGGCATCACCCAACCCCACCACCACCAGTCCGAACACCGGGCTCAACTGAAGCTCCTCGGGTACGAAGGGTTCGGGCGGGGCGTTGAGTCCGGCCAAAAAGACCTGCGATTCGTCGGGAAGCTCCCGGACGAACTGGCGAGCGAAGCGGAAGAGGTCACGCCCCTGCTCGGGACTGAACAAAAAGAGGCCCAGATTCACCAAGGGTCCTACGCCATGGAGCTGGAACTCGAATTCGGTGATGACACCGAAATTGCCACCGCCGCCGCGGATGGCCCAGAAGAGGTCGGGGTTCTCATCGCCCGACGCTCTCAGCACCCGTCCGTCCGCCGTCACCACCGTGGCTCCGACCAGGTTGTCAGACGACAGCCCGGCCAGTCGCGACAGCCAACCGATACCACCTCCCAGCGTCAAGCCGGCGACACCCGTGTGGCTGATGAACCCGCCCGGGACAGCCAGACCGTGAGCCTGGGTGGCGGCGTCGAGCTCCCCCCAAGTGGTTCCTCCCCCGCAGCTGACCCGCTGCCCTTCGGCGTCCACTGTGACCGTCTTCATGGGAGTGAGGTCGATCATCAGGCCGCCTTCGCATAAGGCATTGCCGGCATAGTTATGACCACCGCCCCGGACCGATACCTCCAGGCCTTCCTTCCGGGCCAGTTGGAGGGCGGCAACGACGTCCCCGGCGGTGGTGCAACTGGCCACGACGGCCGGTCGCCGGGTGACGGCACCGTTCCAGATGCGCACGGCGTTGTCGTACGACGACGAGCCGGGAAGTGACACCTCACCCTCAATCGAATTCCGGAGCTCGCTTATGGTGTCTACGGCAATGTCCGCCATGGATCTCCCTCCACCTTCGCCCGATCTCGGGACCAGTGAATCCCGCTGTCGAGGGCCTGTCAATTGCGGGCAGAGGTGGTCGGCCGCCTCCCCCGATCGCCTCTGTCGAATCGCACGGGTCTGGCCCCGTCGGGGCTTGAACTGCCGAGGCCGAGCCCGAGATCCTCGGGCTGGCCGAGCGACGGCGTGCCTCGCTTCACCAGGCTGGGCTCGAGGGTGGAGCGTTACCCGTCCAGGTCTATGAAGGCACGACCGGCTGGTCACGATCGGATCCGCCCGGGGCCCGCTTTCCTCTGTCGGACCCCTCGCCGGCCGGTCCACTCCCGAGGCTGTCTTCATCGGCGGGAGCGCCACCGACGGTCGGCCGCCCCATGGCCGAAGGCCACCAATTCCAGCGACCGAGCAACGACACCGTCGACGGCACCAGCACTGTTCTCACCACGAAGGTGTCGAGAAGGATCCCGATGGCCAGGCCGAAGCCGATCTGACGGATCTGGCCATTGCCCGACCCGCTTCCACCGACGACGGCCAGCACGGCGAAGGTGCCCGCCAGCACGAGACCGGCCGATGTCACGGTCGGCCCGGTGGCTCCCACCGCCCTCACCACCGCCGAGCGCAACGGACGCCCCTTTGCCTCCTCGCGGATGCGGGTCATGACCAGGATGTTGTAGTCCTCACCCAGGGCCAAAAGGAAGATGAACATCAAGAAGGGTAAGAGAAAGACGATCCCACCCGAATCGCCCGACCTTGATGAACACGATGACCGAGATGCCGAGCGATGCCAGATAGGAGAGCACCACACTGAGGATGAGGTAAATCGGCGCGATCAGGCTCCGCAGGACCAGGGCCAATACGATGCCGATGGCCAGCACGGCCACCGGGACGATGTGACGGAGATCGCCATCGGAGATGTTGCTCACGTCATAGAGAGCCGGAGCCTCACCGGCCACCCCGTTGGCCGTGGCCCCCGACCCGGTGGGCCACCGAGGCCACGCCGGTCCGGATGGCCGGCACCGCGTTGAGGGCGGCGGTAGTGCTCGGGTCTCCGGCCCTAGGCCGGCTTCCCACTGGACCGTCGTTCCGTCGCTGCTGATGTAGCGGGCCGTGGCCAGGTAGGCGTTGTACAGAGGGGTGGGAATGGACGTCCCGGCCGGGGGCGTCACTTGGTTGGCGTCGACCAGGGTCTGGGGGGAGGGGAGCTCGGCGTGGAGCATCTGCAGTTGCTGGGCGGTGATGGCAGTGCCATTGGGATCGAGAGGACCGGCCAACTGGGTGAAGTCACCGGTGCCTCGGAGACCCGTCGTCGCCTCTTCCAGCACCGACGGGTCCTGCCATGTCGAGGTGCCGAACTGCATCACCAGGTTGGTCGGGTTGGAGCTGGCCTGCGGAAAGTACGTGGCCAGGGCGGCGGCGCCCTGGGCCGCGTTGGTGCCGGCCGGCGGCGTGATATCGCCACCGAACCCTCCGGGTTTGAACCCCGCTGCGAATAGGGCCAGTACCCCGAAGATGACCACGCCGATGGTCAAGGTCAGGGCCGGACGCTGCACCAGGCGACCGGCGATCCGACCCCAGACACCGTCGGCGTGAGTCCGGGGCGCCGTCTTCGACGGCCAGAAGCACGGCCCGGCCGAGCACGGTGAGCAAGGCCGGAAGCAGGGTGAGCCCGGCGGCCAGCATGACCACGATCCCGATAGCCAGGGGCACGCCGAGGTCGTGGTAGATCCCGAAGCTGGCGAGCAACAGGGTGAGCAGGGCGACCACCACCGTGCCGGCCGAGGCGGAGATCGACTCGCCCACCCGGCTGACGGCAAAGGCGACGGCTTCTTTGGGCGGCCGTCCGGCCAGCAGTTCCTCGCGCACTCGGAAGACCAAAAAGAGCCCGTAGTCGGTCCCGGCGCCCAGGATGAGCACGATCAGCAGGATCTGCGTGAAGAAAGAGATCTTCAGCCCGTGGGAGCCGAGGGCCCCGATGAACGAGCCGGAGAGTCCGAGCACCAAAACCGGGGGGATCAAGGTGACAAAAGGCGCCAGCGCCGATCGGAAGATGACCAGCAGTAGGACGATGATGAACAGGATGGAGAAGAGCTGGATGGCGTTGCCCTGCTTGCTCGACTTGGCGTTGTTGGCCACGTCGGTGACGATGGCTCCGGCCAGTTCCACGTGGAGGTGTGGTGGCAGATCAGCCCGATCGAGAGCTGACTGCAGGTTGTCGATGAGCGTCTTCGGCCCGGTCGGACCGAACGGCTGGGTCGACGAGGTCACCAGCAGCTGAGCGGCGTCCCGGTTGGGCGATTCAGCCAGAAAGCGCACCGTCTCGACGGTGGGTACCTTGGCCAGTTCGGCCGAAAGCTGGTGGAGGGACTCCTGATCTCCGGTCGTCAGCGGGGGATCCGACGTGACGGCCACCACCGGTATCGGGGATTGGCTGGTGGAACCGATGAGAGGTTGGGCGAGAGTTGGCGGCTTGATTGCTCGGCGCCGTCGACGGCAGGAACTGGCTGTTGTCGTTGTTCACCTGGCTGCTCAGGGAGGGCAGGGATTTGACGGCGAAGATCGTCCCCACCACCCATATGCCGATGATGAGCCATCGGAATTTGACGACCCAGCGGCCCAGAGCACCAAAGGCGTGGTCCACCGGCGCACTCCTCTCCTGGAACTGTGGATCGCCAATGGATCCAGATCGACAGTCGGTCAATCCGCGGTGAACTGCTCAACCGCAAGCAGCAATCCGAGGGGAGTCGCACACCCCCGTCCAATTCGCCGGCCAGCTTATCCCGGTTGGGACCGGCACCCGAACCCCGGGAACGGCGGACGTGTTGGCGCCGTCCTGGGCCCGAGGCCAAGATGACCGCATGACCCGAGCGGGCATTTCCGCCCTGTTGCTGACTCCAGGGGCCGGTGCCGGCAGGGACCAGCCCGCCCTGGTGGCAATCGACGGGGCGGTGACCGGGCGCGGACTGGTCGTGGATCGGATCGAGTTCCCCGGACGGGCGGCAGGCCGGCGTCGGCCGGACCCACCGGACGTGTGCATCGACTCGGTGCGGACGGCCGCCTTGCAGTTGGCTGAACGGCTCGGCGTGCACAATTTCGCCATCGCCGTGGGGGGCCGATCGATGGGCGGCCGGATGTGCTCGATGGCGGTCGCCGAGGGTCTGGAGGCAGCCGCCCTCGTCCTCGTCAGCTACCCGCTTCATCCGCCGGGGACGCCCGAACGGCTCCGGACCGGACATTTTCCCGAGCTGCATGTTCCCTGCCTCTTCATCAGTGGTCGTCGAGATGCCCTTGGCACCCCAGACGAGATCGAACGCCAGACCGCGGCGATCCCCGGGCCGGTCACCTTGATCTTCTTGGACGGCGACCACTCGCTCCGGAACCGCCAAGCCGAGGTTGCCGATTTGGTGGCCGACTGGCTCACCGAGATCGGGATGCCGAACGGCACTCGACACTGAGGTCGCCGGTCGCCGGTCGTCGGTCGGCGGTGGGCACCGGAGCCATCCGATGGATCGGGGTGCTCGAGCACGGCAGCTCCTCAATGAGCTCGTCCCCGATGCCAAGACCGTAGGATCGTCCTGGTGAGCCGCTTCGAGTTGGTCATCTTCGACTGCGACGGGGTGCTGGTGGACAGCGAACGGCTCGCCGTCCGAACGGAAGCGGAGATCCTCTCGGGGCTCGGGTGGCCCCTGACGGAAGCCGACATAGTTGAGCGGTTCGTCGGGCGCTCGGCTGACCACATGCACCAGGAGATCGAACGGCACCTCGCCCGCAGTGTCGATTGGGACTCTGAGTTCGAACCCCGCTATCGGGAAGTGTTCGAACGAGAGCTTGTCGCCGTCCCGGGGGCCGTGCAGGTACTCGATGAGATCACGACGCCCATGTGTGTGGCCTCCAGCGGGAGCCACGACAAGATGCAATTCACCTTGGGTAAAACCGGACTCTTCGATCGATTCGTTGGTCGCATCTTCAGTGTGGACGAAGTGGAGCACGGCAAGCCAGCACCTGACATGGCGGCGGAGAGCATGGGTGTAGCACCCGCCCGATGTGCCGTGGTCGAAGACAGCCCATCGGGCGTAACGGCTGGACTTGCGGAGGGAATGACAGTTTTCGCATTCGCCGGTGGCGTGGCCAGTGCCGAGCAGCTCTCGATCGAAGGCGCGGTGGTCTTCCAAGAAATGCTGGATCTTCCAGCGAAGCTCCGTGCCGAGTGATCATCTGGACGGCGAGGTGTCCCAACTCCCCGGCGACGGTGGGCAGTTTAAGGCCGTTGGACCCAGAGTGCCTCATGCGCCCAACGGCCTGAGTCGCTCCGTTCGAGTTGACCTCGGCCACTAGAATCCATGAGCGGTGACCCAGCAGACGTTCATGGGAGTTCGCCTGTCCGTACAGACTGCATTTGGCATCATCGGCACCAGTTGGCCGTTTGCCCGAATCTCAATCGGGGCGGATGGAGTGGAGCTCATCGCCAAATATCCTCTGCGGTCGGAGTGGTACTCGCCGCTCGATGAGATCGCCCTTGTGAAGGCGGACGGACATAGCGCTCTTGTTGCTCGGGTAGATGGCAGTATCGCCTGTTTCAGGTTCTTCAGTCGGAGCCACGATGCCGTGGTCGCCGCCCTCGTTGGGTGTGGCCTGCAGGTCGAGCACGTCGACAAAGTCATGTAGAGATGGGCAGCCGCTCCGGCCCCGGTTCCGCGGTGGACAGGTGAGCCGAACGAATGACGACAATCTCTCAACCGGGACGACTCCACGCTTTATCCGGTTTCGAGCTCCTGGCGACGTGGGACGACAGGGCTGAAGAATGTTGGCGGAGTGACCTACAGCCCGTAGGACTCAGCTTGTGTCATTTCCAACGAAGTTATGCCCGTCGAACATTGGCCTGAGTGTTCGCCCCCTCCGAGAAGAAGCGTCGCACCGGACAACGGGTACGAACCCGTGACGGTGTCGGCGTAGGCCGGACTGACCATTGCCACCGGGTCGACAAAGAAGCTTCCGGTGAACTTGCTCGCCTTGACCGGGCTGTTGTAGGTGAGCTTCAGCTTGGCCGTGGCGTTGCTGCCGTTCGAGCAGCCATTTCCCCCATTCGGAAACGTAAACGTTCCCGAAACGGTGACGACGCCCGGACCGGGTGAACCGCCCGTACAACCCGGAATACTGGCAGAGACGGTCGCCTTCACGACGCCCTTTCCGGTATCACTCCAAGGCCGGTTCAACGAGATGCTTCCTTCAATGGCGACCACACCGCAGCCGTAAGTGCCGGTCCCCAACGGTGTTTTGGCCCAGGCCGACCCCGGTAGCAGTGCGACTCCCGTCATGGTCATCACCGTCACACCGGCCACCACGACCGCGGCTACCCGACGAATACGCATGTAACCCACCTCCGCCCTCCGCTCGATCCACAGAATATCGATGCACGGGCGGGGCCGCACGGTCTAAGTAGTCGAGCCCTCGATCGGCGTAATTCAGCTGAACACACGGGCCCGAGGCTCAGCTGTCGGAGCCGAGAACTGCGGCAGCCTCGAGCTGCACCCGGAGCCGGTCAGACGAGCGGGACAGGGTGGTCTGGATTACCAATCTGCCGGCCGCCTCGAGGTTCTCCTTCGTATCGTCGATCATCAATGTCGTATCGGGCGTCAGTCCGAATCGGGCGAGCAGCCGCATGAAGGACCGGGAATCGATCGAGGCGGAGAGGATACGTTTCTGCCTCCATGTTGGTCAGGGCGTAACAGGGCAGTCCGGGTACGTGGTGGCTCCTATCTTCATCGGCGAGATCGCATCGACGACGAACGTGCACACCGCTCTGTTTGTGATCCCGTTCCTCACTGCCGCCGTGGCCGTGGCCGTGGCCACCGGTACAGCGGAGACCCTGCGGCATCGGTCGACCGCCTGACCTCGGCGATCCCATTTCAGGCAGCGACAACCCGGCACGGGCGGGGCACCGCTAGACCTGCCACAACCGGGGTCCTATGGTGATCGCCGAAACCTATGACGCCTGATCCCCGGGTGGAACCCGATGCCGCCAGTTCCCTCTTTTCGCCGTCGGTGGCCGATGAGCCCCACCCTGCCTATCGGCGCATCCGCCAGGAGTGTCCGGTGGCTCGCGTGGCGATGGGGGACAGCGCCGTGGTGGTCATTTCTCGCTATGAGGACGTGATCTGGGCGCTGCGCCATCCCGAATACTTCACTTCGGCCGGAGGCGGTCTCGGCATCGGCGAGCAGCCGCTGATCCCACTGGAATTCGATCCTCCCCAGCACACGAAGTACCGACGTCTGTTGAGCCCGCAATTCGTCCCCCGGGAGATCCAGCAACTGGAGCCCGAAGTGAGGCGAATCGTCCGGGGGCTGATCGACGAGGTTGCGCCCCGTGGAAAATTCGATTTCCACCAGGAGATTGCCACGCCCCTTCCGTCGGAGCTCTTTTTGGCCCTCATGGGACTGCCCGAGGAAGATCTCCCCCTTTTTCTGCGCTGGCGGGATGATTCGATCAGGCCTCCAGCCGAACCGGGTGATTTCGAGGAGGCACAACGCATCCGCACCCGAGTGGCCCACGAGATCAGTGAGTACTTCCGCGGCCTTATCGCCCGTTGCCGGCAGACACCCCTGGACGGCCTGCTGTCCCGTATCGTTCATTCCACCATCGACGGTGAACCGTTGAGCGAGGTCGAACTCCTGGGTATCGCCCATCTCTTGCTGCTCGGTGGCCTCGATACCGTGACGGCCACTCTCGACTGCATGGTCGCCTTTCTGGCTACCCATCCCGACCACCGCCGGCAGCTGGTGGTGGATCCCTCGATCATCCCCGCGGCAGTCGAGGAGCTCCTGAGGTGGCTCACTCCGGTGATGGTCATCCCGCGGTCGATCAAGGAGGATGTCGAAATCGGCGGGAAGCGGTTGCAGGCAGGCGACGGCGTCATGCTGGCGATCGGAGCGGCCAACGATGACGAATCCGAGTTTCCCGACCCCGATGTCGATTTTCTGCGTCACCCAAATCGTCACGTGGCGTTTGGCGGAAGCAACCACTCGTGCCTCGGAGCCCATCTCGCCCGCCTGGAGCTGCGGGTGACCATGGAAGAACTCCACCGTCGGATCCCCGACTACCGGATCCCCGAAGGTGTCGAGGTCCATTTCTCCACCGGAATTCGGCAAGCCGATCACTTGCCGCTGGAGTTCGAACCGGCCTGAACGCCGACCGGCTGATGGTGGACCGCGTGGCCACTGTCGGGCTCTGGTCGGCCCCGGTTCGCCCGGTCAGGCTCCCGGCCCGTGGACGGCTACGACAATTGGCTGTCGAGCTGATTGATGAGGCTGCCCGCCGACGAGAACAGATTGACGGCGGCAATGATGGTGGCCATCTGGTGGTTGCCGACTCCTTGGACGCAGTCATTGGCGGCGTCGGTGAGGTCGCTCTCGAGGTCGGTCAACCCGGTCTGCTCGATCGGCGTCAGGGTGCTCGGAACCGCGTCTCCCTGCAGAGCTCCGAGGTGGGCCGACAGCGTTCCGCAGTCGGTTCCGACTTGTTCCAGATCCCCCGAGCTTTCGGCCGTGCCGGCAGTGTTTGCGATGGCAGTCTCATCGTCACCGACCTGGGCCAGGTCCGACACGAACTTGGATGTGGTGGAGCTGGCGTTGATCGACGACCCCGGATGTGGGCTGATGGCCGGCGCCGCCGGCGCCGGTTGCGTGGCCGGCGGCGGCGCGCTGGTGGGCGGCGAAGTTGCCGCCGGAGGCTCGGCCGGTTGGTGGGCACTGGTGACCGGCGCCGGGTGATGACCCTCTGATGGGGGCGGTACCGTGGTCGCCCCGACGCCGGTCGCCGTCCGCTCGGGGGTGTTGGTGCCATGGGGGAGGGCGACGACGACGATGGCAATGATCAAGAGGACGGTGCCCAGTGCCGCCAGTCCCGCCTTGACTCGATTGTCGGCTGTCCGCGTCGGCTTCAGACTGGGAATGTCTCGGGGCGTGGTCCGTGGGGTGACATGTCGGGTCCAGTCACGCCCGTCCCAGTATCGAAGCCGACCGGGTGCGCCGCTCTCGCCGTACCATCCCGCAGGCACCACCGAGCGGGTGATGGGGACGAGAGCCGGCATGGGCGGCCATTCTTCGTCGGATGGGGGAGAAGAACTGTCGGGGGCGTCAGCGGATCCCACGTCCTCACGTTCGGTGGGAACCGGATACCAGTCGTCGAGTTCCATACTCCACGCTCCCGCCAGCGGGTCTGTTCGGCTCCGCGGTACCCTCCAGCGCACCTGCGGCCCAACCATACCCGGGACGGACGCCCTGCTGCCATCCCGAAGGTGGCTTCGGCCACGGTGGACATTGGTCGTCAGCCGAGCTGAGCCGGGCCGTTCGAGAAGGGCGTGGACAGGTCCCGGGTGGCCGGTCTCTTCGCCGGGCTCCCGTCCCGGGTTGCTATGGTCGGAACGTGAACAAGGGCGGATTGCTGGCGGCCGGGGCGGTTGTGGCCGGGCTGGCTCTGGCCGGCTGCGGATCCAGCAGCACTAGCTCGACCACCAGCACCGCCTCTCCGTCGACCACCCGGGCACCGGCAGTGACCACGACGACCGCAGCCGTCCCGACCACACCGGCCGCCACCAGCAGCCCGGCGACCTGCCCGACGCTGCCCCAGGCCAACGCAGCTCTGGGAGCCACCTACACCGGCCCGGTCTCGACCCCGACGGCCGGTGGTGGACTTGTATGCGAGTACACCGGTGCATCGGGCAATGCCGGCGTCACCATCTTTGCGCACCAGTCGGCGGCGGTCTTCGCCGGCCAGGTCGCCCACGCCCCGGGGAATCCCGCCATGCCGAGCATCTCCGGTGTGGGCGACGGCGCCTACGGAATGACCACCGGAGGCCGGTCCGTCGTAAACGCCTATTCCAATGCCGCCCGGACCGTCGTGGCGGCACAAGGTCCCGGATCCTTGGCCTCGGTCGAGGCGCTTGCCCGGGTGGCTCTCGGCGACAGCTGATCCACGCTCGGTCTTGTCGGCGCCGCTCGCCTCCGCCCAGCCGTCCACCCACCGGCGTCGAGCGGAGCAGTACCGTCCGGCGCCCTGTGGTCTCGATGACCTTCCACCCGGCGACGAATCTCAAGAGTCACTTCATCGTCGGCATTGCTCGTTTCCCGGTGGACCGGTGTACCGTTCCCCTGGTGTCGACTGACGGGCCGGTCAGCGCATACTTGAGGTGTCTCACGAAGGAGCCCGTCGATATGAGGTACAGATACTGGGGATACAGCATCGGGGCCTTTCTGGTGTGGGGGGTGATCCTGATCATCTTCGGTGCTCGAGGAAACGCCCCCATCCTGCACGACCTCTTGCTGGTGTTCCTCGGATGGACCATCGCCTGGGTCTCGACCACCATCGCCAGGGTGGTCTACCCGCCGCCTAAACGCTGGTTCAACCTGAGGACGCGGTCGTGGTCGGTGATAACCGATGACGGGCAGGCCTGACCGGTGGTCGGCCCGGATGTGGCTCCGGCCAGGTGTCGGGCCGCCGCCGTCAAGCGCTCGAGGTCGACCCGTCGGGCTCATGTGTACCCAACGGCGGGGAGTGCGGCGACCGGCTATTGGCCCTCGACCATCTCGCCGAGGAGCCGTCGGAGATTGGCCAACGAGTCGGTTCCGTGACGGCGGACCAACGACTGGTCGACCTTGTCGGTGGCGGCTCGCAACACGCCGGCTGCCTTTCTTCCCCTTCTGGTGAGTCTCAGAACCACCCGGCGCCGATCAGAGGGATCGGCCAGACGTTCGATGTAACCCGACTCCACCAGTTGGTCCACGAGTTTGCTCACCGCCTGCTTGGAAATGCCCATCTGGGAGACCAACTGGCTGGCGTCGCGGTCACTGGTGGCCAGGGCGTCGAGTGCCCAGAACCCGGGCTGCGGTAGATCCGAGTAGCCGGCCTCACCGACGGCGGCGCGCAATTCGTCACGGTAGCGCTGGCTGGCCCGACGGAGGAGCCACGGTGTCGGAGTGCCAGCTCCAGAACCGTCGGGCGCCCCATCGGACCTGGGCACGCGAACCATATTAGTTATCTTAGTAGATGGTCATATTAGTTGACTAATTGCTCATAGCCGTTTTACTGTTCACCTGTGGCTTCGATGGATCTCCGTTTTCGTTACCGGGCCGGGGGGAGCTTCGCTCGTCGGGCCGTGTTGGTGACCGTGGTCGGCGTGATCGGCATTGCCCTGTGCGGCTGTGGCAGTGCGCAGGCTTCTTCGGATGCGCCGAGTTCGACGACGGCGGCGTCGAGCCCGGATGGGACTTCGAGCGGCAGCAACCCGGCGACCACCGTGTGGCTCTGTCGGCCGGGGATGGCTGATGACCCCTGCACTTTCAATCCCGATGCGACGGCGGTCCCGCCCGGTGGACCCCGCGCCGTGGTGGACGCCTCACCGGCCACCGACTCGCCTTTCGACTGCTTCTACGTCTACCCGACGGTGAGCATGCAGAAGAAGGACAATGCCAACTTGAAGGTCCAGGCCGGAGAGGTCGCTGCCGCCGTGACCCAGGCCTCCCGCTTCTCGCAGGTGTGTCGGGTGTGGGCGCCGATGTACCGTCAGCGCACCAGTGAGTCGCTGGCCAAGGGATTGGGCAATGACCCGTCGGCCGACGCCGTGGCCTACCAGAGCCTGCTGGCGGGTTGGAACGACTACCTGGCCCATTACAACGATGGCCGACCGGTCATCTTCATCGGGCACTCTCAGGGGGCGGCCATGCTCATCCGGCTGCTGTCGGCCCAGATCGACTCCGACGCCGCACTGCGGGGCCGGATGGTCTCAGCCATCATCGCCGGGGGAAACGTCACAGTTCCGTCGGGCCGAACCGTCGGTTCGACGTTCCGGCACATTCCGTTGTGCACGTCGCCGGGCGAAACCGGATGCGTCATCGCCTATTCGTCCTTCCCCAGTCAGCCCCCGGCCAACAGCCAGTTCGGCCGGCCCGGACAGGGGGTGAGCCTGCAGTCGGGCCAGACGGTTCGTGCCGGTCTCAAAGTCGCCTGCGTGAACCCGGCGGCCCTGGGAGGGGGGGCTGCCGCCCTGTCCCCGTACTTCCTCACGGCCACGCTCCCTCCTCCGGCCCCGACCGTATCGACGCCGTGGGTGACGTACCCCGACCTGTACTCGGCCGTCTGTACCAGCCGCGCCGGGGCCACGTGGCTACAGATCGACACCACCAAGGGTGCCGGCGATTCCCGACCGACGGTGACCGAAGCCCTCGGGCCCACCTGGGGTTACCACCTTCAAGACATCAACCTGGCCCTGGGCGATCTGGTGGAGGACGTCCAGATGCAGGAAGCCGCCTATCTCACCGCCCATGGCTGATGGCGGTGCCCGACGGGTGGCGACCTCACCCCACACCGGGTCAGTCATTTCGTTAAGGTGGCTCGATGAGAAATTCTGATTCTCGGAGCAGGCTTCGGCGGTCTCGAATTTGGCCTCCCGGTTATCTGACGAACTCGGCAGCTCGGCGGAGATCGACCTCATCGACGAGAGACCCGGCTTCGTGTTCGGGTTTTCCAAGTTGGACGTCATGTTCGGGAGGCAGACGGCGGAGTCGGTGTTCCATCCCTACGCGGCGATAGACAAGGCCGGGGTGCGCTTCATCCAGGCGACCGTCCGGTCCATAGACCCCGAACAGAAGTCGGTGGTCACCGACGCCGGGCGGTTCGACGCCGATGTTCTCGTCGTCGCCCTCGGAGCAGACCTCGACCCCTCGGCCACGCCGGGTCTGCTCGAGTCGGGGCATGAGTTCTACACGGTGCCCGGTGCCTTTGCCCTCCGAGAGGTGCTCGAGGCATTCGAGGGGGGAGACGTGATCGTCGGAGTGACCTCGACGCCGTTCAAGTGCCCTCCCGCCCCGAGCGAAACGGCCCTGCTCATGCACGAGTTCCTGACGGGGAATGGTCGCCGGGCCAACTCCCGGATCTCGCTGGTCATGCCCCTGGGCGTCCCGATTCCGCCCTCGCCCGGTGCCTCCGCCGCCCTACTGGCCGCCTTCGAGGAGCGGGGGATCGACTGGCATCCGGAGCGGTTGGTGACGGCCCTCGACGGACAACGGAAGGTGGCTGTTCTCAGCAGCGGCGACGAGTTGCCGTTCGATCTCTTCCTCGGCGTCCCTGTGCACAAGGCCCCGGCGGTCGTGGCCGAGTCGGGCCTCACGGTGGACGGATGGATCCCGGTCGACCCCCGCACCCTCAAGACGGAATTCCCCGACGTCTATGCCATCGGCGATGTTACGAGTGTCGGTACACCCAAGGCCGGTGTGTTCGCCGAGGGGCAGGCGTCGATCGTGGCCGATCAGATCATCGCCGCATCCCGGGCCGAACCCTCGCCGAGTACCTATGACGGTCACGGGATCTGTTATCTGGAATTTGGGGGCGGCCGGGTGGCGACCGTTGAGGTGACATTTCTCAGTGGGGCGGCACCGGTGGGAGACATCCAAGGCCCTTCCACCGCCCTTGCGGCATCCAAGGCGGAGTTCGGCACCAGCCGGATCGATCGGTGGTTCGATCGAGAATGGAGCACGGAGATCGCCACCGACTGACCGGGCCCGGCCGGGTCGGTGCAGGGTCGACCACCCGACGGCAGGCCGTAATGGCTGAGGGGGGTCCCGGTCCGGAAGACCTAGTCTTCCAGGCAGTTCGGGCCAGGAAAGGATCGACGCCGTGCACATCCCCCTTCCGTTCCACGAGACGACGACGACCTCGGCCGTGTCCACCGGCGAGCTGCCCACCCCGGAGGTGGTGGCGTCGCTTCTGGTCGAGGTGTACGACCTCTACCGTTCGGTGGACGAGGGCGCGGTCGCCGACTACATCCCGGCCCTGGCCGACGCCGACCCGTCCCTCTTCGGTATGAGCATCTTCGGGGTCGGCGGCCGGAGCTTCTCCATCGGGGATGCCCAGCAGCTGTTCTCGATTCAGAGCATCTCCAAGGCATTCGTGTTCGCCCTGGTGTGCGACGCCATCGGTCACGAAGAGGCCCACCAGCTGCTGGGAGTGAACGCCACCGGCCTGGCCTTCAACTCGGTGATGGCCATCGAATTGAACCAGGAGCGGACCATGAACCCGATGGTCAACGCCGGCGCCATGGCCACCACCAGTCTGGTGCCCGGGGCCACCACCGACGACCGATGGGAATTCATCCGCCAGGGCCTGTCCCGGTTCGCCGGTCGCCAGCTCCATCTGGACCAGGAGGTCTACGCCTCGGAGTCGGCCACCAACCTGCGGAACCAGGGCATCGCCCACCTGCTGCAGAGCTACGGCCGTCTCTTCGCCGATCCCGACGACACCACCGACCTCTACACCCGGCAGTGCTCGCTTCTGGTGAGCGCCGCCGACCTGGCGGTGATGGGGGCGACGTTGGCCAGCGGGGGCGTCAATCCGATGACCGGGCAACGGGTCATCGAGCCGTTCAACTGCAAGCACGTCCTGGCCGCCTTGGCCACGGCCGGACTGTACGAGCACTCCGGTGACTGGCTCTACGAGGTCGGCCTCCCGGGCAAGAGCGGCGTCAGCGGAGGGATCGTCACCATCTCACCGGGCAAGGGAGGTCTCGGGACCTTCTCGCCTCTGCTCGACGAGGCGGGAAACAGCATCCGGGGACAGCGGGCGACCCGGTACGTCTCCGAAAAGCTCGGGCTCAACATCTTCGCCTCCAAGCCGGTGGAGGTGGCGCCGACCACGGCGTCGGGCGGTGGCTCCTGACCGAGAGGAGGCCGGTGCCGGGCGATCGTGCATCGATCGGTCACGGACCGGCCCGGTCTCAGGTGGTTTGGTCCTGCCTGGCCAGTGACCGTGCCAACCGGCGGTTCTTGAGGGACGCGTCCCGATGTCCCGTGACCTGTCCGTCCGTCCACTCGTCGCCACAACTCTGACACCGATGGACGAAGCCCACCGGCCGCTGGTTGACACTGAGAAGCCCGGCCTTGATTCTCCACTTCTCGCCGCAGGTGGGACATTCCAACACCGGACCGCTCGTGGCCATGGTGACTTCCTTCGCCGTGAAAGGGGAGATTGCTCCTGTGACTTCCAGGGAATCTCGCCTATGAGATGTTAACGGGAGTCGACGGTAATTTGGTGAATCCGGATAGCGACCCGACCGGTGGCGTCTGGTCGGGTCGACCGGTCGCAAGGGGGAACGAGCGTCTACTCCCCGCCTTGCAGAGCGGGTCGTAGGCGGAAGCGGGCACTCAACCCACCCGCCGAAGGGTGCCGGGAACGGGCCCGTTGCAGCAGTTCGTCCATGATCTCGTCGATCTGGAGCTCGATGTCGACCAGCAACTGACAGTCGACTTCGGAGACGCCCCGGGCGGTCGTGAACTCCTCCAGCAGCTCCCTCAGCCGGTCTCGTTCGATGGTCAGTTGTTCGTCGGTGAGCAGGAGATAGCTCCTGATCTCGGGGGCCGCCGTCAACCCATGTCGGTCATGCTGCTCCCCAGCCGGGACATCCCGTTGAAATTCCATGGGGACAACATCGGCACGCCGGCCGGGGGGCTTGACGCCTGATCATTGCTCGACCCTTCCCCGAGGTGGCGGGTGGGCGTCAGGGCCGCACCGGGGAGCCGCTGACCGGCGGTGTTGCGCTCCTGTCAGCTGACCAGCACGTTGGGTCGGGGCAGGCCTTCGGCCTCGCACAGCGCGTAGTAGGCCTCCAGCGTGCCGGGACCATCGAAGACGCTTTCGATGGTGCCGTCGTCGGCCAGGTTGAGATTGACCCCGTACATCTGGAACCACACCCGGGTGTCGTTCCCGACGCACTCGAGGGTGTGCACGGATCCGGCCGGTTCGAACAGGAACGAGCCGGCCCTGTTGACGTAGTCGTATTCGCGGTACCTCCAGGCCCCCGACACCGTGTAGCCGTAGACCGGCCCCGTGTGGCGGTGGGTCTGCACCGCATAGCCGTTTTGGAAGATGTTCTCGACGATCCACAGACCCTCGGCCACATCGACCTGGATGACCTTCATCTTGCTGCCCCCGCCGATCTCCACGAACGGAAGGTCGGCCGACCCACGGTGCTGGGCCTCGGCCACGGTGTCGGTGCTCATTTTCGCTCCTGCAGTTGTAGTTGGAAACGTGCGCCACAGCCTTGCCTCCGGGTGCGCCCGGTGCAGCCGGTGGCCTCATACACAGTGGCATAGATGAGCGTCGGCTATCCACCGATCGGACCGGTTGGTGGACCTCGGTCCGGCCCCCGGGGCAGGTTCGGGGTCGTCGAACGAAGGGGGCGCCCCACCTCCGTCCTCGACCAGACCTACAGTGCCGCCATGTCCATCAAGAGGTCCATCCTGGCGGTGTCGGTTCTGGCATCCGTCCTGGCCGGTCCGGTGCTGGCGGCCGGCGCCCCGGCGGCGGCGGCGGTGCGGCCCCAACCCTCGGCCGGCTGCCAGGGGGGCACGGCGTCCCTGCACAACGGGGAGACGCTCGACTACTCGGCCGCCGGCGAAAAGGGTCTCTACGTCGTGGAGTCTCCGTCCGACCAGACCCCGAGCCGACCCCTGCCTCTCGTCGTCGACCTGCACGGCTACAGCGAGACCGCCGCCCTCCAGGCCGAAATCACCGGGCTCGGCAGCTACGGGGACTTCAACGGCTTCGTCACCGTCACCCCCCAGGTGGACGAAGCGGTACAACACTGGGTCACCACGCCCGGAAGCTCCGATCAGAAGTTTCTCATCGCCCTCATCGACCACGTCACCAGCACGATGTGTATCGACAGCCACCGGATCTTCGTGGCCGGGTACTCGAACGGGGCCTTCATGGCGTCCGCCCTGGCCTGCAGCGACGCCGGCAAGATCGCCGCGGTGGCCACCGTGGCCGGGATCGAGGCCACGTCGGGATGCCGGCCGTCCCGGCGGGTTCCGGTCATTGCCTTTCACGGGACCGCCGATCCCTTTGTGCCGTACAACGGCGGGATCGGACCGGCAGCCAAGAAACTGCCGGCTCCCAACGGGAACGGAACGATCGGGTCCCATCTCAGTTCGAAGGTGGACCAGGGCATTCAACAGAACGACCTGCCCATTCCCGTGGAGGAGGCTCGGTGGGCGGCCAGGAACGGGTGCTCTGCGCCCCCGAAGACCTCCACGGTGACAAGCGACGTCACCCTGATCGCCTACCAATGCCCGGACAATGCCACCGTCGAGCTGTACCGGGAGAACGGAGACGGTCACATTTGGGCGGGGAGCCCAGCCATGGTGGCCATCGCCTCCGAGGTGGGAAAGACGACCTTCACCATCTCGGCCAACCAGTTGATCTGGAAGTTCTTCGCCGGTCACCCGCTCTAGGTCGGCCTCGTCCCGGCGCCGGGTGGTGACAGCGCGCAGCCGCTCCTGGGCACAGGACGGAAGGGACCGGCCCGATCGCTGGCTCAGGCATCGCGTTTGACCATTCTCCAGGCCCCGAGGACCGTCCAGCCGACCAGCCAGGCGACGATGACGCACACCGCCGCCGTCCTCGACTCCGGGACCAGGAGGGAGGTCCCCTGGCCGCCACCGGGCCCTCCGCCCCCGCCGAAGACGAATCCGAGACCCGACGGTTCGAGATGGGCCACGCCCAACCCGACCACCGCCCGTTGGAGGTTGACCATGTGGGGGATGGTGGCCCGGGACAGGATCGGGGTGATGATGATCTCCCACACGATCATCAGGATCACCGCCACCGTCCGCTGTCCGAGCAGCGATCCCAACCCCAGTCCGACCATGAACCCGACGACGACCTCGAGCTCGATCCACAGACCGGTGCGGACCATCAGCCCCACCGACGGGGACAGAAAGATCCGGGTGTAGGCCGGGTAGTCCCGCCTGGCGATCTGCACAGCGGCGGCATCGATCATCGCCGGTGTCGGGGTCGGGGAGGACCCCGGGGATCCCTGACCGACGATGCCGGGGCCGCCACCGGGTCCGTTGCACGGGACGGCACCGATGACGTTGCCCACGGGGCTGGGGCCGGACAGGCTGAACGGGAAGCTGCAGACCACTTCGTCGGCATGGTCGGCGGCCCAGTGCTCGAAACCGGACTGCGAGAGTCCGGGGGCACGTTGGTGCCCTGATAGTCGACCTGGGTGGGTGCGGCGAACACGCACACCGCGCAGACGATGGTGAACCCGATGGCCACCAGCGGGACCACGATGGCCAGACCGGCCGGTATCCGGGCCAGGTAGAGCGCCAGTCGGGACCGGCCTGTCACCACCAGGTGCCGGAACATCCCCTCGGTGAGATCCACCGACCCGGCCGTGCAGCCCAAGGTGGCGGCCACGATGAAACCGAAGACGTAGAGCACTCCGGCCACCAGGGCGTTGAAGATGGCATCCCCGCCCGCCGGCCCGAAGGACTTCGGTGCGATGGCGTGGGCCACCAGTCGGATGACGAGGAAGACGGCGGGGATGGCGATGGTGACCACGACCAGTGCCACCATCAGTCCCCGTCGCTTGCGCAACTCCATGCACCGGGTGGCGATCATCCCCCAGGTCGGGATCCACGAACCCCGGCGATCGGGCCGGTGACCGAGAGGGATGGGGGCCGGGGTCGAGGCCACCACCTCAGAGGTTGTCGTCATTCGGACGCCCCAAATCGGCTGGTGACCTGCAGGAACCACGATTCGAGTGAGGTCTGCACCTGCTGAAGCCGGTACACCGGGATGCCGCCCTCCACCAGCAGGCGGTTGATCTCGGCGATCACCGGGCGCCCGGTACCCGCCGGCATGGTGATCCTCAGGCCGATGGGACCGATCTCGATCCGTCCGGCGGCGGCCGTGGTCCCGAGCAACCGGCCGGCCCGGGACGGATCGGAGCACTCCACCTCCACCACGAAGGACGACCCGGCCAACAGATCGCTGATCGCTCCTTGGCGGATGACCTTTCCCCGGTCCACGATGGCCACCGCGTTGCAGGTCCTCTCGACCTCGTCCAGCAGGTGGGAGGACAGCACGACGGTCCGGCCCTCGGCCACCAGGGAGAGGATCATGTCGCGCATGTCCTGCATTCCGGCCGGGTCGAGCCCGTTCATGGGTTCGTCGAGGATCAGCAGCTCCGGGTCGCCGATCAGACAGGCCGCCACTCCGAGCCGTTGCCGCATGCCCATCGAGTACTTAGACACCTTGTCGTCGGCCCGGTGGGCCAACCCGACGCGCTGGAGGGAGGGCCCGATCCGGGTTCTGGCCTCCGGCTCGCGGGCCGCCGCCAAGATCTGGAGATTCTGCCGTCCGGTCAGGTGCCCGTGGAACCGGGGCTCGTCCACGATGGCCCCCACCCGGGCCAGAGCCGTTGCCCGGTCACGGGGGACGGAGTGGCCGAGGAGGCGCATGGTGCCGGTGTCGGCCCGAGTGAGCCCGAGCAGTACCCGGATCAGGGTTGTCTTGCCGGCCCCGTTCGGCCCCAGGTAGCCGAAGGCGCAGCCTCGAGGCACCAGCAGCTCGACCCCGTTCACCGCGGTGTTGTCTCCGAAGCGCTTGGTGAGCCCGTGGGTCTCGACCGCCCACTGGCTGCTGGAGTGACGGCGGCTGTCGATCGTTGGGGGCATGGTGAGACTCATCGGTCGTATCCGGTTGTGAGCATGAAGCCACGGTACGACGGCCGGCCGGCGGTTAGAATGTGGTTAGCGGGTGAGTTGTAGGGGGGGGAATCCCCCGGGTGGATCACCGGGGCGGCCGCCGCGACGACGGGGACCGGTGGCCCGGCCCGGCCGGACACCGGTGGTCATGTATCGAGATAGCGGAGCACGGCCAGCACCCGCCGGTGGTCCGATTGCGAGACGGGCAGATCCAACTTGGCGAAGATGTTGGTCACGTGCTTCTCCACCGCCCCTTCCGACACGCACAGGGAGTCGGCGATGGCCGTGTTGGTGCGCCCCTCGGCCATGAGGGAGAGCACGTCCCGCTCGCGGCCGGTCAGCACCCAGATCGAGTCGCGGCGCCGGGAGGCGCCCAGCAGCTGGGTGACGACTTCGGGATCCAGGGCCGTTCCTCCCGAGGCCACCCGCTCCAGGGCCTCGACGAACTGACTGACGTCGGCCACGCGATCCTTCAGGAGATAGCCGATGCCGGCGGCATCGTTGCCCAACAGCTCCTCGGCATAGCGGGTCTCGATGTACTGCGAGAACATCAGGATGGCCAATCCTTGGTGCTGGCGGCGTAGCTCGATGGCGGCCCGGAGCCCTTCGTCGGTGAACGACGGTGGCATTCGGATGTCGACTACGGCCACATCGGGCCGGTCCTGTTCGACGGCCAGCCGGAGAGCACCGGCATCGGCCACCGCCGCCGTCACCTCGAATCCACGGTCGAGGAGTAGCTGGACGAGCCCGTCCCGGAGGATGACCGAATCCTCGGCGATGGCCACTCGGAGGGGCACGGCCTAGGCCCGCAGGGGGAGATCGACGGTCACCACGGTCGGACCCCGAGGTGGGCTGGTGACCTCGAGGCTCCCGTCCACTGTCCGGACCCGGTCGGCCAACCCACTCAGCCCACTCGAGGTCGAACCGGTGCTGACGGCCTGGGCCCCACCGACGCCGTCATCCCGAACCACCAACCGCAGCCAGCGACCCTGCTGGGAACAGGACACGCTGGCCCGCGAGGCCAAGGCATGCTGGGCCACGTTGGCCATGAGCTCGGCTACGCAGAAATAGGCGATGGCTTCGATGGCCGGGCTGGGCCGTTCGTCGATGGCCACGGTGAGCTCGGTGGGGATGGTGCTCCGGGCCGCCAGTGTGGCCAGAGCACCTTCCAACCCCACATCGAGGGCCGGTGGGTGGATGCCCCGGGCCAGGTCCCGCAACTCGACGATCGCCTCCTTGGCCCCTTTGTGGGCATCGTTGACCAGGTCTCTGACCTGATCGATGTCGAGATGGTCGGGATCGGAGAGTTTTTCCTTGGCCATCCCCAGGCGCATGGCCAGGGCCACCAGCTGGGCCTGGGTGCCGTCGTGAAGATCCCTCTCGATCCTCCGCAGGGTGGCCGCCGAGGCGTCGACGGTCTGGGCCCTGGCCTGTTCGAGGTTCCGGACCCTGACCGTCATGGCATCGGGGGCCAGCAGCGCCCGCATGAGCAGACGGTCGAGGTAGTCGAAGAACCGCACCGGCCAGGGAGCCATGAAGAAGAAGATCGCCCCGGTGATGATGGTGGCCAGGGCGACAAAGGGACCGCTGTTCTGGGGGGAGAGGTAGGCGGGCTGGAAGATGAGCCTGACGGCCCCCCATTCGGCCGGACCACCCTGGTTGGCGATCCCCCACAGGGGATAGCTGAGGCACCTGAACGCATCCCACCACAGACTGAAGGCGGTCACGAAGGCCACGATGGCCAGGGGTACCTTGAGGGCCAGGTAGGCCATGGCCTTCCAGCCGGTCCGGTCCCGGAGCGTGGACTGCAGCCACCCCAGGTAGCCGGGTCGGGGGGTGAAAGCCTCCGGTTCGTCGATGGTCTCGTCGAGCAGGGCGCCGGCCAGTCTTCGCTGCATCCCACCGATGCCCCGGGCCCCTCGCACCGACACCCCGATGAGGGCGATGCCGATGAAGGTGATGGCCAACACGACGCCGCCGGCCAGGGTGATGCCCACGAAGGCGATCCCGACGACGGCGATCGGCATCCCCGCCATCATGAACAGCAGTTCCGACCAGTTTCGTCGGGTGAACGGAGTCTCGACCACCGTCCGGGCGATCTCCTCCAGCCGGGAGTTGGGCTCCGATCCCCAGGTGATCACCATGCCGACCTGGAACCGGGACCCCGGCCATCGGGATCATCCCGGCATCCGGGTGAGCCGCTCGGCTCCGGGTTCCCCACCTCGCCCATCTTCACAGGTCAAACATAGAGAATATTGGCCGGCCCGGGAATCCGGCCAGCCGGATTCGTCGTCTGGGGGAGCCCCCCTCGGCCGTTGGCGCCGCCCCGGCCGGGTGAAGCGCCGGGTGTCAGGGGAGGCGGGCGGCGCGGGCGTAGACCAACGTCGTGATCTCGTCCGTCGACGTATCGATGAGTTCGACCTGGACGGGTGCGTCGGGACCGGTGCCCAAGAGACTGCTCCGGGTGCGCACCGGGCCCACTTCGGTCTTCCGGAGATATCTCAGGTCGAGATCGGTGACCACGAATCGTGAGTCGAAGCGGGCAGCCGTGAGATCCTCGGCCGCGGCTTCGGCCAACAACGCCACCATGGCGCCTTGCAGGGTCCCGGCCGGATTGCGGAGAGCCGGGGTGACCTCGACTTGGACGATGCCCTGGGCCGGATCGATGACCTCGATACCGGCCTCTTGGCGTAGCGGTCGGGTGAGCGTGGTCGAGTGGCGGAAGATCAAGGGAACCTGTCCGAGCGGCACGTTGGGCTTGGGCGGGTCGGTGGCCCGGCGGGCAATTTTGGCGAAGCCGATGGCCCCGGTGGCCAATGGCGCCCCCTGTTCCGTCTTCAGTTCGACCAGGCTGGTCGCCGACCGTCGGCCCCGGCGCAGGATCGTGCCGGTGGCCTCGATCCGATCGGGTGCCGGGATCGGGCGCATCCGGACCGACATGTCCGACGTGAGCGTCCACATGTCGGGGTCCTGATCGAGGGGGATCCCGGCCACGACGTCGATGACGAACGAGAGAACGCTGGCCCGGACCATGCCGTGGTGCAACGTCTCGATCTGCGGCCTCAGTTCGAGGATGAGGCGGTCCTCCTCGAACCGGGCCGTCACCCCCAGTCGGTTGGGAACGGATGTGCTGTGACCTGATACGTCGGTCATGTGGTCTCCCGCATCGACATGAGCATCAGATGCTAATGGCCACGGGCATCGTCGCCGGCCGCCCGATCGGTGCGGCCCGGGCCTCAGTGGAGCGCCGCCGCCTCGGCCTCGAAGGCGCCGTCCAGTGATCCGGACAGCAGCGCCTTGCCCGTGAACGCATCTTCGAGCCCGTACCACCAGAAGTAGCCGCCCACGTAGTAGGGCAACCCGGGGTCGAGACCGTAGGCCCAGTGCATGACCGCCTCACCGGTGGCCAGCGTCCGGAACGTGACCGGGTGGGGAAGTCCCACCTCACCGAAGCCCAACTCGGCGTGGGGGAACAGAGCGTGCAGACTGCGCATCTCGGAGGCCACCTGGGCGTCGGTGGGGTAGGTGTTCCCGCACTCGGTCGGGTAGTAGCTCTCGAAGACATCGGTGAGCCCTCGGCGGACGGTCCTCGGGACGTACTCCTCGGAGTAGTGCACCGGGGTCAGCTCGGCGGTGCCGTCGCCACAGTGGTCGGGGCCGTACTCGTTGGCATAGAGGGTCAGGGCCGTCTTCCCTCCGACCCTGGCCACGTCCCGGTAGGCCTCGTCGATCTTGGCGGCGCCGGTGGCATAGGGGCCCGTCCAGTTCCCGTTGACCTCGTTGCCGATCTCCCACAGGTCGACCGACGGACCGAGGGTGTCGAGGTAGTCCTCGACCCGTGTCTGGAAGGCGCCGGTGGAGATGCTGGTGGCGTCGCTCGAGTCGAGCAGCTCTCCCATGACCCGACTGACAGTGTGTAGTTGGGGAACGGCCGACGCGTAGTAGCTGGCCGGCTCGGACACGTCGAAATAGACCCGGGTCGTCGGACGTTCCGGCAGCGACCTCTCGGCGGCGACGATCTTGGCCATCCCCACCACCCGGTCGATCGTCACCCCGTAGATGGTCCGGCTCGACGGCGGAGTACGGGCGCCGGCCACCGGCACGGGGCCGTTGGTCCCGACGGCGGCGGCCACGGTCACCACGATGGCCACCGGCACCGTCCGCCACCTGACCGTCGTCGTCATTGCTCCCTCCCTCGCCCGCAGCCACCGGCACAGGAACGGCCGGCGTGGGCCGGATGGGCGTGAACCCACAGTGTGGCCCGGGACCGGTACCTGCGCATCCGGACGGGACGAGGACGGGGAACGAGATCGCCGGCTCAGGAGGCGATGCGCTTTTCGACCGAGGAGAGCTTTTCGACCAGGTCCAACAGTGCCTTGTCCTGCGCCTGCAGGTGCTCTTGGAGCTTGACCGACTCATGAAGGATTGCGTCGGCGTCCCGGGAGGTCGCCTCCGAACGCCTGTCGGCCGCCGCCGCCAGCACGTTCTGGCCGACGATCACCACCGACAGGAGCACCAGTTGGAGGAAGGTCTGGGAGATCCACGACACCACCACCACGGCACTGTGGGAACGGACGGCGGCCGGTAGGCCCACCAGGGCCAGGGCGGCGAAGGCGTAGGCGCACCACATGGTGCCGACGCCCTTGGTGACGCGGACGGCGAACCAGGCATTGAATCTGGCCACGGGCGTCCGGTGGGGGGATTGCTCCGCCACCTTCACCGGGCCCTGGGCCGCCCGCCCGGTCTTCGCCTCGGTGCGGTGGTGGGGGACATACTCGTAGACGGCAAGGTCGGCGTCGGCCGCCGGTCCGCCGAAGTCTCTCGGTTCATCCTTCATGACGGTCTCCTCTTGGCCCTGGCGACCGTGTCCGTAGATCGGCCGTGACCGGGACGGAGACCGCTCAGGGCAGGACCAGATGGGTGTCACCAAATTCGTGCCACCGAAAGCCCTGCGTCAAGGCGGCTTGGTACGAGGCCTCGAGGAGTTGGCGACCGGCGACGGCCTCGAGCATCATCAGGTGGGACGACGCCGGCTCGTGCCACCCGGTGATCATCCCGTCGATGACCCGCACCCCGTTGTCCGGGGAGATCACCAGGTCGGTCCAGCCGTCGTAGGGGGAGACGGTTCCGTCGTCCTCGCCCGCCGTCTCCAGGGCCCGTACCACCGTGGTGCCGACGGCGATCACCCGACGGCCCTGGCGATGGGCGGCATTCACCCACTCGGCGGTCGACTCCGGGACGGTCACCCGCTCCGGATACGGGAGCTCGTCGGCTTCCAGGGAGGCGACGCCGGTGTGCAGCACCAGGGGGGCGACCCCCACTCCTTTGGCTACGAGACCGGTGATGGACTCGGGTGTGAACGGTCGGCCGGCGCTCGGCATCTCGGCGCTCCCCGGCTTTGCGGCGTAGACGTTCTGGTACATCTCGATGGGCCACGGGCGGTCGACGTGGCCGTAGCGGATGGGGCGCCCGTGGGCGGCCAGCCAGCTGAGCGTACGCATGCGGAGATCGAGGGTGGCGATCCACAGGCGGCCCTGGTCCCCGTAGGGCCGCTCGAGCGTGGCGGTGGCACCGGCGGCCAACCCGAGCCGGCGGGGGGGGCGGGCCACTCCACCGTTCGGTGGTGCCAGCCGCCATCCGGCGCGGCTCGACGACCCATCTGGCCCCTTCCAACTGGGTGGAGAGGTGGATGACCAGAGCCGTGCTGTCATCGGCCACGGCGTCGACGGCGGCGGGCAGGGTACCCGACGTGTTGATGACCAGAAGATCGCCCGGATCCAGGAACCGGGGCAGGAACACGAAGGAACTGGGCACGATCGACAGTGTCTGCCGGTAGGAGACGAGCATGCGGACGGCATCGCGGGTGAGTCCACGCGCCTCGGGCGGTTCCGAGGCCTCCAGGGCGTCAGGCAAATCGTAGGTGTAGCGCCCCGGTGATGACGTCGCCGCCGTCATGGCTGCATGGCCCAGGCATCGACCCGGTAGCGGCCACTGGGGGCATCCGAATCGAGCATGGCCCGAAACGGTCTCACCACCGACTCCGGTTCCGGGCGGTCGGAGATGTCCTCACCGGAGAACGCCGCCTGGTGCATGGCGGTTCGCATGTCGCCCGGGTCGAACTGGTAGACGCGGAGCCCCGGCTCCTCGGCCGCCAGCACCCGGTGGACCTGATCCAGGGCGGCCTTGGACGAGCCGTAGCCGCCCCAGCCCTGGTAACCCTCGACGGCGGCGTCGGAGGAGAGGGACACGACCGACCCGTGCGAGCGACGGAGTCGGGGCAGGGCTTGTTGGATCAAGGCCAACGGAGCCAAGACGTTCACTTCGTACACGTGCCTCAGACCGGCGAGCGGATAATGCTCGAGCCTGGGCAGCGGACTCGGACCGAGGGTGCTGGCGTTGTTGACCAGCAGATCCAACGAGCCGAGCTCCCGGCCGATTCGACCAAGGCGGTGCGGTGACTCTCCGAGGTCACGTCCCCGGCGATGAGGACTGCCCGGAGTCCCAGATCGCTCAAGGAGTCACCGACCTCCTGCAACGACGCCGGGTCCCGTCCATCGACGACGAGACTCCAGCCCTCCTTGGCCAGATCGATGGCCAGGGCCCGTCCGAATCCCCGCGACCCTCCGGTAATGACAGCGACCGGCATGGCTTTGCCTCCTGTTCCGGTGGCGCTCCATCGCGCCCCTTTCGCCACCGTAAGACTTAAACTAATGTTTAAGTCAAGGGTTTTTCTCGGGAGGGAACCAATGGACAGCATGCTGACCATCGGTGAGGTGGCCGAGCGGAGCGGTCTGGCCGCCTCGGCCATCCGCTTCTACGAGCGCCAGGGGCTGGTACATGCGCAACGGACCTCGAGCGGGCAGCGGCGATTCCGGCGGGACGTGCTCCGGCGCATCGCCTTCATCCGGATCGCCCAGCGGGTGGGGCTGACACTGGAGGAGATCGTCGCCGCCCTGGCCGTGCTCCCCGTCGACCGCGCCCCCACCCGTCGGGACTGGGAACGCCTCACCGCCGGATGGCAGGATCGCATCGACCAGAGGATTTCGCTCCTCCAGGCGCTGCAGAGCGGACTGTCGAGTTGCATCGGATGCGGTTGCCTGTCCCTGCGGACCTGTTCCCTGGCCAACCCCGACGACGTGGCCGCCACCATGGGCCCGGGTCCCCAGTACCTGATGGAGGAGTGATCCCACCCATCGGCCTCGGCTGCTCTCGAGTGCAGTGTGGTCATGCAGCAGGGGGTCGACGACGACAACCGGCGGGGCGGGCGTGGCGTCAGCCTCAGGGTGGGTCTCAGCGGGGGCGAGGTCAGCCGGGAAGACGACGACTACTTCGGCCGGGCTGCCGACTACAGCCAGCGGGTGGGGGCCAAGTTCTTCGCCGCCCGGATTGATCTCTCCTGGGGGCAGATGCTCGCCCGACGCCGGGCCGAGGGCGACACCGACGAGGCACGGGACCTGCTCGACCGGGCGCGGTCGTCGGCCGCCGCCCACGGGTATGCGGTCGTCGAACGCCGGGCCGCCCGGGCCCGGGCGCTGCTGGACGTGGACTGACCACCGTCCCGGCGTCGACGGCTCATCTGCCCGGCATCAGGGACCGCCTCGGATCGAGCTGCGCAGTGGCGGCCCTGAGGGCCGAGCCCAGCTCGGCCGGCGGGCACGGACGGTAGACGGGGCCTGTCCCGTCGGTGAGGAGCCGGCTCGCCATGGCCAGGCCGCGTGCCGGAGTCGGTAGCGGGGCCACGACAGCCCCCAGCAGCTGGCGTAGTTCGGATTCGCAGGCCAGGAGGGCCACCCGGTTGAGAGGTACCCGCGGATCCCGCCGGACCGGCGGTGTGCCGGCCTGCACCAAAAGTCCTTCCCAGCTCTGGGCCAGGGCCATCCGCTTGACCGGTGACACCAGCAGCTGGGCCCGGGCGGCCAGCAGGAGGCCCGACTCGGGTGGGCGTCCCTCGGCCAGCCGCCGATCGAGCGGGGAACCGAGGGCCCGGGCGACCACGCCGGCCCATCTCCGGTTGATCCGGGCGGTGAGCCGCTGGGGGGCGCCGGGGTCGAAGAGGAGCAGGGTCCTCTGACCACCGGAATCAACTTCCATCTGGGCGCGCATCGCCCGCCGCGCCTGTCGGCGTTCCCGCCGCCCGGCCCGTCGCTGCTCGCCGGTCCGGTCGTGGGCCATCACTCGGAACGGTCCGGTTGTGGTCATGCATACACATTGCGGCCGGACGTTGCCCGCCGAAAGTGGCATGATTGACATGGTGCGCGACATACCTGCCAATCCACCGGTCGACGGTGATGCGACCGGTCCCGGGTCGATCGGCGGGAGGGGATCGCCCCGGGCCCTGCGCCATGTCGGGATGGTCGTCTACCACGGGTTCACCCCGTTCGAGCTCGGAGTGGTGTGCGAGGTGTTCGGCGACGACCGGTGGGTACCGCCCGGCGACCCGTGGTATCGGCTGTCCATCTGCGGGGACGGGTCGGCCTCGGTGACCTCGAACGGCAGCTTCGAGATGCTCGTACCGCACGGACTCGAGAAGCTGTCCGAGGTGGACACGGTGATCGTGCCGCCCACCGATCGGCCGGCCGAGGTGCCCGAGTCCGTGTTCGAGGCGTTGCGGCAGGCCCACGCCCGGGGGAGCCGGATCCTCTCGCTGTGCACCGGGGCCTTCGTCCTGGCCGAGGCAGGACTGCTCGACGGCAGGAGGGCCGTCACCCACTGGTCGGAATGCCGGGAACTGGCCCGCACGCTATCCCCGGCTGTCGGTCGACCCCGGGGTGCTCTATGTCGACGAGGGTGACATCCTCACCGGCGCCGGCAGCGCCGCCAGCATCGACCTGTGCCTGCACATCGTCCGCCAGGACTACGGGAGCGAGGTCGCCACGCAACTGGCCCGTCAACTGGTGGTGCCGCCCCAGCGCGACGGGGGACAGGCCCAGTTCATCGAGCAGCCGTTGCCCGTCCTGGACAGCTCCAACCTGTTCGCCGAGACAGTGGCATGGATGCAGGATCATCTCGACGAGCAGGTGACGGTGGAAGATCTCGCCGCCCGCTCGGCCATGAGCCCCCGGACGTTTGCCCGGCGATTTCTGGCCACCACCGGAACCACTCCCTACCAGTGGCTCGTCCGACAGCGTGTCCAACTGGCTCAACGGCTGCTCGAGGTCGGCGACCTGTCGGTCGAGGCCGTGGCCGACCAGAGCGGCTTGGGCACGGCGGCCAACCTCCGGAAGCACTTCGGCCGGATGGTCCACACCAGTCCTCAGCGCTATCGCCGCACCTTCCAGGACCGGAGCACCGCCTGACCGCGGTGGTCAGGTCCCGGGGGAGAACGAATAACGGGCCCCCGGCCAGTAGGTGTGCGGGGCGAAGCGCACCGGCCGGGTGGACCCGGGCAGGCTCAAGGTGAGCGCCCCCACTATCGGCGGGGAGCTGAGGACGGCGGGGAAGGTGGCCGACCCCTGGGCGGCCACCTGTTTCCTGCCGGCCAACCGGGCCACGCTGCCGGTGGGCAGACCGGTCACCACCACGTCGGGCTGGCAGACGCTCGAGTAGCCGCGGTAGGCGACGGTGTAGGGGGCCTGGCGCGCCTGCACCTCCAGATAGGGCTGCAACGGGGGAGTGATCCCCAGCTGGAGGGAGCTGGCCGAATAGAAGGGCCAGCCGTCGATCCAGACGTCGAGCGTGTTGTCGCCGTCGGTCTGGATGGCCACCTGGAGGGCACCGGGCATCCACGGCACCTGCTTCAAGATGTGCTCGGTGGCGTGGCTGAGGTGTCCCTTGGAGTAGCCCACCGTGAGGTTCCGGCGACCGTTGGGGGTCACGTTCTCGGCCACGAAGACGTAGTTGATGTCACCGGTGGTCACGGTGTCGCTGGTCTGCACGGCCATGACCAGTTCACCGACGGCCCGGGGATAGAAGGAGTAGACGGGAGGGGGCGACATCGCCGAGAACTGGAACACACAGTTGGCCGGCGTGGTGCCCGTGGTGGTGAGGAACCAACCGCGGAAGTCGGTGGTGACCCGGCGCACACCGACGTGGAGGAGACCTCCGCTGACCGAGGCCGTCCCGTTGTCGGCCCCGGCACTCCCGTTGGCCTCCCAGCCGGCGTAGGGGGGCAGGTCCAGCGAGGTGCTCCCCTGGATCGGACTCCCCTGACTGCTCGGCTGGGAGAAGCTCACGCTCTGGTAGTCGGACAGTTGACCGCCGTCGGAGGCACTGGCCGCATCGGTGGGTGGGGCATTGGACAACAGGGTGGCACCGCCCGTCCCCACCACCGACTGCACCTGGTCGAGGGCACCCTGGGCCGACGACGTGGTGTACACGAACAGGGCCGCGGCCACCAGGATCCCCGCCATCGGGAAGGCGGCGACGGCCCGGCGCCCCCACGACTTGCGGCCGTGCCAGTTCCACTGCACCTCCCGGCGTTCCTCCGTGGGCTTCTCGTCGTCCGACGGGTCCCATGACTCGACCAGCTCGTTCGGGGGGGTGCTCCCGGGGGGGCTGTCGGGCACCAGTCTCGACAGGCTGGGGGCCGCCTGTACCTCGGGGAGGTGACCGGGGTCGGTGGGCTTAGAACGATCCATAGAACGACTCCTCCCCGGCTGACAGGACCCGATAGGAAGCCACTCCGGTGATCAGGGCGTAGACGCTGCTACCGGCCAGCAGTCCCCATGACGCCAGGGTCAGGTTCCCGCCGTGGACCAGCAGGGCGGTGGCCACCGCGCTGGTGCACGCCCCGGCCACCGCCCCGGCCACCGCCGGACGCGGCCGGCTGAGGAAGAACAGGTACTGACTGCAGAGCATGCCGATGGGCACGATGGCGAAGCCGAACGAGGCCACCTCCAGGACCGACAGTCCCCCGGGGGTTCGGACCGAGGCGGTCAAGCCCGCCGGGAGCAGGTAGAGCAGCACGCTGGGCAGGATCCACGCCACCAGTCCGGACGCCAGGGCCAGCACCGACACGGCCACGATCCACTCGCGGCGCAGCACGGTGCGGGCCTGGCGCCAGCAATCGAGGGTCTGGCGTTCGAGCAGCGGCCGTAGCCGGCGACCGAACCGCTCGATGGATGCGTAGACCAGGCCCAACAGCAGCACCAGCTCCAACAGGGCCAGGTCCACCGACCCCTCGAAGGTCGACGGGTACACGTACTGGCGGACCCCCAGGCTGTGCCCGTAGGCGAAACCGACGATCATCGGGCTGACCAGGATCATGACGAAGTAGGCCATGCCGTAGACGGCGTACGGCGCCGTCTGCCACAGGACGACGCGCAGCTCGGGTGGCTTGACGATGGCCACGGGCTCACCGGCTCCCGGATCGGTCTCGGACCTCATGGTCAGATAGCTGGCGGCGATGACCACCATGGCCCCCGAACCGACGGCGATGCCGAGCATCTGGGCGTGACGGAGGCCGGAGGAGCTGGTGGTGAACAGCCGGGCCGTGCCCAGGGTGACGGCCAGGGCCAGCCCGGTGGCCAGGGCCAGCGTGTAGAAGCGACGGAGCATGTACAACGGCGCCGCACTGAGTAGGAAGATGAAGATGGCCACGGCGAATTCGGCGAACAGCTCGCCGAGGTGCAATCCGTAGTAGGGCACCACGTAGAAGGTGTAGACGAGGGCGATGACCAGGGCGGCCAGCGAGCCGCTGTAGACGAGGAAGCGGGACACCGTCCATCGCACCAGGGGGTAGTTCTTCTGGAGGAGGTAGAACGTCCCCTTCCGACCGATCATTTGCGAGCACCCGCCGGCCAGCACGGCGGCCACGAAGAAGGCCAGGGACACCATGGCCTCGGCCTGCGGCGTGGAACCGAGCGACGACCACAGGGCCACCCGGCCGAAGAACAGGACGACCACCGACATGATCCAGGGGATGCCGTACCACGACCCGGCCAGGTAGTCGTCGGCGAATCGACGCCAGGTCCCCATCCGTTCGGGAACTTCGTGGACCTGGGGGACGTAGTACAGGTACGTCAGCTCGTAGACCGCGGTGGCCAGGTCGAACACCGAGTCGAAGCCAAGCGCCTCGGCGCCGCTCTGGGTGTAGCCCATCGATTCAAGAGCCACGGTGACGTCACGCAGGTTGCGGGGCTCGGGATTGCGATCGAGCACCCTCCTGGCCTCGACGTGCAGGTCGTCGTAGACGCTCGACTCTTCCCGCAGCTCGTCCAGTTCCCGGTAACGGGACGCCGCGCCGTCAATGGACAGGAGCACGGTTCCGTACCTCGTCGTAGAGCCACCGGTAGCCGTCGAGGAAGACGTCGAGGGTGTAGGACTCGAGCATGGCCTGCCTCCCCAGTTCTCCCAGTCGGGCCAGGTCGTGGCGGTCGGCGGCCATCTGGCAGATGCCGTCGGCCAGTTCGAGCGGGCGCCCGGGGGGGACCAGCCGGCCGTAGGGGGCCATGATGACCTCGGGAACCCCGCCCACTTCGGTGGCCACCATGGGCCGGCCGGCCATCAACCCCTCGACGGCGGCGAAGGGGAACCCCTCGGAGATGCTGGACAGAACGGCGATGTCCCCTTCGTTGAGGGCCTGGCCCACGTCGGCCGTCGGACCCCGGAACACGCAGGACGAGCCGAGACCGAGCTGCTCGGCCAGCGCGTAGCAGCTCCGGGCGTAGGCCACGTCGCTCTCGGGGCCGTGGATCTGCAGTGTCACCCCGGGGATGCGGTCCCGGACAATGGCGAACGCCCGCAGCAGGGTGTGGATGTCCTTCAGCCGCTCCAGCCGGGCCACCGACACCAGGGTCAGGGGGCCGTTCCCGCTGCCGGCCGGCCGGGTCAGTGGGAAGCGCTCCGGGTCGACGCCGTTCGGCATCGGGTGGATCTTGTCCTCGTCGACCCCGAGCTTCATCTCCCAGGTGGCGTTGAACCGCGCCACCGGCGATACCAGGTCGGCCCGCGAGTAGGCCATGGCCACCACGGCGGCGTAGAAGTTCGACAGGAACACCCGATAGGGGCTGTTGGTCCGGTTGCGACCCAGGGACAACAGCCGCTCGCGGTAGTACACGCCGTGCTCGGTCAGGAGGAACGGGACGCCCCACCGCTCCCGGAGCACGACGGCGGGAATGGCGCAGAACGCCGCGGCCGAGGAGTGGACGATCTGGGGCAGCTCGGCCGGGTAGTCGAGCGGGGCCAGGTATCGGTAGACCGACCGGGCCAGGTCGATGGCCTCGTAGGTGCTCAGCCGCTGATAGAGGGGATGGGCGGCCAGGGTGTCGCGGAACAGCCGCCAGGTTCGGCCGTCCCGCATGGCCCGCTTCAGGCTGTAGCGGTCGGCGTAGACCGACAGGGCACACAGGGCCGACACCAGATCGTCCGGCCCCCCTTCACCCAGCGCCACCGAGATCACCAGCTGGGCGTAGGCAGGGAGGAACTCCAGTTCGAAGTGGCGTCCGGGCCGGCGCAGGCGCCTGGCTATCCAGCCGGGCCGGGGATTGAACTCGGCGTTGTCCTCGGTCCCCCACAGCGGGACCTGGATCATGTGGGCGAGATTGGGAGGCGGTTGGTACCGGACGGGCATGGACGTGTTGGCGACCACCGAGTACACCACGAACTGCTTCTCGGCCAAGCCCGTGACCAACTGGTGGGCCCAGGTGCTGACTCCGCCGGTCACGTAGGGGTAGGTACCCTCGGTGGTCAGGAGCACGTCGATGTCGGACCGGGCGCCCAGGCCCCCGGCCGGGGCGGCCGCCTGTCCTACCGGCTGGTTCTCCACAGGATCGACGTGCATGGCGCCGGTCAGGCCACGTGGCGCGCCGGTCGGGAGCGCCGCAGGCGCCGGAACCAGCTACGGCCGGCAACCACCCCGGCCACGTTCGGTGCCAACGGACTCGTCGCCGGGGCCCCTGGAGAATTCGATGGCGAGGGAGAGACTCCCGTCGCCGCGGTGGCCGAGGCAGGCCGCACCGTCGCCCGCCGCTCGACGCGGAGATCGACATCGTGCCGCTCCGGCGGTGACGGAGCGCTGCTGGTCTCGGCCATCAGGTCGTCGTCGGCCCGGAGCACGGACTCGATGGCCTGGGCCCGGCGCAATCCCTTCGAGGCGATGTGGAGGTTCTCCACGCTGAGGAAGCACTTGGCGGCCATCATGGCCGCCTCGCGGATGAAGGGCAGCGGCGTCCGGTCGTCCTCGGTCACCCGGAGGTACTCGCGCCCGGCCAGTCGCATCCAATGGTCCGATGCGTCCACGTTGCCCATCCGCTTGGCCGCCAGGGCGGCCTGGCGGTACGAGATGGCCGCCCGCTGGGGGGCCGAGTCGATGGTGCGCTGGGCCTCCTCGAGGAACAGCGACTCGGCTCGTTGGAACTCCCCCGAATGAAAGGCGCCCACCGCCGCTTCGAACAGCGTGGTGTCCCCGTCCTCGATCTCGAGGTTCAGCTCCACCGCCACCCCGTCGCCCAGTGGCTCGATCTCACCGTCCGGGCGCGCTCCGTCCACGGGCGCCTCGGGCCGGGCCATCGGCACCTCGGTCATGATCGGAGAACCCACGTGGAACCGGCCATATCCATGGTTGAGTCTTCGACCAGGTGGGACCGATACTTGAGATGGGCGGGAGCACCCGGTCGGCGGGTCGGCGGCCGGCCGGGCCGGGGAACGCTAAAGGCCCCGGGACATCACGACGATGACGGAAGAGCGGAACCGACGCCATACCGTCGGCCGGCGTCCGACGAGGTCCGCCTACAGGCGATAGACGCGCTCGGCGTTGGTGGCGAACAGCTTCTCCCGCGATTGGCCGTCCAGACCCGCCGTCACCTGACTGAAAGCCCCGTAGAGATCGTCGAAGGTGCCGCACATCGAGTCGACGGGGAAGTTGCTGGCGAACAGGCACCGGTCGACACCGAAGGCCTCGATGGCGTACTCCAGCCACGGGGCCAGGACATCGGCCCGGATGGACCCGAACGGCATGGCCAGTCCCGACAGCTTGCACACCACGTTGTCGCCCAGGTCGGCCAGAGCGTCGATGCCGGTCCTCCACAGGTCGCGCTCCTCGTCGGATTTCGAGCGGGGCCATCCGGTGTGCTCGACGACCACGACCAGATCATCGAAGCCGGCCAGTCGCCCGGCCGTCTCCGGCAGCTGATCGGAGTGGGCCATCAGCTCGAACACCAGGTTCCGCTCCTCCAGAGCGTGGAGCACCTCGACGTCGGGCAGCGGCCCCGAAGAGGCACCCATGGGCCGGACCCCACGGAAGCGGGCCGCCGTCATCTGCCGGTCCAGGAGCTGGACGGCCTCGGCCACCGAGTCGGTCGGCGGCAGGCCGCCGATGATGGCGTCGGGACCGCCGACGGCATCGGCGTTGCCGTCGAGCTCGATGGTCTCCTCGATCGAGTGGCCACCGGTAGCGGCAGCGACGTTGACGAACTTTTCGACGTTCCATCCGGCCGACTCGTCCCGGTAGGTGGCGATGTCGAATCGCCGGAACATCCCCGTGCCGCCGACGGGGCCGTCGGCCGGAGGATGGGAGAGATAGGGGTACCAGTCGGTGCGGGCCGGGTCCCACAGATGCACGTGGGCGTCGACGACCCGGGTGGGCCGGGTGGGCCGGGCGGCCATCAGGTCTCCTGGTGGGGTGAGCTGCCGGTGGCTCCGACGATCTCCCGGAGGGTGCCGTCGAGCCAGTCCGGGACGGCCGGGCCGCCGAATGTGATGCTGCCGATCGGTCGGGGATGGCTGCGGAGGCCGAGCCAGCCGTCGCCTATCACCAACTCGGCACCGGCCAGGTCCTTGGCCTCGGAGTGGCTGAGGAGGTGGGCGACGAGCTGGCCGGCCGGTGTCCCGGCCTCCTCCTCTCCGACCTCGACGCTGGCCGCCCAGGCCGTGACCCGTCCTTCGGTGGCCCCGGCGGCCACCCGGGCGTGCTGGGCGGCGGCCTGGGCCCGGCTCCGACCTCCGGCGGTGGTGGCGTCGGTGAGGGTGACCAGCCGCACCGGGTGCCCGGCGCCGGCCGCCCAGTCGGCGGTGGCCCGGGCCCATCCGGCGTCGGTGTGGATGTCCTCGACGATTCCGCCGTGCTCGGCCAGCAGCCGCTCCCAATCCCCGGTGGGGGCGGCGGTCGCCCCCGGGCCGGCCGGGGCCACCACCACGGCGTCGATCGGACCGGTGGCGTCGACCACGGCGGTCAGCGCCTTGGCGGCGGCGCCGAAGCCGTGGGCCACCTCCACCTGGTGGCAGGTGATGGACCGGGCCTCCAGCGCTGCGGTCAGCGCCGTCCCCAACTGCGGCCGGTCGGTGACCAGGGCACAGGACCGCACTTCGCCCGGGGCCACTCCGGCTGGGGCCGGCTCGTCGAAGATGGGTCCGAACCGGGGGTTGCCGCCGCCGCCGCTGGCCTGGCCGGCCTCGGCTTCGGCCAGGGCCCGGGGGACGAAATCGTCGAGCACCCTGGCCAACGAGGCCACCGGTCGGGTCCGCACCACCTCGACCAGCCGGGGCTGGTCGACGATCGCCACCTCCGAGCCGCCGGCGAAGATCACCTGGCCGCTGCACCACCCGAACTCCTGGCCGACCAGGTACGCCCCGAACGGCCCGAGCTCCCCGGGTTCGGCCACCGACAGGAAGGAGATCCCACCGCCGCCCGACTGGCCCGCCTTTCGGGCTCGTTCGAGGGCGGAGGCCATCATCCGGGTGGCGGCGATGGGCGACATGGCGTTGACCGTGACGCCCGGTGGGGCCTGTCGGCCCAGCTGCCAGGTGAGAGAGGCGACGGCCCGTTTGGCGCAGCTGTAGGCCCCGGCGTCGGCTGCCCGCCATCCCGACCCCGAGGTCACGCCGAGGATCCGGCCGTACCCGGCGGCGGCCATGAGCGGCAGGGCGGCGCCCAGCACGTTGAGGTAGCCCTCCAGGTGTACGGCCAACACGGCCAGCCAGTCCTCCTCGGTGCCCCGTCCGAAGTAGGTCTGGCGGGTGATCCCGGCCACGTTGACCACGGCGTCGAGTCCGCCGTGCTCGTCGACCAGCTGGCCGAACAGGGCGCCCACCGCCGGGCCGTCGGTGACCGACACCGAAGAGGCCCGGGCCGAACCACCGGCGGCCACGATGCGACCGGCGGTGGTCTCCTCGGGCTCGGGGAGACTCTCGGAGCCGTCGAGGGTCACGAGAGGGTCGATGGTCACGACGAACCAGCCGCCCCGGCCGAGCTCCTCGGCGATGGCCGCTCCGATCCCCCCGCCTCCGCCGGTGACCACCGCCACCCGCTGGCGCCCGGTCACGATGCGGCCGACCTGGCCTCGAGCTCCAGACCTTCGAAGTCCCCGGCCTCGAGCCACTGCTCGAGCCGGCGGCGATAGGCGAACCAGTCACCGAACCGGCGGCCGTAGTTGCCGTTGCGGGGATTGAGGGCTTCGGGGTGGCCCTCGTTGTTGATGCGCGACGGGGTGCAGGCGGACATGACGGCGCTGCCGTCGACGAACGAGTCGACGATGGCCTGGGTCCAGGCCTCCTCGGCCTCGGCGCTGACGTCGAACACCTCCACGCCCTGCTGTCTGGAGCCGTCCGACGGTCCCGCCGATGAACTCGGCTCCGAGCACGGCCAGTTGCGTGTAGTTGACGGTCACCACCGCCTGTTGTCCGGGCGCCGGCATGACGAACATGTTGGGGAACCCGCGGCTCATCATCCCGAACAGGCTGGAGGCCCCGTCGGCCCACTTCTCGGCCAAGGTGATGCCGCCCCGGCCGACGATCTCGTGGCCGGCCCGGCGGTAGAGCGGGGTGAGCTCGGCCTCGAACCCGGTGCCGTAGATCAGGCAGTCGACTTCGTACTGCCGTCCGTCGACCACCGGGCCCTGCTTGGTGATCCGGTCGAACCCGGCCGGGCAGTCGACCACCGTGACATTGGCACTGTTGAGGGCCGGGAGGTACTCGTCGTGGAAGCACGGCCGCTTGCAGATGTACCGGTAGTAGGGCTTGAGGATCGCCGCGGTGGCCGGGTCGGTCACCAGCTCCTCCACCCGGCGTCGGTGCCATTCCATGATCCCGAAGTCGAGCTCCTCGGCGCTGCGCATGTACTCGTCCATGGTCATGCCCTCGACCCGCGGGACGTTGTTGACGCTGGCGTAGTGCCGGGTCCATCCGTCGTCCACCTGGTCGACTTCGGTGGGCCGGCCCAGGATGATGCTCTGGAAGTTGTCCATCCTGGCCCGCTGCCAGCCCGGCTCGAGCCCGAGGGCGAAGTCGGGATCGGTGGGCCGGTTGCCCCGCTCGCCGATGGCCGACGGCGTGCGTTGGAACACGTAGAGATGCTTGGCCGACTCGGCCAGGGGCGGCACGCACTGGATCCCGGTGGCCCCGGTACCGACGAGGCCCACGACCTTGTCGGCCAGCTCGGTGAGGGGCTCGTGCGGGCCACCACCGGTGTACCCGTAGTCCCACCGTGCCGTGTGGAACGAGTGCCCGGCGAAGTCCTCCATGCCCGGGATGGTGGGAAGCTTCATGAGGTTGAGGATCCCCACCGCCAGCACGTACCAGCGGCTGGTGACCTGGTCGCCCCGGTCGGTGTGGACCCGCCACCGGGAGGCGTCCTCCTGCCATTCGGCCCGGGTCACGCCGGTATGGAACAGGGCGTCATCCACCAGGTCGAACCGATCGGCGATCGCCTCCAGGTGGGCCAGGATCTCCTCGCCGAAGGCGTAACGCCGGGTGGGGATGTAGTCGAGCTCCTCGAGCATGGGGAGGTACATGTAGGACTCGACGTCGCACATGACGCCCGGGTAGCGGTTCCAGTACCAGGTGCCGCCGATGCCGCCGGCCTGGTCGACGATGCGGATCCGCTCGATCCCGGCCTGGCGGAGCTTGGCGCCGGCCAGGATCCCGGCGATGCCCCCACCCACGATGACCACGTCCACCTCGTCGACCACCGGCGGCGCGCTCGACCAGTGGGGTGAACGGGTCCTGGCGGTAGCGGGCGAAGTGCTCGTCGGTCGTGAGGTCCCGGATACTGGCCCGGTCGGCCACCAGCCGCTTGTCCCGCTCGGCCAGGTACTTGGTCCGGACGGCCTCGGGGTCGAAGGTTGCGTCCGGTGGGCGGGTGTTCGGCATGGCCGAATACTAGGTCAGGTCCACTTATCGCTCCCGGTGCGGAGAAGATCCATGGCGGCAAGCGGCGGGGCCGGGTGGGTCGGCACCGACCACCCGTCGTGGCTCCGACGCTTGACGCTGGCCGGCATCCGTCTTAACTTCTCGGAGACGGCAATTGGTAATTGGGAAGCCACCTGCGGGTCGGTCTTCCGGCGGTTGAGGGGTGTTGAGGCCCCGGTTCGTTGGACAGATTCTCTGACTTTCACGCGGCGACCTGAGCTGTCGCTTCGTTGAACGCCTCTCGTGGCGTCCGGTGGCCCAGGCGTTCGATGAGCCACTCGTCGTTGTAGGTCTGGATGAAGGTGGCGACTCCTTGGCGGAGATCGTCCACGTCCTCGAAGAGCCGAGACCAGAGGCACTGTTCCTTGATGGTCCGCATGAAGCGTTCGGCCACCCCGTTGCCCTGGGGCTCACCCACGAAGGCGGCATCGTCCTCGATGCCCAACCAGTTGAGGGACCCCTGGAAGTGGTGGGCCCGGTACTGGCTGCCCCAGTCGTGGCGGAGCTTGATTCCCCGGGCCACGTCGGGCTCGAGCTTCCCGAACCGGTCGGTGACGGCGTCATAGACGGGCTGGAGGGCGGCGAAGCGGTTGCCCACCTTGGCCACGTGGGCCCAGGCCTCGTCGGTGTAGTGATCGAGGAGGGCGAACACCCGGACCCAACCGTCGTTCCTGGTCCAGGCCATGGTGGCGTCTGTCCCCCAGCGGACATTGGGGGCGTCGGTGATGATCTTGCCGTCATGGACCCGGGGGCGGCGACGTTTGGCCACCCGCTGGGGAGCCAGCAGACCCGCCCTCCTCATGAGACGCAACACCCGGTTCTTGCCCACATGGAGCTGGTGATCCCGTCGCAGGTGGGCCCGCACCTTTCGGTGGCCCTCGCCGGAGAACGAGCTGGCGGTGATCACGGCCCGGATCCGCTCGGTGAGCTCGGCATCGCTGATCTGGGTCTTCGGGCCCGGTCTCACCCCGAGGGCATCCCCTCGGGACCGTCGGTGATAGATGGTCGACCGGGGAGCCCCCGTGACCCGACAGACGGTGGCCAGGGGGATGGCCATCTCGGTACTCACCGCGGCCGCTTCTGCGGCGGCATCTTGAGCCCCCTTTTTTCGGCCACTGTCTTCCAGATCTCGTTCTCCAAGGTCAGCTCGCCGATCTTGCGCTCGGCGTCTCGGAGTTTTCGATCCTCCTCGGTGGTGGCCCGCTTCCCTTTGAGCCCTTCCTTGCCGGCACCGAGAAATTCGTCTCGCCAGGCCGCCAGCCGGTGGGCTTCGACTCCCACCTCCCGGCTCACCTCTTCGAGCTTCTCTCCTCGCAGCAGGCGGAGCACCACATCCAACTTCTTGCTGGCTGACCACCGATTGTTCGACCGGAAGTCAGTCGATCCTTCGTCGTTCACCGTCATGAGAGCCATATTGGCCCCTCTCTATTCGGTGTCCAACTTCCCCGGGTGCGCGCCAGGGGCGGAGCGGAGTTGGCGATGAGGACGCGGTATGTCGGTCTGTTCGGCGCGGCGTTGGCGGCGCTGCTGGTGCTTCCGGCCTCGGCGGCCGGGGCGGCCCGTTGGAACCACGGTCACCCATGGGTCCATCCCGGTGGAGGCCAGAACCCGAATCGGGCAGTGGTCTCACTCGAGAACGGGCTGTACGGGAACGTCCTGGTGGTGGGAGGGGCGGGGGCCAGCTACGTTCCGGCCACGGCCAACACCCCCGCTTCCGGGTACCCGGCCGGCTCGTCTCTCTATTTCGCCTCGGTCGATCCGCCGACCAATGGTGGGGGCCCGTACCAGGCCGGTTGCACCACGGCCGTGGTTCAGGTGTCCTTCCCCCAGCCGGGCCCGCTGTCGTGCACCGGGTCCGAGACCGATCTGACCGCCGACTGGCCCGCCTTCACCACCAGTGGGCCTCCCATCGCCGGACCGGGGGTCGAGCCGGGACTGTTGGGGAGCGTCTACCGGGCTGATCTGGACACCTGGCAGGTCACCTACGCCGGTCATCCTCTGTACCTGTTCGATGCCGGCCCGAGTTCGTTCCAAGGGGCCAACTTCTTCGAGTCCGTCTCCCCCCTGCCACCCTGGCACACCGCCTGGTACCTGCTGTCGCCCGACGGGTTGCCGGCCACCGGTGCCGCCAACATCGAGGTGGCGCAACCGCAGGCCGGCACGGTCTACCAGTCACCGGTGCTGGGCACGGAGATGCTCCCGGGCGTGCTCCCCGGTGGAGCCAATGTGGCTGTCTACTCGTTCAGCGGCGACAGCCCGTGGGCCAGCCGCTGCGACGGTGCCTGTGCCAGTGACTTCATCCCCGTCTACACCAGCGCCCCGCCGACTCCGCAGTCCGGTGTCGATCCCCGGGGCCTCGGCGTCATCGTGCGGTGCGACGGTAGCCATCAGGTCACCTATCACGGCCAACCGCTCTACATCTACTCGCAGGAGCAACCCCTGGTCGGCTCGGCCGGTCTGGTCACCACCGGCTCGGCCGGAAACGGCAACGGCATCACCGCCTTCGGAGGCACGTTCAGGCTCGTGTACCCGTAGCTCGGCCGACGAGTCCCGGGTGGGGCCGGCCGGGAGCTCCGGTCGGGTCTGGGCCGGGCCTGCCCGATGGGACGTCGGCCTAATATCACACCCATGCCGAACCCGCCCGAGCCAGCTCGTCTCGTCAATGTGCGCAAGTTCTTCCAGAGCCTCTCGGACGAAACGCTCGACGACGTCGATCATCTGCTGGCTCCCGGTGTCACGTACACCGTCCCGGGGAGGAGCTCCCTCTCGGGTGTGTTCCGGGGGCCCGCCGAGGTCAAGCGCCATCTGGCCCAGCTGCTGGCTCTGTCGGCCAAGACCTACGACGTGCTCAAGTGGATCGATTGGATGGTGGGCGAGTCCCACATCGCCGTGCTCCAGTCGATCCAGTTGCAGAGGGAGAGCGCCATCTACCGGGCACACACGCTCTACCTGGTGCAAAGCGATCCCGACGACCTGCTGTCCGACATACGCGTCTACTTCGAGGACCAACAGGACGCTGACGCCTTCTTCGCTTGAGCGGAGCGGGGGAACAACCCATTCGCCGTTTCCGGCATTTCGATAGGTTGTCCGTCGAAATGGTCACCCTGTCCCCGATCCGGGAGCCGAGAGCCGGCGGTCCTCGCGACACCCACCTCGACCGGGCCGTCGGGCGGACCACCGTGGGCCCCGTCGGGTCGACCGGCATCCGGCCGTGAGCGACGTCCGTATCGACGACCTGCGCCAGCCCCGTCGGACCGGCGCCGAACAATCGCTGTACCAACACGCCCTCACCATGACGGTCGATCTCGACGTCGATGGGTTGGTGGCCGAGGCCCGCGGCGAGACAGGGCTGTCGGATTTCGGGGACGCCGGCCTGGTCGAGCGGCTGGCCACCCAGGTCGGGGCGGTGGAGTCGGACACCGGGCTGTCGGGACTGGGCCGTTACATCGTGAGGGGCCGGCTGGTCGGACTGCTCAAGGCCCGACTCCGCTACCAAGACTTCCTGACCCGCCATCCCGAAGCCGCCCATGTGGGACTGGAGCCGCCGGTCATCGTGGTGGGGCTGCCGCGGTCGGGCACCACCCACCTGGTCAACCTGCTGGCCGCCGATTCCCGGTTCCGGTCGATGCCGTGGTGGGAGGTGGGGGAGCCGACCCCCGTGCTGGGTGACGGGCCCGGGCGCCACGGGGTCGATCCCCGGTACCTCCGGTGCCTGGCCACGTACGAGACGTCCCGGGCGGTGGCGCCGCTGACGTCATTGATGCACGACCGCCCGCCCTGGAGCATCGAGGAGGATTGTGAGCTTCTCGACCTCGACCTGTGCTCCTATGTCCTCGAATGGCACGCCCGGGTCCCGGCCTGGCGCGACCACTACCTGGGCCTCGACCACCGGGCCCACTACGCCTTCCTGCGACGGGAGCTCCAGGCCCTCACCTACCTGCGGGGCCCGAACCGCTGGGTGCTGAAGACCCCCCAGCATCTCGAGCATCTCGGCCCGTTGCTGGAGACGTTCCCGGACGCGGTCATCGCCCTCACGCTGCGGGACCCCGTGGCCGTTCTGCAGTCGGCCATCACCATGCTGGCCTACGGTGACCGGCTTCGCCGGGTGACCATCGAGCCGGACGAGCTGGCGGCCTACTGGATCGACCGGATCGAACGCCTGCTGCGGGCGGCCGTCGACGACGTCCACCTCATCCCCCCTGGCCGGCGGGTCGACGTCGAGTTCGGTGCCTTCATGGCCGACGACCTGGCCATGGCCGTGACCATCCTCACCGCCGCCGGCCTGGAGATCACCGACCGGTGCCGGTCGGAGCTGACCACCTATCTGGGCGGCAACCCACGGGACAAGGAAGGCCGCGTGGTCTACGACCTCCGGGCCGACTTCGGACTCGATCCCGACGACCTCTACCGGCGGTTCGCCTTCTACTTCGAGGCCTTCCCCCAGATCACCCGGGAGGTGGGCTGACGGTGGCCGGCATCCACCGGGACCGGCCCGGTGCCGACGCCATCGTGCCGTCGGCCGGAGAGCCCGCCTTCGACCTCGGCGACGGCATCTGGCTGTCACCGGGCCTGTCCAACAGCTACCTGGTCCACACCGATGACGGGCCGATCATCGTCAACACCGGCATGGGTTTCGAAGGACCCCTCCACCGGCGGGCCTACGCCGCCGCCGATGCCGCTCCCCCCGGGCCATCGTGTTCACCCAGGGCCATTTCGACCATGTGGGCGGCACCGAGAGCCTGCGCCACGAGGGAACCGAGCTGATCGCCCAGGCCAACTTCTCCTCGTGGCGAGCCGACAACGAGCGTCTGGAGACGTTCCGATCGCGTAATGCCGCCTTCGCCTGGATGCGGGCGATCCTGGCCGCCATGGAGCATGCCGGGTCGTCGGGGGCCGGCGCCACCGCCCAGGCGCGTCCGGAACCGACCAAGACCTTCGACGACCGGCTCGAGTTGTCGGTCGGTGGACGCCAGATGGTGCTCCTGTCCACCCCGGGCGGCGAGACGACCGACTCGCTGGTCATCTGGCTCCCCGAGAGCCGGACGTTGTTCACCGGCAATCTGTTCGGAGCCCTCTTCGGCCACGTGCCCAATCTGGTCACCATGCGCGGCGACCGCTACCGTGACGCCCTGACCTACATCGACTCGGCCGATCTGGTGCTCGGCCTGGCGCCCGACCGGCTCCTTACCGGTCATTTCGACCCCATCGACGGGTCGGACCGGATCGCCGCCGAGGTGACGGCGATGCGTGACGCCACCCGGTGGGTCCACGACCGGACGGTCGAAGGCATGAACCAGGGGACCGACGTCCACACCCTCATGGGGGAGATCCGCCTGCCCGACCACCTGGATGTGGGCGAGGGGTACGGAAAGACGTCGTGGAACGTCCGGGCCATCTGGGAGAACTACGCAGGATGGTTCCACCACCGATCCACCACCGAGCTCTACGACGTGCCACCGTCGGCGGTGGCCGCCGACCTGGTGGCCCTGGCCGGTCCCGACGCCCTGGTCGCCGCGGCCCGGGCCCGGCTGGCCGGGGCCGAGCCGGTGGCGGCCCTCCATCTCACTGATATCGTCCTGGCCGCCGAACCAGACCATGCCGAGGCCCGGGCGGTGGCCACCGAGGCCAGCCGTCGGCTGCTGGATGCCAGTGACAACTTTTGGGAGCGGGCGTGGCTCACCCGGTCGATCGATCGGATGGAGGGCGGATGACCAACCGGGTCGATTTCGACTTCACCGACGCCGCCGTGCTGGTCACCGGGGGGACCAGCGGGATCGGCCATGCGGTGGCCACCGCCTTCGCCGCCGCCGGGGCGGCGGTGACCGTCACCGGGACCCGGAGCGGGCCCGGCGACTACGACGCCGACCTGGGTGGGTTCTCCTACCGGCAGCTCGAGATGACGGATCCGCACTCCGTCGACGGGCTGGTCGCTTCGCTCGACCGCCTCGACGTCCTGGTCAACAACGCCGGAGCCAACTTCCCCGGAGGCCGGGACGAGTGGGAGCCCGACACCTTCGCCGCCGCCCTCACCTTGAACCTCGTCGGCCCCATGCGCCTGACCGTCGGCTGCCGGGACCGGCTGGCCGCCAGCCGACTGGAAGGAGGTGCCAGTGTGATCAGCATGACGTCGCTGGCCGCCTTCCGGTCCGTCCCCATCGTCCCCGGCTACGGGTCGGCCAAGGCCGGTCTCATCACCCTCACCCGCAACCTCGCCCGCCTGTGGGTCGGCTGCGGCATCCGGGTCAATGCCGTGGCCCCGGGGGTCATCGACACACCGATGACCGCCCCGATGGTGCAGTTCCCCGAGCTGTTGAACGGCGAGCTCGCCCACACGCCGATGGGCCGGCTGGGCACACCGGGGGAGATCGCCGGTGTAGTGCAGTTCCTGGCCAGCTCGGCCGCCAGCTTCGTCACCGGACACGTGCTGGTGGCCGACGGGGGCTATCTCCTCCCATGACGGCCCGATCGCTGCCGCCCCACTACCACGTGGGCATGGTCGTCCCCGACATCGCCGCCGCCCGGTTGGAACTGGGCCGGCAGCTCGGGGTCACGTGGGGGCCCGTCCTCCATCTAGACGAGGTCGAGCACCGCGACGGCTCCGGTGGTGACCTGGTGCTGCCCACCACCATCTGCTACTCGGTCGATGCTCCGCACCTCGAATTGATCGAGGAGGTACCCGGTTCGGTGTGGGTCTGCAACCAGTACTCCAATCTCCACCACATCGGATTCTGGAGCGACGACCTGGCCGCTGACGGCTCCCAGCTGACCGGGTCGGGGTGCCCCCTGCAGCTGTGCGGGCGGGCCGGTGACGATGCCCCCGTGTCGTTCGCCTATCACCGCAACGACCTGGGCATCCGCATCGAGATCGTCGACGCCGCCATGCGGGACGCCATGGGGTTCCTGTTCCAGCCGGACGAGAGCTGACCGGGCCACGCCGGTGCTCCAGGTGCGGGTACACGGACCTGGCGACGTACGGGTCGACGACGTCCCCGAGCCCGCCCCGGCCCCGGCGACGTGGTGGTCCGGGTGGCCGCCTGCGGGATCTGCGGCAGCGATCTGTCCTACATCAGGATGGGCGGGATCGCCGGACCGGGCGGGTCCCCGATGTGCCTCGGCCACGAGATGGCCGGGGTGGTCGACTGGGTCGGCTCCGAGGTGGCCAGCACCGAGGTCGGCCAACGGGTGGTGGTGCAACCCGGAAGTGACGACCTCGGTCGGATCGGCAACGGCGCCCCCGAGGGTGGACTGACTCCGCTCCTCCTGGTCACCCGAGCCGACGAGGGTCGCCTCCATCGCCTCCCCGATGATCTGCCCCTCGACGTGGCCTCGTTGGCCGAGCCGCTGGCCGTCGGCATGCACGCCGTCGACCAGGTCGGGGTCGGGCCCGAGGACGGGGTGGCCGTGTTCGGCTGCGGACCCATCGGTCTGGCGGCGGTGGCCACGCTGGTCGACCGCGGCCACCGCCGGGTGGCGGCCGTCGACCTCAGCCCCACCCGACTCGACCTGGCTCTCGGTCTCGGCGCCCAGGCGGGGCTGAACCCGGCCACCGAAGACGTCTGGCAGGAGCTCGGGCGCCTCCACGGGATGAAGCCCTTCATGTTGGGGGCCACCCCGGCCACCGCCGGGTTCATCGAGGCTTCGGGCTCGGCCGGGGTCATCACCGATGTCCTCGACCGCGGGGCGGTGGGCAGTCGGCTCTCCGTGGTCGCCCTCCACTACGAGTCGATTCCGACCAACTACCTGATGGTGCTGATGAAGCAGATCACCGTCCGGGGTTCGATGGAGTACCCGCCCCGGTTCGCCGACGCCATCGACCTGCTGGCCCGTCGGGACCTGTCGGCTCTCATCACCCACCGGTTCCCCCTCGACCGGTTCAGCGAGGCCGTCGAGATGCTGGGGCGATCGAAGGACTGCGGCAAGGTGGCGATCACCTTCGACCCGGCGGCCGGGTGACGGGGCCGATTCAGGGTCCCTCGGTCCCTCCCACGTTGTCGTCGACCCACTGCCTGAGCGGAGCAGTGGCCCGAAGGAACCCGACGACCCGTCGTTTGGGTGCGGTGGTGGCCAGCCACGCTCCCACCGGCCATTCCATCCAGGCCGTCAGTCCCTTGTACCTGAGGAGCTCGATTCTCGGGTGGTCGCTCGGGTACCCCCGTGGCGCCGACTTGAGGGTCTGGCGGGCCGATATCTCCATGTGCTTGCTTCGTAGCGCCTCCACCAGCCGGAGCAGTTCGCCGCCTCTCCGCTGGTCGGCCACCGCCGCCCGAAAGCGGGCGAGCTGCTCGGAGGACGGCATGTAGAGCCCGGACCCGACCCCGAGGGCGTCGGAGGTGAGCGAGATGTAACCCGCATGGTTGTGAGCGGCGATGCTGGTCTTGTACGGAGATTTGTCGGAACTGAATCGCGTGTCCCGGTAGGGGCGAAAGACTCGGCCCGGGCCGAACTCCGGTTCCAACTCGGCCAGAAGTTCCTGCATGGGGGCCAGCACGTTGTCCGTGTAGAAGTCCTTGTGGTCCGTCCAGTAGCGCTTGGTGTTGTCGATCTCGAGGTCGTCGAAGAACTCGACGACGGCCAGCGGCCAGCCTCGAAAAGAAGGACCGGCCCGCGCCTTCCGGGGGGTCGTAGGAGCCGCTCGTGCCGGTACCACCTCGTAATGGTAATTCTCCCCCGGTGGCCGCCCCGGACGGCCACCCCGTCCCCGCCCGGTCGGGGCCCCGGGGGTCCGTCCCCAAATTGTCATATTTGACATTTAGAGTGGGGAACTCGTTCGAGGAGGAGAAGTGTCATGTCCACGTCGCTGCTGTTCTATGGCGCCCTCGGCCTGGCCAGTACGGCCTTCGCCTTCTGGGCCAACCGCCGGCTGTTCGTCGGCGGCCGGGCCGGCCCGGTCACGGTGCTCGAGGGCCGTCTACTACGCGGTGGGGCTCGTCTCGCTATGCCTGGGTTGGTACTTCAACGTCCGCTACGTCCACCACGTACGGGCACCGGGCCACCTACTGGCCTATATCAAGGCGCTGTTCTCCAACTGGGCGGCTCGACTCGGCCGCCCAGGACTACACCATCGTCAACGTGGTCCTCCTGCCGCTGTGGACCATCGTCGACGGCCGGCGGCGGGGATGGCGGCCCGTGGATCTTCTTCGTCATGAGCCTGTTCACCAGCCTGGCCTTCGCCGTAGCCTTCTATCTGGCCTTCGTCGAGCGCCAGATCCGCTACAACCGGGAGGAGCCGGCCGTCTCCAGCACGTCGTACCCGCAGTTGTAGCCGGGGATGAAGGTGACGCCGGGGCCGCCGTGGCAGCCGGCACCGCACAGGTAGAGGCCGTCGACCGGCACGGGGCAGTCGGGCCAGCCCCGGGGCCCGGGACGGAACGGGCCCATGAACTCGGGCTGCAGCAGACCATGGGTGAAGTCGCCGCCGGTGCACCCGAACATCAGCTCGTAGGTGTAGGCCGGGTAGTTGAACTGCCGCTCGATCAGGTCGGGGAAGTCGGGGGCCCGGGTGGTGATCTTGGCCACGATGCGTTGGGCCATCTCGTCTCTGAAGGCGCGTCTGGTCGGCGTGGCTGGCGCCGATCGGGGCATAGAAGGCGAAACTGCTGGCCACGTGCTTGCCGGGGGGAGCCAGATCGGGATCCCGCAGGCTGGGAACCGAGAGGTTGAACGAGGGCGAGGTGGGCACGATCCCCCGCACGCACCCCTCGAAGTCGCGCTGCATCTGCTCGGCCGTCCCGAAGAAGGTGACGTTGTGGCGGAGGTCGCCGTGGTTGAGCACCTCGTAGGGAGGGGCGTACTCCGGCAGTCCGTCGAGGGCGAAGTGCACCTGGAAGTAGGCGGCCCGGTGGTCGATGGCATCGACCCGTCGCACGAAGGCCGGCGCCCAGCGTCGGGCCGTCGAGCAGCTGGGTGAAGGTGGCGGTGGGGTCGAGGTTGGACACCACGACGGGCGCCGTCACCACCTCGCCGTCGGCCAGGGTGACCCCTTCGACCCTCCCCCCGGAGGTGAGGATGCCGGCGACCTTCGCATGGCGGCACAGCTCGCCACCGTGCCGCTCGAACAGGGCCAGCAGATGCTCGGACATGGTGCCGATCCCGCCCCGGACCTTGGACATGGTCGCGTCGCCCGGCGAGGCCAGGGCGAAGGCCAGGCACAGGGCACTACCCGGTGAGTATGGGCCGCGATAGGTGGAGTTCACCGCCAGGAAGGCCAGCATGCTTCGGACCTGGGCGTGCTTCTGCCGATCGGGCAAGAACTGGTCGACGACGTCCATGACGCTGCCGAACATGCGCGGTGCGGATGGCCTGGCGCTCCTTCTCGTTGGCGGCGCAGGCCCACATCTCGTCCAGCGACCTGGGTGGCTTGCGCACGTCGAAGCGGCCGATGGCCCGGGCCGGGGCCTCCGCCCACCCCGCCACCTCGGCCATGCCCAGGACGGCGTCCATGCCCGAGCGCGTCGTTCAGGTGGTCCATCAGCTTGGTCGGGTCGCTGTACAGCAGGACGGGGGGCTCCCCGGACGGCCCGATGCTGGCCGACTGCACCTCGGGTTCGTAGATGGGGCAGGCGGAAGAAGCCGAGATCGTCGAAGATCTCGTTGGGCACGGGGAACTGGATGGAGCCGGCCAGCTCGAAGCGGTAGCCGCGGGCCAACTCGGTGGTGGTGGCCATGCCCCCGATGAAATGGTTCTTCTCCAGGCACAGGACCCGCATTCCGCCCCGGGCCATGACGGCGGCCGCCGTGAGGCCGTTGTGACCGGCGCCGATGACGACGGCGTCGTAGTCCGGCATGGAGGTCACGGTAGTGACGGGTCCACGTTCTGTCTAATTTGTCATACCGGTCCCGGAGCCTGTGGAGTGGGGAGGAGGCCGCGCTCGAGCCGGACGAGGGCCAACTCCGTGAGCCGGGCCAACTCGTCCAGGTCGGCATGGCCGCTCCTCATCCACACGTCGAGGGCGGCGAAGGCGGCGGCGGCGATGCACTGAGCGCTGACCGTGGTGAGGAACAGAGCGTCGGGGCCCTCGGGCACGCCCCGACGCACCAGGTGGCGTTCGATCTCCACCGCCAACTCGGCCTGGACCTGTCTGATGTGGCGTTCGACCCGGTCCCGGTCGAGCTCCCGGTGGCGGAGGGCGGCGATGTCGTACATGCTGTCCCTCTCGAACGGGAACGAGTTGATGGCGGCCAGGACCGACTCGGTGACGGTCTCCCCGGTCGGTCGGCCCTCCAGCGCCACTCGGAACCAGGCCAGGCTGGCGTCGTAGTCCTCGAACAGCAGATCGTGTTTGGAGGTGAAGTGGCGGTAGAAGGTGCGCAGGGTCACCCCGGCGTCAGCGGCGATCTCCTCGGCCGAGGTGTCTTCGAACCCCTGGGCCAAGAACCGCACCTGGGCCGCCCGCCGCAGAGCCTCCCTGGTCCGCTGGCTGCGAGCGGTCTGCGGGGGGAGCGGCACGGCCCGAGCCTACCGACCCCTCCGGCCCGGCCGGCAGGGCGGATCAGTGGGCGGGTCGATGGGGCGGCATCCCCCTTATGGCGGACCGTGTGCCCCGTGAGCTGGACGTATATGCGCCGATCAAGAATCCGGCGGCAGCGGTCGATAGTCAAGGCAATGGTGGAAATGACAGGTCAGGCTCCACGCGCGAGCGCCAGAGCGGACTCCAACGGCGGGTCTTGGTTCGGTTTCCCGACCGACCGGCACGGGCGCGGCCTCGGAGCGGGGGCGGGATGGCATCCGGGGGTGCGCCTGATCCTGGCCCTGGTCGTCGTGCTCCCACTGCTGGCCACCGGCATCTTCACCGAATCCGGGGTGCTGTCCAGCTGGTCGTTCCGTCAACACGCCCAGGTGGTGGCGGACGATGCTGCCCAACTGGAAACCGTGGCGTCGGCCCGGGCGGAGATGAACCCCCTGTCGGTTCCCCTGCTGGCTGTGTCCTACGCCGCCCAGATCGGCGTCAGTGAATCCGTTCTCGACTCGCTCCTCAAACCGGCGGTCCCGTTCCGTACCCAGCTAGCCCAGGGGACGGCCCGGATCGCCGGGTTCCCGACCTTCTCGTCGACCCCGACCCTCAGGGCCGACGTGGCCCAGCTGCAGGCCCTGATCCCGAAGGTCATGGACAACACCGTGTCGTTCGCCGTGGCCCAGGCCTTCATGGCCAAGATGTCGGCCGACATCGACGACATCTGGTACCAGGATTTCAATCGCCTGGAGAACGACATCTCGACCTGGCAGGCGCCGGGGTCGTTCGAGGTGCACGCGGCGACGTTGCGCCAGACCTATGAGGCGTTCCTGGCCGGTGGCCACGAGGTCGAAGGGGCGATCTATGTGCTCGAAGGGATCGGACCCACCACGGCCAAACAGGAACTGATCCAGGCCACCGGCGATTTCAACACCGCCACCTCGGAGTTCGCCGGCCACTTGAGCCCGATGGCCCAGACGGCGTGGAACCACATCCAGCGCAACCCCGCCGACCGGCACTTCGCCGGGACCATCCAGCAGGGGCTGAACGTCGCCCTGGCCGGCTCGCCCCCGCCGTTTGCCGGAAACGTGGTGTTCGCCGGCAGCTCCATGGCCCCGGGGCTCCACTATCTGGCCGACCTCAACGCCCTGGTGGTCGCCGCTTCCCGGGACCTCCACAACACGGCCCTGGCCCTGGCCTCGAGCGCCACCCACCGGCTGATCGGTGAGCTCGTCTTCCTGGCCGTGCTGGTCGTCGTCAGTGTCGGGGGGGTCATCATCGCCGGCCGCGTGCTCACCCGTCCGCTCAAGCGGCTGGCCACCACCGCCTTTCAGGTCCACAGCGGGAACTTCGCAGTGTCGCCGCTCCCCGAGACCGGTCCCCGGGAGGTGGTGACCACCACGGCGGCGTTCAACGACATGAGCTCCACGTTGAAGGCGGTGGAGACCACGGCAGTGGCCCTGGCCGACGAGGACCTCTCGCACCTCGAACAGCTCAGCCCGCTGCCGGGCCGGACGGGCCGGGCCCTGCAGGCTTCGGTCGACACCCTGTCCCATCAGATCCGCGAGCGCGAGCTGCAGCGTCAACTGCTGCACGAGGCGGCCACCCACGACCAGTTGACTGGGCTGTTCAATCGGGCCGCGGTGCTCGACCATCTCAACAACGACGTCAGCCGGCGGCGAGAGGCGGGCGAAACGGTGGCGGTGCTGTTCATCGACCTCGACGGACTCAAGCCCCTCAACGACACCTACGGGCACGAGGTGGGCGACGCCGCCATCGCCAGCACCGGCCTGGCGCTCTTGCAAGCCACCGGCGACTGCGACGTGGTCGGTAGGCTGGGGGGCGACGAATTCCTCGTGGTGCTGTGTCACGAACACAGCTGCGACGGGGACGCCGCCGTCGAGAACATCCGCCGCTGCGTGTCCCGCCAGACCATCCAGGTGAGCGGCCGGAACGTCCCCCTCGAGGCCAGCGTGGGCGTGGCCCTGACCCGGTGCGATTCGGACACCGATCCCATGAACCTGGTGCGTCAGGCCGACGAGGCGATGTACGAAGCCAAAAAGGCCGCTCGCGCCGTGCGCGATCGTGCCGCCGCATCCGTCGACTGAGAGCCGCCCCTCCGGCCGGTGGTGGTCCTGCCCCGGATCCGGACCGGGCGGGCGCGAGCCCTAGACCTTCCGGACCGAGGGATGAGGTTGCACATCCACCCTGAGGTGGGGCACGGCGATGGACTCTGTGGTTCCCATCACAGAGCCAAGGAGCCCATCACCGTGACCCCAGCAGAGATCATCTACCAGCGACGCATCGCCGTGTTGGAACATGCCCAGCGGACCGGGAACGTGGCCGAGACCTGTCGGGTCTTCGGCATCTCCCGGACCCGGTACTACTCCTGGAAGAAGCGAGCTGACGCCTACGGGCTGGCTGCCCTGATGCCGAAGGAGCGGCGGGCCCCCCAGATGCCCCAGGCCACCCCCACCCACGTGGTCGAGCGTCTGCTGACCCTGGCCGTCGTGGAGCCCACCATCGGCTGTCGCCAGTACGCCGACCGCCTCGGTGACCAGGGCTTCTCGATCGCCAAGTCGACCGTCCAGAAGGTCCTGGTCACCCACGGCCTGGGCCGGAAGCGAGAGCGACTGGCCCGAGCGGCGGCCATCACCGCGGCCACGACCGGTCTGGTCACCGAGGCGGCCCGGGAGGGTGAGCCCTTCGGGTTCTGCCTGGCCTCCGGCGGGCCCGGCGAGCTGGTCTGCCTGGACAGCTTCTACGTCGGGAATCTGAAGGGCGTGGGCAAGGTGTACCAGCTCACCGCCATCGATGTGTTCACCCGCTGGGCTTACGTCGCCATCGTCCTCGGCCCGGTCACCGGGGCCCACACCGCCCGCTTCATCGACCAGCTGCTCCGTCACTATCGGTGCCACGGGGTCACTGTGCGGGCCGTGCTCAGCGACAACGGGCCCGAGTACAAGGCCACGGCCTTCCGGGCCCACCTGGTGGAAAAGGGCCTGCGTCACGAACGCATCCCGGCCCGCTCGCCCAACCACAACGCCGTCTGCGAGCGCTTCCACGGCACGATCTTGGAGGAGTGCTGGCGCCCGGCCTTCCACCGTCGGCGCTTCACCTCCACCCGACAGCTCCAGTCCGAAGCTGATGCCTGGCTCGTCACCTACCATCGGAAGCGGCGCAACCACGGTGACTACATGGCCGGGCGCACGCCTCACGAGATCCTCGACAAGCACAAGAGGAACCGAGCAGCATGACCACCATCAATCACGGAGTCCGTCTGTCACCTCGACTCTCGGTCCGGAAGCCCTAGACCACGGGTGGGGGCACCCCGTCGGCACTGGCCGACAGTGCCGGACTCCACTCGCACACCGCGCAGGCGTGGTCGAAGGCGGAATGGAAGAACTGGCCGGCGGTGGCCTGCGGATCCGAGCTGGCGCCGACGTCGCGCCAATCGAGGACGAATTCGCCGAGGGCCGGATCCCAGTGGGCCGGGTCCGGAGCCAGGGTGACGGCGGACAGTTCCGGAGTGGCCGGGTGAGCGTAGACGTAGAAGGCAGCTCGGGAGTACCGCCGATCGCCGGGCCACCACCCGATGGCTATCTCCTGGGCGTCCATGGCGTTGCGGGTGATGAAGTCGTGGGCCGGCGGAACAGCCGTTCGACCGGAGAAGAGGCTCACGGCCAGATCGAAGGAGCCCCACCAGGCGTTGACCGGAGTCGAGCGTCCCCGGTAGGGAGCGCGGAACGCCGCCAGGGCCAGGGCGGCCTGGGTGGCGGCGACGAAATAGGTAGCGACCTGGTCGGGATCGTACCGGGCGTGCTCCTCGTCGGCATCCAGCCCTACCGTCCAGGGAACCTCTTGGGGCGTCATGTTGATCTCGACCGGGCCGACGAGACGGTGGACGGTCGCCAACAGCTCCTTTGTCACCGTGCCCACCGGACGGTCGGGGACCAGGGAGACACGCCCGACTCCACCATTGCTGGCTTCGACGATTGCCTCGTGGCTCCGCAGATCGAGGGCGACCCCGAACGTCCCGGAACCATCGGGAGCGGGCAGGGGGGCCGTCTCCCAGCCTCGCGGCGTGAGACGGAGGGCGGCGTGCTGGAGCTGCGGTTCGGCCGGGGCCAGGGCCACCGCCAGTTTGCCCAGCACCTGGGTGTGGGCATGCAAGGTGTCGCACGTCTCCCGCCACTGGTCGTAGTTCACCGTCGGCCAGCTGGAAGGGGGCACAGTCGGACGCTAGCAACACTGACGCCGCCGTGGCCCTGGTCTCCCGGGCTCGTTGTGCCGGCTGTCGGACCGTCACCCGGTCAGTGACCGGCGATCTCACCGCCGTCGATGTGCAGGATCTCGCCGGTGATGAACGGCGACGACTCGAGGAAGAGGATGCCGTCGACGATGTCGGCGATCTGCCCCACGTGGCCGACCGGGGGGAGCAGTGGACCGAGCCCGGTGTAGTCCTCGGACGGATGGGACTGGATGATGCCGGGCGAGACGGCGTTCACCCGGATGCCCCGAGCGCCGTACTCGACGGCCAGTGACCTGGTGGCCGAGGCTAGACCACCCTTGGTCAGTGACGTCAGGACGGAGGGCGAGGCCGAGCTGGCGTGGTCGGCGAGGGTGGTGGTGATGTTCACCACGTGGCCGCCTCCGCCCGGCAACATCACGCCGATGACCCGCTGGGTCAGCCAGAAGAACCCGGTGAGGTTCACTCCTACCACCGTTGCGTAATCGTAGGCGGTGTAGTCGGTGAACGGCTTGGACAGGTAGACACCGGCATCGTTGATGAGGGTGTCGATCCGGCCGAAACGATGGAGGGCGGCGGTGACGATCCGGTCGCCGGCCTCCGGATCCGACAGGTCGGCGTCGACCGAGAGCACCTCGGGGTCCTCGGCCGGTTCTATGGTCCGGGAGGTGGCCACCACGGCCCAGCCCCGCTTCCGGTACCCGGCCACGATGCCGGCCCCGATGCCTTGCGAGGCTCCGGTGATGATGGCGACCTTCTGATCCGTCTGGCTCATGGTCCCTCCGGTGGTCAGCTCTCGGCCAGTGCCGGGTCGCTGGGGTGGGGGGTGAGCGGCGTGGTCACCACGTCGGCCCACCCGAACAACGGCATCGACACCAGGATCGTCTGCATCTCGGCGGCATCGTGGGCGTGCCACAGGCCCAGGGTCCGGCCCGGGCCGGGCCGCCTCCACAGCCGGAGCAGGTGTCCCTCTCCGGCCAACTCCCGGGCCCGATCCGCCTGGTGCCGGCGGGTGGCGTCGACGGTGGCGGCCGGCGTGGACGGGGGGATGGTGACGGTGGACGTGACCAGGAACTCGCCGCCCCCGTGCTCAGGGGTCGGAGATGGGCGTTCCTCGATGGACAGGGGTGGGTCGTCCGGGTGCGGGTCGAGTGGCGTCACCTCGTCGGTGCGCCACACCCGCAGAGGCATGGAGGCCAGGACGGTCTCCAGCTGGGCACTGTCTTCGGCTGCGAAAAGACCGAGTGTCCGCCACTCGCCCGGTTGCAGGGGCGGGCGCCACAGACGCAGAAGGTGTCCTTGCGCCGCCAGCTGGCGCGACCGTGCGGCTTCGCGGGCCCGGACGTCATCGACGGCTGCCTCCGGCGTCCCTTCGGGCACCCGGGTGGTCATCGAGACCAGAAAGTCCATGGAGCGTCACCCCGGCCCGTTGGGGAACTGTCGGTAGTAACTGTCCGGCTTGGTGGCGGTGTCGACGATGGCCCATATCCACACCCCGGCGATCAGGACGAACCCGACGAACACGACAGCCAGAATCAGCCCCACTACGAAGAGAGCCAGTCCGACCCAGAACTTGGCGGCGTCCCGTTGGTAGGTGTAGAGCCAGTTCCAGGGGGCGAGAAAGACGGCCAACAGCACCGCCACCGTCTTGTCCTTCGGAGTGCCCACCCTGGTCCCGCACCGGGGGCACACGGCGGCGGTGGCGACCACGGCGGTGGCGCAGGTGGGACAGGTACTCGATGGCGCCGGGTACCCGGGCTGGACATAGGGGAGGGGAGCCGGCTGGTACTGGTACGGCTGGCCGGGAACGGCGTACTGGGGCCCGGCCTGCGGGTGTGGGGGCAGGGGCGGCGCCGGCGGGCGGTAGTTCGGATGCAGCTCGGGTTCGTACCATCTCCCGTCCGATGCCTGCCACCAACCCGGGCCCCGGGCGAAGTCGCTCATGGCTCGACCCGGTCGTCAGCGTCCTCCGCGGTCACCGCCATGGGGAGAGTGTGTCACGAACCACCCCTGGTCGCCGCCCGGGGCTCTCCCCACTGCCGGACCGGCGGCCATCCGTCAGGTGGCGTCCCCACCGGTCACTCCCCGAGGCTGCTCCGGAGGTCGTCGAGCGAGGCGGTGACCCGGGCGAGCTCGTCACGGAGGGCGTCGACCTCCGACCTCAGATCGTCGACACGGTGCTCGAGATCAGCGGGCGGCCCGCCCTCGGTGTGGGTCGACCCCTCCCCTACCGGGCGCGGTTTTAACGGTCCGGCCCCCGACCCCGGCCCGTGCGGCTCGGCCGCCAGCAACTGCTGCCACCGGACCTCTTTTTGTCCCGGTCGCCGGTCCTGCTGGACCACCAGCGGTTCGGGCCGATCGGCCAGAACTTCGAGATCGTGCTGGATCGTGTCCAACGAGTCGAACTCGGCCATGCGGGCCGTGCGCGACCGCAGTTCCCCCGGGGTCTGGGGCCCCCGCAGCAACAACACCGCCACCAGGGCCAGGCGGGCGGTGTCGAGGCCGTACGCCTCGTCGAGCACGTGCCGATAGCGGACGACCGACTTCCCGTGGGACGGGAGGACGAATCGCACCAGGTGCAGCTCCTTCAGCCCCTGCAGGGCCGTTGCCACCGCCTCGTCGTCCATGGCCATCACCGGCTGGCGGTTGGTGGTCTGCGAGCAGGCCGACGACAGGGCGTTGACGGTGAGGGGATACTGCTGGGGCGTGGTGAGTTGCTTCTCCACCAGGCACCCGAGCACGCGGCCGCCTTCGAGGGTGATGGTCACGGGCCGAGACTAACCCCGCCGAATCTCCCGGCGGTCAGAGGACCAGGGCGGCCAGCTGGTCCATCGACCGGAGCCAGTCGTCGACGTTCCGTCGCCACGGCGCCGCCACCACGTGCTGGATCCCGGCTTCGGTGAAGGCGGCGAGCTCGTCACCGATCTGGCCGGGTTCCATCCCTTGGGGGTCCCAGCCGGTTCGCAGGGAGATCGGGAAGCTGGTCTCGGGGTGGCGGCTACGGATGCGTTCGGCCACCGGGCCGGCCTCCTCGGGTGTGAGGCCCACTGCCTGATATCCGTCGCCCCGCTCGTCGGCCCGGCGGTAGGAGGGCTCGCTGCCCCCGCCGATCCAGATCGGGATCCGATGACTCGGCTTGGGAAGAACGCGGAGATCCTCGAACGAGGTGAACTTCCCGTCGAAGCTGGTCGGGTCGTCCGACCACACGGCCCGGAAGAGGTCGATGGCTTCGTCGAGGCGCTCCCCACGATCGTGGAAGTCGTAGCCGAGGGCGACGTACTCCTGCTCCGACCACCCCACTCCCACGGCCACGGTGAGTCGACCGGCCGCCAGGGCGTCGAGACTGGCCAGCGAGTTGGCCAGCTCCAGCGGATTGTGCATCGGCACCACGAGGACACTGGTGCCGAGGCCGATGTGCCCGGTCACCGCGGCCGCCCACGTGAGGGTGGCCAACGGATCGAACAGGAACGGTGACGGGTAGGTCTGGGCGGCCGGGTGGACCACGTGGTCGCTGACCCACACATCGGAGAAGCCGAGCTCCTCGGCATGGACGGCGGCCCGCCTGATGGCGTCGGGGCCGGCCACCCGTCCGTACTGGGGTAGATGAACTCCGACCCGCATCTGCTTCCTCCGTGGTTCTCGGGCCGTCCCGGCCCGCCGCTCCGGGTTCCGGCGCCCCGTTCACCGACCTCCCGGTCACGGTAGCAGTGCCGCACCGGGCCCCATTGGGCCAGACTCTGCTCCGTGAGCAGACGGCTCCCGTGGTTACGGTTACGGCGGTATGTCCTGGGGGCGGGGGCCCTCCTGGCCGTCGGGCTGGCGGCCGGCGTCGGGCCGGCGTCGGCCGCCTCCCTCCCCGTCCCCAACCCGGCCACGGGGCCGGTCGGTCCGCTGCGGGCGCCGGGCGGTGCCTGGCTGATCGACCAGGAGGGCAGGACCGTCCTGCTCCACGGGGTCGACCTCGTCTACAAGATCCCGCCCTATGAGGTGAAGGTGGACGGCACCGGCCGCAACGTGCTCACGCCGGACGAGGCCCGGCGCATGGCTCAGCTCGGCTTCACCGTGGTGCGTCTCGGGATCATCTGGAAGGGGATCGAGCCGGGGACCGACCCGATCGACGACCCCGCCATCTGCGCGCCGGGGACGCCGCGGACCTCGGGGCCGGGCCAGTTCGACTCCAGGATCTTCGATACCTACCTGGACCGGCTGGAGTCGACCGTCTCGCTGCTCGCCCACTACGGGATCTCCTCCCTCATCGACATGCACCAGGACGTCTACAACGAGGCCTTCGGTGGCGAAGGGGCACCCGACTGGGCGGTGTGCACCGACGGCATCACCCCCCGCCCCGAGCTGCACGTCGACAATTGGAGCGTCAACTACACCGGTCCGGGGGTGGCCCAGGCCTATGACAACTTCTGGACCAACGACGTGGTCGGCAACCTGCAGGGCGAGTTCGACACCGTCTGGGCCCGGATCGCCGCCCGCTTCCGGGGCAACCCGTGGGTGGTCGGCTACGACCCCTACAACGAACCGTACGGACCCGGGCTCAGCACCGCCGCCGACAACCCGGCATTCGACGCCCAGCTCGAATGCTTCTACACCGGGCGTGGCCACCCGGGCCTGGACCAGAACGGTCAGCCCGTCAGCTGTCCGGCCGACGATCCCGACGAGGGGTTGATCCCCCGCATGGAGGCGGCCGATCCGACCCACCTGGTGGCCTACGAAGGGAACTACGCCAACGATTCGGGACTGACCAACCACATCGGGGCCATGGACTATCCGCGCCTGGTCCTCAACTTCCACGACTACTGCTTCCTCCACGTCCCCAACGGCCCCGAGCCCCCCAACTTCGGTTCGGTGTGCGGACCGCTGGAGAGCCAGGTGTTCAAGCTGCGGGCCAAGGAGCGGGTCAACGACTCCTGGCCCGGGCAACCCGGCGGACCGGGCTGGCTGCTGACCGAGTTCGGCGCCACCACCGACACCGCCGACCTGGCCCGTATCACCTCCGATGCCGACGCCAACCTGGTCGGGTGGATCTACTGGCAGTGGATCGACTACGACGACCCGACCGGTTCGCACTCGTCGGCCCTGTGGCCGCCCGGCAAGGACACCCCCTCCCAGCTGGCGGTGCTGGCCCAGACCTACGCCTCGGCGGTGGCCGGCACACCCACGTCGATGTCGTTCGACCCCCACACGGCCGCCTTCGAGCTGCACTACCGCCCGGACCCGAAGATCACCGCCCCCACCGTGATCGTGGTGCCGGTGTCGACTCACTACCCCCACGGCTACTGCATCCGGGTGGTGGGGGCCCGCGTCACATCGCCACCGGGCGCCGCCGTGGTCGACATCGACAACCGGGCCACGGCCACCGCCGTGTCGGTCTCGCTGACCGCCGGCCGGTGCTGAGTGGGGGACGGACGGCGGCCGGTGTGGCCTACCCGGCTTTGCGGGCCCGGACCGAGTAGACCAGCGGGTACCGGGGCCAGCCGGGGGCCAGCCGGAAGTAGCCGTCGTCCCCCCGCACGGTCCAGGGCCACGGGGCGTTGGTGTACGTGTGCTCGTGGAGGAGCTCGACGGTCAGACCGGTGTCGAGGATGGCGGTCAGGACCTCGCCGATGGCGTGGTTCCGTTCGAAGGTGATCTTGTTGGACAGTTCGGCGTCGGGCACGGCGTAGGACCCGCCCAACCCGGTGTACTCCTTGTACCCGGCCCCGATGACGTCGTGGACCAGGGTGCGCCCGTCCTCGGCCACGGCGTGGACCACCGGGTGGATCTCGGCCAGGTACAGGAGGCCGCCGGGCCGGAGGAGCTGGTGGACGACATGGGCCCAGGCGTCGAGATCCGGAAGCCAGTTGAGCGCTCCGATCCCCGTGTAGACGACGTCGAATTGGCGGTGCCCGACGGCCACCTGGGCCTGGTAGACGTCGGAACAGACGAACTCGGCCGACACCCCGCACTCGGCGGCCAGCCGCCCCGCCACCTCGACGGAGTTGGAGGAGAAGTCGAGTCCCACCACACGCGCCCCGCGACGGGCCCAGCACACCGTGTCGGTGCCGATGTGGCACTGGAGGTGGATCAGGTCCCGGCCGGCCACGTCCCCCAGCTCTGCCACCTCGAAGGGCCGCATGCGGTCGTGGCCCGACCGCAACCCGTCGAGGTCGTAGAACGCACTGGCGGCGTGCAGCGGCGTCACCTCCTGCCACCAGGCCAGATTGGCCGCTATCCCCCGCTCGGACCCGTCCTCCACCGGCACGACCGTAGTGGCCCACAGAGGGTGCCGACGCCGCCCTGGGACAGGACCGGCCCCGGGCCGTAGAGTGAGGACGGTGCCCGTTGTCATAGATTCGGACCAGCATCTCTTCGAGAGCCGCTCACTGTGGGCCGAGCACATCGACCCCGGCCAGCGCCACGAGGCACTCGAGATCGTCGACGACGAGCTGGGCTATCCGTGGTTGACCTGGCGCCGGAAGCGGCTGTCGTTGGCCCAGGTCCAACACCCCGGGTCGACCACCGAGCTCGGCCGCCTGACCCAGCGTTGCCACCAGCGCCTGGCCCCCGAGTACTCCTACGACGCCGAACTGCCGGCGGCGTACTGGGAACCGTCGGCCCGCCTCGGCCAGCTCACCGTCATGGGGCTCGACGGGGCCGTGCTGTTCCCCAATTTCGGTCTGTTGTGGGAGCGGTCGCTGTCGTCCTCCCTCGGCGCCCTGACCGCCAACATGACGGCGTGGAACCGTTGGTGCGGGACGGTGGTGGCCGAGGGGGCCGGGCGGCTCCATCCGGTGGCCCACCTCACGCTGCGCCATCCCCAGTGGCTCGAATCGGAGCTGGCGTCGCTATCGGCCGCCGGGATCCGCCTGGGCATGATCGCCCCGGCCGCCGTCGACGGGCGACCACTGTCGCACCCCGACCACGACCGCCTGTGGGCCGCCTTCGTCCACCACGGGGTGACGCCGGTGTTCCACGTGGCCGACCAGCCGCGCTTGGTCGACCAGGCCTTCTTCCCGGCCGACGACGACACCACCATCTCCGCTCTCGACTCCATCTTCTTGTGGGTGCCGCCGGCCGTGGCTGTCACCGATCTCATCGTCAACGGCGTGCTGGCCCGCCATCCGCAGTTGCGGATCGGTATCGTCGAGCTCTCCTCGATCTGGGTACCGCTCTACCTGCGGATGTTGGACGGCGGTTGGGAGTTCACCTCCGCCCTCAACGGACGGGCCCCGGCCGAGCTCACCGATCGCCCCAGTGAGTACTTCCGTCGTCAGGTGCGGGTCTCGTCGTTCTACTACGAGCAGCCGGGCCGGCTCATGGCCGCCTCGGGGGACCTGTTCATGTGCTGCAGCGACTACCCCCACTCCGAGGGGACGGCCACGCCCCTCGGCGACTACCAAGGGGCCGGATGCCCGTCGATCGACTCGCCGGGCTTCTTCCACGACAACGTCGCCGAGCTCCTCGGGGCGTGAGCCGGGCGCTCAGTCCTTCTTGACCTTCTTGGTGCTGCCGTAGCCGCGCTCGATGGCGGCGACGATGATGGCCTCGAAGTCCTTGTCGGTCAGCACTCGGGGCGTTCCGATGGACGATGACCGCCAGTACAGCTCGGCCAGCCATTCGAGGAGCTCGAGCCGCTCGACGGCCTCGCTCATCTTGGAGCCGTAGGCCACCGATCCGTGGTTCTGCATCATGGCCGCGTTCCGGTCCTGGAGGGCCTCGATGACGTTGTCGGCCAGCTCCTGGGAGCCGAAGGTCGCATAGGCGGCGGTGCGGGGAGCTCCGCCCAGGCCGAGACAGCTGTAGTGGAGGGGGGGCAGTTCGTCGAGGCAGCAGCCGAGGGCCGTCGACGCCATGGCGTGGGCGTGGGTGATGGCCAGGGCGTTGGTAGCGGCGTAGATCCCGGTGTGGAGAGGGACCTCGGACGTGGGCTCGAGCTCTCCGTCCACCACCTGCCCGTCGAGGTCGATCACCGTGACCATCTCGGCCGTCACCGTGCCCAGATCGGCCCCGGTCGGCGTCACCGCCACCAGGTCGCCGTTACGGGCCGAGATGTTGCCGGCCGTGCCGATGACGAGGCCTTCGGCGGCCAGGTGACGGCTGGCCCCCGCCACCGCCTCTCGCTCTTCGGCCAGGAGCAGATCGCTCATAGTCAGTTCCTCCCCGGGGATGTCGGGCCACATCTCATCATGCCGGGGACACCGACGCCACCTGGCGCCCGGCTGGCTCGGGACCGCGCCGCTACGATGTCGCCCGGGTCGAGGGCCCGGCGAATGGGGGGAGTTCCCGATGTCGAAGAGCGGTCGCTGGTCGGGTGGGCACGGGATTGCGACGCGGGCGGCGGTGGCGCTGATGGTGTCGGCCGCCCTCATGGCCGGAGGAACGGTGGCCGGTGCGTCGTCTCCGCCGGCCACGGTGAACTACCAGGCCGTGGCCTCGTTCAGCAATCCGCCCGACACCGGCACCATCAGCGAGCCGCTGACCGCCCAGCCCTCCGAGCTCGCCCAGAACGGCTATGTCGAACAGGAGTTCTTCGCCTCGGGGACGGCGACGGCCTTCACCGCCACCTCCATGCCCAGCGACGGCAAGTGGTCGATCGAGCCGAAGAGCTCGGCCTCGTACCGGACCCGGATCATCGTGCGCCGGCCCAAGGACGCCGCCCGCTTCAACGGCACGGTGGTGGTCGAGTGGATGAACGAGAGTGCCGGCGAGTCCGCCCCCGACTGGGACTACCTCAATCCCATGCTCATGCTGGACGGGTACGCCTACGTGGCCGTGTCGGCCCAGGCCCTGGGGGTGGACGGGGGCACGCCGATCCTCGGGGCGGCCACCGGTGGCCTGGTGAAGGCCGACCCGGCCCGCTACGGGTCGCTCCACCACCCTGGCGACCAGTACGCCCTGGACATGTTCGCCCAGATCGGCAAGGCCCTCTATCACCCCAAGGACGGGGTGCTGGGCGGTCTGCATCCCCAGCGGGTCCTGGCCGTCGGTGAGTCGCAGTCGGCCTACTACCTGACCACGTTTGCCGATGCCATCCAACCGAAGACCGATGCCTTCGATGGGATCTTCATCCACAGCCGGGGCGGTACCGGCGCTTCCCTGGCCGGGACCAACATCACCTCCAGCCAGGGGCCGACGAACCTGCGGATCCGCACCGACCTCCACGTGCCGGTGTTCATGTTCGAGACCCAGACCGACCTCATCACCTTGGGGTACACGCCGGCCCAGCAGCCCGACACCAGCCGGATCCGGACCTGGGAGGTGGCGGGCACCTCGCATGCCGACGCCTTCGAGCTCGGCCCGGCCGCCGGTCTGCTCGGCTGCACGACCCCGGTGAACGACGGCCCCCAGCACACCGTGGTCCAGGCCGCCTTCGCCGCCTTCGCCAAATGGGTGGTCCACGGGACTCCGCCCCCGTCACCGCCGCCGTTCCGCCTGGCCAGCACCGATCCGGCCACGCTGGCCCTCGACGCCCACGGCAACGTGATCAGCGGGGTGCGGACACCGGCGGTCGACGTTCCGGTGTCGACCCTCAGCGGGGCGCCGGCCCCCGGGTCAAGCGAGCTGTGCGGGCTGTTCGGCTCGACGGTGACGTTCAGTCCCGCCACCCTGGCCAGGCTCTACCACACCAAGAGCAACTATCTGACCCTGTACAAGGCCAGTCTGGACAAGGCCATCGCCGGCGGGTTCATCCTCAGCGCCGACCGGGCCGGACTGCTGGCCCAGGCCGACCAGGTCCAGCTGCCCTCCTAGTCCCCGGGACGACGGGCGTCCCTGCGGCCCGGCATCACGTCCACGGCATCGCCGCCCGCTCGCCCCAGTAGGTCGCCGGGTCGAGAGCGAGGGTGGCGAGCCGGTCACCGTCGGGCCGGGCGCCGTCGTCGTACGCCGCCAGGTTCGACCGTAGTTGGCCGACCGTTGCCGCCCCCGACAGCACGACGTCGGCCCACGGCTGGTCCAGGGCGGCTCCGAGGGCGGTGGCATCCGGGTGGTGGCCGAGGGCGGCGGCCCACGGACCGTCGCCGGTCAACCGCCCGTTGGCCAGCGCTTCTTTGACGATGACCGTCCAACCGGCCGCTTTGGCCTCGGCCAGGGCCGGGCCGACCGAGGTCTCGAGCAGGTTCCACGTGGCCTGGACGGCCGAGAACACCGTGCGGCCGTCGACCTCGACGGCGAGAGCCCGGCGCAGGGTCTCGGACTGGCCCGGGCCGCTGAGGCTCATCCCCACCGGCACACCCAGGCCGGCCAGCGCCTCCAGCACCCCGGGGTCGTCGAGGACCCCGGACTCCAGGGTGGCCGAGTGGACCTGGTACAGCCGCAACCACGGTCCGAGCCGCCCCTCGGTCTCGGGCCACTGCCGAGACAGGGCGGCCAGTGAGTGGTCCTTCACCTCGGGCACCTCGGCGCTCACCTTCCAGCCGGCCGTGTAGGTGTACCCCCACTTGGACGACACCGTGACCTGGTCGGGACCGATGCCCCGTCCGGTCAACCATCCGGCCAGGAACTCCTCGGCCCGGCCGTAGGAACGGGCGGTGTCGAACCATCTGATGCCGCCGTCCCAGGCGGCGTCGCACACCTGGTGGCAACGTCTCCGGAGCGCCCCGACACTGCGGTCGGGGCCGATGTCGACACCGTGGTCGACGTTCAGGTACCCCGGTCGGCCCAGCGCGGCCAGGCCCAGCCCGAGGACAGCCACCGCCGCTCCTCGTCCCCCTCGGTCCTCAGCCGGCCGGGTCCAGGGGGTCGAACCGGACGCCGGTCAGTTGCTCGGACACCGCCCACAGCCGACGGGCGGCGCCCGGGTCCCGGGCCGCCCGGGCGAAGGGGGCCGACGTCGGATGGCCGCGGGCACCGAACAGGCGGTCGGGACCGAAGAACGAGCCGCCGACGACGGTGGGCGACGTCGCCGCAAACAGGCTGGGCAGGGCCCCGTCGGCCGCGCTCTGGGCCAGCAGGGCGTTCCCCCACCGGGTCATCCGCTCCATCAGACCGGAGCCGGTCATCTGCGGTGCCACCGACTGGAGGTTGGTGGCGGCGTAGCCAGGATGGGCGGCCACGCTCACCAGCTCGGAGCCGGTCCTGGTGGCCCGGCGGTCGAGCTCGAGGGTGAACAACTGGTTGGCCAGCTTGGACTGCCCGTAGGCCGACCAGGCTCCGTAGTGGCGCGACCCGTCCAGATCGACGAACCGGACCCGTCCCACCTTGGCCATCAGGCTGGAGACGGTGACCACCCGGGCGCCGGGCACGGCCAGCAGCCGGTCGAGCAGCAGGCCGGTCAGGGCGAAGTGGCCGAGGTGGTTGGTACCGAACTGCATCTCGAACCCGTCCGCCGTCTGGCGGCGGGGGATGGCCATCACCCCGGCGTTGTTGACCAGGATGTCCAGGCCGTCGTAGGCCTCGGAGAAGGCGGTGGCGAATTTCCTTACCGAGGCCAGGTCGGCCAGGTCGAGCTCGCCCAGCTCGACCTCGGCGTCGGGCCGGACCCGCCGCAACCGGTCCAAGGCGTCGGCCCCCTTGGCCTGGTCACGGCAGGCCAGCACCACCCGGGCACCGGCACCGGCCAGCGCCGTGGCCGTCTCGAAGCCGAGCCCGCTGTTGGCCCCGGTGACCACGGCCACGCGACCGGCCAGCGAGGGGATGTCCTTGGTGGTCCACGGCGCCATCACCCGGACCCTACCGTCAACCATCCGAGTTCCGCCCAGGCCGACCGGTCGCATAGTGTTCCGTCGGCCCGGCCTCGACCTGGGGGAGCACCGGCGGACGGTCGATGACGGCATGGACGAACTGGAGGAGACAGGCCGCGATGACCTTTGCACCCTATGACCGCCCGGTACGGGCCGCCTTCGTGGGCCTCGGTCGGATCTACGACCTCAACATGTTGGCCTACCGGGACAACCCCGACGTCGAGGTGGTGGCTCTCGTGGATCCGAGCGAGGACCGGCGTTCCCAACGCCAGCGCGACTGGCCCGACGCCCGGACCTTCGCATCGGTGGCCGAACTGGCGGCCAGCGGCCTCGCCGTCGACGCCGTCGAGGCCCTCCTGCCGGTCCCGCTGCACGTCGACGGGGTCGTCGAGCTCCTCGACCATGGCTGGCACGTCAATCTGCAGAAACCGATCTGCAACGACCTGGACGGTGCCGCCCGGATGCTGGCCGCCGCCGCCGCCAACGACCGCCAGCTCCGGGTCATGGAGAACTACATCTTCTACGAGCCGCTGGTGCGTCTGAAGCAGGCCGTCTCGTCGGGAGAGCTGGGTGAGGTGAGCGGGTACCACATGAAGATGGTGGCCAGCGGCCACGGCGGGTGGGACGTGCCCGGGAGCAGCTACGAGTGGCAGTTCCGCCAGATCCGCCAGGGTCGCGGCATCCTGGTGTTCGACGACGGCTGGCACAAGCTGTCCACCGCCATCTGGCTGTTCGGCCCGATCAAGGAGGTGCGTTCGTGGATCGGCGGGACCGAGGTGGTGCCGGGCATCGAGATCGACGCCCCCTCCACCCTGGCCTGGGAGCACGAGAGCGGAATCCGGGGCGTGTGGGACATCACCCTGGCTCCCGACATGTACCTGCGATCGGACTACTACACCAACGACGAACGCTGGGAGGTCACCGGCCGCCGGGGATTCGCCCGGGTGAACCGGTGTACCGGCCGGGGCATCCAACAGCCGAGCCTGGAGGTCTACGCCGACGGGGAGATGCACTCCTCCCACGCCCTCGACGACGACTGGGCTAGCAGCTTCCGGGACTCCGGTCGCCACTGGCTGCGGTGGCTCCACACCGGGGAGGGCCCGATGTTGTGGAGCGGTGAGGAGGCGGTGGCGGTGCTCCGCTTCGCCCTGGCCGCCTACGCCAGCAGTGCCGCCGGCGGCGCCGGGGTGGACCCGGCCTCGTTGGAGTAGACCAGGGCGCCGGCCCGGGGTGCCTGGCTCCGGTTGGCTACCATGCGGGGGCGAGCGCGGAGGACGTGACCAGGCGTGACCAACAGCCAGGACGGCCAAGGAGGGGGGCGGCACGGGATCACCCGTCGCCAGCTGCTGGCCGGGGGGGCGGCCACCGGGTTGGGCGCCATCGTCGCCGGCTGTGGCGGGTCCCCGTCGTCGACCTCCGTCGAGCGTTCGAAGGCGGTGGCCCCGGCCGGATCGGACCTCGGTGCCGTCGAGCACGTCATCTTCTTGATGATGGAGAACCGGTCGTTCGACCACTACTACGGCACCTACCCCGGCGTCCGGGGCTTCGACGACCACCCGGCCGGCGGCCTCGGCGCCTTCTCCCAGCTCTATCCGGCCAACAGCTCCCGGTCCCCGGTCGGCCGGCTGCTGCCGTTCCACCTCGACACGGTCGACACCGACCTGGCCGACTGCACCTTCGACCTGACCCACAACTGGGGGCCGCAGCACCAGTGCCGCAACGACGGGACCATGGACTCCTTCGTGCGGGTCCACACCGAAGCGGGCAACGAGGGCCCGTTCCAGGGCACGCTGACCATGGGCTACTACACCCGGGCCGACCTGCCCTACTACTACGCCCTGGCCGACGCCTTCACCCTGTGCGACGGGTACCACTGCTCGGTGATGGGCCCGACCCACCCCAACCGGCTCATGCAGATGTCGGGCACCCTCGACCCGGGCGGCCTGGCCGGTGGCCCGGTGATCGTGACCAACGGGACCCGCTCGGCCTTGTTCAGCGTGAGCTGGGACACCATGCCCGAGGTGCTGGAGGACGCCGGCGTGAGCTGGAAGTACTACAACCCGGCCGGGGCCCTGTACTCCATCGATGCCATGCGCAGCATCGGCCTCACCACGGACAGCGTGCTCCCCTACTTCTCCCAGTACCAGAACCCGTCGTCGGCGCTGTACCGCAAGGCCTTCCTCCAGACCTTCCCGAACGACTTCGTCGCCGACGTCCGGGCCGGCACGCTGCCCCAGGTCAGCTGGATCAGCACCCCGATCGGCTACGACGAGCACCCCCCGGCGCCGTCGTTCCTGGGCGAGTGGTTCACCGACCAGGTGCTGTCGACCCTGGTGGCCCACCCCGACGTGTGGTCGAAGACGGTCCTGTTCCACATGTACGACGAGAACGACGGCTTCTTCGACCACGTCCCCCCGCCTGTCGCCCCGCTCGGCACCGAGGGGGAGTACCTGACGGTCCAGCCGCTCCCCGGCGATGCTGACGGCATCGCCGGGCCGATCGGCCTCGGGTTCAGGGTGCCCATGCTGGTGGTGTCCCCGTTCAGCCGGGGCGGCCACATCTGCTCGCAGACCTTCGACCACACGTCCCAGCTGCGCTTCTTGGAGGAGCGATTCGGCGTACGGTCGCCGAACATCTCGGCCTGGCGCCGATCGGCGGTCGGCGACCTCACCGCCACCCTCCATCTGGGCCGGAGTGACCCCGATGTCCCGATGCTCCCGGCCACCCGTGACGACCCGTCCTACGTGGCGGCCAAGGGATGCACCCAACCCGACCTGCTGGAGGTGGCCACCGACCAGCCCGTCTACCCGCTCCCCGCCGTCCAGCGCATGCCGACCCAGGAGTGATCGGCGACTCTGTGGGGTGGCGCGGTCAGAACCCGGGGAAGACGCGTCGTAGCTCGTCGAGGGTGGCGGTGTTGGCCAACGGCGTGCGGTCGGGATCCATCCGGCCGTAGACCAGCCTCACCAGGGCTTCGGCCGGAAGAGCGAGATCAGGGGTGTCGAGCGGCTCGGACGGGTGCAGCTCGACACGGTCGGGCCCCAGCGAGACGGTGAACCCACGCTCGGGATCGCTGGTGCGGATCCGGACCTCCCGCTCGGTGCCCACCGGCTTTCCAGCGAATCCCGCCACCATCTGGAGATTGTCGATGATCACCCGGGTGGCGTCGGCGGGCAGCACGGCCGTCGGGTCCAGCGCCACCTCGATGTCCCAGGTGTGAAGGACATGCTCGTTGAGCCGCAGTCCGACGAACCCACCGAAGTCGAGTTGTCTCGGCCCCAGCTCGAAGCGGAACTCCCGCCTCTGGGCGTCGTCCACCGCATCGATGGCGGCCAACAGGGCGGCGTCTGCCTCCAGGCCGTCGGCCGCCTGGGCCTCGGGCGGCTTGGCATTCCACTCGTCCCACACGCCTTGGTTGAAGTGGGGATCGGTATCCCGATCGGCCACTCCTTCCTCCAGTCGCCGGCGGAGGATCACCGCCCCCGAACCGATGTGGGACAACACGTCGGCGATCGTCCACTCGGTCGGATAGGCCGACCGGCGGAGCTGTTGGCCGTCGAGCCCGGCGGCCAGGTCGTGCAGGTGCACCACCGAACCGCGCAGGGCGGCAACCTCTTCGCTCATCCGGCTCCAATCCTGGTGGGCCGGGACCGCCCCGGCGGTGGCCCCTCCACGATTTGGCCATGCCGGCCCGTCCCTGTCAACTTGCACCCACGCCCCGACCCCTCAGTCCGTACGCCTGCTCCGGCGGGGCAGGCGGTAGGGGGGACGGCCGATCGATCCCGCGGTGTGGCCACGGGGTACCCGCCCAGTGAGTAGCGTGCGTCCATGAGCAGACGTCCCGGGTCGCCAGCCCGCCTGGCCACCGTCATCGGGGCAGTGGCCGTGGTCGGGCTGGTGGCCACCGGGTGCTCGAGCTCTTCGACATCGACCACCACCACCACCACGCCCGCCTCTCTGGCCGCCCAGGTCATCGGGGCCGCCTATGCCACCAGCGTCGGGTTCCCGAAGACGGTGCAGGCGGCCAAGAGCACCAAGGTCACCAGCCAGAAGGGCTGTACCAGCTCGATCGAGGCGGTCTACGAGGATGCCACCGGCAAGATCGGTCTGGTGTCCGACGTCTTGAACTGCACGTCCGACACCGCGGCCAAAGCCGCGCTGGCCGCGGCCCGCAAGCGCGTCACCCCCGATCCGTCCATCACCGTGCCCACGGGGTTGGGGTCACTGTCGTTCGCCACGTCGAGCAATGCGCCCGAGTATCTGATCGTCTGGCAGCCGCACAACCGGGTCGGCATCACCGCCATCGATGTCGACACCGCCGCCACCTCCTCGTCGGCCACCGCCTATCCGATCACGGCGGCCCAGACCCAGACGCTGGCCAACGCCGCCCTCCACCAGAACTCCCTCTACTCGAAATAACGGAGGAGTGGTCAGAAGGAGGGGTCGAGGTAGGCGGTGATGGCCTGGGCCATGGCCGCCGCCGCCGACTGCTGGAAGCCGGTGGTGACCAGGATGGCCGCATCCGTGGGGTTCTGCATGTTCCCGCACTCGATGAGCACCTTGGGAACGGTGGTCAGGTTGAGCCCGGCCAGGTTGGCCCGTGGTTCCAGGCCGTCGACGCCGTCGTAGCTGCTCACCGGCATTCCGGTGTCGGCCAGGAAGGCGTTGCGCATGATGGTGGCAAAGGTCGCCGACGATCCGATCACGCCGTTGTTGGGCCCGTCGGCCACCGGCTCGAGGACGGCAAAGCCCCTCCCGTCGACGGGGCCGCCGTCGGCATGGATGTCGACGGCCACGTCGGCGTGGGCGTTGTTGATGATGGCGGCCCGGGTGGTGACGCACGGTCCGATCCCCTGATTGTTGGGGCGGGTCAGCACCACCTGGGCGCCTTCGGCCTCGAGATCGGCGGCCAGGAAGGTGGCCACGTTGAAGTTGTACTCCGCCTCGGTGTAGCCACTGGCCGTCTCGGTGCCGGTGGTGTCGCAGCTCTCGTCCTCCTGGCCGTTCCAGACCGGCTGGTCGATGATCTGGGGAGCGGTGTAGTTGAGACCGTTGTGCCCGGGGTCGATGCCGACGATCTTGCCGGCCAGTGGCCGCGACCCGAACACCAGCCAGTACCCGTCACCGGTCGGCGTCGCCGCCATCCCTACCGCCGGTGCGGCCAGCGGCGTGCCGCCCTCCGATCCGAGGAAGGGCGGCGTTCCCGAAGGTGAAGATGCCGCCGTCGGCGGCCACCAGCCAGTACCCGGTCCCGCCCGGGGTGCCGGCCATGCCGACGATGGGGGCGTTGAGCCGGGTGCCCCCCTCGAGCCGAGGAACGGGGCGTTGCCGAAGGTGAAGATGCCGCCGTCCGAGGCCACCAGCCAGTAGCCGATGCCCTGGGGGGTGGCCGCCATGCCGACCACCGGGGCGTTGAGTTTGAGCGATCCGGTCGAGCCGTAGAACCGGGCGTCCCGAAGCTGAACACGCCGCCGTCGGAGGCCACCAGCCAGTAGCCGGTGCCGCCCGGGGCCACGGCCATCCCGACGATCGGCTTGTTGAGCTCGATGCCGCCGGTCGAGCCGTAGAACTGGGCGGTCCCGAAGCTGAACACGCCGCCGTCCGAGGCCACCAGCCAGTAGCCGGTGCCGCCGGGGGCGGCCGCCATGCCGACGATCGGCTTGTTGAGCTCGATGCCGCCGGTCGAGCCGTAGAACTGGGCGGTCCCGAAGGTGAAGATGCCGCCGTCGGCGCCGACCATCCAGTACCCCCCGCCCCCGGGCGTCGGCGCCATGCCGACCACCGAGGCGTTGGCGTTGGGGAGGGCGTTCTGGCCGAGCGGGGCATCACCGAACGGCACCACCGAGTTGGCCGGTGGTGAGCTCGCCACCCGGGAGGAGCCCGCCGAGGCTCCCGCCACGGCCGGAGACACCCAGACGATGGTCATGGCCGTCAGCACCGCCACCGAGGCCACCGCCCGCAACGGTGTCGCCCACCGCCCACCTCGTCCGGCCAACGGTGCCATGGTCGATCACTCTAGCCAGCGGACCAGTCGGGAACTCGCCCTGCTTGCGGCCGGGACGACCACCGACCTGACCGCCGGCCCGCGCTGAGTTCTGGCCACGCGGGCCGTATCCTCGTTCCGATGGAACAGAGCCGACGATCCCGGAGCCGCACCCGAGGTCCGGGGGCCGCCTCCCCTGGTGGGACGGCGTTCGAGCTGGTGGTGGGCGTGGCGCTGGCCGGCCTGGCCACCCTGGCCGGCCTGGCCTTCGTCCACCGGCCCTGGCCCAACCGGCTCGACGCCTGGGGCTACCGCCTGCTCCCGTCCGATCCGGGTGCCCGCTGGGCCCAGCACCTGGCCACGCTGGGCTCGCTGCGGGTGCTGATCGTCGGCGTGATCGTAGTGTTCCTCATCGGCCTGCTGACCGACTGGGTCCGGGCCGTCGCCTGTGCGGCCGCCCCGGTGATGGCCGTGCTGATCGTCCAGGACCTGGCCAAGCCCCTGGTCGACCGGCACATCGGGCTGACGGGTGCTTCGTCCTACCCGTCGGGGACGGTGGCCGCCGTGGCTGCTCTCGCAACCGCCCTCACCCTGGTCGTGCCGGCGCGGGTCCGGCCCGTGCTGGCCCTGGTCGGGGCGATGGCCACCGCGGCGGTGTCGGTGGCCGTCATCGTGCTGCGCTGGCACTATCCGACCGATGCCCTGGGAGGTATGGCCGTGGGCGTGGGCGCCGTGCTCACCCTCGACGCCCTCGCCCACCTCCCCTGGGTGGTGGGCGGAGCCCTCCGCCCCTCGCCGACCGACCGGCAGGTCGGGTCGCGGCGGAGCCCGAGCCTGGCCTGAGGCTCCGCCCGCCGTCCGGGCGCCGGTGATCCCCTGTCAGGCCTCGGGCTTCAGGTGGGCGTCGAAGAAGGCGACGATGCGGGCGCGGGCGTCGTGGGCCGAGGGCTCGTGGTGGTCGGACCCGATCAGTTTGCCCATCACCGCGGCCAACGTACTGTCGTGGTCGTTGAGGAACGAGTGCCCGACGTCGGGGTACTCCTTCAGGTCGTGGTCCACGCCGTTGGCGGTGAGGGCACGCTCGAGTCGGTCGGCCGCCCCCCGCAGGGTGCGGTCCTTGGCCCCGAAGCTGGCCACCACCGGGCAGGCGCCGGCCAAGAAGCTCTCGGCGTCCTTGGGCACCTGCCCGTAGTTGACGCTGGAGGCGGCGAACCCGTGCCCCGGGGCCAGCAGCAGGGCGAACCCGCCACCCATGCAGAAACCTATGACACCGATCTCGCCGGTGCAGTCTTCCCGGCCCGCCAACCAGGTGCGGACCGCCTCCACCTCGTCGAACGCCCGGCCCTGGCGGGCCCGCAGGTCGCGGAAGATGGAGCGGATGCACGTCATCTTCCTGCCCCAGTGGAGCAGGTCCGGGGCCACGGCCAGGTACCCCTCACCGGCCAGCCAGTTGGCCTGGTTCTTCACGTCCTGGCTCATTCCCAGGGCGTCGTGGATGACCACCATCCCCGGCCACGGCCCGGGGCCCGCCGGGGTGGCCACGTAGGTCGGCAGCTCGCCCCGGACGGGAATCTTGACATCGACCATCGGCGACCTCCGTGTCCTGTTCCCGTGTCCTGTTCCGCCCCGGGTCACGGTCGATTCGATGCCGACGGCGGCGGACGGGTCAGACGCTACTCGCGCCGTTCCCACCGATAGCCGGCCGGGCCGGCCTGGCCGACCCGGTCACAAGAAGGTGATGAGCACCCCGACGACGGCCAGCGCCAGGGTCCCGTAGGTCACCATCCGACCGGTCGAGACGCTCAGCCCGCCCCCGGCCACGTCGCCGAGCCTGGTCCGTGCCAGGTGGGCGGCCACCAACCAGCAGACGGCCACGGCGGCCACCACGGCCAGGGCGGCCACCGCCCGGTCCCCGGACAGCGGCCACAGGCGTCGCACGATGATGGCGGCGGTGACGGCCACCGCCAACCCCGACCGGGTCCACGCCAGTTCGGTGCGCTGGCGAACCGAGCGGATTTCGGCGCCGGCGAGGCCGGACCCGGCCCGGTCGTCGGACCCGTCCCGGTCGTCGGACCCGTACACGTCCCCGACCATCAACGCGGGCCCAGGCTGGCCAGGACGATGGCGATGATGGCCACCAACCCGATCCCGACCGACAGCACCACGGGCATCGGCGACCGGGGAAGAGGTTCACCGCGGCGCATGGCCCGCTGGTTGGCCCGCCAGTCCCGAAAGCTCGTGCCCGCCACCAGCGCCCCCAACCCGATCAGCGGGAGTCCGAGGATTCGTCGCCCACCGTCCACGTGGAATTCCGGGAGGAGTTGGGTGGCGGCTACGCCGGTGGCGATGAGGGCCAGCGCCGTTCGGTTCCAGGCGAGGAACGTCCGCTCGTTGGCGAAGGTGAAACGCGGGTCCGGCTCATGATCGTCCGGTTCTGTATCGGCTGTCGAGGGATGATCACTCACGGGCGCGGCACCGGCGAGAGCCTACCGGGCCCGGGATCAGCCTCCCCGGTTGATGGCGTCGGTGACGTCGTTCAACAGGGGGGCACCGGACAGGAACCGGTCCAGGTTGGCGGCGAAGAGCTCGGCCTGGCGACGCAGCCTGCCGCGGCCGCCGGCGGCGTTGTGGGGGGTGACGGTCACCGACGGGTGGGTCCACAACGGGTGCCCGGCCGGCAGGGGCTCGGTCCGGAAGACATCGAGCACGGCTGCGCCGACCCGACCGTCGTCGAGGGCGGCTAGCAGGGCGTCCTCGACGACCAGGCTGCCCCGGGCCACGTTCACCAGGAGGCAACCGGGCTTCACCCGGGCGAGGAACTCAGCGTCAACCAGGTCGGCGGTGGCGGCGGTGGCCGGTGCGGCCAGCACGATGACATCGGCCTGCCCCACGACGTCGAGCACCCGGTCGGGTGTCACCGTCAGGTCGGTCGGGTCCCCGGCCGACGGGCTCCGTCGGCTGGCCACCACGCGGGCCCCGAAGGCTCTGGCCCGCAGGGCCACCTCGGTGCCGATCCCGCCGAGGCCGATGATCATCCAGGTCGTGCCCGACACCTCCTGCCAGTCGTGGGTCCGCCACGAGTGGCGGGAGGCCTGGTCCCGCCACTCGACCGCCTGCTGGAACTGGTCGAGGACCGCTCGCATCACGAACTCGGCGATGGGGAGACTGTTCACGTGGGCACTGCTGACCCGGACCCCCCGCCCCGCCAGCTCGGCGAAGACCGGGTCGTCGTAGCCGGCGGCCGGTGACTGGAACCAGCGAAGCGATTCCGCGGTCTGGAGCAGTCCGAAGAATTCCCGGATGGGTGCACCCGGGCGGAAAAGGTCCGAGGTCCCCCAGGCGATCTCGGGGGCGGCACGGTCCCGGTCGACGGGACCTCCGCCATCGTCGAGGAGGTTCCCATCGGTGCCGAGAGTCAGCCACTCAATCCCCGGCCGGCGGATCGTGTCTTCGAAGCTGTGGCGGGCCACCGAGGTCAACAGCACCAGCACGTCATCACCGTAGAGGCCCCGGCCTGTCGCTTGGTAACCGGAGGAGGCGGTGTCACCAGAGGCGGTGTCACCAGAGGCGGTGTCACCAGAGGCGGTGTCACAAGAACCGGCGGAAGACGCTCTCCGCCTGGCTCCGGTAGCCACCGCCGAACAGGATGGTGTGCACCAGGAGCGGGATGAGCTGGAACAGGCCGACCCGGTCCTCCCAGCCATCGGCCAGCGGGCGGACCTCGGTGTAGGCGCGGATCGTGGCGTCGGGAACGGACCCGAACAGGTCGAGCATGGCCAGGTCCTCCTCGGGATGGCCGCCGTGCACCGACGGATCGATGAGCCACGGCCGACCGTCGGAGCCCCACAGCACGTTCCCCCACCACAGATCGCCGTGCACCAGAGCCGGACCGTGGGAGGGAAGGAGCTCTCCGAGCCGCCCGGCCACCGACGTCGCTCCGCGCTCCAGGCCGCACCGAGAAGCCAGCCCGACCAGGCGGGCCCGGAAGAACGAGGTTCCGTCGGGCCACACCGCCGGGTCGACGGGGCAGGCCCCGACCCACGAGGATCCCCCGCCCCATTCCGGCCATGGAGCGGAGTGCAGCGTAGCCAACATCCTTCCCAACGACTGGTCGTGGGCGGGGGTTCTCGGACCCTGTTCGACCCACCGCATCACCACCAGGTCGGGTTGGACGGCCAGCACGTCAGGGACCGGCGGTGCCCCGGCTATCCGGGACAGGCGGCCCAGTCCCTCCGCCTCGTCGACGGTGCCGGCCCCGACTTTGACCACCACCTCCCCGGCCCCGGTCGTCGTCCTCCACACCTGGCCACCGATCGAGCGGAGCGGGCCGGTGGGGCCCATGAGACGGGCGACCTGCGCCCGCCATCCGTCGGACCCGCTCACCGGAGTCGGCCCCCGAGGCCGACCGCCGGGTTGATCCCGCAAATAACATACCAAGGGTAGGTTAAATCGGAAACCAATTGGCCGAGACTCCCTCGTGTCAGGTCACGCGCCCAGCGCCCAGCGCCCAGCGCCCAGCGCTAGCTCGCTCCGGGCCACGGAGGCAGGGCGAACCGCTCCCTGATGGCGGCCTGCACCTCGTCGATGGGTTTGGTGGCGTCGAAGGTGGCCACGAACTCCTTTCGTTCGAACAGCTCAATCAACGGCCGGGTCTCCTCGTGGTACTCGGACAGGCGGACGGCCAGCGCCTCCGGATTGTCGTCGTCCCGTGTCACCAGGGCCCCACCGCACACGTCGCAGACGTTCGGGCGCGCCGGCCGGTGGGCGATCAGGTTGTAGTCCAGACCGCACTGGGAGCAGAGGCGGCGCGACAGCACGCGGGCCGCCACCTCCTCGTCGGGGAGGTACAGGTTGATGACCCCGTCGATGTCGTAGTTCTCGAGGAAGAATTCGGCCTGGCGGGCATTGCGGGGGAAGCCGTCGATGATGAACCCGAAGTTCCAGTCGTGCTGGGCCAGGCGGTCCTCCACCACCGACTCGACCAGCCCGTCGTCGACCAGGTGCCCGCTGTCAACGGTCCGCTTGACCTGGGCACCCAACTTGGTGTGGTGCTGGACGTTCCAGCGGAAGATGTCGCCCACGCTGATGTGCTCGAGCTCGAGGTCGTCGGCCATCAACCTGGCCTGGGTGCCCTTCCCGCTCCCCTGGATTCCCATGATGATGTACTTGCGCATCTCGCTAGGGACCGATCCGGGGGACAAGGAGCACCGGGCTCATCGGACGGCGTAGCGCCGGGGGACCCACTGCTGGCTGTCGATGGGCGGGCGCTGGTAGGAACGCTGCTGGCGGGGCGGCAGCGCCACCTCCTCGTGGGGAACGGGCCCGTAGGGGACGATGCTCAAGAGGTGGCTGATGAGGTTGAGCCGTGCTGCACGCTTGTCGTCGGCGTCGACGACGAACCACGGTGCCTCCTTGATGTCGGTGTAGGCGAACATCTCGTCCTTGGCCTCGGCGTAGTCCACCCACCTGGCCCGCGCCTCGAGGTCCATCGGGGTCAGCTTCCACCATTTCCCGGGGTTGTTCTGGCGTTCGGTGAACCGGCGTTCCTGCTCCTCGTCGCTCAGCGACAGCCAGTACTTGACCAGGATGATGCCCGAGCGGACGAGGGCCCGCTCGAGTTGCGGGCAGGTCCGGAAGAACTCCTGGTGCTCCTCCTCGGTGCAGAACCCCATGACCCACTCGACCCCGGCCCGGTTGTACCAGCTCCGGTCGAACAGGACGATCTCGCCGGCGGCCGGGAGATGAGCGATGTAGCGCTGGAAGTACCACTGCGAGCGCTCCCGCTCGGTCGGGGTGCCGAGGGCGACCACCCGGCAGTACCGGGCGTTCACCCGCTCCATGATGCGCTTGATGGTGCCGCCCTTGCCGGCGGTGTCCCGGCCCTCGAAGACCACCACCAACCGCATGCCTTTGTACAGGATCCATTCCTGCATCCGCACCAGCTCGGTCTGGAGCTTGGCCAGTTCCTTCTCGTACCCGGACTTGGAGATGACGGCCGTTTCCACCCCGTCCACACCCTCGGGGCGTTCGGCCCCCTTGTGCTTGGGGTCGGCCTTGTCGCTCCCGTGCGTCTCCGTCGGGCCGTGGCTCATTAGCCAGGCGATTGTAGCGGGCGTGGCAACCTCCACCGGGATGGCCGCCCGGGCGCCACCCCACCGTGTCCACTACGTTTCGTGCGAGGACCGGACCGGTAGGGAGCCGCGGTGAGCGCCGAGACCAACAAGCAAAGGGTGCGGGTGTTCTGGGACACCCTCTACCGGCGTGACTGGGACACCATCGCCACCTTCTTCGACGAGGACAGCGAGTACACCGACGTCCCTTCGCCGGACGACGACGTGGCCCGGGGTCCGGCCCTCATCGTGGCCCGGCTGCGCCTGGGTCTCGAGCGGATCTCGGCTTACGAGCACGACCTCCGCCTGATGGTGGCCGAGGGCGATGCCGTGGTCACCGAGCACTCCGAGACGTGGCACTGGCACACCGGCGAGCAGGTCACCCTGCCCTTCGTGTCGGTCCAGGAGCTGCGCCGGGACACCATCGTCCGGTGGTGGGACTACTGGGATCTGGGAACGCTGATGAACGCCGCCCCCGCCTGGTGGATCGACCACGTGGCCCAGGGCTACACCTGAGCGAGCCACCCCGGCGGTCGCCCTCCCCGGGAGCGGGACCGCCGGCGGGCTGTCAGCTCTCGAAGCCGTAGACCCCCTGGGCGTACTCGTCGACCTTGGTGGTCGGGAGGCGGAGCCAGATGGCGGCGTAGTAGATGATGAGGCTCCAGAGGGCCACCACGGCCATGTCCCAGTAGAACGGGATGTGCATGCGTCCGCCCCCGAACTGGCCCAGGTAGGAGATGAGGGTCATGACCGCCAGGTAGGGCCACAGCCACCAGGCCGCCTTCCAGTCCATCGGCGAGCGGACCGGGTTGGCGTGGGTGATCCGGGAGATGCCCATCAGGACGTAGCCGAGGACGATGGCCACCATCAGCTTCCAGTCCACCTGCCATCCGCTCCAGTAGATGATCAGGCTGGCCGAGACGAACGAGGCGGGGGCGAGGACCTGAGCCCACGGCAACCGGTAGGGCCGTTCGGCCTCGGGCTTCTGGAGGCGAAGGGCCCCGAGGGCGAGCGGCGCTCCGGCGTACATGAGCACGGTGGCCGAGGTGATGAAGCCGACCAGCTCCTGCCATCCGGGGAACGGGAGGAACAGGATGAGGCCCATGAGGAAGGTGAAGATCAGCCCGAACACCGGGACGTTGGATTTCTTGGTGGTCTTCTCGAACAGGGCCGGCACGTGGCCGTTCTTGCTCATGCCGAAGGTGATCCGGCTGGTGGTGGTGGTGTAGATGAGGCCGGACCCGGTTGGGGCGATGATGGCGTCGGCGTAGAGGATGTAGGCCAGCCAGGCCAAGCCCAACCCCTTGGCCAGTCCGGCGAAGGGCCCGAAGATGCCGGTGAAGCTGATGTCCGACCACCCGTGGGCCAGGGCGTGGGCGGGAAGGGCCCCGATGAACACCACCTGCAACAGGATGTAGATGGTGGCTCCGATGAGCATGGAGAAGATCACCGCCCTCGGCATGTCGCGTTGGGGGTTCTTGCTCTCACCGCCCAGTTGGACGGCCTGCTCGAATCCCACCAGCGAGAACACCGCCCCTCCGACACTCACCGCCTTCAGTACCCCGTGGAGCCCATAGGGGGCGAACCCGCCGGCCCGGGTGAAGTTCGCGGTGTCGAAGTGGGTGAAGAAGATGACCACGATGGTCAGGGTGGGGACGATCACCTTCCAGGTGGTGATGGCGCTGTTGGCTCTGATCAGGTAGCGGACCCCGAACAGGTTGACCACCACGAACAGGGCCATCAGCACCACCGCCACCGCATAGCCGGGCCCGGTCAGCACTACGGTGCCGCCCACGGTGTGGGTCAGACCGTGCCAGTAATTCGACGTGTAGGTGATGGCCGCCTCCACCTCGATGGGTGCGGTGCTCACCGCCTGCAGCCACGAGAACCAACCGAAGGAGGCGCCGGCCAGCCCACCGAAGGCGTAATAGGGGAAGCGGGTGGTCCCGCCGCTGACCGGGAACATCCCGCCGAGCTCGGCGTGGACCAGGGCCAACAGGATCACCGCCACCGAGCCGATCAGCCAGGCGATGATGGCGGCCGGTCCGCCGTAGGTGGCGCAGAACAGGGCCCCGAACAGCCATCCCGACCCGATGATCGATCCTTCGGACGTGAACAGCAACCCGACGAATCCGACGTTGCGGGACAGCCCGTCGCCGGCGGCGGAAGCTGAGGCGGTTGTCGTGGTCCCAGCCGCTCCGTCGTCCATCGCCCGACCTCCGTGTGCTCTCTCGCTCGAGGACGACCGGACGCTGGAGACCCCCGGTGGACGGTGAAGCTAGTTGAACCTGCCACCCGGCTCAAGCATTGTCGGGGTCCGACCCGCCGAGGCGGCTCAGCCGGCCCGCTCGTGGTCCGAGAGCCACTCGGCGAGGTGGGGGGCCTCGTCGCCCACGGTGGTCTCCTCGCCGTGCCCGGTAAGCACCCGGGTGGCGGCCTGCAGCACCAGGAGCCGGTCCCTGATGGACGAGATGATGGTGTCGAAGTCGGAGAAGCTCCGACCGGTGGCCCCCGGGCCACCTTTGAAGAGCGTGTCGCCCGAGAACACCACCCCGCCCTCGGCGTCGTAGAGGCAGCAGCCCCAGGGCGAGTGCCCCGGGGTGTGGATGATGCCCAGGGTGGTGGCCCCGACCGAGATGCTCATCCCGTCGGCCAGGAGCCGGTCCGGGCTCCGTTCCGGGTAGACGGCGCTGCCACAGCATCAGGTCCTCGGGGTGCAGCCAGATCGGGGCGTCCACCACGTCGGCCAGGGCGGCGGCCGCGTTGATGTGGTCGTTGTGCCCGTGGGTGGCGATGATGGCGAGGGTCCGGCGGTCGCCCACCGCCTCGGCGATGGGCCGGTGGTCGTGGGCGGCGTCGACCACCACCACCTGGCGGCCGTCCCCCACGATCCAGTTGTTGTTGTCGACGGCGAAGTCGGAGCCGTCGAGTGAGAAGGTCCCCGAGGTGACGACCCGCTCGATCACCCGACGACCACCACCGACCGGAGGACCTCGCCCCGTTCCATCCGGTGGAACGCCTCTTCGACGTCGCCGAGGGCGATGGTCTCGGTCACGAACCGGTCGAGATCGATCCGGCCCTGCAGGTACAGATCGACCAGCACGGGGAAGTCGCGCGACGGGAGGCAGTCCCCGTACCAGCTGGGCTTCAGCCGGCCTCCCCGCCCGAAGAAGTCGATCATCGGCAGATCGATCCGCATGTCGGGCGTGGGCACCCCGACCTGGACGAGGGTGCCGGCCAGGTCACGGGCGTAGAAGGCCTGCTCCATCACCTTCGGGTTCCCCACCGCCTCGATGCAGACATCGGCGCCGTTCCCCTCGGTGAGGCCCTGCACGGCGGCCACCACGTCCTCGGTGGAGGCGTCGACCACGTGGGTTGCCCCGAATTCCCGGGCCTGGACGAGCTTGCCCGGGTCGAGGTCGATGGCGATGACGGTGGCGGCGCCGGCCAGCCGGGCTCCGGCGATGGCGGCGCAGCCGACGCCGCCGCAGCCGAAGACCGCCACCGAGTCACCCGGTCCCACCTCACCGGTCAGCATGGCCGATCCCAGACCGGCCATCACTCCGCAGCCGAGCAGGCCGACCGCTTCGGGACGGGCACTTGGGTCCACCTTGGTGCACTGGCCCTCCGCCACCAGGGTCTTTTCCGCAAATGCGCCGATCCCCAGGGCAGGGGAGAGTGGCGTCCCGTCGGCGAGAGACATCTTCTGGGTGGCATTGGCGGTGGAGAAGCAGTACCAGGGCCGCCCCCGCCGGCACGACCGGCAGGATCCGCACACCGCCCGCCAGTTGAGGACGACGAAATCCCCCGGCGCCACCGAGGTGACATCGGGACCCACTGTCTCGACGATGCCCGCCGCCTCGTGTCCGAGGAGAAACGGGAAGTCGTCGTTGATGCCGCCCTCCCGGTAGTGGAGGTCGGTGTGGCAGACGCCGCAGGCCTGCACCCGGACCACCACCTCGCCCGGGCCGGGGTCGGGCACGACGATGTCGACCAGCGACACCGGCTCCCCTTTGGCCATCGCCACCACGCCCAGCACCTCAGCTGCCATGCTCCGCTCCCCAGTCGCCCGATCGTTTCCGGCCAGTGTGGCACGCCGGCTGGTCAGGCCATGGTGTCGAGGATCTGCCCGATCATCTCCACCGTGGTCTCCGGGTGGAGCAGGGCCAGCCGTCCCACGGGCTCGCCCTCCCAGGTGGTCGGCACCACGAATCCGATCTGGTCCTCCAGCAGTTGTTCGGACCACCGTTCGTAGTGGTCGAGATCCCATCCCGTCCGTCGGAACAGCACCACCGAGAGCTCGGGTCGACGGACCAGCTCCAGGTGGTCGAGTCGGTCGATGAGGTCGGCGGTCTCCTGGGTGACGGCCAGCACCGTTTCGATGGCGTCGCGGTAGGCGTCGGTCCCGTTGACGGCCAGCGAGAACCAGAGGGGGAGGCCGCGGGCCCGCCGGGTGAGGTGGTAGGCGTAGTCGCTCGGGTTCCACTCACCGGGCGCATCCCGGTGCAGCACGTCGAGATAGGAGGCGTCCTGGCTGTGGACGGCCTTGGCCAGATGGGGTTCCCGGTAGATGAGGCCGGCACAGTCGAAAGGGGCGAACAGCCACTTGTGCGGGTCGACCACGAACGAGTCGGCCATCTCGATGCCGTCGAACCGGGACCGGACCGATGGGGCGAACAGGGCGGCACAGCCGTAGGCCCCGTCCACGTGGAACCAGTACGAACGGTGGCGGGCGATCGCTCCCACTCCGGCCAGGTCGTCGACGATCCCGGCGTTGGTGGTGCCTCCGGTGGCCACCACGGCCACCACGTCGTGGCGGCGGGGGCTGGCGTCGAGGGCGGAGCGGAGTGCCGCCCCGGTCAGCCGGTGGTCCTCGCAGGGCACCAGGAGTGACTCCACTCCGAGGAGCCTGAGCGCCTTGCCCACCGACGAGTGGGCCTCCTCACTGATGGCGACCACCGGCCTGTCGGGCGCCCGGCCCATCCGGTGGGCTGCGGTGTCGCGCGCCACCATCAGGGCCGACAGGTTCCCGGCCGATCCGCCGGACACGAAGCATCCGCCGGCGCCCGCGGGCAGGCCGGCCAGGTCGGCCAGCACCCCGAGGGCCTGGTTCTCGGCGGCGACAGCACCCGCCGCCTCCTTCCACGAGGTGCCCTGGAGCGAGGAGCACGCCACCACCATGTCGAAGAGCAGCGAGGCCTTGGTGGGTGCCGCCGGGATGAAGGACAGGAACCGGGGGCTGTCGCACGACACCACGGCCCTGGCCAGCTGGTGCTCGAAGATCTCCATGACCCGGTGGGCGTCGGTGCCGGTCGGGTTGATCACTCCCTCGAGACTGGCGGCCAGGGAGGCGGCCTGCGCGCCCCCGAAGTCCAGCGGGACCGGGTCGAGGGCCAGACGCCCACGGCAGTAGTCGATGACGAGGGTGGCCAACTGGTCGTCGTAGACGAACATCGGGTTTCGCATGCTGTCCTTTCGAGGCGCCGGCCATGATCGCAGATCCCCGTCAGCGGAGTCTCGCCCGGATCCGATCGGCCCGGGCGGCCCGGCCATGGTCAACCGGTGGCCGTCTCCCCGGGGAAGAGACTGAGCTGGGGCTCGGCGGCCACGTCCAACCGGTGATAGCCGGGAAGCTCGGCCATGGGCGTGTCCAGGTACACCTTGGCCTCGGGCGGCTGGGCGAAACGACCGTGGCTCCATCTGATCTCGACATGACCGGCCACCGTCCCGCCTCGACCGTCGTGGCGGGAACGGTAGGTGGCCGTCCAGTCGACTCGCGGCTGTCCGGCACTGCCGGGAGCGATGACCAGTCCTTCCAATTCGAACTGGTCACGCCAGTCCCACGGGCTGGAGATCCGGTAGCGGGCCGGCGACCCGGTCCTCCGGTCGGTCCCCAGCACGAAGTAGGGGGCGCTGCCGATCCTGAGCAGTCGCCACAGCATGGTCTCGTTGGACACACCCGAGGCCTTCAGCTGCCCGGACCATCTCCGTGACGAAGCGTCGCTGACCACCCGGCACAGTTCGGCGTATGCCTCCTTGGAGGCGGCGTCGGGATAGGAGCGCCCACCGAGGGCGTGACGGACCGCGCTGAGCTGGTCCCTCGTGCATTGGCCCGGGGTCGCCGGTAGTCCCTCCAACCCGCTGGCCGCCACGCACGCTCGGTACAGGGCGGCGGTCTCCGCCGGCGCCACCGTCCCATACCAGTCGCCCCGCTCCCAGTGGCCGCTGGTGGAGAGCAGACCGTCGAACAGGCGGGCGGGCGAGGCGTTGGCCAGGATGTCGGACTCGTACTTGCAGCTGATCAGGTAGACGTGGTCGATCCGGAGGTCGATGGGGGCGACCTCGTCCCCCGGCGGACGCCGGCCCCCGGTCCACTCGATAGTCAGGGGCGTCCGGTCCCGCAGGCCGTCGGGGGAGTGCAACAGGGCCCGGCCGTTGGCGAAGGCGCTGCCCATCTCGGCCACGTACCGGCCCGAGCGGACGATGTCGCCGAGCCGGTCCCAGGTCTCGTCACCGATGCGGATCTGCGGAGGGCGCCGGGACATGGCCGTATCGGCATCTTCGAAGGGGAGGGTCCCAAGGGCGGTGCCCAGCTCGGTGACCATGGTCCGCTCATCGGGCACCCGCCGATCATGGCACGGCCCTGATCCGGGGAATGGATGGGCCGGGACCGGACAGGCGGGACCGGCCAGGCGGGACCGGCCAGCGATGCCCTATCAGCTCTGGGCCAGGTACTCGCTGATCGACTCGCCAACGACCACGCAGGTGGCGAGCGAGAGACAGCTGACGGCGGCGAGGGACTGAGCCGAGTTGACCACCGCCGCGTCCTTCCACGAGTTGCTGTCCGAGCCGGTGAGCATGATCATTCCGGCCGGGGTCGAGGTGGTGACCGTGCTGCCCACGGCCACACACTGGCCGATGGCCACACAGGACACACCGGCCAGACTGGCCGAGGAGATCGGCACCGTCGGGCTGGTCCACACCGCACCTCCGTCGTCGGAGGTGAGCACCACCCCATGGCCGGTCCGTGCGCTGGTCAGGCTGGTTGCTGTGGTGCCCACCACCGTGCACCGGGCCCCGGCCACGCCGACGATCGGCACCGGTGCGGTCGTGGTGGAGGGGGAGGTCGTGGTGGTGGCAACCGTCGACGGCGGGGCCGCCGCTCCTGGCGCCGCCGTCGACGGTGGAGCGATCGGAGCGGTGGTCGTGGTCGGGAGTGCTCCGCTGCCGGCGGGAGATCCCGCCAGACACGAGACATCGTTCAGGTACCCGAGGCCGGCCGGGGTGGGGACCGTCGCCCAGGTCGAGCCCCCGTCGGTGGTCACGACCACCTGACTGGTGACGTGGTCGCCGGACGGCGCCCCCTGGGCTGTGACCCAGCAGTCGGAGTCGTCCGTGCAGGAGATGGCGGTGGCCGTCGACAGTCCGGCAGGCAGAGCTCCGAGCTGGCTCCAACTGGCCAGTGGGGCCGGCGAGGTCAGGGCGGCGGCGCCGGTGGCCGTCGTCCCGATGGCCGTGCATCGGCGATCGGTGCTGCAGCTCACGGCGGTGACGTCGAGGATGTCGGCCGGCACCGATTCCAGGACCCAGGTGGCGCCACCGTCGTCGGTGCCGATGACCACTGCCTGTCCACTGGACGTCTGAGCCGCCTGCCCGACCGCTGTGCAGTCGCGCTTGCTGGTGCAGGCGATGCGGGACAGATAGCCGACCTGGGGAGGGATGACCTGGTTGGACCACGTGGCCCCGCCGTCGGTCGAAGCGATGATCACCGCCCCGTTCGGTGCCCCACCGGTTCCGACCGTCGACCCCACCGCCCAGCAGCGCGATGCGGTGGGGCAGGCCACATCGGTGAGGGAGTTGACCGGAGTCGGGGGGATCGTGGCCTCGAACGCCCCCATCCACGGCGAACCCGAACCGACGGTGGAGGCCGACGAGGTCGCTCCCGACGACGGGGTGGTGCTGCAGGCGGTCGTCATCACCACCAGGGCGGAAAGGACGAGCACGAGGTATGCCCGCCGACGGGGACGGCGGGCGTGTGCAAATCCGGCGGAGCAGGCCGGTCTGATCAGCGCACCTTGATGACGTCGGTGTGGGCCACCTTGTCGTGGAACCCCTGGCGGCCCCTGTCCCATAGCGGGGACAGGGCGGCGACCAGGGTGTAGATGGCCAGGACCGCACCGATGACCGGGAGCCACGACAACAGCAGCCCCGGGTAGAGCACCAGAATTCCGAGGCCGGCACGTTGCGGACCGATGGCGCCTCCCGACTCACTGTCCCGGACGGCGATGCCGAACATCATCTGTCCGACGGTCTGGCCATGTTCGCTTCCGTTGAGGAGGGCGAAGTAGGCGAGGTCGATCACCGCGAACACGATCCCCAGGGCGATGATCCCGCCCCGCCAGTTGGCCGCGTACAGCCCGCCCCCGCCGCCCGATCCCACGATGATGGCGGCCAGGATGCTCTTGGGGACGCCCAGGATCAGACCGTCGACGATGATGGCCACCAGTCGTTGCCACCACGCCGCCAGTGGCCGGCCGAAGCGGTCCACCGGCCCGGAACCGTAGCCGTACCCGTAATTCGGCCCCGGCCGGTCAGACGGTGGTGGCATCGGTGGAGGCATCCGGGGTGGGGTCCGGGGCGGAGGTGGTGGCGGCATGGCCGGAGGGGGCGGAGGCGACGCTGGCGGCGGGGGATCCCCCGGCCCGCCTGACGCCGGAATCGAGTTCTCGCCCTCGAAGGGCGGCGTCAGATCGCTCACGATGAATCCCGTTCGTCTCTCTCGCACCCACCGTCCGCCGGTCGGTAGATCGTCCTTTTCGCACCCGATCTTGCCACGTGGGCAGGCTGGGAAAGGTGATGACGGCTGATATTGACGTCGCACGTCTACCGTAAGCAGGTGGTGTTGATGCGCCGATCCCCCCTGGCTCCGGGGTCTCCCGACCTCTGGCAGATCCGGCGATGAACATCGTCGACCTGGTGGTGCTGGGCGTCGTCGCCCTGGCCGCCATCCAGGGATTGAGACTCGGGGCCGTGGTGCAGGTCCTGTCGTTCGGGGGCTTTCTCATCGGTCTCTACCTCGGGGCCCGCCTGGCCTCGGTGACCGTGCGCGACGTGCACACCCAATCGGCCCGGACCCTCGTCGCCCTCGGGACCATGTTGGGTGTCGCCGTGGTCTGCAGCGTGGCCGGTCGCCTGGCCGGCAACTTCATCTTCCGCCATCTGCACCGGGGATTCCTCGGGCCGGTGGACTCAGGTCTCGGTGTGGTGGTCGCCGTCGTGGCCTCGTTGCTGGTCGTCTGGCTGCTGGCCAACACCTTGATCAACAGCTCGTCGCTCAGTCTCAACAAGTCGATCGACCAGTCGCGGATCATCCGGTCCCTCGACCGCGTACTTCCGGCACCGCCGTCAGTGTTCTCGCAGGTGCAGAGCTTTCTCTCGTCGGAGGGGTTCCCGCCCGTCTTCGCCCAGCTGGCTCCGGCGTCGGCTGGGCCGGTGTCGGTCCTCGGGAGCGGTGATCTGCAGCAGGCCGTGCTGCACGCCGGCACGTCGACGGTCAAGATCGTCGGTCAGGGCTGCGGCCAGATCCAAGAAGGGTCGGGTTTCGTCGTCGGTCCCGGCCTGGTCGTGACCAACGCCCACGTGATCGCCGGCATCCCCCACCCGGTGGTCGAGGACCTGCACGGCACCCACCCGACCACCGTCGTCTCGTTCGACCCCGACTACGATCTGGCCCTGTTGCGGGTCAGCGGACTGACCGAACCGTCGCTGAACCTCGATCCCGTCAATGCCGGTCGGGGCACCGAGGCGGCGGTGCTCGGCTACCCGGGGGGCGGCCCGTTCACGGCGGTGTCCGCCGGGATCATGGCGGAATTCGAGGCCGAGGGGCGCAACATCTACGGCCAGGGGCTGACGGTGCGAAACGTCTACGAGCTCCAGGCCGTGGTACGGCCCGGCAACTCGGGCGGCCCGTTGGTGCTGCCCGGCGGTGAGGTGGTCGGGGTGGTGTTCTCGAGGTCGACCACCGACAGTGACATCGGGTACGCCCTCACCTCGCCGGGGGTACTGTCCCGGGTCCAGGGTGCCGCCCGTGACACGTCGGCGGTGGGAACGGGCGGCTGTACCCCCGGTTGAGGGGATCGATCCTGCTTGTCGGACGTGCTCGGCGTGTGCCAAACGCCGAGCAGGCACCGGTTCGACGCCCCGGGACCGGTGGACGGGGGGTCCACCCCCCTCGAAGACGCACGCGGGCCAGTGCTCCCGACTAGACAGTGGGAATGGCTCTCCCCATCGAGGATTACGGCATCATCGGAGACCTCCACACCGCGGCCCTTGTGGGGAGGGACGGTTCGATCGACTGGCTCTGCCTTCCCCGGTTCGACTCGTCGGCGTGCTTCTCGAAACTGCTCGGCGACGGTGACCACGGCTTCTGGATGCTGGCGCCGAAGGGGTCCCACGGGGCCACCCACCGCCACTACCGGGGGGACACCTTGGTCCTCGAGTCGGAATTCGTGACCGACGAGGGGACCGTCCGGGTCATCGACTGCATGCCGATCCGCCAGCAGCATCCCGAGGTGGTCCGGCTGGTCGAGGGCGTGCTCGGCAAGGTGACCATGGAGATGGTCCTGACCATCAGGTTCGGCTATGGCCAGATCGTTCCCTGGGTCCGCCGGACGGACGGGACGCTGAGCGCCATCGCCGGACCGGACGGACTCTCCCTTTGGACACCCGTGGACGTCCGGGGCCAGGACCTGTCCTCGGTGGCCGAGTTCACCGTGTCCGAAGGTCAACAGATCCCGTTCTCCCTGACCTGGTTCCCGGCCAATGAGGATCCCCCCCGTCCCATCGACGCCGCCTTCGCCATCCAGGACACCGAACTGTGGTGGACCGACTGGTCGGCACAATGCACCTACCAGGGTGAGTACCGAGAGGCGGTGCTGCGATCCCTCATCACCTTGAAGGCCCTCACCTATGAACCGACGGGTGGGATCGTGGCCGCCGCCACCACCTCGCTGCCCGAGACCCTGGGGGGCAACCGCAACTGGGACTACCGGTTCTGCTGGTTGCGGGATGCCACCCTGACCCTCGAGTCCCTGATGCGTGGGGGGTTCTACGAAGAGGCAATGGCCTGGCGGAACTGGTTGCTGCGGGCGGTGGCCGGCGACCCTTCCCAGATGCAGATCATGTACGGGGCCGGCGGCGAGCGCCGTTTGGACGAGTGGGAGATCGACTGGTTGCCCGGGTACGAGGGATCGACACCGGTGCGGATCGGGAATGCCGCCGCCGGCCAGTTCCAGCTCGACGTCTACGGCGAGGTGATGTCGGCTCTCTACGAGTCGGAGCCGTCCACCGAGTCGGGAAACAGCCCCACCTGGGACTTCCAGCTCTCGCTGATGGAGTTCCTGCGGGACGGATGGCGTGAACCCGATGACGGGATCTGGGAGGTCCGTGGGCCGCGCCGTCACTTCACCCACTCGAAGGTGATGGCGTGGATGGCCATCGACCGGGCCATCAAGACCGCCGACCAGTTCGGGTTGGACGGCCCGGTCGACGAATGGAAGCAGATCCGTCAGGAGATCCACGACCAGGTGTGCGACAAGGGCTTCAACGCCTCCATCGGCTCGTTCACCCAGTACTACGGATCCGATCAACTCGACGCCAGTCTTTTGATGATCCCGCTGGTGGGGTTCCTCCCGGCCAACGACCCCCGGATGCGGGGAACCATCGAGGCAGTGGAGCGCGACCTGGTCGAGGGGGGATTCGTGCTCCGGTACCGGACGGTCGATACAGGAGATGTGGACGGTCTGACCGGCCGTGAGGGCGCGTTCCTCGCCTGCTCGTTCTGGTTGGCCGACTGCCTGGCAATGCTGGGTCGTACCAGCGACGCCCGTCGACTCCTCGACCGGTTGCTGGGACTGCGCAACGACCTCGGGCTCTTGTCCGAGGAGTACGACCCGGTCGCCGGCCGCCTGGTCGGGAACTTTCCCCAGGCGTTCTCCCACGTGTCACTGGTCAACTCGGCGTCGAAGCTGGCCGGTGAGACCAAGCCGACCCCGGACCATCTGGTCTTCGGTCTGGCCCGGCGGGCGATCAACCAGAGCAGGAGTACCGGCCGCCAGCGGCACATGAGTGGAGTGGCGGCCCATGGGCTGCTGTCCAAACTGGCCGAGAGCGTCAAAGTCGACGGGTCCGGCAACGCCGCCCAGGCCATCAAGGCGGCGGTCCAGAGTGCGGCCACCACGACCGACACCACCGGTGCGACCGGTGCGACCGGTGCCACGAAATCGACGAGATCGACCAAGTCGGCGGCGGCCACATCGACCAAAACGACCAACCGGACGGCGAAAGGAACCGGGACGGGAGCGAAGGCGAACGGCAGGGCGGCGGCCAAGGCCACCAGGCGGGCCAGGCCAACCACCCCGCCCTCGGACAAGCAACCCGCCGTCATGGTGGACAGCGCCCCCCTGCGCGAGGCCGCACAGGCTGGGGCGTCGCTGAGGGCGCCAGCAATGAAGACAGCAGCCAAGAAGACAGCAGCCAAGAAGACAGCAGCCAAGAAGACAGCAGCCAAGAAGACAGCAGCCAAGAAGACAGCAGCCAAGAAGACAGCAGCCAAGAAGACAGCAGCCAAGAAGACAGCAGCCAAGAAGACAGCAGCCAAGAAGACAGCAGCCAAGAAGACCCCCCCGAAGAAGGCGGCGGCCAAGAAGACGGCCAAGCGCCGATAGCGGTCATGGACCATCGGACATCAGTTTTCGTTCCCGGGTGGCCCCGGCGATGAGCGCAGGCCACCACCACCATCGCCACGCCCACCCCGACCACCACCCCGATCCTGCGTCGGATGACCTGCCGGTGCCGGCGGCCGGTGTCACCATCGCCGAAGGGGTCGTCGAGCTCGACACCCTCCTCGGAGGATGGGATCGGGTGACCGCCGGATACCTGATCGAAGGCGACGCCCCGGTGTTGGTCGAGACCGGGAGCCAGTCCTCGGTCCCTGTGCTGCTCGCCCATCTCGACGCCCTGGGCCTCGGTCCCTCGGACCTGGCCGGGGTGGTGGTGACCCACATCCATCTCGATCACGCCGGTGGTGTCGGTGACGTGGCCCGGGCATTCCCCGAGGCGACGGTCTACGTGCACGCCAAGGGGGCGCGGCATCTGGCCGACCCGACCAGGCTGATCGACTCCGCAGCCATGGTCTACGGACCACTTCTCGATTCCCTGTATGGCCGTCTCGACCCCACCCCGCCCGAGCGGATCCACGTGCTCGAGGATGGCGAGGCGATCGACGTCGGTCGGACGCGGTCACTGATCGCAGTGGACTCACCGGGCCATGCCAAGCACCACGTGGCCCTCCACGACACCCTGAGCGGGGTCCTCTTCGCCGGGGACGCCGTCGGGGTCAAGCTGCCGGACGCCGGCGTGCTGCGCCCGTCGACACCACCTCCCGACTTCGATCTGGCCTCGGCCCTGCACTCGCTGCGACGGTTCGCCGAGAGACGACCGACCGGTCTGGCTCTGGCCCACTTCGGACTGCTCGGTGACCCGCTCGACCTGTTGGACGAGGCGGACGGGACGCTCAGGAAATGGGCAGAGGTGGCCGAGAAGGCGTTTCGCGGCGGTGAGGACATCGCCGCTGCCCTCGCCACCGCCTTCGAGTCCGACCTCGACGGTGTACCCGAGGGGCACCGCGAGAAGCTCGAGGTGATGAACGGCGTCCACTCCAACGCCGCCGGGCTCGAGCGCTGGCTCACTCTCAAGCGTTCTGCCGGGTCGGGTGACGCCGGGGCCGGCGCCCCGGGAGGTGCGTGAGCTGACCGAAGGTGCGGCGGATCCGACCGACAGGGACGTTCGGGCGGCGGGTGGCAGGCGGCCATGAACATCTCGATCGTTTCCGGGTGGGTGCCGATCGTGGCCCAGGTGCTGGCCGTGGTGGTGCTGGCCGTGGCCGTCGACTGGCGCTCCCGGCACTGGAAGCGCCAGCTGGGCCTGGGCGTGCCCATCGCCGCCGCGGTGGCGCTGGCCGTGACGCTGGTCATCAGGTTCGGACTGGACAAGTCGTCGGACCTCCCGTGGTCGGCCTCGGCCTGGGGCGTCTCGTTCGTCCTGGCCGTTTGGGTGGCTGTCACCGGCTGGCGGGGGTCGAGATGGCCGCGGCGATCGGCTGGCATCGCCGCAGTGATCCTGACCCTGTTGGTCACCCTGGACTCGGTCAACCAGCAGACCGACACGTTCCCGAGCGTGGAGCGCCTGGTCACCCTGGACCCCGAGAACGTGGTCGACACGCCCGAGCTTCAGCAGATCCGCAACCAGGTGGCAGCGACCGGCAAGCTGCCGTCCGAGGGGGCGGTGGTGACGGTGACCATCCCCCCGACGGTCTCCCACTTCTCCACTCGTCCCGCCTACGTCTACCTGCCTCCCGCCTGGTTCGCCGAGGTCATCCCGTCCCTCCCGACCCTGGTACTGCTGCCGGGGGAACCGGGGAGCGCCTCGGACTGGACGGCCGGCGGCGATGCCGACAACACCGCCGATGCGTTCGCCCGGGCGCATGGCGGGGTGGCCCCGCTCATCGTGATGCCCGATCCCGCCGGATACGACACCGTCGACACCGAGTGTGTGAACTCCAAGTTCGGCAACGCCGAGACGTACCTGGTCGATGATGTGCCTGCCTTCGCCAGGAGCAAGCTCCACGCCTCGACGGCTCCTGGATCGTTGGCCATCGGCGGCCTGTCGGCCGGCGGCACCTGTTCGGTGATGCTGGCCCTCCGGCATCCGACCGTCTATACGACGTTCGCCTCCTATTCGGGGTTCGCCTCCCCCCAGTACCAGGAGACCACCCGGACCCAGACCATCGACACCTTGTTCGGCGGGTCGGCGGCGGCGTTCGACGCCCATGACCCGACCAAGCTCTTGTCCGGTGGACATTTCACCGGACTGGCCGGGTGGTTCGAGGTCGGCGACCAGGACACCGAGCCCCTGCAGGCGGCTCAGTCCCTGCAGCCGTCCGCCCTGGCCGCCGGCATCGCCACCTGCATCAGGGTGCGCCCCGGTGGCCACGACTTCGACGTGTGGAGCCAGGCGCTGATCGACTCGTTCCCTTGGCTGTGCTGGCACCTCGGTCTCATCGCCGAGCCGGCTCACGAGCCGGCCACCTGCGCTTCACCATGAAGCCCCCCCGGAGCCGGGACCGGGGTGGTGGCCGGGGTGGTCCTTGCGTGGTCGGTGGCGTCTGGTCTCAGATAGCTGGGGAGGGAGCCGCCATGAGGGTCGGAGGGAGTGGTCGATGAGCATCCTGTTCGCGTTGCTCGGCGCCTTCAGCCAGGCCCTCACCTCGGTGCTGCAGCGGCTGGCCAACGTGGCCAGCCCCAAGGAGAAGCGGTCGGCTTGGCGGACCGCCCTCTATCTCGTCCGCCAGCCCATGTGGCTGTTGGGCATGGTGACCATGGGCGGCACCTTCGTCTTCACCGCCCTGGCCCTCTACTTCGGCACGCTGGCGTCTGTCCAACCGATTCTGGTCACCGAGCTCATCTTCACCCTGGCTCTGCGGGTGGTGTGGCTCCGCGACCGGATCGCCCGCCGGACGTGGGGGGCGGCCGCCCTCCTGTGCGCCGGTCTCTTCGGGTTTCTGGTCGTGGCCAATCCCCAAGAAGGGCACGGGCATCCGTCTCCGGCCCGGTGGGTGGTGGCCGTCGGCAGCCGGGGCCTGGTGGTGGTGATCCTGGTGATCGTCAGCCGCTGGGGGTCGCCGGCCCGTCGTGCCGCGGTGCTGGGGGCGGCGGCCGCCCTGGTGTGGGCCATCGACGCCGCATTCGTGAAGAGCGCCACCGAGGTGCTGGCCCACCAGGGGTGGGGAGGGCTCTTCGTCCATTGGCCGATCTACGGCGTGGTGGCCACCGGGGTGCTGGGCACGGTGCTCCTCGAGTCGGCGTTCGCGGTGGGCCCGTTGGCCGCCTCACAGTCGGCCCTGCTGATCGTCGACCCCCTGGCCAGCATCGCCATGGGTATCGAGCTCTTCGGCGAACAGCTCCGGTCCTCGCCGGGGGCCATCGTGCTCCAGGTGCTGTTTCTCGGTGGGATGTTCCTTGGAGTGGTCCTTCTGTCCAAGTGGGCGCCCCCCGAGATGGAGATGAGGAAGCGCCGGCCACCGCCGGCCGTGGCTGCCGTCGGGGGTGCGGGCGGCGTCGCCCCCGATCCCGCCTGATCCGGCCGGGGCCCGTGGCCCAGGGCCCGAGAGGCTCGGTCAGGAGGGCGCATAGTAACTTGAGCCGGGTGACAGACGTGGCGCCAGCCGCCCTGGAGGGGTCGGCCCTCAGCCCGGCGACGGTCGATCCCGACGCCGGCACCGAGGTCTCCCTGACGGTGGGAGGCATGACCTGTGGGGCCTGCGCGGCGCGGATCGAACGGAGGCTCAACGCCATCGGCGGGGTGACCGCCCAGGTGAACCTGGCCACCGAGCGCGCCACTGTCACCGCTCCGGCCGGCATGTCGACGGACCGGTTGATCGGTGAGGTGGAGTCACTGGGGTTCGTGGCCCGCCTCACCGCCGAGACCCGGCCGGGCATCGACCAGGCGGCCGAGAACGATCGTCGGGTCCGTTCCCTCGGCAGACGGCTGGTGGTCACCGGACTGCTGTTCATGCCCCTGTGCGACGTCTCCATCGCCTTCTGGCTCGTACCCTCGATGCGATTCGACTACTGGCAGCTTGTGCTGTTGGCGCTGGCCGCCCCGGTGGTGACCTGGGGAGCATGGCCCTTCTACCGGGCGGCCGCCCGCAATCTGCGCCACGGCACCACCACGATGGACACCCTGGTGTCGACCGGCATCCTTTCAGCGACGGCCTGGTCCCTCTACGCCATGTTCTGGCGAGACACCGGTCACGTGGCCCAGTCGATGTTCTACGTCATCGCCCACCAGACCGGCGGGGCGATCTATCTCGACGTGGCCGCCGGGGTCACCTTCTTCCTGCTGGCCGGACGGTACTTCGAGGCCACCTCGATGCGCCGGACCGGTCGCGCCCTGCGGTCACTGGCCGCGGTGGGGGCCAAGGACGTCTGCGTCCTCGGTCCCGACGGCGTCGAGCACCGACTGCCGGTGGAGCTGTTGCAGATCGGAGACCGCTTCGCCGTGCGACCCGGCCAGACGGTGGCCACCGACGGCACGGTGCGGCACGGTCACTCCACCATCGATTGCAGCGTGATCACCGGCGAGTCGGTCCCCGTCGACGTGGTGGTGGGCGATCCGGTGATCGGCGGGACCGTCTCGACCGGTGGGTACCTCGAGGTGGAGGCGACCAGGGTGGGACGTGACACCCAGTTGGCCCACATGGTGCGGCTGGTGGAGAACGCCCAGAACCAGAAGGCCGCCGTCCAGCGGCTGGCCGACCGCATCGCCGGTATATTCGTCCCGGCCGTGCTGGTGATGGCGCTGGTGACTCTGGGGGGTTGGTTGCTGGCCGGCGGTTCCCCCGACCGGGCGTTCAGCGCCGCCCTGTCCGTGCTGATCATCGCCTGCCCCTGTGCCCTCGGCCTGGCCACCCCGGCGGCGCTGATGGTGGCTTCGGGCCAGGGGGCCCTCCATGGGATCTTCTTCAAGGGCTACCAGTCGCTCGAGGCCTCGTGCCAGGTCGACACGGTGCTGCTCGACAAGACCGGGACGGTGACCAACGGGACGATGGTGGTCACCGACGTCGAGGGCATCCCCGGCCTCGACAGCCTCAGCGTGCTGCGGTGGGCGGGGGCGGTGGAGCAGGCCTCGGAGCACCTGGTGGCCCGGGCCATCACCGCCGCCGCCCGGCTCCAATCGGAGGGGCTACCTCCGGTGGAGAGATTCGAGGCGCTGCCCGGCCTCGGGGCCCGCGGCCTGGATCGAAGGCCACGAGATCTCGATCGGGCGGCTTGGGCTGTTCGCCGACCGGTGGGCCAGCCCGGCTCCCGACGGGCTGCTGGCCCGGTGCGGGCAGTGGGAGGAGGCGGGGAGGACTGCGGTACTGGTCGGCCGGGACGGGCACGTGGTGGGGGCGATGGCACTGGCCGACACCGTGCGGGACTCGGCCGGTCCGGCCGTCCGGGCCCTGCACCAGCTCGGCCTCGAATGCATCCTCATCACCGGGGACAACGAGCCCACGGCGCGGGCGGTGGGCGCCTCGATAGGAGTGGACACGGTCATTGCTGGAGCGCTTCCGGCTGACAAGGTGGCGGTGATCGACCGCCTCCGGGCCGAGGGTCGGTCGGTGGCGATGGTCGGTGACGGGGTGAACGACGGTCCGGCGCTGGTCCACGCCGATCTGGGACTGGCCGTCGGCACCGGTACCGACGTGGCCATCAATGCCGCCGACCTGATCATCCTGCGAGAGGACCTGCGGGTGGTGGCCACCGCCATCGCCCTGGCCCAGCGGACCATCACGACCATCAGGTCCAATCTGGTGTGGGCGTTCGCCTACAACCTCGCCGCCATCCCCCTGGCCGCCTGCGGGCTCCTCAACCCGCTCATCGCCGGAGCGGCCATGGCGCTGTCCTCCGGATTCGTGGTGTGGAACAGCTCGCGGATCCGACACTTTGCCGGACCGGGCCACCTCGATGTGGGCCCCCAGGCGGCCGCCAGGCCCGAGCACCGGGGGGCGGACCGGGATTCGACCGGCGATCCGGTGGGTATCGGCAGTGCTCCTTCCCGCCGGTGACAGTGGGGAGAGCACCATCGTTCCCGCGGTGGGCTCCACGTCGGACCCGACGGCCGGACGCCCGCCCCGCCGGCCCACCGGCGTCCCCCTCGGCGAGGTTGAGCAGTGCCGGTCGTCTCCCCCTTCATCCTGATCGCCACCAGCCTGCCACCGCCGCTCGACTGGCAACGGCTGGATGTCACCCACATCGACTTCGTGTCGGTGCTGCTGGTGGCGGCCGGAGTGCTCTATGGGGTCGGTGTGCGACAGGTGGGCCGGGCCAACCCGGAACGACGTTGGTCGACCAAGAGGACCATCTCGTTCGCCGGCGGACTGGTGGTGACCTTCCTGGCCGTCGAGTCGGTCATCGGGGTCTACGACGACGTGCTGTTCTACGACCACATGATCCAGCATCTGATGCTGATCATGATCGCCGCTCCTCTCTTCGCCATGGGTGCCCCGGTCGAACTGGCCGAACGGGCCACCACCGGGCGAACCAACCGGGTGGTCGAGTGGGCCCTGGGGTCGAGAGTCGCCGAGGTGGTGGCCCACCCCATCGTCGACTTCGGGCTGTACGCCGTGCTCATTCCGGTGGCCCACCTGACAAGCCTGTACAACGTGGCCTTGACCCACCAGGCGGCCGACGACGGCGAGCACCTGATGTTCCTGATCATCGGCTATCTGTTCTGGCGCCACGTGGTGGCCATCGAGCCTTCCCGTCACCCCCTCGCCCCACCTGTCCGTCTGATCTACCTGGCGCTGGCCGTGCCGGTGGACACCTTCACTGGTCTGACCCTGGCCTCGACGACATTCGAGATGTTTCCGGCCTATGCCCACATGCACCGGACGTGGGGGCCATCGCTGGTCCTCGACCTGCACATCGGGGGGGCCATCATGTGGGTGGGCGGGGACTCGCTGATGCTCCTGGCCATGATCCCCTGCGCCATCCAGTGGCTGCGTTACGAGGAGCAGAAGGCGGCTGAGATCGACCGCCAGCTCGATCTGGTGGCCGCCAGGTCCGGGACCGGATCCGACCCGGCTCCAGCTCCCGACCCGGCTGCGACTCCCGACCCGGCTCCCCCTCCCGACCCGACTCCGGCTCCCGGGAACCGGGCCGACCCTCCCTGAGCCGAACCGGCCACCGAGGCGGGGCGCCGGTGGCGCCACCCTCAGACGAGCCATTTCGATGGATCGTCCAGACCGGAAATGAGAGATAGCAGCCGACTTCGTCCATTCGATGCCATGACCGGAATGTGCGACTACAGCCACTTCCTCGCCCAGAGTGCCGGGGTCCGATGTGGAGGTCTGGTCGGCGGTTGGCCACCGGCATGAAAAGGCTAAATCGTCGGGCTGATAGGAGCACGTGTGGTCGGCCGACGACCGTTGACCGTCCCGCCGACCACCGGTTGATTACCTTGGGTCCCGGCCCGTAGCCGCTTGACGAGGGCCAAAAGAAATGGCCCTTACGCTGCCAATATTCCAAACCAAGTGCGCCGCTTGGCCGGGGCAAGAGGGTATGCGCTCGAAAAATGTAGGGCGTTCCTCGAGCTGAATTACTGCCCATTTCCTTCATAACGTGATTCACTTAGCCGAGTAAATGCGGGTAAGTACATCATTGTGTTTCCGGTTGCCAGGACAAAACGCAATCGGCCCTCAACCAGAAAAGAAAATATCCGTCTGCTGGTCAGTGAGACGGCAATACATACCCATGGAGTGACCACCAACCGGGGGCGCTTCCACGAAGATTGGAACCTGATGACGATGGAAATTCAGATCGGCCCGTGCCGGAGCATCAGATCATGACTACGACATCGACCTCGATGGTCGACACCGACTTCGGCGCGTCGCTGGCGATGCTCTGGCAACGACATCGCCAGACCAACCTCGATCGCATCTCGCTCCTGGAGGAGACGACGGCCGATGTGCTGAGGGCCACGGCCACCGAGGACGAGGTGGCGATGGGCGGCCGGACAGCCCACATGCTGGCCGGTTCGCTCGGCACCTTCGGGTTCGACGCCGGAAGTCGCGCCGCTCTCGAGGCCGAGTCCCTGCTGAGGGAACCGGTCATTGACGGGCGTCTCCTGGCCGAAGCGGTCACTGCTCTGCGCAGATCTGTCGAAGGTGACAATGACCGGTCAGAGGAGGTGACCGGTCCCATGTCCGATGAGGGGATGCCGGGCTCCCGCCTCGGATTCCGACTGGTGTCCTCCGACGGCGATCTCGTATCACGGTTGACGGTCGAGGCGGTGGCCAACGGACTGGCGGTGATCTCGGGAGCAGGGATGCCTCCCAGCACCGGGGGGGCAGACGGGGTGGCCATGGTCGTCGTCGATGTGGCCAACAGTTCGTGGACCGGCCCGGGGATGGTCGAAGCGGTGGCCGAACTGGCCCACACCACGCTGGTCGTCGTTCTCACCGATGCCGACGGGTTCGCTGAACGCGTGGACTTCGCCGGAGCCGGAGCCGTGGGCGTGGTGCCCCGGTCGCAGGGAGCCCGTCAGACGATCGCCTTTCTGGCCGAGGTGCTGGCCTGGAAGAGACCGGTGCAGACCACCGTCCTGGCCATGGTGCCCAATGCTGCGCTTCGCCGGCGGCTCCAAGGCGTGTTCTCCGGTTCCGATTGCCGACTCGATGTTCACACCCGAACCCTCGACTTCTGGGAGGCCCTCGAGGAACACGGAGCCGATCTGGTTGTCGTCGGGTGCGCCGGACCGAAGATGAGCGGTCTCGAGCTCTGTCGGGTGATCCGGGCCCACCCGCGGTGGAGGCGCCTCCCCATCGTGGCCATCGGCGGGGGCGGCGCCTCCGGTCTCGACGACGCCGTTGCTGCCGGGGCCGACGACTATCTGGAAGTGGAGCTCTCGGCCCACGATCTTGGAGCCCGGCTCTTGAACCGTATCGACCGGGACCGCTTGTCGCAGGCTCGCTCGGACACAGATCCACTGACGGGTACCGGCAATCGGGCCGCCACCGAGCAGGCATTGGATCGGCATTGTCGGCTGGCGGCCCGCCACGACGCTCCGTTCGCCCTGTCGCTGATCGTGGTGGATCAGATCGAGAAGGTCCGCGAGGTCGAGGGCAACGCCGTGGCCGACGTCATCCTGCGCCGGCTCGGGGAGCGGTTGATCGAATGTTTCCGGGGCGAGGACATCGTCGGTCGCTGGACCCATGACGGATTCGCGGTGGGCATGTACGGTACCGCCTGCGACCAGGCCTGCAACCGGATCAAAGACGTGTTGGCCTCGTTCGTGGCCGAGGAGGTCCGCACGACTTCTGGAAAGCTGACCCGGCACACGTTCAGTGCCGGGGTTGCGTCCACTCCAGCCGACGGATCGACGTTGGCCTCGCTGGAGCGGGTGGCCGAGTCGGCTCTTCGACGGGCACGGGGTGCGCAGAACTGCGTGGTGGGTTCGTCGGAACGGTCGACGGATCATCCGGACACCGTCGATGTCGTGCTGGTGGAGGATGACGACTCGGTCGCCGAAGTCGTCGAATACGCACTCCGACTACGGCACTATGAGTTCGTGCGCTTCAGCGATGGGGCAGAAGCGGCCCGGGCCATGGGTGAGGGCAACGTCAAAGGACACGTCCTCCTGCTCGACATCGGCCTCCCCGGCCTCGACGGATTCGGGGTGCTCAAAGTACTGCGTCCCCAGGGCATCCTCGATGACACTCGGGTCATCATGTTGACGGCGCGCTCCAGCGAGGCCGAGATACTGCGGGCGTTGGGCCTCGGGGCCACCGAGATGATCACCAAGCCGTTCAGCATCCCGGTACTGCTCGGCCGGCTCGACCACTCACCGGTGGGAGCAGTGGCATGAGCGCGGCCATGACCCTGCTCATCATCTCGTTGATCATCATCGGCGCCGCCATCACCGCCGTCCTCATCACCGTCACCGTCAGCAGTCTGATCGAGGCGCACAGGATCCGGATCGAGCCCATGCTCGGTGACGCCCGGCGCTCGATCGTCGCCGCCCTGTCCGGTGGGGCGTCGGAGTTGGATGCGGCCTGCACCACTCTGAGCCGGCTCTCGAAGCGCCAGGTCATCGCGGTGATGCTCGACCTGGCACCATCGGTCAGTGGGGAGTCGCGGTCGGTCCTCGTCACCTTGGGGGAGCGAGCCGGAGTGCTCAAGAACGCCCGCACCGGGGTCAACCGGCATCGGTGGTTCAACCGCTTGTACTCGGCCCGTGTCCTCACCGCCTTCGGCGTGGAGTCCGAAGAGCTCTACCGGCTGCTGTCGGACCGGTCCTCGGAGGTACGAACTCAGGCCGCCGCCTGGTCGGTCGTCACGCCCACCCCCCAGGCCATCGAACGCCTCATCCGGCTGCTGGCCGATCCTGACGGCCTGTGCCGGTTCGCCGCCCAGGACGCCCTCATCCGGATCGGACTTCCGGCCTCCCAGGCGCTCATCGATGCCCTCGACACCGCCGACGACGAGATGATCGCACGGATCCTGGAGATCGCCGCAGCCATGGGCGACGGACGCTTCTACCGGCCGGCGATGGCCTTCACCTCGGATCCCTCGTCCGCCACCCGGGCCCGGGCTGCTGCGGTTGTCGCCCGCACCGGGGACCCGAATGCCGGTCCGGCGCTGGTGGCCCTGCTCGGCGACCAGTCCGAGGACGTGGTGCTGGCGGCAGCCACCGGTATCGGCACCCTGGCATTCTGGCCCGGGGCGATCGGGATCGAGCCGTTGCTCGGCCATCCCTCGTGGGAGTTGCGCAAACAGGCGGGTCTCACCCTCCTCTCCCTCGGTGGCCCGGGGGCCATCCTCCTCAGGACCACGGCGCCGGGTGACGGTCTGGCCGCCGAAATGGCGGTCCAGGCCCTTCAGCTCAGGTCCATATCGATCAGATCGGAGGCCGTGGCATGAGGCACTTCTACAACACCTTTCTCTTGCCGGTCACCTACGTGGTGCTCGTCTACTTCGTGGCCCTCGGCCTGTTCTATCTGGTTATGTACATGTCCTCGGTGGTGGACATGCGTCGGTACCTCCGTGAGGTCCGGGCCGAAAAGTACCGGGAGATCCTCTCCTCCGAGGTCGCCCCCAGCATTTCGATGCTGGTACCGGCCCACGACGAAGAACAGACCATCAGGGAGAACGTGCAAGCCCTGCTGACCCTGGCCTACCCCCAGCTGGAGATCGTGATCGTCGACGACGGCTCCACCGATGGAACCCTCCCGATATTGACCACCACGTTCGATCTGGTACCGATCCAGCCGATCTTCGACACCCGGGTCGCCACCCAGCCGGTGCGGGCCATCTACCGGTCGCAGCAGTTCCCCAATCTCATCGTCGTCTCCAAGGAGCAGGGGGGTAAGGCCGACGCCCTCAACGTCGCCCTCAACATCGCCAGTGGCGAGTTGGTCTGCAACATCGACGCCGATACGATCCTCGATCCCGATGGTCTCCGGCGCCTGGTCCGACCCTTCATCCGCTCGGAGGACGTGGTGGCCGCCGGTGCCACCATTCGGGTGGCCAACGGTTGCACCGTCATGCGGGGCCGGCTCTCCGACGAACGCGGTCCGCACCGGGCCCTGGCCGGGATCCAGGCCGTCGAGTACCTCAGGGCCTTCTTGTTCGGCCGTCCGGGTTGGAACCGGTTCGGCGGAAATCTCTTGATCTCGGGAGCCTTCGGCCTCTTCCGGCGCCAGCGCCTTCTCGAGACCAACGGCTACGCCCAGAGCGTCGGCGAGGACATGGAGCTCATCGTTCGGCTCCGGCGCCACGGCTACGACACCGGCCGACCGGCCCTCGTCGAATTCGTGCCGGATCCGGTGGCTTGGACGGAGACGCCCACCGAGTTCAGAGAGCTGGGTCGCCAGCGGGAACGCTGGCAACGAGGGTTCACCGACGTCCTGTGGCGACACCGTGGGGCGTTCCTGAGACCCCGCTACGGAGTCCTGGGCCTGGTGGTCCTGCCGGCGTTCGTCCTGTTCGAGTGGATGGCCCCGATCATCGAGGCCATCGGTATCGCCCTCGTCGTCCTCGGGGTGCTGCTCGGGGTGCTGTCGCCGGTGTTCGCGGTTTTGTTCTTCTCGCTGGCCTGCGGGCTCGGCATCCTGCTCTCGATGCTGGCCCTCATGCTGGAGGAACTGTCGTTCCGTCGTTACGGCCGGGCTCGGGACCGGGCCTTGCTGGTGGTGTGGGCCGTGTTGGAGAACCTCGGCTACCGGCAACTGACCGTGTGGTGGCGACTCCTCGGCATCTTCAACTACATCCGGGGAAAGAAGTCCTGGGGGAAGATGCACCGGACGGGATTCAATTCGGCTGACGTGGACGACGATCCTGTCGTCACCGTGCCGATCCGGGTTCCGGTGGCGGCGGTGGCGGCGGTTTCGGCTCGCCCCGGGCGGTGACCCTCGGGGCCTCGATCCGGCGACCAGGGCCGGACGCCCCCGGATCCGGCGGTCGGGTTGACGATCATGTGGTCGCAGTTCTGGCCGGGAGGCGATCGAAGTAGCGACCGAGCACATAGCTGGGAACCGCGGCGATGGCGATGATCATCAAGGCGAAAGGCGCCGCCTGGCCGTAGGACAGGTTCTGCTGGTAGGCCCAGAACTGGGTGGAGAGGGTCTGCACCCCGGTCGGCACCAGAATGAGGGTGGCGGTGAGTTCGGTGACGGCGGCCAACAGCACCAGACAGAATGCCGCCGCAAGTCCGGGCCCTATGAGAGGGAGCGTGACCCGTAGGAGAACGGTCAGCCGTCTCTGGCCCAGCGATCGTGCCACCTCCTCGAGACTGACCGGGGCGTGGGCAACCGAGGCTTTGACACCTACCAGGGCCAGAGGAAAGAACAAGATGGCGTAAGCCAGTATCAGCAGCGGAGCGCTCTGGTAGAGAAATCCGTCGGCGTATCGCTCGGTGAAGTAGCTCAGGGCAAAGGCGATGACGATGCCGGGCATGGCCAACACCAGATAGGTGCTTCGCTCGAGCATACGGACACCGCTTCCGCTGTTGCGGACGGCCAGGAGGGCCACGGGTAGGGCCATCAGGGTGGCCAGCGCCGCCGCCGTCCCGCTGTAGAGGGCGGTGTGCCAGGTGGCTGAGGCAATGGAGACTCCCCCCAGTGCGTGGGCGCCACCCTCGAAGGTCCAGTAGATGCAGGACCCGACTGGGACTCCGAGCGCCAGCCCCACCAGCACGACGAACCCGATGAGAACGGGCCCGGTGGCCCGGCCCAAGCGGTGGGGCTGGGCCAGGCGCTGTACCTGGGGGCCGATGCGCGTGACCCGGCCCCTTCCCCCGATCATCGCCTCGGCTCCCAGCACGACGAGGCCCAACACCACCAGCACCAGCACCAGAGCCGAGGCGGCCGGCACGTTGAACGACACCTGGGATTCCGTGAAGATCTCCGTGGTGAACGTCTGGTAGCCCAGGATCTCGAATGCGCCGTACTCGGCCAGCATGACCAGGGCCACCAGCAGACAACCTCCGAGGATGGCGCCGCGTGCCTGGCCGACCGTGATCCGGAAGAACGTGCGGACGCGGCCGACCCCGAGGCTGCGGGCCACGTCCTCTTGCCCCGGATCGGCGGCTCGCAGACTTGCCGCCACCGGCAGATAGACCAGCGGGTAGACCGCCAGGGTCATCACCAGCACTGCGCCCCGAAAGCCCTGGACCCATGTGGTCAGCGACGCCCACCCGAAGCTCACCACGAAGTCGGGGATGGCGAAGGGCACCACCACCAGCACCGCCCACACCCGCCGTCCGGGCAGATCGGTCCGCTCGACGCACCACGCCGCCAGCGTCCCGATGATGGCGCACAGCACGGTGACGACCACGGTGAGGCGGACCGTGTTCCACAACAGAGTGGCGGTGAGCGGACGATCGATGAGGTGAATGATCGTGGACACCCCCGCTCCGCTGGCCTCGATCAGAAGGAAGACGAGCGGGGCCAGCAACACCATGGCCACGACGAAGCCGGTGGCCAGCAGCACCCGCGGCCGTCGGGCCGGACGGGCGGCCACCGGTGTATCCATTGAGGCCCCACCCCCGTGCCCGGCCACCGCCGTCGGGTAGGCCGTCACCGCCCGTGGCGCCTCGGGCCGAGGCCATCAGCGATCCGGGCCCGGGTCACAACAGTCCCGCCTGCTTCAACAGAGCGATGGCGGTGGAGCCGTCTCCCAGCTCGGGGATGGTGATGGCATTGGGCTGCAGCTGGTCGAAGGGGGTTTCCGGTTGCGACGTGGTCACTCCCGAGGCGATCGGGTATTCGAAGCTGATCGAACGGGCGATGATCTCCTGGCCCTGCCTGGAGGTGATGAAGGCCAGGAACTTCTGGGCGGCCACCTGGTGCGTGCTCGACTTCAGCACGGCGGCCGGGGAGATGTCCAGCACGTAGCCGGGGTCGTGGGGGGCGAAGTAGGTGATCTCAGCCCGGACGTTGGCGGCACCGATCTCGGCCCGCATCCGGTACCAGTAGTATTGGTTGACCACCCCGAAGGCCACCGCCCCCCGGTTGACCTCGTCGGCGATGGTCTCGTTGTCGGGATAGATGTGGCTTCCGACATTGGCCTTGATGCCATCGAGCCATTTGAGCGTGGCCGCCTTGCCGTAGGTGCGGTCGACCGAGGTCACGATGGGCTGGAAGTCGGTCTCTCCGGCGGCGAAGGCCACTAGACCGCTATAGCGCGGATCGGCCAGCTGGAGCACGGACGTCGGAAGTTGGCTCTTGTCGATCAGGCTGGGGTTGTAGATGAGCACGCTGACCCGGGCCGACACTCCCACCCAGTCCCCCTGCGGCGAGTTGTACTTGCTCGGCGTGTTGGCCAGGGTCGAAGGGTCCACTTTGGCCAGTAGACCCTTGTCGGCCAGGTACTGGACGGCCGGCGTGTTCTCGGTGTAGATCACATCGGCCGGGGACCGGCCGCCCTCGGTGACGATCTCGTCGGACAGGGTGTCCTCGTCGTCGCTGCGGACGGAAACGGTGATCCCCGTCTCCTTCTCGAAGCTGGCCACCAGCGAGTCGGTCGTCTGCTCGTGCTGCCCGTTGTAGAGGGTGATCGACTGTCCCGACCCGGACGACGAGCCGCCGCAGGCAGCCAGGAGACCGCCGGTCATGACGAGGGCCAGTGCCGCCGTGCCCCATCGCCGAGTCCTCGGCGCCCGCCTCCCACCGATCACGGTCGGCCCGACGTGCCACCGGGAGGTCATACCCCGGCCCCGGTGCCGGGACAGAGGGTGTTGATCCGCGCCGCCGCTCGGCTGACGGCGTGGTCGGCGGCCGGGCCGACGCCGTTGGCCTTGTAGAACTGCTGATAGGCCGAGGCCAAGTTGTCGATGGCGTTCCGGAGCGTCCGGTCGGACGTCTTGATCCGGCCGAGCGGGAGGACCTGGGCCCAGGCGTAGCCCACCGGGTCGGCACCCGGATCGGGCCCGTCGCTGAGCACCGCCCCCACCGCCTGACAGGTCCTTGCCGCCGCCTGATTGGACGCCTGACTCGATGCACCCGACGATCCGCAGGCAGCCAAGAGTGCCGAGGAGGCCAGGGCGACTCCGAGGACAGACACCCGGCAACCGGTAGCCGACCGACGGGCTCCGGCGGCGGATCGGCCATCAGTCGGGGCCGACCAGTGGACCAACCGGGGCGACGTGGACGAGCCGGTCGTCGGTCTGGAGCTGTCTCGGTCCACCTCCATTTATTAGGCCAACCTAAGTTATATTGTCAAGTGACCCTTAAACCCGGAGGCCAGAGCCCGGTGAACTCGGCCTTTCGTCTCTGTTTCCAGCTGGAAACGTCCCGGTCAGTCCGCCGGCGCCGGCCACACCACAGCCGAGCCGGAGGCCGTGATCTCGATCACCGTGCCGTTGGCCAACACCAGGTCGCCCTCGGCCCGCACGGTGATCGGACCCAGGTCGAGGGGAGACTCGGGATCGACAGTGATCACCGTGTCGTGTCCGTGGAACTCGGTTCGCACGATCACCGCCCTCATCCCTTCTCCACTTCCGGGAACCGAGATGGCCAATTGCTCGGGCCGCACCAGGGCCACCACCGGGCCCGTACCGGTGGGGCCGCCGACGTCGGTACGCAGAGCCAGGGCTCCGAAGGGGGTTGTCACCTCGTCGCCTCCGACCGTGGCAGGCACCAGGTTGGCGTTCCCGAGAAACCGGGCCATGGCCGTGTCGACGGGGTGGTCATAGAGCTCTTGAGGTGTCCCGCACTGGCCGATCACCCCGTTCCTGATCACCGCCACCTGATCGGCGACCGAGAGCGCTTCGTCCTGGTCGTGGGTGACCAGCAGCGCAGTGATCCCACCCTTGCGCAGCACGTCCTGGACATCGGACCGGACGCTGGCGCGCAGGCCGGCGTCGAGTGACGAGAATGGTTCGTCCAACAGAACCAGGGCGGGGCGGACGGCCAGGGCCCGGGCCAGGGACACCCGCTGTTGCTGACCGCCCGACAGCTGGTGCGGGTAGCGACTGCCCAACCCGGCCAGGCCCACCATCTCCAAAAGTTCGTCGGTGTTGCTCCCGAGCTTCTTGCGAGCTGCCCGTTGCACCCCGAATGCGACGTTGGCCGCCACGGTAAGATGGGGGAACAGCGATCCTTCCTGCGGCACGTAGCCAATGCCCCGGTGCTCAGGGGGGAGGGCGTGATGGGCATCCTCGACGATGCGGTCGGCCAGGGTGACGGTTCCCCGATCGGCCCGTTCGAACCCGGCCACCACCCTGAGCAGCGTGGTCTTGCCGCTGCCCGACGGTCCCAAAATGGCGGAGAGGGATCCGAGTGGCACCTGGAGGTCGATGCCGGTCAGTACGGCGTGTGACCCGAAGGACTTGTGCAGATCGGAGATGCCCAGCCCACTGCCCTCCGACCCGGATGCGTCTGCGTGTCCGCCCGTGACTGGAGCCGGTCGAACCATTGACCGAGGATATAGCGTGCCCGACTGGTCCGAGGTCGGGCAGTGGAGTTGTGACTGTGGGCTCCGCCCGTCGGGGAGGTCTCGCTGCCCGTTGGCTCAGCACGGTGAACTGACGCGCATCGGCGTCTCCACCAGCTCCGGGGCCTCGTCAGGAGCAGCAGCCGCCAGTACGGCCACTCCGTTGGGCGGGCACTGGACGTCGGTGAGGTGATCCAGCCGGTCCCCTTGCTGTCTAGTCTTGCCGAAGGGCGTCGGTCCGAATGGGGCGCCGGTCCGAAGGGGAGGAGGCGTCGTGCCGCGACGGTGTTCGGTTGCCGCCGTCTGGTTGGCGGCCGTGATGCTGCTGACGCCGCTGACGCTGCTGACGGGGCTGGTGGCCCCCCCCACGGCATGGGCGACCACGCCGCAGGTTCCCGTGTCGGTCGCCTTCGGAGCGGGCGGACCCTCCGCCACGACAATGAACACGATCACCGAGGGGTCGGCGATTTATGACGTCTTCCGACCGGCTGACTACGACACGCTCGGCTTCAGGAGCCCCATCGTCACGTGGGGCAACGGGACCAACGCGTCGCCCACCATGTACAGGACCTTGCTGAGCCACTTCGCCTCTTACGGGTTCACCGTCATCGCCACCACCCTGGCCAACACCGGGAGCGGGAAGGAGATGGCGGCGGCGGCGCGCTACCTGATCAAGGCCGACAGCACCCCGGGCAGCGTGTTCGTCCGCCACCTCGACGTCCATGAGGTGGCGGCGGTCGGCCACTCCCAAGGCGCCACCGGAGCTGTGCGGGTCGCCACCGTGGACCCCCGGCTGGTCACCTCGGTGATGACCTTCTCCCTGCCCGATGCCAAATGGTCGGCGGCCAACCCCGACTGTCCGGTCAAGACCGACTGCGAGGCCCACCCGAACCACCTGACCCAGCCGGTCTTCTTCATCTCGACCCACGGTCCCGTCGACGCCATCATCGCCGACCCGGCCAACGAGCGGGCTGACTTCCGCAGCGTCCGGGGACGTGCCGCTCTCGGCATCATCGCAGATTCAGGAGGGCGTCCGGCCGACCACAATTCCGTCCAGGACACCGAGGTCGGAGGCAATCCGAAAGATGAGATCGGGTACGCCACCGCCTGGCTGGAGTTCACCTTGCGCGCCAATCAGAAGGCCGCCGCCGCCTTCGGCGGTCGCCATCCCGAGCTCACGTCCAACGCCGACTGGCCGGGAAGCATGGTGAAGAAGTGACCCGCCGACCGCTGGGAGCTCGAGCTCGAGCTCGGCGGAACGGGACGAGCTAGATGTCGTCGAGCCGGAGCGAATGCTTCAGCCCACTTTTTGGTGCGCCCCCCCGGACTCGAACCCAGGAACCTGCAGATTAAGAATCTGCTGCTCTACCGTTGAGCTAGGGGCGCCCGGGCAGCATAAGTGCATGGGCCCTACGCGTCAACGACACTGAGTGCGTGGTTCGGCTCAGGGGATCGGCGGTGTGCACTGAGCAGGAGTGTCCTTCGGTGGCGGCGTCAGCCCGAGCTTCCAGGACAGCCATGGAAGCGAGATTTGAAATGCCGCCGCCCAGAAGACGAAGGAGTGGTCACCGGGCGGCGTGGTGGTGCAGACCTGCATGCCGGCCTTCTTGGCCAGATCGGCCAGCTGGCTGACGGCGGCCAGTGGCTGAGGATCGCTCTGCCCGGCGGTGAACCATCCGGCTGAGCCCGTGTACTTGTTGGTCTGGAGCAGGTTGACCGGATTGTGGGCCTCGTAGTTCGCCTTCGACCCGCCATAGAGCTGGACGATGGTCTGTTGTTCGTCGTCATTGATGTAGGTCGGGGAGGCGTAGCCCGAGTAGGAGGCGAAAATCGAGAAGACAGATGGATTGCGCATAGCCAGGATCGAAGCGCAGGTCCCCCCGGCCGACAGACCCACGACGGCCATGGCGTGCTTGCCCACGGCGGCGTTGAAGTTGGCCTGCATGAAGTTGGGAACGTCCTTGACCAGGTAGGTCTCGGCATTTCCGAACACGCTGTTGGAGCACTCGGTGTCCGAGGTCTTGACGCCGTTGTTGTCGGGGATCACCAAAATGGGGGCGGTTCCTTTGTGCTCCTCGGCGAATGTGGTCGCCGTGGTGTCCGCATAACCGGCCCTCGTCCAGTCGGAAGGCTGGCCGGGCACGCCGGCGATCATTTCGATGAGTGGCAGCTGGGGCTCGGGGCTGCGGAACCAGGCAGGTGGGAGGTACACGTAGGCCTGGCCGGTCTGGAATTTCGAGATGGTCCCCGGAATGGTGATGGAGATGGTCTCGCCGTGATCCGGAAGTTTGCCGGTCTGCCGCACCTCGGTGCGGACGGCCTTGAGCTGGGGCAGGCTGGCGAAATCAGCGGCATTTTTTCCGAAGAGGCGTTCCAGGGTCGGATAGTAATCGTAGGTCTTGTTGATCACGGTGAAGGCGGCGATCACGCAGAAGACCAGGGCGATCACCGAGAACGTCCGCAGGATCCAGTGGGCCTTGGTCCATCCGAGCACGATGATCACCACCGAAAACCAGATGAGCCATGCCCACAGATAGAACGATCTCGGGAACTCCGCCGGGACCAGTTTGAACACGTGGATGGCCACCGCGGTGAGCACGGTCAGGACGAAGCTGATCGGAATCCCGAGGGGGAGCTGCCATTTCCATGCCCCGTCGAGCCATCCCACCGAGAGAACCACCGATGCCAGGGCCACGATCACTACCGTGATCGGGAACCAACCAGTGATCAGGTCGATGTTGACAGCAACGTCTCTCATGATGTCGCTGCATAAGATAGCCAGATCGGCCATCCGGAACTGGGATCGAACAGCGGGGCAACCCGGGAAAAGGACACGAACGTGACAGAGCCCCGCGGTGAGGAGTCCGAGTTCCGGGCCTCGGATGCGCTGAGCGCCGAGCGCCGCAAGAAGCGCGACGACCTCGCCCAGCAGGGTTTCGATCCCTACCCGACGCGGTTCGACCGGACGGCGACGGCTTCCGACCTCCACCGGCGCTATGCCGATCTGGCCGTCGATGAGCGCACCGGCGAAACAGTCAGGATGGCGGGCCGCCTGACCAGTGTCCGCGGGCACGGGAAGCTTTCCTTCGCCACTCTCACCGACACCTCCGGTTCGATCCAGCTGCTGATGCAGGCCTCGGCGCTCACCGACCAGGCCAAGGCGGTGCTGGCCAACGTCGATCTGGGAGACTGGGTCGGTGCCGAGGGGGAGGTGATCACCAGTCGTCGGGGGGAGCTGTCGGTGGACGTGAGCGAGCTGTGGCTGTTGTCCAAGTCGCTCCGCCCGCTACCGGACAAATGGCACGGGCTTTCGGAGACTGACACCCGGTACCGTCAGCGTGAGATCGACCTCCTGGCCAATCCTGACTCCCGCCGAGTCTTCGACATCCGCTTCAAAGCCATCGCCGCCCTGCGGGCCCAGTTGGTGTCCGAGGACTTCGTCGAAGTCGACACACCCATCCTCCAGCCCCAGGCGGGAGGAGCCATCGCCCGGCCCTTCATGACCCATGCCAACGCGCTCGACATCGATCTGAGTCTGCGGATCGCCCCGGAGCTCTATCTGAAGCGGCTGGTGGTCGGGGGGTACGAGCGGGTGTTCGAGATCGCCCGCAACTTTCGTAACGAGGGCGTGGACACCCGGCACAGCCCGGAATTCACCGCCCTCGAGGCCTACCGGGCCTTCGGTGATGTCAACGACGGCATGGACCTGACCGAGCGGCTCATCACCGGGGCGGCCGAGGCGGCCACCGGCCGCCTGACCTTCAGCGTCGGCGATCGCCATATCGATCTCTCGTCGCCCTGGCCCCGTCGTCAGCTTCTGGACTGGCTGGAGGAGATCGTCGGCCGCAGATTGCATCCGACCGATCCCGTGGAGGATGTTCGGTCGGTGTGCGAGAAGCACGGTGTCGACTACCTTCCCGAATGGGGTTCGGGGAAGCTCATCTTCGAGTTGTACGACTCGGTGCTGCTCCCCACGGTCGTCGATCCGGTCTTCGTATGCGGATTTCCGATCGAAGTCTCACCCCTGGCCCGGCGGACCCAGGACGACCCCACCATGGCCGACCGGTTCGAGTTGGCCATCGACGCCAAGGAGTTCGCCAATGGCTACAGCGAGCTCAACATCCCCGAGGAACAACAGGAGCGCTTTCGCCACGAGGCCGATGCGGCAGCCCGCGGCGATCTCGAGGCTCACCCGGCCGACCTGGCCTTCGTCCGGGCGCTGGAGTACGGCCTGCCGCCAACCTCCGGCATCGGGATCGGGGTTGATCGGCTCGTCATGCTCATCGGTGGGGTCGAAGCCATCCGGGATGTGATTCTCTTCCCGATGATGCGCCCGGAGACGTCGAATTGACCGGGGTGGTCGACGGAACGGTGGTGGCCACCGACCTGGATGCCGAACCGGGCGAAGCGAAACCGCCGGCCTTCCTCATTGCCGAGGAGATCGAGATCGAGGTCGATGCCGGTGGCCGGACGGTGGTGGTCAGCGATCTCCACTTGCCGGTCGTAGCCACGCCGACATCGACGGCGGTGGCCGACGAATTGGCCGACGTGCTGGCCGGAATCGACGGTCCGGGTGTGTTCATAATCGCCGGCGACGGGTTCGAGATGCTGGCTGGTCCGCCGGAGGTGGACAGGATCCTCGATGCCCATCCTCGGTTCACGGAGGCAGTGGCGGCCTTCGCGGCGATGGATCACCACCAGCTCGTGGTGCTCTCCGGTAATCACGACGGGCAACTGGCCTGGGACGGCTCGGCTATCGCCGTCCTGCAGGAACGGCTCGGAGTGCAGCATTTCGCCCTAGTCTGCAATCTGGTGGTCGGGACCGACCAGGGGCCCCAACGGGTCCGCGTGGTGCACGGCAACCAGGCCGATCCCTACAACGCATTCGAGGACCCGTGGTCCCCGGTCGACACTCCGTTCGGCCACCATGTGGTCAGGGACCTGCTGCCCGAGCTCGAGTCACGTCAGTCGTCGGGCTCGCTCCTCGAAGGGGTGCAGTGGCTCGATGGGGACGTCGCCGATTTCATGGGGTCGCGGCTGTTCTACCGGAAGATCGTCGGCAAACTCTGGCTGGCCGCCGTCCCCTTCGTGGCCATAATCCTTCTCCGTCTGCTGGTCTTTTTGCCCGGGGTCCACCAGTTGCTGCACCATCACGCCCAGCGCTGGTTGCTCTGGTTCGGATTTCTGGTTGCCATCATCGTCATCGTGGCCGGAGTGGCGGCGGCTGCCACTCTGTTGCGGGTGAACCGAGCTCTCCGGGAGACAGCCATCAGTGCCAGATCCGACCCGGCCAGCCACAACGCGCCGCCCCGGGCAGACGCCGCCCGCCTTGTGGTGCAGGGGTATGCGGGCATGATCTCCGGCCACACCCATGAGCCCGAACTGTCGGTAGTCGGAAATGGGTTCTACGCCAACACCGGGAGCGGGACCGCCTCGGTGGTTAGCCGACCGGCACGTTTTCGGCTTCCCCACCCCTTCGTCACCGTCCACCGCTTCTCGTATGTGGAGATGGTCGGCGAGGCCGTACTCGAACTGAAACTCTGGCTCCGCGAAGTGCCGGTCCGTTCTCCCGTCCTCCTCGAGAGACTGGCCCTGGCCCCGAGCAAGGCCGATCTTTCGACTACGTCCGTGGTCGGCGCTCTTCCCTACGGACCGACTTGGCCTCTGAACGAAACCGGGCTCAAGCGATGGGTCGTCAGGCGGCGAGTCCGAAAGACGGCGGCAGCCGTGCTGTTGCTTTCGGGTTTGCTCAACGTCATTTTCGCCGCCCTCTGGGAGGTCAGATCCACGCGGTCGGTCGACTACTGGCTCCCGTTCGGAGTGCACCCGCTGTCGGTGGTCGAGGCACTCGTCGCCGGCCTGGCCCTGGTCGGCCTGGCCCGGGGGGTGCGCCGCGGGCTCCAACCCGCCTGGGTGGCGGCCATCCTGCTGCTGGTGGCCACAACCACCGATCGGTTGATTCAGGGACACTCGGCCGAGGGATCGACCGTGGCCCTGTTGTTCAGCTTGTGGATGGTCCTCGAGCACCAGCACTTCCGGGTCAGGCCTTCGGGGGTCAGTCGGCTGTTCGTGTGGCTGGCGGCCGGCGGACTGTTCGTCATCGCCGCCACCGCCGGTGTCGGGAACCTGCTGGGTCAGGGCCACCGCACCCGCTTCGATGTCGTCTTCCTCCTGGTCGTGGTGGCCGTCGTCGTTCTGCTCTTGCTGGTCGCACTACCCGGACGGGAGTCGCGTCGCACCGGCGCTGCCCGGGAGGAGGCGTTCGAGCGGGCCCTCACCATCATCGAAACCCACGGTGGGGACACCCTTGACTACTTCGCCCTGAGGGACGACAAGTCGTGGTTCTTCACCGGCGAGTCGCTGGTGGCGTATTCGGTGATCAACGGCGTCATGCTGGTGTCTCCGGATCCGATCGGCCCACCCCAGGACCGGTCCGAAGTGTGGTCCGATGTCATGGACATGGCCCAGGCCAACGGCTGGCAGCCTTCGGTACTGGCGGCATCGCAGTCGTGGCTCGGCATCTACCGGGCATCGGGACTCGTCGATCACTACATAGGCGACGAGGCCATCGTGGACGCCACTCAGTTCAGTCTGGCGGGTAAGTCGATGAAGTCTCTTCGTGGCGCCTACAACAGGATGAAGAAGTCCGGATGCCGGGTCGAGTGTTATCAGTCGATGGACGATGTCCCTTCCGAGCTGAGAGTCCAGCTGCTGTCACTCATGACCGAGACCCGCCAGGGCGAGACCGAGCGGGGCTACTCGATGACCTTGAGCCGCATCTTCGACCCACGCGACAAGGGATTGCTGCTGGCCGTGTGCTTCGGCGAGGACGACCGTCCCATGGCCTTCAATCAGTACGTTCCCGCCGCCCATGTCGACGGGTTCTCGCTCGACCTGATGCGGCGGACCAGTGACCCTGACGCCCCAAACGGCCTCACCGATTTCGTGATCATCGAGACCTTGCAGTGGATGGCCGAGCGGGGCCTGCGAGGTCTGGGTCTCAACTTCGCCACCATGCGGGCGGTGGTCGCCGGCGAATCGGGAACCGGGCCGTGGACCTCGCTCGAGCGCAACGTTCTGCACAAGTTCAGTGAGACGTTGCAGATCGAATCGCTGTGGCGGTTCAACCAGAAGTACGACCCGGTATGGAACCCCCGCTACGTGGTGACCGGACCTCACCTGCCACTGGCCCGGAGCAGCCTGGCCATTGCCCGGGCCGAGGCCGTTACCGAGATTCCAGTGGTCGGGGGCCTGTTGAAGACCCATCAGCCGGTGCATTCGGGCGACAAGAAATAGCTGGCGGGGTCCTGTTGGGATCCGGCCCAGATCGCCTGGTCGGCGTCGCCGTTGGCCTCGGCGTGGACGTGTGGGTGCCTGGGGGGCGTCACCATCGGCCATTCGGCGGGTTCAACCGGTCTGCGCAAGAAACTCGGCGAGCTTCTCTGATGGTTTCAGAAATCCGAGGGTCTTGCGAGGTCGGTCGTTGAGGCTCCAGGCGATCCGGTCCAGATCCTCGGGGGTGTGGACCGAGAGATCGGTCCCCTTGGGCATGTATTGGCGGAGCAGCCCGTTGGTGTTTTCGTTGGATCCTCGCTGCCAGGGGCTGTGGGGGTCGCAGAAGTAGACCGGGATGCCGGTCTCGACAGTGAACTCGAGGTGGCGGGCCATCTCAGCTCCCTGGTCCCAAGTGATGGTCTTGACCAGCCTGGAGGGAAGGGTGGCGATGGCCTTTTGCATGGCCTCTTTGACCGACCAGGCGTCCTTGCCCTCACCCAGGTGCAACAGCAGCACGAACCGGGTGGACCGCTCGACCAGGGTCCCGACCGCCGAGCGGTTGTTCCTGCCCTGGATCAGGTCACCTTCCCAGTTGCCGGGGACGGCCCGGTCCTCCACCTCGGCCGGGCGCTCGGAGATCATCACCATGTCTTTGATCCTGCCTCGGGTCTCGTCCCGGCCCTGAGGCCTCCGGGTGGCCCGGCCACTGCGCAGACAGCGGGCCAGCTCCCGGCGGAGCTCCCCCCGACCCTGGACGTAGAGGGACTGGTAGATGGTCTCGTGGCTCACCTGCATCATCGGATCGTCTGGATGGTCCAGGCGCAAGCGTTTGGCGATCTCCTCGGGGGACCAGAACTTCTTCAGTCCGGCGATGACCTCGGCCAACAGCTCCTGACTCGAGGCCAGCTTGGTGGGCTTGGGCCGCCGGGACCGGGCGTAGGCCCGCAGATAGGCGGCCCAGGGCCGGTAGTCCCCCCGTCCCCCGTTGGCTGCCACCTCCCGGCTGACCGTCGACGGAGCCCGTTTGATCCGCCGGGCGATGGAGGTGAAGGTTTCGCCTCGGGCCAGCCCGATCACGATCTCTTCTCGGTCCTCGAAGCTCAGCCGTCCGGCCGGGGGAACCCAGGCTGCCGGCAGGCTCCTCCGCTGGAGCAGCTCGGGGCGATCGTAGAAGCGGATCGAATCGACCGAACATTCACAGGCAAGGGCGATCTCCTTCCAGTCCAGACCTTGGCCTCGAAGCCGCACCGCCAGGCGCTTCTGCTCTCGGGTCAATAGGGGTGCCACGCTCAACCTCCTTGGTTCGTCCCGACCAGTGTCGGGAACTCCCCGGCCACCGCGGTGTCCCGGGCCCCGCTGGTGATGGCCGGGGCCGAGCTCACTTCGATGATGAGGGACTGGGTGGCCGCCGGGTCGATGCCGTTGGTGGCGGTGATGGTCACCGTGGTGGCCCCGGTGGCCGTGGGGGTGCCCGAGATCAGATCGGTGCCCGGGGTCGAGCCGACCCCGATGGTCAGCCCGGCCGGCAGGGCCCCGGTCTCGGTCAGGGTCGGGGTCGGACCCCCGCTGGTGGTCACGGCCACCGATCCGGCCACCCCGAGGTCGAAGTAGGCGGTGGAGGCCGAGGTGATGGCGGGCGGGCCCGAGGCCGCCACCGTGATGGTCAGGTCCAAGGTGGCCGTCGACCCCGAGGAGTTGGTGGCGGTGATGGTCACCGGGTAGGAGCCGTCAGCCGCCGTGGTGGTGCCCGAGATGGTGGCCGACCCGGTGGCCGGACTGGGCACGGCAAAGGTCAGCCCGGCCGGCAGGGTGCCGGTCTCGGCGATGGTGGCGTCGGGGAACCCGGTGGTGGTCACCGTGTAGGTCCCGGCCGAACCGGTGTAGAAGTCGGCCACGTCAGCCGAGGTGATGGTGGGGGCCTGGGCGTTGGTCAGGGTGAAGGCCTGGGTGGTGGTGCCCGAGGCGTTGGTGGCGGTGATGGTGATGGGGTAGCTCCCCCCCGATCCGGCCGCCGGGGTGCCCGAGATGGTGGCCGTCCCGTTGGTGTTGTCGACGAAGGTGAGCCCGGCCGGCAGGGCCCCGGTCTCGGTGAGGGCGGGGGCCGGGTCGCCGGTGGTGGTCACGGTGTCGGAGAAGGCCGCCCCCACGATGGAGGTGGCGGTGGCTGCCGAGGTGATGACCGGGGACTGGTTCTCGTCGAGGACCAGGGAGCCGCCGGCGGCCACGCTCGTCCAGGTGGACAGGGCCCCGCCGTAGGGGGAGCCAAAGGCCACCCCGCCGGTGGTGGTGCCGGGGGGGGCGGTGACCGGGACGTTGACGGCCGAGGTGCCCGAGTTGGTCACGGTGACCACCCCGTTCTGCTCGGTGGCCTTGACGGTGCCGGCCGTCTGGGCCGCGCTCCAGTTGGTCTGGTCGGCCAGGACGTTGCCGATGCCCCCCAGGGTCAGCTGCTCATAGGGGGTGGTGGCGTTGAAGTAGGACTCGTACTCCGAGATCAGCGGGTTGAGGACCTCGTAGAGGGTCCCGTCACCGTCGGTGCCGGGCTGGGCCGTGGCCGCCGGCACATAGCCAGCCGGGGGCAGGATGCTCGAATAGGGCGGGGTCCCCATGGTGTTGGTCTGGTGCACGTAGCTGACCTCGGGGTCGTTGGTCAACATGTCGGTCAGCATCCCCGACACCACCTGGTTGATGACGTCGGCGAAGGTGAACGGGGTGGTCGAACAGGTGGTGGTCGACGTCGACTTGCACTGGGAGTCAGGGGCGTCGGCGTCGTAGAGGGTGTTGTACTCGTCGAGCTCCTGGGCGTTGGTGGCGGCGTTGTAGAAGATGTTGATCGGGTGCCGGGGGGCGACCTGGGAGGTGCCGTCGACGAAGGGCTGGCCCGCCGCGTAGGTGGCCCCGGTGTAGGTGGCGCCGATGCCGAAGGCGTCATTGGCCGGGTCGGGGTAGGCCTTGGAGGCATCGGCCCCCACGGTGGTGATCCCGGCGGCGGTGAGGGCGGCGCTGAAGTAGGGGTTCTGCTCCCAGGGCAGCTCGTTGGCGTCCTCCACCACCGGCGGCGTCCACCCGGCCGGCATGGGGGTGTCGACATAGGTCACCCCGGCCGGGGGGGTGGCCGTCGTCCCCCCGGTGTCGGTGAAGGTCAGCTCCTGCTCGCCGGCACACGAGGTGGGGTCATAGGTCGGTCCCGAGCACACCGTGGCCGTCTGGGCCGGGCTGGTGTCGCCCGAGCTGTTGTCGGGGAGGGTGGCCGAGTCGGGGGTGGCATAGGTGCCGATCTCGGTCCAGGCCCCGGCCACCCCGCCGGTCACCGGGGCCCGGTAGACGATGTAGTTGGCGGCGTGGCAGATGGCCTGCCACACGAGGGACACCGATCCGGTCGACCCGGTCACCACCACCGGGGCCAGGTCGCCCTGGAGGCCGTCGGTCACATAGGCCTGGGACTGGTCGGTGCTGGTCGAGTCGGCCCCGTTGAACTGGTCGGTGACGGCGTACTCGTAGGTCCCGGCGGCCAGGGTCCCCCCGGTGGTCGAGGCGTCGGCCTCGTCCAGGTCGGGCGGGTCGACGGTGGCCGGGGTGCCCGGGTCGAGGTCGGCGAAGCCCGAGTGGTTGCCGGGCACGAACACCTGGGGGTTGTAGGTCCCATAGGGGTTGGCCACGTCGGCCGCCCCGGCACTGATGGTCGACTCGGCCAGCCCCAGGCCGCCGGTTCCCGCCGTGGCCCCCGGGGCGGCGGTGACGTCGCTGGTGTTCTCGTTCAGCTCGGCCTCGATGTAGTCCTGGGTGGCACAGCCCACGTCGAGGTAGGGGGTGTCATAGGTGTGGCTGAGCCAGCCGAAGTCGTCAGCGTAGGACTTGCCGGTGTTGGGGTCGGTGGCCTGGAACTGGGCCAGCAGGGGGTCGGCCCCGCAGGTGCCGGCGGCATCCCCGGCACTGGAGCAGGCCGCCGGTTCGCCGGGCAGGTCGAGCTCGCCGTTCTGGTACTCGACGGTGCCCCCGTAGTTGAACAGCTGGTCCAGGCGGAACGGGGTGGTGGGCTCCCCGGCCGGACGGGCGGCCGTGGTCTTTTCCTGGGTGGGGTCGGACCAGTCGGCCGAGCTGATGACGTCGGCGGCATCCATGCGCTGGGAGTCGGCGTCGGAGTAGTCGTTGTCGTGGACGGTGGTCGACCAGGCGTTGTCGGGGGTGAAGGTGTCGTCGATGTCCATCTCCACGTAGTTGCGGTCGAGGCCCAGGTGGGTGTCGTTGGTCACCCAGTTGATGAGCCCGGGGGCCAGCAGCTCCCACTGGAGGTCGGTGGCGTTGTAGTCGAAGTTGAGGGCCAGCTCGGACACCCCGGCCTGGGGGTCGGTCGCCGGGTGCTGGTAGACACCGGCCAGGACCGAGCCGGTGGACGAGGTCATCCACGAGGTGAAGGGGGCCCCGGTCTCGGCGGTGGCCGGGTAGCCGTTGGTGCCGGTGGAAAAGGGCACCGTCCCGGCCAGGGCCGGCAGTCCGGCCAGCCCGGCGGCCGTCAGGGTCCCGTTGGTGCCGTCCAGCACGGCGGTGGTGGACGAGTCGTTCTCCCCGATGCCGGTGTAGGGGGCGGTGTAGCCGTCGATCTGGCGCACCTGGTAGGTGGACTCGTAGGAGAAGAGGGAGGTGAGCTGGCCCGAGGCGAACCCGGCCGGGGAGTCGGCGATGACCACGGCGTCGAAGTTGCCCACCGATCCGGTGGTGAGGGCGGGCAGGGTGACGGTCTCGGCCCCGTAGGTGCCGGTGGCGGTGGCCTCGGTGTAGGCCACTCCTTCGTTGGCCAGGGCCGAGGCCCAGGCGGCGGTGGTCGGGTCGGTCGAACCGGTGCCGACCAGCAAGACGTTGAGGGTGAGCTCGGGGGCGGTGGTGGCCGCCACCGCCGAGGTGTCGGCCACCGACAGCGAGGCGACACACAGCATGGTGGCCAGCGCACAGGCTGTCCCCATCTTGATTGCGGACCGGTGCAGACGGTTCATTGAACTGGATCTCCCTCGCGCCGCCCCTGCCCAGTGCGTGCGGGCGCTATGGCACAGTAAGCCGTGGTCGGGACCGCGCCTACCCTGCACTGTCCCCCCTCCACCCTGGACTTTCGCCCTCCGACCGGGGGTCGGACCCGGGTGTTTGACCGGCCCTCCCCTGCATCACCGGGGCCCCTCCCCTGCGCCACCGGGGCCCGTCAGGCGTAGCTGGAGGAGCCCCGGGCGCCGGAGGCGGCGGAGGACATTCCCGCCGACCGGACGGGGATGTCCTGAGCGGCTACGACTCGGCGCCGAGGCGTAAAGCGGTCGGCGCGGACATAGGGGCCGATCAGAGAACCAGCAGCAACAACGTGAGAGTGGCGGTGCCGGCGCTGTTCACGGCGTGGATGGTGATGTCCCCGAGAGCAAACGAGGTGGGCGTGCCGGAGATGGTGGCGGTGCCGTTGGTGTTGGCCTTGAAGGTGAGCCCCTTGGGCAGTGCCCCCGTCTCGGTGATCGTCGCTGTCGGGTAGCCGGTGGCCGTCACCGTAATGGTGGCCGCCTTGCCCACGGTGAGCATGTCCGAACCGGAACTGGTGATCTTGGGTGCCTGGTCCACCGTCAGGACGAAGGACTGGGTGGTGGTGGCGACCGTGTTCTTGGCCGAGATGACGAGGGGGAATGCTCCACCGGCCGTGGGTGTGCCGGAGATGGTGGCCGTGCCGGTGGTGCTGGCCTTGAAGGTCACCCCGGCCGGTAGCGCTCCCGTTTCGGTGAGGGTCGCCGTGGGGGTCCCCGTCGTGGTGACGGTAAAGGTCAGCGCCTTCCCTACTGTGGCCGTGGTCGAGGCGGCACTGGTGAAGGCGGGGGCCACCCCGGCGGCCGCCGTGGTGAGGGAGAAGACCTGCGTTGTCGTGCTCGTCCCGTTAGCGGCGACGAGGTCGAAGGTCGAGACGCCCGACCCGGTCGGCGTACCCGACAGGGTGCCGGTGCCGTTGCCGCTGCTGACGAAGGTCACCCCGGCCGGTAGCGCTCCCGTTTCGGTGAGGGTCGGCGTCGGGGTCCCGGTGGCCGTCACCGCGAAGGTGAACGCCTCATTCTGGGTGGCCGTGGTCGAGGCGGTACTGGTGAAGGCGGGGGCCACCCCGGCGGCAAGGACGGTGAGCGTGAAGCTCTGCGCTGTCGTGCCCGTGCCGTTGACCGCGGAGATGGTGAACGTCGAGACGGACGTCCCGGTGGGCGTGCCCGCCAGGCTGCCGGTGCCGTTGTTGTTGTTGGTGAAGGTCACCCCGGCCGGCAGGGTGCCGGTCACCCCGAGCGATGGTGCCGGATACCCCGAGGTGGTCACGGCGAAGCTGAACGCCTGACCGGCCACCACGCTGTCTGATGCGGCACTGGTGAACGCCGGGACCTGGCCGACGATGATCGACAGATTCTCGGTGGCGTTCGGACTCACTCCGTTGGCTGCTGTGATGACCAGAGTGGTGGTTCCCGTTCCCGTCGGGGTGCCCGAGATCAGCGCACTGCCGTTTCCCTCGTTGTCGAAGGTCAGCCCGGCCGGCATGGCTCCGCCTTCGGTGATGGTCGGGGTGGGCGAGCCGGTGGTGGTCACGGCGATGGCGCCCGACTGGTCGAGGGTGAAGTAGGCGGTCGACGGGCTGGTGATGGCCGGTGCCTGGGATGCGCCAACCGTGATGCTCAGGTCCAAGGTGGCAGTCGACCCCGAGGAGTTGGTGGCGGTGATGGTCACCGGGTAGGAGCCGGCTTTGGCCGTGGTGGTGCCCGAGATGGTGGCCGACCCGGTGGCCGGACTGGGCACGGCAAAGGTCAGCCCGGCCGGCAGGGTGCCGGTCTCGGCGATGGTGGCGTCGGGGAACCCGGTGGTGGTCACCGTGTAGGTCCCGGCTACTCCGTCACTGAAGCTGACGGCGGAGGGGCTGGTGATGGTGGGGGCCTGGGCGTTGGTCAGGGTGAAGGCCTGGGTGGTGGTGCCCGAGGCGTTGGTGGCGGTGATGGTGATGGGGTAGCTCCCCCCCGATCCGGCCGCCGGGGTGCCCGAGATGGTGGCCGTCCCGTTGGTGTTGTCGACGAAGGTGAGCCCGGCCGGCAGGGCCCCGGTCTCGGTGAGGGCGGGGGCCGGGTCGCCGGTGGTGGTCACGGTGTCGGAGAAGGCCGCCCCCACGATGGAGGTGGCGGTGGCTGCCGAGGTGATGACCGGGGACTGGTTCTCGTCGAGGACCAGGGAGCCGCCGGCGGCCACGCTCGTCCAGGTGGACAGGGCCCCGCCGTAGGGGGAGCCAAAGGCCACCCCGCCGGTGGTGGTGCCGGGGGGGGCGGTGACCGGGACGTTGACGGCCGAGGTGCCCGAGTTGGTCACGGTGACCACCCCGTTCTGCTCGGTGGCCTTGACGGTGCCGGCCGTCTGGGCCGCGCTCCAGTTGGTCTGGTCGGCCAGGACGTTGCCGATGCCCCCCAGGGTCAGCTGCTCATAGGGGGTGGTGGCGTTGAAGTAGGACTCGTACTCCGAGATCAGCGGGTTGAGGACCTCGTAGAGGGTCCCGTCACCGTCGGTGCCGGGCTGGGCCGTGGCCGCCGGCACATAGCCAGCCGGGGGCAGGATGCTCGAATAGGGCGGGGTCCCCATGGTGTTGGTCTGGTGCACGTAGCTGACCTCGGGGTCGTTGGTCAACATGTCGGTCAGCATCCCCGACACCACCTGGTTGATGACGTCGGCGAAGGTGAACGGGGTGGTCGAACAGGTGGTGGTCGACGTCGACTTGCACTGGGAGTCAGGGGCGTCGGCGTCGTAGAGGGTGTTGTACTCGTCGAGCTCCTGGGCGTTGGTGGCGGCGTTGTAGAAGATGTTGATCGGGTGCCGGGGGGCGACCTGGGAGGTGCCGTCGACGAAGGGCTGGCCCGCCGCGTAGGTGGCCCCGGTGTAGGTGGCGCCGATGCCGAAGGCGTCATTGGCCGGGTCGGGGTAGGCCTTGGAGGCATCGGCCCCCACGGTGGTGATCCCGGCGGCGGTGAGGGCGGCGCTGAAGTAGGGGTTCTGCTCCCAGGGCAGCTCGTTGGCGTCCTCCACCACCGGCGGCGTCCACCCGGCCGGCATGGGGGTGTCGACATAGGTCACCCCGGCCGGGGGGGTGGCCGTCGTCCCCCCGGTGTCGGTGAAGGTCAGCTCCTGCTCGCCGGCACACGAGGTGGGGTCATAGGTCGGTCCCGAGCACACCGTGGCCGTCTGGGCCGGGCTGGTGTCGCCCGAGCTGTTGTCGGGGAGGGTGGCCGAGTCGGGGGTGGCATAGGTGCCGATCTCGGTCCAGGCCCCGGCCACCCCGCCGGTCACCGGGGCCCGGTAGACGATGTAGTTGGCGGCGTGGCAGATGGCCTGCCACACGAGGGACACCGATCCGGTCGACCCGGTCACCACCACCGGGGCCAGGTCGCCCTGGAGGCCGTCGGTCACATAGGCCTGGGACTGGTCGGTGCTGGTCGAGTCGGCCCCGTTGAACTGGTCGGTGACGGCGTACTCGTAGGTCCCGGCGGCCAGGGTCCCCCCGGTGGTCGAGGCGTCGGCCTCGTCCAGGTCGGGCGGGTCGACGGTGGCCGGGGTGCCCGGGTCGAGGTCGGCGAAGCCCGAGTGGTTGCCGGGCACGAACACCTGGGGGTTGTAGGTCCCATAGGGGTTGGCCACGTCGGCCGCCCCGGCACTGATGGTCGACTCGGCCAGCCCCAGGCCGCCGGTTCCCGCCGTGGCCCCCGGGGCGGCGGTGACGTCGCTGGTGTTCTCGTTCAGCTCGGCCTCGATGTAGTCCTGGGTGGCACAGCCCACGTCGAGGTAGGGGGTGTCATAGGTGTGGCTGAGCCAGCCGAAGTCGTCAGCGTAGGACTTGCCGGTGTTGGGGTCGGTGGCCTGGAACTGGGCCAGCAGGGGGTCGGCCCCGCAGGTGCCGGCGGCATCCCCGGCACTGGAGCAGGCCGCCGGTTCGCCGGGCAGGTCGAGCTCGCCGTTCTGGTACTCGACGGTGCCCCCGTAGTTGAACAGCTGGTCCAGGCGGAACGGGGTGGTGGGCTCCCCGGCCGGACGGGCGGCCGTGGTCTTTTCCTGGGTGGGGTCGGACCAGTCGGCCGAGCTGATGACGTCGGCGGCATCCATGCGCTGGGAGTCGGCGTCGGAGTAGTCGTTGTCGTGGACGGTGGTCGACCAGGCGTTGTCGGGGGTGAAGGTGTCGTCGATGTCCATCTCCACGTAGTTGCGGTCGAGGCCCAGGTGGGTGTCGTTGGTCACCCAGTTGATGAGCCCGGGGGCCAGCAGCTCCCACTGGAGGTCGGTGGCGTTGTAGTCGAAGTTGAGGGCCAGCTCGGACACCCCGGCCTGGGGGTCGGTCGCCGGGTGCTGGTAGACACCGGCCAGGACCGAGCCGGTGGACGAGGTCATCCACGAGGTGAAGGGGGCCCCGGTCTCGGCGGTGGCCGGGTAGCCGTTGGTGCCGGTGGAAAAGGGCACCGTCCCGGCCAGGGCCGGCAGTCCGGCCAGCCCGGCGGCCGTCAGGGTCCCGTTGGTGCCGTCCAGCACGGCGGTGGTGGACGAGTCGTTCTCCCCGATGCCGGTGTAGGGGGCGGTGTAGCCGTCGATCTGGCGCACCTGGTAGGTGGACTCGTAGGAGAAGAGGGAGGTGAGCTGGCCCGAGGCGAACCCGGCCGGGGAGTCGGCGATGACCACGGCGTCGAAGTTGCCCACCGATCCGGTGGTGAGGGCGGGCAGGGTGACGGTCTCGGCCCCGTAGGTGCCGGTGGCGGTGGCCTCGGTGTAGGCCACTCCTTCGTTGGCCAGGGCCGAGGCCCAGGCGGCGGTGGTCGGGTCGGTCGAACCGGTGCCGACCAGCAAGACGTTGAGGGTGAGCTCGGGGGCGGTGGTGGCCGCCACCGCCGAGGTGTCGGCCACCGACAGCGAGGCGACACACAGCATGGTGGCCAGCGCACAGGCTGTCCCCATCTTGATTGCGGACCGGTGCAGACGGTTCATTGAACTGGATCTCCCTCGCGCCCTGGACGCGCAGCAGCCGCTCTCCGCGGTGCGTTCGACGACAACCGAACGGTATGGCCGACGGGGCCGCCTGCCTACCCTGCACTGGGCAAATCGACCCTGGAATTTGCTCGGGCCGCTCCGGGGCGACCCTCGCAATCTGGCCGATCGTCTCCCGACGGTGCGCCACGGCGCGGCAACTGTCCCACTCCGGTGGCGGAGACGGGCCTCGGCTCACGCCCAGTGCCCATGCGTAGTGGTCCCGGATGGAACGGTCGAATCTCGTTGGTCGTTGGTGCCGTCGGCCAACCGGGCCGGTTGGAGGGGTGTCGTTAGTCCAAGGGTGGAGAGGAGTTGTCGACAGGGTCGGTCGACATGGCACTCGGGTAGCGGGGCGATGTGACGGGTGCAACCGCCGGGCCGGAGGGTGAAAGTCGGGGGTGTTCACATCGGTTCGGGCTCTCTACTGTCGTATCTGCGATGGAACCGATCCGACCGACATCTCAGATCAGCACGCCGCGTCCCGCCTCATGTGGCCACCGCCACCGGGTGGCGTGATGGACGTCGCCCTTCTGGCCGAAGGTACCTACCCCTACCATCCGGGAGGGGTGAGCGTGTGGTGCGACCAGCTCATCCGCGGACTGGCCCCTCATCGCTTCAGTGTCCATGCCATCACCGCCGGAGACGACGACGAGCTGTTGTGGGAGATCCCCGACAACGTCGACGAGCTTCGCCACATCGCCCTGTGGGGCGCCACCGCGGCTCCGGCCCGATCGGTTCGCAACTCCGAGGATCTCCTTTCCGCCTTCCGGCAGTTGACGGAGGCAATGGTCGACCCGGAGGGTGAGCCCAGGTTCCTCGACGCCCTCCGGCGACTGTTCGAGCTCTCGACCGCCACCCCATTGACCGGTGCCCTGTTCTCCGATCGGGCCCTGGAGATTCTGTTCGGGGCCATGCAGCAGGCATCACTCACCGATAGGAACTCCGCCACCGATCCGGTGCCGGTCACCATCCACGACGCCAGCGTCGCCCTCGGGCTCATCGAGCATCAGCTCCGGCCTCTGTTCGCCCGGCCGCCGGAAGCGGATCTGTGCCACGCCACCGCCAACGGGCTTTCGGTCCTGTTGGCGCTGGGGGCCTATTGGACCCACGAGACCCCCCTCGTGCTCAGTGAGCACGGGATCTATCTCCGGGAGCGCTATCTGGCATTCGGGTCCCACCAGTTCACGTTCCCGGTACGGTCCATCCTGCTCCAGTTCTACCGTCGCCTGACCTGGGCCGGCTACCAGATCGCCAGTTCCATCGCTCCCGGCAGCGAGTACAACCGCCAGTGGCTGGAGGCCAACGGAGCCGCCCCCGAGCGGATCCACCCGGTCTACAACGGGGTGGACGTGGCCGATTTCGCCGACCGGTCCTCCGAACCGGAAATCCCGACCCTGGTCTGGTTGGGCCGGATCGATCCCCTGAAGGACGTCGAGACGCTCATCCGCTCCTTCGCCCTGGTCCGGGCGGTCATGCCCGAGGCCCGTCTCCGCATCTACGGCAGTGCCTCGGCAGAGAACCAGAACTACCTCGACCGGTGTGTGGCCCTCAGGAACTCGCTCGATCTGGCCGCCTCGGCCACCTTCGAAGGCCGGGTCGAGTCGGTGGTGGACGCCTACCACTCCGGCCACATCGTGCTGCTGACGAGTATCTCCGAAGGATTCCCCTACACCCTGATCGAGGCCATGGCTTCGGGGATGCCCACCGTGGCCACCGACGTGGGCGGAGTGAGGGAGGCCAGCGGCAACGCCGGCATCACCGTTCCGCCCCAGCAGCCCGATGCCGTGGCCGAGGCGTGCCTGATGCTGCTGTCCGATGCCAAGCTCCGCAAGTCCATCGGCCGGGCCGCTCGGGACCGCGTCCTCTCGAGGTTCACCCTCGAACAGAGCCTGGCCACATTCGCCGACATGTACCAGCGGGTGGTCGAGCAGAGTTCGGCCGCCCCGGCCACCGACGACCAATCCGATCTCCGCCACGAGGAGACTTCGCTTTCCGGGCTGGCGGCGTCATGAGCACGCTCACGCCACCGTCGGACGGGGAGGGTCTCGACACGATGGGTGAGACCCTTCACCAGAGAATTCCCTGTCACGTCCCCGAGGCACCTACCGGCGCGGCGTTCCACCCGCTCCTGCTGTCGGATGGCGATGGTGCCGGTCGCTCCGGGCCCATCGCCGCCTGGGTGTCGGCCGACCCGCGCCTGGTCGTCGAGTGTTCGACCGCCGTCGACTCGTTGGAGGTGGCCGCCCGCCTGGAGACCCACGGGATGAGCAGTCGGGTGGCAGTCGACTCGTTCGGGTTCCCGGATGTGTTCACCGCCGCCGAGGCCGTCTACTCCTCGGTACCCTTCGCCGACCCCGATCCTCCCGCCCCGCCCTCGCAGCCGATGGGGGGGCCTTTGGACCTGCTCCGGGGTGCTCTGTTCGCCCTCCCGGCGCTGTTCCTCCCGATAGTCGTAGCCGGGTTCGCCCTCCATCCGAGTTGGTGGGTGCTGCCGGTCGGGCTCACCGTGGCCTGGGGTACCAGTCTGGCCTCGGCGACGTACGCGTGGTCCCTCCGGGGTCGGAAGGATGGTCGAAGCGACTCTCTGCTGGTGGTGGCCTCGATCGTCGTCAGTGCCGTCGCCTGCCTCGGGTGCGCGGTACTGGCCCGGTGGACGCTCGGTGGGACCGAGACGAGCGTCGGGCTGGCGGTGGCGGTGGCGGCTTACATCGCCGCCAGTGGGATGCTCGTGTTCCAGAGGTCCGAGTGGCTGCTGGCCGCCTGCATGGTGCCAGCTGCCGTCGGGTCGTTCCTCACCCTGCAGGCACTTCCGTTCACCATCACCCACCGGGCAGCGGGGTGGTGCGTGGTGGCCACGCTGGTCCTGGTGGTGGCCACCGCCAATCGCCACCTGTTCGGCGGTGGATGGCGGTGGCCCGATGTGGTGCGGACCGAGTCGATCCGTGCCGCCAAGTATCTCTGCTATGGCCTGGGGTGCGGTCTCCTCATCTCGGTCTTCATCGATTTTGCCGGTGAGGTCGACGGGACGGGCGACGCCCTGATCATCGCCGTCGGGCCCCTGCTGGTGACCCTGGGGCTCATGGAGTGGCAGCTGCGCTCGTTCCGGAGCCGGGCCACCGCCGCCCTCACCACCGCCTCGGACCTCGGCCACTTCGCCCGCCGGGTCCGTGCCGCCTTCTTGTGGTCGGTCGGGCTCTACGTGGTCTCCCTGATCGGTCTGTCGGCGGTCGGCGTCGTGATCGGAGACAACCGGCACGCCGCGTTCGTCCCCCTCTTGCTGGCCTCGATGGGTGCCATCGGCGTCTCGTTCTTCCTGGCCCTGCTGCTGGCCTCTTCGGGCTGGATCGATCTGGTGCTCGAGTGTTGGGTGATCGCCTTCGCCGTGCTGGTGGCTGTGCTGTCCACCATCTACGGCGTCCGCAGCCACATCACTCCGGTATCGGGTCTGGTGGCCCTGCTGGCCGCCTCGGGGACGTCAATTCTCATCTTGTCCGTGCTGTCCAGGCGGGCGCTCGCTTCACCACTCAGCTACTAACTCACACAGAAAGCGACCACACCAATGTCTACGACCGTTGCGATCACCGGTGCCGACGGATTCATCGGCTCCCATCTGACTGAAACCTTGGTTGAGTCCGGCTATCAGGTGCGAGCCATGGTCCAGTACAACTCGTTCGGATCGTGGGGGTGGCTGGAGGGGCTCGACCGCGATGTCCTGGCCTCGATCGAGGTGGTCCCCGGCGATGTCCGTGACCGGAACTCGGTCATGAACCTGATGACCGGGGCCGACATGATCTGCCACCTGGCCGCCTTGATCGCCATTCCGTACTCGTACCAGGCCCCCCTGTCCTATCTGGAGACGAATGCCGGTGGAACGCTCAACGTGCTGGAGGCGGGCCGGGCGTTGGGGACGTCGCGGATCGTCTGCACCTCGACCAGTGAGGTCTATGGGAGCGCACGGAGTGTCCCCATCTCCGAGGAGCATCCGTTGCAGGCCCAGTCGCCCTACTCGGCGTCCAAGATCGCCGCTGACAAGCTGGCGGAGAGCTACCACCTCAGCTTCGATCTCCCGGTGATCACCCTCCGGCCGTTCAACACCTACGGCCCCCGTCAGTCGGCCCGGGCCGTCATCCCCACGGTGATCTCCCAACTGGCCGCCGGACGCCGGCAGATCGCCCTCGGTTCGTTGACCCCGACCCGGGATTTCAACTTCGTGCTCGACACGGCGGCGGCCTTCCGGGCCATGCTCGAAGCCCCGCTCGACGATGTGGTCGGCGGGACGTTCAATGCCGGGTCGGGCGTGGAGATCTCGGTGGCCGACACCGTCAAGGTCATCGCCGAGCTGATGGGAACCGACGTGGAGATCCAGGTCGAGGACGAACGGCTCCGTCCCGAGCGGTCCGAGGTGACCCGTCTGGTGTCGGACAGCGCAGCCATCCAACGGGCTGCGTCGTGGAAGCCGGCCCACACCCTGTCCGAAGGTCTGAGCAGGACCATCGAGTGGTTCTCCGATCCCGACAACCTGAGTCGTTACAAGACCGACCAGTACAACGTCTGACCACCGGTCAAAGAGAGGGGCATGGCAATGACTGATCTCGTCGACATCGAACGAGACTCCGCAACGGACACCCGGCACGTGGTGATCCTGGCCGGAGGCAAAGGGGTGCGTCTGCGCCCCTACACCACGGTGATCCCCAAGCCGCTCGTGCCCATCGGGGAGCAGTACTCGATTTTGGAGATCGTCCTGCGCCAACTGGCGGCCAAGGGCTTCCGGCACGCCACCCTGGCCATCGGCCACCTGGGCCAGCTGATCCGGGCCTACGTGGGAGACGGCTCCCAATGGGGGATCGAGGTCGACTACGTCCACGAGGAGTCTCCGCTGGGCACCATCGGACCGGCGCTGATGGTCCTGGACCGACTGCCGGAGAACTTCCTCCTCATGAACGGCGACATCCTCACCGATCTGGACTATGCCGATCTGATGGACGCCCATGTGGCCAGTGCCGCCCCTCTGACGGTGGCCACCTACAGCCGTGTCCACCAAGTCGACTTCGGGGTGCTCGACGTGGTCGACCGCAAGGTCACCAACTTCACCGAGAAGCCGCCGATGACCTACGCGGTGAGCATGGGAATCTACGGGGTCAGCAAGCGGCATCTCGAGCGGTACACCGCCGGTCTCCCCTACGGGTTCGACGACCTGATGCTCGATCTGATCGAGCGGGGAACCCTTCCGTCGAGTTACCACTTCGACGGGTTCTGGCTCGACATCGGGCGACCCGACGACTACGACCAGGCCAACCGGGAGTTCGATGTGCTCGGTCCGAGACTGCTTCCAGGGCTGCGGTGAACCGGTACCTCCTCCTGGGCGCCAATGGTTTCCTCGGAAGCCAGGTGCGTACGGCCATCGAACGGTCCGGCGACTCGTCGTACCTGGTGGGCGTCAGTGCCCACGCGCCCCGGATCGCCCCGTCGGCCAACTGCCAGTGGCGGCGGATGGACATGGTCCGGGCGTCGGTCGGCGACTTCGCCTCCCTGCTCGACTTCAGCAAGCCGGATGCCGTGATCAACTGCGCCGGATCCACCTCGGGATCGCCCCAGCTGCTGGAAGCGGTCAACGCCACCGTGGTCGACAAACTGGTGAGGGCGATGGCCCTGGCCGACCCCATTCCGCTGGTGCACATGGGGTCGGCAGCCGAGTACGGCAATCAACCTGAGGGAATCGCCATCGCCGAGACGGCCACCGCCCGACCGGTGGGTGATTACGGCAGGACCAAGCTGGCGGCCACCGAACTGGTGACCGGCATGGTGGAGCGCGGGGCCATCCGGGCCACCGTGCTCAGGGTGTTCAACCCCGTCGGTCCCCGGGCCCCGGCCAACTCCCTGGCCGGCACGACCGTCCGCGAGATCAAACGGGCCCTGGTGTCGGGCCAGACGTTCATCACCCTCGGCTCGCTCCGTTCGTACCGGGACTTCCTGGCCACCGACGATGTCGCCACCGCCGCGCTGCTGGCGATCCGCAGCGTCGACGCCCATCCCATCCTCAATGTCGGGAGAGGGGTGGCTATGTCCTGCCGGTCGATGGTCGAACTGCTGGCCGCCGCTGCCGGATTCGAGGGAGATGTCTTCGAGTCGGTGGGCGGGTCTCGCCGTTCGGCGGCCGTGCCGTGGCAGCAGGCAAACATCACCCTCCTCCGCAAGCACCTCCAGTGGGCTCCCACCACTCCAATCGCCGAGGCCGTTGCCAACCTCTGGCAGTCAGGAATCTGAGAACATGTGTGGAATCATCGGTGTCACCGGCGTTGACGACGCCCTGCCTCTCTTGCTCGAAGGACTCGGTCGTCTGGAGTACCGGGGATACGATTCGGCCGGCGTCGTCCTGGCCACCTCCGACCAGTTGTGGCGGTCCCGGGCCGCCGAGGGCACCCATTCGGTCAGCGATCTGCACTGGCTGGCCAAGGAAGCGCCACCGCGGTGCCGGAGCGGGGTGGGCCATACGCGGTGGGCCACCCACGGTCATCCGACGACCCTGAACGCCCATCCCCACTTCGACTGCTCGGGCCGGCTGGCCCTGGTCCACAACGGCATCATCGAAAATCACGCCGAGCTGGCCGCCGAGCTCACCGCCGAGGGTCACGTGCTGGTGTCCGAGACCGATTCCGAGGTCCTGTGCCACCTGATCGAGTCGGAGTTGTCTTGTCACCCCGGGTTGGCCGAAGGAGTCCGGCGGGCCCTGCGACGGGTCCGGGGGTCCTTCGCCGTGGCCGCCGTGCACGCCGACGAACCCGATCTGGTGGTGGCCGCCCGACGGATCTCCCCGCTGATCGTGGGGATCGGTGACGGCACCTCGTTTCTGGCTTCGGACATTCCGGCTCTGCTCGGATCGACCCGGCAGCTCTTCGCCCTGGAGGACGATCAGCTGGCCGAGCTCCGGCCCGGATCGGTGGAGATCACCACATTGGCGGGGAATGCGGCCGAAGCCACGGAGCTCAACATCGACTGGGACGTGACTTCGTCTCACCAGGACGGTTACGACGACTTCATGACCAAGGAGATCCACGAGCAGCCCGAGGCGGTGGCGGACACTCTCCTCGGCCGCCGGCTGGCCGACGGGACACTGCGCCTCGACGAGGCTTCGGGGTTGACGGCCGATGTGCTCGCCGGTATCGAACGGGTCTGCATCGTGGCCTGCGGCAGCAGCTACCACGCCGCTCTGGTGGCCAAGTTCGCCATCGAGAAGTGGGCCCGACTGTCCACCCAGGTCGACATCGCCAGTGAGTTCCGTTACCGCGACCCGATCCTCGACGATCGGACGCTGACCATCGGGGTCAGCCAGTCGGGCGAGACGGTCGACACGTTGCAAGGTCTGCGGGAAGCCCGCGCCGCCGGGTCGAAGGTGTTGGTGGTGTCCAACGTGGTGGACTCGTCGATGGCCCGCGAGGCAGATGGCGTGCTCTACACCCGGGCCGGGCCCGAGGTCGGTGTGGCCGCCACCAAGACCTATCTGACCCAGGTGGTGGCCCTCGAGCTGCTGGCCCTGGTGTTGGCCCAGGCCCGCGGCACCCTGCCAGCCGTCGAGATCGGCGTCCTGATGGACCAGATGCTCGACCTGCCCGACCAACTGACCAGGGTGCTCGACCGCACCAAGGACGTGGCAGAAGTGGCCCAGGAACTGGCCGAGGCCCGCGACTTCTTCTACCTCGGTCGCCATGTCGGACATCCGGTGGCCCTCGAGGGCGCCCTCAAACTGAAGGAGATCTCCTATCTGCGGGCCGAGGGTTACCCGGCCGGCGAGCTGAAGCACGGACCCATCGCCCTGATCGAGCCGGGCACGGTGGTGGTGGGGGTGGCGACCCGCAACCACCTGTGGGAGAAGATGTGTTCCAACATCCGGGAGGTGAAGAGCCGGGGGGCGACCGTCGTCCTGGTCGGCAACGACGGCGATCAGCAGTCGGCCGAACTGGCCGACCACATGTTGTGGGTCCCGTCGGTCGAGCCGATGTTCTCGCCCATCGTCGATGCGCTGCCCCTGCAGTTCCTGGCCTACTGGCTGGCTCAGGCCCACGGTCACGACGTCGACCGGCCCCGCAACCTGGCCAAGACGGTGACGGTCGAGTGACCACCTGAGCCGGTCCGGCGGGGATGGCGCCCGACCCGGGCCGTCGGCCCGAGACCCCCACCCGGCCGGCCGATCCCTCCGGTGAATGAGAGGGGGGAGCGGCACCGACAGTTTAGGCTCTGCCAATGGACCGTGCCCCCGAGCTCCAGTGCCCGTCGTGACGCCACGTCCTCATGCCCGATGATGCACAGCCGGGCTGCCGTCTACGCCGCCGGGATCGTGGCCGTGGTGATCGCCTGTCTGGTGGTGCTGGTACTGCTGCCCACTGACGGAGGCTCCGCCCACAAGCCGGGACGGAGCGGGAGCTCCGACCTCGACCAGCAGCTGGCGGTACCGGCCTATGTCGACCCGGTCACCGACCCGGGTACCTGGACCCAGTTGACCGGAGCCAAGAACGGGACGGTGGGGATCATCGTCGCCAATGTGGACAACGGTCCCGGTCCCCAGCCCGTACCGGCGTGGGCCTCGGCCATCCAGCAGGCACACGCCAACGGCAGCAAGGTGCTCGGGTATGTCGACACCGGTTACCTGGGCAGTGCCACCAGCGGCCATCCCGATGGGCTGTTGACCCGGTCCGGGTCGGGGGGCCTGCACGCCTGGCTGGCCCAGATCGAGTCCGACATCGACACCTGGTACCAGTTCTACGGATCGGACCTGGGCGGGATCTTCATGGACCAGGGCACGACCGACTGTGGACCCGGGCCGCTTTCGGCCGCCTTCGCCGACCAGTACCGCGCCCTCACCGACTTCGTCAAGCAGGCGCATCCGGGGGCGATGACGGCTCTCAACCCCGGGACGGCGGTGGGAGAGTGCTTCCGGAACTCGGCCGACGTCCTGGTGACGTTCGAAGGGAGCTTCGGTGAGTACACCGGCTCACCCCGGTCGTCGATCGAAGCGTTCCAGCCGCTCACGTGGTCACCGGACCCCGACACCGTCTGGCACATCGTCTACGGGGCGACCACCCACGAGCAGTTGATGGAGGCGTTGTCCTTGAGCAAGACCAGAAATGCCGGGTACGTGTACGTGACCAGTGCTGTCCCTCCTGACCCGTTCGACACTCTTCCCGCCGCTCCGTACTGGACGGACGAACAGCACCAGATCTCGGCATCGGTGAACGGCCGGGCGCCGGCCTGATGCACTCAGAGAGCTGAAGCGTCGAGCAGGTCGTCACCGTCGTCTTCGCCGTCCCCCAGGGCCAGGGCCAGGCTGTGGCGTGAGTCGACGCCGAGCTTTCGGTAGGTCTTGGCCAGATGGCCCTCGACGGTCTTCACCGTGATGTAGAGGTCGGCGGCGATCCCTTGATTGGTCTTGCCGGCTGCGGCCAGCCGCGCCACCCGGCGCTCGGCCGGGGTCAGCGAATCCGGTCCGATGTACCCGAGCCGGCGGGGACGGGCCCCGGCCGCCCGCAGCTGGATGCCGGCCGACTCCACCAGCTGATGGGCCCCGCACAGGGAGGCCAGATTGGCGCCGCGGCGAAGGACGCCTCGGGCCTCCTCCTTCTTCTTGCGTTCGACCAGGACCATCCCCAACTCGACCAGGGAGTAGGCCGCCTCCAGGCGGGCCGGTGACGGCTCCAACAGCTCCACCGCTTCGGTGAGGAGGGCGGTCCGCTCGAAGGTGTCGGGGGTGGCCGCCGCCGCCGACCGCAGGGCCACTCCCAGGGCACGGGGGGCGCCGAAGGATCGGGCCAGGCGGAGGTGTTCGTCGGCCAGCCGTCCTGCCTCCGACCATTCGCCCAGCATGGACAGCGCCATGGCGGCATCGGCCCGCCACGAGCTCAGGGCCGGGTTGATGAGGCCTTCCTCCACGGCGTCCTTGCCGGCCAACAGGAACTGCTCGAGACCTTCGCGGAGATGGCCCCGGGCCACCAGCAGGCGTCCATGCTGGACGCGGACGATGGATTCGAAGGCAGGATTGCCGATCTTTTCCGCCCGCAATTGCTCGAAGCTCTTCTCCGCCTCGTCGATCCTCCCCTGGCGGAGGAGGGCATCGACCAGCCCGACCGTCACCCAGCTCTGGTGGCCGGCGCCGAGTTGGGCTCCGAGGGCCCGTCCCCGACCGAACGCCTCCTCGGCGGCGGTAAGGGAGCCCTGCCACAGGTAGGAGGTGGCCGCCAACACGGTGGCGAGTTGCTTGGACGAGGCGTTGCCGCCCTCCCGGGCCCGACTCTGGGCCTTGCCGAGGAGCTCGTCGACCATGGAGAACTGGTCGGTGCACAGCAGGCCGACGAACGACATCGCCTGGATCTCTTCGACCATTGGATCGGCGGTGACCAGCTGGTCGGCATCGACCACCGATCCGAGGGCCTCGGCCAGGTCGCCGGCCTCGACCAGACCCCCGACGGCAGCATGGAAGGTGACGAAGGTGCTGGCCAGCTTGGCCAGGCCAGGTCCGGATTGACCGGAATCGGCATCATCGGCATGGGCCAGGAGCTGCTTGAGCCTGGCCAGGACCTCGTCGCGCTCCGACGGCCGGTTGGAGGCCATGGCCAGAGCCAGTTCGAATTCGATGCGGAGTCCCCGATCGAGACCTTCGAGCCGGGGGGTCAGCTCCTGCACCGCTCGCACCGCTTCCGCCCTGACCTCGGGAGCTGCCGCCAGGTCGCGGAACAGCCCGACCGCCACCCTGATCACTTCGGCGTCATCGTCCACGCCGAGCTGTACTGCCCGGCGGAAGTGGGAGAGAGCCGACGGCATCCTCTGGGCCAGCTCGACGGAGGCCAGGTCGAGGTAGAGGCTGCCGCCGCGGGCGGCCGGCGGCGATTCGGCCAGGGCCCGGTTGAGGCATCGGAGGGCCAGGTGGGGGTCGCCGGCGGCCAGTACGTCCCGGCCCATCTGCTGGAGCCGATCGGCGGTGGTCGGGTCACCGACCGGTTCGGTGGCCAGGAGGTGCTCGGCTACCGTCACCTCCCCGGCCCCGTGCTCGGTGAGCAGCTCGGCCGCCATGGAGTGCAGGTGCGAGCGTCGGGCTGTCGGAATGTCGTAGTAGACCGCCCAACGGATCAGGGGGAGCTGAAGGCGAACGGCCGTCCGGGACGCATGAGCTCCATGTGGGCGGCCGCATCGGCCGCCCGTTCGGCGGCCAGGGCGTCGATCTTGGCCAGCAGGCGGGCCACCGTCGGCTCGGCTCCGTCCCCGAGGACGGCACAGGCCTGGAGGAGATCGGCCGCGGCCACCGGGAGCTGCTGCAGTCGGGCCAGTACGAACTGCGTGATCTTCGGGGCCGACACCCGCTCCACCCGGCTGGCCATGTCGGCGGTGGGCCGGACCTGCCAGCGGGCCAGGCAGGGCAGCAGCGTCTTGAGGAACAGGGGCCGACCCCCCGAGGCCTCGCAGCAAGCCGAGACGAAAGCCGGATCCGGCTGTTCGTCCAAGAAACCCGAGAGCATGAGCTTCACGCTCTCTTCCCCCAGCGGTTCGAGGATGAACTGCCTGGTCTCCGACTCGGTGAGGAGGCCGTCGACCGGTCGCAGGCCCACACCGGCATGGAGCGGCCGGGCGCTCACCAGGAGCCAGATCTGCTGATTCTCCAGCCGGCGGACCACATAGCGGAGCACGGCCAGGGTCTCGCGGTCGGCCAGGTCGGCGTCGTCCACGGCCAGCAGTACCGGACCGAGCTCCCGGAGGGCGACCACCAGGGCGTGGAACAAGGGACCGATGGTGCTCGGATCGTGCCGGGTCCCGTCCTCGGAACCCAAGACGGCCTTGATGGCCTCGACTTCGGCCACCGCCGATTGGGAATCACCGGCCAGAGCGGCGGCCGACTCGACGAACTTCCCGAGCACGGCGAAGGGAACCTGCTTCTCGATGTCGCCGCCGGTGGCCCGCAACACCAGGCAGTCGAAGCGGCGGGCCGTCTCGCACGCCGCGTTGATCAGGGCGGTCCGGCCGGAACCCCACGGCCCCTCGATGGCTATGCAGCGACTGGGAACCTGGAGGGTCCTGCTGAAGATCGCCTCGAACTCGGCCAGGAACGGGCCGCGTTCGAACAGCCGGGGTCCCGTCTCGTGATGGGAACGGCGGTCGGTCGGCGCCGGGTTCAGATCGGAGATTGCCACGGCCGCCCTCCATCGCCGATCGGAGCCGCGCCCCGCCCACCGCTGATGCACCGGCTTCGATCACGTGACCGAGCCCGCCGCAGGTCAGGCGGTTGCGCCTGGGCCCTGTCCGCCGAGTATCCCGCCGATCGGGCGCCGCTGTAGGAGGCGACAGCCGCATGCCCTAGTAGTCCATGTACATCTTGCATTGGAAGCAGCCCTGCCCGCTGGATCGTTTGCTGTTCAGTTGCCGATTGACGGAGCACGCTCGCACAGTGGTTCCCGACACACGGAGAGTGCTCGCCATGAATGGTATGGCACCGCGCGGAATTAGCGCAATGGGGCCGCCGCCCAGCCGGCGAAATGGGTCGGGTCCGGAGGTGCCCCGATGCCTCAAAAGGGGGGCCGACGGCTGGCCCTTCACGCCTGGTGGCTGACCTGGCCGGACCCCAGGATGACCGCCACCGGGCCCGGCGACGATGTGGCCCCGTCCCATCCGGGACCGGCCACGACCGTGCAATTAACAGCCATCACGGTGGTGCGCGTACATCTTCGCCGCCCTGGCCCTGGTCGGCCTACCGGCCGCCCTGAAGCCGGGGGCGAGGGGATCATCGCCTGGATCGCCCAGACCTTTCTCCAGTTGGTCCTGTTGTCGATCATCATCGTGGGGCAGAACATCGCCGCCGACTCCTCCGATCAGCGGTCGGTGAACACGTTCAAGGACGCCGAGGCGATTCTCAGCGAGGCGATCGAGATCCAGAAGCACCTCCAGGCCCAGGACGAGCAGCTGATCTCGGCGCTGAAGGTTGCCCTGTCCAGGGTGCCGTCTGCCCAGGGCTCCCCATTGCCGCAGGTCACAGCCGATGCCGTGGGGTAGGGGGGCAGGCCGAGTGACCCCACCGCGCCGGTGCCCCTTGTTACGCTGACGCCATGGCCGAGCACGACCAAAGCGGGCGCGCTCCTGACCCGCCGCCGCGTCGCGGTCGACACCGAACCTCCCCGAGCGAGAGCGGACTGCAAAAACTCGGCGACCAGATGCAGGCGGCCAAGGGGTCCCCGGCCCGGGCGGGGACGACCGGTGGCACCGGCTCGGAGCCCAAGAAGGGGAGCGCCGAGGTCCCTGAGGTGGCCAACGCCTCCGGGCTGATGGCCCTGGGCGAGGAGATGAAGCGGCAGGGTGGGGGACGTTCCGGTCGGAGGCGGTCGGCCACCCGGAGCCGCCGCCGCCGCCGTATCCGTCGGGGGATCATCATCGGCCTGGTGGTCGTGCTCGTCCTGGTGGTGGGGGGCGTCGGGTACACCTATTATCTGACCCACGATCTTCACCGGGTCGAAGTGCGGGGGCTGAGCACCGACCTCACCACCGGGCAGGAGGGTGGCACCGAGAACATCCTGATGGTGGGATCCACCTCGCGCTGCGCACTGACCGTCCAGAACCCCGCCTACGGGCTGTGCTCGGAAGGCGTGAACGGGGTGAACAGCGACGTGATCATGATCCTCCACGCCGACCCAGTCCACCACCGTTTGGCCCTGCTGTCCATCCCCCGTGACCTGTTCATCCTCAACGCCCGGAGCACCGGTCCCAACAAGGTCGATGCCGGGCTCTACCAGGGCCTCAGCCAATTGGTGGCGGCCATCGAAGAGGACTTCGGAATTCCGATCCAACACGCGGTGTCCCTCAACTTCGATCAGTTCGCCAACATCGTCAACGCCCTCGGGGGCATCAACATGTCCTTTCCCGTCTCGTTGTTCGACGCCGAGTCAGGTCTGAACGTGCAGGCCGCCACCTGCGTGCACCTCAACGGCACCCAGGCCCTCCAGGTCGTTCGGGCCCGTCACCTCCAATACGACCTGGGCACCAAGACGAACTATGCCCCCGACTGGCCCCAGGAGAACCAGAGCGACCTGGCCCGCATCCGCCGCGACCACGAGTTCCTCCGGGTATTGGCCACCGCCGTGGCCAAGCAGGGACTCGGAAACCCGATCTCCGACTTCAACCTGATCCAGTCGGTCAAGAGTGATCTCACCTTCGACCAATCGTGGTCGGTGAACGACATGGCCAACCTGGTGCTGGACTTCCACTCGATCAGCATCGACTCGGTGCCCCAGCTCACCCTCCCGGTGTCCGTGGTCGACGACCCGGACGGGGCCGGCGGCGGCTACGAGTTCGACGGCGCCAACTACGGGGACGTCGAGTTCCAGGCGCAGTCCCAGGACCAGGCGGCCGTCGACCAGGTGCTCGGAATCGGGGTGACCACCAACTCGATGACCGGGGAGCCGTTGCCGGCTCCCTCCTCGGTGACCGTCTCGGTACAGAACGGCACCGGCACCTACAACCAGGCCACCGACACCTCCAACGCCCTCGGGGCGCTCGGGTTCAAGGTCGTCGGGGTGGGCGACGCCCCGTCGGTGGGGGACCTGGCCGAGACGGTCGTCTACTACGGATCGCTCAATCCTTCCGTCGAGGCGGCGGCCGAGGCGGTCGACCGCTCCATGACCGGGGCGGTGACCATGGCCTACAACCCGAGCCAGGTGACCGACGGTGCCCAGGTGACCGTGGTCACCGGTACCCAGTTCGCCGTCAACCCACCGGCGGCCCCGGCGGCCCCGGCGGCGGCGACGGGCACCACCGGAGCGGCCGCCACCTCCTCGACGGCGGCGGCACCGACCACCACGACCACACCGCAGTCGTCCTCGGACATCCAAGCTCCCTCGGCGGCCAACACCAACCTGGCGCAGTGGGACCCTCGGGCGTGCCCGGCTGGAGCGAATCCGACAGCACCGGTGGCCAACCAGACCTGACCCCGGATGGTCGGGGGGCGCCGATGGTCACGGGGCCAGGCCTACTCACCCCGGCGGACGGGGAGCCGGACCGCCGACCTGTCCTTCGAATCGGACCTGCATCATGAGGGCATCGGTACCCGACGGCTGGTAGTAGCCGGGCAGAGTTCCCACCTCGGCCAAGCCCATGCGCCGGTAGAGCCGGCACGCCCGGGGGTTGTCGGCCCGGACGTAGAGCGAGGTCCCTGGGCACCCGCGGGCCGCCGCCGTGGCCATCAGATCGAGTAGCAGGGCGCCCCCGATTCCCTGACCCTGATATCCCGGTTCCACCGCGATCATCTGGACGTCGCCCAGGTCCCCGGGAACCGACCTCAGGGTGGCGTACCCGGCCACGACGGCACCGGCTTCGGCCACGGCCACGACGCAGCTACCGGTGACCGGCCGTTTCAGCGCCACCAGTCCGAACAGCCGGATCATGCTCACCGACTGGTTGATCCGGAGCAGCCGCATCAGTCGTGCGAACCTCACGGCGATAGGGGGACGGTTGCCGACCGGTGACCGGGCCAGCCATCCCCGGGCCGTGGTCGTCGTCCAGGGATCGTCAGGGAAGGCATTCCATTCGATCTTCGCCACCGCCCACAGATCGCTTGCCCGCAACCGGCGGATCTTGAAGCTCGCCGGGGGATGCACCGGTCGGGCGGAGGTGGAGCCGGCCGGGTGGGTCTCGGCCGACCCGTGGCGCTCGGTCATGCGGGCTCCTGTTCCAAACGGCGGAGAGATCCGGACAGAGCCTCGGCCACACTGTCGACCCCATCGGTGACGCACGACATGTTGGTGCCCTCGACGGCATGCTCCTCGATGTCCGACGGGAGCTTGTGACCCACCACCGGCTGCCAGGTGGCGGCAGTTCCCGGGTCCTCCCGGGCCCAGAAGAAGGTCATCCGGCCTCGGTAGACGTCCGCCCGGTAGGCGAAGGCGGCCCAGTTGAAGACCCCCACATAGTCGCGGTAGAGCGCATCCCTCGGGGGGAACATGGCGGCCAGTCGCGGCTCTATGGCCAGCAGCTTGTCGAAGTCCCCCACCCGGCTTCCGTGCGGTTGCAGGCGCCGGTATACGTGGCGCAAGGCGTGTCGTGCCCGCAGGTACAGATCGCAGCCCCCGTTCTTCCGGGCCCGTCCGATGGAGGCCACACCCTGGCACACGACCGCCAAGGAGCTGGACTGGAGCGGCGCCGAGGGACTGACCAGTCCCAGGAATTCGACTTCCTCGCCCTCTGCTTCCAACTGACGTGCCATCTCGTAGGCCAGCAGCCCTCCATTGCAGAAACCGCCGAGCCGGTAGGGCCCCGCAGGCTGCAACGCCCGCAGCGAGTCCACATGGGCGCTGGCTATCCCCTCCATGGTCGGGACGTCGCCATCACTGCTGAAGGTGCAGGGCTCGAGGGCGTAGAACGGCTGATCGGTCCCGCACGCCCGGGCCAGGGTGAAGCAGTAGAAGGCGCCACCCGTCCAATCCCCGTGGAGGAAGAAGAACGGTCTCCTGCTCCCGTCCGCCTGTACCGGCAGAACCTGGGACGTGCCCTCGGCGGCTCTGTCTTCCCGCAGGGCCACCGCCAGCTGCTCGACCGTCGGATTGGCGAAGAGCGTCGAGAACGCCACTTTGGTCCCGAACGTCTGCTCGATTCGCTGCAGCAGTCGTCCGGCCAGCAACGAGTGCCCTCCCAGATGGAAGAAATTGTCCCTGATGCCAATGGGCCTGGGCTCGAGCAGCTCCTCCCAGATCCGCACCAGCTGCTCCTCGGTCAACAGCCTCGGTGCCAGGTAGGACGCCTCGTCGCCGCTCCACTCTTCCTCGGCCTCGGGAAGCCGCTTGCGGTCGGGCTTGCCGGAGGGAAGTCGCGGCATCTCGTCCAGGAAGGAAATCGTGGCTGGCTGCATGTAGCGCGGCAATTTCCCGGTCAGGTACCGGTGAAGATCGGCTTTGTCGACGGCCTCGGCCCCGTGCGACACCACGTAGGCGGCCAGCCGTACCTCTCCCGCCTCGCCGCGGGCGATCACCACCGCCTCGTCAACCGCCGGGTGCCGGCCCAGCGTCGCCTCTACTTCTCCCAGTTCGACCCGGTAGCCCCGAATCTGCACCTGGTCGTCCCGCCTCCCGATGTAGTCGATGCGACCGTCTCCCAGGTAACGCACGAGGTCCCCGGTCCGGTACAGACGCCCTCCCGGCCCGGGCCCGAACGGGTCGGGCACGAAGCGCTCCTTGGTGAGATCGAGTCGGTTCAGGTACCCCCGGGCCAGCAGCGGCCCACCGATGTGCAACTCTCCCGCCACTCCCACCGGCACCGGCTGGCCCCGTCCGTCGAGGATGTACAAGCGACGGCCGGCCAGGGGTCGGCCGATGGTGATCAGCCCCTCCTCCGTGCCTGCCTCGCCGATGGTGGCCGTTATGGTCGCCTCCGTCGGCCCATAGGCGTTGAGCAGGCGGACCCCCGGCACCCCCAAGGACCGCCATTGCTGCACCGACTCCGGTCTCAGTCGCTCACCCCCCAGGATGACCAGCCGCAGGCTCAGACCGGCCAACTCCTGATCGGTTCGCCTCCACTCCTGCACGGCGTGGTGGAAGTGGGCCGGCGACAGGTTCGCCACCGTCACCTGCTCCCTGGCCAGCTCGTCCAGAAGCCTCCCGGGCGTCCACAGCTCGTCCCCCCGCATGACCAGCCGCCCACCGGCGGCCATGGTGGGCAGGATCTGTTCCAACGATACGTCGGTACTGTACTGACCGAACTGGAGCACCCGGTCCTGGCATCCCAACCCGTACTCGGTGATCATGGCCCGACTGTGCGCCGACAGCGCTCCCCGTTCCACCATCACCCCCTTGGGCTGCCCGGTGGATCCCGAAGTGTAGATGACATAGGCCAATTGCTCCTCGGTGGGCAGCCCGTCGGTCTCCTCTTCACTGTGCTGGCCGATGACCGCCCAGGCCCGGTCCAGGTCCACCACCTCGGCACCGGTCCCGCTCACCAGATGGCGCCGATGGTGATCGGTCAACACCAGGGGCATCTGGGAGTCCTCCAGTACGTACCGGATGCGCTCGGCCGGCGCCTCCGGGTCCAGGGGCACGTACGCCCCACCCGCTTTGAGGACACCCAACAGGGCGACCACATGGTCCGGCGAGCGTCCCAGGCAGATGCCGATCGTCACCTCCGGCCTCACGCCGAGGTCGCCCAGGTGGCGGGCCAGCTGGTTGGCCCGGGCATTCATCTGGCCGTAGGTCAACTGTTCGCCCTCGCACACCACGGCCACGGCATCGGGCCGCGACCTGGCCTGCTCGGCGATCAATGCGACGATATCCGGGCCGGCGTCCAGCTGGCCACCGGTGCTCCACCGGTCCACCAGCTGTCGCCTCTCCTCCGGCCCCAACAGCGGCAGTTCTCCGACGGGGCTCCACGGGACGGCGACCATTCCCTCGAGCACCGTCTGGAGGTGTCCGATCATCCGCTTGATCGTCGTCGGTTCGAACAGGCCGCGGTCGTACACGAGCCGTCCGGTCATCCCCGAGGGCTGCCCTTCCAGCTCCAGAGACAGGTCGAACCGGGAGGTGGCCAGGAGAGGTCCGGTCGCCTCCAGCTCCCACCGGGCGGGCCGGGAGGCGGGAGCCGGTTCGAAGGTCAGCTGCACCCGGGTCAGGGGGCGACGGGTCCCGCCCACCTCCGGCCCCAACTCGTCCACCAGGACATCGAAAGGAACCTGCCGGTGGTCGCCGGTCATGTCCCTGGCCGCCTGGGTCCTCTTCAGCAGCTCGAACACGCTGGGCTGGCCGGCCAGATCGACCCGCAGGACGACAGGGTCGGTGCCAGGTCCCACGGCCCGCCGGCCGCCAGCTGCCTCGCTGCGGGCCGGGGCCAGGGCCACGAGCAGGTCGTCGTTTCCCGAGTACCGCGACAGCAACGCCACCAAGGCGGCGGTGAGCGTGGTGCGGAGCGTCACCCGGGCCTGCCGGCCCAGTGTGCGCAGCCCGGTGGTCAACTCCGGACTCAGCTCGAACGACTCCGATGTCCGGTGACTCCGCCCCCCCGGCGGCTGATGGTCGCCGGGCAAGGCCACCGCCGGGGCATCCGCCAGGTACTCCCTCCAGAAGGTGAGGTCCGCCTGGTGTGCGGCCCCCGGTGGCATCCCCTTTTCCCCCTCACCGATCGCCGTCATCACACCACCGCGAAGCGCAGGACGATGTCGACGGCCAGTAACACCGCCAGTGGAACAGAGCAGAGCCACAGGATCCGGAGCACCCCGGCCGATGGCCGCCACAGCCGAATGAACTCGCGTGCGGCCAGCAGGGCCAGGAGCAACCAGAACACCACCAATCCGTACCGGGTCCAGTTGTAACGGTGAGGCACCGTGGCCGTCGTGACCACATGCAGGGGGTGTGGCCGCGCCGTCGACGGCCAGTCCAGTGTGTAGATGGAGGCGCTCCCGTTGGTGAAGGCCACCCGGACGAACGGATTCGAAGCCACGGATTGGCGGAACCGAGGACCCCAGTCCGACGCATAGCTCTCGGTCTGCTCGATGGCTGTTATCTGAGTCTGGGTGGCGATCAGGTACGACCCCGGTCCATCCCGGTACAGCTGATCCAGGAGATCGTCGACATCGGCCGGATCGGCCGGAGCCAGCGCCGGGACGTACACCACCTTGGTCAGGTCCCGGTAGGCCCAGGGCATCTGCGGAGTGACGTCACTGGCCGGGTCGGTGCTGAGCCACAGGAGCCGCACCCCGTGGGCGTCGTGGGCATAGATCCAGTTGGTTGCGGCCAGCTCGCCCGTCGGTACCTGCTCGAAGGCGTCGTTCCCGTATCGGGCCAGATAGAACGACACGGGAAGCAGCACGGCACACCCGGCCAGCACCACCATCAGACGCCAGTTCGGCCGGAGCGAATACCGGTCTGGGAAGAAGCACCGGGCGGCCAGCACGCTGGCGGGCGGCAACATGAACAGATAGGTGCGGAGGGTGATCTCACCTCCGTAGCTGACCACTCCGACCAGGAGAACGGGCACGACGAGCAAAGTGAGCAGGACACGGTCGTCGATACCCTTGGCCCTCCGGCGCAGCAGCCCGAGCCCGGCCAACCCGACGATGGCCGCGGCCACCAGCACCTTGGCGTGCAGAGCCAGCAGGTGGATCGGCGTACTGCCTTGGAGCCGCCCGTTCACCCCGTTGGACACGTTGGCACCCAGGTTCCCGATCCCGCTGAAGATGTTCGACAGGTGGCCGGACCAATATCCCACGGCGGCGAAGCTGAAGTAGCCGGCGAGGATCACTCCGAGCACGATGGGCAGGCCCCGCAGCGTGCACCGACCGATCAAAACGAGCCCGGCGCAAGCGCCGATCATGAAGAACGGAGTCAGCTGGTGGCTGACCGTCGAGACCGTGAAGATGGCGATCAGCAGCGCCAAGAGGAACGCCTTCTGTCCGGTGCTGGCCGGCTGTGGTGGCATCTCTCCGGGCTGGCGGGGCCACAGACGCGACGCAACCTCCGCGGCATCTGCCGCCGGGGGCGGAGCGACAGCGGCTTGCGCCGGTACGGGCCGACGAACCAGGTGACCAGAATGGCCACGAATACCAGGTACAGCAGGAAGTTGAACGACTGCGGTGAAAAGTAGTCCTGACCGACCCAGTTGCCGGCGGTGAAGAAAAAGGCCGCCAACCACTGCGCCCGCCACGAAATTTGGAGATTTCGCATCAGGAGGAAGAACGGGGCCAGACACAACAGGTCGATGGCCACCGGCCATACCTTCATCAAGGTCAGCAGGCTGTGGGTTCCGGCACCACCGGTGACGAACGAGATCAGGGCGAAGAAACCGGGCCAACTGAAGTAGGCGGCCAATCCGGTGGCCGTATGACCGGTGCTGCTGATGTACTGGACGTACCCGGCGATCTGATAACTGGTGGGAAACCGGGGCTCGGGTTCGGCCAAGGCCGTGACACCGTCCAGGCAGACGACCAGGAGCACCAGCAGGGTGCCCAGTGTGACCCGGTGCGCCTTGGGCAGCGCCAGGCCGGCGATGAAGGCAAGGGCGATCAGGGCTACGCCGACCAGGGCGCCGATCGGCAGAACGGACAGGAGACCGAGCCCGTTCATCTGGGCCAGATCGATGCCAGGTAGGCACAGCAGGAACAGGCCGAAGCCGCAGCCCCCGACGCCGAGCAGGGCGGCCACCGGTGCCCAGGACGGAAGCCGGCCGGTCGACCTCCTCACCGGGTCGGCGGGGCGCTCCTGAACAACACCTGGGCCAAGCATCGACGTGTCGGGAGAGGATACCCGTTCCAGGACGCTCGTCACCGTCCGCCCACCTTCGGGTTGTCGAGGCGAGGGTGGCGGTCGGCGGTCACGATGCGCCACAGGCCGACGCTGACCAGAGCGGCTGCGAATGCCTGGCCGGACGCCACCGCCACCCCGGCGCCCACCGTCCCCATGGCCCCGGTCAGGACGAGGGTGAGCCCCAGCATCACCGCCCCACGAGCAGCTTGGATCAGCGCCACCAGGGACGTCCGGCTCTGGGCCCGCAGTACCCCCAGGTAGAGCTCGGTCGGTGCCCGGAACACGGTGGCCACCGCCAGCAGCTCGAGGACCGGCGCGGCATGGGCGGCGTAGGCCGGCCCGAACAGACCCAGCCAGAAGGGAGCGAACAGGGCCAACAGCCCGGCACAGGGCAGCAGGATCAGTGCCATCTTGCCCAAGGCCTTCCGGCAGTTGGCGCCCAGGGTGGAGGAGTCGAATGCCCCCTCGACGGTGAGCGACATGCCCATACTGATGCCGATCATGTCGACGATGCCGGCGATCACCCAGGCGATATAGAAGTAGGCGGTCTGCTGCGAATCGACGCGGGCGGCTACCACCACGGGGATGAGACTTCCGGTGGCCAGCATGAAGAGCGTGCCGGAGTAGTCGCCGGCCAGGAAACGGCCGATCTGACGGTTGCTGGCCGGCAGGAGATCGCGGGTGAGGAACGTGTGGCGGGGGACGATGTATCCGAAGATGAGCCAGTTGATCAGCGGCAGTGCCACCAGGGCGGGAAGCATCCACGAGACGTAGATCCCAATGTGGTCGGGAAAGGCTGACACCAGCAACACCAACAAGATGATCTTGGCCAGCCCGAAGATGCCGTTCTCCACCAGCACCCAAAAAGCACTGCGCAATCCGACCAACGTGCTGTCCTGCAGAGTGAAGATGGCCCAGACGACTACACAGATGACGAACGCCACCCGGGCCGCGGTGCTGTCCAGCTCGGAATAGGAAGCGCCCCACCAACCGATGGTCACCAGGAACAGGACGGTGAGACCGATCGACGCCGCCGCGCTCACGGCGTAGGCGCGCATGATGAATTGCCGGGTGCGGACGCCGGCACTGGGGATGAACCGTGTCAGCGCCCCGTTGAAATTCTGAGCCGTCAACCCGGCGATCAGGTTCATGGCCGCGTAGAGAGCCGAGGCCCTTCCGACGGCTGCCGTCGGGTACTGGCGGGCCATCAACAGCCAGTAGACGAGGCCGAGGGCGCCCGTCACCGCGCTGTTGGCGATCAGTGAGTAGCCGTTGGAGGTGAGGGGATCGGCCAGTTGCCGGCGCACCCCGGCCATCGGGCCTTTGCCCCGCTCGTGTTCGGGTTCGGGTTCGGGTTCGGGCTCGGGCTCGGGCTCGGTCGGTGTCGGTGTCGGTGTCGGTGTGAGGCGGCTACCGGGGATAGCCCTCACCCCGGGGTCGGGAGGTTGGTCCCGGTGCGGGGCAACTTGCAGCGACGAGACCGCCTGCCGGCGGCGGCCTCGGAGTTCAGGCTCGCCGCTGGGGGCCATGTTATTGGTCCCGTGCCCGGCGGCCCAGGACTGCCTTCGAGCGACGAACGAGTGACCAGCCCTTGGTCAAGGCCCGTTCCTTGACGAAGATGCGGGAGAGGTTTTCTCCCCGAACGATCCGTTCGAACACCGGCATGGAGGTCGACTGCCGAACGGTGAGGCGCGGTAGCGCCATGAGGTCTGTCTCCTGACCCATAATGGTGTTGGCCACCGCGCAGGAGTAGCGGTAGCCCAGCTCCCGGGCCACGTCCCTGACGGTGGCGTCGGAGTAGCCGAACGGGTATGCCAGCCCGTCCACCGCCACCCCGAGTCTGTCTTCCAGTACCTCCTTGCCGGTGGCAAGGTCGTGACGCATGCGCGGTCAGCGGGAGCTGATCGAGTTGCGGATGCATGTGACTGTGGGCCGCCACCTCGATGCCGGCGGTCAACGCCTCTTCGATCTGGCCCCAGCTGAGCATGGTGCCAGGGGGTTTCCTATCGGGGACTCCAGCGTCCCGCACCCACCCCGAGGTCATGAACAGAGTGGCGGTGAAGCCGTACCGATCCAGGAGGGGCATGGCCCGGCTGTGGAAGTCGGCGTAGCCGTCATCGAAGGTCAGTACCACCGGACGGTTCGGAAGCCTGCCGGTCCCATGGGCCAGGACACCGGCCAGTTCGAGGGTGGTCACCGTTTGGTAGCCCTCGTTGGCCAGATGGGCGAGTTGGGAGGAGAAGGCTTCAGGGGAGACGGCGAGATGGCTGCTGGTCTCCGAGGGGGGAGCGATCTCGTGGTACATCAGAATCGGTACCCGTACCGGGCAAGGGGATGTCATGAGCGTCATCCGGCAGTGTTGACCGCGAACCTTGCCGACGCTCTCGATCGCAGCTGACGCGCCCGCCGGGTCGCCGACCCCGCCACGAACCCGGCTACCGTCGAGCCCAGGCCCGAGGCGATGGCCCCTGCCCGACCTAGACCGGAGATGTCGCCTCTGCTGAAGTCGGCAAAGCCACGGGCGACTCCGATGGGCAGCGTCCGTGTGGTGTAGCGCCGCTCCGACGAAAGTCCGTCACGAGATCCGACGTTGGCCGTCACCAGAGCCTTCGATAGGCCTTCGGCGTAGCACCGGGAGCGGAAGTAGGAGAACCGCGAGCGATCAGCAGGCACCAGGTGCGAGATGATGGCCCGGTCGTCGAAGAGCATCACCGATCCGGGCAGCCGCTGGTTGAGCCGGATGCAGAGCTCGGTTTCCTCGCAGCCCAAGGGCCGTCGCTTTCCCGCCGACCGTCCGATCCCGGTCTGAAAGCCCCCTACCAACTCCAAGGCTTCCCGACGGAAGGAGGCGTTGCCTCCGAGCAAATTGCGGACGGCCTGTCGCGATTCCGCCATACCGCGGTACGTACAACCGACGACCCAGTCGAACTCCCTCGGGAACCATGAGGGGCGGGATGCCTGCCAGTCGGGCAGGGTGAGACCGCCGACGCCGACCACGGCCGGGTCGGAATACGAGTCGGCGAAGAACTTGAGCCAGTCCGCATCGGCGAATGCGTCGTCGTCGAGAAAGGCCACGACGTCGCCCTTGGCTATCGACACCCCGGTGTTCTTCCCTCCCGACAGCCCCTGTGCTTGGCGGTTCTCGACCACCGTGACGTCGGATAGAGCTTCGGACAGGGACTTGTACAGACCAGGATTGTGGTCTACGACGACGATGATCTCCTTGCTGGGGAACGTCTGTCGGCGTACGGACTCGACAGCCGCACACGTCTCGTTCCACCGCTTTTCGGTGTATGCGCAAATGACGACGGAGATCATCGTCGGGGTGGCGGCCAACGGAGACAGGACCGCGGGCTCGGGCGCCGGGGGCATAGGACTCTCGACCGCTCCCGTGGCCGAACCCAGTTTGGTCACAGGACCGGACCGGGACAGGGCCTCGGCGGCGATTGCCTTGAGGATCCGCCAGCCATCGTTCACCACATGGAGATTGCTCTCACCGTGCACCCTTTGTGCTTCGTGACTGGGGATCTCCTGTACCCGGAAGCCGTTCTTGGCGGCGCGGATATTCATCACCGTCTCCACCTCGAATCCACCACAGTCGAGGTGGAGGTCGGAGAGGCGATCGGCCCAGAAGGCGTTGTATCCGTAGCACAGGTCCGTGTACCGGGTTCCGAACAGGAGGTTCACGAGTCCGCTGAGCACCCGATTGCCGAGGCGGCGGGCGAAGGTGATGTCGTCGCTACCGCCACTGTTGGCAAAGCGCGATCCCTTGGCGTAGTCCGCTCCCGCCACCAACGCACTCACATAGCGGACGATCTCCTGGCCGGCGGTGGATCCATCGCCGTCCATCATCACCAGAATGTCGCCCGTGCAGGCTTCGAATCCGGCCAACAGGGCGTCGCCCTTACCGACCCCCGGTTGGGTGATGACCTTGATGTCGGGCCGGCACTTTCGGGCCACGGCAATGCTGTCGTCTACTGAGTGTCCGTCCACCAGTACCACTTCGTCGATCCAGTCCGGCAACGAACTCAGCACGATGGGCAGGTTGCGAACCTCGTTCCTCACGGGGATCACGACACTGACGGTCGGATGAATTGCGAAGGCGTCGGACACTGCTCGGTATCCGGCGTGCACCAGTGGACCCGGCTCCCGCTCGAGAACCGTAAGTGGACCGGCGCCCGTTTCCGAGCTTTCGGCCGCCATAGTTTGCTCCTCGTTGCTCCTTGTACGCCGAATGACCATATCCATCGGCCCGGATGCCTGCTCAAATCCTCACGCCGGGTGTCCCGTAGTTCACTGAGGGTCGAATTCAGAGACCGACGGGGCGTACTGAGAGGCCGTTCCCGGTGTCGGTGTCGGTTGGCGTCACCGCCGGGCGTCCACCGCGCTGGTGCTAGGCGATCACTCGCACCGAGGTCGAACGGACGACAAGAGTCGAGTTCTCCGTCACCTTGTGTGACCGGTGTGACCGGTGTTACCGGTGTGACCGGTGTGACCGGTGTGACCGGTGTGACCGGTGTGACCGGTGTGATTGGTCGTGGTGGTGGGGCCGATCCGGTCACGTTCGGGGCTTCGCCACGACGAAGCCCAGGCGGCGATGCGTTGACGCACCGGTGGCCACTGGACAATCAGAGCCACCGCGCTCACCCCGGCCACCACCACCAGCCCTCCGGCCGGAGACCAAAGTCCTTCGGCCAGCATCACGGTTGCCGTGAGCGTGAGGAAGACGACGCTTACGGTACAGGCAAGGACAATTCGGGCAAACCGATCGAAGGAACGCAGCAGCCCGAAGGCCGCCACCGTCGGCACCACGGCAAAGAAGATCAACACCAGTGCCGAGCGGACTCCCGAATCGACGTTGGCGACACTCATGACCACGCCGACAAAGCCGGCAAGGATCGCCGCAGCCAGCACCCAATAACCCAACGTCCTCCATGCGGTAGCCCCGATGCGCATAGCCCGAGCCTAGTGTCGAAGCGACAATGTCCCTCGGTTCGACGGCGTCATGTCGCAACCTCGGTGGCTCCGGCGACCCTGGCGTGGCCCACGCACCCGGTGAGTCGACGGTCCGAGTGACTCATCGACAACAAGGTGTTCGTCGCCTCACCGTCAGTGACGCGGCCGACGCCGTACACCTCCCGTCTCGATCGGCCGACCTGAGTGAAGTGAGGTGCACTGTCGCCCATGCCCGCGGCCGACGCTGCGTTCGGGACCGCTGCGCCCCTACCGACTGCCGTCGTCATGTCTTGGCCGGTTGGCCGATTGGTCCAGACACCGCTCTCGCATCCGGACAACCACCAACGGCGCTTTCACTTTCAAAATAACGTACTACTAGTATGTTATTTTCAAAAGTGAAAGGCCGACGGAGGCAGAGCTGCGGGGCAGCGGTGCGCAAGACGGGTGGCGGTGCGCAAGAGGGGTAGCGGGGCGGCGGCGAGTGGGGCGCTGCGCCACATGGCTCGATCCGATCCAGACGATCGGCGCATGGCGTGAACCGGGTGCCCACAGTTTCTCGACACCCGGTCTCCGATGTCTCGCGACATCACGATTGGCGGAGGGAGTGGGATTCGAACCCACGGTGCCTTGCGACACAACGGTTTTCGAGCTGGACTGCACCCTTCTTCGGGTGTCTCGGCGGGTCGCAATTAGTGCCATTTAGCTGGGAGTATGGTCGATTCGATTCTGAGCCCGTCTCGTCGGATCCGGACCAGTTTCAGAGTTTTTGAGGGATGGAATGAGGGATGGATCGGTCAAAAGCGATCCTCGTTTTCGACACAGGAGATGTGCTGGAGTTTATCTGGAGTCGGCGCCCGGAGTCTTTTAGGCGGCCGTCTATGCAGCCCTTGCGTTGGACAGTCGAGCGCTGCACCGGGGCTTACCGCCCCAGTCGAGTCGAGGCTGCACGCGACGACTGGCACCCGATCCCGTTGGTACCGACGCCGTGCGGCGCTCGGTGCGGAAAGCAACGCCACCCCGAACGTCACCCTTCCTGGTCCCAGCGTTTCCGGTTTCACACCGTCCCCTTGGCCGTCAAGGTCGACGCTCCGAGGCGCCGGCTCGGTCGGTGACCCCTGCGGGGCCGGCTCGTGCCTCGCCTCACCGTCCGGCCTCCGCTTCTCGCTCTCGCTTCGCTCGCTCCCTTGACCGCCGGTGCCGGTGTGGGCAATCGGCTCTCACCGATTGATGACGGACCTGACGGGGCGACAAGCGCCCCGCCCGCCATCAATCAGAAAGAGAGACATGCCATGACAACCATCGCCACAACCGCCGTGGTCGGCAACCTGACTCGGGATCCGGAGATCCGCTACACCCGGGACGGACAGGCCAGTACCTCCCTCACCGTCGCCGTCAACCGCCGGTGGCAGAACAAAGAGACCAAGGCGTGGGAGGAAGCCACCTCGTACCTCGACGTCGTCTGCTGGCGTGACCTGGCCGAGAACGTGGCCCTCAGCCTCACCAAGGGCTCACGGGTCGTGGTTACCGGCCGGATTGACCAGCGGGGCTGGGAGACCGAGGACGGCACCTTCCGGACCAAGGTCGAGATCGTGGCCGACGAGATCGGGGCCAGCCTCCGGTTCGCCACCACGGAAGTTCACAAGGTCCATCAGCCGACGACCAGGACCAGGCAGGGGAGCCAGTCCAGACCTCCTGAGGATCCACCGGTTCCAATCAGCAGTGCCCCGGCATTGAGCCGGGGCACTGCTGTGACGCGAGCCGGCTTCGACGAGAGCTATTTCGGGGGTTCGAGCTCTACCGCTTGGCCGGTCACGGTCGATCCGGAGGGTGCCGTTGATCCGAGTCGGGAGCCAGGCGCCCAGGCGGGCATCGAGCCCGCCATGACCGCCTCAAGACGCCCACCGAAGTCGGCTTCGCCCGAGCGGTACAAATAGCGCACACACGTGCACTCGTTGAGTCCCGCCGTCCTTCGGCCGGCAACCTCGACCACCTTGGGCCACGTTCTTCCTGGTAGTCGGCCCGGATCGTCGAAGGTGACGTTCAGGGTGATGCCGGTCCGGATCGATTCGACCATGGACCGGTCTCCGACGCCCCGTTTCGCGACGCCGTCTCGATGCTGTCGATAGGGCGACTCGGTGCCACCGGCGGCGCCGAGTACTACCTCGACAAGGTGGCCAACAACGTCGACGATTACTACCTCGGTCGGGGCGAGGCACCGGGCAGTGGATGCGGCATCGGCGGCGGAACAGCTCGGGCTCGTCGGACAGGTCGACGCCGAGGCACTCCGGAACCTGCTGGCTGGCATGTCCGCCTCGGGTGACCACCTCGGAGCCCGGCTGTCCGCCGGACCGGCGCCCCGGCTACGACCTCACGTTCTCCGCGCCCAAGGGCGTCTCGCTGCTCTGGGCGCTTCGGCTCGGACGCACGTCCGGACGCGATCTCCGAGGCCCACGACCGGGCCGTCGGCGCTGTTCTCGACCATCTGTCGACAGAGGCCTGCTTCGTCCGGCGAGGTGCCGGGGGGCAGAGCTTCGTCGAAGCCAACGGCTTCGTCGGCGCCGCCTTCCGTCATCGCACCAGCCGGGCCGGAGATCCCCAGCTCCACACCCACGTCGTCGTCCCCAACCTGGTCCAGGGCGCAGACGGCGGTGGTCAGCCCCTGACGGCCGCCATCTCTACACCTGGAAGAAGACCGCCGGCACCCTCTACCAGTCCGCACTCCGGGCCGAGCTGGCCCCCTTCGGTCTGCGCCTGGCAGGTCCGGCGCAACGGCCTGGGGGAGCTGTCCGACATCCCGAAGACGATCCTGCGGGCCTTCTCCAAGCGCAGGGCGGATATCGAGGCGGCCATGGACGGAGCGGGGCGTCGACCTCGGCCAAGGCGGCCGAGATCGCAGCCCTGGCCACCCGAGCCCGCAAGCCGAGTGTCACTGCGCCGTGCGACCTGCTCCGGGAGGGCTGGACGGAACAGCTGCCGTCTATCGATCTTCCCGACGGCGAAGGCGGAAGCCGGCCGGCCACCGTGGACGACTTACCGTCGCTCTGGCGAGAACAGCGCTCGTCCTGCCCGGACCCGAGGAGACCGAGGCCGTCTTCTCGGAGTTCTGGCCGGGAGAGAAGGGCGTGTCGCTCGACGACTGGGAGATCGACGAGCACTGTCGCGTCCCACACGACATCCCGCTCCGGGCCATGCCCGTCACCCTGCTCGGTTCGACCTTCACCCGACGGGACGCGCATCAGTGCCGTGGCCAGGGCCTTCGACGTCACCCCCGACCAGGCGCTGGCACTCACCTCCGACCTTCCTCGATCGGGACAGATCGTTGTCACGGGTCCTGAGCGGAAGCCGATGACGGTCGCGGCCGAGTGGACAAGCGTCCGAACGAAAAGCGGCCAGCTCGATCCCGGCTCACCAGCGGTGACCGGCGCTACACCACCACCGAGCTCCTGGCCGCCGAGGAGCGGATCGTCTGCTCGGCAGTGGATCGGATCGGGGAGGGGACGGCACAGGTCGCCCCGCTGACTCGTCGACCAGGTCCTACGACGTCACCCTCACCTGGACGGCGAACAGGCCGACGGGCGTGCGGAAGCTCCTCACCTCCGGCAACGGCTACGACCTGGTGATCGGCCAGGCCGGGACCGGCAAGTCGACCATGCTCAGTGCGGCCCGGATCGGCTGGGAGGAGGCGGGCTTCCGGGTCATCGGCACAGCGGTCGCCGCGCGGACCGCAGCCGACCTCGAAGCCGGCACCGGCATCCCGAGCTCGTCGCTGACCCAGCTCCTGGCCGATCTGAGAGAGACCGGTGGGCTTACCTCCCGCCACGTCATCGTGGTCGACGAGGCCTCCATGGTCGGGCAGCCGCTCCCTCGACCAGCTCCGCCAGCCACGTCGACGCGTCCGGGGCCAAGCTGGTCCTGGTCGGGGACAACCGCCAGCTGTCCTCCATCGACGCCGGTGGGGCGCTGCGCACGCTATCGAAAGAGCTCGGAGCCGACGTCGTCACCCTCACCACCAACCGCCGCCAGGCCGGCGCCGACCAGCAGTGGGAACGGGACGCCCTCGTCGCCCTCAGGGATGGCGACGTGGCCCCTGCCGTCCACGCCTACGCCGACCACGGCCGGGTCACCATCGCCGGCACGATCGACGAGGCCCGTCAACGGCTGGTCGAAGACTGGTGGGCCGTCCACCACGACCACACCACCGCCATCCTGGCCGTCCGCCGGGTCGACGTCAGCGCACTGAACGAGATGGTCCGGGCCCGCCGCCAGGCAGGCGGGTGAGCTCGGTCCAGAGATCAGGCTCGGTGACAGAAGGCCTTCAGCGTCGGCGACCGGGTCCTCTTCGAGCGGAACCAGCGGGTGCGGGAGTGGACCGACCGACGGAGCCGTGGAACCGGCCATGTCCGGCTCCGGAACGGCACCTTCGCCACCGTGGTCGGCGTCGTCGATCCGCTGCATGCTGCCGAGCCGCAACGCCGGACCAGGGAGGGTGACGTTCGACCCTGGCAGGGTGACGTTGCACGACACTGCGAGAGAGCGCAGGCCGGCTCATGTAGTGGCCACGGGACGCGAGCTCGTGGTCGAGCTCGACGACGGATCGACGAGCCGTCCTCCCCCGAGCTATGTCGAGAACTCGACCAGCCTCGGCTATGCCCTGACCGTGTTCCGCTCCCAGGGGATCACCGTCGACCACGCCTTCGGCCTCGGGGGTGACGGCCTCTTCCAGGAGGCCGGCTACACCCAGCTCTCCCGGGGCCGCCTGTCCAACAACCTCTATGTGGCCGCCCCCGAGAACCCACGGTGGGAGGTCGGACACCTCGCGGACGGACACCGCCCAGCGGGATGCCCTCGATTCCCTGGTCGATGCTCTGGGCCTCGTCCCGGGAGCAGACCATGGCCCGGGACCACCTCCCGAGACGTGGTCCGCCGTCTCTCCCGACGACCTCGCCGCCACCTACCACGCAGCACGCCGACCTCGGGCGTTGGCTGGACGACCATGCGCCGGCCGACGTCACCGACCAGCTCGCTGCCGCGTCCTGGAACCGGGACCAACGAAGCCCGGGCCGCCGGCCGGGAGTCCGAGGAGCCGATCGGGAGGACCTGGCAGACACTGGCGGCAGCCCAGCGGCATCGCAACGACTGGGTCGCCCGCCACCAGGACGAGATCACCACGCTGGTCGCAGACTGGAGGGCACCATCCGCCGCTACGAGTACCGGCTCGGCCAGGCCGCCACCTACACCTGTCCCGAGCACGTCACCGATCTGCTCGGCCCGCTCCCCGAGCGCGTCACCGAAGCCGAACGGTGGCAGGCAGCCGCCGGTGCCATCGAGGCCTACCGGACCCGTTGGAACATCGCCGGACACGGCCACCGATCGGTCCTGAGCCGACCGACCCCGAGCAACGTGGCCACTGGCGCACCACTGTGGCAGCTGTGGGCGCGACAGGACTCCTCACGAACCAAGGATCTCACGAGGCCACATCGGAGCGAGGGAGTCTGGCGTCACGCTGGGAGGCCATGCGGACCGCGGACAGGTCGAGGGAGGCCGACCGGATGCGGGACGACGACCAAGGGGTCGAGTCCGTCCACGAGCGGCGCGCTGGCCGACGCCGAGCTCGCGACCTCGATCGTGGCCGTGACTCCGGCTTCGGGATGTGAGCCACGCCACTGTCGGTGCCCGAGCAGCCGGCCGCGTGAGGACTGATTCCCACCCACCCCAGCGTGGCCGACCTTCGGTGGCGGACCCCGGTCACGGGGCCCTTTTTCAATTCGCGCCGCCACGGCTGGAGGCGCTGGCGCCGGTGTCGTTCGCACCGGGGAGCGGTTGGTAGAAACGATCCGGCAGCTCGAGGCCTAGCACTTCTCGCTCTTCGCTCCAGCGGGGATCGTTGGTAACGGGCCGCTCGGGGTAGTGCTCGACCGCCGTGCAGCCCGATCCGTCACCGATGGCCAGACGGACGCGCTCCCGGCATTTCTCGGCGGCTTCGTGCCAGTCGAGGGCTGCGCTCGAGTCGTCCGCCGTGATGACGCCGAGCCATGCGACTCGAAGGGCGGCGAGCTCATTGACGGCGAAGCGATGGCGCCACCAGCAGGGGACCAGCTAGTCGCCGGCGGCCGCGTACTGCTCTTGTAACCTGTCGACCCACTCGACGAGCGATTCGAGCTCGACTGACCAGCTCGTAGCACGGCCATAGAGCCCAATTTTCGGCACTGACAGAATAGTTCAGGGTTCAGCTACAACGGAATCTGAAGCCGAGAGCAGATCTGGGTCACTTCGTCGAAGATCGAGCCGGGGACGATGAACGGTTCGGTGGCCGAGACCTCTACCAGATGGGACTCGATTGCCTCGGCCGTCGGCGGAGTGCCCGGGGGGGCCACCCAGCCCTGCGCCCAGGCCGACGAAGACCCGGGCGAAACGTCCTGCGCACGCGGAGTAGTTCTCGTGTGTGATGGTGCAAGCCCGGCTTGCCAGGAACACCACCATGGGGACCACCAGTTCCGGTTCGATAGCACGAAGGAACGGCACGTCGTCTCCCAGTTCATCCCGATCGCCAATTGTCTCGGTGACCATCCGGGAGTAGCCAAACGGCAGCACGGTGTTGGCCAGGATGCCGTGTGGAGCGCCGTCGATGGCGATCACATTGGCCAACCCGACGATGCCTGCTTTGGCGGCTGCGTAGTGCGCCGAATTGGGTTGTCCGAAGAGTCCGGCCGACGACGCGATGAAGACGAACCGACCTCCCCCTTGGACTTTCATGGCCCGGTACGCAGGCTGACTCAGGTAGAAGCTGCCGTCCAGGTGGACATTGAGCATCCGGCGCCAGTCGTCGGCCGGTAGCTCGTCGAAGGGCAGAGTGTCGAAGATGCCGGCGTTGCTTACCACCGCGTCGAGCCTTCCGAAGTGCTCCATTGCAGTATTCACGATGGCTTCGCCGCCGTCTGTCGTAGCGACCGAATCGTGCGAAGCAACCGCGATTCCTCCCTGCCTGCCGATCTCCTTTACGACTTGATCGGCAACACTCGAGTCGGAGCCCTCTCCTTGCATAGTGCCGCCGACGTCGTTCACCACGACCGAAGCACCGCGCCGTGCCAAATCCAATGCGTACAGGCGGCCGAGACCACGACCGGCTCCGGTCACGATGACTGCCTGCCCGGTGAAGTCAATCAATGTGGCCCTCCCTCCCCGGACGCCACCGCCGGAGCTAGTCGGTCGGCCACGCTACCGACTTGACCTCGAGGTACTGCTCGAAGCCGGCGATGCCGTTCTGGCGGCCGACGCCGCTCTCCTTGTAGCCGCCGAAGGGACGTCGGCGAAGTAGCCGGCACCACCGTTGAGCCGATGAATCCCGCCCGAAGCTTCCGGGCGACGGCGATCGAGTGCTCGAGCGACCCCGACATGACGTTGCCCGCCAGCCCGTAGGGGCTGTCGTTGGCGATCCGCAGGGCGTCCTCCTCGTCGTCGAACGGGATCACCACCAGTACCGGGCCGAAGATCTCCTCGCGGGCGATGGTCATGGCGTTGTCGACGTCGACGAACAGGGTGGGGCGCGACGTAGTAGCCCTTGTCGATGCCTTCCGGCGCGCCGGTGCCGCCGACCAGGAGTTTGGCCCCCTCGTCGATGCCCTTCTGGATGTAGCCTGTACCCGGTCGCGCTGCTTGGCCGAGATGAGCGGTCCGCACAGCATGTCGGGCTGCTGGGGGTCGCCTGGCACCACCGACTCGTAGATGCCCTTAGCATCTCCACGCCCTCGTCGTAGCGGGAGCGGGGAAGCAGCATGCGGGTGGGTGTGGCGCAGCCCTGGCCGGCGTGGAAGCAGGGCGCGATGCCGATGAGGCACGAGAGGCCAGGTCGGCGTCCTCGAGCACGATGGTGGCCGACTTGCCCCCGAGCTCGAGGAACAGGCGCTTCATGGTCGCCGCCCCCTTCTCCATGATGCGCTTGCCGACGGCCGTCGATCCGGTGAAGGAGATCAGGTCCACCTTGGGCGACAGCGTGAGCTCCTCGCCCATGAGGTGGTCCGAGGACGGGACGACGTTGACGACGCCGGCCGGTATGTCGGTGCGCTCAGCCACCAGTCGTCCGATGCGCGTGGCGTTGAAGGGGGTGTCGGGTGCCGGCTTGAGCACGACGGTGTTGCCCGTGGCCAGAGCCTGGCCGAGCTTGTGGATCGTCACCTCGAACGGATAGTTCCACGGACGATGGCGCCGACGACGCCGACCGGCTCGCGCCAGACTCTCCTGGCGGTCAGCTGGCCGGTGAGGGCGGACACCTCCTCGCCGAGGTCGACTTCCCAGGGATACTCGTCGATCAGCTTGGCCGGGATGGGTGAGCCCGCCGGCCAGCGGCGCGTCGAGTTGGGGGCCGTGGGTCACCATGCGCGGGCACCCGACCTCGAGGATCAGCTCCTCGCGCAGTTGCTCCTGCTCGGCCTCGAGCGCCTCCTGGAGCTGCTCCAGGCAACGCTTTCTGAAGGCGTGGTTGTCGACCAGTCGCTCTCGTCGAAGGCACGCCGCGCCGCGTCGATGGCGCGGTGCATGTCCGCCGCCGTGGCGTCGGCGACCTCGCCGATCACTTCCTCGGTCGCCGGATTGATGTTGGCGAAGGTCTTGCCCGACGCTGTCTCGACGAGCTTGCCGTCGATGAGCATCCTCCGCTCGAAGCTGAAGTCAGGTGATGCTGCCACGACGTGCTCCTTCCTGGCCCAGATTGGCCGGGGATTGGGGTGATTCTGGCCTGGTGGTCACGGCGTCCTTCGCTCGAGGCGTGCCGGTCGGAAACTCGCCGTCGGTTGCGATGTGGTTCACCACATGGGATGGGCTCATCGCGACGCCTCGTTGGAGGTGAACTCTAGGTGCAGTCGTTCAGGCCGCGGAGAACCCAGGTCGGCTCGTAGCTGTAGTGGCGCTCATCGGGGGAGCCATGGTGTTCATCGGAGAGTCGAATGTCGCGCATTCGGTCGAGGATCCGCTCCAGGCTGACCCGCCCTTCTGCCCGCGCCAGCGGTCCGCCGGGACAGGTGTGGTTGCCCCGGCCGAAGGCCATGTGAGCCCTGGAGTTCGGCCGGTCGATGCGGAAATCGGCTGGGCACTCGAACCGACGGGGGTCACGGTTGGCCGCACCGTTCAGAAGCATCACAGGGGTTCCGGCCTTGACGTCTACGTCGCCGATTTTCGTGGACCGGCGGGCCAGCCGGAAGTCGGCCTTCACCGGGCTCTCGATGCGTCAGGGCCTCTTCAATGAAGTTGGGGATCAGCTCGTTGTCTGCCCGCAATACGTCCTGCAGTTCGGGTCGCTCGGCGAGGTTTTTGAGGGCCACGGCCAGCAACTTGGCCGTGGTCTCCTGGCCCACGGCAAAGAGGAAGGTTGCGGTGCGGACCACCGCGGTCACTTCGGGCATGGATTCGTCGGGGTACGTCGCCAACGCAAGGTCGGTGAGGACATCCTTCCGCGGCGCTCGGCGACGGTCCTCGATGTAACTTGCAGAACCAGTCGTCGAGCCAGGCCAGCGGGTTGAGGTGGGCGCCGGTGGGTGAATCGGAGCCGATCCTGCCCGGCACGTGGCCCCGAGCCGAAACCCTCTCGGAACCGTTCGTGATCTGATGCCGGCACGCCTAGCAGGTCGGCAACCACCAGCATGGCAAAGGGTTGAGAGTAGGCGCCGATGAACTCGCAGTGGCCATCACCGATGAACTCGTCGACGAGTTGGTCCGAGAGGTGATACATGAACGCCTTGTTGTCGTTCAGACGCCGCGAGGTTATGAGGCGCATCAACAGCGCCCGCTCGCGGGTGTGCGTCGGCGGGTCAGCGGTGACCATGTGCTCGTTCATCGGTATCTGGTCCCGGTACCGAGTCGATGATTTTCGCCCACGTCGTCGCCTTCGAGTGGCACGGGGAACCGGGCGAAGGGGCCGATCACCGAGTTGACCGACGAGAAGTTCTCCGCGTCGAGGTAGACGTCACTGGCCTCTTCGAAGCCGGTTAACGCGATCACCCCATCGGAAGTCAGGCCCGGTCCTTCATCTCGCAACTGGTCGAAATAGGGGTATGGGTCCTCCACCAGGTCTGCGTCGCTGAAGAAATCGATGGTCTTCCAGTTGCGCATGCCGGCTCCTCGTATTCCTGACCCGCTGGCCACCCTACCCTGAAGGGCGTTGTGGACCAAGAGTTAGGTTCGATAAGGTCGGTGGGGTGGGCGCCTCGACCGAGCAGGCGGGAAGGCCGGGTTGTGACTCGCCACCCGCTGGTGTCGATGGCCGTGGTCGTGCCTTTGGATTCGGCCCACCGGTAGAGTGCCGCGGGGGGAGGAAGGCGGCCGCTCCCGCTTTGCCGCCTGCCGGTTGTGGGGAACAGCCGGAGTCGGGCAAGAAAGTCGTAATGGGAGCGCCCGTGATTACGATCGTGACGATGCCCACCGACGGTACCCGTAGGACCGAGATCCTCGAAACGGCCGCCAGGCTCTTCGCCACCGCGGGCATGCGGGTGTCGCTGAAGGAGATCGCGGACGCCTGCGGAATCCTGCCCGGGAGTCTGTACCACCATTTTGACTCGAAGGAAGCCATCATCATCGAGCTCGTCCGGCGCTATCGGGACGACCTGGACCGCTTGGCCGACCAGGCGGCAGGGGATCTCCAACAACCTGCATCCGGGCCTGTCGAAGCGCGCATTATCGAGTTCGGGCAGGCCATCGCAGCGTGCGGAGTGCGCCATCGGGCCGCCCTGCTCCTCAGTCTCTACGAGCCACCGGCCGTCCTGGGTGACGAGTTGGCCCATCTGGCGAGCCAAACTCCCACAGCCATCGAGGCCACCATGCTCGAAATGCTCCACGAGGGACGGGCATTGGGCGCCATCCGCCCAGGGGATCGACCTCACGCTGCTCAGCGACCGACTCTGCCAGAGCATGCTCCACGTCGGAGTAGGCGTGTCTCACATGACCCCAGGGGAAGAGCGGGTGCCTGAGATACGTCTGCGCATCCTGCTCGACGGGATCGCGACGAGGGCACCCTCGAATGCAACACTCGACAGGTCGCAGGCCATCCAGGCCGTGGAGAAGATCATCGTAGGCTGGGACGAGGAACCCGATGATGAGGACGGCCGGGTTCAACACCTGCGGGCGGTTGCCCGCAAGGAGTTCGGGCGACGGGGATACGAGGCTACGACCATGCGGGACATTGCGGCGTCCGCCGGTCTCAGTACCGGCACCGTCTACCGGTCCTTCACTTCGAAGGACCAGCTCCTTTTGTCCATCATGCGCTTCTACACCGAGCAGGCGTTGAAGACCGCGTGGGAGGCGGTGCTGAGTACCCGTTCCTCACCGCTCGAGAAGCTCGACGGGCTGATGTGGGCCAACGTGCACGTAATGGATCGGTTCAGCGAAGAGTTCCGGATCCAGCTGGCATGGCTTCGGCAGTCACCACCGAACACGCCCAACCTCGGCCTCTCGTTTGCTTGGCACCTTCGGCAAATCAAGGCGCTGCTGTCGGAAGGGGAGAGGACGGAAAGCCTCCGTGTAGAGGGCAGCAATGCCGAGATCCGGGCGCGATGTGTGCAGGAGGCAATTGTCTTCCCCCCGAGCATCGTGCGTGAAGCCGGGCCACGGGCGGCGCAAGCCCTGGCCAGGGACACCGTGTTGCGCGGGGCCGTGCCCCGTCAACGAGCCAGGATTTAGCGTTTACCATGCGTAGGTGGTCGCAAACCGACCAGCGCCGGGAGGCGTTGGCGGTCCTGGCGGCAATAGACCGGGAACTTGCACTGGACCCCTTTGCGGGCCGAAATGCTGACGAACTCGGGCGCTATCGGCTTCTCGCGTCCGCGATCGCCGGACGTTCTGTCGAAGTAGCTGCTGAGAACGCGTCACCAACTGGCGTGGACGGACGGCTCGTCCATCTTCGTCGATCCCGGCGCAGAACCCGGCCACCAGCTGGCCTGCATTGTCGTGCAGGCGGCCCTGCTCGGCGCCGGCAGCCTGGATCAGAAGGTCGACGCCGCCCTCGTCCGCCGCCCGGCGCTGTCTCGCCGCTATCTCGCGGTTGAGGGCCACCGCGCCCTGCAGGCGCACGAAGCGCTGTTGCCCCCACCAGTACGACGGGTTGTCAATCGGGAGGTTGCGGAGCGCACTGATTCTCCGGCGGCATCGCTGGCGCTTGCCAGTAGCCGTGATGACATTGATGATGCTCCGACCGTCTTCGGGACGGTCCGACCTCGCCAAATGGGTCCCGCTCACCCCAAATGCTCAGCAGAAGGACACGGTTGGACACCACTCGCCACGCCGCGGCGCCGAATCGCAGCTGGGCCACCTCGACGACGCGGACGACGAGCTCGGCACGGTCATCGACATGCTTGCCAGTTCGGTCGGCGGGGGCGGGGGCCTCGGCCGGATGCTCAAGAAGCTGTTCGGGGACGGTCGTTCTGAGAGGAGCGGTCCACCGGGTGCCGACGCTCCCACCCGCGGGAGTCAGCGCTCCACCCATCGGTCCGGGACGGTGGCGCTCTCCGCTGCCGCGGCACACGTGTCCGACCTGGCGACGACCGGGCAGCACCGGTTGGCGACGTATCCCGAGTGGGACCAGCACAGACAGCGCTATCGACCCGATTGGTGCACGGTCGAGGAGGTCGAATCAGGGCCGGACGAGCTTGCCGTCTTCCGGGCGCCCGAGACCCGAGCGTTGCGGCGTCCGCTCGGTCGGTTGGGCATGGAGTTCGAGCGCCGTCACCGCCAGCCGCAAGGAGACGACATCGACATCGACGCCGCAATCGAGGCACTCATCCAGCTGAAGGTGGGGTCGGCACCCGACGAAGCGGTCTACGTTGACTCAGTGCGCCGTCGGCGTGACCTCTCCGTGCTCGTACTCCTGGACATCTCCGGGTCCGCCGGGGAGCCCGGCGCCATCGGCGTGCCCGTTCATGTCCACCAACGTGACGCGGCGTGCGCCCTGACCGTGGCCCTGCATGAACTCGGTGACCGGATAGCCCTCTACGGGTTCCGATCGCAAGGACGTTCCGCCGTGCACGTCGTGCCGGTCAAGCGGTTCGACCAGGAGTTCGACGAGCTGGTCCTCCAGCGCCTGGGAGGGCTCGTTCCCGGCGCATGTACGCGACTAGGTGCCGCAATACGGCACGGCACAGCCGTCCTCAAAAAGGAGGCCGGTACGGCAAGGCGGCTGTTGGTCGTGCTCTCCGATGGCCTGGCCTACGACCACGGCTACGAGCGGGCCTACGGCGAGGCGGATGCTCGGCGGGCTCTGGCCGAGGCGACGCTGGCAGGGCATCGGCTGCGTCTGTCTCAGCATCGGAACTGACGCCGACATCGAAGCACTGCGTCGCGTGTTCGGGACGGCGGCCTATGCGGCCATCCCCCGGGTGGAGCTGCTTCCTCTGGTGGTCGGACCGTTGTTCCGAGCGGCCCTCCGGTCGGCCGAGCTGCAGCGGAGGGTGTTCCAGCAGACGGCACGGACGAGAGGACACCTCGAGCTCGAGAGGGGCACGGCGTGACCGAAGGCGCCCGGCCGTACTACGTACCGATCGGCAACGAGGAGCAGGTGTTCAAGGCGGCCTACCGCCAAGGCCTTTCTGTCTTCCTCAAGGGACCGACGGGTTGCGGCAAGACCCGATTTGTCGAGGCCATGGCTTTCGACCTCGATCGCCCGCTGATCACCGTCGCCTGCCACGACGACCTGACCACCGCCGATCTGGTGGGCCGGTTCCTCCTGCAGCGGGATGCCACCACCTGGGTGGACGGGCCCCTCACGCCGGGCCGTCGCGAAGGAGCCATCTGCTACCTCGACGAGATCGTGGAGGCACGTCAGGACACCACGGTCGTGCTCCACCCGCTGGCCGACCACCGACGCCAGCTGCCCATCGACCGACTGGGAGTCACCCTCCAGGCGACGGAGGGGTTCTGCCTGGTCGTGTCCTACAACCCCGGCTACCAGAGCGTGCTGAAGGATCTGAAGGATTCGACCCGGCAGCGGATGGTCGCCATCGAGCTCGACTTCCCCCTTCCGATGTCGAGGAGAAGATCCTGTCCGAAGAAGCGGGGGTGGACCAGCGCAGACGCGGCGCAGCTGGTGCGACTCGGGCAGGCCATCCGGCGGCTCGATTCGGCCGGCCTGCGCGAGGTGGCCTCGACCGCGTGCTGATCGCGGCCGGGCGACTGGTGGTCAGGGCCTGAGCCTGCGCGACGCCAGCCGTGCTGCGGTGGCCGGACCGCTCACCGACGATCCGGTCGTAACCGCCGGGCTCTTCGAGATGATCGATGCGTATCTGGGCGAGGAGCCTGGACCATCGAACTGATTGACGGGTCGACGGCGGATCGGTAGGTTCTGGAACAAATATCAGGTTATGGGCGGAACGGGTGTCTCACGTGGCCGGCCGAAGGGGGAATGCGTGTCAGTACGAGAGCATTGCCGAGCCGATCAAGCTCGGGTACCTGTTCGACTTCAAGCTCCCCGATGGCTATCCGGAGGAGTCCCGCCTGGACCTCGTCCGGCCCTTCGAGCTCGTCTTCAAGCAGGGGCTCGAGCAGGGGATGATCGACCGTCCCGTCGAAATCATCTTCCGCGAGGTGGAGGGGCTGCCCAAGGGACGGTTAAGGCGGTCATCGTGCCTACGCCGAACTGGTCGACGAAGGCTGTTTGGCCGTGTTCGGTCCGGCCATCACCGACAACTGTGTGCCCGCACGCGGAAGCCATCGAGCACGCGATTCCAAGTACCGGCGATCAGCGTCACCGGATCGGAGGAATGGCTCGGCGAGTGGACCTTTTCACTGTCGATGGGATCGATGACTGACGAGCCGATTTTCTGGGCCGAGCTGCTGGCCAAGGACGGCCACACCGAGGTCGGCGCACTCATCGAAGCGTCCCTGGTCGGCGAGTCCTATATCCGGAACTTCCGCAAGGCTGCCGCCGCCAAGGGCATCCGGGTCGCTATCGAGGAGCGAATTCCACAGACCGCCCAGGACATCACCGAGCAGGTTCGTGCGTTGAAACAGTCGAAGGTGACCGCGTTCGTGCACTGTGGATTCGGATTCGGTCCTCAACGTGAACCGGTGCTGAGCGAACTGAGTGGGACCCGACCGCGTCTGTCGGCACGGCCTTCCAGAATGCGTGGATCCATCAGGTCATGTGGGACGCCATCCTGGGGTGGACCGGGGCTTGACCAGTACGACGAGTCAAATCCAGTCGGCCAGCGGTTCCTCGATGAGTACCAGGAGGCCTATGGGCGCCGTCCCGAGTACTGCGTGCCGGTGGTCGGACCGCGACCTGGCCACGTGCTCCTCCACGCCTTCGCCGACGCGCACCCGCTGTCACCCCGAGGGGTCAAGGAGGCACTCGAGCGGGTGAAGATGTTGCCGGCTGCATCAGGGGCAGTGGTACTCGCCTCCTTCGGCAATTGGATGCGCCGGGGATGGGTGGGGGCCAGTTACCTGGTGGCGCGCCAGCTCGAGCCGCGAGTTCGGCAAGGCGCGTCCTGGTCGGGCGCTTCGGGGAGCTCTGAGCGGTGGCCGTGCAGTTGACCGGCCGGGAGACGATGACGCCGCCCCCATCGACCCGCCCTCCTCGTTGGTCGAAGGGCGAGCGTGCTGCCGCCGGCTGGGCTCTTCTCGGGTGCACGGTCGTCCTGGCCTTCATCTTCATCGCCCATAACGCCCGCATTGGCCCGGTGGCGGCGGATCGCCAACCCGGCCGTGCGGGGCGCACCGCGCCCGGACGCCCTTGTTCGGATGGACGCACTGGCTGGTCAGCCTTGGCGCCGGCCCCCCGGGGCCGGGTCTCCCCGGGGAGCACGGTGGCGACAAAAGAGGCCACCGCGTCATCCAGCCCGACGTCGTGACCGGCCGCCTCGGAGAGGTACCAGCGGTGGTCGAGCACCTGGTGAAAGAGCTCGGCCGGCTCTGGAGCCGGCCGCGCAGGCGGCGGGGCACCCAGCCCCACCGTCCGCTCGAAGACCTCGGTGAGCCAGCGGCGGGCGACCCCAGCGGCCTCCGTTGATGCCGGCGGAGCCCGAGCGATCCCGGTCAGCGCGGTAGCGGGCGAGGTCGTCAAGGAGCCGCCGGGCCTGGTTCTCCTGGACCGTGAGCCCGGTCAGCGCGCGCAGGGGTCCAGGACGTGATAGCCGGGATCCACCACCCGCGGATTGAGCCCAGCAGGCGGTAGCTCCCTTCGGCCAGCACCTCGACCTCCTCGACGGCGAATCCAAGGGCGTTGAGGCTGGCGGACCCGCTCCTCCACCCGGTAACGCTGGTCGGGCGCGAAGCTCACCTCCTCGGTGAGCTCCCCCCAGAGGCGGCGATAACGTCCACTACCATCTCCTCGGCGGTCGCCAGCGGGTCGAGGCCGTGGTCGACCCCCTCCGCGGAGAGGTCGAGCAGCTCGCCGGCCAGGTTCTCGCCGGCCACCATGAGGTCATGGGATCGCTGCCCATCGCTGAGCTGGGGGTGGAGCTCGCCGGTCTCCGTGTCGACGACGTAGGCGGCGAGATCTCCCGCATCCAGGCGGAAGAGGGTGTTGGAGAGCGAGC